>CAUQXI010000047.1:0-5551 GCA_963522145.1 uncultured Mesorhizobium sp. | reverse complement strand
GATGGCTGGCGGTAGAAAAAGGCTCGGCGTCGATCCGCCGGACAGGGTTGGGCTATCAGACGCATCCACCGCGCCTGTAGACAATCACTCCCCGTAAGGCACCCAGATGTTCTTGACCTGGGTCGCGCGGCGCAGGAATTCGCGGCCCTGGCCTTCCACGCCGATCCAGTCGCGCGCGCCACCGTCCTCGATCCAGGTCTGCTTGAGATTGCCGGCTGAGGCAGCCTCCACCATCGCGCCGCCTTCCTTGCTGCCGAAATACCAGACCCCGTCCACATCGTCGTGCTCGGCCAGCGTCTTGACGAGCACATCGCGCTCGCCGGTCACAATGTTGACGACGCCTGCCGGCACATCGCTCGTGTCGAGCACCTGGTAGAGGTCCGTGGCTGCCAGCGGATGGGGCTGCGAGGGAATGGCAATCACTGCATTGCCCATGGCGATCGCCGGCAGCACCAGGGACACGAAGCCCAGCAGCGGCGCCGCTGTCGGGCAGGCAAGGCCAAGCACGCCGAGCGGCTCGTTCATTGCGAGCGTCACATGCGCCGACTTGGTCTGGTGCACCGCGCCGTCGAACTTGTCGGCCTGCGCCGCATACCAGAAGGCGCGGCGGATGGAGGTGGCCACCTCGCGCGACGCGTCGGCCTCGTTTCCGCCTGTGAGGGAGCGAAGTCGATCGGTAAACTCGCGCTCGCGTGCGGCAAGGTTCTCGGCCAGGTAATAAAGCACCTGCGCCCGATTATGGCCTGTGGCGGCGCCCCAGCCCTTGGCCTTGTGGGCGGCTTCCACCGCGTTGCGAATATCCTTCCGGTTGCCGGCAGCCGCCAGCCGCACGGGCGCATCCTTGCCGCCCCGCACCGCATAGGCATAGCCGCCGTCGGGCCGCGCCTGCTTGCCCCCGATATAAAGCTTGGCCGTGCGGTCGAGCTGTCCATCGGCTGCGCCTGCGCCCACGCCGGGATCGGTTTCAAGCGGACTGAGCGGCGCTTCCGGGTTCTTTCCGGAAGGCTTGGGTGTAGCGAGATACTCCCACATCCCTTCGCGCCCGCCCTCGCGGCCGAAGCCGCTCTCGCGGTAGCCGCCGAAGCCGGCGCCCGCATCGAAGATGTTGGTGGAGTTGATCCAGACGACGCCCGCCTTGATCTTCGCCGCCGCATCGAGCGCGAGGTTGACGTTCTCCGACCAGACCGACGCAGCCAGCCCGTAGCGCGTGTTGTTGGCGAGAAGCAGCCCGTCCTCCGGCGTTCGGAAGGTGGTGAGCGTCGCCACCGGCCCGAAGATCTCTTCGCTGGCGAGAGTGGAAGCGGGCTCCACGTCGCAGGCGATCGTTGGGGGATAGAAGAAGCCCTCCTCGGGCAGCGCACCGCCCGCGCGCAGCAGCCGCGCGCCCTCCTTCTCGCCCTGCGCCACGAGCTCGGTGATGCGCTGGAGCTGAACGGGATGAACGATGGCGCCGACATCCGTGCTCTTGTCTAGCGGCGAAGCGGTGCGCAGGGTGTCCATGCGACGCTTGAGCAGGTTCGTGAACCGCTCGGCCACGCCCTCCTGCACCAGGATGCGCGAGCCCGCGCAACAGACCTGGCCCTGGTTGAACCAGATGGCGTCCACCACGCCTTCCACGGCGGCATCGAGATCGGCATCGGCGAAGACAATGAAGGGCGACTTGCCGCCGAGTTCCAGCGTCAGCTTCTTGCCCGTTCCCGCCGTCTGGCGGCGGATCAAACGGCCCACCTCGGTCGAGCCGGTGAACGCGATCTTGTCGACGTCCGGATGTTCGACGATGGCCGCTCCCACCGCGCCGTCGCCCGTCACGATGTTGACCACGCCCTTGGGCAAGCCCACCTCGCGGCAGATATCGGCAAAGGCAAGCGCCGTCAGCGGTGTGTATTCGGCGGGCTTCAGCACCACCGTGTTACCGGCCGCCAGCGCGGGGCCGATCTTCCAGGCGAGCATCAGAAGCGGGAAGTTCCACGGGATGATCTGCCCGCACACGCCTACGGGACGCGAATCGGGGAATTCGCTTTCAATCAACTCGGCCCAGCCGGCATGGTGGTAGAAGTGGCGCGCCACCAGCGGCACGTCGATGTCGCGGCTTTCGCGGATCGGCTTGCCATTGTCGATCGTTTCCAGCACGGCCAGGAAGCGCGAATGCTGCTGGACATGGCGGGCGATCGCATAAAGGAAGCGCGCCCGCTCGTGGCCCGACAGTGCCGCCCACTTGGCCTGCGCGGCGCGCGCGGCCGTCACCGCCGCATCCACATCGGCTGGCGTGGCCTGGGAGACATGGGCGATCGTGCTGCCGTCTGCAGGGTTGAGGACGGCGATGCGCTCGTCCTCGCGGTGGCCTGTCCATGTGCCGTCGATGAAGTGGCCGAAACCGCCCTCATGGCGCTTGAGCCAGTCCGTGACGGGGGCGGAGTCTTCTGGCGCGGGGCCGTAATCCATGGTTTCGAGAATCTTGGCGATCTGGTTCATGGTGACCTCCTCAAGCGATCGCGTGGCGCGAGGACGAGGCATAGCGTCCGGTGACATGGTGCTCGAGCTGGCGCTCGATATCGGCGAGCATGGATGAGGCGCCGAGGCGGAACAGATCAGGCTGAAGCCAGCGGAGCCCCAGCTCCTCCTTCATCAGGATCTGCCAGGACAGCGCGTCCTTGGCCGTCTTCATGCCGCCGGCCGGCTTGAAGCCCACCACCTGCCCCGTTTCCTCGCCATAGTCGCGAAGTGCGCGGATCATCACCAGGCTTACCGGCAGCGTGGCATTCACCCCTTCCTTGCCGGTCGAGGTCTTGATGAAATCCGCCCCCGCCTGCATGGCCACTATGGAAGCGGCATAGACGTTGCGCAGCGTTTGCAGGTCGCCCGTCGCGAGAATAGCCTTGAGGTGAGCCTCGCCGCAGGCCTCGCGCATGGCAGCAACCTCGTCGTACAGCGCTGTCCAGTTCCGCTTGAGCACATGCTCGCGGGTGATCACGATGTCGATCTCATGCGCGCCTTCGCCGACGGCGTAGCGGATTTCCTCAAGCCTGAGCTTAAGCGGCATCAGGCCGGCCGGAAAGCCGGTGGCAACGGACGCCACGGGAATGCGGGTGCCCTTGAGCGCGCGGACGGCCGCCGGCACCATGGTGGGGTAAACGCAAACAGCGCCGGTCGTCAGCCCGTAGTCGGCGAGGCCCAGCCCTTCCAATATGTAGGGGGCGACCGGCTGCCGTGCCTTCGCGCAAAGGCGTGAGACCCGGCCTTCCGTATCATCACCGGAGAGGGTGGTGAGGTCGATGCAGCGGATCGCGTTGACCAGCCAGGCCGCCTGATAGGCCTTCTTGACGGTGCGCCGTCCGAGCAGCGTTGCAGCACGCCGCTCCGCCGCCGAGCGGTTCACGGGGTGCGCCTCGAACATCTCGGCACGCAGCGCCGTGCCCGCATTCCGGCTGTCGTTGCGAAGCGCGGGAGGATGGATGGGCGCGATCTGCCGCGACCCGTCCGGCAGCGCTTCTACTTTCGCCTTAGCCTGCATGCGCCCTCTCCAGTAGTTGGTCGGCAGTCGCTTCGTCCATCAGCATATTCACCAGCCAGCGCGCGGGATGGCAGGTGCAACGCCGGTGCCGATGCGCCGATCCGATGAGCGACGGTCCTGCGATCGGCATCAATGAAGCGGCTCAGCGTTCCGGCACATCGGTGGTGTAAGCACAGTCCAGGCTCAACGCCAGTGTGCCATTGATCTGATCACCTGCACGCGCTCGTTCCACGGTGACGGCAGCCGCGAGCAACCGCCGCGATAATGCGGCTGAAGCTTCAGCGCCTCGTTGACCGAGCCGGGAAATGTGGCGACAACCCGGAAGTATAACGGGAGGGGACCATGGACTTCACGGGCAAGACCATCACGGTGACGGGCGCCACCAAGGGGATCGGCCGCGCTTCGGCCGAATATTTCACACGCTGCGGCGCCAAGGTCCTGGCGCTTGGACGCACCGTCTCGGAACTCGAAAGCCTGCGTGAGGAGATCGGCTGCGAGATCTTCCCCGTAGATATGAACGATCTGGCTCAGACCCGCGAGGTGGCGCGCTCGCTGACGGTCGCCGACCACCTGTTCAACAATGCCGGCACGACTACCCTGCAGTCCTTTCTCGACATCAGGGTCGAGGATTTCCAGTACCAGATGAACGTCAACGTGCTTTCGGCACTCATCATGTCGCAGGAGTTCGTGCGCAAGCTGCAAGCCGTGGGCCGCACCGGCTCGATCGTGAACATGTCCAGCGTGTCGTCCACCACGGGTTTTCTTCAGCACGGCTCCTACTGCGCAGCAAAGGGGGCGATCGACTCCCTGTCGGCCGTGATGGCGCACGAGCTCGGACAACTCGGCTTCCGCGTCAACACCGTGAACCCGGCCGTCACCCTGACGCCGATGGCGACAAAGGCTTGGAGCGACCCGGCGAAATCGGCCGGGATGCTCGCGCGCATTCCGATGGGCCGCTTCATCGAGCCGTTGGAGGTGGCAACCGTGGTTGCATTTCTGATGAGCGACGAGGCGTCCATGGTCAACGGGGTGACGCTGCCGATCGATGGCGGCTTCCTGTGCACCTGACCATGGGCGTCGAATGGTCGGTGAGCCTAAGCCGAACATAGCGGCTCATCGCTTCTGACATCCACGCGATGACTGCTGAGTGCTGCAATTCCGTGCTAATTCAGAACTGAAGCGGAGGCGATAATCCATGAAGGCACTGGTGCTGGAACGGCAGAACGAACTCAGAATCCGGGACATCGAATTGCCGGATACGGTGGGGCCGCGCGATGTCCGGATCGAGCTGCACACGGTCGGGGTCTGCGGCTCGGACGTGCATTACTACACACATGGCAGGATCGGCCCCTTTGTCGTCGAGCAGCCGATGGTGCTCGGACATGAGGCCTCCGGGACGGTTGTCGAGATCGGCTCCGACGTCACTTCGCTCAAGGTCGGCGATCGGGTTTGCATGGAGCCCGGGGTGCCAGACCAGAACTCGCGCGCGGCGCGCATGGGTCAGTACAACCTTGATCCGGCCGTGACGTTCTGGGCAACGCCGCCGGTTCATGGCTGCCTGACGCCCACCGTCGTTCACCCCGCCAACTACACCTTCAAGCTGCCGGACAATGTGAGCTTTGTCGAAGGCGCGATGGTGGAGCCCTTCGCGGTCGGCATGCAGGCTGCATCCAAGGCCAGCATCCGTCCGGGAGACACCGCGCTCGTGCTTGGTGCCGGCCCGATCGGGATCATGGTGGCGCTCGCCGCCCTCGCCGGCGGTTGCGCGCGGGTCGTGGTGGCCGACCTTGCCCAGCCCAAGCTCGACATCGCCGCGTCCTATCAGGGGCTGCTTCCCGTCAACATATCGAAACAGGATCTGCAGGAGGAGGTTGCCCGTCTCACCGACGGATGGGGCGTCGATATCGTCTTCGAGTGTTCCGGCTCGCCGCGCGCCTGGAACGGAATCGTCGGATTGCTGCGGCCGGCCGGCACGATCGTGATCGTTGGCCTGCCCGTCCAGCCCGTTTCCTTTGACGTGGCCATGCTGACGACGAAGGA
>CAUQXI010000046.1:0-7541 GCA_963522145.1 uncultured Mesorhizobium sp. | reverse complement strand
CCCCTGTCACGATGTGGCCGGCAACGATCGCGGCCACGTCGCCATCGATCGGCTCGCGCGTTACCGGGAAGCCGCCGGCGCGCATGGCGCGGCCAAGGCGGATCGGCAGCGCGACGCGCGCAAGCAATGCCGAAGCATGTTCCTCGTCGTGCCAGTGCTGCCCGGACGCTGCGCGCAGGCTCACGCCGGTGCGTGAGAGCACCCATGCCTCGATCATGCAGGCGCAGTCCGTCTCGCCCATGCGGAAGGGTTGCTCAGTGAACGAGCGGATAAAGGTTGCAGGCGTCATCAGAAGTCGGGGAAGCGAAGCGTCTTGAAGACGAGGGATGAAACGAACTCCATGATCCGGTCACCGGGAGAGCGCCGCTTCTGGTCGCGATCGGTGTAGCGGCCATTGGCCGGGCGTGATCGATTGAAGAATGCGTTCTCGACCGTCAGCGTTGCAGTCTGCACGGCACCATCGTCGCCGCTTGCCGGGGTGTCGTCGACGCGCGGCGGCTGCATCAGCCCGAAGAAGAGCGGGATCAGCCCGCCAATCGGCTGCCAGTCGGCACCGAACACCTGGAGATAGATCAGCAGCGGCTGCTGGTCCGCCTCGTCCGATTCGGCGACGGCCAGCGGCAGCAGCTCGGGATCGACGCCGGAAAGGGTGAGCGTCACCTGCCTGGACTGCGCCTCGCCCGAGAAGCCAAGCCCCTCGATCTGCACCGCGCCATAGGTCGGCTTCCACTCGTGCCCGCCGGCATCGAGCACCGTGTCACCGGCCCAGCGGCGCACCGTCTTGCTCCTGAAGCGCGCTTCCACCAGCCAGGCGGCGCGCGCCGTCGAGGCCGCGAGCGACGCGACCTGTTCCGCCGTGAAGAAGCTCATCAGAAGCCGAAGCCGCCGGCGAGAAGAGGCAGGAGGGCTGCGACCAGGTCGAGCATCACATGCAGCACGTTGACCAGCATCACAGCGCCTCCACGAAGCTGATGGACAAGGAAGCCGAGCGGCGCAGCGCGAGCTCCAGATCCATCTCCTGATCGGAAGCCAGCCGCATGCGGCACACCGGATTGTCGAAGCGAAGCGCAGCCCCGACCGGAACTGCTTCGCGCAGGGGCGGCCAGATCGTCAGCGTCGCGGCACTCGCGGACTGCGCCTTTACAGCCTTGATGCGATACAGCCGGTCGCCGATCGAGAAGTGGTGCGAGGGCTCCAGATTGCCGGCCTGCACCTTGGTCACGCTAAGCTCAGTCGCGCGGCGAGCCGCGCCGGCAGCAAGCGTCACCGCGATCACATCCTGCGCGTAGCCGCTGCCATCCGAGAAGAACGAGCCATCCTCATGCGGCAGCGGTGTGCGGGAGGAGCCGGTGCCGGCCGGGAACGGCTGGTCGGCGCCGCAGAGCGGAATCAGGATCGGCGTCAGTCCGCCTTCCAGCAGAGACTGCAAGGCGCGGAACAGCTTGCGCCTCGCGCCGTCGCCCACACGCACACCCCCGAGCGTCGCCTTCCACCGTCCGGCATCCGACGCCGTGATTTGCTCAGCGCCAGTGGCGATCGAGGCTGCACCGCGCGTATTGCGGAACGATGGATTGATGGCGAAGTCACGCGCGGGCAGCGCAGCCAGGGGCCAGAACAGCGTCATCAGAGCTCCCGCGCATCGGCATCCGCCATCATGCCGGTCAGGTTGCGGCGCACCTGCCGCGTCGCGCCGGCCATGATCTGCGGCGCGGAACGCCGGACATTCCGCTGACTGACGCTTTCCACGAAGGGCAGCAGGTTGCCGTTATTGTCGGCCGAGACGCCGAAGGTGACATGCGTCGCCTGGGCGGTTCCTCGGCCCTTGACGTTAGGAAGGACGCGACCGGCCGAGGACGGCACGAACATCTCCGGCCCGCGCTCACCGACCATGTAGGCCTTGCTGGTCGACACCGGGCCACCATTGGCGCGGAAGCCGCCGAAGATGCTTCCGATCAGGCCGGACAAGAGCCCGCCTCCGCCGCCACCGCTCGGCTGCGCAAACAGCGAGTTGAGCAGCATGTCGAACAGCTTGTCGGCCACCTTGTTGAGCGCTGCCGCCAGAGCGTCGCTCGCATCCTTGCCCGCGCGGAGATCGGAGATGAAGCCGCCCAGGACATCGCGCCCGAGATCGGAGAACTCCGCCGCCGTGCGCTGCAGCTCTTCCTGCGCAACCTTGCTGTGTTCCTGCTGCGCGGACAGACGCGCATAGTTGCCGGCCAGCTGGTCGATCTTCGTTGCCAGCGCCGGCGTGATCGTCAGCCCTGCCTGCTTCGCCTCATTGAGGAGCTGCTGCTTGATGCGCGCCTGCTCGACGGCGTAGCCGTAATCGTTGATGCCCTTGGTCAGCCCGTTCTGCGCCTCGAGCTCGGCGTTCAGGACATCGATGCGCCCCTGTACGTCGGCAACCTTGCCCTCGAAGATCTGTTCGGGTGTGCGCTTCCGCGGGCCTGCCGCCTCAGATGCTGGCGCGTTGGCGCGCCGCTGCGCATAGGCGATCGCATCGTCCACGGTTCGCCCGCCGCCGAGGATGGTCGGATTGGCCTTGATCGAGGCCGCGGAGATCAGTCCGGCCAGTGGCGTTCCCGAGGCGGCGGACAGCACCTTGGCCGCGTCGCCTGCGCCGAGGAAGTGTGCAAGCTGAAGGGCTGCTTCATCGACGCTCACGCCGGCACGCTGAAGCACGACAGCGTTCTCACGCGCATACTTGTCGATCAGCGTTCGGCTGGTCTCGGCGTCCTTCCTGAGCGCCAGCACCGCCGCGCGCGACATGCCGGCGGCGCGGTCAGGGAAGTAGCGCTGGAAGAGGTCGATCCAGGTGCTTTCCACGAACTGGCCGACGCCAGTCGCGGATGAGTTCGGGTTCTTGGCATCGGCTTGCCCGCCACTCTCTGCCTTCACCACGCGATCGACGAACGCGTTGATTGCCGGAACGGCCTTCTGCAAGTCGCGCTCGAATTGGGATGATGTGTTTGCTGCGCGACGGTCCATCTCCTCAGCAGGGTTGAGGAACCGGCCGTCGGCGCTGGTCAGCGGGGATAGAGCCCCGAGATTGTTGTTCGACGCGTTGAGCTGTCCAACGACCGACAGCGCTTGCGCAAGTTCTTCCGACCTGTCTGTTGCCCGCTTCGCGTTATCGGCGAACTTGACCAGCTCGTCACTGGAATCGGTCATCTTTGCGGTGAAGTCGGCGACCGCCGGAGATGAGGTGTTCTTGAAGAGGTCGGCAAGTGCCTTCTGAACGTCCTGGACGTTCTTGACGGTCTTCTCGCCGTCGTCCAGCTCAGCCTGCAGACGCTCGAACGCTTCCTGGAGCGCGGCAATAACGGGTAGGTTTTGACTGCCCGTCCCAAATATCTGGATCAGTCGGACGAAGTCGCCCTGCAAGCCGCGAATCTGCTCGCGTGCTTTCTCAACGTTCTCGTCCGACACGATCTTGCCGGCCTGCCTCACGCCTTCCGCATCGAGCGCCCGCGCGCGTTCGTCTGCATATGCCTTCACCGCGGGCAGCGCATCGCCCCACTTCTTGGCGACCTCTTCGATCAGCTGCGCCTCTTTCTTCAGCTGCTCCTCGGTCTTTTGTCCGCTGCTCAGCCACTCAGCAAAATACTGCACAGCCGCGCCGCCCAGCCCGATCACCGCAATGGTCGCGAGGCTCACAGGATCGAGCATGCGCATGAAGGCGCCGCCGAGCGCCGTCACAGCGGACCGAGCGCCCGCAGGACCAAGCGCCTGGGTGATCTGTGTGCCCTGCTGCAGTGCGATCAGGAAGGGCGACTGCCCGCCAGCGAGCTGCACGCCGATGTCATTGAACTGGGCGGCTAAGTTGCTGACCTCGACTCGCGCTTCCTTGACCTTGCCCCTCATACGGTCGATGCCGGGGGCGCCCTTCGCACCCACTCGCGCCAGAGCGTCTTCTGCTTTGCTGCCGGCCACCTCGATGTCGTTGAACGACTTCTGCGCCTTGCCGACAGCCTTATCGAGGGCCTTCTCAAGCGACGTAAACCGCGCTTCGAAGACGGCAAGCAGCCGTTCCGCTTCTACAGCCATCGCGTCAAAGCCCCATGTCCTTCGCGGCCGCCATCGCCGCCTCGAACTCGCCGTCAGATGGAGCTCTCGGCTTATCAGCGTGCGCCGCGTTCCAGCCTTCCACGATCGCGAGCCACTGCCCGATCGATAGACGCTCGACGTTCTGGACGCCCATCAGGACTGCGCCGGCGTAGATGGCGCCGAAGTCGAACCGTCTGACTTCGGCGCGCTCGCTTCCCCCGATGTGGCATCTCCGCCCTCGGAGTGGACCTTGCCGAGTGCGGCAGCAACGATGCGCAGGGCCATCGGCACGCACATCTCGGCGCCATGCTCCTCGATCATCGCCTGCGTTAGGTCATCGGCTGTGGCACGTTCATACCCGCCGCCGATCAGCCCCAGCCGAATGACGTGCTTCCATTGCCCCACCTTCAGGAAGGGCAGTTCCGAGGACAGTGCGGCACCGATCAGGAAGATCGACAGGTCGAGCTCGGCCTCGAGCTCCTCGATCTCGGCGAGGCCGAGCCGGTATGAGCGGGTCTTGCCCGCGAGCCTGATCTCGACGGATCCATGCCCGCTCATACGGCGGGCACCCATGTGACAGGCCCATCGTTGACGAGCGTGACCGAGACTTCGGCCTTCTCCTTCTCCGGGCCGGTGACTTCCCAGCCGGTCAGCTTGAACGCGCCCGCCCAGTGCCCGCCGCCGTTGGCTGCCGTGACACCGTTCAGCACGACACGGCAGTTCTTGGCATCGTCACTGACAAACCAGTCGTGCCAGTCCTCGACGGAGATCGTGTGTAGCTTGCCGCTGCCCGTGATGGTGGCGGTCAGGCCATCCTTGGTGACCTCGGTCCAGCCGGGGGAATCGGGCTCGTCACAGTAGGAGACCGTTTCCGAAGTGGTGTCGGAGGTGAACTGGATGCCGCGATCGGTGTTGATGAGGCAGTCCGCGGCGAAGACTTCGGGATCGGCGCCGTTGCCGATCTGGACAAGCAGCTGCTTGCCCCTCAGCGACTTCACGGGAATGGCCATGGCATTGCTCCTGTAGAGGTTCAGACGGGATCGATGAGGTAGCGGAAGGTCAGGACGGCATGCTCGGTGAGCCCGTCGGGATCGCGGAAGGTCCGCATGGTTTGCAGAGTGCCGAGCACGGTGGCGAAGCCATCCACCGGCAGCTCAGTCGAGAGGCGCGTGACGATGGATACCGCGAGGTCTTTCGCCTCGATCTTCGAGCCTGTGGCCGGACGGGACCAGACATGCACGTCGGCATATGCCTCCCAGGCATCCGAGCAGCCGTTGCTGTCGTCGATTACCTGCTCGTCGCCGATGGTGACATAGGGGAACAGGGCACCCTTCGGCACCTTGTCATAGATGCGGCCACCAGCCACCGCAGTAGGTGCGGTCAGCGCCGCGAAGATCGCCTTCTGCAACGCGCCGCCGATCATTTGCCGAACGCCTTCTTGGCACCGCGTCGCACGGCCGCCTGGATGCGGCGCATGGCCGGCTTCTTCGATGCTCGGTATGCCGGGAAGAAGAACGGGTTGGCGGCCATGTTCACCGTGCCGAACTCCTGAAAGCGTGCGTAGAAGGCGCCGTCGCCGCCCGCATAGACGGTGGCGATCAAGCCCTCGTCGCCCTTAGCGGCTTGAGCGTTCCCGACCGTGGACATCGTGCCCCTGGGCGGCGGTCCCATCGTGACATCGATGCTGAAGCGCAGCTTGCCCGTTTGCACGGGCGCGAGGCGGTAGGCGAACTCCGCCATCTCTTCGGCGGACTCCTGCACAGCCTTCCTGATCTCGGCCTTCATCGCGTCGGGTAGGCGCGCGAGCTGTTTGGCGAAGACATCCTTGCCTTTGACCTTCACGCCGCACCCGATTGCACGAGAATGTCGATCCACATCCGGTCAGGCATCGGCGTCACGTCACGGATGTTGAACACCTGTCCCGTGCGGGCGTCCGTCGCCCGCCAGTCGGTCGTGATCTGCCGGGTCTGCGTGGAGGCGCGAATGCGGATGATCTGGCTGTGCCGACCCTCCAGCCGCGCGGCGAGCACCGCCTCGCCACCGCGAAGATGAGTGTACTGCGCCCAGACGGTGAAGCGGTCCACGAAGCCCGTGACCGTTCCGCCGGCGTCATCCGAGCCCGCCTCTTCCGACGAGAAGGTGACGCGCTCGCGCAGATCACCCGCGCTGGTCTGCTTCGCCATCGCCCTGCGCCAGAACCTCGCCACTCACAGGAACGGCGGCGGGGAGCACGTCTACCGTTTCGACCGGTGCAGCCTTCTTGCGCACCGCGCGCGTGGCCTTGATCGCCGGTGCATCGGCCTCACGCGTTCCGGCCTCCGCCGCTTCTGCGAGATCGGCGCACTCATGCGTGACATTGAAGCGCGTGCCGGCCCTGTAGGCCGTGGTCACCCGCCCGTTCAACGCGGCGGGCGAGAAGTCGAAGTCCTTGGTGAAGTTGAACCAGACCATCGGTCGTCCTTTCAGCGGTAGATGCGCCGCTCTGCGGCAAGGGCCTCGAAGCCGGCCGGCACGTCCGTCATTGTGTCTGCCGTGGCGGCTTCAGGCGTGCGGAACCAATGCGCAACGAGCATTGCGACCATCTGGACGTCGATCGGGTCGGGATCGAGCGCGCGGTCACGATCCTGGTCCGTCGTGTCGTTGAAGCCCGCCACGAGCTTGATGCGGATCGGCGTCTCACGATCCGACAGAACCGGCTGGACGAACGGCTCGTTCATGCTGATCCAGACGCCTCGGTCACCACTCAGCGTGCGCCAGGCTGTGGACGGAAGCATGTGCTCGACATGAGCCGCGTCGAGATAAGCGAACTCGACCGCCTCGCGGAACGGCACCACGGGGATGCCGAACGCACTTGCCCAGTCCGAAGCCCGCCACTCGAACTCGGTGGGCACGAGCACCCTGCCCGTCCGCCGCTCCGCGCGCGCGGTTGCCGCGCGGATCAGCGCTTCGATCAGATCGTCGGAATCGTCGCTGTCCTCGCGCAGCCGCTTCTTCATGTCCGCGACCGAGATCAGAAGCGCTGTTGGCGGCGCGAGGCGGACGAGCACGACCGATCAGCTCCGGTCGCGTGCGCCGCGGCGATGCGCCTGCGAGCCGGCGACGCTTCCGACATCGGCGGAGGCAACGCCCGGCTCGACCGATGGCGCCGCCTCGCTCGACTGCGCGTCGGCCTGCGGATGACCCGTCGTGGTCAGGCCATCATGGTCGAGCGCAGCCGTGTCGGTCACCGGAAGCGATGTGCCCGGCACACCTGCCCCGTTGAACACCGCCGCCTCGCTCGACTGCGCGTCGGCCTGCACCTCGGTGAACAAGCCGCGTTCGATCAGCGCGCGCGCGTCTGTGTCACTCATGTTGTGATTGCTCGTGTCGATCACGGCGCCGGTGGCGACATCGCCATAGGCGCCGAGAGAGGAACGTTCTGCCTTAAGTTTCATGGGTCTTGCTCCTTCGGTTCATGGAGCGGGCGACCGAAGCCGCCCGCCTTGATGAGCCGA
>CAUQXI010000045.1:0-11134 GCA_963522145.1 uncultured Mesorhizobium sp. | reverse complement strand
TTCGGGAAGCGGCAGCCGGACAACAACCCCGGCTGCCGCGGCTCCGTTCAGCGCGCCGCCGAGCGCGCCAAGCAGCATGCCTGCGACCTCGATCTCGATTCCGGAAGGCTCGCGAAGAAGGGGAACGGTCGGCAGCGACGGGTCGGCGCCGAACATAGCGCCCACGGCCAGACCCAGCGCACCTGCGTCAAGCCGCATCGCCACATTGTCCGATCCGGAAGCGGCGTTCCCGATCGCCATCACCGCGGCCTCCGCCGCTTCGGGGGAGGGACGCGCCTCGCTCATGCGCGCGATGGTGGCGTCGACAAGCTCCACCGGCAGCGGCACGGGAAACAGGTCGGCGAGTTTCGCGGCCAGAAGGGCTGCGGTTTTTCCGCCCAGAGCGCGTGCGGCCTCCAGCACGGCGTCGGGCTCGCCCGTGTCGCCCACCAGGCGCTCGACGATGTAAGCGCGCATGGCGGCGGGGCTCGCCAGATCGGGGGCGAGGGGGGCTGTGGTCGTCACCTGGTCAGGCCGCCTTGGCCATCGCGGCACCGCCGGGGTTCATCGTGTTCTGCTCCACCGAGTCGATGGTGGGCCGCTCATGCGCGGAGATGGTCTTGCGGCCGAACTCGATCGCGACCTGCGGCAGGGAGCCGTTCATGTAGGCGAGCAGCGTCTGCTTCACGATCACATAAAGGCGGTTGTTCTTTTCCCGCACCGTCTTGATCTTGGTGGCGATGGGCCCGACCACGCAATAGGACATGAAGATGCCGAGGAAGGTGCCCACCAGCGCTGCGCCGATCAGCCCGCCGAGGATCTCCGGCGACTGGTCGAGCGCGCCCATGGCCTTCACCACGCCCAGCACCGCCGCCACGATGCCGATGGCCGGGAAGCCGTCGCCCACCGCCGTCACCGCGTGATAGGGCTTGAGGCTGTCGGCGCGGAGCGTCTGGATCTCCTCATCCATCAGCGCCTCGATCTCGTGCGAGCGGGCATTGCCGATGATGATGATGCGGCAGTAATCGCAGATAAAGGCAGTCAGGTCCTTTTTCTTCAGGATCAGGGGAAAGGCCTGGAAGATCGCGGACTCGGTGGGATTGTCGATATGCGCCTCGACCTCCGAGCGCGACTTGGTCTTGAGCTCGCGCATCAGGGAGTGGAGCACGCCGAGCGTTTGCAGGTAGTCGGCTTCCTTCGGCACCGCGCCCTTGAAGGCCTGGAGGCAGGCCTTGCCGGTGTCCTTGACCACCTTCATCGGATTGGCGACGAGGAACGTGCCGAGCGCCGCGCCGCAGATGATCACGGCCTCCCAGGGCTGGATCAGCACCTGGACGTGGCCGCCCATGGCCATGAAGCCGCCGAGCACGCAGCCGAGCGTCACCACGAGACCGATCAGAATGCCCACATGCGCCCCCGACAAGCTTTCGGCCGCCGGTCATGGCATCCGTGGGAAAAGCTCTACGGGCGCTGCCTTGCGTGAGGCTTGAAGAAGGAAGACGCGTATCTTCAGCCTCGCGCAAGCAAATCACGTCAGTCTCGCTTTGAAAGGCTCGCGAAGCCTGCGGCGGCACCGGGGCGCGTCTTGCTCAACACCTATTCCAGCTACCAGCTCATCGCGCGAAACGTCGACAAGGCGCTCGACCGGGTCGAGAAGCAGCCGACCGTCGCCCGTGAAACGGAATATTACCTGGCCAATATCTCCAAGGTGAAATCGGCCAAGGAGTTCATGGCGAACGACCGCCTGTTCCGCTACGCCATGAAGGCGCATGGCCTGTCGGACATGACCTATGCCAAGGCCTTCATGCGCAAGGTGCTCGACGAGGGCATCGACACGTCCGACACGTTTGCCAACAAGCTGTCCGACACGCGCTACCGCGACTTCGCCAACACGTTCAACTTCAAGCGTTTCAACGAAACCACCACCGTCTTCACCGCCACGCGGCAGGGCACGGTGGACAAATACCTACGCCAAACGCTCGAAGAAAATGCCGGCAGCGACAATGAAGGGGTGCGGCTCGCGCTTTATTTCGAGCGCAAGGCAAAGACCATCGACAGCTTCTATGACGTGCTGGCCGACACCGCGCTTTCCAAGGTGGTGCGCACCGCGCTCGGCCTGCCCGACTCCTTCGCGAGCGCCAATCTCGAAAAGCAGGTGGCACTGTTCGAATCCAAGCTCGACCTCGCCGATTTCCAGGATGCGACGAAGCTGGGCAAGTTCCTCAAGCGCTTCACGTCGCTGTGGGAGGTCAACAACGCGACCTCCACGGCCTCAGCATCGGTCGCGACCCTGTTCAGCCAGGGTGCGGCATATGGCGTGTCGCCCAACCTGATGCTCACCCTCCAGAGCATGAAGCGATAGATCCATGCAGGACGGGCTTTACGTCGCGCTGTCGGCGCAGATCGCGCTGGAAAAGCGGATGAACACGCTGGCCGACAATGTCGCCAATATGAGCACGGTGGGCTTCCGCGCCACCGGCGTGCGCTTCGCCGACGTGTTGAGCGGCACGGGCGAGAATGCGGTGGCCTTCGCCTCGTCGGGCCAGACCTATCTTTCGGCCAACAAGGGACAGCTGCGCCAGACGGGCAACCCGCTCGATTTCGCCGTGCGCGGCGAGGCGTGGTTCGCCATCGATACGCCCGCCGGCCCGGTGATGACGCGAGACGGGCGCTTCCAGCTCACGGAGGAAGGTGCGCTCGTCACGCTGGAAGGCTACCCCGTGCTCGACGCGGGCGGCGCGGCACTTCAGCTCGACCCGGCGGGTGGCGCACCGGAAGCGGGCGCGGATGGCGCGCTTCGGCAAAATGGGCGGCTTGTCGGCGCGCTCGGCCTGTTCGAGTTCACGCCCGGCTCCGACTTCGTGCGCTTCGGCAATTCCGGCATCGTGCCGCCATCCGAGCCACAGCCGGTGGTGGACCGGATGAATGCCGGTGTGGCGCAGGGTTTTCTGGAGGATGCGAACGTCAATCCGGTGACGGAGATGACGCGGCTGATCGCCGTGCAGCGCGCCTTTGAAAGCACGGCGGCGCTGGTGCGCGACACCGAGGGCTCGCTGGACGAGGCCATCAAGACGCTCGGCTCGAAGTAAGCGCAGGCCGAGCCGATGGAGCCTGCTTTCCCCCTCAACGCGCTTTCGCGGATCGAAGCGCTCGCGGCAGGCTTCGCGGATGGTGCGGCTCTCGTGCAGTCGGGTGGTCGCATCACGGAGCTGTCGCCCTCGACCTATCGCGTTGCGGGGCTGTCGCAGGATGCGCAACTGGGCGACATCGTGGAGCACCGCAGAGCCGGGCGTGCGAGCTTGGGCGAGGTGGTGCGCGTGAGCGGAGAAGGCGTGCTCGTTTCACCCTTCGAGCGCGGCACGCCGATGGGGCTCGGCGAGCCGGTGATGCGGATCGGTCCTCTGGTTCTGCGGCCCTCACGCTCCTGGCGCGGGCGAGTGGTGAGCGCGTTGGGCCAGCCGATCGATGGCGGACCGCCGCTTCTGCCGGGCGCTTCAGATGATGCTGGCGCCGTACCACCGGCGCTGAGCAGGGGGCGCGTCGACCGGCCGATGCGGACCGGCGTGCGCGTGGTCGACATCTTCACGCCGCTTTGCTTCGGCCAGCGCATTGGGGTGTTCGCCGGATCGGGCGTGGGCAAGTCCACGCTGCTCGCCATGCTCGCGCAGGCCAACGCCTTCGACACGGTGGTGGTGGCGCTGGTGGGCGAGCGCGGCCGCGAGGTGCGCGAGTTCCTGGAAGACACGCTGGGTCCGGCCGGCCGCGCCAAGACCGTGGCCGTGGTGGCGACGGGAGACGAAAGCGCCCAGACGCGACGCCGCGCCCCCGACACGGCCATGCGGATCGCCGAATATTTTCGCGATGCGGGCGACCAGGTGCTGCTCGTGCTCGATTCGGTTACCCGCTTCGCCCATGCCGCGCGCGAAGTGGCGTCGGCGGGCGGCGAGCCGCCGGTGGCGCGCGGCTATCCCGCTTCCGTCTTCACCGACCTGCCGCAGCTTCTGGAGCGCGCAGGGCCGGGCCGAAACGCCGATGGCGGCTCGATCACGGCGGTGGTGTCCGTGCTGGTGGACGGCGACGACCACAACGACCCGGTGGCCGACAGCGTGCGCGGCATTCTCGACGGGCATATCGTCCTGTCGCGCTCGATCGCTGAGGAGAACCGCTATCCGGCCGTTGATCCGCTGAAAAGCCTGTCGCGCCTCGCGCCCCGCGCCTGGAGCGAGGAGCAGCGCAACCTCGTCGGCCGCCTGCGCTCCATGATCGCGCGCTTCGAGGAAACCCGCGATCTCCGCCTGATGGGCGCCTGGCAGCCGGGCTCGGACCCGATGCTCGACGCCGCCGTGCGGCAGGTGCCCGCCGTGCTCGAAGCGCTGTGCCAGCGACCGGGCGAGCCGCCCTCGCGCGATGCTTTCGCCGATCTGGCCCGCTTCCTGAAGAACCGCGAGGCGCGTGATGGCTGACCTGGCCCGAGTAAAATTCTGGCGCCGGTGGCGGCGCGACGACCTGACGGTGGCGGCGCTGGGCATCACGCTCGGCCTGATCTGCGCCCTGTTCCCGTGGTATATCTTCCTCAACCCGGACAAGTTCGGCCCGCCCGCCGTGACATTCGACAGCGGCGGCACGACGACCGGCACTCCCCGCGCCGGACTCAATGCCGGCGGTCAGCTCGGCACGACCATCGCGAAGGGCGACCCGCTCGAGGATTTCGCGCCCGAGACGCTCGATCTTCTCGCCACCGGCACGACGCCGGCAAGCGAGGCGGCAATGCCGGAGCCCGCGCCCGATCAGCCCTTTCCGGTTGAGACTGTTTCCTTTCAGGTCGTCCACATCGCGAACGGCCGCGCGATGATCGAGGACGACACCGGCCTCTACGTGGTCGGCGCCGGCGATCGCCTGCCGGACAACAGCCGCGTGGCCCGCATCGAGCAGCGAAACGGCGCCTGGGTCGTGGTGACCTCCGCCGACCAGGTTCTGACGGTCCGCTAGTCGCCGGTATGGTGAACGGCTCGTAAGCAAGGCCCGCGCAAGACTGGCCTCCTAAGGCTGGATCATCGATCCTGCTCATCCGGCCTTCGTCATGCCATCCGCTTCCATCTTCTCGCTCGCATACACCCAGGCGCAATGGCTTTCGGCGCGGCAGACGGCGGTTGCCGGCAACATCGCGAACGCCAACACGGCCGGCTATGTCGGCAAGGATGTGGTGCCCTTCGAGAAGGTGCTGTCCAACACGCGTGTTTCCCTTGTTGCCACCGCCTCCGGCCACTGGAGTGGAGGGGCCAGCGCGCTTGGACAGGCCGAGGAGCCCGCGACCGTCATGCCGTCGGGCAATACGGTCGTGCTGGAAGACGAGCTCGTGAAGGCCGGCGAGGTGCGGCGCGGCATGGAACTCAACACGGCGATCGTGAAGGCTTTCCATCGCATGGTCATGCTGAGCGCGAAGGTGTGAGCATGGACGCGCTTTCCGCTGCCCTCAAGGTTTCCGCGTCCGGCCTGTCGGCGCAGTCCGATCGGCTGCGCATCGTGTCGGAAAACCTCGCCAATGCGCAGTCCACCGGCTCGACGCCCGGCGCGGATCCGTTCCGGCGCAAGACCGTGTCATTCGCCGCCGAGCTCGACCGCGGCACCGGCGGCACGCTGGTGGAGGTCGCCCGCACGGGAACCGACGAAAGCGCCTTTCCGCTGGAATATCTGCCCGGCCACGAAGCGGCGGACGCGCAGGGCTTCGTGAAGATGCCCAATGTCAACACGCTGGTCGAGATGGCTGATCTGCGCGAGGCCAACCGGTCCTACGAGGCCAATCTCCAGGTCTTCAAACAGGCGCGCGAATTGATCTCCATGACCATCGACCTGATGCGGGGCGGCGCGTGATCAGCGGGATCGGAAGCCTCGCGCCCTCCGCTTTCGGCACGTCGGGCCTGTCCCTCGGGCAGGGCGCGGACGCGAAGCCTGCGGGGCTTGGCGGCGCACAAGGCTCGTTCGCGGCGACCTTGGCCGATCTCGCCACGCATGCGGCGGGCTCCATGCGCGAGGCCGAGCATGTTTCCACCCTCGCCCTCCAGGGCAAGGCGGACACGCGCGAGGTGGTGGATGCCGTGATGGGCGCCGAGCAGGCGTTCCAGACCGCGGTGGCCATCCGCGACAAGATCGTGACCGCCTATCTCGAAGTCAGCCGCATGGCCATCTGAGGTGACACCATGAGAGCCCTTGCCATTGCCGCCACCGGCATGACCGCCCAGCAGACCAATCTGGAAGTGATCGCGAACAACATCGCGAACATCAACACCACCGGCTTCAAGCGGGCGCGGGCCGAGTTCACCGACCTGCTCTACCAGGTGGACCGCCTCCAAGGCGTGCCCAACCGGGCGGATGGCAGCCTTGTGCCCGAGGGCGTCGCGGTGGGTCTGGGCGTCAAGACGGCTGCCGTGCGCAATGTCCATGTGCAGGGATCGCTGACCTCCACGGGCAACAAGTTCGACCTCGCGCTGGTGGGCAACGGCTGGTACCAGATCGAGGGCGCGGATGGCGGCACGCTCTACACACGCGCCGGCGCCTTCAACACCAACGCCACGGGCCAGCTCGTCACCATCGACGGCTCCGCCGTCATCCCGGCCATCACCGTGCCCACCGATGCGGTGGAGGTGGTGGTCAACAAGACCGGCCAGGTTTTTGCCCGCATCGACGGCCAGACCGACCTTCAGGCGCTCGGCCAGCTCCAGCTCGCTTCCTTTGCCAACGAGGCGGGCCTGGCGCCGCAGGGCGACAATCTATTCGCCGAAACGCCCGCTTCGGGAACGGCGGTGGTCGGAGTGCCGGGCGATCCCGGCTTCGCTCGAGTCGAGCAGGGCTACCTCGAAAACTCCAACGTCGACCCCGTGAAGGAGATCACGGAACTGATCTCGGCCCAGCGCGCCTATGAGATGAATTCCAAGGTGATCCAGGCCGCCGACGAGATGGCTGCGGTCGTTTCCAAGAACATGCGATAAGCCGATGAGCGGACGCTGGACCGTGATGACCAATATGCTGGTCGGGCTGGTGCTCGTGCTGGGCCTTCTCGGCGTGACGGCCGTTTCCGCGGCCGAAGGAACGCTTGTCCCGACCCGCGTCATCTATCCCGGCGAAACCGTGGATGCCGGCGCGCTCGACACGGTGATGCTCAAGACCCGGCGCCAACAGAACGCGTTCGGCGGTGCAGTCGCGATCGATCCAGCACAGGTCGAGGGCAAGGTCGCACGCCGCACGCTGCTGCCCGGCCGGCCGATCCCCGTTTCGGCGCTGCGCGAGGCGTGGCTGGTCGAGCAGGGCCGTCCCGTCGAGGCGGTGTTCCGTGCCGGCGTGTTGTCGATCTCGGCCACGGCGGTCGCGCTCCAGTCAGGTGCCGCGGGTGATCTCGTGCGCCTGCGCAATGCCGACAGCGGAAAGGTGTTCTCGGGCACCGTTCTTGACGACGGCACCGTTCTTGTGGGCAGCGCGCGGTGAGGTTTCTTGCCGCCTTTCTCGTTCTCCTTGCGCTGCTCCCCGGTGGCGCACAGGCCGCGTCGCGTATCAAGGATATCGCCACGCTTCAGGCCGCGCGCGACAACCAGCTCGTCGGCTACGGTCTGGTGATCGGTCTTCAGGGCTCGGGCGACTCGCTGCGCAACTCGCCCTTCACCGAGCAATCCATCCGCGCCATGCTGGGCAATCTCGGCACCGCCACCGAAGGCGGCCGGGCGCGCTCCAAGAACGTGGCAGCCGTGATCGTGACGGCGAACCTGCCGGCATTCGTGGGCGGCGGCACGCGGATCGACGTGTCCGTGTCCTCGCTCGGCGATGCTTCCTCGCTCGCAGGCGGGACGCTCGTCATGACGCCCTTGCGCGCGGCCGACGGCGAGATCTACGCGGTGGCGCAAGGGTCGGTCTTCGTGACCGGCTTTTCGGCGGAAGGCGCGGCGGAGAAGCTCACGCAAGGCGTGCCGACCACCGGCCGCGTGCCTAACGGCGCGATCGTGGAGCGGCAGGTGGCCGACGAGTTTTCCTACCAGAAGGAACTCACCCTCCAGCTGCGCAACCCGGATTTCTCCACCGCCGTGCGCGTGGCCGATGCGATCAACCGCCACGCCCAGAACCGCTGGAACAAGCGCGTCGCCCGCGAGCTGGACGCCCGCACGATCACGATCGCCAAGCCGGCCGACATTTCGCCCGCGCGCTTCTTCGCCGAACTCGAGAACATCGTGATCGAAACGGACGCGCCCGCGCGCGTGGTCGTGGACGAGCGCACCGGCACCATCGTGATCGGCTCGGATGTTCGCCTGAGCCGGGTCGCGATCAGCCACGGGACGCTGACCGTGCGCGTGACCGAGATGCCCAAGGTGGTGCAGCCCGAGCCCTTCTCCGATGGTGAAACGGCGGAGGAGCCGATGACGGTGATCGAGGCCGAGCAGCCGGATGCGCGCGTGTCCGTGCTCGACGGTCCCGACCTCGAAACGCTGGTGGCGGGGCTCAACCGGCTGGGCGTCAAGCCGGACGGCGTGATCGCCATCCTCCAAGCCGTGAAGTCGGCGGGCGCTCTCCAGGCGGAGCTGGTCCTGCAATGACCGCCGCGAAGCAGCTTGTTCCGCTTCTGGTTCTCGGGCTCCTCGCGGTGAGCGCTGGTGCGCGCGCCGAGCAGGCCGAGCCACGGCAGCCCGTCTCCGAAGCCGATCGCTTCTGCGCCAACATCGCGGATGCCGCGCGCGACCGGCGCTACGCCATCCAGGCCGAAGAGCTCAAGAAGCTGCAAGGCGAGATCGACGCCCGCATGGCGGCGCTGGAAGCCAAGCGTGCGGAATACGAGACATGGCTCGGAAAGCGCGAAACGTTTCTCGACCGCGCCGAGGACGGGGTGGTGAAGATCTACGCCACCATGAAGCCCGACGCGGCGGCCGAGCGGCTGGCGGAACTCAGGGCCGACCTCGCCGCCGCCATCCTGATGAAGCTCGACAGCCGCAAGGCCGGCGTGATCCTGAACGAGATGAAGGCGCCGAAGGCCGCGGCGCTGACGAGCGTCATGGCCGCTGCGGCGCGCAAGGAAGACCCATCATGAACCGCCGTTTCGCGCTTTTCGGCCTTCTGCTCCTGCTCAACGGCTGCGCCACGCGCGAGCAGCTGAACGAGATCGGCCGCGAGCCGGCTTTGTCTCCGGTGGGCTCCGGCATCGGCCCGACCGAAGATGGCTCCTATGCCTATCCGAAGGCACCGGTTTCGCCTGCCAAGGAGTTCTCGCTCTGGGACGATCGTCAAAGTCGGCTGTTCACCGATGCGCGCGCGCTCGCGCCGGGCGACATCCTGACGGTGAAGATCTCCATCAACGACCGCGCACGCTTCAAGAACGAGTCGGAGCGCTCGCGCAGCGTCGGCCGGACGCTGGGCCTCGAAGGCGGTTGGGTCTGGGGCGGGGTGCCGACACCCGATGCCTCGCTCGATGCAACGGTCGCCTCGCAGACCTCCACCAAGGGCGACGGCGCCACCGCGCGTTCGGAAAACCTCGATCTGCTTGTCGCGGCGGTGGTGACGGGCACGCTCGCCAACGGCAACCTCACCATCAAGGGCAGCCAGGAGGTGCGGGTAAACGCCGAGTTGCGCGTGCTGACGATCGCGGGCATCGTGCGGCCCTCGGATATCGGCGCCGAAAACACGATCAACTATGACCGCATCGCCGAGGCGCGCATCTCCTATGGCGGACGCGGGCGCCTGACCGAGGTGCAGCAGCCGCCCTACGGCCAGCAAGTCCTCGATACGGTGCTGCCCTTCTGACCATGGCCGCCGCAGCCGCACTTTCGCCGGGCCAGCCGCCGGCCAGGAAAGGTTCCTCGCTCCTTATGCAAGGCGGGGCGCTTCTCGCCACCACGCTTCTGGCGGTCGGGATGGGCTGGTTCGCGGGCGGGCGGCTGGCGCCGGCAGAAACGACGCAGGCAAGCGAAGCAGCGGTGCCATCGGCACATGCTCCGGCAGGCAGCCACGGCGCGGCCCCCGCTGCTGGGGGACACGGAGGGAGTGCCGAACATGGCGAGGCGGAGGAGGCCGCGCCCGGCTTTCCAACCATCATCCCGCTTGCGCCGATCAACACCAATCTCGCCGCGCCCACCGATGTCTGGGTGCGGATGGAGCTTTCGCTCGAATTCAAGAACGCGCCCGAACCGGGAATGGCGGATTCGATCCACCAGGATATCCTCGCTTATGCCCGCACGCTGAAGCTCTACCAGCTCGAGGGTGCGAGCGGCATCATCCACCTCAAAGCCGATCTCGATGAGCGCGCAAAGCTCCGGAGCGGCAACAAGGTCAGCCGCGTGCTGATCCGGACCCTGTTGTTCGAATGAAGCGCCTAAGCATCCTTTCCCTGGCAGTCGCGCTGCTGCTCGGCAGCGCATGGGCCGTTCTTGCGCAGGCGCCTGCCGCGCCCGCCCCCGGCGGGCTCGACCTCGGCCCGCTTGGGCTCGGCACGCTGGGCCAGGCGGACGGCTCCACCATCGGCACGATCATCCAGGTCTTCGGGCTCGTCACCGTGCTTTCGGTGGCGCCGGGCATCCTGATCACGGTGACGAGCTTCACGCGCTTCATTATCGCGTTTTCGATCCTGCGCTCGGGGATCGGCCTGCAAACCACGCCGGCCAACCTGATCCTGATCAGCCTCGCCTTGTTTATGACCTTTTATGTCATGACGCCGGTCTTTGACCGGGCCTGGAATGATGGCGTGCGGCCGCTCGTCAACAATGAGATCACGGAAGCCGAGGCGCTGCCGCGCATTACGGCGCCGTTCCGCGACTTCATGCTGCGCAATGTGCGCCAGAAGGATTTCGACCTGTTCGCCGACCTCGCCCGCGGCCGGGGCCAGGAGGTGGCCAGCACCGAGCCCGACCTTCGGGTGCTGGTGCCTGCCTTCATGATCTCGGAAATCCGGCGCGGCTTCGAGATCGGCTTCCTGATCGTGCTGCCCTTTCTCGTGATCGACCTGATCGTGGCGACCATCACCATGGCGATGGGCATGATGATGCTGCCGCCCACTGTGGTCTCTCTGCCCTTCAAGATCCTGTTCTTCGTGCTGATCGACGGCTGGAACCTTCTGGTGGGTTCCCTCGTTCGTTCGTTCACCTGAGCGTTTCTTCGCTCGCCGCCGTGTAGCGCGGCGACGCAACCT
>CAUQXI010000044.1:0-13992 GCA_963522145.1 uncultured Mesorhizobium sp. | reverse complement strand
TGTCGGCTCAAGCCGTCTCCTGCCTGCCGCTCTCGGTCTACGAGAAGCAGGACGACGACGGGCGCAAGAAGGTTGGTATCGACGACGATGTCGCCGAGGTGCTGACGGACAGCCCGAACGTTGATCAGACTCCGCTGGAGTTCTGGGAAGGCAACGTTGCCTGGCTTCTCACCTACGGCAACGCCTATTCAGAGAAGGTCTACACCGGCAAGAAGCTGAGCGCGCTTCAGCCGTTCTCGTCGACGCAGATCGCGCCGTTCCGGAACGATCAAAACGACCTTGCCTATGCGCTCTACGACCGCGGCAAGCGTGAGGTGATCCCGCGCGACAAGGTGTTCCACCTCAAGGGATTCGGCTTCGGCGGCGATGTCGGGCTTTCAGCGATCCGCTTCGGCGTCCACTCGCTCGGTTCCGCCATCGCGATCGAGGAGACGGCGGGCAAGCTCTTCGGTTCGGGCCTGCAGGCGAGCGGCGTCCTGTCGTCCGACCAGACGCTCGACGATCAGCAGCGTCTGGACTTGCAGAAGATCATGGAGAAGTTCGTCGGCTCGACCAATGCCGGCAAGCTGATGATTCTGGAAGCCGGGCTCAAATACGAGAAGCTGGCCCTGTCGCCGCTCGACGCGCAGATGCTGGAGAACCAGCGCTTCACCGTCGAGGAGATATGCCGATGGTTCGGCGTACCGCCGGTGATCGTGGGGCACGCCGCGCGCGGGCAGACGATGTGGGGTTCCGGCGTCGAGCAGATACTGCTGGCCTGGCTGACACTCGGCATCGATCCGCTGTGCGACCGCATCGAGGCGAGGATCAAGAAGCAGCTGATCCGGCCGACCGGTAACCGCAGGCGCTATGCCGAGTTCAACCGCGAAGCGCTTCTGCAGATGGACAGCGCGGCCAAGGCTGCGTTCCTGTCCACCATGACACAGAACGGGCTGATGACGCGCAATGAGGGCAGGTCGAAGCTGAACCTGCCGCGCGTGGAAGGTGGCGACCATCTCACGGCACAGACCAACCTCGCGCCGCTCGATGCACTCGGCGGGGCGGGCAATGCAGGAGCACAGGCCCGCGCAGCGATGCGCGCCTGGCTCGATGTCCACGACGTGCCGAAGGCACGGGCCGAGATGCAGAAGGAACTCGCGAATGACGATCCGTGATCTTCCCGCAGCCAAGATCGGCGCGCGCCCTGGTGTCCGCACCGAGCTTCAGCCGGCCGCGCTCGACCGCTGGAACCCGGAAGTGCATGCCGCGGCCGAAAGCGAGGAAAACACGATCTCGATCCTCGATCCGATCGGGGCGGACTGGTTCGGCGATGGTGTCACCGACAAGCGGATCGCCGGGGCGCTACGGTCGATCGGCCCCAAGCCGGTGACGGTGATCATCAACTCGCCGGGTGGCGATTACTTCCAGGGCTTGGGCATCTACAACATCCTGCGCGATCATCCCGCGAAGGTGACGGTGAAGATCGTCGGCATCGCAGCGTCGGCGGCGTCCGTGATCGCCATGGCCGGTGATGAAATCCAGATTGCGCGCGCCGGCTTCCTGATGATCCACAACACCTGGGTCGTGGCCGGTGGCGACCGTCATGCGCTGCGCGAGGTTGCCGACTGGCTGGAACCCTTCGATGTCACCGCGGTGGACATCTACGCCGCGCGCACCGGGATCGATGAAGCCGAACTCGGCAAGATGCTCGATCGCGAGACGTGGATCGGCGGGGCGAAGGCTGTCGAGGACGGCTTTGCCGATGCGCTTCTGTCTGTCGATGAGATCGACAGCACGACCAAGAACTCCGCCCAGGGCAAGAGGGTGCAGGCGTCCCACAGGGTGGACACGCTGCTGGCTCGCGCGGGCGTCACGAAATCAGAGCGGCGGGAACTTCTCGCCGCCATGAAAGGGGGCATGTCAGGCGCTGCCCCAACCGGCATGTCAGGCGCTGCCGTGGTCGCGGGGGTCGAGGACCTCCTCCAGTCCATTCGGGCCATCTGAGCCCTATTCAAGGAACAAGGAAATGACGAAGCATATTATGCCGCGCGCCCTTGGCGCGTTCGGCCTGCTCGCGGCTGCGCCGTCGGCTTTGATCGGCTCGGTTCGTGCCGATGCCGGTCTCGATCCCGCAAAGATCGAAAAGCTGCTGGGCGAGGTGAAGCAGGAACTGACCCGCGTCGGCGACGACGTGAAGAAGACGGCCGAACAGGCGCTGCAGCAGTCCAAGACTGCGGGTGACGTGTCGGCCGAGGTCAAGAACACGGCTGACAAGCTGCTGACGGCGCAGTCCGCGCTGGAGAAGGCGCAGGGCGACCTGAGGCAGCAGCTCGAGGTGCTTTCCACGCGCAACACCGACCTGGAGCAGAAGCTCGCGGGCCGGCGCGGCAGCGCGGACGAGCCCCGCCAGACGCTGGGCCAGATGGTCGCCGGCAACGACAAGGTGAAGGCCTTCATCGAAGGCGGCGCATCGGGTCAGGTTCGGATCACGGTGCAGAACGCCATCACCTCGGCCACGGGCTCCGGTGGCGGGCTCATCAATCCGCAGCGGGATACCGAGGTCATCGGCATTCCGAAGCGCACGATGACGATCCGCAGCCTGCTCTCGGTCGGGCGCACCACGTCCAACCTCGTGCAGTATGCCAAGCAGCTCGCGCGCACCAACAACGCGGCCGTGGTGGCGGAAACCACCATGAAGCCGGAATCGATCTACACCTGGACCACGGCAGACGCGCCGGTGCGCACCATCGCGCACTGGGTGCCGATCTCTCGCCAGGCCATGGACGACATTCCGCAGCTGCAGGGCGAGCTGGACGACGAGCTCCGCTATGGCCTCGACCTCTCCGAAGAGGCCGAAATCCTGAAGGGCAACGGCACGGGCGAGCATCTGAGCGGACTGATCCCGAACGCAACGGCTTACGACGCCCCGCTCGTGATCGCCGGCCGGACGAAGATCGATGTGCTGCGCCTTGCCATCCTCCAGGCTTCGCTGGCCGAATACCCTGCCGACGGGATGGTGCTGCACCCGAGCGACTGGGCCGGCATCGAGCTGACGAAGGATGCGGACAATCGCTACATCTTTGCCAATGTGCAGGGCACCGTCACTCCGCAGCTTTGGGGCAAGCCGGTGGTCGGCACGCAGGCAAACACGCTGGGCGACTTCCTGGTCGGCGCGTTCCGGGCCGCAGCGAAGATCTACGACCGCATGGATGTCGAGGTTCTGCTGTCCACCGAGGACCGCGACAACTTCGTGAAGAACATGATCACGGCACGCGCCGAGAAGCGCCTCGCGCTTGCGGTGCGCCGTCCGGCCGCGCTGGTCTACGGCAACTTCGCCGCCGCTCTCGCCTGATCGGCGCTTCGGCTCATCAAGGCGGGCGGCTTCGGTCGCCCGCTCCATGAACCGAAGGAGCAAAACCCATGAAACTCAAGGCAGAACGATCCTCTCTCGGCGCTTATGGCGATGTCGCCACCGGCGCGGTGATCGACACGAGCATGCACAACATGAGCGACACAGACGCCCGCGCGCTGATCGAACGCGGCCTGTTCACCGAGGTGCAGGCCGACGCGCAGTCGAGCGAGGCTGCGGTGTTCAATGGTGCAGGTGTGCCGGGCACATCGCTCCCGGTGACTGACACGGCTGCGCTCGATCATGATGGCCTGACCACGACCGGCCAGTCGCAGGCCGACGCGCAGTCGAGCGAGGCTGCGCCATCGAGCGAGGCGGCGCCATCGAGCAAGGCGGCGCCATCGATCGAGCCGGGCGTTGCCTCCACGGCCGATGCCGGCACTGTCGCCGGCTCGCAGGCACATCGCCGCGGCGCACGCGACCGGAGCTGATTGGCCGTGCTCGTCCGCCTCGCGCCGCCAACAGCGCTTCTGATCTCCGTCGCGGACATGAAGAAGCGGCTGCGCGAGGACAGCGACGATTCCGACGATCTGATCGAAGCGCTGATCCGCGCGGCAACCGCGCGCGCGGAGCGGCGGACGGGCAGGGTGCTCGTGCCCACCGAGTTCGAGTGGCGGGCTCCGGGCTGGGCAAGCGCGTTCGGCATCCCCGCGGTGCCGTTCCGCGAGGTGGTTGAGTTCGTTTATCTCGATGCGGCTCATGTCGAGCATATGCTTCCGTCCACCGCGTGGCGCACGCTGAGCGACGATCGCGGCGTCTGGATCACCTTGAACGAGCCGTTCGTCCCGCCGGCGCTGTCAGACCGAGACGCGCCGATCCGCATCAAGCTCAATGCGGGCTTCAACGACACGACGGATCAGGACCGTGACCGCGCCTTCGATCCCGATCCGATCGACGTGCAGATGGTAGCGATGCTCGTCGCGCACTGGTTCCGCACGCCGGAAGCCGCCACGGCAGACACCATGACGGACGTGCCGGCCGGCTTTGAGGCCCTTGCCGCCGAGCGGCGCATCTACCGCTGAAAGGACGACCGATGGTCTGGTTCAACTTCGCCAAAGACTTCGACTTCTCGCCCGCCGCGTTGAGCGGGCGCGTCACCACGGCCTACATGGCCGGGACACGCGCCAACGTCACGCATGAGTGCGCCGATCTCGCTGAGGCGGCGGGATCTGGCATGCGAGAGGCCGACGCACCGGCGGCTAAGGCCACGCGCGCGGCGCGCAAGAAGGCTGCACCGGTCGAGAAGGTGGAAGTGCTCCCCGCCGCCGCTCCGCTAAGTGGCGAGCTTCTGGCACAGGTCGATGGCGAAGAAGACCGGCGCGGGTGATCTCCGCGAGCGCGTCACCTTCTCCTCGGAGGAGGCGGGCTCGGATGGCGCCGGCGGAACGGTCACGGGCTTCGTGGACCGCTTCACGGTCTGGGCGCAATACACCCATCTTCGCGGCGGTGAGGCGGTGCTGGCGGCCCGGCTGGAAGGTCGCCACAGCCAGGTCGTCCGCATCCGCGCTTCCACGCAGAGCCAGCAGATCACGACCGATTGGCGCGCGACCGACGCTCGCACGGGCCAAGTGTTCAACATCCGCGATGTGACGCCGAGCGAAGATCGGATGTGGATCGACCTTCTCGTGCAGAGCGGAACGGCTGCGTGAAGATCAAGGGCAAGGATGTCTTTGCCAAACAGCTCGCGCGTCTGCCCGACGCGATGAAGGACGACGTCAGAAACGCGGTCCGCGATTCTGCTGAAGATATGGCGGAGTTCGCCTATCGCCTCGCTCCCGTTCAAACGGGCAAGCTGCGCTTCAGCATCGATGTCACGATGGGGCCGCCGCCCAGGGGCACGATCTCCACTGTCGGGAACGCTCAAGCTGCGAAGGGCGACGAGGGACTGATCGCCACCGTCTATGCAGGCGGCGACGGCGCCTACTACGCGCGCTTCCAGGAGTTCGGCACGGTGAACATGGCCGCTAACCCGTTCTTCTTTCCGGCATACCGGGCATCGAAGAAGCCGGCCATGCGCCGCATGCAAGCAGCCGTGCGGCGCGGTGCGAAGAAGGCGTTCGGCAAATGATCGGAGGGGCGCTGCAGAAGGCGATCTTCACGGCGCTGACCGCATCGCCTGCGGTGGCCGGTGGCCGCATCTACGATCAGGTGCCGAAGGGCGCTGTGTTCCCGTATGTCACCATCGGCGACGAGCAGGTGATCGACGACAGCAACGGCTGCTCAGATGCCTGGGAGGCATTCGCCGACGTGCATGTGTGGTCGCGTCCCGCCACAGGCTCGAAGATCGAGGCGAAAGACCTCGCCGCTTCGATCGTCACGCGGCTCTCGACCGAGCTGCCGGTTGCCGGCTTCGTCACCATCCTCGGCACGCTGCAAACCATGCGGACCTTCCGCGATCCCGACGGGCTCACCGAGCATGCCGTCCTGACCTTCCGCTACCTCATCGATCCCGTCTGAACCTCTACAGGAGCAATGCCATGGCCATTCCCGTGAAGTCGCTGAGGGGCAAGCAGCTGCTTGTCCAGATCGGCAACGGCGCCGATCCCGAAGTCTTCGCCGCGGACTGCCTCATCAACACCGATCGCGGCATCCAGTTCACCTCCGACACCACTTCGGAAACGGTCTCCTACTGCGACGAGCCGGACTCGCCCGGCTGGACCGAGGTGACCAAGGATGGCCTGACCGCGACCATCACGGGCAGCGGTAAGCTGCACACGATCTCCGTCGAGGACTGGCATGACTGGTTTGTCAGCGACGATGCCAAGAACTGCCGGGTAGTGCTGAACGGTGTCTCGGCAGCAAACGGTGGCGGCCACTGGGCGGGCGCGTTCAAGCTGACCGGCTGGGAAGTCACTGGTCCGGAGAAGGAAAAGGCCGAGGTATCGGTGACGCTCGTCAATGACGGGCCGGTCACATGGGTGCCCGCCGTATGAGCGGACATGGCGCTGTCGAGATCAGGCTTGCGGACAAGACGCGCTCCTACCGGCTCGGTCTCGCCGAGATCGAGGAGCTCGAGGCCGAGCTCGACCTGTCGATCTTCCTGATCGGCGGCGCACTGTCCTCGGAGCTGCCCTTCCTGAAGGTGGGGCAATGGAAGCACGTCATCCGGCTGGGACTGATCGGCGGCGGGATGAACCGTGCCGACGCCGATGATCTAGCGCAGGCGATGATCGAGGAGCATGGCGCTGAGATGTGCGCGCCGATCGCTCTCCGCATCGTTGCGGCGGCACTCGGCAAGGTCCACTCCGATGGCGGAGATGCCGCGTCGGGGGAAGCGGACGCGCCGAGGTCAGGCGATTTGACTTCGGCGCCATCTACGCCGGCGCAGTCTTGATGGGTGTCCAGAACGTCGAGCGGCTGTCCATCGGGCAGTGGCTCGCGATGGTGGAAGGCTGGATCGCGGCGCACGCCGACAAGCCCAGGGCGCCAAGCGACGACGAGTTCGAGGCGGCGCTCAGCGCCGCGAAGGGAATGGGGCTCTGACGACATGGCGGTAGAAGCAGAGCGGCTGCTTGCCGTCTTCGAGGCTCGTTTCACCTCGCTGGAGAAAGCGCTCGATAAGGCGGTCGGCAAGGCGCAGAAGTCGTTCAACGACATCGAGGCAGCCGGCAGCAAGGCAGAAGATGCGTTGGCGCGAATGGGCGCCAAGGGTGCGCCCGGCATCGACCGCATGAAGGGCAAGGTCAAGGAAGCGCGCGTCGAAGTCGGCAACCTGGCCGCCCAGTTCAACGACATTGGTGTGCAGCTCGCGGGCGGGCAGTCGCCATTCCTGATTGCGCTTCAGCAGGGAACGCAGATCACGCAGGCGCTCGGGCCGGCCGGCGCACGTTCGGCAGTGACGGCACTCGGCGGCGCCTTCTTGTCCATGCTGAACCCTGTGAGTCTCGCCACCATTGCAGTCATCGGGCTGGGCGGCGCGGCTGTCCAGTATTTCGCTGAGTGGCTGAGCAGCGGGCAAAAGACCGAGGAGCAGCTGAAGAAAGAGGCGCAGCTGATCGACGAGGTCGCCAAGAAGTGGGGCGATGCACTGCCAGCAGTAAAGGCCTATGCGGATGAGCGTGCCCGCGCGCTGGATGCGGAAGGCGTTAGGCAGGCCGGCAAGATCGTCTCGGACGAGAATGTCGAGAAAGCGCGTGAGCAGATTCGCGGCTTTCAGGGCGACTTCGTTCGACTGATCCAGATCTTCGGATCGGGCAGTCAGAACCTTCCCGTCATTGCGGCGCTTCAGGAAGCATTCGAGCGCCTACAGGCTGAGCTGGACGACGGCGAGAAGACCGTCAAAAACGTCCAGGACGTTCAGAAGGCACTTGCCGACCTCTTCAAGAACACCTCGTCTCCGGCGGTCGCCGACTTCACCGCCAAGATGACCGATTCCAGTGACGAGCTGGTCAAGTTCGCTGACAACGCCAAGCAGGCGAAAGAGAGGTCGGAAGAGCTCGCGCAAGCCCTCTCCGTCGTTGGCCAGCTTAATGCGTCGAACAACAATCTCGGGGCTCTATCCCCGCTGACCAGCGCCGACGGACGCTTCCTCAACCCTGCAGAGGAAATGGACCGCCGCGCCGCGAACACACCGTCCCAGTTTGAGCGCGACTTGCAGAAGGCTGTCCCTGCCATCAACGCGTTCGTCGATCGCGTGGTGAAGGCAGAGAGTGGCGGGCAAGCCGATGCCAAAAACCCGAACTCATCCGCGACTGGCGTCGGCCAGTTCGTGAAAAGCACCTGGATTGACCTCTTCCAGCGCTACTTCCCCGACCGTGCGGCCGGTATGTCGCGCGCCGCCGTGCTGGCTTTGCGGAAGAATGCAGACACCAGCCGGACATTGATCGACAAGTATGCGCGTGAGAACGCCGTTGTGCTTCAGCGTGCTGGCGTGAGCGTCGATGAAGCAGCGCTGCATCTCGCGCACTTCCTAGGGGCAGGTGATGCGGCCAAGGTGCTGTCCGCCGCTTCCGGCTCGCCGCTGGCCGGACTGATCTCCGCGGCCTCGATCAAGGCCAATCCGACCATCCTTGGCGGCGGGCGAACCGTGGACGATGCCATTGCTTACGCGCAGCGCAGGGCCAATGCGCCCGCATCTGAAGCGGCAGGTCCGCGCAAGCGGACGCCCGAGCAAATCTTCGAGGGCAAGGTTGCCGACGTGCAGGGGCGCATCGATGTCCTGAACGCCGAGCTTGAGGCGCAGAACGGACTGACGAAGGGCATCAACGATTACGGCTACGCCGTCGAGCAGGCGCGCATCAAGCAGCAGCTCCTCAATGAGGCGAAGCAGGCAGGGCTGACGATCACGCCGGCGCTGGCAACGAAGATCGACCAGCTAGCCGGCAACTATGCTCGCCTGTCAGCGCAGCAGGAACACAGCAAGGTCGCACAGGAGGAGCTTCAGCGCACGGCGGAGGAGTTCTCCGATCTTGGACGTGACGTGCTCGGCGGCTTCATCTCCGATCTTCGTGCTGGCAAGGATGCGAGCGAGGCCCTGGCGGGCGCGCTGAACAAGGTTGCCGACAAGCTGTTTGACATGCTGCTGAACTCGCTGTTTGCGACGCCGAGTAGTGGCGGCGGCGGCGGGCTCCTGTCCGGCTTGATCGGCAGCATCTTCGGCGGCTTCCGCGCCAATGGCGGGCCGGTGTCGACGAGCAAGGCCTACATGGTCGGCGAGCGCGGGCCGGAGATGTTTGTGCCGTCCTCGGCCGGTCGCGTCCTTCCAAACGTCAAGGGCCTGGGAACCGCCCATGCGACGCATGTCACCTTCGGCGTCTCGGCCGACAACAACGGCAACCTGCTGCCCTTCGTGGAAAGCGTCAGCCAGCGGAACGTCCGCCGATCCGCGCCGCAGATCATGGCGGGTGCGACACGGCAGGTGCGCCGCAACCTGACCGGCATGATGGCGGACGCCGATGCGCGGGAGCTCTGATGACGCTGTTCTGGCCCATGGCTGCGCTGCCTGCACGCGACTTCGCCATCAACCCGTCATTCCGCAACACGCGCGGTGCGGCCTCGATCGCCACGGGCGCGGAGCAGATCACGGCTTCGGACGCCGGGCGGTGGAAGGCGACGCTCGGCGGTGTGCGAGTGGGCGACGGTGCGAGGCGCAAGCTGTTCCGCGCCTTGCAGTCTCTGCTGGAAGGCGGACTAACGCCGATCCTGATCCCGCTTTGTGGCGCCGACCAGCCGTTCCCGGCAGGGGCCGCGAAGACACGCACACCGCTGCCGCATGGGGACGGTTCCTTCTTCTCGGATGGCACGGGCTATGCGCAGGATGTGATCGCGGTGACGCTCGCTGCCGGCGCCGCGCGCCGCGCGACCGAGCTCAGCGTGACCAAGGTGCAGGCCGGTGACCTGGAGCCCTCGCACCACTTCTCGATCGGCGAGCGGCTGTATCGCATCAAAGCGGTGCAGGCGCAGTCCGCGAGTGCCGCGACGCTGACGATATGGCCGCCGCTACGCGAGGCCGTTCCGGCGGGGGCAGCGCTCCGCTTCGACAGTCCGGTGTGCCGTATGCGGCTGGCTTCCGATCAGGAGATGGATCTGGAGCTCGCGCTGCGCCGATCGGCTTCCTTGTCTATCAGATTCGTGGAGGCGCTGTGATGCTCGTCAACGTGCTGCATGTGGTGCTCGACCTTGTCGCGACCGTCCTGTCACTTCTCGCGGCCGGCATCGGCGTCTGATGAGCTTCTTTACGGCGGAACAGGTCGCTTCGCTCGCGGCCTCGACGGCGCGTGCCGCCTGGCTGGTGGAAGCGCGCTTCCGAGGCAAGACGGTGCGACGCTGGGCCGGTGACACGGTGCTCGATGTCGGCGGGCACGAGTGGAAGCCGACCTATGGCGCGGTGCAGATCGAGGGGCTGGGCTTCTCCGGCGAGGCACAGTCCCGGCAGGTGACGCTCACCCTGTCCGGCGTCGATCCCGAGCTGCTGCCGCTCGCTGTCGCGGAATCGGACGAGGCCGACCAGCAGCCGCTGCTGATCTATCTCCAGGTGTTCGGTGCCGACTGGCAGCCGGTGGGTGGCCTAATCCCACTCTTCTTCGGGCTGATGCAACCGCCGCGCGTCGAGCGCAGCCCGGCAAGCGGCGACGATGGCGCCGTGCAGACGGCAACGCTGACTGTCGAGAACGCCTTCTTCAACCGCTCGCGTCCGGCTAACGGCCGCTACACCGACCGTGACCAAAAGCGACGGTCGCCGGGTGACCGGATCATGGAGTTCATCCCGTCGCTGATCTTCAAGTCCCTGCGCTGGCCGGACTTCTGATGACGGCGGCTGAGTTTGTGCGCGAGTTTGCCGAGCAGCCGTTCCGCATGGGCGAGACGGACTGCGCCTGCATGATCGAGGCGTGGGTGCTCTCACGTACCGGCGTGAGCCTTCGCGAGGTGTCGGGCCAGCACTGGGATGACGAGGAAGAGGCTTCGGCGTTGCTTGAGCGTGTCGCCCTGCCGATCCGCCTGGCGCGCGCGATGCGCGCCGGCGGCTTCCCAATGACACGAGAGCCGATCGATGGCGACGTGGCCGCGATCGTTGCCGGCCACATCGTGACAGGGGCGATCCGCGTCGGCTCGCTGTGGATGCTTCGCATGGGGGAGGGCATGTCGGCCGTTACTGCACCCCGCATCCTCATGGCGTGGAGCGTGCGCTGATGCCCGCCTTCATTGCAGCCGCTGTGCTGCCGCTTGTTGTGAGTTCGCCGATCTGGGTGCTTGGCCCGGCCGCAGTGTCGGCGGTTGCCACCGGCATCGGCTATGCCGCAGTTATCGGTGTCGGCCTGCTCGCGCAGCGGCTCGGCCGGCAGGAAGCGCCCAAGCCCGAGGACGTGCAGGGGAATTACAAGCAGCCGACGCCGACGCGCACCGCGCTTTACGGGCAGGGCAAGCTGGGCGGTCCATACCTGTTCCGCGAGAACGACGACGGCTTCCTGCATCAGGTCATCGCGCTCGCCTCGCGTCGCCTCGACAGCATCATGGAGTATTGGGTCGACGACTTCTCGGTCACGCTCGCATCGAACGGCAAGGTGCAGCAAGAGCCGATCGACAACGAGGTCTATATCTTCTCCCGCCTTGGTCTTCCCGTGGAGACATCCTACCCGCATCTCATCAGCACCTTTCCCGGCAAGTGGACAGCGGCTCATCGCGGCGACGGGGTGGCAAGTCTCGCTGTCCGTCTGGAAAGCCCGGAAGCCGATCGCGTGAACGACAAGTTCCCGAACGGAGCGAACACCCTGTTCCGCGTCGTGGCGCGCGGATGCCGTGTCTTCGATCCGACCGATCCAGCCCAGAACGTCGACGATGTTGCGACCTGGACCTGGAGCGACAACCTCGCGCGCATCGTCATGGACTATCTGCGCGATCGTGACGGCATGCGCATGCCCTTGAGCATGCTTGCCACGCCGCAAGCACTGGACGGCTGGCGGCAGGCGGTGAACGACTGCAACGACGTGATCCCGCTCAAGGCAGGCGGCACCGAGCGCCGCTATCGCTGCTGGGGCTCCTACAGCTTCAGCGAGCGGCCCGGTGACGTGCTGCGGCGCTTCATGGCAGCCGGCAACGCACGGCTGGCGCCCACGCCCGACGGCGGCATGCACCTCGAAGTCGGCAAGTGGCGCGCGCCGACGGTGACGATCGATGAGGCCGCAATCACCGGCTTCCAGGGGCTCGGGCGCGGCAAGTCGATCCTCGAAACGGCCAACACCATCACAGCTCAGTTCACCTCCGTGCCGCACGACTACCAGACGGCCGATGCGGATCCATGGGTGGATGATGCCGATGTGGCCGACCGCGGCGAGATCGCGACGCAAGCCGACCTGGTCTGCTCGCCGTCGCATGGTCAGACGCGGCGCCTGATGAAGATCGAGGCAGCGCGCGCGAACCCGGAATGGGTCGGCACGCTGGCATGCAATCTTCAGGCGCTTGCCGCCTTCGGCGAGCGCTTCATCCATGTGCGCTACGCCGCATTCGGGATCGACCACGACTTCGAGGTGATGGACTTCCAGTTCGTGTTCGGCGAGCACGCCACGCTGATCGGCGTCACGCTCCAGCTGCAAAGCATCGGGGCCGACGCCTATGCCTGGAACCCGGAGCTGGAGGAGGGCACCGCGCCAGCTGTGGACAAGACGATCGGCGGCCGTGACATCCCGCTTGTGGCCGACTTCGTCGCCATCGTCATCCGCAAGAGCGTGGGCAGCCAGATGGCTCCATTCGCCCGGATGTCCTGGACGAAGAACGCCGCAAAGAGCCTGCGTGTGGAGCTTCGCGGCAAGAAGACGAGCGAAACGTCCTGGCAGCCGATCCCGGTATCGAGCGGTGCCACCACGGCGGACAGCTTCCTGCTCGACGACGGCGAGGAATATGAGTTCCAGGCGCGTCATCGCTCATCCTCTGACCGGCCCGGCACATGGACGCCGAGCGTCGAGATCGTCGCCGTGGCCGACACGGTGGCTCCCGCGGCGCTGCTCTCGTTCTCAGCGACCGGCGGAACGGGGCAGGTGGCAGTCGGGTTCGGCTCAACGAACGACGCGCATCTGTCCCGCGTGGCGATCTACCTCGCGCCGGCCGGCACCCCGCTCAGCCGCACCACGCATCTCGCGACGCGCCCGGCTGTTGCGCCGGGCATCTCCTACAGCGTGCCCGTAACGGCGTCGGTCGGTGTCTATGACGTCTATGCCGAGCCACTGAACCCTTCAGGAATCGCAGGGCCGCTCGCCGGCCCGGTCTCCGCCACCGTCACCTGATCTGTCGATCCCAGCCAGTTCAACTGCCCTGCCTGCCGCGGGGTGCTTCCACTTGGAGTGTTCCCGCATGGGCGCCATCAAGACTGCCGCCGATCAGGCCTTCCGCGACTATGTCACGGACGGCGTGCCCGCCTCGGGCAAGCAGAGCCCCGACAAGGTCGACGTGCGCGAGGTGTTCCACGCCATCGACACTGCTGACCAAAATAAGGAAGGCAGGCTTACACAGGCGGAAAACGCGCTCGGCAACCTGTCGCCTCGCGTTGCTGGCTTGGAGCAAACCGCCCAGGCGCTCGCCACCGGCTTCCGCCAGATCGATGCCGTGCGCGCGCTCTCAAACGTGGCCGTTACCCTGAACACGATCGCGAACGGCTCCACCCTGGGCGGCGTGATCCTGGCGACGGGCGACCGCTTCGCCGTTGTTTCTCAAGCGGCCGGCGCTGCGAACGGCGTCTATGTCACGCCGGCCGCGGCAGGCACGGTGACGCGCGCCCAGGACGCCGATGCGGCGGCCGAGATGCAGGGCGCGACGTTCTATGTCAGGGAGGGTGCCGCGAAGGGTCAGGAATGGCGCTGCAACACGCCGGGCCCGATCACGCTCGGCACCACCGCGCTCACCTTCGTCTTGAACAGCGAAACAAACACCACCGGCCTCGCCGATGCGACGGTGACGGCGACCTCCTACGGCAATCTCGGCGGTCAGGGAGACCGGCGGTCGCTCATCAATGTCGGCACGATCAATCCCTATCTGCCGACCTCGCCGCTCAACCTGGTGAACGGCAACAACACCGCCGATGCCGCCAACGCCTTCTCCTGGAGCACCGGCAACGCGGCCGACCGCCTGGCGAGCTTCAACTTCCCGCGCGGCTCAAGCCTGGTGGTCGACGAGAT
>CAUQXI010000043.1:0-16656 GCA_963522145.1 uncultured Mesorhizobium sp. | reverse complement strand
GTCCACTTCCGTGCGGGGGGTCATCACGCCGCGCACGGCGCGGTCGCCAAGCCGCATGACGCCCGCGATCATGCGACGTTCGTCGGATTCGAGGACGCCGGCATTCTCGGCTTCGGCGACGAGCATCTTGATCTCCTCGTCCGTGACCTTTTCCTCGCTCTGCCCTCGCTGGCCGAGCAGCCAGAGGACGCCGCGTCCGGACATGTCGAGCAGCCAGACCAGCGGCGCGGCCACCTTGGCCAGGATCGTCATGGCGGGGGCAACCCTGACCGCGACGGCTTCGGGATCGCGAAGCGCGATCTGCTTGGGCACGAGCTCGCCGAGGATCAGCGAGCCATAGGTGATGAGGGCGACGACGACACCGACGCCGAGCGCATCCGCAACGCCATCCTGGACGCCGAGGCTCAGGAGGAAGCCTGACAGGCGCGCGCCCAGCGTGGCGCCGGAAAACGCGCCCGACAGAACGCCCACCAGGGTGATGCCGATCTGCACGGAGGACAGGAAGCGGCCGGGATCCGCGCCCAGCGCGAGCGCCCGGCCGGCGCCCGTGACGCCACGGTCGATCAAGGTCTTGATGCGGGCGGGACGGGAGGAAACAACCGCGATCTCCGAAATCGCCAGGAGGCCGTTCACCACCACCAGCGCAAGCACGATCCCGATCTCTACGTATACCATTCCCGTTCCGAATGCTGCCTTGCGGAAAGCTAGATAGGACGGATCAGCCGCTTCTGGAACACGGGAAATGAAAACGGGCGTTATCCCGCAAGGCAGTCAGTGACAGGCGCGATGGCCGTTGCGCCGTTCCTTGATGTCGAAGTGGAAGTGGTTGCGATGGTCGTAGTTGTAGCCCGGACCCAGAACGGTGCTGAAATAGGTGCAGCCGTCCTCGCGCACATTGTTGAGGAAGCCGCGCTGCCAAAAGGCGAAGAAGCCGGGCTTGCGCACGTCGATGGTGTCGCCGTTGTTCAGTTCGATGCTCATCACGTCGAGCGCGTTTCCTCTGGCGTGCTCGGAGGAGGTGCGGGAGCCGGCGATATTGCGGCAGGAATAGCTCGAGCCCTGACGGATGGTCTTCACGCCTGAAAAGTAGCGCCAGCGCGCGGACGGAACGAGTTCCTTCTTTGTCCAGCGCGCGAAGGTCAGCGCCATCTCGCAGTTCAGCGTCGCCGCCGGCCTGATCTCCACGGAGCCGATGGCGGACATCTTGATCGGGTTGTCCACGTGACAGGCGCCGCCATCGTTGATCGGAGGCAGCGGCTCGAACGCAACGCCAAGCTTTTCGAGCTGCCGCCGGCAGCCTTTTTCCTCGGCTGAAAGCATGCCCGGCGACGCGTCAGGATCGGAAAAGCGCGGGTAGCCAGCGCTCAGCGGGGTCGACGTCTCACCCTGATCGACGGAAGAACGAGAACCGGAGGCGTTCGAACCAAGCGACAGAAGACCATCGGTCGAACAGGACGAGGCGAGGGGGAGCGCAAGCAGCGTGATCGTACGCACGAGGCAGCCCAAGCGCTTGCTGCCTCGTGACTCACCTTTGTCGCCCATGGCCATCGATCGTCCGGTTCAACGGACAGAGTAGGGCGCAAGCGTAAATGAAAGCTCATCGCAACAAGCTCTGCCTACTGGCAGAAGGTGCTGCCGTTCTTGCGCTGGGCGAGATCGAGGTGAAGATGGGTCGCATGGTCGGCATCGCTGCCGGGCCCGAGAACTGTCTTGAAGGGACCGCAGGCCCGCTTGCGCAACTCGTCCAGGAATTTCTCCTCCTGCTTTCCCGGCGCGGCCGCGACATCGACCGGCGCCCGGCCGGCGAAGACAAAGCGCGACATGTCCAGCGCGTTGCCGAATGCGTGTTCGGAAAGCGTTCTCGTGCCATGCCGCGGGCGGCAGACATAGCCCGATGCCTGTTCGATCGCCTGCAACTCGGCGCCGATCTCCTGTCGACCTACAGGCACGATCACGTCGCGGGTGAAGGTGGCGACGGCTTCGGCGGTCGCGCAGTTGATTAGCGCGCTAGGTTCAAGCGCGATCGTGCCGGAAAGCCGCGTCACCAAAAGCGGGTGCGGCAGGGAACAGCCGAGCGGGCTTTCTTCGGGCGGCCGTTCGGTAAAGGTGACGCCAAGCGCGTGAAGGCGAAGGCGGCACTGGGCTTCCGCTTCGGGCATTGCTGGTTCGGGCTTGCCCGCTGCGGGTGGCGGTTCGGTAGAAGGCGCCGTCGGTGATGGATCAGCCGGCGGGGGTACGGCGTCTTCCGTTGGCCGGGGTGTGGGCACTGGCAGTTCTGCGCTCGCAGGAAGCTCCTGTCGGGCAGGTGCTCCTTCTGTTCCGCCGCTGTCAGGAGTTGTCGGCGCCGTACTTGGAAGGGGCGGAGCGCCTGTCGCAGCACCGTCAATCGGCTCGGACTGCGGCCGCGATGATGGAGGGGCGACGCTGGGTGGTGTCTGCTCCGGCTTCGCAGGAGGCGACGCCGTGGTCGCGTCGCGAGGTGCCTTGCTGCGCGATGGCCGGGCGTGGCGCCTCTTGCTGTGATGACGCGCCTTCTTGGACACGGGATCAAACGTTGGACCGGCGCGCGGCGACTCGGCGTATGTAGGCGTGACGTGCAAAGCCATGGCGGCCGTCATCATTGCCGCAAGGAGAGAAGGCGTGAAGCGCATGAGGGCGAACTAGCCCTTTCCAACCGAGCGGCAAGACGGGCTTACGCGCGCAGAGACTTTAGGCGCGTACCATGCGTCGAGCAAGAAGCGGTGGAATGGCCTCTACTGCCAGGATAGCTGCGAAGATCAGCGCGCATCCGAGCAGCCCGGCTGGGGGAAGGCGCTCGTGAAGAAAAGCCGCGCCGAACGCAGCCGCGAAGATCGATTCGGAAGCGAGCAGCAGCGCGGCGGCGGGCGCGCTCACCTGAGCCTGACCGATGGCCTGAAGCGTGAAGGCGATCCCGCCCGCCACCACGCCGAGGTAAAGCAGTTCCGCCGCCATGCTCCCTATAGCGCTCCATGCGATGGCTTCGGAATATAGAGTAAGAGCCAGGCCGCCGATGGCGCAAACTGCGAATTGCACCACACAAAGGGCCACCGGGCGGCCGGTGCCGCTGGCAAAACGTCCGATCAGAACCAGCTGCACGGCGTAGCAGGCGGCGCACAGAACGGTGAGACCGTCGCCCGTGTTCAACGCACCAAGATGCCCGCCGGACAGGAGGAAGATGCCGACAGCGGCGAGGAGCACGGCCGGCCAGACCACGGGGTGCGGCCAGTGCCGAAACAGAAGCACGCCGAAGAGCGGCACCATCACCACGTAAAGTCCCGTAAGAAAGCCGGAATTGGTGACGGTCGTGGTTTGGAGCCCGATCTGCTGTGCAACCGAGCCCGCGAGAAGAAAAAATCCAATGGCGGCGAAGCCCAGCCAGTCGCGGAAGCGCAGCCGGACCGTTGCCCGACGCCCTTCCATCAGGGCGAAGGGCAGAACGGCTAAGGCCGCCAGCGCAAAGCGGACGGCGACAATCGCGTATGGCCCCACTTCCGTCATCGCACGGACCTGGGCGACGAAACCGAAGCCCCACAAGGCACCGACGAGAAGCAGCAGAAGGCTGGCCTGAAAGCGGGTCATGATGCGCGAAGAAGCCGGCGAAAGGGAGGCGGGAGCGTTCGACGTCATATCATCTCGCCCCACGCCCACAAGGCGGAGATGCGCCTGCATTTAGCGCCGGAAATAAATGAGCGTGAAATCCCGTCACGGCATTGCTATATAGGCTCTCGACTATCCAGATGGCTCCGTCAGCCCCGGCTCGCGGAGCGTTTTCTTTTGTGTTCCAGGCCGCGCAGAGGACGGGCTGGAAACGAATTCGCAGAGGTCGACCGAGATGAACAAGGTTCCCATGACCGGCAAGGGCTTCGAAACCCTGAAGGAAGAGCTTCGCTGGCGTCAGCAGGAGGAGCGTCCCCGCATCATCGAGGCGATCGCGGAAGCCCGCGCCCATGGCGACCTTTCGGAAAACGCGGAATATCACGCGGCCAAGGAGTCGCAGAGCCTGAACGAAGGCCGTGTCAACGAGCTGGAAGATTTCATCGCGCGCGCCGAGGTGATCGACGTGTCGAAGCTTTCCGGCGACAAGATCAAGTTCGGCGCGACCGTGATCCTGCTGGACGAGGATACCGAGGAAAAGAAGACCTATCAGATCGTGGGTGACCAGGAGGCCGACGTGAAGTCGGGCCGCATCTCGATCTCCTCGCCGATCGCGCGCGCCTTGATCGGCAAGGAAGTGGGCGACACGATCGAGGTCAATGCGCCGGGCGGCGCTCGGGGTTACGAGATCGTGGGTGTCCGGTTCGTTTGAGCCGCCGCGCGCGAGCGCTTGAGCCGTGGCGGCTGAGATCGGGGCATCGTCCGGCCGGCGTGAAGGCGGCAGTGCCAGGCGGATCGTGCGAGACATGGGCGCAGTGGAGGTCATCGCGCCCAATCTCAAGCGGCGACTGTCGGGCGTGACGAGCACGATCGTGCAACTCGTGCCCCTGCAGAGCCGGGAGTACGGGATCGGCGTGCTTGGGCCGGGCCTGCCGCCCGACCTGCCGCACATGGCGTGGTGGCAGTTGCCGATGCTGCTGTGGCGCCCGCGCCGCCGGTCTTTCCGGATCTGGCATGCGCGGCGCAATACCGAGATGGTGGCGGGGCTGCTGCTTCGTCATCTTTGCCGCGCGCCGTTGCGGCTCGTCTTCACCTCAGCAGCGCAACGCCGCCACAAGCCGTTCACCAAATGGCTGATCCGCCACATGGATGCGGTGATCGCGACGAGCGAGCGCTCGGCAGGATTTCTTGAGGTGCCATGCCAGGTGGTCATGCACGGGGTGGATCAGGCCCGTTTCCATCCGCCGGCCGAGGAGACGGAGCGAAGTGCTGCTGCCGCCTGCCTGCCGGGACGCTATCTCGTCGGCTGCTTCGGCCGCGTCCGGCACCAAAAGGGCACAGACCTCTTCGTGGAAGCGATGCTGGCGCTTCTGCCCGAATTTTCGGAGTGGACTGCTGTGGTCACCGGCCGCGCCACGGCGGAGCATCAGCCGTTTCAGCGCGAGCTTGAAAATCGGATCGCGGCTGCCGGCCTGTCTGACCGGATCCGCTTCCTGGGCGAGGTGCCGGACATCGCTGCATGGTACCGCCGCGTCCACCTTTATGTCGCGCCGTCACGCAACGAAGGCTTTGGCTTGACCCCGCTCGAAGCGATGGCTTCCGGTGCGGCTGTGGTCGCGAGCGATGCAGGCGCTTATCCGGAGATGATCGTTCCGGGCGAAACCGGGTCCGTGGTGCCTGCGGGTGAGGGGGCTGCTCTGACAGCGGCCATCCGGCGCTACCTCGCTGATCCTGGACTTGCGGAGAGCCACGGACGAGCGGGTTTAGCCCATGTCGCGGCGCGTTTTCCGCTCGAACGCGAGGCGGCGGGAATTTCTCGCGTCTATCACTCCCTGTTCGAGGGCCGGTCGCCGTGAGGATGGCGGGGTTCGTCATCCATCTTGCCCGCGCCGAGCAGCGGCGCGCGCATGCCGAGGCGACAGCCGCTTCCCTGCCGATACCAACCACGATGCTCGATGCCGTGGACGCCAGAACGCTGGGCGATGCCGAGCTTGAAGCGGTGTACCGCCCCAAGCTGTTCAGGCCATTCTATCCGTTCGTGTTGCGTCGGGAGGAAATCGCCTGCTTTCTGTCCCATCGCAAGGCATGGCGCGCGATCGTGGAGGACGGCCACGACGCCGGGCTGATCGTCGAGGATGACATCCTTGTCGATGCTGCCCGACTCACCTCCGTGCTCGAGCTTGGCGCCTCCGTGCTGCGGCCGGGCGACTATCTGCGCTTTCCGCAAGCGCTGCGCGACGACAGCGGGCCGACAATCGCATCCGCTGGGCATGTCTCGATCATCGCGCCAAAACTACCGGGGCGGCGGATGTTCATGCAGTGGGTGGGTCGCGATGCGGCAGAAAAGCTGCTCCTCGCCACGGAGCAGTTCGACCGCCCGGTCGACGCCTATCTCCAGCTTTGCTGGCTCCTGCCCGTCCGAATGCTCGCCGCCCGCCCGATCCTCCTGCGCGAGATCAGCGGCGAGATCGGAGGCACGACCATCCAGGCTAAGGCACGGCCGATCGTGGAAACAGTGATGCGGGAGATGCGCCGACCGCTCTACCGCGCGGCCGTTCATTGCTACGCCTTCAGGAACAAGCTGAAGGGCGATCTTCCGCCCGCCTGACCGGCTGCTCTCCGCGCTTCACGGATCGATCGCGACCAGCCCTTCGTCCTTCACCTGCCGGATGGTCAGGGCGGTGCGGACCGTGTCGACATTGGATGCAGAGGTCAGCGCCTCGATCACGAATCGCTGAAAGGTGCCGAGGTCGGGTGCCTCGCAGTGGAGCATGAAGTCGGATTCGCCCGACACCATCCAAGCGCGCCGGACGAGCGGCCAGTCTGCCACCTGATCGGAAAAAGCGCGCAGCTCGGCTTCGGACTGATGCTTGAGGCCGACGAGGCATAAGGCGGTAACATCAAGGCCCAGTGATGCGCCGTTCAGCGTCGCCCGGTAGCCCTGGATGACGCCTGCCTCCTCAAGCCGCTTGACGCGCCGCAGACAGGGCGGTGCCGAGATGCCGACCCGGCGGGCCAGCTCGACATTGGTGATGCGTCCTTCCTCCTGGAGTTCCCGCAGGATTTTCCAGTCGATGGCGTCCAGCGCGGCCTTGATCATGTCGGACACAACATCGCAGGCTCCGGCCGCAGAACGGCAATTTGGCATCAACGTTCTTCTAGTCCATCCCTCCGCGCTTGGCAGCGCGCGGGAAAGCGGGTTCTCCCCAGCCTTTAGGAGGTCGCGGGCAAGGAGTTCCGGAGTCAAGGGTCGTCTTGCCTTGCGCGAGGCCCGTCACCATTCCTAAATGGGGCGCGGAAACAATCCGCCATTTCGCGGCGTCATGCCGTCAACATCCACGCCGAGGCACGGACGCATGACCAAGCACGCACCTGTTCTGATCGTCGGCTCCGGGCCGGCCGGATACACGGCCGCGATCTATGCCGCGCGTGCGATGCTCAAGCCTGTGCTGATTTCCGGCCTCCAGCAGGGCGGACAGCTGACGATCACCACCGAAGTGGAGAACTATCCCGGATTCGCCGACCCGATCCAGGGACCGTGGCTGATGGGCGAGATGCTCAAGCAGGCCGAGCATGTGGGAACGGAGGTCATCTCGGACCTGATTACGGAGGTCGATCTGGATGCGAGACCTTTCCGCCTCAAGGGCGACTCGGGCGCGGAATATTCCTGCGATGCGCTGATCATCGCGACCGGCGCGCAGGCCAAGTGGCTCGGGCTGCCTTCGGAACAGGCATTCATGGGATTTGGCGTCTCGGCCTGTGCGACCTGCGACGGCTTTTTCTATCGCGGCCGCGACGTGGCCGTGATTGGCGGCGGCAATTCGGCGGTGGAGGAAGCCCTCTACCTTTCCCACATCGCGCGAAGCGTCACGGTGATCCACCGCCGATCGGAGTTCCGTGCCGAGCGCATCCTGCGCGAGCGGCTTGCGGCGAAGGATAATGTCCGTGTGCTCTGGGACCATGCGGTGGAGGAAATCACCGGCAGCCAGCCCAAGGCTCCGCTGCCGCCATCCGTGTCCGGGCTTCGCGTGAAGAGCGTGCATTCCGGCGCGGTTACCGAGCTCAAGCTCGACGGCGTGTTCGTGGCGATCGGCCATGCGCCGGCCGTCGACCTCTTTGCAGGGAAGCTGCGTCAGAAATCCAACGGCTACCTCTGGACCGCGCCCGACTCGACCGCGACCGACGTGCCAGGCGTGTTCGCGGCCGGCGACGTGACCGACGACATCTACCGGCAGGCCATCACCGCGGCGGGCATGGGGTGCATGGCGGCGCTTGAAGCGGAAAAATACGTGGCAAGCCTCGAAATGCATCGCGAAGCCGCGGAATAAGGCCGTCACGGGAGGACGACATGGGTCTCGACTGGGACAAGCTTCGCGTGTTCCACGCCGCCGCTTCGGCCGGCTCGTTCACCCATGCGGCGGACACGCTGCGCCTTTCGCAATCGGCCATTTCGCGGCAGGTGAGTGCGCTGGAGCACGACATCGGTGTGCCGCTCTTCAACCGTCATGCGCGCGGGCTCGTGCTTACCGAGCAGGGCGAAATGCTGTATCGCACCACGCACGATGTGATGGCGAAGCTCGACGCGATCCGCTCGCGGTTGACCGAGAACAAGGACCGCCCGTCAGGCAGCCTCCGCGTCACCACCACAGTGGGCCTTGGTGCGGGCTGGCTGACCGAACGGCTGCCGGAATTTCTCGACCTTTTCCCGGAAATCCAGCTTCAGCTCGTTCTCGCCAATGAGGAGCTGGATCTCACCATGCGACAGGCGGACTGCGCGATCCGGCTGCGCCAGCCGCAGCAGCCGGACTTGATCCAGCGACGACTGTTCACCGTGCATTTTCATCTGTTTGCGAGCCCCGCCTATATTTCCAAGCACGGCAAGCCCGAAACGATTGAAGAACTCAGAAAGCACCGGCTGATCACGTTCGGCGAGCCTGTGCCACCGCACCTGAGCGAGTTGAACTGGCTGGAAACGCTGGGCGAGTTCGAGGACGGCCGATCTCGCATCTCGACGTTGCAGATCAACGACATCCTGTCGATCAAGCGCGCGGTCACGCGCGGGGCGGGAATCGCGATGCTGCCCGACTACATCGTTCACAAAGACTCTGGCCTGGTGCAGCTCCTGCCGGAAACCGAGGTGCCATCCTTCGACACCTATTTCTGCTACCCCGACGCGATGAAAAATCAGGCAAAGCTGCATGCGTTCCGCGACTTTGTGATCGCCAAGGCTCGCGCCTGGTCGTACTGATCGGCCTCGCCGCGAAAGTAAAAGTGGCAGTTCTCTGACAGATCGGTGCAGTTATTGCGCCACAGAGCAGTCATTTCCGCATGGGAGGCCTGCAAAATGGCTGCTTGAGGTTTAGGCAGTCATTGCTCATATATCGATCATCTCCCGGGCGTTTCTCCTCCCATTGACGCCTGTGAGTGTTCCCCTCTGGAGGTTTTGCCTTTTTGGCACTCCAACAACTCGGCCGGGTCCCCTGGATCCGGCTTTTTTTGTGCCCGGCGATTGGCAACGAAAAGGACGGTGCGAGCTTCATCTCGCGCCAAGTGGATAACTGTATTCTGTAGGGTACTCAGGCGAGCGACGCGGTGAAGCGCTGGATGCGGGTACAGGCTTCCTCCAGAAGCGCGTCCGATGTCGCGTAGGAGATACGGAAGTGAGGCCCCAGACCAAATGCCGAACCCTGCACGACCGCGACGCCCTCCGTCTCCAGAAGCTCGGAGCAGAATGTGGCGTCGTCAGTGATGACGCTGCCTGAAGGTGTCGTCTTGCCGATCAGTTCGGCGCAGGAGGGATAAACGTAGAATGCGCCTTCGGGCGACGGGCAGGACAGCCCACGCGCTTGGTTGAGCATTCCCACCACGAGGTCGCGGCGATCCTGGAAGATCGCCTTGTTCTTCTTCACGAAATCCTGCGGCCCGTTGAGGGCCTCAACGGATGCCCACTGCGCGATCGTGCAGGCGCCCGATGTCTGCTGCCCCTGGATCATATCCATCGCCTTGATGAGCGCCAGCGGCCCGGCGGCGTAACCGATGCGCCATCCCGTCATGGCGTAGGCCTTGGACACGCCGTTCATGGTCAGCGTGCGTTCGATTAAAGCGGGCTCGACTTCGGCGACCGTGCGGAACCGGAAGTCGCCATAGGTCAGGTGCTCATAGATGTCGTCGGTGAGCACCCAGACATGTGGATGCCTGAGCAGAACCTCGGCCAGCGCCTTCAGCTCGGCCTCCGTATAGGCGGCGCCGGAGGGGTTGGAGGGTGAGTTCAGCATCAGCCACTTGGTGCGGGGCGTGATGGCGCGCTCCAGTGCATCCGCCTGGAGCTTGAAGCCGTGCTCGGCCGTGGTTGCGGCGAAGACGGGCGTACCCCCGCAGAGCAGCACCATTTCGGGATAGCTGACCCAGTAGGGCGAGGGGACCACGACCTCGTCGCCCGGGTCGAGGGTCGCCATGAAAGCGTTGAACAGGATCTGCTTGCCGCCCGTGCCCACGATGGTCTGCGCGGGCTGGTAATCGAGACTGTTTTCGCGCTTGAACTTCTGCGCGATCGCGTCACGCAGCGCCGGGATGCCGGAAACCGGCGGATACTTCGTTTCGCCCCCGCGGATCGCCTCGATCGCGGCCTGCTTGACGTTGTCGGGCGTGTCGAAGTCGGGCTCGCCCGCACCGAGCGAAATCACGTCGCGACCGCTCGCCTTCAACTCCCGCGCCTTTTGCGTGACGGCAATCGTGGCGGACGGCTTCACGCGTCCGAGGGCTGCGGCGAGGAACGCCATGACCAGGCTCCTTTGTTCGGAAAGGAAAGAAACGCGCGTTCCATGTCCGATCGGGCGCGCATGCGCAAGCGCCATCGCGAGTCATCTCTCCAAGGCGGTGATGCCTGTTAAGCGACACGCAAGATTTGGTTCATATCTATGGCAGCCTCAGGGAATGCCGACAGGGAGGCTAAGGCACCCATGCCGTTCGATGTCGGCCTGTCTCATATCGTCCGGAACGCAGACCGTATCTCGACGGGCTCCTGGAACGGGTGCGAGCTGAAAAGCGCGTTTCAGCCCATCTTCGCGTTTCGCGGAGGCAGGCTCGGCATCGCGGCCTATGAGGGGCTGCTGCGACCGTTTCGCGGCGACGATCCGCTTTCTCCGGCCGTCTTCCTTGGTGCCCTTTCCGCGCCGGATCGATTGCCGCTCGAGATACTTTCGCGGACCCTGCACCTCCTCAATGCGGGCACGCTCCTGCCGCGCGAGGCATCCATTTTCCTGAATTTCGATCCTTCCGTCATTACCGACAAGACCATCGCCGAGAACGTGCTGCGCGACCTTCGCCAGGTCGTGCACGAGGCCGGCGTCGAGCCGGTGCGCGTGGTCTGTGAAATCACGGAACAGCGGCTGTCGTCCGAAACGGGGTTGTTCCACTTCATCGCAGCGCTTCGGGCGAACGGCTTCCGCATCGCGGTGGACGATTACGGGGCGGAGGATTCCAATGCCGAGCGCGTGCGCTATCTCAAGCCGGATATCGTCAAGTTCGACGCCAAGTGGATCACGCAACTGATGGCATCGGGTCCCGGCTTCGGTCTTCTTGCCGCCATGGTCGAGAATTTTGCCGGGCAGGGCATCGTCACGGTGTTCGAGGGCATCGAGGAAAACTGGCAGCTCGACCTCGCCGAGCGTGCTGGCGCGTCCATGGTGCAGGGCTATGTGCTGGCGCGGCCTGAAATCGCATCGCCCACTCTCTTCCAGGCCTTTGCCGGTATCAGGGCAGAGACGGCAGAAATTGGCGAGATTCGTTCGACCGCGAGCGTCTCGGAGGATCGTCCAGCGGCAATGCCGCGCGGGCGCGCCGCTCGCACCTTCGGCCGTCGTGTTGTCGCGTCTTGAGCATCCGGTCTCTGCCTGCAACGGTTGCGGAAGCCGTTTTTCCGGATGAGCTCGGACAGCTGTCGGGCCGGCTCGGCGCGTGGCGCTTCAAGACCACATTCCAACCCGTCTTCATGCCGCGCGAGAGCATGCTCGTGCCCGTCGGTGCTTTGGGCGGCGTTCAGGCCTCACGCGCTGGAGAGCCCCTTGCACTCGGGGACGCGCTTCGCGAGCTTCCTTCCGATGCGGGCAGGCTGGCGCTTGAAATATCCGACACGCTTGTTCTCGGTAACCGTCGGCTCCTGCCTCGGCGCTGGCAGCTCTTTCTTCGTCCGGCTTCCATGAGCGGCTCCGCTCCCGTTCTTTCCAGCACATGGCTCGGCGCGCTTCGAAGGCATGTCGACCGACCAGGCGAGCGATCCGGGGCGGTGGCCTGCCTGCTCGATCCCCCGCGCGGAAATTCATCCCAGTGGGCCGAGTGGGTCGGCGCAATCCGTGCCGTTGGAGTGTCGATCGGCTTCGACGCGCTTTCCTCGTCCTTCGGTTTCTCGACCGCCGGTGCGTCCCGCCTGAAGCCGGACATCGCGTCCTTCGGCGGGCGCAAGCTCGCGATGCTGTGCGGCGATGAAACGGCGCGGCGTTTGTGGCGGCTCGCGGCTGCCCGCCTGCGCGACGACGGAATCACGCTTCACGCCTGGGGCATCATGAGCCCGCGCGAGCTGGAATTCGCCTTGGAGACGGGCGCGGATCTCGTTCAGGGAGACTGGCTTGCGCCGGCTGTTCCCGGGGGATCCGACGAGGGCTTCGACGCACTGAACGTGCCCGCCTGAGCCCTGATGCATCAGCGCGGCTGATCGACCGGCGAAAATGTTTTACTGGATTGCTTGGTTCTTCCGCCGGACTATCGTGCCTTCAGACAGCCGGGGAAGCCGATGATCACGCTTTATGGGATGACCGACAGCGGCAATTGCTACAAGCCGCGCCTTCTTCTGGCGAAGCTCAACCGGCCCTTCCGCCACCAGGAAACCAGCGCGCTCGATGGCACCACGCGCCAGGCCGCGTTCCTTCGGCTGAACCCGAACGGCCGGGTGCCGCTGCTGGAACTCGATGACGGCCGGGTTCTGGCCGAGTCCAACGCCATCCTGCTTTATCTCGGAGAAGGCAGCCGCTTCATGCCGGACGATGCATTCGAGCGAGCGTTGATGCTCCAGTGGCTTTTCTTTGAGCAATACAGTCATGAGCCGTATATCGCCGTGCGGCGAGCCCTCATGAAATATCCCGAGCGCGCGAGAGATGCGACGCTGGAGCGCCTTCGCTCGACGCTTGAGGGCGGCAGGGCGGCACTTCGGGTGATGAACACGCAACTCGAGAAAACGTCGTTCATCGCCGGTGAAAGGCTGAGCCTCGCCGACATCGCGCTTTATGCCTATACGCATCAGGCCGAGAGCGGCGGCTTCGCGCTTGACGATTATCCTGCGGTTTCCGCCTGGCTCGGCCGAGTTGAAGCCGATCCCGGCCATGTGCCGATGGGGTGGCATCCCAAGGCTTGAAAAAAATACGGGCGGGAAGGACGGGCACCGCAGCCCGACCTCGAGCCCTGAAGGAAGACACCTGCCGCAATCTGCTGCTCGGGTGCATTCCGGGAACAGGGCTCCAAACGCCTGCCTGCATGGCCGCCAGTACATCCGTGGCTTGGTCCATGCAGGCTCGCAGGAACTGCGAAGGCGCTTGAAAGGAAAGGCCGAACCGCCTCGCCAAGTGAGAGGTCCGCGACATCTGCCGCAAAGCCGCTCGCTTGAAAGGGATCGTGCGCGGCGAAGCTTTCTCGAAGCTTGCGGCTTCAAATCGCCTCGTGCCGACCACCGTCATATGGGAGCGTGTTTGCGCCGCCGCAAGCTCAGCCATTCTAGGCGGTGATGCGGCTTCACCCTTTCGAGAGGGAGCTTGCAGGGGAACCGCGTGGCCCTAGCTCCATTGCAGCGCCGGAGTGTCGCGCCGCTTAGGTTATTGTCATGAAGAAGCTTTTGTTTGCTCTCGCGCTCGCCATTCTGCCGGCGCAGGCCCATGCCGTATCCCGGCTCAATCCGACCAGCGTGCCCTGCGCGAAAGTGCAGGCTTTCGTGCGCTCGCAAGGAGCCGTGATCCTGCGCTGGCAATCCGCGCGGGTGCCGGGCCTGCCGCTCTTCGGGCGTTATGTCAGCGATGGGCGGTTCTGCTCGGATCAGGAATATGCCAAGCTCACCGTCGTGCCTGCGTCCGATACGCGACAATGCAGGGTGAAGGTGTGCGAGCGCCTGATGTCCGTGGATGAAGACTTCTTCCGCCGGCGTCACTGAGGGCGGTCGGCGGAAGTGGATGAGCAGCGTGGCGGATGCTCGCCATGCCGGTTAATTTATGTTAAGGCGATTCTGTTGCGTGTGACCCGCGCGGCGATCAACAGGACGCGCTCCCGCATGAAGACCCGCTTTGGCCTCTGCCTCCTGCCGCTTCTTCTTCCCGCAGGCTGCGCGACCAGCGAAACCTCTTCTGCTTCCCTTCCTCCTGTTGCCACAGAGGTCTCCTCCAGCGAGACATTCGCCATGCTTCCCGACGCGGCGCCTTTGCCTGCCCGGCGCGGCGAGGAGCTCAAGCTAGCTTCCTATGCGCCCGCCTCCTCTTCATCGGCGTTGGCTTCCTCGCCCGACATGGTGCGTTCCGGCAGCGTCGAAGTGGTGAAAACAAGCTCCAATGCAGAGGTTGACAGGCTGATCTCATCCTATGCGGCGAATTATGAAGTGCCTGAGTCGCTGGTGCGACGCGTGGTCAAGCGCGAGAGCAATTTTCGGCCCGGGGCGCGCAACGGTCCCTATTGGGGCTTGATGCAGATCCTGCCTGCGACCGCGCGGGGCATGGGCTTTGACGGACCACCGTCCGCCCTGCTCGATGCGGAAACCAACCTCAAATACGCAGTTAAATACCTCAAGGGCGCGTATCTGGTGGCCGGGGGGGACCATGACCAGGCCGTCCGCAACTATTCGCGCGGTTATTACTACGATGCCAAGCGGAAGGGGCTTCTCGAAGCGGCCGGCTTGAAGCGTACCCGTATGCCCAAGCCTGCGGAAGCCGCGCCTGCTGAGACGCTGCGTGCTGGCGTCGTTCTGGTTTCCGCCGAACCGTCCGCGGCTACAGGTGCAACCTCGAAAACCTTGCCGACTTCCGCTGCCGCTCCGACGCTGGTCGCCCGGCCGCCGGTCGCCGCAAGCATCGCCGAAGGCTGGGACAGCGGGATGGCCGCGGCGGCGACAGGCGCATCCGGGTCCAAACTGGCTGCAAGCGCGGTATCGCCCGCGCCGGGTGTCGTGAATGCGACGCTTGCATCGGCCGATCCGGCTGCGGTCTCGCGCAATAGCCCCTCTGCCAAGGGCGGTCGGGTCTCGCGTGCCTCCGCTGTCGCCGAATCCCGCTCCAGCCAGCGCTGAGGGGCGTCGGCGGGCTCGCCTGTCTCACGTCTGTTCTGCTTGGTGATGTGCATCTATCCTTGATGCAGCGCGACGAAAGCTGAGCGTGCTGGTCGGGCGCCGGCGACTGGAACCCTGCTAGATCTTTCTCGTGCCTGCTTGGCGCAAGTGGCATTCACTCCGCTTGGCGCTCGCGGGTCATTGCTGTTAAGCGTTCCTCTTCCGGAGGAACATCGCGATGCGTCGAATGCTGGCTATGCTGCTTCTCGCGCTGGGCCTAATGCCTGCAATCGCCGCCGATCGCGCTGCGTATGTGAATGATCGCTACGGCTACCTGATCGACCTGCCGCAGGGCTTTTCGCCGATCCGTGAAGCCAGCAATGGTGATGGCGGGCGCAGTTTCTCGGCGGATCGCCGCGCCGAACTGCTCGTCTGGGGGTCGACACTTCTGGCGCAGTCCTTCCGAACCGATGTGTCGGCCCGTGTCGACGCCGACACCTTTGAAGGCTGGAATGTCTCCTATCGCCGCGACACCCCCCGCTGGGCGTCATGGTCCGGCACCAAGGGCGACCGCCTGTTCTATTCGCGCGCGATCCCGCTTTGCCGCGACGCCGCAGCCTATTTCCGGCTGGAATACGATGTGAGCGCGAAGAAGGACTATGACGCCGTCGTGGAGCAACTGGTAAAGCAGTTCAAGGCGACGACTTGCGACTGATCCGCGGTCGTCGGGACGGTTGATCGCCGCCGTTCCTCATCACGATCCACGGCCCGGCCTTGCGGTTGTACCCCGGCTTCTTAGAAATACTCCTGCAGCGGCCTGACCTCCAGGCTTCCCGCCTTCAGCGCCGCGATCGCCTCGGCCACGGCAGCGGCACCCGCCATCGTCGTGTAATATGGCACCTTCTGCATCAGCGTGGCGCGGCGCAGGGACTTCGAATCCGACACCGCCTTCTGCCCGTCGGTCGTATTGAAGACGAGTTGGACCTGCCGGTTGCGGATGGCGTCCTCGATGTGAGGGCGTCCCTCGAGAACCTTGTTGATCTTCTCGGCCGGAACGCCTTGCTCGGCAAGGAAGCGGGCCGTGCCGCCCGTTGCCAGCACGCGGAAGCCGAGTTCAACCAAACGTCGCACGGCGGGGAGAACGCGTTGCTTGTCGCCGTCCCGCACCGAAACGAACAGCGTGCCGGATCGCGGAAGGTCCACGCCCGCGCCGAGCTGCGCCTTGGCAAAAGCCAGCGCATAATCCCGGTCTAGGCCCATCACCTCGCCCGTAGAGCGCATCTCGGGGCCGAGCAGCGTGTCTACGCCGGGGAAGCGGGCGAAGGGGAACACGGCCTCCTTGACGGCGATATGCTTCAGGGCGCGCGGGGTGGGCTTCTCGTTCCCGTAATGGCTGAACGCCTCATCCAGGCTCTCGCCGGCCATGATCCGCGTCGCGACCTTGGCGATCGGGCTGCCCACCGTTTTCGCCACGAACGGCACGGTGCGTGAGGCGCGCGGGTTCACCTCCAGCACATAGATCGTGCCATCCTTGACCGCATATTGCACATTCATCAGGCCGCCGACCTGCAGCGCCTTGGCCAACGCCGCGGTCTGCCGTTCAAGCTCGTCCACGACCTCTTCGGACAATGAATGGACAGGAAGCGAGCAGGCCGAGTCACCGGAATGGATGCCGGCTTCCTCGATATGCTCCATGATCCCGGCAATGAACGTGTTTTTGCCGTCCGACAGACAATCCACGTCCACCT
>CAUQXI010000042.1:0-17705 GCA_963522145.1 uncultured Mesorhizobium sp. | reverse complement strand
GAGCGCAGACACCGCAGGGGTTCTGCTTCGGTACGATCCTTGCGGCGCACGAGAAAGCCGATGCCGAGGGCCGCCGCCAATTCACCGATGATGCCGCGATCGCCGAATGGGCCGGCATGCCGGTCCGGATCGTTCAGGGGCACCCCGACAACGTGAAGCTGACCTGGGCGCAGGATTTCGAAAGGGCCGAACGGGCGATGATGGGCTTTCCCGATGTGCGGACCGGATCAGGCTACGATGTCCATGCCTTTGAGCCGGGAGAGGAAATCTTCCTGTGCGGCGTGGCCATCCCTTTCGATCGTCGCCTTTCCGGACATTCCGATGCCGATGCCCCGCTCCATGCCTTGACCGATGCGCTGCTTGCGACCTGCGGGGATGGCGACATCGGCACGCATTTTCCTCCTTCTGATCCGCAATGGAAGGGCGCCGCATCGCGACTGTTCGTCGAACATGCGGCTGGCCTCGTGCGCAAGGCGGGAGGGCGTATCGCCAACATCGACCTTACCATCATCGCCGAAGCGCCTCGTATCGGACCTTACCGGGAAGCCATGACGGCGCTTCTGAGCGAGATGCTGGAAATCAAGCCTTTCCGCGTGTCGATCAAGGCGACAACAAACGAACGGATGGGATTCGTTGGGCGCGAAGAAGGCATCGCAGCACTCGCAACGGTCAGCGTCGTTTATCCGGGGCAGCTTCCATTGTGAGCGTCACCCTTCGGCTCGCGGAGCAACTGCTTGAGCTCTGCATTGCGCGCGGCGCTCTTGTGGCGACCGCCGAGTCCTGCACCGGGGGCATGGTGGCCGCGGCCGTCACCGACGTGGCAGGGTCTTCGGCAGTGCTCGATCGCGGCTTTGTCACCTATTCGAACGCCGCGAAGATGGAACTGCTCGGCGTTCCGCAACACACGCTGGACCAGCATGGCGCGGTCTCGCAAGAAACAGCGGAATCAATGGCAGGAGGGGCACTCGTCCATTCCCAGGCGCATGTCGCGGTCGCTGTGACGGGTATTGCCGGTCCGGGTGGCGGTAGCGCGGATAAACCAGTAGGGCTTGTATGGTTCGCAGCTGCCACCGGCGACGGCGTCGTCGTGTCACGTGAGCGCCGCTGGGGCGATCGTGGCCGAACGGAGATCCGACGGCTCGCCACCCTCGAAGCCTTGACGATCCTGACTGAAGCGTTGGACGGCCTTCAGCCGGTTGCGCCGTTTCCGTAGATCAACTCCGCCCGCTTCTCGAACGCCTCGGCAAATTTGCGGAACGCGCGATCGAACATGGCACCCATTAGCACGCCGAGCATCCGGCTTTTGAACTCGTAGTCGATGAAGAAACGCACGATCGTGCCGCCGTCCGGTGCCGGCTCGAAATGCCAATGGTTCGACAGATAACGAAACGGGCCGTCGAGATATTTGGCATCGATCGTATGCTCGGCCGGCTTGAGATGAACCTGCGAGGCGAAGCTTTCCCGGATCGCCTTGTAGCCCACCGCCATGTCGGCCACGAGCACGGTCTGGCCATCCCGATCGCGCCGCGAGCGAACAGTCAGTGCCTCACAGAGCGGAAGGAACTCGGGGTAGCGTTCGACATCGGCTACGAGCGCAAACATCTGGTCGGGCGAGAAGCGCACGCGGCGCTCGGTCCGGAACTGCGGCATGGACGACGATCAGGCCGGGTCAGGAGCGAAGGGCGAGCATGGCGTCGCGTGCCGCACGCAGTCGCGCGAAGTCTTCGCCTGCATGGTGCGACGAGCGGGTCAGCGGGCTCGACGCCACAAGCAGGAAGCCCTTCGTCCGCCCCACCGTTTCATATGACTTGAACTCGTCGGGCGGAACGAAGCGGATAACCGGATGGTGCTTGCGTGATGGCTGAAGGTACTGCCCAATGGTCATGAAATCCACGTTGGCCGAGCGAAGATCGTCCATCAGTTGCAGAACCTCATTTCGCTCCTCGCCCAGCCCCATCATGATCCCCGACTTGGTGAAGATCGACGGATCTAGCTCCTTCACGCGCTGAAGCAGGCGGAGCGAGTGGAAGTAGCGGGCGCCGGGCCGCACGGTAAGATAATTCGATGGGACGGTTTCGAGATTGTGGTTGAACACGTCCGGCCTCGCCGCCACCACGACCTCGAGCGCCCCATCCTTGCGGAGGAAATCAGGCGTCAGGATTTCAATTGTCGTGGCGGGCGCAGTGCGCCGGATCGCCTCGATGACGGCAGCAAAATGTGCAGCGCCTCCATCGACCAGATCGTCCCGGTCGACCGAGGTGATCACCACATGCAACAGGCCCATCCGCGCGACTGCATCCGCCACGCTTTGCGGCTCGCTGGAATCAAGAGCGGTCGGAATGCCGGTTGCGACATTGCAGAAGGCGCACGCACGCGTGCAGATCTCGCCCATGATCATGAAGGTGGCGTGCTTCTTGTCCCAGCACTCGCCGATATTCGGACAGCCCGCCTCTTCGCAAACCGTTACCAGCCCATGCGAGCGGACGATCTCGCGTGTTTCGGCGTAACCGCGGGAAACAGGCGCGCGAACCCGGATCCAATCCGGCTTGCGGAGCACTTCCTGATCCGGCCGGTGCACCTTTTCAGGGTGGCGCGGCCGGGCGATGGTTCTGTCGAGAAGGGTAACCATGAAGTCGGCGGCTCGCTCAGGTCGAGGACACGAAGGCTCGACGCTGATTTAACGACAGCCGGCGCAAATAAAAAGGCCACCGGGTGCATACCCGGCGGCCTTATCACGCAATGCTTAGTCTGATCAGCGCCTGAATGCGCGCGCTATCGCGATCAGGATACACGCGCCGATGAAGCCCGTGATCAGGTAGGCGATCCAGCCCACGCCGAGCGAAACGCCGAGAGCCGCCAGGATCGCGTTCAACACAACGGCACCAACGATGCCGAGAATGATGTTCATGAGAAGGCCCATATTCGAGCGCATGAACATCTCGGCGAGCCAACCCGCGACACCGCCAACAATGATGGCTGCAAGCCACCCTACGCCATTTACGTCCATTCAACCCTCTCCATTCTGCCTTGACGATCTGTGAACCGCTCAACGAACGCAATCAAAATGTCGCGAGCGCCGATTGCAACGAAACTCACCAGAAATGCAACCGTTCCCTTGAGCAAGCAGCTTTGCGCGGAACCAAGCTCGAAAGCTGTGGATCACGCGTTCAACGCGCGTCCGTAGGCGTCAAGAACGCTTTCCTTCATCATCTCGGACAACGTCGGATGGGGGAAGATCGTATGCATCAGCTCTTCCTCCGTCGTTTCCAAATTCATCGCGACGACAAAGCCCTGGATGAGCTCCGTCACCTCAGCACCCACCATGTGGGCGCCGATGAGCTGGCCGGTCGCCTTGTCGAAGATCGTCTTGATGAGACCCTGATCCTCGCCGAGCGCGATGGCTTTTCCGTTCGCAGCAAACGAGAAGCGCCCCACGCGCATGTCGTGCCCTGCTTCTTTCGCCTTCGCCTCGGTCAGCCCGACGGAGGCCACCTGCGGATGACAGTAGGTGCATCCCGGAATCTTGCTGCGATCCAATTTGGGTATGCCGGGAAGGCCCGCGATCTTCTCGATGCACGTCACCCCTTCATGCTCGGCCTTGTGGGCAAGCATCGGCGGACCCGCCACGTCGCCGATCGCGTGGAGACCCGGCACGTTGGTTGCGCCATATCCATCGGTGACGATCGTGCCTCGTTCGATCGCGACGCCGAGTGCTTCCAGACCGAGATTCTCGACGTTGCCCTGCACGCCGACAGCGGAGATGAGCCGCTCGGCTGAAAGCGCCTGGGTCTTGCCATCCTTGCTCTCGATATGGGCGGTGACGGAGTCTGCGCCCTTCTCAACCTTCGCGACCTTGGTCTCGACCAGGAACTTGATGCCCTGCTTTTCGAGCTGTTTGCGGGCAAAGGCCGAGATTTCGGCATCCTCGGCGGGCAGGATGGTCGGCAGCAGCTCGATCACCGTCACCTCCGTTCCCATCGAACGGTAGAAGGAGGCGAACTCGATGCCGATCGCGCCGGATCCCATCACCAGCAAGGACTTCGGAATCGCCTTTGGTAACATCGCTTCGAAGTAGGTCCAGATCAGCTTGCCGTCCGGTTCGATCCCCGGCAGCACGCGCGGCCGTGCGCCGGTCGCGACGATGATGTGCTTGGCCGTGTAGGTGCCCTCGCCTTTTGCGCCTTTCGGCGCCGGCGGCTGCGGCTGCATGGCGGGCTTCGACGACTTGCCGACGACGATTTCGCCGGGCTTGGTCAGCTTAGCCTCGCCCCAGATCACGTCGACCTTGTTCTTTTTCATCAGGAAGCCGACGCCGCCGTTCAAACGCAGCGACACGCCGCGCGATCGGTCCACAACCGCCTTCACGTCCGGCGTCACCTTTCCTTCCAGCGTGAGGCCGTAAGCCTTCGCGTTTTCCGCATAGTGCAGCACCTCGGCAGAGCGGAGCAGCGCCTTGGTGGGGATGCAGCCCCAGTTGAGGCAGATGCCGCCAAGATGCTCGCGTTCCACGATCGCCGTCTTGAAGCCGAGCTGCGCGGAACGCACCGCCGTCACATAGCCGCCGGGGCCGGAGCCGATGATGATGACGTCGTAGTTCTCGGCCATGTTTGGCTCCCGGATCGGGTCAGAGGGACAGGGTGGTTCGGACAACCGGCGCGAGCGCCTGCCCGATCGCACGTGTATTCGCCGCGTCGAGGTGGATGCCGTCGAGCGGGCTGGTCTGCGCAACGCTGCCTGCATCGAAGAACGCGCAATCGAACGCTTCTGCCGCTGAACGGTAGGCGCCAGCCAGCTTCTTCGATTCGTCGATGGCGGAAAACATCTCAGAGAAGTCCGCGTTCGTGGTGGCGCAGAGTGGCGGCGGCGCGACGAGGAGGATTTTCGGTGCGCTGAAATTGAAGCCGAACGGATGGCTTCGCGCGGTCTTGATCAGCCGCTCCATGCCCATGCGCGCGGCCAGCGCCCGTCCCGCGATCCACGGCTTCATGTCGTTGATGCCGAGAAAGAGGATCAGGAGGTCGATTGGTGCATGGGTGTCGAGCAATGTCGGCAGGAGCTTGACGCCGTTGCGCTCGAAGGCGGCCATGTGGTCGTCGAACACGGTCGTGCGGCCATTGAGGCCCTCGACGATGACGCGCACTCCGTCGCCAAGTTCAGCCTGCAGCACGCTCGGCCAACGATCTTCATAAGCATGACGGCCAGGTCCGGCGGGATTGTAGCCCCAGGTCAGGGAGTCGCCATAGCAAAGAACAGTCCTGGTCATCTGCGCTCACTTTTCCGACCGGTTAGGGCGTCGCGGCCAGACTGCCGGTGTGTGCGGACCATCCGAGCGGGCATCGATCCGGCTCCGGCCGGCCCGTCCTCAGACCAGCATCCCCATCGGATTTTCCACATGCCGCTTGAAGGCGGACAGCAGTTCTGCGCCAAGCGCCCCATCCACGGCCCGATGATCGGTGGAAAGCGTGACGGACATCACATTGGCGATTCCGATCTCGCCCTTGCGCACGACGGCACGCTCCTCGCCCGCGCCGACCGCGAGGATGGTGGCGTGCGGCGGGTTGATGACGGCCGAAAAGTCCTTCACGCCGAACATGCCGAGATTGGACACGGCGGTCGTGCCGCCCTGATACTCCTCCGGCTTGAGCTTCCGGTTCCGCGCGCGAGAGGCCAAGTCCTTCATCTCGTTGGAGATGGCGGAAAGAGTCTTCTCTTCCGCCCGGCGGATGATCGGCGTGATTAGCCCGCCGGGGATCGAGACGGCGACGCCGACATCCGCATGACGGTGACGGACCATGGCGCTTTCCGTCCAAGACACGTTCGCATCGGGAACGTCGCGCAAGGCAAGCGCCATCGCCTTGATGACGAGATCATTGACGGAAAGCTTGTAGGCCGGAACGTCGCCTTTATCGGACTTGCGCATCGGCGCGGCATCGTTGATCTGCTTGCGGAGCGCGAGCAGCGCGTCCAGCTCACAGTCCATCGTGAGATAGAAATGAGGGATCGTGCTCTTGGCTTCGACCAGTCGCCGGGCGATTGTTTTACGCATGTTGTCATGCGGGACGAGCTCATAGGAGCCTTCCGCGAAGAGTTTCAGCACCGTCTCGTCGGACATCTGCCGGGGCGCAGGCTGTTCTGATGGTTTCGCCTGCGGAGCAGCTTGCGAAGCCGGTGCTGCTGGAGATCCGGCAGCGAGCTTTCCGTCGGCGGCTCTCGCTTTGTCCACATCCGCCTGGATGATCCTCCCATGCGGTCCGGATCCCTTGATTGCGCCGAGATCGATGCCGGCTTCCTTGGCAAGGCGCCGCGCGAGCGGAGATGCGAAGGTGCGTGTCTCGGCACCTTGGCCATCGGCTTTTGCAGCGGCGGCTGGCGCTTCCGCGCTTCCGCCGTAGCCGCTCTCGCTGTCCGGCTGAGATTCCTCCGCCGCCTCGGGCGTCGCAGCGTTGGGCTTCTCCGAGGACACAGGATGCTCAACGCGGCTTCCGCCACCGTTCGGTGCCGGTGCCGCACTCGCGTCCTCGCCCTCTGCGGCCAGGATCGCGATCACCGCATTGACCTTCACGCCCTCGGTTCCCGCCGGCACGACCAGCTTGGCGATGCGTCCTTCATCGACAGCTTCCACCTCCATGGTGGCCTTGTCGGTCTCGATCTCGGCGATCACATCGCCGGCCGACACGGTGTCGCCCTCCTTGACCAGCCACTTGGCGAGATTGCCCTCCTCCATGGTCGGGGACAGCGCGGGCATCGTAATGTTGATCGGCAAGCGAGCCTCCCCAGTCTATTCTATTGCTTCCGCGCCGTATGATGTGTCTGCGAGCCAAGCCGCCATCCAGCTGTTGTCATCGCAGAAGCCTGGCATGATGGAAGACGCATGCGGCTTTCCATCCTAGCGGTAGGTCACGGCCTTCACTGCTTCGATGACCTCGGCCACGCTCGGCAGGGCCAGCTTTTCAAGGTTTGCGGCATAGGGCATCGGCACATCCTTGCCTGCTACCGTGATCACCGGGGCGTCGAGATAGTCGAACGCCCGCTGCATGACCTGGCTGGCGATGTGCGAGCCGACGGACGACTGCGGGTAGCCCTCCTCCACCACAATCATCCGGTTGGTCTTCTTGACCGACCCCACAACCGTATCGAGATCCATCGGCCGGATGGTGCGAAGGTCGATGATCTCAACATCAAGCCCCATGCCGCGCAGCTCGGCCTCAGCCTTGATGGCGTAGGTCATGCCGATGCCGAAGGAAACGATCGTCACGTCCTTGCCCGCCTTGTGGATGCGCGCCTTGCCGATTGGCAGAACGAAGTCGTCCAGCTTCGGCACATCGAAGCTCTGGCCGTAAAGAATCTCGTTCTCAAGGAAAACGACGGGGTTCGGATCGCGGATCGCGGCTTTGAGCAGCCCCTTCGCGTCGGCGGCCGTGTAGGGCATCACGACCTTGAGCCCGGGAATCGAGCCGTACCAGGCCGAATAATCCTGGCTGTGCTGGGCTGCGACGCGCGCGGCCGCTCCGTTAGGTCCGCGGAACACGATCGGCGCGCCCATCTGTCCGCCTGACATGTAAAGCGTCTTCGCCGCCGAATTCACGATCTGGTCGATCGCCTGCATGGCGAAGTTGAAGGTCATGAATTCGACGATCGGCTTGAGTCCTGACATGGCGGCGCCGACCCCGATGCCCGCGAAGCCGTGCTCCGTGATCGGCGTGTCGACCACGCGCCGCGCGCCGAACTCCTGCAGCAGCCCCTGTGTGATCTTGTAGGCGCCCTGATATTCGGCGACCTCCTCGCCCATCACGAACACATCCTCGTCGCGGCGCATCTCCTCGGCCATCGCGTCGCGGAGCGCTTCGCGCACCGTGGTCGCGACCATCTCGGTGCCTTCCGGGATATCGGGATCGGCGAGCGGCTGCGCTTTCGCCGCCGCGGGCACGGTTGCAGCATCCTTCTGCGCGCTCGGCTCTTCGGACGCTTCTCGCGCCTTGCCGCCGGCATCGCCGCTCGTCGCTTCCGGCGTATCGGCGTCAGCACCCTGTCCCGCGGCCGGCGCAGCCTGGCTGGCAGTGCCGGAACCGCGTGCCGCGGGCGTGTCCGAAGCGCTCTCGCCGTCCTGCAGGAGCATCGCGATCGGCGTGTTGACCTTCACGCCTTCGGCGCCCGCAGGGACGAGGATTTTGCCGAGCGTTCCCTCGTCCACGGCCTCGACTTCCATTGTGGCCTTGTCGGTTTCGATCTCGGCGATCACATCGCCCGCAGTGATCGTATCACCTTCATTCTTGAGCCATTTGGCGAGGTTGCCTTCCTCCATGGTCGGAGAAAGAGCAGGCATCAAAATTTCAATCGGCATCGGCGAGGCCCTTTAACGCAGGATGTCGGTCCAAAGCTCGGACACGTCCGGCTCCGGATCGATCTGGGCGAACTCGGCGGCATCCGCCACGATGTCGCGCACTTCCTTGTCGATGGCCTTGAGTTCGTCCTCGCTGGCCCAGCCGGCCTCCGTCATCCGCGCTTTCACCTGCTCGATCGGATCATGCTCGGTGCGCACCTTCTGCACCTCGTCCTTAGTGCGGTACTTCGCCGGATCGGACATGGAATGGCCGCGATAGCGATAGGTCTGCATTTCGAGGATGATCGGACCCTTGCCGGAGCGGCACCAGTCGGCAGCGAGATCGCCCGCCGCCTTCACTGCGCGCACATCCATTCCATCTACCTGCAAGCCTGGAATCTTGAACGACAGGCCGCGATGCGAGAAGTCAGTCTCGGCGGATGAACGCGACACGGAAGTGCCCATCGCATAGCGGTTGTTCTCGATCACGTAGATGACCGGCAACTTCCACAGCGAGGCCATGTTGAAGCTTTCATAGACCTGCCCCTGATTGGCCGCTCCGTCACCGAAATAGGCCGTCGAGAGATTCTTGTTGCCGCGATATTTGTTGGCGAACGCCAAGCCGGTGCCCAAAGACACCTGCGCGCCGACAATGCCGTGGCCGCCATAGAAATGCTTCTCTTTGGAGAACATGTGCATGGAGCCGCCCTTGCCCTTGGACAAGCCGCCCCGGCGCCCGGTGAGTTCCGCCATCACCCCGCGGGCAGACATGCCGCAGGCCAGCATGTGGCCGTGATCGCGATAACCGGTGATGATCTGGTCGCCCTCGATCAGCGCCATTTGCATGCCGGTCACCACCGCTTCCTGACCGATGTAAAGGTGGCAGAAGCCCCCGATAAAGCCCATGCCGTAAAGCTGGCCGGCGCGCTCCTCGAAGCGGCGGATCAGGAGCATATCGCGGTAAGCGCGGAGCTCCTGCGCCTTGTCGAACTTATCGGGCGGCGGAGTTTGCAGCGACGCAGTTTCGGCATCGTCCGCAACGAAGTCGGTCTGCGTTTTCCGAACCGCAGTGGCCATGCCTCACTCCCTGATGTCTCTTGGCGGACGTTTGCGGAAACGTCTCCTTCCGCCTTTGATTGAAAGGCTAGCATGGTGAAAGCGATGCGGCCATGCGGAAATGTGCATGGCAGTCATGCGGAGTAAGAGCCTCAAAACAAAGCGCTTATCGGATTTCTAGCGCAGCGGCGCGCGCATGATGGTGATCTCGTCGGCGTGGCTCACATTGAGTGCGCGGCGTGCCTGCTCGTCCAGCATGTCCTTGTCGAGCGTGCCGTCGTGGATGAGTTGGACGCGGCGTTCCACCGCCTGCCTCTGGCCCCTCACCTCGTCGAGCCGCGTTTGAAGCTCGGCCTCCCGTGCCTCGTAAAGGTATGTGGCGTAGATGCCGTATTCACCGCGATAGGCGTGGAAGCCGAAGTAGGACATGACAAGGAGCGAGATCGCGGGAACGATCAGCCGCCCGGTCCATCTCTGCTTGTGCTGCTTCGTCCACATCGGCGCTGGTCCTTGTCGCCGCGCCAAGATGAACGAACAGGCTTAACGCCCGGTTTAGCGGGCGCTCTTCTCGCCGCGCAGGATCGAGCGTCCGGCATAAAGCGCCTGCTTGCCGAGCTCTTCCTCGATGCGCAGAAGCTGGTTGTACTTGGCCAGCCGGTCGGAGCGGGCGAGCGAGCCCGTCTTGATCTGTCCGCAATTCGTGGCGACGGCGAGATCCGCGATGGTGAAGTCTTCCGTCTCGCCGGAGCGATGCGACATCACCGCGGTGTAGCCTGCCTTGTGCGCGCTTTCAACCGCTTCCAGCGTTTCGGTCAGCGACCCGATCTGATTGACCTTGACGAGGATTGAATTCGCGACCCCGATGCGGATGCCATCGCGCAGGCGCGCGGTGTTGGTTACAAAAAGATCGTCGCCAACAAGCTGCGTCTTGTTGCCGGCGAGATCGGTGAGCGCCTTCCAGCCGTCCCAATCGTCCTCGGCCATGCCGTCCTCGATGGAGATGATCGGGTAGTCGGCTGCAAGCTGCGCAAGGTATTTCGCCTGCTCGGTCGAGCTACGTGTCTGGCCCTCGCCTTCATAAACGTAGGAGCCGTCCTTGAAGAACTCGGTCGCCGCGCAGTCCAGCGCGATGCCGACCTGCTCGCCGGGCTTGTAGCCGGCCTTCTCGATCGAGTTGAGAATGAAGTCGAGCGCCTCCTGCGGGCTCTTGAGGTTGGGCGCGAAGCCGCCCTCATCGCCCACATTGGTGTTGTGCCCGGCGTCCTTCAGGCCCTTCTTCAGCGTGTGGAAGATCTCCGCGCCCCAGCGCAGGCCTTCCTTGAAGCTTTCCGCTCCGAACGGCATCACCATGAATTCCTGGAAGTCGATCGGGTTGTCCGCATGGACGCCGCCATTGACGATGTTCATCATCGGCACCGGCAGAAGGCGGGCATTGGCACCGCCGACATAGCGATAAAGCGGCAGGCCGGACGCGTCGCTCGCCGCCTTCGCAACGGCAAGCGAGATGCCGAGGATGGCGTTCGCGCCGAGCCGGCTCTTGTTCGGCGTTCCGTCGAGCTCGATCATCGTCTGATCGATCTTCACCTGATCCTCGGCATCAAGGCCACCGATCGCCTCGAATAGCTCGCCATTGACGGCATCCACCGCCTTCTGGACGCCCTTGCCGAGATAGCGCTTGCCGCCGTCGCGAAGCTCCACAGCCTCGTGCGCGCCGGTCGAGGCGCCGGACGGCACCGCAGCGCGTCCCATGGAGCCGTCTTCCAGCACCACATCGACCTCAACGGTGGGGTTGCCGCGGCTGTCGAGGATTTCCCGCGCGATGATGTCGACGATGGCTGTCATGTGAGGCTCCCGCTTTGCGTCGCACCCTCATAGTGGAACGGGCGGGAAAAACAATTCGGAGGCGCGCCGCAAGCGCGCGGAAGTCACGACCAGTATGGATCGACCTTGTAATAATCGTAGGAGGCGTCTCGCGCCGCCCGGCCGTCATCGAGTGTCAGTTCGTCGACTGAATAGGCCGGTGCCGCGTCGAGCTGCTCCCGGCCGAAGGACACGACATAGCCGCCTCTGTCCTCCTGATAGTCGAGCGAGGACCATGGCACGGCATGATACTTCTCGCCGATGCCGAGAGCGCCGCCGAAGGCGATCACGGCGAACATGATGCTGTTCGACCGCTTGTCGAGCATCACGTCCTTGACCGTGCCGATGCTGTTGCCTTCTGCATCATAGACTTGCATGCCGATCACCTTGGAGGCGGGGATCGCACTGGTATGGTTCCCGGGGGTGGGCATGAAGCGGCTCCTGCGCAGGGCTGCCCGGGCAATGTCGCTTCGCGCGGAAGGTTCCTGTTTCCTCACGCTGCCTTCGCGACCCGATCGAAGGCCAACAGCGTTTCCAGCAGTTCCCGCATCTTGTTCAGCGGCACCATGTTCGGCCCGTCGGACGGCGCGTTGTCGGGGTCCTGATGCGTTTCGATGAACACGGCGGCCACGCCGACCGCAACCGCCGCGCGTGACAGCGTTTCCACGAAGCGCCGCTCTCCGCCCGATGAGCCGCCCTGCCCACCGGGCTGCTGCACCGAATGCGTGGCGTCGAACACGACCGGCGCGCCGGTCTCGGCCAGAACGGGAAGCGCGCGCATGTCGGAAACCAGCGTGTTGTAGCCGAAGGACGCGCCGCGTTCCGTGACCAGCACATTCGGGTTGCCCGAATCCGTCAGCTTGGCGACCACGTTCTTCATGTCCCAGGGCGCCAGGAACTGACCCTTCTTGACATTGATCACGCGGCCCGTGCGCGCGGCGGCGACCAGCAGATCCGTCTGGCGGCACAGGAAGGCGGGGATCTGGAGGATGTCCACTACCTCCGAGACTGTCGCGCATTGCTCTTCATTATGGATGTCGGTCAGCACGGGAAGACCGAGTTCCTTGCGGATATCGGCGAAGACAGGTAGGGCCTGTTCGAGCCCGACGCCGCGCTTGCCGCCGAGCGAGGTGCGATTGGCCTTGTCGAAAGACGACTTGTAAACGAAGCCGACGCCCAGCTCGCCCGTCAGTTCCTTCAGCGCGCCGGCCATCTCGAAGGCATGCTCGCGGCTTTCCATCTGGCACGGCCCGGCGATCAAAGTGAGCGGCAGCCGGTTTCCGAAACGCGCCGAACCGACGCTGACTTCCGCATTGGGCTTCATGGCTCGACGGTCCTTGATTATTCTCACGTGCCGCGATGTGCCCCTTTTCGCTTCAGGCTTCAAGCAGCGGGCGGATTAAGCACTCTTTGACCTAAATGCGTTTTGTAGTTTAGTCGCTCTAAAGCCTCAGCAGCATGCCGACTGGATTGTTTTCATCCATGCCCTCGATTTCGCCCTTGCGAGCGTTCGCGCTTGCGACGCTTCTCTTCACAACTGCCGGCTGCTCAACCTCGCAGACGCTGGAAACGGCGCAGCTTCCGCCGACCGTCATCGCGCCCGTATCCGCCAAGCACTCAGCGATCGTGGTGGACGGTGACACGGGCCGTACGCTGTATGAATCCCAGTCCACGGCTTCGCGCTACCCGGCATCTCTCACCAAGATGATGACGCTCTACCTCCTGTTCGAGGCACTGGACGGCGGCCGTGTTTCGATGCAGACGCCGATCCCTGTCTCCGCCTACGCGGCGAAGCAGCCGCCCACCAAGATCGGCGTGAGGGCGGGCGAGACGATCACCGTCGAGGCGGCGATCCAGGCGCTCATCACCAAATCCGCGAATGATGTGGCGGTTGCCGTGGGCGAGTTCCTCGGCGGTACGGAAGAAGCGTTCGCCGCCAAGATGACGACAAAGGCGCGATCGATCGGCATGAGCGGTACCGTGTTCCGCAATGCATCCGGGCTGCCCGATACCGAGCAGCGCACGAATGCGCGCGATATGGCCACGCTCGGCATCGCACTGCGCAAGCGCTTCCCGCAATATTATCACTACTTCTCGACGCAGAGCTTCGCCTATTCGGGCCGCGTCGTGCGTGGCCACAATCGGCTTCTCTCTCGCGTGGATGGCGCGGACGGCATCAAGACAGGCTACACGAAGGCGTCGGGCTTCAACGTCGTCACCTCCGTCAATCGCGGCGGCAAGAAGCTGGTTTGCGTGGTGATGGGCGGCGATAGCGCGCGTGCGCGCGACGACTATGCCGCAGCCCTGATCGACAGCTACCTGCCTGCCAATCCCGGCACCTCGCGGCGCCGTCTGGAAGGCACGCCGGAGAACGACGGAAGCTGATCGTCGCCGGACAGCCTGAGCGAGCCAGCGTTGGCATCGCAGCAAACGGTAATTCGCGCGGCTGTTCTTACCAGCAGACCTAGACCAGCCGCGACTGCTCCATCGCCGCCGCGATGAAGCTGGCGAACAAGGGATGCGGCTCGAACGGGCGGCTTTTCAGTTCCGGATGGTACTGAACCCCGATGAACCAGGGGTGGTCCGGATACTCCACCGTTTCGGGTAATACGCCATCGGGCGACATGCCGGCGAAGACGAGCCCGGTTTCCTCCAGCCGATCCTTGTAGTCGATATTCACCTCATAGCGGTGGCGGTGGCGCTCGGAGATCTCCGTGTCGCCGTAGATCGCCGAGATACGTGAACCCTCCGCGAGCCTTGCTTCATAGGCGCCCAGCCGCATGGTGCCGCCGAGATCGCCTGCCTGCATCCGCTTTTCCAGCATGTTGCCGCGCAGCCATTCGGTCATCAGGCCGACCACCGGCTCCTTCGCCGGGCCGAACTCGGTCGAGGATGCGCCCTCGATCCCGGCCAGTGAACGTGCTGCCTCGATGCAGGCCATCTGCATGCCGAAGCAGATGCCGAAATAAGGCACCTTCCGTTCGCGCGCGAATTTTGCTGCGAGGATCTTTCCTTCCGCGCCGCGCTCGCCGAAGCCGCCCGGGACGAGGATGCCGTGCACCTTCTCCAGCCAGGGCGCAGGGTCTTCCTTCTCGAATATCTCGGATTCGATCCAGTCGAGCTTCACCTTCACCCGGTTGGCCATGCCGCCGTGCGAAAGCGCTTCGATCAGCGACTTATAGGCGTCCTTCAGTCCGGTATATTTGCCGACGACCGCGATCGTCACCTCGCCTTCCGGATTGTGGATGCGGCTGGAGATATCTTCCCAGCGATCCATTCGCGGCAGTGGCGCGGGATCGATCCCGAATGCTGCCAGCACCTCGTTGTCGAGGCCTTCGTGGTGATAGGCGGTAGGCACGTCATAGATGTGCGCGGCGTCGAGCGCCTGGATCACGGCAGATTCGCGCACGTTGCAGAACAGCGACAGCTTGCGCCGCTCCTCGCGAGGGATCTGGCGATCCGCGCGCACGAGCAGGATGTCCGGCGCGATGCCGATCGCCTGCAACTCCTTGACCGAGTGCTGCGTCGGCTTGGTCTTGAGCTCGCCGGCCGCCGGGATGAAGGGCATCAAGGTGAGGTGGACGTAAACAGCCTGCCCGCGCGGCAGGTCGTTGCCGAGCTGGCGGATGGCTTCGAGGAAGGGCATCGCCTCGATATCGCCGACCGTGCCGCCGATCTCGCAGAGCACGAAGTCATACGCTTCGTTGCCGCCGAGCACGAACTGCTTGATCTCGTCCGTCACGTGCGGGATCACCTGCACCGTGGCGCCAAGATAGTCGCCGCGGCGCTCCTTCTCGATGATGTTCTTGTAGATGCGCCCCGTGGTGATGTTGTCGTGTGCGTTGGCAGAGCGGCCCGTGAAACGCTCATAGTGACCGAGGTCGAGGTCGGTCTCCGCGCCGTCATCCGTCACGAAGACCTCGCCATGCTGGTAAGGCGACATCGTGCCGGGATCGACATTGAGGTAGGGATCGAGCTTGCGCAGCCGCACGCGATAGCCGCGCGCCTGAAGCAGCGCGCCGACCGCCGCTGCTGCAATGCCTTTGCCAAGCGAGGAAACCACGCCGCCCGTGATGAATACGTATCGCGCCATGGGATTTACCGCCTAGTGCCGCCTGCCTGATTCCGCCAGTCAAATAGCCGTCAGGGTCGCTTTATCCACGTCCCGATGGAAATCACCGCCGGCAAACAAAAAGGCCGGCGCAAGGGCCGGCCTTTCATTGTGACCGCGAGCTGAGCTCAGAGCACGACTACGTTCGTGCCGGTTTTCACCCGGCGGTAAAGGTCCATCACATGCTCATTGACCATGCGGAAGCAGCCGTTCGAGGCGCTGGTGCCGATTGTCTGCGGCTGGTTCGTTCCGTGGATGCGCAGATGCGTATCGGTTCTGCCCTGGTAGAGGTAGATCGCCCGCGCGCCGAGCGGATTGTCCGCGCCGCCGGCCATGCCGTCCTTGTGGGGTCCGTACTTCTTCGGGTCGCGCTGCTGCATCTCCTTGGTCGGAATCCAGCGGGGCCATTCCTGCTTGTCGCCTACCGTGACATTGCCCTTGAACTGCAGGCCCTGCTTGCCGACCGCAATGGCGTAGCGCCGCGCAATCGAAGACGATTCGACGAGGTAGAGATAACGCGCCTTCGTGTCGATCACGATGGTGCCCGGCTTGTAGCCGGAGAACTCGACTTCCTGCGGGATGAAGGCGTCCTTCACCTTGAACTTCTTGCGCGCATCCTTTTCCGCCAGAACAGCGTCCAGCGCCCGTGTCTGCGGCAGCATCTGAGGCTCGGCCGGCTTCGCGCCGAAAAGCCCGCTGAGGAGGCTTACTTTCCTAGGTGTGTTCTCGCTGCGCAGTTCGCCATTATTGCCGCTCGCAATCACTTCCACTGGAGAAGCATCAACCGGCTCGACGCCCATAGTCACGCCCGGCAGAAGCTTGCCCTTGCGCGAGGCGGGCTGCTCCGCGCTTGCGAGCTTTCCATTCTTCTTCTTTTTCGGGGCGATGACGTCAGCGTCGGCAAGCTTGTTTTTCTTGGCTTTCGCGTCCGCAGCTTGCAGCTTCTTGGACTTTGGCGCCGCCATATCCTGTTCCTGCGCAGCGGGCTTTTTGAAGCCGAGAATCTCACCCAGGCTACGGCTGTCAGCGAAGGCAGGTCCCGACAAGAGGAGGGAAGCGGACAAAGCGAGAAGGGCGAGGCGGCGGTGATGCATGGCGTCGGTCCAAGAAAACGGGAATACATGGCGCGCTCCCACGTCGTGGGGCAAACCTGTCGCGCCGATGACCGCCATTGTTAGAAAAGCCGAATGCCGCCTTCAAGCCGCAAGGGGCAAGCGGCTTGGTTTACCGGCGCGCATTGCCGTCAGGTGTGTTCGGCGCACAACAGCGGCACGCCGCAACCAGCCTCACTGGCCGCTTGGAACCTGCGGATTGGCGGGGGCTGCCGAACCGCCTGACGGCGCTGCCGAAGAATCAGTGCCGCCGGGCGGTGTCGTCGCTATCGCAGGCGGCGCCGAGGGCTGAGCAGCGGGCGCACTTGCAGGAGGTGTCACGCTGCCCTCCCCGGCCGGTGGGGCGGCCGTTCCGGCAGCGGGCGGGGTGATCGTTTCGGCGCTTCCGCTCGGCGGAGTCTGTGACGGAGCCGGCTGCTGCGTCTTGCCGTCCCCAAGCTGGTCGAGCACGCCCGCGCCACCTGTGGCAGGCGCCGTCTGCACGCGGTCGAGGATGTCTCCTGGTTGTTCTCCGTAGCGCGCCAGAATGGAGAGGCCGAGTGACGTCGCGAAAAAGGCGATGGCGAGGATCGCGGTGGTTCGCGTCAAGGCGTTTGTCGCACCACGCGCCGTCATGAAGCCAGATCCCCCGCCGATCCCGAGGCCGCCGCCTTCCGAGCGCTGGATGAGCACCACGCCCACAAGGGCGAGCACGACCATCAGGTGGACGACGATGATGATGGTTTCCATGAAGACGTCCTTGAACGCGGCTGCGACACGCGGAAAAAATGCGACCGATCACCCGACCGGAAGATCAGAACGGAGGCGGACGGCTCATTACAATGCCTTAGCCGAGTTTCCAAGCCCGGCCACGGAAGTAGGAAGCAGGGAGCGGCCTTGCCAAGGGCAGCAGGTTCAGAATTTGCGATAGGCTTCCGCGATCCCGAGAAAGTCCGCCGCCTTGAGGCTGGCGCCGCCGACAAGCGCGCCGTCCACATCCGCAACGCTCATCAGTTCTCGCGCATTCGACGGCTTGACCGAACCGCCGTAGAGCAGCCGCATGAGCCTGGCGCCCTCCCCGTTCCGGCCGTGCAACTCGGCGCGGATGTGCCGGTGGGCGGATGCGACATCCTCGGGCGTCGGCGTAAGGCCGGTTCCGATCGCCCAGACAGGCTCATAGGCGATCACCGTATTGGCAGGAGTGGCGGATGCCGGCACGGAGCCTGCCAACTGTCGCGAAAGCACCGCGAGAGTTTCGCCGGCGCGG
>CAUQXI010000041.1:0-18238 GCA_963522145.1 uncultured Mesorhizobium sp. | reverse complement strand
GTGCAGCGGCACGACGCGCGGCACGCACCGGCGGCGGCCCGGGAACGCAGCTCACCTTCATCAAGCGCCAGATCAAGGTCTATGAGGTGCTGGATGAGGAAGGCCTTTCCCTGATCGAGCACAACGCCGACACGGTGCTGGAAGAGGTCGGCATCGAGTTCCGCGACGATCCCGAAGCGCTGGAGCTTTGGCGCAATGCAGGCGCGGACGTGAAAGGCAGCCGCGTGCATTTCCCGCGCGGGCTGCCGCGCTCGCTGCTCAGGACCGCGCCCAAGCAATATATCCAGCACGCGCGCAATCCCGAGCGCTCGGTTCAGGTCGGCGGCGATGCAACCGTGTTCGCGCCCGTTTACGGACCGCCCTTCGTGCGCGATCTCGACGGCAACCGGCGCTATGCGACGATCGAGGATTTCCGCAATTTCGTGAAGCTTTCTTATCTCGCCCCGTCGATCCACCATTCGGGCGGCACGGTGTGCGAGCCGGTCGACGTGCCGGTGAACAAACGCCATCTCGACATGGTGATGGCGCACATCAAATATTCCGATAAGCCGTTCATGGGCTCCGTCACCGCGCCGGAGCGCGCGGAAGACACGGTGGCCATGTGCAAGATTCTGTTCGGCGACGCTTTCGTCGATCAGAACACCGTTTTGACCAGCCTCATCAACGCCAATTCGCCGATGGTGTTCGACGATACGATGCTGGGCGCGCTGAAGGTTTATGCGCGCAACAATCAGGCCTGCATCGTGACGCCCTTCATCCTCGCCGGTGCGATGAGCCCGGTCACGGTGGCTGGCACGCTGACGCAGGTGCTGGCGGAAGTGCTGGCGGGAGCCGCGCTGACGCAGCTCGTGCGGCCGGGCGCGCCCGTTCTGTTTGGCACCTTCGCTTCCTCCATCTCCATGCAGTCCGGCGCGCCCACCTTCGGCACGCCGGAGCCGTCGCTTGTGTCCTATGGCGCGGCACAGCTCGCACGACGGCTTGGCCTGCCGTTCCGCACGGGCGGATCGCTCTGTGCATCCAAGATTCCGGATGCGCAGGCAGCGTATGAGAGTGCGAACACGCTCAACTCAACGCTTCTGGCCGGTGCCAACTTCGTGCTGCATGCCGCCGGATGGCTCGAGGGCGGGCTCGCCTCCTGCTACGAAAAGTTTATGATGGACATCGACCAGCTCGGCATGGCGCAGAAGCTCGCCCAAGGCGTGGACCTGAGCGAGAACGGCCAGGCGATGGACGCCATCCGGCAGGTCGGTCCGGGGAGCCATTATCTCGGCTGCGATCATACCCAGGCCAACTTCCAAACCGCATTCTACCGGTCGTCGATCGCCGACAATAATTCCTTCGAGCAGTGGCAGGCGGAGGGCGAAAAGACCGCGCCGCAGCGCGCCAACGAGCTCGCACGCCGCTGGCTCGACAGCTATGAGGCGCCTTCTCTCGATCCGGGCATCGAGGAGGGACTGAACGATTTCGTCGCCAAGAAGAAGGAGTCGATGCCCGACGCCTTCACGTGAAAGGAGCCCGATTCAGGCCGGGCTAAAGTGGCCGAAATCATTCACAAGGAAGTCTGGCGCACCGCCTTTCGTGCACCGGGCGAGGAATGATCGCGTGGGACAGGAGTGCAAGGACGGTGAGGCGCCCGTGTCGGCGGAGGGTCTCCTCGCGTTTGTGGCCGAGCGCCTTGCGCCGCACGGATTGCTGCTGCGCGGTGGGACGACGATCGAAGCAACTCGCTGCGGTGACCCGGTCCGGACGGTGCTGCTGATCGGGCAGGCGGGATGTGCCATGTGGCCATTCTTCCAGGCATGGCTCGCAGCGCAAAAAGCTGTCCCCGATCATCCGCTCGATACGTGGTCGCGAGAAATCCTCGATCCGATCGCCGCGGAAATCGGCGCATGCGCTGTATCACCCTCCGACCGACCCTTCTGGCCGTTCCAGCAATGGGCGATGAAGGCGGAGGGATTGAAGCCGTCGCCGCTCGGCGTCCTCATGCATCCGCATTACGGGCTGTGGCACGCCTATCGCGGCGCGCTGCTTGTCGACTCTGACATTCTGATTCCGGAACCTCGCGAAGAGAATCATCTTTGCGACGCATGTGTCGGAAAACCTTGTTTGAGCGCTTGTCCGGTCGGCGCCTATTCGCTCGAAGGCTTTGCTCAGGAGAAATGCCGGTCTTGGCTTACCAGCGCGGGAGAGACCGCGTGCATGGATGCGGGCTGCTTGGCACGGAACGCCTGTCCATATGCGGGCGAATATCGCTACGGCGTGGAACAACAGCGGTTCCACATGAGGAGCTTCGCGCGAACATGAGCGATCCGTTCAACCTCGACCGCTTCGTGGCAGCTCAGGAGCCGATCTATCCGGACGTGCTTGCGGAACTGAGGGCGGGCCGCAAGGCGAGCCACTGGATGTGGTTCGTGTTTCCGCAGATCGCTGGACTGGGCTCGAGCCCGACCGCACGGCATTTCGCGTTGCGCTCGGTCGACGAGGCGCGTGCCTATCTCGACCATCCGGTTCTTGGGACGCGCCTGCGCGAATGCGTCGGCATCCTGCTCGGCATGGAAGAAAACTCGGCTTTTGCCATCTTCGGGTCGCCGGACGACCTCAAGCTTCGGTCGTCGTTGACGCTGTTTGCAGCGGCCGCTCCGGACGAGATGATGTTCGCCGAAGCATTGAAGAAGTTTTTCGGCGGCATCCCTGACGACGCTACGCTCAAGCGCCTGTGATCTTTTCCGTCCTGCATCCAAAAGGGAGGACAAACGTTTCTGCCGACTTCCCATGACCAAGGAGATGTGAAAATGGCCGATAGCAGCGCGATCAAGGAACATATGGAAGTGATCGGTGCCGACGGTGTGCATGTGGGCACGGTGGACGGCGTTGAAGGCGAGCGGATCAAGCTTACCAAGAAGGACAGCGGCGAGGGGCAGCATAAGGGCCACCATCACTTCATTCCCCTCGGCCTCGTGGCCGATGTGGAAGGCAACAGCGTGCGCCTGTCGGCGAACGGCGATGTGGCGGTGACCATGGAAGAAGAGAAAGACGGCCGCTGAGGCGACGTCACCTCGCCGCTTTCCTGAGCGGCTCCTTTGTTGAAGCGGCCTTCCAGACACACGGGAGGCCGTTTTTCTTTGGCGCGCACCCCAAGGATTGGCTATCCCGCTCCGTCTGACGGGCGATGATGGCGGGAGCGGTGCAGAAAGCACTGAACGAGGGGAGCGGTTCGCTGGTGTCACGCGCTGCGGCGGGTGATCGCCGCGCATTTGCTGCGCTCGTGGAAGAGAATTACGACTTCATCTACCGCCTCGCCTACCGTTGGTGCGGCCGAAAAGCCGATGCAGAGGACATCGCGCAGGAGGTTTGCGCGCGTCTGGGGCAGTCGATCCGATCCTTCCGCGGCGGTTCGAGTTTTTCGAGCTGGCTCTATGCCGTGACGCAGAATGCCGCGCGGGATTGGGGCCGCCGTGCCTCTCGGGACAAAGCCGGCATCGCCGCCTTCACGGCGGAAAGCGCGCTCGATGCAGGATCGGAACCCGACGATCCATCCGACAGTCTGTGGGCGGCCGTCTGCCGCCTGCCCGACAAGCAGCGCGAGGCGGTGACCCTGATCTACGGCGAGGAGATGAGTCACGGCGCGGCAGCCGAACTGATGGGCTGCGCCGAAGCCACCGTCTCCTGGCATGTGCATGAAGCAAAGAAGCGGCTGAAGCAGATCCTGCGCGAGGCCGGGGAAGCCTGATCATGGCCGAATTCAACGACGACGATCTTCATCAACTCGCGCGACGCGCTGTTCCCGCGGCTGGCGATGCAAGACGCCGGCAGGCGCTCGACGCAGCGCTGGCGCGATTTGACGAAAATATTTCCGCCCCTCCCCAAGGATCGGCCCAAGGCTCGCGTCTTATCGACCGAGCCATGAAGATCTGGAGCGGATTGATGGAAAAGAAGCTGATTGCGGCGCCTGCACTCGCGGGGCTGATCGCGCTGCCGGTGGCAGGATATCTGGCGGGCGAACTCGTGAAGCAGCCGCGCGCGGTGGTGCAGTCCGAACCGGTCGCTACGCCACCGGTCGCCGTGCCGCCGCCGCTTGCGACTGCCCCGCAGGAAACGCAGCGGGAAGCAGCCGATGAGCTGCTGGCGCGGCCTGCGCCAGCAACGAGGGCGGCAGAGCCTCAAACGGCTGCACGTCAACGCACGCTCGACCTCGAACAGCCGAAGCTGATGGCGCCGGAGGCGCCGTCCGCAGCAATGCCTGAGCCGTCCGGAGATCAAGCCGCATCCGGCGAAGCGGCATCGATCGAAGAGGGCGAACGCGTCCAGTCGTTTGAAACGAACCCGGTGAAGGTCACGGCCGAGAACCCGGTTTCCACCTTCTCGCTCGACGTGGACACGGCCTCCTACTCCTTCGTGCGCCGCTCGCTGCGTTCCGGTTTCCTACCGGACCCCGAAACGGTGCGTGTCGAGGAGATGATCAACTACTTCCCGTATGACTGGAAGGGACCGGATACGGCCGACATTCCCTTCAACACCAATGTGACGATGATACCGACGCCGTGGAACGCGAAGACCCGGCTGATGCATGTCGCGATCAAGGGCTACGACATCAAGCCGGCGCAGAAGCCGCGCGCGAACCTCGTCTTCCTGCTCGATGTGTCGGGGTCGATGAACGAGCCGGACAAGCTGCCGCTGCTGAAATCCGCCTTCCGGCTCCTTGTGAACGGGCTCGCGCCTGACGACACGGTCTCGATCGTCACCTATGCGGGCGAGTCCGGCACGGTGCTTGCGCCCACCAAGGCGTCGGAGCGTGATACGATCCTGCATGCCATCGACACGTTGCAGCCGGGTGGAAGCACGGCGGGGGCGGCCGGCATCGAAGAGGCGTATCGTCTGGCAAAACAGTCCTTCGTGGAAGGCGGGGTGAACCGCGTGATGCTGGCGACGGACGGCGACTTCAACGTCGGCCAGACCAGCGACGAGGACCTCAAGCACATCATCGAGCAGAAGCGAGAGCAGGGCATCTTCCTGTCGGTATTCGGCTTCGGACGCGGCAACCTCAACGACCAGATGATGCAGACGCTGGCGCAGAACGGCAACGGCACCGCCGCCTATATCGACACGCTGGGCGAGGCGGAAAAGGTGCTGGTGCAGGATGCGACCGCCACGCTTTTTCCGATCGCCAAGGATGTAAAGATCCAGGTCGAGTTCAATTCGTCGATGGTCTCGGAATATCGGCTGATCGGCTACGAGACCCGCGCGCTCAAGCGCGAGGACTTCAACAACGATCGCGCGGATGCGGGCGAGGTGGGTTCCGGCTCGTCGGTCACCGCGATCTACGAGGTGACGCCGAAGGGAAGCGGTGGCGAAACGGTTGACGACCTCCGCTACGGCGAGGCTGCGGTGGACCACCCGACCGGCATCGCGCATGGCGACGAGTGGGCCTTTGTAAAGGTGCGCTGGAAGCTGCCGATGGACGGCTCCTCCAAGCTGGTGGAGAAGCCTGTGACAAGCGCCGACGCCGTGCCGGACTTCAATGCCGCAAGCGTGGACCAGCGCTTCTCGGTGGCGGTCGCAGCCTTTGGCCAGAAGCTGCGCAAGACCGATCAGACCGCCAGTTTCACCTTCGACCAGATTACTGAAATCGCCGCTGCCGCCCGGGGAGCCGATCCGTTCGGCTACAGGTCGGAGTTCCTCTCCCTGGTGCGCCTCGCTTCGGCGCTCGCCGGGGGCAAGCAGTAGCGGCGACTGCCACGGGCCGCCCGGGCGGGGTTTTTCGGGGGCGCGGCTCGTGTTCGAGGCGGAAGGTCAGGCCGGTGGAGAGGGGGCTCTCCGCCGGCCGCTTCACGACTCATAAGCAGTGCAGAGACGAGGTCATCCGCGCGAGCGGCGGCGCTCCCGCTTCGGCGCGCTGTCCGATGTTCCGGAGTCGCTTGCGCGCTTGTTGCGCATCGGTCCGATCCGCTCGACGATCTCCTCGACTGTTGGACGCGCAGCCTTCCGATGCGTGTCGAGCGCTTCCCGCATCGCGGCGAGATGGCTGAAAGAGGTGCCGCAGCAGCCGCCTACGATCGTGGCGCCGCCATCTACGGCAAGCCGCACATAGTCTGCCATCAGTTCCGGCGTGCCGGAGTAATGGATCTCCGAGCCGCGAAATTCCGGGATACCACAATTGCCCTTGACGATCACCGCCGCTTCCGGCTTCGCCGCCGTCATGTCGAGCAGCGAGGCGAGGATGTCGGAAGCGCCCACGCCGCAATTTGCGCCGACCGCGAGCGGCGGCTCGGCAAGTGCCTCGCCCACAGCATGAATCTCGTTCGGCGCCATGCCCATCATGGTGCGGCCGGCCGTGTCGAACGAGCCTGTATAGGTATAGGGCAGGCCGACACTGATCGCGGCCTGGGCCGCCGCCTTGATCTCGTCGGGGGCGGACATCGTTTCGATCCAGGCGACTTCCGCGCCGCCGGCCTTCAAACCCTCGATCTGCTCGGCAAAGGCATCTACCGCCTCATCATAAGACATGGCCCCCAGAGGCTGGAGCAGTTCGCCCGTCGGGCCGACCGATCCGGCCACAATCACGCGACGACCGGCTTTGTCCGCTACGGCGCGGGCAATCTCGGCGGCGCGCTTATTCAGCGCGTGAACGCGGTCCTCCCCATGATGGAGCTTCAGCCGATGGCGCGTGCCGCCGAAGGAGTTGGTGAGGATGATGTCGGCGCCGGCATCCACGAATTGCTGGTGAAGGGCCGTGATCTTCTCGGGCGCGGTCTCGTTCCAGAGTTCCGGCGCCTCGCCGGCTTCCAGACCCATCGCAAACAAATTGGTGCCAGTTGCCCCATCCGCAAGGAGAACGCCGCGTTCCTTGATGAGTTTATCGATCGGGTTCTGCATGGATCTGCCTGAAGACAAAGAAGAATAAACGTATAATGAAGTCTTTATATGCGGTCAATCAGTCTTGCTGGTTGTTACCAGCTTGCGCATGTCTCGCGCGAAGGATGCCGCCTCGTGCGCGTTCACCGCTGCGGCACGAACCAGCGTGTCGAAGTGGCGGGTCAGGGTCTTCACGGCTTCCGGCGCGTTAAGCACCAGATACATGTCGCCCACATAGACCGCCGCGCGCTGCGTGCCGAAGATCGTGTAGGGCACCGAGTAGCGCGCTCTTCCATCGTAGAGGTAGAGGCGCAGGGTCGGATACAGATCGTCCAGCATTTTTGCCATGTGGTCGAGCTGTGCCTGACGATCCGCGGCCGGCAATCCATCCCAGATACCGAGCCCGCGCGCGAAGACTTCGAGCGTATGACGCGGCATGCAGACTTCCATGTCGGCATCGGGCAGGCTGGGGGTCTCGCTGTCACTTCTTGTGCTTTCCTGCCGCGTGGCGCGCCCACGACGGGAGTAATTTGCCTCGTAGGCGATCAAAGAGGGTGAGCGGAGCAGGTCCGGGATGCCCGCCGGCACATAGCGGATCTTGGTGCCCTTCGCCTCCGCGTGCCATCGCGAGAGCGGCGTGCGATCGAGATCGTCCGGCGCCTCCTCCAGCTCGAAGCTCTGCCTGATCTCGGCGGTAAGGCCTTCGTCCTGGCTGAGCCCGAGCAGCCAATCAAGGGAGACCTTATGCTCGGCCGCGATCGCCGTCAGCGTTTCGGCACGAGGCAGCCGTGTCACCGCGCCCGACAGGATCTGTGACAAAGCGGAACGATCGATCCCGATCGAAGCGGCGAAGGCGGACTGATTCGAGCCGGTCCGCAGCAGCAGGACTCTTAGCCGGTCGCGAAAAACGCCTGAAAGATCGCGCTTGTCCACGCCGAGCCTGTGCGAAAGAGAAACAAATTACTCGTTTCGAAAACGAATGAGGTATTTGATTTTCACTGTCAACATATCAGGCACATTATCGCCTTTGTTCCTGGGTAGAGGCGTGAGATTCTTGTGCCGACGCTGTCATGAAGCGAGGCATTCCGCCATGAGGCATGGACGAGGCAGACGAACGATTGAGTGGCCGACAGTGGCGCTGATCGTAGCCTGCTATGCAGTGTGGATCGTGGCGCTCGTATTCTGGCGTAGCGCGCCCGCATCCGCGCTGGTCGCGCTCGGTTTGGCCCTGGCGATGCAGTCGTCGCTGATGCATGAAGCAAGTCATGGGCATCCGACCCGCAGAGGCTGGATCAACGAACTGCTCGTCGGCCTGCCCATCGGCCTCGTGTTTCCATTTCGGCGCTTCAAGGCGCTGCATCTGCGCCACCATGCCGATGAGCGACTGACCGATCCCTTCGATGATCCTGAAAGCTTCTACCGCGCACTGTGGCGGCATGAGGCGCTGCCTGCATGGCTGCGCTTCCTGCTCAGGATCAACAACACCATGCTCGGTCGCTTCGTGCTCGGACCGTGGCTCGGCACTGGCGGCTTCTTCCTGAGCGAGGCGAAGCTTCTCCTGGCAGGGGATCATGCCCTCCGGCGCGCCTGGGCTCTGCACGCAATCGGGCTGGTGATCGTATTGGTTCTCGTCACGCTGGTCGCGCATATGCCGCTGTGGCTCTACGTGCTCGGGCCTGTGTGGCTCGGCCAGTCGCTGATCTCAGTGCGTACATTCGCCGAGCACCAGTGGTCGGAGCGGCCGGACGGGCGCACGCTGATCGTGGAGCGCTCGCCGTTTGCCTTCCTGTTTCTGAACAACAACCTTCATCTCGTCCATCACAAGAACCCGACGGTTGCCTGGTATCGCCTGCCGCGCATGTTCCGCGAACGCCGCGACGAATGGCTGCGCATGAATGACGGCTACGTCTTTGCCAGCTACTGGGCTTTGTTCCGCACCTTCGCCTTCAAGGTGAAGGAGCCCGTGGTCCATCCATTTCTGCGGCGGGCGCCGGAAGCGGGGAGGGCGTTCCGCCCCCGGCTGAGACGCGGCGGCATTCACGGCCTCGGCACAAGTCCGGTTCCCTCGCAGCCGTCGAAGGACTGAGGTGCCGTCCCGTCGCGCGCTGGCGTCTCCGCTCGTCGCCGCGCTGCCGATGTATGACTGGCCGGAAGTCCGCGCCGAAACTGACGGGGAGTGGACTCGTTTGCGCGACACGCTCCGCCAAACGGGCGTGGATGCGCCAGAGCAACTGTCGCGCAGCAATGCGGATCTGCCGCCCGTACCCGGCGGCATCAGGGATGCGGCAGGCAGGATGATTGCACCCGACCCCGCCCGCCTGCCATCGGACAATTTCGATCTTTTCACCCTGTGGCGCCATCCGCGTCTGCTCCTCGCACAGACCTGCTGGGGGCCAATGGAGGGCGGGCTGGAAGCGGAGGTAACCGTCGTCGGTCAGCCCGATTATTCTGCCTACGAAGGCGGATCAGGCGAGCTTTATTCCAGCGCCTTGCTGATGCGGACCGGGCCCCGGGCGGGCGTTCAGGTTCCTTTCGAGCGGGCGGCATCGCTGCCGCTTCTGCTCTTTTGCAACGCCCGCTTTGCCTTCAACGGTCCGGACTCGATGTCGGGCCGGCTGGCCCTGGCGCGCGACCTGCAGGAGTGCGGCGAAAGCCTCGACATCTTCTTTGCGTGCATTGAAACCGGCTCCCACCGCGCCTCGATCCGCGCGGTGGCGGAGAACCGCGCCGACATCTGCGCGGTGGATTGTCGAAGCTGGAGCCTGGCGCAACGCTTTGAGCCCGCCGCAGCCATGCTTGCCGTGGTCGGCTGGACAGGGCCCAGAAAGGGGCTCCCCTTTATCGCTTCACGGCATTTGCCTGCCGACACACTCGGCCTCCTGAGGGCTGCGCTGCAGCCGGGCTCGTGAAGACGAGACTTGCGGGCGGCGTTTCAGCTTCTCATCCGATCTCCGGCCGGATCGAACAAAGGCTCGACGTTGATGCGAGCCGGGCGGCGCTGGCCGAGGATCTCGATCTCGAACATGCCTGTGCCGTCCCCTGCGGCGAGCGCGGCCGGCACATAGCCCTGCGCCATGGATTGCCTGACATGATGGGCATAGCCGCCCGAGGTGACCCACCCGACCACGCGCCACTCGCCATCCGCGATGCCGAGCACGGCGGAAGCATCGCCGCCCGGCTCGATCGAGGCTGAGCGGGCCTCTTTCGCAATCGCTGTGCCGACGGCGTCGAAGCGCGGGGCGCCGTAGCCATGCGGCGCTTCCACGGTGCCGTGATCGACGCCATTCGTTCTCGCCCAGATCGGCTCGTCGCCCATGACATCCGCGTCTAGCGCATCCACGACAAAGGAAACGCGGCGGAGCTTGCCGCCATCCGCCTGATCCCGTACGGCCGCCTCGCGGCCGATGAAGTCGTTCTTGTCGAGCTTGATGAAGCGGTCCATTCCCGCTTCAAAGGGGCCGTAGATGGGACGAAGCTCGCGGTACCAGGTAGGGAAGTTCTTTTCGAGCCGCATGGAGAGAAGGGCCCGCATGCCGAAGTCGACGAGGCCGAACTCCTCGCCTGCCTCCTTGATCGCGAGGTAAACCAGCCGCTGATAGGCTGGCGCCATCCAGATCTCGTAGCCGAGATCGCCCGTGTAAGTGACCCGGTTCACCATCGCCGGTGCTCCGCCCACCGCCATCTCGCGAAAATCCATGAAGCGGAACGCGGCGTTGGAAACATCGATATCGGCGAGCTTCTGGAGCAGGTCGCGCGCGCGGGGACCCGCGATCGACAGGCCGACAAGCGTCTGGTCGAAGCGGTGGAGGCGGACGGAGCCATCCTTCGGCAGATGCTTCTCGAACCAGCGCATGTGGTACTTCTGCGCGGACGACGAGCCCCAGATCATGAAGCGGTCTTCGCCATTTTTTGGGGGGGCTTTGGCGATGGTGAAGTCGCCGATCAGCTTGCCGCCATCGTTCAGCATTGGCGTCAGCACGAGCCGGCCGGTCTTCGGCATCCGGTTGGTCATCAGGTGATTGAGAAAGGCCTCCGCACCGCTGCCCGTCACCTCGTATTTCGCGAAGTTTGCGATCTCGGTGACGCCAACCCGCTCGCGCACCGCGCGGACTTCGTTCCCGACATGCTCGAAATCGTTGGAGCGGCGATAGGACACGATATCCTTCGGCTCCGTGCCTTCCGGCGCGAACCAGAGTGGCGTTTCCAGCGCCCAGCTGTCGCCCATCACGGCATTCTGCGCGATCATCGTGTCGTAGATCGGCGTGGTCTGCGCGGGGCGGGCGGCGGGAAGCTCCTCGTTCGGGAAGCGGATGGAGAAGCGGCGGGAGTAGTTCTCGCGCACCTTGGCATTGGTGTAGCGCAGGGTCGCCCACTCGCCGAAGCGCGCGACGTCCATGCCCCAGACGTCGAAGCCGGGATCGCCATGCACCATCCAGTTGCTGAGCGCGAGCCCGACGCCGCCGCCCTGGCTGAAGCCGGCCATCACCGCGCAGGCACACCAGAAATTGGTAAGCCCCTGCACCGGCCCGACCAGCGGGTTGCCGTCCGGCGCGAAGGTGAAGGGGCCGTTGATGATCTGCTTGATGCCGGCCTTCTCGATGGCGGGAAAGTGGCGGAAGCCGACCTCCAGCGAAGGCGCGATGCGGTCGATGTCGGGGGCAAGCAACTCATGGCCGAAGCTCCACGGCGTCTGGACGGGCGACCAAGGCTTGCAGTTCTTCTCATAGGTGCCGAGGAGGACGCCGTTGCGCTCCTGGCGGGTGTAGATCTCGCCCTTGAAGTCCATGACCCCGATCATCTCGCGGCCGGTTGCATTGTTGAACTCCATCACCTCGGGAATGTCCTCGGTGAGGAGATACATGTGCTCCATGGCAAGCAGAGGCAGTTCGAGGCCGACCATGCGGCCCACCTCGCGTGCCCAAAGTCCGCCCGCATTGACCACATGCTCGGCCTTCACCGTGCCCTGCTCGGTGATCACGTTCCAGGTTCCGTCGGCTTCCTGGGTGAGTTCCACCACGCGGTTGCGAAGCACGATCTCCGCGCCGAGCTTCTGTGCCGCCTTGGCATAGGCGTGAGTCGTGCCCGACGGGTCGAGATGACCTTCCACCGGGTCCCACATGGCGCCGACGAAATTGGCTTCATCCATCAGCGGAAACATCGCCTTCACTTCGGACGGCGTGATGAGCTCGGTTTCCATGCCGAGATAGCGGCCCCGCGCATGGGCGAGGCGCAAAAAATCCATGCGCTCCGGGCTGTCCGCCACCATCGCGCCGCCGGTCAGGTGCAGCCCGCAGGACTGACCGGAAATTTCTTCCAGCTCCTTGTAGAGCCCCACCGTATAGGCCTGGAGCTTGGCGACGTTGGGATCGCCGTTCAGCGTGTGGAAGCCGCCGGCCGCGTGCCAGGAGGAACCGGAGGTCAACTCCGAGCGCTCGATCAGCATCACGTCCGTCCAGCCCGCTTTGGCAAGGTGGAAGAGCACGGAGCAGCCGACCACGCCGCCGCCGATCACAACCGCTTTTGCGTGGGTTTTCATGGAGCTGGGCCTCTTTGCGGACGGGTTGAATCAACTGGGTCGCGGGATCAGGGCAGCGTGTCAGAAGTCCGTCGGCGCACCGCCTTCGGCCTTCCGCTTGGCGACGAATGCTTCGATCTCTTCTTCCACCGCCGGATCGATCGGCGGCTTCTCATAGGCCGCAAGGCGTTCCTTCCAGACGCGGTTGGCTTTTTCGACCGCCGTGGGAGAGCCCGCTTCGGCCCACGTCTCGAAATTGCGCCAGTCGGACAGGATCGGAGAATAGAAGGCAGTCTTGTAGCGCGACTGGGTGTGCGGGGTGCCGAAGAAATGGCCGCCCGGGCCGACATCGCGGATCGCCTCGACCGCAAGCGCATCCTCCGAGAGATCGAGCGGCGTCAGGAACTCGGCGACCATCTGGAGAAGGTCGATATCGAGGATCATCTTCTCGTAGGAGCAGCGCAGGCCGCCTTCAAGCCAGCCGGCGGAATGGAGCATGAAATTCGCGCCCGCCTGGATCGCGCCCCAAAGCGAGAAGACGCTTTCATAGGCCGCCTGTGCATCGACCGCATTGGCTGCGCAGACATTGGAGGTGCGATACGGGATGCGATAGCGCCGTGCGAGCTGCCCGCCCAGTAGTTGCGCCTTCATATATTCCGGCGTGCCGAAGGCCGGTGCGCCCGACTTCATGTCGACATTGGAAGTGAAGCCGCCATAGCCGACCGGCGCGCCTTTGCGCACCATCTGGGTGAAGGCAAGGCCGGCCAGCGCCTCGGCGTTCTGCTGCACCACCGCGCCTGCGATCGTCACCGGCGCCATGGCACCTGCCAGCGTAAAGGGCGTCACGATCACCGCCTGCCCGCGAGACGACATCTGGATTATGCCTTCCATCATGGGCACGTCGAGCTTGAGCGGCGAGTTGGTGTTGATGATCGTGTAGAGCGACGGCTCATCGAGGAGCTGTTCTTCCGTGACGCCGCGCGCGATCCGCGCGATCTCGATCGCGTCGAGATTACGCTCGCGGCCCAGCGAATAGGCGTGAAACGGCTTGTCCGTCAGGATCGCCAGATCGCGAATGCATTCCAGATGCCGCACCGAGGGGTGGATGTCGGTCGGCTCGACGGGGTAGCCGCCGGTGGCCTGAATGATGTTGTGAACCTGCGCGAGCTTGATGAAGTTGCGAAAGTCCTCGCGGTTGCCCGAGCGCCGGCCCCGGTCGGTGTCCGAGCAGTTCGGCGCGGATCCCATCTGCGCGAAGATCAGGTGGTCGCCCCCGAAGCGAAGGTGATGCTCCGGGTTGCGGGCGTGGAGCGTGAACTCGGACGGCGCGTGGGCGACGAGTTCGAGCAGCATGTCGCCGTCGAAGCGTACGCGCTCGGAACCCTCGCGCACATCCGCGCCGTGTTGCTTCATCAGGCGGCGCGCTTCGTCATGCAGCACGTCGACGCCGATCTCGCGCAGCACGCGGAGTGAGGCAAGGTGGATCGATTCGAGCTCGTCGTCCGACACGACCGCGGTCGGCGCGTAGCGATTGCGAAGCTGCCGAAACGGCGGCTGCTCGAAGGAGGCCGAGCCCGAACCGCGCTTGCCCGCCCGGCCGCCGCCGCGACGGGAACGGTCCGGCGCCTGCATGCCGCTCTGATCGGAAACGATGTCTGTCATGCCGCCCTGAACACCTTCTTTCGCCACAGGGATAAACGCGGCGAAGCGCAGCGACCGCAAGGCGCGCGACCGGAAGCGCGAAGGAAGCGACATCGGCATTGCTGGAGTTCAGAGCGAGCGCTGAAGCGAGACGGCGCGCTGACCAAGGAGGGTCGGCAGTGTCCACAGCAAGAGCCGCGCCCAGGTTCCTGAAAACCCGAGCACGGCTTTTGCCAAAGAACGCATGGCCCTTCGCAACGCAGAAACAAAGCCGGCGAAGATTACAGCTCCGGTACGAGATACCTGACCCGGAGCAGGGGCGGCTGCGAACGACCGCCTTGCACACCTTTTTAAAGCGCTATCCTTACCGCCCGGTTATCGTGAGGTTGCCAAGTGATGAATGGCGGCAGTTCCTCGGCTCTTCCCGCTGATTGTTTTCAGTTCCCCAGCCAATGTCGGAGCGGTCCAGCGTCGTCCGTCAGAAGTTTCGCCGCCAGAACGATGCAGGTGAGCACGAGGAGCGGGCGGATCACGCGCGCTCCTCCACGGACTGCCCAGCGCGCGCCTAATTGTGCGCCCCCGAACTGCGCGAGCCCCATGGCGATGCCGACCGGCCACGACACCACGCCGAGCAGGGCGAAGGTCGCAAAGCCTCCGACATTCGACGCGAAATTCAGGAATTTCGTGTGCGCCGTCGCTTTCAAAAGGCCGAAGCCTGCCAGCCCAACAAAAGCCAGCATGAAGAACGAGCCCGTGCCGGGGCCGAAGAGACCGTCATAAAAGCCGATCAGCGGGGAGATGGTGAGGGCGAAAAGAAGCGGCGTTAGGCGTTGCGCGCGATCCTCCTCACCGAGGTTCCGCTTCAAGGCGAAGTAGAGCGCGATGGCCACGAGCATCACCGGCATCAGCCAGCGCAGCCAGTCCGAAGGCAGGACGGTTGCGAGGAGCGCGCCGGCAACGGAGCCGATGAGCGACGCGAGTGCCGCCGGCCACTGCTCGGCGGGCCTGACCTGTCCCTTGGCGGCGTAGGCGAGTGTGGCGGAGGCGGAACCGAACAGGCTCTGGAGCTTGTTCGTGCCGAGCGCCTGAACGGGCGGAAAGCCGGCAAGAAGAAGTGCCGGAACCGTGATGAGCCCGCCGCCTCCGGCAATCGAATCGATGAAGCCGGCCGCGAAGGCGGCTGCGGCCAGCAGAGCGAGGGTTTGAAGCGTCAATTCGATCATGAAAGGGACCGCGGCTTTCGGGCAACAGTCGGCGTTCCACCATGCTCGGGGTGATTTGCGCAAGGCGCGACTTCCGCTACCAGTCAGGCACACCGATCGGAGCGACGCCTGTGCCAGCCAATTTCTTCGCCAAGATGTTCAGCATCTTCGAGGGCGATCCGGGCGTGCGCCTGGTCGCGGACGATCCTGCGCTTTCCGCCGAACTGCTGCTCCTGTTCCGCATGATCCTGGCCGACGGCGAGGTGAGCGAGAACGAGATGGACGCTTTCCGCCGCATCTGCCGCGACGCCTTCGCCATTCCCGAGGACAGCATCGATGCCGTGATCGATTATCTCCTTGATGTGGGTTACGAGACCACCGGCCGGCAGGCCATCGAGGTGTTCCAGGGGTTCGACATCGACCGGCGCCGCGCGCTTGCCCGGCACATGGCCACGATCGCAAAGGCCGATCACGGCCTCAAGGATCGCGAAGTCCGGCTGTTGAAGCGCACCCTCGACATGCTGGGGCTGACGCCTGAGGACGCCGTGGGTCAGCCCACGTCCTGACGCCGGGCCATCCGCCTGTCGATTGCGGCGGCAAGATCGGGCGTCGCAGCCACCAGCGCGCGAGCGGGGCCGGTTTTCGGGTTGCCGAGAACCTCCGAGGGAGTGCCGCGCTCGACGATCCGCCCTTCATGCATGACCAGCACTTCGTCGGCGATTGCACGCGCCACATGAAGATCATGCGTGATGAACAGGCTCGCGAGCCCCCACCGCTTGTTCAGGTCGGCGAAAAGTTCGAGAATGCGCGCGCGCACCGACACGTCGAGTGCTGACACCGGCTCATCCGCGATGATCAGCTTCGGCCGCAGGATGATGGCGCGGGCGATCGCCAGCCGCTGACGCTGCCCGCCGGAGAACTCATGGGGCAGGCGCCGCATCGCGTCAGCGGGCAGGCCGACCTCTTCCAGCGCGGCCGCCACCATCTCGCGCGACCGGGACTTGGAGGGCCGTTCGTCGAGCAGATGAAGCGGCTCGGCAAGAAGCTTCTCGACGCGCTGGCGCGGGTCGAAGGAGCCGTAGGGATCCTGGAACACCACCTGCATGTTCCGCCGAACCGGGCGAAGCGCCTGCTCGTCATCGAAGTCGAGCGGCTTGCCTTCGAACAGGATTGCGCCGCTCGTCGGCCGAAGGAGAGCCAGCGCAGCGCGGGCTAGCGTGGACTTGCCGCAGCCGGAGCGGCCCATCAGCGCCACCGACCGTGCCTGGGAAAGCGTGAGGGAAACATCATCCACCGCGCGGAACGGTTTTGCCAGCCTGAACAGCGACTCGCGGCGGCCGCGATAGTCGTGAACGAGATTGCGAATTTCGAGGAGCGGGGAGCCGGGAAGCGGCGCTCGCTGCTCCGGACGCGCGGGAAGGGGAGCGGAGGCTTTCGCCAGTTGGCGGGTGTAGGCGTGCGATGGCGCGCGCAGGACATCCACGACATCGCCCGCTTCGACCACCGCGCCGTCGCGCATCACGGCGATGCGGTCGGCCATGTCCGCCACGACGGCAAGGTCGTGGGAGATCAGAAGGAGGCTCATGCGGCGCTCCTCCACCAGCGAGCGCAAGAGATCGAGGATCTGCTTCTGAAGCACGACGTCCAACGCAGTCGTCGGCTCGTCGGCAATCAGCAGGCGTGGGTTGCAGGCGCAGGCGATCGCGATGACCACGCGTTGCCGCTGGCCGCCCGAAAGCTCGTGCGGATAGCGCGAGCCGATCGTGGAGGCGGGCAGGCCGACGCGGTCGAGCATGGCATCTGCCTGCATCGATGCTTCACGGGACGACACGCGCATATGGAGGCGGATACCCTCCGCGACCTGGGATCGGATCGTCTGCACCGGATTGAGCGCCGTCATCGGCTCCTGAAACACCATGCCGACCGTCTTGCCGCGCAAGGCATCCATCTGCGCTTCATCGGCGGAAAGGATGTCGGCGCCGCCCAGAGTAATCAGGCCCGTCGCGCTTGCGCCCGCAGGAAGCAGTCGCATGATCGACAGGGCGGTCAGCGATTTACCGGACCCGGATTCGCCGACAAGCGCCACCGTTTCGCCTGCGCCGATCGTGAGGTTCACGCCGCGCAGAACGGGCGTCCCGTTGATCTGAACCGAAAGATTGTCGACCGCGAGCAGGCTCATCGGGAGCGGCGGAGGCGGGGGTCGAGCATGTCGCTCAAGCCGTCGCCGAGAAGGTTCAGGCCGAGCACGGCTAGCGCGATCGCGCCGCCGGGAAAGAGCGCCATGTGGGGCGCTTGTGCCATGCGTGTCTGGGCGTCGAACAGCATCCTGCCCCAGGATGGCATCGGCGGCTGCGCGCCGAGGCCGAGATAGGAGAGGGCGGCTTCCGCGAGGATCGCCAGCGCGAACTGGATCGTGGCCTGCACCACCAGCAGGTTCGCGATGTTGGGCAGCACATGCTCGATCGTGATGCGCGCGCTCGATTTGCCGCAGGCGCGCGCCGCAAGCGTGAACTCGCGCGGCCAGATCGTGAGCGCGCCGGCACGCGCCACCCGGGCAAAGACCGGCACGTTGAAGATGCCGATGGCGACGATGGCATTCACCGCGCCGGGGCCGAAGACGGCAGTGATCATGATGGCCGACAGCAAAGCGGGAAAGGCGAAGATCAGGTCGCTCAGCCGCGCCACCACCTCGTCTGCGATGCCGCCGCGCGCTGCGGCCCATGCGCCGAGCGGGATCCCGATGCCGGCACCCAGTCCCACCGCCACCAGCGCGACGGTAATGGAATTGCGCGCGCCCACCATGATCATGGAAAGGATGTCGCGGCCGAAATGGTCGGTTCCGAATGGATGCTCCGACGAAGGCGGCTTCATGCGATCGGCGATGGTGAGCACCGTGACGTCGAACGGTGCCCAGAGGTAAGACAGAAGGGCGATCGCGATGAAAAGCAGGGTGATGCTGGCGCCTATGATGAAGGAGCGCGAGGCGAGAACTTCTCCGCACCGCTGTGGCGCGGCGATGCTCATGCCG
>CAUQXI010000040.1:0-19929 GCA_963522145.1 uncultured Mesorhizobium sp. | reverse complement strand
CAATCGTCCCAATGTTCACATGCGGCTTCGTCCGCTCAAACTTGCCTTTTGCCATCGTCTCTTTCCTTGAGGAACTGCGCGGAGGATCGGTTCCGCCCACGAATGCGCGGGCCGCTTAACGGCGAACGCGGAAAAACGCAACCTGCCTGCTCTGTGCGGCGCTGGATAGAGGAGGCTGAACGGCGTTGCGTCGCCGGCAGAGAGCTGCCTTTCGATGTTGCCGCAGGACGGTGGCCGTATACGGATTTCAAGCTGCGGAGGATAACGGGGCATACAATTGACGGGCTTGAAACTGTGTAGACCCCTTGAACCTGGCACCTGTAGGTTCAAAACGCAAAAGATCACAGCAGGCATGAAGAAAGCGTCGCCTATGGAGTGGAAGCGGTGGCTGCTCACTCGAAGAAGTAAACCCAGGGAAAAAGCTTTTCCGCGGTCGGTGGCGTTAGAGGCACCGGTCAAGCTGAAGCACGCCCGATTCAGCGGTAAATGCACCGTTGGGAGGTACACCTACTTCACTGGCGCTGCCGACATCAACGAAGCGGAAATCGGGCGAATCTGCTCCATCGGAAGTGATGTGATAATCGGCCCTCATGTTCATCCAACGGACCGACTAAGCACTCATCCGTTCTGCTATGCTACGGGCATTCGCGGGTTCCCGGCTGACGAATATAGTAGGATGGTTCCTGCGGTAAATGACGATCATCGTGTCGAGACGACGACCGGGCATGACGTGTGGATCGGAACTCGCGCGATCATTTTAAGCGGCGTCACAGTGGGGCATGGCGCGGTCATAGGAGCAGGTGCCATTGTCACCAAGAATGTGCCTCCCTATGCCATAGTGGCGGGAGTTCCGGCGATCTCTCGACGAATGCGGTTTCCGCCTGACATTGTGAGCCGGCTGCTGCAATTGAAATGGTGGGATTACCATCTCACGCGCGAACAGCTCGGGGATGCGAGGGACAGCATCAATGTCGTACTCAGCCGCTTGGAAGCGCTGAAGGAACTCGGCCAGCTTAAACCCATAGGACTGGTAAATCGCTGAACCTCGCGAACGCAAACCAACTTTAGAAGAAATCAGCAGGCCCGTAGACAGCTACAAGCTGGAGCGGGTAGCGGGAATCGAACCCGCGTATTCAGCTTGGAAGGCTGCTGCTCTACCATTGAGCTATACCCGCGCCGGTCAGGGCGCATTCCATGCAGTGCGGCACTCGGTTCGTGTCCCAAGCGGCTTCCGGTGCGGCGGTGGTGGAGAGGGTTGGATTCGAACCAACGTAGGCTGAGCCAACGGATTTACAGTCCGTCCCCTTTAACCACTCGGGCACCTCTCCAATCCAGCCGACGAAAGCGTTCGGGAACGAGGCATCCTGTGCAAGGCGGCCGAAGCCGGCTGCACGGCGGGCCTTATGGCCAGCGGGCCTCCCGCTGTCAACCGCGCTTCGCGCGCAAAGCTTGGAGCAACCACGCTCCACATGGGGGGCATAGGCAACCGTGCGTGTCCGCCTTATAGCGAAGCGATGAGCGACAAGACCCACACACCGAAAGACTCCCACTATGCCCGCCTGCGGCGGGCGCATCGCGATACCGTGCGTGGCGAGGCCGGCGCGCCAGCCGCGAAAGTTGGACGCGCGTCTTCTCGCGGAGAAGCTGTCGCGGGCGGTCGTGTGCGGCTTTATGGACTGCACACGGTGCGCGCCGCACTCGACAATCCGCGCCGGACGATCCGGCACATGTGGGCAACCCGCAATGCGCTGGAGCGTCTTGGCCTGCCCGCCGAGCCACCGCTGGCGTTTCCTTTCGAACTGGCAGAGCCTCGCGCGCTTGATCGCCTCACCGGAAGCGACGCCGTTCACCAGGGGGTCGTCATCGAGGCCGAACCGCTTCAGCCGAAGCGCCTGGAGGCACTGGGCGATGCAACGCTCGTGCTCGTGCTCGACCAGATTACCGACCCGCATAATGTCGGCGCGATCCTCCGCTCGGCGGTCGCCTTCGGCGCTTTCGCGGTTATTACGACGACGCGTCACAGCCCGGAGGAAAGCGGCGTTCTGGCCAAGGCAGCCTCGGGTGCTCTGGAGCACATTGACTCGATCGAGGTCCGCAATCTCGCGGAGGCGCTGACCACGCTCGATCGCGCCGGTTTCCAGACGGTTGGCCTCGATTCGGAAGGCCCGGCTGAACTCGAAGACAGCTTGAACGGCGAGCGGGTTGCGCTCGTGCTCGGCGCCGAAGGCAAGGGGCTACGGCAGAAGACGCGCGAAACGGTGAGCACCCTCGCCCGCCTCGACATGCCGGGGGCCATCCGGTCGCTCAACGTGTCGAACGCGGCCGCCGTATCGCTGCATGTCGCGCACCACTTCCTGAAGCGGCGAGCGCTCAGCCTATCCCGGTGACATGACGTAGCCAGAAGGCCACGGCGACGAAGCCGACGGCGGCCGCAATGCCGGTCCAGTCTATGTTCCGTTTCTTGAGGGAGCGGATCAGCCGGTACGCAACCCAGCATGCGAGCGACACCAGAACAATCATCGCCACGAAACGGATCATCGTTCGCCCTCCCCTTCGATGCAGGCCCGCGCGCTCATGTAGGTGCGCGCAAGCCGCCATGCGAGAGCCGCCCCTTGCCTGCCGCGCCAGATATGCTAACCCCACCCGATGCCCTTGTAGCTCAGCTGGTAGAGCAGCGGTTTTGTAAACCGAAGGTCGCGGGTTCGATTCCTGCCGGGGGCACCAATAAAAATAAGAGCTTAGCTTGGCTCGTCTGCCGAACTGATGTGCGCCGTGTTGCGGTGAGAATGGCTATTTTCCGCCGTTTCCCGTGAGTTGCGGCGAGAAGATGCAGCTTGAAATGCGACATGGACGGGTCCGCCGAGCGGCCGGCTTCTGCTCTGCATTGGGCTGCGCTTTTATCGCGAGCGATGGGAGCGAACTCTAATGCGCTCGGAACTATAGAGGCCGCGGCCAGAGAGCTACGGGAGGCATTCGACGCCCACTTGAAAGACGGGCTCACCGTCCAGCTATAGCGGTTCGCAGCTGGCGCTTGCGAGCCTGCATCTATAATGCTGGGTGTCCTTTTGGACCAGCGGGGTGTCAACGGCCTACACCTCTTCAGTTGAGCTAGTGATCAAGGGAGCCACGCTTGGCTTCAGCGCGGGAACCTCGTCCTAGACATGACGGCCGACCAGTTTGGCCACCACCTCGCCGCAGTCATCGTTTGGGAGGCCAGCACTTGGCACAAGGAACTGGGGGGCGCCGACTGCGGGCCGCTGTTCGGGATCGGGTCCGATAGCTATCAAACCCATCTGCTGGTGCGGGCGCTCAACACCTTGCTGCCCTCAGGTGGACAGCTGCACAAGCCCGTTTGACAGCGGCCCTCTGCGCCTTCCAGCATCAGCGAAAGGTTGGGGAGACCAAGATGACGGAAATCGAGAATGCGCTGGCGGCGGTCAGCGTGACGCTGTTCGGCCTGCTTCTTCTATGCGCATTTCGGCTTAGAGCGCGTACCGCTCAAGCCAGTGAGTTCGAATCTTCCGCCCTCCAGATGAAGCAGCGCCTTGAAGGCATCACGGATCTTGATGCCGAGAAGGCAAGACTGCAGAACGAAATTGAGCAGCAGAAATCAGGGATCGAAGAGTTGCGCGCTTCCTACCGTTCGAAGAAGCAAATCTTCGACGGTCTCGTTTCGCAACTGGCAGTGTTCGATGACCGACTGGCGTTTGCTGAGATGGGCGTCTACGAGCCCCACTTCGACTTCACCGACAGCGAGCAATACAAAGTTGCCATCACAGGGGTACGGGATCAGCAGAAGAACATGATCTCGCAAAAGACGGCGGTGTTTTGCACGACCGACTGGGCCGTGGATGGCAGCAAGTCCAAGGGCCAGACAATGATCAACCGGGGCATCCGGTTGACGCTGCGCGCTTTCAATAACGAGTGCGATGCAGCCATCGCCAACACCCGCTGGAACAACGCCAACGCAATGGAGAAGCGCGTCCGTTCCGCCAAGGAGCAGATCGACAAGATGAACGCCTCCAACACCATCTTCATCGCCAACGCCTTCTTGAAGCTGAAGCTTCAAGAGCTTTTCCTGGCCCACGAGTACCGCGAAAAATTGAAGATTGAGAAAGAGGAGAAGGCGGATGCCGCCCGTCTGGCGAAGGAGGAGCAGAAGTTGCTTCGCGACCTTGAGAAAGCGCAGGAAGAGGAGGACCGCTACGCCCGGCTGCTTGCCAAAGCGCGGGCTGAGGCAGAACGCATCGTTGGGCCGAAGCTGGACGCTTTCAACCAGCAGATTTTGACACTGGAGAAGGATTTAGCTGAAGCGCACGCAAAGGCGGAGCGCGCCCAAGCGATGGCAGAGAAAACCCGCTCAGGCTACGTCTACATCATCTCGAACATCGGCTCCTTCGGCGAGGGTATCGTAAAGATTGGCCTGACCCGCCGGCTCGACCCGCTCGACCGCGTGCGCGAACTTGGCGATGCTAGCGTGCCCTTCTCTTTCGACACCCATGCCATCATCTACAGCGACGATGCTCCAGCCCTTGAGCGTGCTCTGCACCACAATTTTGAGCCGACGCGGATCAACGCCCAAAACTACCGCAAGGAGTTCTTCAAGGCATCGCTCGACGAAGTGGAGACGGCGGTGTCACGGCTTGCGCCGGGCGCGCCATTCTTCAAGGATATCGAGGCGCAGGAGTATCGCGAAACACTCGCGCGTCGGCAGCAGGCTCTTGTGCCATCGGCTGAACCAGCACTTACTGCATTCCCTCCCGACATCTGAGCCTGCTGAAGCCTTGGGCCCGCGACAACGTCGATGTCTCGTTTTGGCTTAATCCCGACAGTAAGAAAAAGGCACCTTCGTGCGAGGCTGACTGTGTTCGCAAGAGCCGCCATCCCTCCTGATCTCGCGCTCGTTCCGGCTGGTGGATTTCCGTCGCGGATTCCACATGGTATCGCCTCGTCTGGGGCATGAGGGAGGGGTCGTTCCGTGTGTGCGCAACCCGTGATCGCGATCGTTTCATCTGATGCGCCGGATGCCATGGCTGCGGCGCGCGAGGTTTCCGCGCTTTATCCGCACCGTCCGATTGAGGAGGCGGAGGTCGTCGTCGCGCTCGGCGGGGACGGCTTCCTGCTTGAGACCTTGCGTGAAACGCTCGGGACGCGGCGCAAGGTGTTCGGCATGAACCGCGGCACCGTGGGCTTCCTCATGAACGAGTTCCGCACGGATGATCTTCTCGAGCGCATCGCAGGCGCGTTGGCGGAAACGATCCAGCCGCTTGAGATGACTGCCGAGACGGTCGGCGGAGAGATTGTTCGGGCTTTGGCGATCAACGAGGTGTCGCTGCTGCGGCAGTCCTATCAGGCAGCCAAGCTCAGCATATCCGTCGACGGCAAGGTGCGGCTCGATGAGCTGATCTGCGACGGCGTGATGGTCGCGACGCCCGCCGGTTCCACGGCCTACAACTTTTCCGCCCAGGGGCCGATCCTGCCGCTCGACGCGCCGCTTCTCGCGCTGACTCCGGTGAGCCCGTTCCGCCCCCGCCGCTGGCGCGGCGCGCTTCTGCCCAATGATGTGACCGTACGCTTCGAGATCCTGGAGCTGCCCAAGCGGCCGGTCAATGCGGTGGCGGATCATACGGAGGTGAAGTCGGTGAAGGCCGTGACCGTGCGCGCCGCGCCCGACAAGACCGCGACCCTGCTCTTCGACCCGAGCCATTCCTGGGACGAGCGAATCCTGTCCGAGCAATTCCGCTATTGATAAGCATAGTATTTGAAACTCGGACACGATCTCGGCAACGCTGTGCAGAAACCGTCCTAAGCCATTGACTTTAGGGCACCTGCGCCGTAACGGCCATGCGAGATGCGAGGGTGCTTGAAAGGTGCCCGCCGGGGACGCATGTCGAACCCACAGGACGCGTGACGCGGCCATATCGGCACCAGCCAGAAGATATCATCACTTGTCAGAAGACATCTCCGCTCCCGAAGCGTTGACTTTCAGCAATCTCGGCCTGTCCGCAAAAGTGCTGTCGGCGGTGACCGACGCGGGCTACACCACGCCGACGCCGATCCAGGCTGGCGCAATTCCGCACGCCCTTGAAGGCAAGGATGTGCTCGGCATCGCCCAGACGGGCACGGGCAAGACCGCCTCCTTCGTACTGCCCATGCTCACGCGGCTCGAAAAGGGGCGCGCCCGGGCACGCATGCCCCGCACCCTGATCCTCGAGCCGACGCGGGAACTTGCCGCGCAGGTGGAGGAGAATTTCACGCGCTATGGCAAGAACCATCGCATCAATATCGCGCTTCTGATCGGCGGCGTGTCGTTCGACGAGCAGGAAAAGAAGCTGGAGCGTGGCGCGGATGTGCTGATCGCCACGCCGGGGCGGCTACTCGACCACCATGAGCGCGGCAAGCTGCTGCTGACGGGTGTGGAAATCCTCGTCATCGACGAGGCGGACCGGATGCTCGACATGGGCTTCATCCCGGATATCGAGCGCATCTGCAAGCTGATCCCGTTCACTCGGCAGACGTTGTTCTTCTCGGCCACGATGCCGCCGGAGATCACCAAGCTGACCGAGCAGTTCCTTCATGCGCCGGTGCGCATCGAGGTGGCAAAGCCGGCAAGCACCTCGGCGACGATCGAGCAGGCGCTGGTGAAGTCCGGCTCTAAGCCGTGGGAAAAGCGCGACACACTGCGCCGATTGATCCGGCAGGAAGAAGACGGGCTTAAGAACGCGATCATCTTCTGTAACCGCAAGGTCGATGTTGCCGAACTGTTCCGCTCTCTCGTGAAACATGAATTCGATGCGGGCGCGCTGCACGGCGACATGGACCAGCGGGCGCGCATGGCGATGCTGGCGAATTTCCGCGACGGCAAGCTCAAGCTGCTCGTCGCCTCCGATGTGGCAGCGCGTGGGCTGGACATTCCCGATGTGAGCCACGTCTTCAATTTCGATGTGCCGATCCACGCGGAAGACTATGTCCACCGCATCGGCCGCACCGGGAGGGCCGGACGTTCGGGCAAGTCGTTCACCATCGTGACGCGGTCGGACGCCAAATATCTTGATTCCGTCGAAAAGCTGATCGGGCGCAGCATCCCGTGGATGGATGGCGATCTCGCCTCCCTTCCCGCGCCGACCGAAGACGATGCCCCGCGCGGACGCGGTGGCGAGCGTCGCGGGCGGTCGGAACGTGGCGACAAGCGCGGACGCGGATCGCGGCGCGACGAGCCGCGCGCGAAGGTGGCCGCCCAGGCCAGCGAAACCCCTGCGCCCGCCGATGCGGATGCCGAGGCTCCCGCCACAAGGCGCGAGCGCAGCACACGCAACCATCGCAACGACGAAGAGCGGCGTCCACGTGATACCGAGCGGCCTGAAGGAAGTGCCTCGCCAACGCGGCCGCCGCGTGAGCGTCAGCGCGAGGATCACTCACGCGAGCAGGACAACACGATCGGATTCGGCGATGACATGCCGGCTTTCATGAAGGTTGCGGGCCGGGTGTGATCGCTGCTTCTTCGGAAGTCAGGTCGAAATCTATAGGGGCTCTGTTCTGGGCGCTTTCGAGCGAATGGCGGCTTCCAAGGCAAGGCGCGCCCAGCGCGTCATTTCGTCGGGATCATCAAGCGCGGCCTCTGGAACGCTCCAGTAAGGCATGTTGGCCCGACGCCCTTTGCTGCCGGTGATCCAGCGCCTGGCGCCAGCGGCTTCAAGTTCGTCCGCCGTTGTGCTGTCACCTTTGAGCAGAAGCTCGCCTCGCAGCACCACGGCAATGATCAGCCCGTGATGATAGATGCCCTTGCCGCCAAACATGCGGCGGATGGAGACCGGCCCTAGCCCTGCGAAGAGATCGCTGATCGTTTCGTCATCCATGCCCGGCTCTTCCGGTCTGGGCAGTCTCGCTGGAGGCCAGGCGCCGACGCTCAGGCAGCCTGCGATCTGGCTTCCGCGAGCGCCTTGAGGTCGGCCGGCTTCAATTCGACCGACTCGCCGCAGCCGCAGGCCGAGCTCTGGTTCGGGTTGCGGAAGACGAAGCCGGTGCGAAGCGTCGTGACTTCGAAATCCATCTCCGTGCCGAGCAGGTAGAGCGCCGCTTCGGGAGCCACCCAGACGTGTGCGCCATCGCGCTCGATGTGGTCGTCCTTCGCGCTCGGAGCTGTCACGAGGTCGATCGTGTATTCCATGCCGGCGCAGCCGCCCTTCTTGATGCCGACGCGCACGCCTGCAGCCTCGTCACGCGCATCGGCGATCTCGCGCACACGACCGGCGGCGCGGTCGGTCAGGCTGATAACGGCGAAACGGCCCATGATGATGCTCCATGCTCGACAGGTTCAAGGCCTGCGGATGAATGATTGACCTCGGAAAGATGGTCGAAAGGCTCTCGTCTTACAAGCGCGATCAGTACCAGCCGACTGCAACCTGAGCTTCTTCCGACATCCGATCGGGGGTCCAGGGCGGGTCGAAGACCATGTTGACCTCGACATCGCCGACACCTTCCACGGCGCCCACCGCGTTCTGCACCCAGCCCGGCATCTCGCCGGCGACCGGACAGCCGGGCGCGGTCAGCGTCATGTCGATCTTGACGGTGCGATCATCCTCGATGTCGATCTTGTAGATCAGGCCGAGTTCGTAGATGTCGGCCGGAATTTCCGGGTCATAAACGGTCTTCAGCGCGCCCACGATATCGTCGGTCAGGCGCAGGAGCTCATCCTGCGGAATGGCGGAGGCGGAGAAGGGTGTGGAAGTCGAAACTTCCGCATCCATTCCGGTTTGGGTATGATCGTCCATCGTCGTCACCCGAAGAATTTGCGCGCCTTCTCGAGCGCTTCCGCCAGTGCGTCGACTTCGGCGAAGGTGTTGTACATGGCAAACGAAGCGCGGCACGTCGAGGTCACGCCGAAGCGCTTCAGCAGCGGCTGGGCGCAATGCGTGCCGGCGCGCACGGCCACGCCCGAGCGGTCGATCACCATCGCCACGTCATGCGCATGGATGCCTTGAAGCTCGAAGGACACGATGGCGCCTTTCTCCTTGGCGTCGCCGAAGATGCGCAGCGAGTTGATGCGGCCGAGCTGCTCATGCGCGTAGTTCTTCAGCGCCTGCTCATGCGCGGCCACCTGCTCGCGGCCAACGCTTTCCATATAGTCAAGCGCGGCGCCTAGGCCGATCGCCTGCACGATGGGCGGCGTTCCGGCCTCGAATCGATGTGGCGGATCGTTGTAGGTGATCGCGTCGTCCGTCACCTCGAAGATCATCTCGCCGCCGCCCTGGAAGGGCCGCATGCGCGCGAGCATTTCCTTGCGCCCATAGAGCACGCCGATGCCGGATGGGCCGTAGAGCTTGTGCCCGGTCATCACGAAGAAGTCGCAGCCGATATCCTGGACGTCGATCGCCATATGCACGGCGCTCTGGCTGCCGTCGATCAGCACCGGAATGCCGCGCTCATGCGCGATCCGGCAAATTTCTTTGGCCGGCGTGATGGTGCCCAGCATGTTCGACATATGGGTGATCGCAACCAGCTTCGTGCGCTCGGTCAGACTGCGCTCGAAATCTTCCAGGTGGAAATTGCCCGCATCGTCCACCGGCACCCAGACGAGCTTCGCACCCTGCCGCTCGCGGAGGAAATGCCAGGGCACGATGTTGGAATGATGCTCCATGATGGACAGGACGATCTCGTCGCCTTCGCCCTTCTCGGGCATGGCGAAGCCGTAGGCCACCGTGTTGATGGCTTCGGTCGTGGACTTGGTGAAGACGATCTCGTCCGTGCTCGGCGCGTTCAGGAAGCGGCGCACCTTCTCGCGCGCGCCCTCGTAAGCGTCGGTCACCGCATTCGACAGGAAGTGCAGCCCGCGATGCACATTCGCGTATTCGTGGGAGTAGGCATGCGTGACCGCGTCGATCACCGCCTGCGGCTTCTGTGCGGAAGCAGCATTGTCGAGATAGACGAGCGGCCTGCCATAGACCTCGCGCGAGAGGATCGGGAAGTCGGCGCGGATCGCTTCCGGGTCGAAGCCGCCGCGCTCCCCCGCCCCGGCCGGAGCGTTGTCCGCTAGGTCAGGCATGATCGGCAAACCAGCGGTCGAGCTTGGCTTCCAGCGCCTCGACCAGCGGCTCGTTTTCAAGCCCCTCGATCACCTCCGCCAGGAACGCCTTGATGAGCAGCCCGCGTGCAGTCCGCTCCGGCACGCCGCGCGCCATCAGGTAGAACAGGTGGTTGCGGTCGATCTCCGTCACCGTCGCACCATGGCCGCAGGCGACGTCGTCGGCGAAGATTTCAAGCTCGGGTTTGGTCGAGAACTCGGCATCGTCTGACAAGAGAAGCGTGTTGCACGCCATCTTGGCATCGGTCTTCTGCGCCACCTGATGCACGTTGATGCGCCCCTGGAACACGCCGCGCGCGCGTCCCGTCACCACATTGCGGACCAGCTCGCGCGAGCCGGTGTTCGGCACCGCGTGATCCAGCACCATGGTCACATCGGTATGCGTGTCACCTGCCAGCAGGTTGACGCCGCGAAGCTGGAAATCCGAGCCCTCGCCGTTGGCAACGACCCTGATCTCCTGGCGGACGAGCTTGCCGCCGGCATTCATGATGAAGAGCGACAGCTTGGCATTCGCGCCGATCTCGGCTCTGAATTGGCCGAGATGGGTGGCGTTCACCGGCTGCTCCTGCACGATCAGCCATGTCACGTCCGCGCCATCGCCAACCGTCAGATGCGAGACGTGGCTTACCAGCGCGGGATCGGCGGATGCGGAAACACCGCTCGTCTGGCGCTCGACGAGCGTCATGACGGCGCCCGCTCCGACACGCACCGCATTCCGGGTGTGGAGCTGCCCGCCGGCGTGGATGTTCTGCAGCTCAAGCGGAGCAACAAGCTGCGCACCGGCAGCCACGTCGACAAACAGCCCATCGGAGACCAGCGCAGTATTGAGCGCGCCGACCGCATCATCTGCGTCGAAAGCGCCAAGGGCGCGCGCCATCGAGCCATCGCTGAGCTTTTCGCCAAGGCCCTTGATCGCCACGCCCTCAATGGACGGTATCTGTTGTGACGTCCCATCGGACAGAAGCATGGCGGTTGCGCCGTCCACCAGAGGCGCAACGCGCTCCATGCCCACCGGCTCTTCCATCGGAGGCACGGAGTTCAGCAGCCGGCGCAGATCGGTATAATGCCATGCCTCAACATGCCGCGTCGGCAGGCCGCGCTTCAGCTGCTCCACCGCCTCGTCGCGCTTGATCGCAACTGCCGGATCACCCGGAAGTCGCGACATGTGGTTGGCGAAGCCCTCGATCAGGGCCGTTTCGGCTGGCGTGCGCTGAGGCCTGGGATGCATGTTCATCACCGCCACCTCACGCCGCCTCGCCGATCACCCCGGCATAACCGTTGGCTTCAAGCTCTTGCGCGAGGCCCTTGTCGCCCGACCGGATCACCTGGCCCTTGTAGAGGACGTGAACCGAGTCCGGCACGATATAGTCGAGCAGGCGCTGGTAGTGGGTGATGACCACGACCGAACGGTCGGGCGAGCGGAGAGCGTTTACGCCATCGGCAACGATCTTGAGGGCGTCGATGTCCAGTCCCGAGTCAGTTTCATCCAGCACGCAGAGCTTCGGCTCGAGCAGCTTCATTTGAAGGATTTCGGCCCGCTTCTTTTCGCCGCCGGAGAAGCCCACATTGAGCGGACGCTTGAGCATGGCCATGTCCATGGATAGCTCGCCGGCCGCCTGGCGAACACGCTTGAGCAGGTCTGGAATCTTCAGCTCCGGCTCGCCGCGTGCCTTGCGCTGGGCATTCATCGCGACTTTCAGGAACTCCATGGTGGCGACGCCCGGTATCTCCATCGGATACTGGAATGCGAGGAAGATGCCGGCGGACGCACGCTCGGCCGGATCCATCTCAAGAATGGACTCGCCGTTGAACAGGATGTCGCCGCTCGTCACCTCGTAATCATCGCGCCCCGCGAGGATGTAGGACAGCGTCGACTTGCCCGAGCCGTTCGGCCCCATGATGGCCGCGACCTCACCGTTCCGAACCGTCAGGTTCAAACCGCGAATGATTTCGGTCTCGGTGTCGGCGATGCGGGCGTGGAGGTTTCTGATCTCAAGCATCTCAAAAGTTCCGTTCAGTAGGTGCGCGCTTCCAGGAGCGTGTAGTGGGCCGACCGGTCTTCAAACCGCTTCAGAACCGCACGGGCGGCGGCCGGCACGTAGCACGCCTCATAATCTTCCCCGACGAAGGCTTTCACCGCGTCGATATTATCGAACTCCATGATCGTGACGAACTCGATCTCGTCGCCCGCCGGACGACGAAGCATTTCGAAGCGCCTCAAGCCAGCGATATGCATCGCCTCAATGCCAACCGAGACCTCCTTCCGCAGGAGAGTCTCGTAGGTGTCGGCGCTCTCGGGCGTTGTCCAGCCATGCCAGATGCGCTTGATGGTCAACCGACGCTTCCTTCCAGGGAGATGCCGATCAGCTTTTGCGCTTCCACAGCGAATTCCATGGGAAGCTCCTGGATGACCTCGCGGACAAAACCGTTCACGATCAGCGCGACGGCTTCCTCCTCGGGTATGCCGCGCTGCATGACGTAGAACTTTGCGTCCTCGGAGATCTTCGAGGTGGTCGCCTCATGTTCGAACTGCGCGGTTGCGTTCTTGGCTTCCATATAAGGCACGGTATGCGCGCCGCACTGGTCGCCGATCAGCAGGCTGTCGCAGTTGGTGAAGTTGCGCGCGTTGGTTGCCTTGCGATGAGCCGAGACCTGGCCGCGATAGGTGTTCTGGCTGAAGCCCGCCGCGATGCCCTTGGAGATGATGCGGCTCGACGTGTTCTTGCCGAGATGGATCATCTTGGTGCCTGAATCCACCTGCTGGTAGCCGTTCGAGACGGCGATCGAGTAGAACTCGCCCCTCGAGTCGTCGCCGCGCAGGATGCAGGACGGGTATTTCCAGGTGATGGCGGACCCCGTTTCGACCTGCGTCCAGGAAATCTTGGAGCGGTCGCCACGGCAGTCGCCGCGCTTGGTGACGAAGTTGTAGATGCCGCCCTTGCCCTGCGCATCGCCGGGATACCAATTCTGCACCGTGGAATATTTGATCTCGGCGTCGTCCAGCGCGATCAGCTCGACCACAGCCGCGTGAAGCTGGTTCTCGTCGCGCTGGGGCGCGGTGCAGCCTTCGAGATAGGACACATAGGCGCCCTCCTCCACGATGATCAGCGTACGCTCGAACTGGCCGGTATTCTTCTCGTTGATGCGAAAATAGGTGGAAAGCTCCATCGGGCAGCGCACGCCCTTCGGCACGAAGACAAACGACCCGTCGGTGAACACCGCCGCGTTCAGCGTCGCGTAGTAATTGTCCGTGGTGGAGACCACCGTACCGAGATATTTCTTGATCAGCTCAGGATGCTCGCGGATCGCCTCGGAGATCGAGCAGAAGATCACGCCGGCCTGCGCCAGCTCCTTCTTGAAGGTGGTCACGACGGAGATGGAATCGAACACCGCATCGACAGCAACGCGACGGGGTGGAAGCAAGTTATCGTTTCCGGCAACGTCCAGCATGTTGTCGCCGCCAGCCGGTTGCTTCTGCACGCCAGCCAGAATCTCCTGCTCACGCAAGGGGATACCCAGCTTGGCATAGGTCTTCAGCAGTTCGGGATCGACCTCGTCGAGGGACATCGGCCCCGTCTGGTTCTTCGGCGCCGCGTAGTAATAGATGTCCTGGAAGTCGATCTTCGGATAGTCGACTCGCGCCCACGTGGGTTCCTCGAGCGTCAGCCAGCGGCGATAGGCGTCTAGCCGCCAAGCCAGCATCCAGTCGGGCTCGCTCTTCTTGGCCGAGATGAAGCGGATGATGTCCTCCGACAGGCCCTTGGGTGCCTTGTCGGTCTCGATCGTAGTCTCGAATCCGTATTTGTACTGGTCCACATCGATGGTGCGGACCCGGTCGATTGTTTCCTGCACTGCAGGCATCGCAAATCTCCACCAGTCCCGACCTTGGCAGGCCGGCAAATCCTATCGCGTCGTTTCTCTCAGCGTGGCCTGCATGTAGTGCATGACCCACGCGATTGCATCGCTAGCAGCGTCTTTTCCCCGACTTGGTCGATCATGCTGCCAATCCACCGACGAGCCGCGGTTGCACGAGACGGTCGAGCGCGGCTTCAAACAGCGCGAGATCATCCGCCGTGGTTTCCACGCCGATTGAAACGCGCAACGCTCCGCGATCGTCCTCCACGCCCATGGCGCGCAGAACATGGCTCGGACCGACCTTGCCCGAGGAGCAGGCCGAGCCGGCTGAAAGCGCCACGCCGGCAAGGTCGAAGGCGATCTGCGCAGTCTCGGCCTTCGTGCCCGGCAGCGAGAAGAACACGGTGTTGGGCAGGCGCGGCGCGTCGACGCCATGGATCACGGCGCCAGGCACCCGATGACGGATCGCCTGCTCGAACCAGTCGCGCATCGCTGCGACTTCTGCCGTCTGCGGCAAGCGATCGACCGCCTCGCGACAAGCAGCGCCAAAGCCCGCCAAGGCGGCCACGTTCTCGGTTCCAGCGCGCAGGCCGCGCTCCTGACCTCCGCCGGATACCAAAGCTTCGGGCGCGGCTGTGTTTTTCGCAAAAATGATCGCGCCCACGCCCTTCGGGCCGCCGATCTTGTGCGAGGACAGGATCAGGTGGTCCGCATGGCGCATATCGAGCGGCAGGCGCCCGGCGGCCTGCACCGCATCCAGCACTAGGCGACCGCCAAACGTGTGGACGATTGCGGCGATTGCGCACCAGTCCTGAATTACGCCCGTCTCGTTGTTTGCGGCATGGCAGGCGACGAGCGGCAGACCCTTCGAGCGATCATGCCTTTCCAGAGAAGTCCGCAGAAGAGCGAGATCAAGCAGCCCGGAGTGGTCCACCGGTAGGTGCGTCACCGCCTCTTGCCGGAAACGCCCGCCATTGCGAAGGCACGGATGATCGGCATCGCAGACATAAAGGTACGAGTAGAGGACCGCCTCCTGCCCCTCGCGCCAGTTCGGCGTCAGAAGCTGACTTGCCGCCTCCGTCGCGCCGGAAGTGAACACCACGTTCTCGGCATCGCCGGCGACAAGCTGCGCCACCGCACGCCGCGCATCCTCGATGATGCGGCGCGCCTGCCGGCCTTCTGCATGGACCGAGGACGGATTGCCGGCACAATCGAGCGCGGCCATCATCGCCGTGCGCGCGGAATGAAGCAGCGGCGCGCTTGCATTGTGGTCGAGATAGGCGCGTCGCGCTGCCATCGTCTCCATGCCCTGCGTCTTGTTCGAGCGATGCCTAAAACCGGTCTTGCGGGTTACTGGCGCAATTTTCTTGAAACGGCAAAGCCTGCCGTCCTATCTACGCGCCACTTGGCTGGCATCACCAGCCGTGTGAAGTTTTGAACAATTCTAAACTGGCTTTTAGGTGGGGCGCCCTGTTGCGTCAAGCCGCGAGCGCGTTTCCTTCCTCGCGGAAGGCGTCAGAAAGTGGAGTCATCCCATGCCCGAGGTCATCTTTACGGGGCCCGAAGGCCGCCTCGAGGGCCGCTACCAGCCCTCGACCGACAAGGGCGCGCCGATCGCGATCGTGTTGCATCCGCATCCGCAGTTCGGCGGCACGATGAACAACAAGATCGTCTACGACCTTTTCTACATGTTCCAGCAGCGCAACTTCACCACGCTGCGCTTCAACTTCCGCGGCATCGGCCGCAGCCAGGGCGAATTCGATCACGGCGTGGGCGAGCTCTCGGACGCAGCCGCGGCGCTTGACTGGGTGCAGTCGCTCCATCCCGAATCGAAGACCTGCTGGGTGGCCGGCTACTCCTTCGGAGCCTGGATCGGCATGCAACTCCTGATGCGGCGCCCCGAGATCGAGGGCTTCATCTCGGTCGCACCGCAGCCCAACACCTACGACTTCTCGTTTCTAGCCCCCTGCCCTTCGTCCGGCCTGATCATCCACGGCGATGCCGACAAGGTTGCCCCGCCCAAGGATGTGCAGACGCTGGTGGACAAGCTGCACACCCAAAAGGGAATCACGATCACCCAGAAGACCATGCCCGGAGCGAACCATTTCTTCGCCAAGGATGCCGCGCTCCTGATCGAGGAGTGCTCGGACTATCTCGACCGCCGGCTTGCCGGCGAGCTTTCCGACCCGCGCCCGAAGCGCCTGCGCTGACGCAAACGGCCCCGGAGTTGAACCGGGGCCGCGCTTGACGTGACGTTCGGGCTTACTTCGCCTGGAGAAATTCGCCTACTTCGAGCATGACGAACTCATTGTCGTCAGCCTTGTCGAGCGCCCGCCCGGCAGAAAAGGGCAGGTTGTTGTCGTCGCCGACGATGATGTGGGTCGCGTCCACCACGTCCACATTCTCGATCGTGTTGAACGGCATGTCGTAGAAGCCCTCACCGCCACCCTGACGCTTCTTGTTGTCGGGATCGGCGATCTTCAGAAGATCGATGTAGCCGATCTTGCGCACCGCCCCGCCCTGGTTGGCGTCGCTCATCTCGATCTTGTAGATGCGCTTGAAGAGCGCGGGCGTGGCGAAGCAATCGGGCGCCGGCTTCTTCGGATCGGCGCAGGCCCTGTCCGCGCTGCCCGCTCCCTGGTCCCGCTCGATCACCAAGGCCGTATCGGCGTCGATCATGTTGAAATCGCCGATCGCATCGCCGCCGGCGGAAAGCGGATAGAGCCAGCTTCGGCCCGTCCAGGCTTTTTTGGCCGTGTCGAACTCGACGATGCGCAGCGCGCGGCTGCCTTCCGCCTGCTCCATGCTGTTGTCCTCCTTGAACAGCGCGCCTTCGAGAAGACCATAGAGTTTGGAACCGTCCGGCGATTGCGCGAGACCCTCGAAGCCGCCGGAGCGCTTGATGTTGAAGGCGGGTGCAGGCAGCGCCGGATTGGCTTGAAGGGTCAGCGTCGGATGGTCGGGAGACTTCACGGGCTTGTTGTCTACGATTGTCTCGAACACGTCGGTCAGCTTGCCTGCCTTGTCGAAGTGCAGCAGAAACGGGCCGAACTCCTCGCCCACCCAGAAGCCGTCCGCAACCGGCTGGATCGACTCGACGTCGAAGTCTGCGCCGGTGAGGTAGCGCGTGTCGCTCCCTTCCATCACGATCGGGAACGGCGCCTCGCGATCTGGATCGGACAGGAAGACGGTTTCCTTGCGATCCATCGTGCCTGCGTCCCAGTCGAAGCCGATATGGTGCAGCATCAGCATCGCGTCGGTCGAATTGAGCTTGTTGCCGAAGCCGTTGTCCGACAGGGACCAGTAGCTGTTATCGCCAACGGTCTTGATGCCGGAGAAACCCTGAACCGGCTGGCCATCGAAGGGCAGCGAGAGGCCCGTCGGGCGAACGCCGTCCTTGCCCGGAACGCTGCCCAAATCGGTCGCGCGGCGGCGATCAGGCGTCGAGAACTTGCCGGAGGTGCGCAGGTATTCCGGCGCATCCCGCGGAGCTGCGATGACGGTGTTCGCAGGCAGGATCGCGTGCCCCGTCAGCGTGGCGGTGAACACCTTCTCCTCGGCAGAGGCGGGCGAGGCGAGAACGGCTAGGACAGCTGTGGCGGAAAGAAGCGAGCGGCGCATAGGCGAGCCTTTCAGGAAGGAGTGAACCCCTGCCCGCTAGCGCCTGCCGGTGTCACGCGGTTGACGCGTCCATGACGATGCGATGAAGCAGACCTCGCAAGCCCGCGCGGGAATGCCGAGGCATCCCGCTCTGCTTCCGCTCAAATAGGCTGCGCCAGCACACCGCCGGTGGTTGGGTGGCGACACCCGGTGGTGCTCGGGTAGGTCAGCGGCAGGTTCTTGAGCGAGCGCACCGCAAGATAGGCCCAGGCCTCCGCCTCGGTGGCATCGCCATCAAGCCCGACATCTTCCGCCAAGAGAAGTTCTGCACTGTCCAAGCCTTGCCGGAGGTCGTGGACGATGTGCGGGTTCTTGCGGCCGCCGCCACAGATGATCCAGAGCTTGGGGCGGGCGGGCATGTGCTCGACCGATTGCAGGATCGCCTGCGCCGACACGGCCGCAAGCGTGCGTGCGCCGTCGGCCAGTTCGAGCCCGGCCGCTTCCGCCAGTGTGAAGTCGTTCCGATCGAGAGACTTCGGACCCGGCTTCGCGAAGAAGGGCTTGCCGAGATAGGCGGAGACGACATGCTCGACCACGCCGCCCTCACTCGCCACGGCACCGTTGGCGTCGAAAGGAATGCCGCCCTCGCGGCTGACCCATTGGTCTATCAGCGCATTACCAGGACCGCTGTCGAACGCCACAGGATCGCCTTCTCGCGGCACATAGGTGATGTTTGAAATGCCGCCGATATTGACGAACACGACCGGAAAGCGGTCCGCCCATCGCTCCGGCAGGGAGTGCGCCAAAGCTGCGTGATAGGCGGGAACGAGGGGCGCGCCCTGCCCTCCTGCCACCATGTCGGCTGCGCGCATGTCGAACACGACTGGCAGGCCTGTTCGCTTGGCTAGCAGCGCGCCATCGCCAAGCTGCACCGTCAGCGCCTTCTCCGGCCGGTGCAGCACGGTCTGGCCGTGGAAGCCGACAACATCCGGTCGTTTCCAATGCGCGGGCGCACGCGCCAGAAATGCGCTGACCGCTTCTGCATGCCGCTCGGTGATCGCGCGTTCAAGCGCGGGGAGATCGCCCGGCCGCTCGTCGCGCTCCTCGATCGTCCTGGCCGTCTCCAGCCCAGCCTCGACCTTGCGGCGGAACTCCGCGGGATACGGCACGAAATGAGAAGGGCCGCGCTCGATCGCGTTCTCTCCATCGGTGTCCACCAAAGCCAGGTCGATCCCGTCCATGGAGGTTCCGCTCATCAGGCCAAGCGCGATCATCCGTTCCCTGCCATCCTTTGATTCCCGTTACGCCGGTGCTAAGGCCGCGCAGCGTTCTGCCCGCCCCAACGACCGCTTCTCCGCACGAGACACCCATGCATTACAAGTCCGATTTCCTGCGCGTGATGTTTGAGCGCGGCTTCATCCACCAGGTCTCCGACGCCTCGGCCCTCGATGCGCTGCTCGCGAGGGAGCCGGTGACGGCCTATGTCGGCTATGACGCGACGGCCACAAGCCTGCATATCGGCAACCTGATCTCGGCAACCATGCTCTACTGGTTTCAGGAGACGGGACATCGCCCGATCGCGCTGATGGGGGGCGGCACCTCCATGATCGGCGACCCATCCTTCCGCGACGATCAGCGCAAGCTGCTCACGCCGGAAGCGATCGCCGAGAACATCGAGGGCATCAAGCGCATCTTCAGCCGCATCCTCCGTTTCGGCGAGGGATCCGGAGATGCGCTGATGGTCAACAATGCCGACTGGCTGATGAAGCTCAACTATGTGCAGTTCCTGCGCGATGTCGGCCGCCACTTCTCCGTCAACCGGATGCTGACCTTCGACAGCGTGAGGCTGCGGCTGGAGCGGGAGCAGTCGCTGTCCTTTCTCGAATTCAACTACATGATTCTGCAGGGCTACGACTTCGTGGAGCTGAGCCGCCGCCACGACTGCCGCCTGCAGATGGGCGGCTCCGACCAGTGGGGCAACATCATCAACGGCGTTGACCTCGGCCATCGCATGGGAACGCCTCAGCTTTTCGCTTTGACCACGCCGCTGCTCACAACCGCCTCGGGCGCCAAGATGGGCAAGTCCGCCAAGGGCGCGGTCTGGCTGAACGGCGACCTCTTCTCGCCCTTCGACTTCTGGCAATATTGGCGCAACACGGAAGACGCCGATGTGGAGCGCTTCCTGAAGATCTTCACCCGCCTGCCGCTGGACGAGATTGCCCGGCTGGCTTCCCTCGGCGGCGCGGAGATCAACGACGCCAAGAAGGTGCTCGCGACGGAAGCCACCGCGATCGTGCATGGACGCGAGGCGGCGGAACAGGCGGCAGAGACCGCACGCAAGACCTTCGAGGAAGGCGCGCTTGCCGACACGCTGCCGACGATAACCCTGGAGC
>CAUQXI010000039.1:0-20275 GCA_963522145.1 uncultured Mesorhizobium sp. | reverse complement strand
TGTCTGCCTCGGGGATCGTGGTCAGTCCGGTATCCATGCGCTGGGCGTTTCCTTTTTCAGGCGTCCGAGATCACCTGCCCTTTGGACAGGATGTGGACCTTGAAGCCCGCGAAGGCTTTCTGCGCTTCGCCGGATGCGTAAAGCGCCTGATAGGCCTCGTGGGGCACGAGCGCGTGCTTTTCATAGGCCGACACGCCCTGGCGTGCGGCCTCCAGATCGCTGGTCTCGATGTGGAACTGCTCGGTTGCGGGCTCGCTCGACCAGAGCCCGCGGCGTCCAGGCTTTTCGCCGGTCGAGAACACTTCCTGCACGGTCCAGGTGAGGAGCCATGCGCCCTCGGGCCGCCGCACCTTGGCGAGCACTTCGGCCACCGTCGGATTGTTTTCGGTCACGCCGGCCGCGAAGAAGGGGCCGAGCACGAAGCGGCGCAGCTGCTTGGGATGGAGGGTGGGAAAGTCGCGGTCGAGATTGGTGGCGATCGTGACGGGCGAAAGGCCATAGGAGGCGTTCTTTTCCGTGAAGTCGTCGAAGCGGTGGGCGAGGTCGGGATTGAGGAGCCCCTCCACCGGCAGCGGGATGTCCACGTCCGACCTGAGCTTGCCGTCCGCGCCGACGAGCTGGGACACCATGTCTTCGGACGAGTCCTCGACGGTCAGCATATAGACGAGCGGCAGGTTTGCGGTGCCGTCGAAGCTCGCCCACTGGACCACGTAAAGCGGCCGCATCGATTTCGGATTGACCGAAACCTTTATCGTGCGCGCAAGCGTGAACGGCCCGAAGATCTGGCCTTCCTTGACGCCCTCCAGATAAAGCCGCTCGGCCATGGAGCGGCGGAGCGCTGTCGGCATCGCCCTCTGGCGCAGGATGAAATCGGCCATCTCGTCGCGCAGCGTGTCGGGCTCGGGAATGGCGGAGAGCCGCGCATCGGCCTGGCTACGGTCGTTTTCCAGCTCCAGCACGTTCTGGAACACGGGAAAGCCGCTGTCGGCGCGGTTGATGCGGAAGCGATCGGCGAAATCGAGCCGGTTGCGCCAGCAGGCGAAGGAGCGCTGGAGGCGGTCGAGATATTCTCCGACCACCGTCGCCACGAGATCGTGACGACGCGCGGACTGATCGTCGCGGAGAAACACGCCGAGCCCCGCCAGTGCGGCGCTCATCGCGGCGAAGTAGCGCTCGGCCGTTTCGCGCTCGGGTGTCATCGGAGATCGCCGAACGCGATCAGGACTGCACGTAGTCCGCCGAATTATGCTTGCGCATCACCTCGTCGAAGCGGCGCGCGAAGGCGTCGTCGGCCAGCTTCTTGCGGCGCTGGATGTCCCCGCTCGCCACCATGTTCTTTTCATGCATCTCGAGCAGGTCGCCGATATGCTTCTGGGCGGCGGCGCCGATGCCGGCCATGGTTTCCTCGGCCGTAGTATCGACCTGGCTGCCCAGCGTGTTGATCTTGTGCGCCACTTCCTGCTGGGCCGCGGTCTTCAAGCTGTCCTCCAGCGCCTTGTAAAGGACGATGCGCTGCTCGGTGTCGATGGACAGCTTGTTGATCAGCGTGCTCTGCGCGGCGATCTGGTTGTTGAGCGAGTCAACGAATGTCTGGAACATGGAGGTGTAGCGTTCCAGCGTCTGGCTTTCGGCGAGCAGTTCCTGCTCCTTGGCCTGCCGCTCATTATATTCGGTGGCGAGCTTGGAACGCTGCCCTTCGAGCTCGGTGCGCTCCGTCTGGCTGGTGGAAGCCGAAATCTTGTTTTCGAGGTCGAGAAGGAGCGGGTTGATCTCCTCGATCCGCTGCTGCGCGGCGGTCAGGTTCTGGATGGTCACCTTGCGGCGCTCGATGACATTGGCGAGGCTCGCCTCGGAGGTCTTGTAGCGCTCGTCGAGGATCGCCTTCTGGCCCTTCAGGATGCCGACGATCGTGTCGGACTTGGAAAGCAGCTCCTGCAGGTTGCCCGCGAGCGACATGTTGCGGACGCGATCGGTGCGCATGCGCTGCTTGCTCTGCTCGGAGAAGATGCCGACAAAGGTTTCCCAGCCGGTATAGCTCTTCATATTTTCGAACTCGGTGCCGAACAGGTTGGTGGCATCCTCGAGCCCGATGATCAGGTCGGCGATGTTGGTTTCCATCACCTTCTGCTGCTTCAGCACGTCATCGATGCGGGCATTCTCGATATCGAAGTCGGCCGAGCCGATCCGGCTATCGGTCTGAGCGAACTTCTCGAGCAGCGAGCTCGACTGGTCGATCTTGGCCCGCATCTCCTCGACGGAGGCACGCGTCCTGGCGATCTCGGCGTCGATGTTCTGCATGCTGGCCATGAAACTGTTCCCCTGATCCCGACAACGGCGCGCGGAATATAGAGGGGGGGGCAGTGGAATGAAAGACACTGCGAGCGGAGGGTGCCGGCATCATCCGGACGCCGGTTGCCGCTCTTTCCGCGGGCCTGCGTTCCCTTCCGCTTGAAATGGGCGCAAATTGGTGTTTGGCTTGATGCCTTCGGCGGAACGTGGTTCCGCCCTCGTCTTCCAGGGAGGAAATCCGATGCCGCGATTCCACACGCTTGCCGCCGTTCTCGGCCTTGCCGTCTTCGGCGCGGGCCAGGCTCTCGCAGCCGAGCCGGACTCGTGCAAGGCTGTGCGCTTCGCCGATGTGGGATGGACCGACATCGCCGCGACCACCGCGACTGCATCGGCCATCCTGGAAGCGCTGGGCTACACGCCCGAAACGCAGATCCTTTCGGTGCCCGTCACCTACTCGTCGCTGGCGAACAAGGACATCGACGTGTTCCTCGGCAACTGGATGCCGACCATGGAAGCCGACATCAAGCCCTATCTTGAGAAGAAGACCGTGGAAACGCTGCGCACCAACCTGGAAGGCGCGAAATACACGCTGGCGGTTCCCGAGCACACCTATGACGAGGGCATCAAGAGCTTCGCGGATATCGCCAAGTTCAAGGACAAGCTCGACAACAAGATCTACGGCATCGAGGCCGGCAATGACGGCAACCGGCTGATCCTCGACATGATCGCGGCCGACAAGTTCGGCCTCAAGGGCTTCGAGCTGGTGGAAAGCTCGGAGGCTGGCATGCTCTCAGCCGTGCAGAAGGCCGCGAACAGCAAGAAGGACGTGGTGTTCCTGGGCTGGGAGCCGCATCCAATGAATGCCAACATCAAGATGAAATATTTGGAAGGCGGCGACGAGGTGTTCGGGCCGAATTTCGGCGGCGCGACCGTCGCCACCAATGTGCGCGCGGGCTACACGACCGAGTGCCCGAATGTCGGCAAGCTGCTGCAGAACATGGTCTTCTCGCTTCCGATGGAAAACGAGATCATGGGCGCGATCCTGAACGACGGCGCGGATGCGAAGGCCGCCGCCACCGCCTGGCTCAAGGCGCATCCGGATACGCTCACCCCTTGGCTCGAGGGCGTCACCGCCTTTGACGGCGGAGATGCGCAGCAGGCGGTTAAGTCCTCGCTCGGTCTTTGACCATCGGGCGCGGCATCGCGGACACGAAGACGCTGCTTCCGCCAAGGGAGAACTAGCCGGTGGAGTGGATCAGGGAGCTCCTGTCCCAAAAGATCAAGGTAGGGGACTGGGGCCAGGATTTTTTTGATTTCCTGACCGGGAATTTCGCTTGGTTTTTTGATGCGATCGCGTCCGGCGTCACCTTCGTGCTGGACGGGATGGCCGATCTTCTGCTTGCCGTTCCTCCGCTTCTCCTTGTGCTTGCCATTGCCGTGCTCGCCTGGCTGCTCCAGCGCTCCTGGCAGTTGGCGCTCGGCGTCGGCTTGGGGCTGCTCTTCATCATCAATCAAGGTCTCTGGAAGGAAACGATTGAAACCCTGGTGCTGGTGGTGTCGGCGGCGGCCGCCTCCATGGCGATCGGCGTGCCGGTGGGCATATGGGCGGCGCATAATCCGCGCGTTTATCGGGTTCTGCTGCCGGTTCTCGACCTTATGCAGACCATGCCGACCTTCGTTTATCTCATCCCGGTCCTAATCCTGTTCGGACTCGGGGTCGCGCCCGGGCTGATCGTGACCGTGATCTTCGCCGCGCCCGCACCGATCCGCCTGACCTATCTCGGCATCACTTCCGTGCCTCGGCCGATGCTGGAAGCCGGCGAGGCTTTCGGCGCAACGAAACGCCAGCTGCTCTGGAAGGTGGAGCTTCCAGCGGCACTGCCCACGATCATGGCAGGGCTGACCCAGTGCATCATGCTCTCGCTCTCCATGGTGGTGATCGCCGCCTTGATCGGCGCGAACGGGCTGGGCAAGCCCGTGGTGCGCGCGCTCAACACGGTCAACATCCCGCTCGGCCTCGAAGCGGGCCTCGCCATCGTGGTGCTTGCCATCATCCTCGACCGCATGAGCCGCATCGGTCAGGGGCAGAGATGAGGAAGGGCTCTTCGTGACCGGCACGGCTGTCGAGTTCCGCAATGTGGATATCGTTTTCGGCCGTGAGCAGAAGGCGGCACTCGATCTGATCGACCGGGGTGCCTCCCGCGCCGAGATCCTGGAAAGAACCGGCACGGTGCTGGGCTGCGCCGGCGCCAGCCTGAGCGTGGCGGAAGGCGAGATCTCCGTGCTGATGGGCCTGTCGGGCTCGGGCAAGTCCACGCTGCTGCGCGCCGTCAATCTGCTGAACGTGCCCGCGCGTGGCCAGGTGCTGGTGAAGGACGGCGAGAGCGCCGTGGACGTGACGACCTGCGACCGCGCCACATTGCGCCGCATCCGCCAGAAGCGCGTCGCAATGGTGTTCCAGCAATTCGCGCTGCTGCCCTGGCGAACGGTGGCCGAGAATGTCGGCTTCGGGCTGGAACTCGCCGGCCTGCCCCCTAAGGAAAGACAGGAGCGGGTCGAGAGCCAGCTCAAGCTTGTCGGCCTCGATCAGTGGGCGAAGAAATATGCCCATGAGCTTTCGGGCGGAATGCAGCAGCGCGTCGGCCTCGCCCGCGCATTCGCCACGCAGGCGCCGATCCTGCTGATGGACGAGCCGTTTTCCGCGCTCGACCCCTTGATCCGCACCAAGCTCCAGGACGAGCTGCTTCAACTTCAGAAGACGCTGAAAAAGACCATCATCTTCGTGTCCCACGATCTCGAGGAAGCGCTCAAGATCGGCAACCGCATCACGATCATGGAAGGTGGGCGGATCGTGCAGACGGGAACGCCCGAGGACATCGTGCTCAAGCCGGCCAATGACTATGTGCGCGACTTCATCGCCAACGTGAACCCGATGTCGGTGCTCACCGCCTGGAACGTGATGCGCGACCGGCGCGACCTGGAGCCGGCGGGCGAGGACGGATGGCTCTGGCTCGACCGGCGCAACACGACGCGGTTCCGGATCGGCGCGGACGGCCTCGTGACCGCTGCCGAGCGCGACGGCAAGCCGGCCGTCTGGGTGTCATGCGACGATGTAGAGCGCCTGCCCGCGGACGCGCCGCATGTGTTCTGGGCGAGGCCGGCGACCAGCCTGAAGACGGTGATGCTCGCTATGCATCGCTCCCAGACCGCGCCTGTGGCTTTGTTCGACGATGCGTCCCGCTTCGTGGGCGCGATCGGCATTCGCGATGTGCTGAAGGGCGTGCTGCGGCGGGTCGATTGAAGCGCTTCCGGGTGCGGCCTGTTTGCTTCAGACGCGCGGCTGCGCCGTGTAGCTCGGGGCAGGCACCACCAGAACAGGGCGGTCGGCGAGCGTCAGCAGTTTCGCGGTGGTGGAGCCGAAGAGTTGCTCCTTGAGCCCGTCCGGGCCGGCGCGAACCACCACGAGCATATCGGCATCGAGCCTGCGCAGGGCGGTGGCGATCGTTTCACGCGGTTCGCCCGGCTCCGTGATCACGCGCAGATCGCATCCGGCGGGTGCTGCCACCGGCGGCGATAAAGGCGCGTCGCCGACATGAAGCGCGATGAGTTCCGCCTGTGTTCCGGCAAGTCGTGCCGCCGCATCGATGCCGGCCTGCGGATCGGGCTCGCGATCGACGGCGACGAGCACGCGATCGAGCTTGAGCGTGCCATCCGCACCGACAATCCCTTTCGATCCTTCCGGCAGCACAAGGATCGGCGCGCGGATGCTGCTCGCGAGGACCGCTGCGACCGATGGCTTCAGCCACCCGGCAAGACCGCTTCGCGCCTCGCTTGCCATTACGATCAGTTCGTGGGGATGGCGCTCCAGATGATGCGCTAGCGCGCGGGCAATGTCTGCGCCCTCCGCCTCCACCTTGTGAACCTCGATGCCGGTTTGCGCCGCCAGATCCGCCGGCATCGCCGCGCCGGTGATCGCACCCCAGGCGGCGAGCCTTTCGCGCACATGGGGAAAGTCCGACCAGGACGCGGCATCCCCGCGGTTATGCACATGGATCAGGGTGAGCGGGCAGCGGCGATAAAGGGCGAGCGCCAGCGCATGATCGAAGGCCAGCGCGCTCGCGGAGGAGAAATCGGTCGGGTGGAGGATGCCGCTCATGATGCTTCCGCTTGCGCATGCCTCACGGCATGCGTCAACCGGACTTCTCACCTGAGGCAGGAATCGGTCCTTGATCCTGGTCAAGCCGGACGAGCGGGTTTGTCCTTAAGCCAACGGTGAGTGGAGGCGGCGCGCCACGCCCGAGATTGCGGCGAAGCCGCCCGCTCTTTATGTAAGCAGCGACACACAACCGGATACGCGGATGAGCGAGGCGGGCGGGCAGATCACGGGCGGAAGCGCGAAGCTCGCAGGCGATGTCGCGCGTGGCGGCGCCTCGCCGTCCGGCTGGGCCGGGCTCGCCAACCCGACCCGCTTTCTCGACCTTTCGGGCAAGGTGCTGCCCTGGCTCGCGCTGATCGCGGCTGTCGTGCTGGCTAGCGGCCTGTTTCTCGGCTTCCGGGCACCGGCCGACTACCAGCAGGGCAGCACGGTCAGGATCATGTATATCCATGTGCCCTTCGCCTGGCTTTCCATGTTCTGCTACGGGGTGATGGCGGTGTCCGCGCTCGGCACGCTGGTCTGGCGACATCCGCTGGCGGATGTGGCGCTCAAGGCTGCCGCACCCATCGGGGCGACCTTCACCGGGCTCGCGCTCGCCACCGGCTCCATTTGGGGCAAGCCCATGTGGGGCGCTTGGTGGGTGTGGGACGCGCGGCTGACCTCCGTCTTCATCCTGTTTCTGATGTATCTCGGCCTGATCGCGCTGACCCGCGCCCTGGACGATCCGGGACGCGCCGCGCGTGCGACCGCCGTGCTGACGCTGGTCGGCTTCATCAACATCCCCGTCATCAAGTTTTCCGTGGAATGGTGGAACACGCTCCATCAGGGTGCGTCCGTGTTCCGGCTCGACGGGCCGACCATCGATGCGAGCATGCTGGTGCCGCTTTTGATCTCGGCGCTGGGCTTCACGCTGCTGTTTCTGACGCTGCACCTTGCCGCGATGCGGGTCGAGATCTGGCGCCGCCGCGTGGCGGCGATGCGTCGGCTGGCGGCGCGGCGGGCGGAAGTGTGAGCGAAGGTTTGTCGCGATGAGCACGCATGACGTCTTCGTGGCCGCGGCCTATGGCGTGTCCGCTCTCGGGCTGGCCGGCCTGATCGCCTGGGTGACGGTCGATGGCCGCCTGCGCCGGGCCGAGTTGCGCGCGCTGGAGCAAAGCGGCGTGCGCCGCCGCTCAGACAAAGCGGGGAAGGGCAGCCGGTCTTCATCGGCAGCCGGTTCGTGATGAGCGAGGAAGAAGGGTCTTCCGCGCCGTTTGCAACGCCGAGGTCGCGGCGGATCAGGTTTTTGCTTCTGCTGCCCCTCGCGGCCTTTCTCGGCCTTGCCGGGCTGTTCCTGGTTCAGCTCCTGTCGGATCGGGATGCGGCGGCGATTCCTTCTGCGCTGCTTGGTGCGCCCGCTCCATCGACGCCCCTGCCGCCGCTTGAAGGAGCAGAGCGACCCGCCTTCGATCCGAAGGCATTCGGCGGCCGTGTCACGCTGGTGAATGTCTGGGCGTCGTGGTGCGCGCCCTGCCGGGAGGAACACCCGCTGCTGCTCGATCTGTCGCGTGACGGGCGGTTCGCCGTGGCGGGGATCAACTACAAGGACAAGCCCGCCAATGCGGCTGCCTTTCTTCGCGAGCTTGGAAACCCGTTTGGTGAGATCGGCGTCGACGCCAATGGCCGCGCGGCGATCGACTGGGGCATTTACGGTGTGCCGGAAAGCTTCGTGGTCGGGCGAGGCGGCACGATCCTGTTCAAGCATGTCGGGCCGCTGACGCCCGAAGCGCTGCGCTCCACGGTGCTTCCGGCGATCGAAAAGGCGCTTGCCGGCAATTAACCAAATCGTGCCATGGTTCCGCTCGGGCAGGGAACGGAGCGGTGGCCGGGGACAGGCAGGAAGAGGTTCGGGCGCATTTCCGCGCGCAGGCGGGTGCCTGCGATCGGCTCGGCGCGCCCTTCACCGCCGGTCTTTGCCGCGCGCTTGCGCGTGTTCTTGACGAAACCACCGCGACCGGCCGACACGTGCTTGCCTGGGAGGGCAACCTTGACGCCGACAGGCCCGCGCTCCGCCTTTGCGCCGGGCTTCACGCGCTGGTGCTTGGAAAGAGCGACCGGATGCTTGCCGCTGCCTTTCCGCCCCGCTCTGCCGACGAGATGATCCTGGCCGCACTTCTGCCCGCCAGCCTGCGCAAGCACGACAAGAGCCTTCTCGCGGCGCTCGATCTTCCGCCGCGCCCGAACGGGTTAGGCCCTGCCGCCATGCTTCTTCCCGGCATGCTTGCGATTGCGCGTGAGTGGGATTTGCCGCTCGACCTGCATGAGATCGGGGCTGGCGCCGGGCTCAACTGCCTGGCCGACCGCTTCGCCTACCGGTTCGGCGGCCAAAGATGGGGGGAGGCTGGTGCAACCGTGCAGCTTGCGCCGGAGTTGCGGGGCGGGAGGCAGGTCCCGCTTGCCGGCGACCTCCGCATCGTCGAGCGCCGGCCAAGCGACCCGTCGCCGGTTCTGCTTGGGCTGACCGAGCACCGCCTGGCGATGCTGGCCTCGATCTGGCCCGACCGGATGGCGCAGCGCGACCAGCTTGAAGCGGCGGTGGAGCTTGGGATCGCGGCGCATCTGCGCGTCCGGCGCCGCAGCGCGATCGATGCCGTGCGCGCCATGCTGGACGGCCGGCGCGACGGCGTCGCCACCGTGCTGATGCATGCCCTGATATGGCACACCGTGCCCGCATCGGAGCGGCGCGAGCTGGTGGAACTGCTGAGCGAGGCCGGAAGAACGGCCACACGCGAACGGCCGCTGGCCTGGCTCAGGATGGAGCCGCGCGCTCGGTCCAGGCAGGAGCCCGGCGAGACTCACGCCGTTCTGGGCGTCACCCTCTGGCCGGGTGGCGCCACACGCCATCTGGCCGACTGTGATGTCGGTGGCCGATGGATCGCGTGGAAGAGCGCATCAAACGAACCGGCCCCGCACGCCTGAACTCGCGGAGCCGGAAAAACGCCTTGAAGGAACCGGCTTCGATCAGCCGTAGACTTCCGTGTACACGCCGCGAAGCATGTCTGCACGATCGGCCCGAATATCAGCCACGTCGCGGTTCGACATGCTCATGATCTCGTTGACGAGACGGTTGTAGCGGCGGCGCTTCTCGAGCCGTTCCTGAGCGCCTTCAAGCAGACGGGAAACAATCATGGTGAACTCCATCGTGGAACCCGCGGGCATTTCGCGCCGGCGGTCAGGTTTATTCCTCCCTGATCACGTGGAGATAATGGGGCTCGCGATGCCGCATCGCAACAACGCATGTTGCATCGCAGCATTGCCGAGAATGCAAGGCTCGCTTAGCCGGGTATTAAGGTTGAAGCATCTCGCCTAAGCGTTGCTGGCAGCAGCTCTGCGCGTCAGTTCCTGCCGGGTTCTTCGATCGAATGCCGCATGATGAGCGGCATCTGGGTCATGGTGAAAGCGAGGGTCAGCGGCAGCATGCCCCAGGTCTTGAACCCGACCCAGAAATCGGTCGAGAAATTGCGCCAGACGATCTCGTTGACCAGCGCGAGGAACAGAAAGAACAGGCCCCAGCGGAAGGACAGCTTGCGCCAGCCCTCCGCATCGAGCCTGAAGGCGGCGTCGAAGACATAGCCAAGCAGCGACTTTCCGAAAAACAGGCCGCCGAGCAGGATCACGCCGAACAGCGCGTTGACCACGGTCGGTTTCATCTTGATGAACAGCTCGTCCTGCAGCCACAGCGTCAGGCCGCCGAAGACGAGAACCACGATGCCCGACACCAGCGGCATCATGGGCAGGGTGCGCAGCAGCGACCAGGAAATCAGGAGCGAGAGCACGGTCACCGCCATGAAGAGGGCCGTGGCGAGAAAGAGCGGCCCGCCCCATTCGCCGAGGACGGGGAAATGCGCGATCAGCCACCCGCCGCGCAGATTGGCGAAGAAGAACACCATCAGCGGCCCCATCTCCAGAAGGAGCTTGAGGAGCGGGTGGACCTGCTCGTGCTTGCGGGGGTCGGCCGGATCGCGCTCGATGAGGGGTTCGGTCATGAGGCAACGCTTCCCGCGATGGCGCGCGCGAAATCCCGCGCGGCGAAGGGTTCGAGATCATCCACGCCTTCACCCACGCCGATAAAGAAGACGGGCAGCTTGTGGCGGGCGGCGATGGCCACCAGGATGCCGCCGCGCGCAGTGCCGTCGAGCTTGGTCATCACGAGCCCGTTCACGCCCGCCGTGTGGCGGAAGATCTCGACCTGGTTGAGCGCGTTCTGGCCGGTGGTGGCGTCCAGCGTCTGAAGCACGGTGTGCGGGGCGGAGGGATCGGTCTTGCGCAAGACGCGAACGATCTTCTCGAGCTCGGCCATCAGCTCGGCTTTGTTCTGGAGACGGCCGGCCGTGTCGATGATGAGCACGTCCGCGTGCGCCTCTCGCGCCTGGACGAAGGCATCGAAGGCGAGCCCCGCCGCGTCGGCGCCGAGCTTCGACGAGACGACCGGCGCACCCGTGCGCTCGCCCCAGATCTTCAGCTGCTCGATGGCTGCCGCGCGGAAGGTGTCGCCGGCGGCCAGCATCACCTTCAGCCCGCCCGCCGTCAGCTTCGCGGCAAGCTTGCCGATGGTGGTGGTCTTGCCGGTTCCGTTCACCCCGACCACGAGGATCACATGCGGGGAGTGGCTAAGGTCGAGAATCAGCGGCCTGGCCACGGGCTCCAGCACTTTCGCGATCTCGTCGGCCATCACCGCGCGCACCTGCGCTTCCGTGGTCTGGAAGCCGTAGCGGCCGGCGGCCAGCGTGTCGGCGATGCGGAGTGCTGTGTCCGCGCCAAGATCGGCGCGGATCAGCACCTCTTCCAGATCCTCGACGATCTCCTCGGTCAGCCGGCCCTTGGCGAAGACGCCCGAAAGATTGTCGCCCAATTCGCGCGAGGAGCGCTGAAGGCCGGCACGCAGGCGGTTGAGCCAGGTCGCGGGCGCGGCCGATGCCGCCGCTGCCGCGGTTTCCGCCTGGCGCTCCACGGCGCGGCCGACATGGAAGGTGCCCGTGCGGCGCTCCGGAGCAGGCGCAGAGGCAGAAGGAGGGGGCGGGGGCGCGTCAAGCGGCTGAGGCGCTATTTCCGGCTCGACTTCGGGCGGCGTCGGAGCAGGAATCTCTACGGGTACCGCCGGGATTTCTGGAGGCGTTTCGGCTGGTAGTTCCTGCGGACGTTCCGGCACCGGCGTTTCCGGCACTTCAACGGGCGCGGCCGGGAGCTCGGCGGGAAGGGCAAAGGGCACTTCCGGCAGCGGCGAAGGCGTTTCAACCGGCGGGGCGGGTGGAGCCTCGGGCGGCGGAGAGGCCGGAGGCGCCTCCTGCGGCGCGGGCTCCTCCGGCTGAGGACCGAAGGAGAAGACCTTTTTCAGGAAATCGAATGCCATTCCGCTCACGCCGCCGCTTGGGAGATCGAAGCGTCGAGCAGCAGCGCTTCTCCGTCATGGCCGCCCACCGTGCCTTCCACGATCGTGCCCGGTTCGACTGCGGCAATGCGCGCGACGGTGAAGTTCTCCGCACGGGCCAGTCCGCGGCCTTCCACCAGAAAGCGCTGGCGCGTGTGCCGCATCCCGTCGAGATGACGCGCGAATGCGCGCGTGCCCGCCTCGCGCAAGCGGCCCGCGCGTTCCTTCACCAGCGCGCGGGGAAGCTGCGGCATGCGCGCGGCCGGCGTGCCGTCGCGGGGCGAGAAGGGGAAGATGTGGGTGAAGGCGAGCCCGCATTCCTCCACGAGCTCGAGGCTGCTCTCGAACATCTCGTTTGTTTCGGTGGGAAAGCCGGCGATCAGGTCGGCGCCGAATGCGATGCCGGGTCTCCCCGCCCGCATCTCGGCGCAAAAGCGGATCGCGTCCTCGCGGGAATGACGGCGCTTCATGCGCTTCAGGATCATGTTGTCGCCGGATTGAAGCGACAAGTGCAGATGCGGCATCAGCCGCAGTTCTTGGGCCATCGCCTCGCGCAAATCGGGATCGGCTTCCACCGAGTCGATGGAGGAAAGCCGCAGGCGGGGCAGGTCGGGCACGCCCTTCAGGATCGCCTTGACCAGCCGGCCGAGGGTGGGGCGGCCCGGCAGATCGGCACCGTAGCTGGTCGCGTCTACGCCGGTCAGCACCACTTCCCCATGGCCGTTACCGGCGAGCCGCTTCACCTGCTCTACCACCGCGCCCATCGGCACCGAGCGTGAGGGTCCGCGCCCGAAGGGGATGACGCAGAAGGTGCAGCGATGATCGCAGCCATTCTGCACCTGCACGAAGGCGCGCGCGCGGCCTTCCACGGCTTCCACCATGTGGGCCGCCGTTTCACGGATGCTCATGATGTCGTTCACGCGCAGCTTTTCGCTGCTGTTGACGCCGAAATCGGGCAGGGCGCGATAGGCGTGGGCGTGCAGCTTCTCCTCGTTGCCGATCACGAGATCGACCTCGGCCATGTTTGCGAAGCTTTGCCCTTCCGTCTGCGCGGCGCATCCGGTAACGACGATACGCGCATCCGGGTTCTCGCGACGCGCCTTGCGGATCGCCTGACGCGCCTGCCGGACCGCTTCGCCCGTCACGGCGCAGGTGTTGACGACGACCGCGCCGCCGCGAAGCGCATCGAGGCCGGCGCTCGTCGCCTCTCGCCGCATCACCTCCGCCTCCGACGTGTTGAGACGGCAGCCAAAAGAGATGATCTCCAGGCTCACGAAGCGCGTTCCCGCGCCTGGGTCTCAGCTTCCCACGCGCCGGTCGCGGGTTCGAAGCGCCCCGAGAACTCCCATTCCGCGGGCCCCGAAAGGACCAGGTGATCGTCGCTTCGCCACTCCACGGTCAATTCGCCGCCAGGGGCGACGATCGTGGCGGCGCGGTCAGACCGTCCCGTGCGGGCGGCGCAGGCGAGCGTCGCGCATGCGGCCGAGCCGCAGGCTTTCGTCAGCCCCGCGCCGCGCTCCCAGGTGCGGATGGCGATCCGGTCGCGTTGCTCGACCCGGGCGATCGTGATGTTGGCACGCTCGGGAAAGATCGGGTGGTTCTCGAGCAAGGGCCCGAAGCGGTCGAGGTCGAGGCTCCATACATCGCGGTCCACCCAGAACACCGCATGCGGGTTGCCCATCGAAATCACGGAGGGCGAGTGAAGCACGGGCGCGTCGATGGGGCCGATCTGGAGCTCGATGGCGCGGGTGTCGCGAAACTCCTCACTAAGCGGGATGTCGGCCCAGCCAAAGCGCGGAACGCCCATGTCCACCGAGATCAGCCCGGACGCGTGTTCCTCCGCAAACAGGATGCCGGCCTGCGTCTCGAAGGTGAAACGGCTCCTGCCCGTCTCGGCTGCGAGTGCCTGCACCACACAGCGCATGCCGTTGCCGCAGGCGCCGGCCGCCGAGCCGTCCGCGTTCAGGATGCGGATAAAGAAGTCGGAGCCGGGCGTTTCGCTGTCATGGATCGCCATGATCTGGTCGAAGCGTGTGGCCGTATCACGCGCCAGCGCGACCACGGCCTCGGGCTGCACCCGCTCGATCCCACGTCCGCGCATGTCGGCAACGATGATCTCGTTGCCGAGCCCGTTCATCTTGGCGAAGGGAGCGGAAAGGGGCATGGCGGGCCGGACTGCGTGTTCGCCGCCTATATGGCGGAAACGTTTCGCGATTGCCAGCGGCTGACCGTGCTCCTGAGGGGAGCGCCGATCAGACTACGGAGCCGGCCGCGAAGTAAAGGATCAGGGCAAGCAGGAGCAGGCCGGCGACAAGGATGCCGAGCAGGACCTTCGCGCCTGTTCCTGCGGCGCGCGCCACGCCGGTGAAACCCAATGCGCCTGCAACCAGCGCCACGAGAACGAGGATGATGATCCACTTGATCATGGAAGGGCCTTTCAGGCGTGGCTGCGGGCACAGCTAGAGGATGGTTTCGGATCGCAGGGCAGGCACGTCCCAGACCTGTCCGGGTTGTAGGGCAAGAAAGCGATCCCGCGCAATGCCGGATGCGTCAAGGCCCTGGAGAAGCGCGGTGCGGGGCGCCTCCGGCCCTTCGTTGGTGAGCTGAAACGTTCCCCAATGGATGCCGGCGGCATAGGCCGCGCCCGAAAGGCGGAAGCCTTCAACCGCTTCCGCCGGGTTCTGGTGCTGGGGCGCCATGAACCAGCGGGGCTCGTAGGCGCCGATCGGCAGCAGCGCCAGGCGCAGACGGGGAAAGCGCTTCCGAAGCCGCTGGTAGGGTCGCCCCTTGTCGAAGCCGGTGTCGCCGGCAAAGACGATGCCGCCGCCCGGCGCGTCGATCACGAAGCCGCCCCAAAGCGCCATGCGGCGGTCGCCGGTCCAGCGGGCGGACCAGTGATGGACGGGGATGCAGGCGGCGCGGATGCCGCCGGGCAGTTCGGCCTCCTCGTCCCAATCGAGTGGCACCACCCGCGCGCTTGGCGCGACGGCATGGATGATGCGGTCATTGCCGAGCGGCGTCAGCAGCAGCGGATCATGCGCTTCCGCGAGCCGCGCGAGCGTGGCCGTGTCCATGTGGTCGTAATGATTGTGCGACACGAGCACCGCGTGGATCGCCGGCAGATCCTCGAAGCGGATCCCGGGCGGATTGGCGCGTGCCGGTCCGGCGAAAGAAAAGGGCGAAACGCGGCGTGACCAGACCGGATCGCAAAGGATGTTGAGTTCGGCCGTCTGGATCAGCACGCTCGCATGGCCGACCATGGTGATGCGCAGCCGATCGCCGCCTATGCTCCTGTCCGGCTTAGCCGGCGGGAACGGGCTCGGACGGTGAGCCGGCCATCGCGATCGGCCGCCGCCGAACTGCCAGCGCAGAAGATCGGTGAAGCCGCCCGGTTCGGTGCCGCCGGGGTTGAAGAACAGCCTTCCGTCGAAATGATCGCTCCGCAGCCCCTCGTAGTAGCGATTGGGCCAGGAAAGGAGAGCGCGGCCGAAAGGGAGAAGCCATGACAGCATCTGCGCGAGGTAGCGCGCCGGCCCCGACCAGCAAGCGCGTTGCGGCGGTCGCTGCGGCAGTTCGGCAACAGTCGCCCGGGCATGCGGAAGGTCGCGAAACCGAAACTTAACCATACTCGATTGTAATTCGGCCGAATTCGCATGATCAGCTATGCGGAAGAATACACGCCGCTTGGGCGTAGCTCGAGACTGGACATGCGGAGCAGCACGGCTCCGCCGGAGGGTGAAATGGTTTTTTCGCGTGGCGCGTTGGTCGCCGTGGCTTTGCTGGCGCTTGGCGGCTGCACCAGTTCCCGCATCGCCAGCGTGGAAACCGCGCCTGCGCCGCTTCCTCCCGCGCCCTCGGGCACGGTGACGGGCAACAAGCTGCCGCCTCCGGCAGCACCCCTGCCTCCGGTAGCGGATACGACGGACACGCAGGTTGCTTCGCTGCCGCCGTCCGGGCCTTCGGCTGACGCGCCCGAGCTCAAGGCCTCCGGCGTGGCCGGCGTGTGGAACGCTTCCGTTTCAGGGCAAAGCTGCAAGGTCGCGACGCCGCAAACCAAATTCGGCCAGGGCTTCCGGGCCGGGCCGCTGCGCTGTCCCGCGCCGATCGACGGCGTGAAGTCTTGGAACGTGGCCGGCAAGCAGCTTACTTTGTATGACGAAGGCGGCAGCCCCCTTGCCCAGCTTTATGCTTCGGGGCCCGAGAAGTTCAACGGCCAGACGTCGAGCGGCCTGCCGATCTCGCTGACGCGCTGAAGCCCGCGATCCGTTCCCGGCGATGAGTGCCGAGGGGCAGGTTTCCGCGCGCCTCGCCGCGCTCGTGCAATCCGGCGCGCTTGCGCCCGACCCGGCGCAAGCGGCAGCGGCGGAAGCGCTGGACAAATTGTCTGCCGCAATTCTTGCCAACCAGGCAGGCGCGAAGGGCGGTGCGCTGGGCTGGCTGTTTGCGCGGGGCCGCGACAAGGCGGGTGCGCCACGCGGGCTCTACTTCCACGGTGGAGTGGGGCGCGGCAAGACCATGCTGATGGACCTGTTCTTCGCAGCCCTTCCGATGGCGGCGAAGCGGCGCGCCCATTTCAACGACTTCATGGCCGATGTGCATGACCGCATCGGCCGACAGCGCGACGCGCGCAAGAACGGGCAGTCGCGCGAGGATGATCCGATCCCGCCCGTCGCGCGTGCGCTCGCGGCACAGGCCTGGGTGCTCTGCTTCGACGAGTTCACCGTTTCCGACATCGCGGATGCGATGATCCTGTCGCGCCTCTTTTCCGCGCTCTGGGCGGAAGGCGTGGTGCTGGTTGCCACCTCCAATGTGGCGCCCGCCGATCTTTACCGCGACGGGCTGAACCGGGCGCTCTTTCTTCCCTTTGTCGCGCAACTCGAAAAGCACTGCACGGTGATGGCGCTCGACAGCGGAATCGACTACCGGATGCGGACCCTGAGCCAGGCGCCGTCTTACGTTTCCCCGCTCGGGCCGGATGCCGCGCGGGCGATGGACATCGCATGGGCGGCGGCCACGGCCGGGCAGATGGTTCGGCCGGCCAGTCTTTCGGTCAAAGGCCATGAGGTGACCGTGCCCGCCGCTTCTCCGGATGCGGCGCGGTTTTCCTTCAAAGAGCTTTGCGGCACGCCCCTTGGCGCGCGCGACTATCTCGCGATCGCCGCCCGCTATTCCACGCTGTTTCTCGATGATGTGCCGGTCCTCGAGGAGGGGCGCCGCAACGAGGCCAAGCGCTTCATTCTCCTAATCGATACGCTGTATGATCGCCATGTCCGGCTTTTTATCAGTGCCGATGCAAAGCCCGAGGAGCTTTACGCGGGACGTTCGGGCACGGAGGCCTTCGAGTGGGCGCGCACCGCCTCGCGTCTTCATGAGATGCAAAGCACTGAGTGGATCGCGAGTGCGGTTGCACTACGGCAAACGTCCGCAGCGAGCTAGTTAAGCCTCGTCAGAATGCGATTTGAGTAGCGATGAGATGACACTTATATGACGTTTACGTAAACTAACTTACGTCTAAGTCTTTGTTATCGCTAAGACAGAAATAAAGATTTGTATTTTTCGTCCTGCGGCGTTATGCGCATGTCGCGCCTTGCGGCGATTGCGAGGAGCCTGCGCGTCTTTCCCGGGCCGCGGACCGGAACGACTTCAAGGCCGATTGGTTCTGGCACGACGCCTGAAACCTCTCGGACGGCTGGAACAACGCATCCAAGGAACATCACCTTCATGGCACGAAACAAGATCGCCCTGATCGGGTCGGGCATGATCGGCGGAACGCTTGCGCATCTGATCGGACTGAAAGAACTGGGCGACGTCGTGCTGTTCGACATCGCGGAAGGCATCCCGCAGGGCAAGGCGCTCGACATCGCGCAGAGCGGTCCGGTGGAAGGGTTCGACGCGCGCCTCAACGGCGTCAACGACTATGCCGGCATCAAGGGTGCAGATGTGTGCATCGTGACCGCAGGCGTGCCGCGCAAGCCCGGCATGAGCCGCGACGACCTGCTCGGCATCAACCTCAAGGTCATGGAGCAGGTCGGCAAGGGCATCGCCGAGCATGCGCCGGACGCGTTCGTGATCTGCATCACCAACCCGCTCGATGCGATGGTGTGGGCGCTGCAGAAGTTTTCTGGCCTGCCCGCCAACAAGGTCGTCGGCATGGCCGGCGTGCTCGACAGCGCACGCTTCCGCCACTTCCTGGCCGAAGAGTTCGATGTGTCCGTGGAGGATGTGACCGCCTTCGTTCTGGGCGGCCATGGCGACACGATGGTGCCGCTGGTGCGTTACTCGACGGTCGGCGGCATCCCGCTGCCCGATCTCGTTGCGATGGGCTGGACCAGCCAGGAGAAGCTCGACGCGATCGTCCAGCGCACGCGGAACGGCGGTGCGGAGATCGTCGGCCTGCTCAAGTCCGGCTCGGCCTTTTATGCGCCGGCAGCGGCCGGCGTTGCGATGGCGGAAAGCTATCTCCGGGACAAGAAGCGCGTGCTGCCCTGTGCGGCGCATCTTTCGGGCCAGTATGGCGTTTCCGACACCTATGTCGGCGTGCCCGTGGTGATCGGCGCTGGCGGCGTGGAGCGGGTGATCGAGATCACGCTCGATGGCGAGGAGCAGGCGATGTTCGACAAGTCCGTCGGCGCCGTGAACGGGCTCTGCGAGGCTTGCGCGAAGATCGCGCCCGCCCTCGGCAGCCGCTGATCCCTTCGGAGAGATTCTGATGAACATTCACGAATATCAGGCCAAGGAACTCCTGCGCGGCTATGGCGTGCCGGTGGCATCCGGCGTGCCGTTGACCGATGCGCGGGATGCGGAAGCGGCGGCGCGCAGCCTGCCCGGCCCGCTTTATGTGGTGAAGAGCCAGATCCATGCGGGCGGTCGCGGCAAGGGCCGCTTCAAGGAACTGGGGCAGGACGCCAAAGGCGGCGTGCGGCTGGCGCGCTCGATCGAGGACGTGGTGACGAACGCGTCCGAGATGCTCGGCAAGACACTGGTCACCAAGCAGACCGGCCCGGCCGGCAAGCAGGTCAACCGCCTTTACATCGAGGATGGCGCGGATATCGACCGCGAGCTTTACCTTTCGATCCTGGTGGACCGCGCGGTGGGCCGCATCGCTTTCGTGGCGTCCACCGAGGGCGGCATGGACATCGAGCAGGTCGCCCATGACACGCCGGAGAAGATCGTGACGATCCCGGTCGACCCGGCAGGGGGCGTGGGCGAGGCTGAGGTCGCGAAGCTGGTCGAGGCCTATCACCTCGACGGGGCTGCGGCGGAGGATGCGAAGACGCTGTTTCCCGTGCTCTACAAGGCGTTCACCGAAACCGATATGAGCCTGCTCGAGGTCAATCCGCTGATCGTCATGACGAACGGGCGGCTGCGGGTGCTCGACGCCAAGGTTTCGTTCGACAACAACGCCATGTTCCGCCATCCCGAACTGGCCGAGCTTCGCGACACGAGCGAAGAGGACGCCAAGGAGATCGAGGCGTCGAAACACGACCTCGCCTATGTCGCGCTCGACGGCAATATCGGCTGCATGGTCAATGGCGCTGGGCTTGCCATGGCGACCATGGACATCATCAAGCTCTATGGCGCGGAGCCCGCCAACTTCCTCGATGTGGGCGGCGGCGCATCCAAGGAGAAGGTGACGGCCGCCTTCAAGATCATCACGGCCGACCCGGCGGTGAAGGGCATCCTAGTCAATATCTTCGGCGGGATCATGAAGTGCGACGTGATCGCCGAAGGCGTGATCGCGGCGGTGAAGGAGGTGGGGCTTCAGGTGCCGCTCGTGGTGCGCCTCGAAGGCACCAATGTCGATCTGGGCAAGAAAATCCTGCGCGAATCCGGTCTCAACGTGATCGCGGCGGATGATCTCGACGATGCCGCGCAGAAGATCGTCGGCGCGGTAAAGGGGTAGCTTGTGGTGGAGTCAGTCCGATCGTGGCTGCCATTGCTGGTGCTCGTCATTTTCTTGGTGAGCCTCGTTGTGTACTCGATCAAGCAGAAGCGGCAGGCTGATCTCGTCCAATCCATCAATGAAGAGATGCTTCGCAACAGCAGAGAGTTTCTCTCTTTGCTGCGCGATATCAAAGAGCTTCTTAAGGATCGCTGATAAATGTCCATCCTCGTCAATCGAGAAACAAAGGTCCTCGTCCAGGGCCTGACCGGCAAGACCGGCACCTTCCATACGGAGCAGGCGCTAGCCTATCACGGCACGCAGATGGTGGGCGGCATCAACCCCAAGAAGGGCGGGGAAACCTGGGAAGGCTCGAAGGGCGAGAGGCTGCCGATCTTCGCGACCGTGGCGGAAGCCAAGGAGAAGACGGGCGCGAACGCTTCCGTGATCTATGTGCCGCCGGCGGGTGCCGCGGCCGCCATCCTGGAAGCGGTCGAGGCGGAGATCCCGCTGATCGTCTGCATCACGGAAGGCATTCCGG
>CAUQXI010000038.1:0-21035 GCA_963522145.1 uncultured Mesorhizobium sp. | reverse complement strand
GCCCACGACCTCGCCGGCACGAAGCGAAAGCGACACAGAGTCGAGCAAACGCCGGCCGGTGGCGCTCGCCACCGACACGTTCTCAAGCTCAAGCAAGGGCGCGCCGAAGCTGCGGGGCCGGCCGGCATCGTCGCCGCGACCGACCAGGAACACCTGCCGCCCGACCATTTCGCGCGCGATATCCGCTTCGCTGACATCGGCGATCGAATGGGTGGCCACGCTTTCGCCATGGCGGATCACCGTGACGCGATCGGCAACGGCCTTCACCTCGCGCAGCTTGTGGGTAATGAAAAGGATCGTGCGGCCGCGCTCTCGCAGGCGATCGATGACCCCGAGCAATTCGGTCACCTCAGGCGGGGTCAGCACGGCGGTGGGCTCGTCGAGGATCAGGATCTCGGCGTCGAAGGCCAGCGCCTTCAGGATCTCGACGCGCTGTCGCTGGCCAACCGAAAGGCGGCCGACGGGGGTCTGCGGATCGAGATCGAAATGGTAGCGCGCGATCAGCTCGCCTGCCCGGCGGTTCATCTCGGCGCGGTCGGAGAAGACGAGGTAGCGGCGCGGATTGCGCCCGAGAAACAGGTTCTCCGCCACGCTCATGGACGGCACCAGCGTGAAATGCTGATGCACCATGCCAATGCCGAGCCGGCTCGCCGCAATTGGATCGGCGATCTCGACGCGTTCGCCTCGCACCAGGATCTCGCCCCCGCTCGGGCGGTGGATGCCTGCGAGGATGTTCATCAGCGTGGACTTGCCCGCGCCGTTCTCGCCGCAGATCACGTGGACCTCGCCCGCTGCGACCGACAGGTCGACACGGCTCAACGCCGTCTTTGCGCCGAACGTCTTGGTGATGCCTTCGAGGCGCAGGATGGGCGCGGTGACGTCCATGGCGAACCCGTTTCGGAGAACAAGGAAGGGGGACGGCGGCGCGAAGCCGGGAGAAAGCCCGCGCCGCCCGTCCCCAAACGGCCTTCAGTTGGTCTTGAAGGCGCTGTTGACTTTGACCGAGCCGTCGGCCACGCCCGCGCGAGCCGCCTCGACCTTTTCCTTGATGGCAGCCGGAACGATCGCATCGTTGTAGACGAGGCTGACGCCGTCATTCTTCAGGCCATAGATGACGAGCGTGCCGAACGGGGCCTTGCCCGCCTGCACCTGCTTGATCGAGTCGTAGATCGAGTTGCCGATCTGCTTGAGCATGGAAGCGAGCACGTTGTCGGGATGCAGGTCGTTCTGGTTGGAATCGACCCCGATGGCGTATTTTTTGGAATCGGCAGCGGCCTTCAGGATGCCGAGGCCGGCTGGACCCGCCACGTTGTAGACCACGTCGGCGCCGTTGTTGATGGCCGTGCGGGTCAGGTCATAGGCCTTCTGGGCATCGTTGAAGCTGCCGATGAAGATCACCTGCACATCCGTGCCCGGAACAGCCGTCTCGGCGCCCTGCTTGAAGCCCAGGATGAAGTCCTGGATCACGGGCAGGTCCATGCCGGCGACCACCGCGACCTTCTTGGAGCCTGCCGAAAGCGGAAAGCTTTCCTTGTCGGATGCTGCCAGCGCCGCCAGCGTACCGGCAAGGTAGGAGCCCTCGTTCTGGGCGTATTTCACCGACATCACGTTGGGCTGCGCGAGTTCGTCGTCGAAGAAGACATATTTCTGGTCGGGATGCTGCGGGGCGACCGCCGCGAGGTTGTCGTGCATGTTCGGGCCGGTGAAGATCACGTCATAGGTGCCGGTGTTCGATACGGCCTCAAGGTTCTGCCGCCAGAGCTGCGGGTCGGACGGCGAGGCCTGGAGCAGCCGGACCTTGGCGCCTTCGTCCTTTGCGCGGTTGAAGCCTTCGGCGGCGGAGTCGTTGAAGCCGTGATCGCCCAGATTGTCGCTCATCACATAAACGGTGCTGAAATCGGCGGCTGCTGCTTGAAGCGGCAACACGGCGAGGCAAGCCAGCGCGGCAGCAAGGCCTGAGCGGAGGATTTGTTTTTTCATCTCGATTGTTCCTTTCTCGGGAGGGGCATCAGCCCCGTTTGGCGACCGACTGCCTTTCGATGAGCGCGACGGGCAATCGCGTCATCGGGACAGTTTCTTGATTGTTGAGGGTGGAAAAGAGGGCGCGGCATGCAGCCTGTCCCATCTCGCGGACCGGTTGGCGGATGGTTGTCAGAGCCGGAGCGAGCATGTCGGCGAAGGGCATGTCGTCGAAGCCGACGATCGATATGTCGGCCGGAACGGAAAGGCCTTTTTCGCGCAGGCGCTGCATGGCGCCGACGGCGATGATGTCGCTTCCCGCGAAGATGGCCGTTGGAGGGTCGCCTGCTTCGAACAGCGCGTCGATCGCCGCCGCCCCGAACTCCCGGGAATAGGCACCGTTCAGCACGCGCGGCCGCGTCACGCCGCATTCGCGCATCGCCTCGCTGAAGCCCTCGCAGCGCTCGACGGCGCTCATGAGTTCCGCCGGGCCGCCGAGGTGAGCGATGGCGACATGGCCTGCCGAGATCAGATGGCGTGTCGCGTCATAGGCGCCTGAACGGTTCTCCACGAAGACCTTCGGAACAAAAACTCCGGGAATATCCTCGTCCACCAGGACGAGAGCGGCTTGCCGGCCGATCCGTTTGGCAAGCGTTCCATCGTCAGGACGGTTGGTCATCATGATGAGCCCGTCCACATGCTGGTCGTCGAGGAGGCGGAGACATAAAACCTCCCGCTCCAGCATGCCGCGCGTGCTCGACATCATCACCGAATAGTTGTGCCGCTCGGCTTCGTCCTCGATTGCGGCGGCCAGATCGGCGAAGAACGGATTGGCGATCTCGGGCGCGACGATGGCAATGGTTTCGGTGCGGCCCGTGCTCAGGCGGCGCGCAAGAAGATTGGGACGGTAGTCGAAAAGCTTGATGGCGGCATCGATGCGCGATGCCGTCTGCGGAGGCAGATCGATCCGGTTGTTGAGGTAGCGCGACACGGTGGTGGGCGAAACGCCCGCCTCCGACGCCACGTCGCTGAGGTTCGCCATGCAGTCTCCTTGAGGCAAAGCTAGCCGACGAAAGCGGTTTAGTAAAGCGCTTTACTTGCGCGTGAAAAGAGGCAGAAATGATTGAGGCAGGCTATAAGGCTGCGGGATCGCTGGCCCTGACGCATCGTTGAGGAACGGAGAACTGCACAGGTGCCGATTCAAGGACGCAGATGCGGGCTCCCAAGGCTATCAGCCGTCACAGCCGCCGAAGTTCGCTCCCGCCTTTGCCTCGGGTCGCGTCAGGACTAGAAGCACCTACCTTGGAAAAGCGCCGCTGACATGGAAACCGTGGATTGCATCGTCGTGGGCGCGGGCGTGATCGGCCTTGCGGCAGCACGCGCGCTGGCGATGCGGGGGCTTGAAACAATCGTCGTGGATGCGGCGGGCGCCATCGGCACGGAAACCAGCTCGCGCAACTCCGAGGTGATTCATGCCGGCCTTTATTATGCGCCGAACAGCCTCAAGGCCCGGCTGTGCCTTGAGGGCCGCGACCGCCTCTACGCCTATGCGGAGGCCCGCGCCGTTCCTTGCCGGCGAAGCGGCAAGCTGATCGTCGCGACCAGTTCCGATCAGGAACCGGCTCTTCTTGCCATCGAAGCCCGGGCGAGGGCATGCGGGGTGTTTGACCTAGTGCGGCTTTCGGGCGCCGAGGCCGTCGCGATGGAGCCGTCACTGCGATGCAGCGCGGCACTTTTCTCGCCCTCCACCGGCATCATAGACAGCCATGCCCTGATGCTGGCTCTGCTCGGCGAGGCGGAAAGCCATGGCGCCTTTCTCAGCCTCAATACGGCGGTTTCCGGAGGCCGGATCGAGCCCGGCCGCTTCGTGCTCGAAACCCGAGACAGTGTTACAGGCGCGGAGTTCACTCTCGCAGCGTCCCGCGTGGTCAATGCGGCGGGGCTCGGCGCTCAGGCTTTCGCGGGTTCGCTCGACGGCTTCATGCCGAGCCTGATCCCCCCCCTTCATCTCGCGCGCGGCAGCTATTTCACCGTTCCGGGCAAGCTGGCTTTTTCCCGCCTGATCTACCCGGTGCCCGAGCCCGGCGGACTTGGCGTGCACCTGACGCTCGATCTCGGAGGCATGATGCGCTTCGGACCCGATGTGGAATGGATCACTGCCAAGGATTACACGGTCGATCCCGCCCGCGCGGCGCATTTCGACGCCGAGATCAGAAAGTACTGGCCGGACCTGCCCGCCGGAGAACTGAGCCCGACCTACAGCGGCATCCGTCCCAAGCTCTCAGGCCCTGGCGAACCGGCTGCGGACTTCGTGATCCAGGGGCCGGACGTTCACGGTGTGCCCCGTCTCGTCAACCTGTTCGGCATCGAAAGCCCGGGGCTGACGGCATCGCTCGCAATCGCTGAAGAAGTCGCGCGGATGATCGAAGGAAACGAGTGATGATGGATGCGATCGCGCGCTTCAGCCAAGCCGCAGCGACACGCCTGGGCTCCGCCGGCTGGATCGACGCTCCCGCCGAAATGAAGCCTTATGCGCGCGACTGGCTCGACCGCTACGGTGCCGAGCCGCTCGGCGTCGCACGCCCCGCGTCAACGGAAGAGGTTTCCGATGTCGTGAAACTGTGCGCCGAATACGGTATCACGATCACGCCGCAGGGGGGAAATACGGGTCTGAACGGCGGCGCGGTGCTGGGCGCGGGCCAGAGCGGGATCGTTCTGTCGCTTGCCCGCATGAACAGGCTCCTGGCGGTGGACCCCATCGGCTTTACGGCAACCGTCGAGGCCGGCATCGTGCTTGCCGTACTGCACGAGCGGCTGACGCGCGACGGCTTGGCCTTTCCCTTGCACCTGGGGGCGGAGGGCAGCGCGCAGATCGGCGGGCTCATCGCCACAAATGCCGGCGGAAGCCATGCTTTCCGCTTCGGCATGATGAGCGATCTCGTGCTGGGCCTCGAAGTGGTGCTCGCGGACGGCAGCGTGTGGGATGGCACACGCGCGCTCGTGAAGGACAATGCCGGCTACCAGCTCCGCCGTCTCTTTGCCGGCGCGGAAGGCACGCTCGGGATCGTTTCCAAGGCGGTTCTTCGCCTCCAGCCCGCTGCGACGGGCCGGGCGACGACCCTGCTCGCGCTTGATGGAATGGTTGAGGCGCTGGAGGTCGGCGCGCGATTGCGCCGAGCCGCGGGCGAGGTTCTGGTTGCGATGGAGTTCTTTCCCGATTTGGGTCTGGAGCTTGCCCTGCGCCATGTGGACGGGCTTCATCATCCTTTCGAGCAGCCGCACCCGCTTTACCTGCTGGTGGAGCTTGCCAGTTCGACGTCCTTCATCGATCTCGACGGCCTCCTGGAGGCCGTGCTCGGCGAGAGCCTGGAGGCGGGCCTGATCTCGGACGCGCTGGTGGCCACCAGCGAAACGCAGCGCGCGTTCTTCTGGAAGCTGCGCGAGGAGATCCCTGAGGGTCAGAAACGCGAAGGCCTGCAGATCAAGCACGACATCTCTGTGCCCGTTTCGGCCCTGCCGGATTTTCTGAGGGATGCCGCAGCGGCGGCAGAGGCGGTGCTGCCGGGTGTCCGGATCAATCCATTCGGCCACCTGGGCGACGGCAATGTGCATTTCAATCTGTCGCCGCCCGTAGCCGCTACCAGCTTTTCCGGCCGCGAGGCGGCGCTCTCGGAGGCGGTTTATGCCTGCGTCCTGCGCCATCACGGCTCCATCGCCGCCGAACATGGGCTCGGCCAAGCGAAAGTCGCCTTGGCCGATCGCCTGCGTCCGCCTCTCGAACGCGACCTGCTGCGCTGCATCAAGGGGGCGTTCGACCCGCAAAACAGGCTTAACCCCGGCAAATTGATCGACTTGAAGCAAAAAGCGCACGACAGCCCCTGATCGAAGCCGCAGGTCACTGCGGCCAGACGACGCCTTCGGACCTTCCCCGGTTACTCCCTGATCCTCGCCTCCATATGGATTTGTTCCGAAGCGCCCTCGCACAAAAAGAGATCGGGGTCGTCCGGTGAGTGCCGGATGCGGATGGCGCTACCGGCAAAGGCGGGAGCGATCCCCCTATAGGAAAAACGTGGGGGCGTCTGCGTCTTCGAAACGGCTGCGCGGTTGAGAAGCAGTGTCGCCTGGATCGGCCCATGCACGACAAGGCCGGGATAGCCCTCCACCTCCGTGACGTAGGGCAGATCGTAATGGATGCGGTGGCCGTTGAAGGTGATTGCGGAATAGCGGAACAACAAGGTCGGCGGCGTTTCGATGACCCACGCGTCGTCCCGAGCCGGCGGCTCCGCGTCGGCTGAAGCGCCGAGACTTTTGGCAGCGCCTGGCTTTGCCGCCTCGCGATAAACGATGTCGTGCCGTTCCCGGATCGCGAGGCCGCGGGGCGTGAAGTAGTCGTGGTCCACCGCAACGAACCAGAGTTCCCCGCTACGACCTTCTTTGCGCGTAACGCCGGCAATGGTCGAAACGCGCCTGACCGGATCGCCGATCAGAAGAGGCGCATGCGTTTCAAGCAAGCCCCCCGCCCACATGCGCCGCGGCTGCGGGATCGGCGGCAGGTTCCGGTTCTTGGCAGGATGCCCATCCGCGCCAAGCGCCTCCATCGGCACGATTGCGGGACACAGGCACCAGTGAAGACCGAGCGGAGCGGCATCGTCGCCGACCGGCGCGAGGCAGTCGCCAAAGATCGCACGGAAGCTCGAAACAAGGCGCGGCGTCACGACGTCTTCCGCCTCGCTCGTGCGGCCGATCCACTCCGAGAATGCTGCGCCTGTCTCCGTCACCATCGCTGAACCCATTTCTACTGAGGACGTGGCATCATTTGCCCTGCTGGGAAGGCTGCCGCAAGCATCCTGGCTGGGCTGGTTCAACCCCGCAGTCGCCGCCCGCTTGTTAGCGGCGCGCTCCGGCATCCGCCAGACGTGCGCTGGCAAGCGGGGCGGCCACGGCCTGTTCCAGCGCAACGACCAGGATGCCCTCCAGCGGACGCGTCATCGAGGCCCCTTCATCGGTGTGTCGGCGGCGCTCCGCGTTCCCCAGCCATCCTCGATCGCATCCATGACGTCGGCGCTTGTCGAGAGGTCCGAATATTTCTGGCCCATGTCGAACAGGTTGGCGTCGTGGGGACCGAGCGCGCGATCGCCGACGCAGTCGACCGGGATCACGGTGCGATAGTTCAGGCTCATCGCATCCACGACGCTTGCGCGCACGCAGCCGCTGGTCGTGCAGCCCGCGACCACAAGCGTGTCGATGCTTCTTGCCGTCGCCCAGGCGGCAAGCGGCGTTGCGAAGAAAGCCGAGGCCTGCGTCTTGCGCAGGACGAACTCGCCGGCGCGGGGCGCAAGCGCATCCACCACCTGGCTCGCATGGGCATGTTCGGTCAGATCCCGCAGCCGGGGTACTTTCCGGCACCACAAACTCGCATCGGAGCCGTCCTCGGCATAAACGATCCGGGTAAAGATCACCGGCAGGGTGAGACGGCGGAAGCAGTCGAGCAGCGGCACGGTGGCCGCGACCGCTTCCGCGATGTTGCCGCCGCCCAGGATGTCCGGATCATGGAAGCCGTTGACGAAGTCGATGACGAGCAGCGCGGGACGCCGGCCGAAGCCCGTTTGTTGTCCGAAGCCCTGCCTTCCGTAGACCTCGTCTTCTGCTGCCCTGTTCATGGCCTGCCCTAGCCGTCCACGCCGGCAAAGAAAGCGAGCGAGCGCTCGAGCTGCTCGGCCTCGAAGTTGCGTCCAATGACGACCACCGAATTGTCCTCCCCGCCGGGACTGTCCACGCCATCGGGCAGGATCTCCGGCGCCTGCACGCTTTTTCGCACGCTTTGCAGGAGAAGCCGGCCGGCCGGCGTGCGCACCACGCCCTTGACCCGCATCACGTCATCGCCGCGCGCATGAAGAAGGGCCGAAAGCCAGATGCCGAACGCGGTCCAGTCCACGTTGTCGTCCAGATGAAGCCGCACCGGGCGGATCGGCGCGCGCGAGCCGTTTCCGATCTCGGGCAACGCCTCGGGCTCCGCGCCTTCGGGCGAAGGAAGATCGGCCTCCATCCCCTTGATCGTGCCGACAATGGCGGCCGTGGGGTTGAGCACGCGCAGGGTCGCGATCAACCGGGCGGCCGTCGCCGCTTCCGCCTCGTCGAGCTTGGAAAGCACCAGCCGATCCGCAACCTCGATCTGCTGGCGTCCGAGCGTTTCGACGCGAAGCTGTGCCAGCGCGTTGAGCGTATCCACGACCACGATCGTCTCGCCGACCCGGAGGTGGTGGACGAGCACCGGATCGTTTCTGATGGCATCCACGATGGCGCCCGGGTCGGCGAGCCCGCTCGTTTCGAGCATGATATGCTCCAGCCGCGTTTCGCTGGAGGCGGTCCGGCTCCGTTCATCGCATAAGCGGCGCAGGAGCGCGATCAGCGCGGGACGGGTTTCGCAGCAGGCGCATCCTCCTGAAAGCACCGCCATCCGGGATGACGCCTGCAGCAGCACGTCATCCACTGCGGTCTCCGCGGCCTCGTTGACGATCACGAGCGCCTCGGCGTAGTCGCCGCTGTTGAGCCGGTGGCGCAGCCAGGTCGTCTTTCCCGAGCCCAGGAATCCACCCAACAGGGTCAGCCGCATGCGCCCGTCGGCCTCAGCCATCGCTCAGGCCTTTTCGCCGCCCGTGAAACGCGGATCGAGCGGGTCGACGGGCGCGCCGGTAAAGGCTTCCGCCGCCGCCCAGAGCTCTTCGAGGTTGCGCACGATGGTGTGCTTGCCTGCGCTGGTCGAAAGCTGGATGCCGGTGGACTGTGCGACATCGCGGGCACTCAGTCCATAAAGCGGCATCACTGTCCGCAGGAGGCGGTCCCGCCTGTATTTGGCGCGCAACCGGTCGCCCGGCGTCAGCGCGCCTGCCTCGGTCCAGTGCCCGGGAGCTGCCGGAAATCCGCAGGCTGAGCACATCGGAGCATCCTCCTTGCCGATGGAGTGCCGGATGGCGCGGCATGGCTTTCAAGCCAAGCCGCACCCCGGAAACGCCGTCAGATCACTTCCGGGCGCTTGCCGCCCTCGAACGGGAAGCGCTTGCGGAAATCCTGCGCGATCTCCTCGAAGGTCATCCACTTGATGCCGTCATGGCCGTTGATGTGCTCGATCAGACGCTCCAGCATCATGAGCACCTGCGGGCGGCCGCTGACATCGGGATGGATGGTGAAGGCGAAGACCGCGTAATCCATCTCGCGATACACCCAGTCGAACGCGTCGCGCCACAATTCCTCGATGTCGTGCGGATTGACGAAGCCGTGGCTGTTCGGCGCGTTCTTCATGAACATCATGGGCGGCAGGTCGTCCACATACCAGTTGGCGCCCACCTCGACGAGATCGACCTCCTTGCCATGCTTCATCGGCCGCATCCATTCTTCGGCCTTCTTGGAATAGTCGATCGTGTTCCACTGATCGCCCACGCGGGCATAGAAGGGCTGGAAGTCGCGATAGCCCTGGCTGTGATCGTACTGGAAGCCGTATTTGAGCAGCAGATCCACCGTCGAGGCGGACATCTCCCACCACGGCGCGACGTAGCCGCGCGGGCTCTTGCCCGACAGCTTCTCGATCAGTTCGATGCTCTTGACCAGCACCGCCTCTTCCTGGGTCGGCGTCATCGCGATCGGATTCTCATGTAGATAGCCATGCGCGCCGATCTCGTGGCCCTCGTCCACGATGCGTTTCACCTGGTCGGGAAACGACTCGATCGAGTGGCCGGGAATAAAGAATGTCGTGCGCAGGTCGTATTTCTTGAACAAACGAAGGAGGCGCAGATTGCCGACCTCGCTGGCGAATACGCCGCGCTGGATGTCGGAAGGCGAATCCCCGCCGCCATACGAGCCGATCCAGCCCGCGACCGAGTCGATATCGGTGCCGAAGGCGCAGATGATTTCCTTGGCCATGCTTTTGCTCCCTGTTACCGCCCGCGTGCGGGCAAGCCGATGCCTGGAATGGATCACGAGCGGAAGGGGAAATCCAGCCGTTTCGCGATGTTAAAGAAAGGGTTAGATGTTGTTTCCGCTTGATCGATACGTTCGCGGCATCAATCGATGCGCGATCGGTATTTGTTTGAGCGCTGTTGCTGCGATGTCGTCATGCGCCCCGTGCAAGCCAGTCGGCATACCAACGGATGCCGTCCTCCAGTGAAACCTTGGGCTGGTAGCCGAGATCGCGCTGCGCGGCCGAAATGTCGAAGCGGGCCTGCACGTCATCGATGGGATCACGGCCTGCGCCAAGCGTGATCCGGGCCGCCGGGAGCACACGCCTGACAGTTGCCGCGACATCGCCGAGCGTGCGGCAGTCGTCCCCCGTGATCGTATAGGTCTGGCGGGGAAGACGTTCGGCATCCAGCGCGAGCAGCATCGCGGCTGCGATATCCTCGACATGAACATATTGGCGGAAGAAGTCGCCGCCAAAGGGTACGTTCGTTTCGCGCCCGGCCTGCGCATCGAGGATCATGGTGCGGATTAGGCAGTCGGTGGTGCGGCCCGGCCCATAAACCCAAGACGGGCGCAGGCTGACCGCATCGACCCCATGCTGGGCGGCATAGCCGCGCGCGAGCGCTTCCCCCGCCACCTTGCTCGCGCCGTAAACGGAGGAAGGCGCGAGCACGACGTCTTCGGGCACCAGGTCGAGCCCGGCCGGCGTGTCGCCATAGGCGCTCACCGAGGAGCAGCACACCACGCGGCGCAGCTTTTGCACCCGCGCGATCTCCAGGAGGTTCGCGGTGCCGACCACATTGGCCGAGACGATGAGAAACGGATTGTCCCGCGCCACCATCGGCCCCGAGATCGCCCCGCAGTGGAGGATCGCCCCGACGCCTTCGGCCAGTTCATGAAGCCGATGCACCTCCGACAAATCGCACGGAACGATGCCGTCGCCGCCGATCCGGTCGACCGCCACGACCGCGTCACCGCGCGCCTCGAGGAGCGTCCGCACCGCCCGCCCGATCAGGCCGGCAGCGCCGGTGAGAAGGATTTTTTCCGCCATGAAACTGCCCTCCGATCCGTTCCGAGTGCCTTACACACCGATCGGCATATGCTCGGCCGAACGCGTGACGGCGCGCGGCGCAGTCAGTTCCTTCCAGGTAGAGAGCGCACGGTTCGCGGCCGCGAAGGGCTTGCGCTTGACCAGCTTGCCGCGGCCTGGCCGCGGCTGCGAGTTCTGCCCGTGCGACCAGACGACCTCGCCGCGCGACAGCGTGTAGCGGGGAAGGCCGCTCACCTTGAAGCCCTCGAACACGTTGTAATCTATGATCGATTTCTGGTTTGCGGCCGAGATCGTCTTCGAGAGCTTGGGATCCCACACCACGAGGTCCGCATCCGAGCCCGGCAGGATCGCGCCCTTCTGCGGATAGATGTTGAGGATCTGGGCGATGTTGGTCGAGGTCACCGCCACGAACTCGTTCTGGGTCAGCCGGCCGGTCTCCACACCCTTGGTCCACAGCACCGAAAGGCGGTCTTCCAGACCGCCCGTACCATTCGGAATCTTGATGAAGTTGCCGATGCCGAAGCGCTTTTGTTCGGTGGTGAACGCGCAGTGGTCGGTCGCCACCACCTGGAGCGAGCCCGCCGCAAGGCCGGCCCATAGCGAGTCCTGATGGATCTTGTCGCGGAAGGGCGGGCTCATCACCCGCTGCGCCGCATAGTCCCAGTTGCGGTTGGCATATTCGCCCTCGTCAAGCGTCAGATGCTGGATCAGCGGCTCGCCATAAACCCGCATGCCCTTTTGGCGCGCGCGACGGATGGCTTCATGAGCCTGCTCGCTGGAGGTGTGCACGATATAAACCGGCACGCCGGCGGCGTCCGCGATCATGATCGCACGGTTGGTCGCCTCGCCTTCCACCTCCGGCGGGCGGGAATAGGCATGAGCCTCGGGCCCCGAGACGCCCTCCTTCATGTATTTTTCCTGAAGCGCCGCGATGATGTCGCCGTTCTCGGCATGGACCAGCGGCAGTGCACCCAGTTCTGCGCAGCGCTGGAACGAGGCGAACATCTCGTCGTCGTTCACCATCAGCGCGCCCTTATAAGCCATGAAGTGCTTGAAGGTGTTCACGCCCCGCGCGATGACCTTCGGCATTTCCTCGAAATGCTTTTGCGACCAGCCATTGACGCACATATGAAGCGAGTAGTCCGACGATGCCTGTCGCCCGGCCTTTTCTTCCCACGCATCCAGCCCGGCGAGCATGCCGTCCTCGCCGGGGATCACGAAGTCCACCACCAGCGTCGTTCCGCCCGACACCGCGGCGAAGGTGCCGCTTTCCCAAGTTTCGGCCGCCGTCGTTCCCATGAACGGCATCTCGAGATGGGTGTGCGGATCGATGCCGCCCGGCATGATCAGCGCGCCTTCGGCATCGATCACCGTGTCGCCCCTGAGATTGGGGCCGACGGCGGCGATCGTCTCGCCCTCGATCAGGATGTCGGCTTCGTAGCTCCGGTCGGCGGCGACGATCGTGCCGCCCTTGATGACTGCTGACATTGTCTTCTCTCCCTGGTTTCCCTGGCCCTGGTTTCCTGGTTCCTGCCGCGCGATCTCAGGCTTCCGGTGGCGGCACCGCGCCTTTGCGCTCGACGATCAGCCGGTAGGCGTCGGGCTCGCGATGCTTGGCGAAGTTGAAGATCGTTTCGCGATAGCGCTTGCCGAGGTCGAGGTCACAGCGCGCGGTGATGATCTCGTCCTCCAGCGATACCGCCTGTGCCACGATCTCGCCGGACGGCGCGATGATCGCGCTCTGGCCGACCATGTTCGAGCCCTCCTCGACACCGCATTTGGCTGTGCCGATCACCCATGTCGAGTTCTGGTATGCGCCCGCCTGCATGGACAGATGGTTGTGGAACTGGGTCAGGCTGTCGATGTCCTTGTGGCCGGTATGATCGAACGGCGTATTGTAGCCGAGCATGACCATCTCAACGCCCTGCAGGCCCATGACGCGGTAGGTCTCGGGCCAGCGCCGGTCGTTGCAGATGCACATTCCCATCACGCCGCCAAAGGCGCGCCACACGCCGAAGCCTGTATTGCCCGGCTCGAAATAGCGTTTCTCGAGATGCTGGTGCGTGCGGCCAGGCTGCGGCTCCTTATGGCCGGGCAGATGCACCTTGCGATACTTGCCCACGATCTCGCCTGAGCGATCAACCAGGATCGAAGTGTTGAAGCGACGCTTCCTGCCTTCCTCCTCCACCAGTTCCGCATAGCCCAGATAGAAGCCGACGCCGAGCTTCTTCGACTCGTCGAATAGCGCCTGCGTTTCCGGCCCCGGCATGGCCTGTTCATAATAGCTGTCGAGTTCGGCCTCGTCCTCGATCAGCCAGCGCGGAAAGAAGGTGACCAGCGCGAGCTCGGTGAACACGACGAGCTCCGCGCCCCGGCTCTTGGCTTCGCGCATGAGTTCGATCAGCCGGCGGACCGTGCTTTGGCGCGTCTCACCTTTGCTGATCGGGCCCATCTGGGCCGCTGCGGCTTGAACGATGCGGGCCATGTCTCAAGCTCCCGGTTGAAGATTTCTGGGATGACGCTCCCCTGCGAGGAAGCGATGGATTTCCGTGTGATCGGCCTTCGACCCCAGAGCGGCGGAGGCCTGCGTCCACAGCTCAGCCATCTCCCTGGGGCCGGGCGTTTCGACCTCCAGCGCTTCCGCCAACTCGGCCGCCGTCCGCAAATCCTTTGCCATCAGCGCCATGGCGAAGCCTGAAGCGAAGGCGCCCGACAGCACCTGCGGCTTCATTTTGCTTTCCGTCGAATTGTTGCGGCCGGTCGACTGGTTGAACACGTCGATCAGCGTTGCGGGATCGATGTCGAACTTTTCCGCGACAAGCGTCGCCTCGCAGGCCGCCACCAGCCCGCAGGCCGACACGAAATTGTTGAGTGCCTTGACCGCATGTCCCGCGCCCACCTGGCCGACAGCGGTGACCGTGCTGCCCATTGCGAGCAGAAGCGGGCGGACGTGTTCGATGTCCGCCCCCGCTCCCCCCGCCATGATCGCCAGGGTTCCGTTTTTCGCCCTGGCAACACCGCCGGACACCGGCACATCCACGAGGCGGAAGCCCCGCGCGCGCAACTCCTTGGCCAGCGCGCGGGTGCCGAGCGGTGCGGATGAACTCATATCCACGACCAGCGCGCCGCTTTGCATCTGGGAGGCGGCACCCAGCAGCACGTCGCGCACGATCTTGCCATCGGGCAGCATAGTGATCACGATCGACGCGCCGGCCACGGCTTCTCCAACCAAGGCGCACGCCTCGCCGCCACTGGCAGCGAAAGCCTCCCGCGCCTGCTTTGAAGCATCGCAGCCCCTGACCGCGAAGCCCTTGGCGACGAGGCGCGAGGCCATCGGCAGGCCCATCATGCCCAGCCCGATGAATGCGATCGGGCCGACCGTTTCCTGCCCGTCAGTCAATGCCGTTCTCCTTGAAGACCTCCTTGGCGATGCGGAAAGCATCCATCGCTGCCGGCACGCCGCAATAGGTGCCGATCTGCACGAAGATCTCCTTGAGCTCGTCTTTGGTGATCCCGTTATTGAGCGCCCCGCGCACATGGATCTTGAACTCGTGCGGCCGGTTCAGCGCGGCGATCATGCCGAGATTGAGGATCGAACGCGAGCGCCGGTCGAGGCCGGGCCGGTTCCAGGTCGCGTCCCAGCACCATTCGGTGGTCAGCTCCTGCATGGCCCAGGAGAAATCGTTGGCCTGCTCCAGCGAGCGCCCGACATAGTCAGCGCCCAGAACCTCCTGGCGCGTCTTGAGCCCGCGCTCGAAGCGCTCGGATCGTGGCTTGTCGCTCATGGTGTCTCCTTTTGCAGCATGGTTCCGATCACCCGCTCGACCTCGAGCGCGGCACCCAGCACGCGCTCGTCCTCGCCGTGAAGGGCGGAGAGCAGGAAGCTGATCGGCATTCCTTCCTCGTCCGAGCCATTGGGCAAGGCGACGCCGCACAGGTCCAGGAAATTGCCCAGCATGGTGTTGCGCAGGGCGCGCAGGTTGGTCGCGTGGAACAGCTCGTCATCGGCCTCGAGCGGCTCAACGGCGGGTGCGGTGATGGGCGCGGTGGGCATGGCGAGCAGCGCACCGTCGAGCTCGCGCGCGACCGCGTCCTTGAGCAGGATTCGGCCGCGCTGGATCGAAAGCACGTCATGGGCGCTCATCTTCTTGCCGCCCACGATGCGGGAAACCACGCGCCGGTCGATCGCCGCAACGTCGTCGCTGTCCACGATGTCGCGATATTCCAGATAAGCTTCGGCGGCCGTCAGCGTGCCGTGCCGCGCGTTGGTGGCGAGCACCTCGTCCAGCGAGCCGAGACGCGCGCGCCGGACATGAACGCCGTTTCTTTCCAGCTCAGCGAGCACCCGCTCGAAATTCGCGACCACCGCCGGCTCGGCACTGTCGAACACCACATTCTCCGGCACGACGATCCGCAAGCCGTTCAGATCGGCGCGCTTCACACTGGTCGTCAGCGCCCCGCGCAACACCATGTCGGTCAGGATACAGTCCTCGACGGAACGCGCCAGCGGACCGATCGTGTCGAAGGTCCGCGCCAGCGGCACGATGCCGGTCGCGTCGATGCGGCCGGTGCTCGTCTTGAAGCCGACCACGCCGTTGAAGGCGGCGGGGATCCGCACCGAACCGCCCGTGTCGGAGCCGATCGCGATCGGGGCGAGCCCGGCTGCAACCGCCGCTCCGCTGCCCGAGGACGAGCCGCCGGGCGCGCGCAGGATCGCGCCGCCATGCGGGTTTCTGGGCGTGCCGTGATGCGGGTTGAGCCCCAAGCCAGAAAAAGCGAGTTCGCTCATATTCACCTTGCCGAGGCTCACCATGCCTGCGCGGGCGGCATGCGCAACCACGGGCACGTCCGAGGTCTTGAGCTCGCCCTGCCCGAGAAGGCGCGACCCGGCCGTGGTGCGCGCGCCGGTGACGTCGAAGAGATCCTTCCAGGCGAGCGGCACGCCATCGAGCGGCGATAGCGGGCGGCCCCTGCGATAGCGCGCCTCCGCCTCTTTCGCTTCCCGCCGCGCGCGGTCCGCGGTGACGGAGATGAAGATGTTGTCGGCCTTTGTTGCCGCGATCCGTTCCAGAAGATGCTCGGTCAGCGCCACCGGGCTGGTCTCGCCGGAACGGTAGGCCAGCGCGATGCCGGCCGCGGTTCCCCTTGCGATCGTGTCGATGGCTCTCACAACGAGCCGTCCTTTCTTCTACCGGAAGGCAAAAGTCGCCCTTTCGCGCACAGCCCATGGCCGCGCACGGCAAGGGTGCCGTCGCCTTTGTGTTTACCAATGGCCGCCCGAACCCGAGCAACCCGATTTCTTACGCGCTTCGCTTTAAGCTCTTGAACCGAGCGCCGGCCCTTGCTTCCGCCGCACCATCAAGGGGGGCGAAGCGAACCTGCTCCGCCCAGAAGCGCCTTAATGTCCTTCCTCCGCATAGATCTCGGACGCTGCGCCCGTATCGGCCTTGCTCAGGATGTGGGTATCTTCCGTCCGCCAGCGCGCGGTCACCGCATCGCCCGTGTCGACCGGTTCGGCGAAATAGGCGGTGTCGGAAACATTGGCCACGAACTGCCCGGCTGCCGTTTTGAGCGTCACCTTGACGAAGCTGCCCTGATACTCGGTCGCCTCGACCGTGCCTGCCAGCGTGTTCACACCCTCGCCGAGGCCGCCCTGGGAACGGGCGAGCACAATATGGTCGCGCCGCATGGCGAGCGACAAAGGCGTGCCTGTTGCCGGCGCACCCTCGCCGACCGCCTCGAAGATCGCCCCGTCCGGCGCCTTGATCCGGATCAGCCCGCCGGACGTGCTTTCCACCTTGCCCGTCAGCACGTTCTGCCCGCCCATGAAACGGGCGACATAGGGCGTCTTTGGCCGGTTGAAGATCACATTCGCCGAATCCGCCTGGTCGATGCGTCCGGTATCCATGACGACCACCATGTCGGCCAGCGCGATCGCTTCTGGCTGGGTGTGGGTAACATGGACGAAGGTGATGCCGAGCTCATGCTGCAGGCTCTTCAACTCGCCGCGCATCCGCAGGCGCAGGAACTCGTCGAGTGCCGAAAGCGGCTCGTCGAGCAGCAGCACCTTGGGATTGGTGATCAGGGCGCGGGCGAGTGCCACGCGCTGCTGCTGGCCGCCGGAAAGCTGTGCGGGCATCCGGTCCTTGAGGTGGTCGAGTTGCACGCGCTCCAGCATCTCAAGCGCCCGCTTCCGCCGTTCCTCCTTACCCACATCACGCATCTTGAGGTAGAAGGCGACATTGTCCTGGATCGTCAGATGCGGGAAGAGCGCATAGCTCTGGAACATCATCGCCGTTCCGCGCTCGACGGGCTGCTTGCCCACCACCATCTGGTCACCGATGAAGATCTCGCCGGAAGACGGCGTCTCGTGGCCCGCGATCATGCGCAAAATGGTGGTCTTGCCGCATCCGGAGGGGCCGAGAAGGCAGCAATAGGAGCCGTGCGGGATCGTAAGATTGATGTCCTTCACGGCATAGGAGCTGCCGAACTGCTTGGTGATGTTGACGAGGCGGATCTCGCCGTTGCCCTGGGGGGAAACGGCAGAGGCCACGGAAGCGAGTTTCGGGGAAGCGCTGTTCATTTCAGGCGGGACCGGCTGCGTTGAATGAAGAGGATGGAGGAAAGCGCCAGCGCGATCACGATGAAGGAGACCACGGTCGTGACCGTGCCGAGCGCATAAAGCGCGGGCGAGGTGACGTTGGTCGTCATCGTCCAGATCTCGAGCGGCAGCGTGTTCTTGGTGCCGACCGTCAGCCAGGAGCGCGGGAACTCGTCATAGGAAAGCGTGAAGCCGAAAAGCGCGACCGCGATCATGCCGGGAAACACGATCGGCACCACGACGCCCTTGACCGTCTGCCACCGGGTCGCACCCAGATCATAGGCGGCCTCCTCGTAGGACGGATTGAGGCGGCCGAGCACGGCGAACATGATGAGCAGGCCGAAGGGAAGCGCCCAGGACAGATGCGCGCCGAGAGCGGAAGTGTACCAGGAGGCTGTCAGCCCGAGATAGCGGAAGGTCACCAGCGTGCCGATCGAAAGCACCAGCCCCGGCACGATCAGGCTCGCGATCGCCATGTAGAAGATCGGCGTCGAGCCGCGGAACCGCTTGCGGAACGCGAAGCCGGCGGTGACCGAGATCAGCACGGTGAAAAGCATCACGATCATGGCGAGCGGCAGCGAGCGGTAGAAGGCGCCCACCACATCGCCCGTCCGGCGCGGCGAGAATAGCTCGTCGAACCACATGAAGCCCGGATCGCGCAGCGGAAAGACGAGCGACGCCGACGGCCCCTGGAACGACAGGATCAGCACCGCGATCATCGGCCCGTAAAGAAAGACCACGAACAGCGCGAACAGGGCCGCGAGAACGTAGAAGGTCCAGGGGCGCGGTCCGTAGGAAGGCGAGGAAGCAGCCATCAGCGCACAAGCTCCTTGCGAACATCGACCAGCCGGAAGATCGACACCGCGATCAAGAGCACGACGATCAGGAGGATGACGGCATTGGCCGCCGCGCGCGGATAGTTGAGGAATTGCAGGTCGTTGAAGATGCCGGAGGTGGCCGAGCCGGACAAACCGCCGCTCATCACCGTAACCACAAAGAAGTCACCCATCACGAGCGTCACCACGAACAACGCACCGAGCGCGATGCCCGTCTTGGACAGCGGCAGAACCACGTTCCACACCACGCCCCAGCGCGTCGCGCCGGCATCGACGGCCGCTTCCAGGAGGGACTTGTCGATACGCGCCATGGAATTGAAGATCGGCACGATCATGAACAGCGTGAAAAGGTGGACATAGGCGACCACCACGGAGAAGTCGGAGTAAAGCAGCCATTGCAGCGGCTGGTCGATGACGCCCGTCTTGAGAAGCGCGGTATTGATCAGTCCTTCCGTTCCCAGAACCGGTCGCCAGGAGATCATGCGGATGATGTTCGACGTCCAGAAGGGCACCGTGCAGACGAGGAACAGGCCGATCGCGGTAAGCAGGTTGCGGACGTGGAACACCAGGAAATAAGCGATCCAGAAGCCGAGCGCGAAGGTGATCACCAGCACGATCAGCGTGAATTTCAGCGTGGAGAAATATAGCGTCCACGTCGTCGGATTGGAAAACAGGTCGACATAGTTCTTGAGCGTGAACTGCGGCACGATGCCGACCAGCATCTGATAGCGCAGGAAGCTGACGATCACGACCAGCGCGACGGGAATGGCGAAGAACAGGATAAGCACGAGGGTCAGCGGCGCGACCTGGAGATAGGTCGTCAGCGAACCCGTTTTGGCATCGGACGTGGGCGTCATGCGGAAATCTGCGTTGAAGGGACGTGACGGGGGCGGCAAGAAATCGCCGCGCCCCGATTGATGAGGCCGGTCAGGCCGCGTTGAACTCGTTCCACTTGGCGTAAAGGAACTCCGCCTCGTCCATGAGGTTGTTCCACACCGCCACCTTCGAGAAGCGCTCCTCGTAGGAACCGCCGTCGCGGATCTCGCCGGCCGAGTTGGTCTTCTCGCCGGTCGGGCTGGTGATGTCGGCCGTTGCCGCCTTGCCCTCATAGAAGAAGCCGCGCTCGTTCTCCGTCAGGTTCGCCTTCGCGCTCTCGACATTGGCGCTGTAATAGCCCTGCTTGGCGATGAAGCTGCCGACCCAGCCTGAATTGTACCAGTTGAGATACTCATAGGCCGCATCGCGCTTGATGCCGTCGAGATGCGCCATCAGCGCCAGGCCGTTGCCCCAGCCGCGATAGCCTTCCTTGAGCGCCTGGTAGACGCATTTCACGCCCTGACCCTTCACCGCCGTGACGGCGGGCGACCACATCGACTGGATGACGACCTCGCCGGCGGCCATCAGGTTCACGCTCTCGTCGAACGTGCTCCACAGCGCACGGAAATGGCCCGCCTTCTTGAGCTCGACCAACCGCGCGACGGTCTTGGTCAGCTCTTCCTGCGTCGGGTTGCCCTTGTCGCCGTACTTCATCTCGCCGGCGGCTTCCAACGCCATCATGGCGTCCATGATGCCGTTGGTCGGGATGTTCTGGATCGCCGCCTTGCCCTTGAAGTCGGGCGAGAACAGGTCGGCCCATGTGGTGATGTCGCGGCCTACCAGATCGGGGCGGATGCCCAGAGTGTCAGCGTTGTAGACGCTCGGCACAAAGGTCGCGAACTCAGTCTTGCTCTTGGCGAAGGTCGTCGCGTCGACCGCGTCGCGATACATGAACTTGACCGGCGCATCGCCCTGCAGCGACACTTCCTTGCCGTTAAATTTGCCCTCCGTGTAAAGCGGAGTGAGCTTGTTCCAGTCCTTGATCTTCGCGATCTCCACGGCCTGGGTCACGCCTTGCGGCACGGCGACCTTGGTCTGCCAGATTTCCATGTCGGCGATGTCGATCGAGTTCGGATCGTTCACCATGCGGTTGAGCAGGCCCGGATGGTCGACCACCGACATTTCGATCTTGAAGCCCAGGTCCTTGCTGGCCTGCTTGGCGATATCCACGATCGTCGAATAGGACATGCCGGTGTGAACCAGCGTCACGTCCTTGATGTTCTGCGCCCAAACGGTCGGGAACCCGGTGATCGCAGTCGTGCCCGCGATCGCCGCTCCGCCTTTCAGGACGTTTCGTCGAGAAACCTTGCCTTCGAGAAGTCCGACTTTCTTTGTCATTTCACGTCTCCCATTGCTTCATTGCCTGCCTGGCGCCGGACGATCGTGCCGCTTGCCCGTTCCGGGTCTTGTCGCGGATGCGCGCATCGCCTGCGCAGAAGAATTGATGCCCGCTGTTTGCGTCGTTCCCAACTATCCCGACTATGGTCCGAAGGGCGAACCCCTTCAACTCAATTCCCTTGCGCCGCCCGAGAGGCGGCCTTCTTCTCCCGCAGAATCCGCGTGGCATCGGGATCAAGACCCCAGCCATAGCCATCATCGACTTCCCTTAGCGCCACGCCATAATCGTTGTGCGCGTGATCCACGGAGATGAAGCCGTCGAGCACGTCGTCCAGCACCTTTTGCGGATCACGCTCGAAGGGGTTACCGAAGCCGCCGCCGACCGGGGAGTAATAGGTGATCGTGTCACCGACCTCAGTTC
>CAUQXI010000037.1:0-21738 GCA_963522145.1 uncultured Mesorhizobium sp. | reverse complement strand
TTGCCGGTCACCGCTCCTGCGGTGCCGCCGCCTGCGCCCGATCCGCCGATCGCGGCGAGCCCTGCCGCCCCGCCGCCATTGCCGCCGCCGCCGCCGACCGATTCGATGAACGTGCCGATTGAATCGGGTCCGCCCGTCCTGATCGTGCCGGTATTCGTGCCGATCGCGGTTCCGCCATTATTGCCGGGTGCGCCGGAGCCGCCGCCGCCGAACACGCCGAGGGCGCTGCCGCCGTCGCCGCCGCCGCCGCCGATGGACTGCACCACCATGCCGCTCGCGAACGCTCCGGTGGTGGTCACCGATCCGGAATTATTCCCCGTCGCCTCACCACCAGTGGTGGCGCCGCCGCCATTGCCGCCACCTGCAACGAGCCCGCCGCCATTGCCGCCTTCGCCTCCCACGCCGCCTGCGCTGCGCACCACGATGCCGTTGGCGAACTGGCCGCTGGTGTTGACGGATCCGCCATTCTCCGCGAAGGCACTGCCACCGCTGCCGCCATTGCCCCCGTCGCCGGCATCCGAACCAAGCGCGCCCGTGCCGCCGCCGCGCCCGCCATTGCCGCCATCAGCGAGCGACAGGATGCCATAAGCGGCGATGCCGCTGGTGGTGACCACGCTTCCCTGAACCGTATAAACATTGGCATCGCCGCCGTTCGCCCCGCTGCCTGCGTCGCCGCCTTCGGCGTAGGCCACGGCCGCCGCGCCGCCGCCGTTTCCGCCATTGCCGCCGCGTGCATCGCCGATGATCCCATGAGCGAAGTTGTTGGAGGTGGTGAGCTGGCCGGAATTGGTGATGTCGACCGTGCCGCCGACGCCGCCGTTCCCGCCCTCTCCGCCGTTGCTGTAGACAACGGTATAAGGTACGCCATAGCCGCCTTCACCGCCATTGCCGCCGCTGGCGTCGCCGATCAGCGCCGTGCCGGGGGTCGAGACATTCGCGCCATTGCTGCCGGTGCTGGTGGTGCCTGGGCTCCCGAATCCGCCATCTTCGTCGATGCCGTCACCGCCGCTGCCGCCATCGGCACCAGCGCCAGCGTTGAATATCACCTGCGCCTGGGCGCTGACGCCCATGAAGAGCACTGGTGCGAAGGCTGTCGAGGCCATCAGTGCAAGAAGCCGAGCCTTGCGACTATTCACGCGAACCATGACCGCCCTCCGAGGTGACGCAGCGTTATACTCCGGGCGGATGTAAGCTCAACGCAGGGCAAGTCATTTCATGGAACTGTTGCCGTTAGGGCACATGGGCGCTGCGGCAGGTCGATAGTGAGCAATCAGGCGCGCATCGGAGCCGGAGCCCAAGGCGGCGTGACGCGGCGACTGATATCGTGCGCAGCCGCATCGAGCACCGAAAGCTGCCCCCCATCTAAACAGACCGTCCTGTTAATCAGGTCGCTCAGTCAGTCAGGATGTAGCACTTGCGCGGTGCAAACGGGCGGCTGTGCTGGCGGGCCTCGACACGCACGTCCTGATCGGTGCTCGACGGGTAAGAAGACCGCCGGCGCCTTCGCTCTCCGGCGGATGACATGCTTTGATCCGTTAGCCAGGCACCGGTGTCGGCAATAAAGCTATACTGAGCCGGTACGCGCGAAGCATCCTGGCGAACAGCCGTTGTGAGTAACTGCTTTTAATCATCATAGAAAAGCCTCGGAGCTTTCGCGCCGAGGCTTTTCATAATACGAGCGGAAGCGGACTTACTCGGCCTTCGCCTTGGTCCGGCGCCCACCACGGCGGGCAGCTGGTGCTGGCGCGGCGATTTCTGGTGTGGGCTCGACAGCGTCTTCCGCTGCGCCGCCTGCTTTCCGGCCGAGGCCGAGCTTCTTGGCAAGCTCTGAACGCGCGGAAGCGTAGTTCGGCGCAACCATCGGGTAGTCGCGCGGCAGGCCCCACTTCTCGCGATACTGCTCGGGCGTCATGTTGTAGCTGGTCATCAAGTGGCGCTTGAGCGACTTGAACTTCTGGCCATTCTCAAGGCTGACGATATAGTCAGGGAACACCGAACGCTTCGGATTCACGGCCGGCACCAACTCTTCCTTAGGTTCGGGCTGAGGCTGAGACAGGGCCGACAAGGCCGCGCTGACACTGGCGATCAGATTGGGCAACTCGGTCATGGGAACCGGATTATTGCCCACGTAAGCGCTCACAATGTCCGTGGTGAGCTCAAGATGAGTTTGTGAATTGTCGTCCATGAACGGTCCTTTGAGTGGCGATGGTCTGCGCAGCGGGAACTGCAATCTGTCAGGGATCAGGCTGGCAGCGGGGCTCCTGCTTAAAGTCTCGCGCCAAGCATTCGTATTTGTCGAACAGCTGCGCGCTTTCTTTCACAGCTTTCGGCGCACCACAACCCACCAAAAGCAGTGACAAACCAAAAATTGCCAGTGAAGCGAGGTAACGATGCCGGAACAATCTTCCCATCATCTGTTCTATATTGGCACGGCAAGGGCGGGGCAAGGAGCGGTGAACTGTAGAACATCGCAACGGCACCGACGAGGAGCCTGCGCCTGGAGGAGCTCCAATGCGGCCGCAGGCTGTTGCCATATTGCGAAAGAGCCGTCGCGCCGCCGCCGGGTGAATGGAACCAGCGCGATGAACTGTCCTGCCATTTACTGGAGCGGCAAATTACCGGCGAGGCCGTCGATGATGGGGCAATCCGGGCGCGCATCGCCGTGGCAACGCTCGACAAACTGGGCGAGGGTGGCACGAAGGGCGGCGAGTTCGGCGATCTTTTGATCTATCTTGTCAAGCTTGGCCTGTGCCAAAGCTTTTACCTCCGCGCTTTCGCGCGCGTGATCGGCGTAGAGCGACAAAAGCTGCCGGCACTGCTCGACCGAAAATCCCAGCGAGCGGGACCGTTGAAGAAAACGCAGGCGGTGAACATCTCCGTCCGAGTAATCGCGATAGTTGTTTTCCGCACGATGGGGCGCAATCAGCCCGATCTCTTCATAATAGCGGATCGTCTTGGGCGGAAGGCCCGATTTCCGGGCTGCGGTTCCGATATTCATGGCATCTTCGCTGACGGAAACAAAACAAGATCTAGCGGAGGTTCACGCTGCGCAGCCGGAGCGCGTTGGCGATCACCGAAACGGAGGACAGGCTCATGGCCGCTGCCGCCAGCATGGGCGATAGCAGGAGCCCGAAGACGGGGTAGAGCACGCCCGCGGCCACCGGCACGCCGATGGCATTATAGGCAAAGGCGAAGAACAGGTTTTGCCGGATATTGCGCAGCGTGGCTTCTGCCAGAATGCGCGCGCGCAGGATGCCGCCGAGATCACCCCTGAGCAGCGTCAGCCCGGCACTTTCCAGCGCCACATCCGCGCCCGTTCCCATGGCGATGCCGACATCCGCCGATGCGAGCGCCGGCGCGTCGTTGACGCCGTCCCCCGCTACGGCCACGCGCGCGCCGTTTTCGTGGAACTCGTCTACAAGCTGCTTCTTGCTTTCCGGAGACATGCCGGCATGGACCTCGGGGACACCGAGCTTCGTTGCGACGGCCTGTGCCGTGCGCTCGTTGTCGCCGGTTGCCATCACCACGCGCAGGCCCCTGGCCTCCAGGGCGCGCAATGTCTCGGCGGCGTTTGCCTTGATCGGGTCGGCAACGGCGATCAAACCGGCAAGCCGCCCGTCAACGGCCACGAACATAGCTGTGCGGCCCTCGTCGCCAAGCTGCCCGGCGCGCTGATCGAGCGCCTTTGTCGAGACACCGACGCCGCTCATCATCGCGCTATTGCCCAGCGACGCGTGACGACCGCCGACGACGCCGCGCACCCCCTGCCCGGTGATCGCCTCGAAATCGCTCGCATCCGCAATCGCCAGCTTGCGCGAACGCGCACCCGCAAGGATGGCCTCCGCCAGCGGATGCTCCGAGCCCTTTTCAAGGCTCGCGGCAGCTCCGAGCACCTCGTCCTCGGTGAAGCCGTCAAGGGCTTCGACCTCGGTCAGCCTCGGCCGTCCCTCCGTCAGCGTTCCCGTCTTGTCCACCACCAGCACAGTGACGCGCGCCATCCGCTCCAGCGCGTCAGCATCGCGCACCAGAACGCCCTCTCGCGCGCCCCTTCCCATGGCAGTGGTGATCGACATCGGCGTGGCGAGCCCGAGTGCGCAGGGGCAGGCGATGATCAGCACGGAAACGGCGGCGATCAGCGCATAGGACAAAGCGGGCTCCGGCCCCCACATGGCCCAAGCGGCGAAAGCGAGGAGAGCAACGAGCAGCACCAGCGGCACGAACCATCCTGCCACGCGGTCGGCCAACGCCTGGATCGGCGCGCGCGAGCGCTGGGCCGAGGCGACAAGCGCCACGATGCGCGACAGAACCGTGTCCGCGCCGACCCGCGCGGCCTCAATCACGAGCGTGCCCTGCTTGTTCAGCGTGCCGCCGGTCACCGCGTCACCCTCGAATTTTTCCACCGGCACCGGCTCGCCCGTCAGCAGCGACTCGTCCACGGAAGAGCGCCCGTCCCGCACCACGCCGTCCACGGCGATGCTTTCTCCCGGCCGGACGCGGATGCGGTCGCCGGGCAAGATTTCGGCCAGGGGCACGTCGCGCTCGATGCCGTTCTCGATGCGCCGCGCGGTTTTGGGTGAAAGATCAAGCAGCGCGCGGATCGCCGATCCCGTCTGTTCGCGGGCGCGCAGTTCCATGATCTGGCCGAGGAAAACGAGCGCCACGATCACGCTTGCCGCCTCGAAGTAAACCGGCACCCCGCCGTGACCCCGGAATGCGTGGGGGAGCGCGTCCGGAAAGAGAAGAGCAAAGCTGCTGAAGCCGTAAGCGGCGGCCACGCCGATGCCGATCAGCGTCCACATGTTCGGGCTGCGGTTGCGCACAGAGGCGATCGCGCGCCGGAAGAAGGGAAGGGCGGCCCAGAGCACGACGGGCGTGGCGAGCGCCCACTCTGTCCAAAGCGCGGCTTCTTCACCCAGCCAGCCGCGCAGGGGCAGGCCGATCATCGGCCCCATGGTGAGAAGAAGCAGCGGAACGGAAAGTGCCGCGCTCAGCCAGAAGCGGCGGGTGAAATCCGCAAGTTCGGCATTCGGCTGCTCGCCGCTCGGCACACCCATGGGCTCCAGCGCCATGCCGCAGATCGGGCAGTCGCCAGGCTTGTCGCGCACCACCTCCGGGTGCATCGGGCAGGTGTATCGCGTGCCCGCCGGCGCCGGCGCAGGTGCCGGACGAGCGCCGAGATAGGGCTCGGGGTCACCCTCGAATTTCGCCTTGCAGCCCGCGGAGCAAAAATAGAACTTTTCGCCGTTGAGGCGGGTGAAATGCTGTGCGGAAGCGCGCTCCACACTCATCCCGCAAACGGGATCGCGCGCGGTCAGATGCTCTTCCGGGGCAGCCGTGAATCTTGTCCGGCAGCCTTCGGAGCAGAAGAAAAAGCGGCGTCCGTCATGCTCGGCCATCGGCTTGCCCGCTTGGGGGTCGAGGGTCATCCCGCAGACCGGATCGCGCACCACCGGTTCGGACGCTGCGGGCGTGCAGCAGGAACGGCCGGTGACCGCGGACTGGTGGTGATGCGTGTGTTCCAAGGAAAGCTCCAGCACTTTCCCCTCAGATAGGTATTCCAGTCACTGGAAGGTCAAGGTCGTTTTCGCTTGACCTTCCAGCCGGGGGAGGGCGCAGACACTGCCCCATCCAACCAACCAACATTGAGGAAAAGACCATGCTTCGGAAATCCGCACTCGCCATCGCCGTGCTGTTTGTTCTGGCGCCGACGGCCCCGCCCGCCCTTGCGCAGATGGATCACTCCAAGATGAACCACGGCGCGGTCGCAGGCGCATCGAAGGAATACATGGATGCCATGACAAAGATGGACGCTGTCATGGGGGAGATGGAGATGACCGGCAAGCCGGGCGCTGATTTCGCCGCCATGATGATACCCCATCATCAAGCTGCAATCGACATGGCCAAAAGCTACCTCGCCAGCGGCGAGAACGATCCGGAACTTACTCAAATGTCGAAGGACATCATCGTGGCGCAGGAGCGCGAGATCGCCGTGTTGAGGGAGTGGCTGGCCCGGCACAAATAACAGCGCCGCCGATCCCGCTTGCCAAGGCTACGCGTCACCGCGTGGGCAGTGGATCCATCGGGCCCGGATCGGGCGGCAGCGGTTGCGGCAATGGCGGCTGCGGATCGGGAACGGGCCTCGGTGTCGTCGGCAACATGCTTGGTCTCCTTCTTGAGAGAAGAACCGTTTTCGATCTGCGTGGTTCCTGAGCGCAGAGGTGACGCCAGCCGCACCGCCGATCTGGCGTCGGCGGGTGGTGTGATGATGACGCATGGCTGAGTTGCGCCTGTGCTTCGGCTAAGCCGCGCAAGCCGCCTTGCGCGGCGCATCCAGCCTTCCATATGGGCAGGTGACCGGTCAACAAGGACAGCCCATGCCTCTCAAGCTCAACATCATCATCATCAGTACGCGGCCGGGCCGTATCGGTCCCAAGATCGGCGCCTGGGTCGAGGACGGCGCGAGGCGGCACGGGACGTTCGACGCTGCTCTTGTTGATCTCGCCTCCTTCGAACTCCCCGTTTTCGATGAACCCAAGCATCCGCGAACGGGCCAGTATGAGGGAGCGCACACGAAGAAGTGGAGTGAGAGCGTGCGCAGCGCCGACGCCTTCGTCTTCGTCATGCCCGAATACAATTACTTCCCGCCGCCGAGCTTCGTGAACGCGGTGGATTACCTTTCCGCGGAATGGGCGTTCAAGGCCGCCGGCATCGTGTCCTATGGCGGACTGTCGGGCGGCTTGCGGGCGGCGCAAGGCGCCAAGAGCCTGCTGACCACGGTCGGCGTGATGCCGATCCCGGAGGGTGTCGGGCTTCCCTTCGTGCATCAGGGAATCAACGAGGAAGGCGTCTTTTCCGGCAGCGAGGCGGCGGAAAAGGGTCTCGCCACCATGCTCGACGCGCTTCACCGCTGGGCCGAAGCACTCAAGCCGGCGCGAGGCTGAGCGCCTGACGAGGGTTCAGGCGGGCACCACGCTCCTGCGCGGCGCTCCCTGAGCCTTCAGCGTTCCGGAAAGCTCGTCTCGCTTTTCGCTTCGCCGCCGATCGTTCCCTTGCCTTCCGGCGCGCCGAGTGTCGCATCGAGGCCTGTTCCCGCACCCTGGTCCGGATCGGCGTAGGGCCGGCGGATGAAGGGAACGGCTTTGAGCACCAGCGGGTGAAGCCCCTCTCCGCCCTCGTCCAGAAGCGCGAAGAGCGCTTTTCGCATGCGCGGCTCCCAGAACTTGTTGATGTGGATGGCGACGCCCTCGGGCCCGTCTTCGGCCTTCTGGGACACGAAGAAGGTGGCGATCTGGTTGGCCATGCGGATCAGCTTGGCGTGAACGCCATGCGCCGGATCGGCTTGCGCGCCGCGGTCATGCGCCGGCGCCTCGTTCTGGCCCCACAGGGCGTCGTCATGCGGCATGGCTCGTACCCTTTTCCAGCTCCGTGATGCGGTGCCCGTGGGTGAAGAGGTCGAACTCCTCGCCCCGCACCAGTGCGACGAGCGTGATGCCGGCATCCTCCGCCGTTCGGACGGCAAGTGCCGTCGGCGCGGAAATGGCGATGAGGATGGTTGCGCCGACTGCCGCCGTCTTCTGCACCATCTCGACCGACACACGGCTCGTCACCACCACCGCTCCCGATGCGCCTGGAACACCTTCTCGCGCCAGTGCCCCGCACAGCTTGTCCAGCGCATTGTGACGCCCGACATCTTCGCGCGCAGCGACGATCCCTTGGCCGGCCACGAAGAAGCCTGCCGCGTGGACGGCGCCCGTCGCGCGGTTCATCGGCTGCTGTTCGGACAAAAGGCGCACGGCCTCCACGACATCGAAGCGCGAAAGGGCGAGCCCACCCTCCACGGCCGGAACTCTCCGCAGTGCTTCGTCGATCGATTCGATGCCACATAGCCCGCAGCCGACGGGGCCGGCCAGCCTGCGCCGGCGCGCTTGGAACCGCTCACCGGCGCTCTCGCGCAGCGAAATCTGGATGTCGATGCCCGCGCCCGCTTCCTCGATCGCGATGCCTTCGATCTCTGCAGGCGAGGACACCACGCCTTCCGTCAGTGAGAAGCCCAGCGCGAAGTCGTGGAGATCGGCCGGCGTCGCCATCATCACGGCATGCGTCGTGCCGCGATAAGACAGCGCGACAGGCGTCTCTTCAGGAACCGCGCGGGGGGCGGAGAAGGGATGCTCGGGACGCTGAGCGAAGCGCGATGCGGAGGCGATGGCAGAGCGGGTCATCGAACAGTGTCCAGTGCCAGCCTTACAGCATCCACGATGGCGCCAAGTCGGGAAACTCCTTCCCGATTGCCACCATGGTGTCGTGCATCTCGTGTCCCATGATGTTGGCAACGAGGCGCCGGATGCTCTTGAAATCCTCGTCGCTTGTTTGCGGCTGAATCTCCGCCAGGAACCGATCAAGCTCTCCGCTGTAACGCTGGCAGAGCGCCAGCAGCAGCCCGCTTGCCTCCTTACGGCTCATCGAGGGCGCGGTCCTCACTCCGCCGCTTCCAGATGGCCCTCGATACGCCGCGAGCGGCGGGACAGCTGGTCATATTCCTCCTGCCAGCCGCTCGGCCCGTTTGAGGGGCCGACCTGTACCGCCGTCACCTTGTATTCCGGGCAGTTGGTGGCCCAGTCAGAATAATCGGTGGTGATGACGTTGGCCTGCGTCGTCGGATGGTGGAAGGTGGTGTAGACCACGCCGGGCGACACCCGGTTTGTGATCAGCGCGCGGAGCGTCGTCTCGCCCGAGCGGCTCGACAAACGCACCCAGTCACCGTCGCGCACGCCGCGATTCTCGGCATCGTGCGGGTGAATCTCCAGCCGGTCTTCTTCGTGCCAGATCACATTGTCCGTGCGCCGGGTCTGCGCGCCGACATTGTATTGCGAAAGCGTGCGGCCGGTGGTGAGGAGCAGCGGAAAGCGAGGGCCGGTCTTCTCGTCGGTCGCGACATATTCCGTGCGGATGAACTTGCCCTTGCCGCGCACGAAACCGTTTACATGCATGATGGGCGAGCCGAGCGGCGCCTTCTCGTTGCAGGGCCATTGCACCGAGCCGACCTGTTCCAGATAGTCGTAGGACACCTTGGCAAAGGACGGCGTGGTGGCCGCGATCTCGGCCATGATCTCGGACGGGTGCGCATAGTTCCATTCGAGCCCCATCGCCTGGGCGAGCTTCTGCGTCACCTCCCAGTCGGCATAACCGTTCTTCGGGCTCATCACGCGCCGGACGCGGTTGATACGCCGCTCGGCATTGGTGAAGGTGCCGTCTTTTTCGAGGAAGGTGGAGCCCGGCAGGAAGACATGGGCGTAGTTGGCGGTCTCGTTCAGGAACAGGTCCTGCACGACGACGCACTCCATCGCCGCGAGGCCGGCCGAGACATGCTTGGTGTCGGGATCGGACTGGAGGATGTCCTCGCCCTGGATGTAGATGCCCTTGAACGAGCCGTCGACGGCCGCGTCCAGCATGTTGGGAATGCGCAGGCCCGGCTCGTCGGAGATCGTCACGCCCCAGAGCTTTTCGAAGATGTCGCGCGTAGCCTCGTCCGAGACATGGCGGTAGCCCGGCAACTCGTGCGGGAAGGAGCCCATGTCGCAGGCGCCCTGCACGTTGTTCTGCCCGCGCAAGGGGTTCACGCCCACGCCCTTCCGGCCGAGATTGCCGGTGGCCATGGCGAGGTTGGCGATGCCCATCACCGTGGTGGAGCCTTGGCTGTGCTCGGTCACGCCCAGGCCGTAATAGATCGCGCCGTTGCCGCCGCGCGCGTAGAGGCGTGCCGCGCCGCGCAGTGTTTCCGCCGGAACGCCGGTGAGCTTCTCCGTTTCCTCGGGGCTGTGGCGCTCCTCTGAGACGAACTCGGCCCAGTCCTCGAACTCCGACCAGTCGCAGCGCTCGCGGATGAATTTCTCGTCGTAAAGCCCCTCCGTCACGATCACATGGGCCAGTGCTGTAACCACCGCGACATTGGTGCCGGGGCGGAGCGCCAGATGGTAGTCCGCCTTGATATGGGCGGACTTTACCATGTCGGTGCGGCGTGGATCGATCACGATCAGCCGGGCGCCCTGGCGGATGCGCTTCTTGAGACGCGAGGCGAAGACGGGGTGCCCGTCGGTCGGGTTGGCGCCGATGATGATCGCGACATCCGTGTGCTCGACGGAATCGAAATTCTGCGTGCCGGCCGAGGTGCCATAAGCCTGGCCCAGCCCATATCCGGTGGGCGAGTGGCAGACGCGGGCACAGGTGTCCACATTGTTGTTGCGGAAGCCGGCGCGGATCAGCTTCTGGACGAGATAGGTTTCCTCATTCGTGCAGCGCGAGCTCGTGATGCCGCCGATCGATTCCCGGCCATACTGATACTGGATGCGCCGGAACTCGGAAGCCACATGGCCGAGCGCCTCCTCCCACGACACCTCGCGCCACGGATCGGAGATCTTCTCGCGGATCATCGGGTTGAGGATGCGGTCGCGATGGGTCGAATAGCCATAGGCGAAGCGGCCCTTGACGCAGGAATGGCCGCGATTGGCTTGGCCGTCCTTCCACGGCACCATGCGCACGAGCTCCTCGCCGCGCATCTCCGCCTTGAACGAGCAGCCCACGCCGCAATAAGCGCAGGTGGTGACCACCGAATGCTCGGGCTGGCCGATCGCGATCACGCTCTTTTCCGTCAGGGTCGCGGTCGGACAGGCCTGCACGCAGGCGCCGCAGGACACGCATTCCGACGACACGAACGCTTCATGAACGCCGGGCGACACGCGAGAGCCGAAGCCGCGCCCCTCGATCGTCAGCGCGAACGTACCCTGCACCTCCTCGCAGGCCCGCACGCAGCGCGAGCACACGATGCATTTGGATGGGTCATAGGTGAAATAGGGGTTGGACTCGTCCTTGGGCAGCCAGTTGAAGTTGAGCCCGCCATCCTGACGCGCCTTCACATGGTTCTCGCCCTCATAGCCGTAGCGCACGTCGCGCAGGCCGACCGCGCCGGCCATGTCCTGAAGCTCGCAGTCGCCATTGGCCGCGCAGGTGAGGCAGTCCAGCGGATGATCGGAGATGTAAAGCTCCATCACGCCGCGGCGGATGTCCTTGAGCCGTCCCGTCTGCGTGTGCACCACCATGCCCGGCCCCGCCGGCGTCGTGCAGGAGGCGGGTGTTCCGGGCCTTCCCTCGATCTCGACCAGGCAGAGCCGGCAGGAGCCGAAGGCATCCACCATGTCGGTCGCGCAGAGCTTGGGCACCGAGATGCCCGCTACCTTGGACGCGCGCATGATCGACGTGCCCTCGGGCACGGTGACGGTGGCCCCATCGATCGTCAGCGTGACGAGCGTGTCGGATCGGGAAGCGGGAGTGCCGAAGTCGATTTCGGGGACGAGACCCATGGGAGTGCTCCTAGCCGCCCTTCTTTTCCGCAAGCGTATGCGCCACGAGCGCGTTGGCATGACCGTGACCAAGACCATGCTCGGTCTTCAGCCAGTTCACGATCTCCATGTGTTTCATGCCCGACTGCGCTTTCACGAGCGCGACCCAGTGATCGATCGGCTTTCCGTAAGTCTTTTCGATCGATGGAAAATACGAGGCGGGACCTTTGACCTTCTCGCTCATTCGGCAGCCTCCATCAGAGCGCGCGGCGCAAAATCCTCGGGAAAATGGGTGATCGCGCTCGTCACCGGATAGGGCGTGAAACCCCCAAGCGCGCAAAGCGATCCGAACTTCATCGTGTTGCAGAGGTCGGCAACCAGCGCCAGGTTCTTCTCGGGCTCGATGCCCGCACGCACCTTGTCGAGTGTTTCGACGCCGCGCGTCGAACCGATGCGGCAGGGCGTGCACTTGCCGCAGGATTCGATCGCGCAGAATTCCATGGCAAAGCGCGCCTGCTTGAGCATGTCGACCGTGTCGTCGAACACGGTGATCCCCGCATGGCCGATCAGGCCGTTCCGGGCGGCGAATGCCTCGTAGTCGAAGGGCGTGTCGAAAAGGGCGGGCGGGAAATAGGCGCCGAGCGGCCCGCCGACCTGAACGGCCTTCACCGGCCGACCCGTCGCCGTGCCGCCGCCGATCCCCTCCACGATCTCGCCAAGCGTCAGCCCGAAGGCGGTTTCAAACAGCCCGCCATGTCGGACATTGCCCGCGATCTGGATCGGGATGGTGCCGCGCGAGCGGCCGGCGCCGAAATCGCGGTAGAGGGCCGCGCCCCGGTCGAGGATGATCGGCACGGTAGCCAGCGAGATCAGGTTGTTGATCACGGTCGGCTTGCCAAACAATCCCTTATGTGCCGGCAGCGGCGGCTTGGCTCGCACCACGCCGCGCCTGCCTTCGAGGCTGTTGAGCAGCGCCGTTTCCTCGCCGCACACATAGGCGCCGGCGCCCATGCGCACCTCCATGTCGAAAGCGTTGGGCGAGCCCAGCACACTCGGCCCCAGAAGCTTCGCGGCGCGCGCGATGCGGATCGCGCGCTCTATCACCGCGATGGAATGGGGGTACTCCGAGCGGATATAAACGAAGCCCTTGGTGGCGCCGACCGCGATGCCCGCGATCACCATGCCCTCGATCAGAACGAAGGGATCGCCTTCCATGATCATGCGGTCGGCAAAGGTGCCGCTGTCGCCTTCGTCGGCATTGCAGACGATGTATTTGCGGTCATCCACCGCTTCCATCACCGTCTTCCACTTGATGCCGGTCGGGAAGCCCGCGCCGCCACGTCCACGTAGGCCGGAATCCGTGACCTCGGCCACGACCGCGGCAGGCGTCATGGACAAAGCGCGGCGAAGACCGGAGAGCCCGCCATTCGCCTCGTAGTCCTCCAGAGACAGCGGATCGACCAGGCCGCAGCGGGCGAAAGTCAGGCGCGTCTGGTTCTTGAAGAAGGGAATCTCGTTGGTGAGGCCGAGTGCAAGAGGGTGCGCCGCGCCTGTCTCTGAGCCTGCATCCGCGAACCCGGCATCGAACAACCCAGCCACGTCGCGCGCCGAGACGGGCCCAAAGGCGAAACGGCCGGCCGGGGTATCCACCTCGACCATCGGCTCCAGCCAGTACATGCCGCGCGACCCGTTGCGCACCACCCGCGCATCGAGCCCGCGCGCTGCGATCTCGCGCGAGACGGCTTCCGCCACTTTGTCGGCGCCGACCGACAGCGCCCCGGAGTCGCCGGGAACGAAGATCGTGATGCGTGGCGAAGCGCTCACCGCCGCACCTCCGCGACGATCTGCGCGATCCTGTCTGCGTCAAGACGGCCGATGACGTGTCCGTCCAGCATCGCAGCGGGCGCACAGGCGCAAAGGCCCAGACAGTAGACAGGCTCCAGCGTGACCGAGTTGTCGGCGCTTGTTTCGTGCATCCCGACCCCGAGTTCCGCCTGAACCAGCGCCGCGATGCGGTCGCCGCCGTTGGCTTGGCAGGCCTCGGCGCGGCACAGCTTCAGCACATGGCGGCCGGCGGGATGGGTGCGGTAGTCGTGATAAAAGCTCGCTACGCCATGAACCTCGGCGCGGGAAATGTTCAGCGCCTCGGCCACGATAGGCAGGGTTTCGGACGGCACGTAGCCGAACTCGTCCTGCATCCCGTGCAGGATCGGCAGGAGCGGGCCTTCGAGGCCCCCGAACTCCGCGATCACGGATGCCGCGCGGGCGGCCACCTCGGTACTTGCTGGCTGCACGGACATGCAGCGCCCTCCCTGGTTCTGGCTAGGCTGAACCAACCAGAAGTCAGACGTCAAATCAATAAAGCCGAATTGTCGCTTGATAGAAGCTGTCTATCAAACGGCCGAGCTGCTCACGGTTTAGCCCCCATCTCCCTGCCGAGACGTTCCGCTTGATCTATCAAGGCAGACACCAGCGGCGAATGCGGTTCGCGCCGGGCAGTAATGAGCCCAACCAGATGCGAGACGTCAGGCGCCGTGATGGGAACAGCACGGATCGGCTCGGCGAAGCCGAAGGTTTCGGCCAGGTTGAGCGGCATGATGGAGGACCATCGCCCGGTGCGGATATGCGAGAACAGCACGATCATCGAATTGGATTCCAGCGTCGGCCGCGTTCGCGCCCCGGCCTCGGCCAGATGCCGGTCGATGATGCGGCGGTTCTGCATGTCGGGCGTAAGCAGGCAGAGCGGCAGTTCCGCTACTTCCGCCCAGCTGACGGAGGCAGCATCCGAATGCGGGTTTCCGGCTGCCGTGATCAGCTGGTAGCGCTCGGAATAAAGCGGCACGCTGGACACGCGACCGAGCGGCTCGTGATCGAGATAGGTCAGTCCCGCATCGATCTCGAAATTGCCGAGCAGCGTCAGCACCTCAACCGAGGTGCGCGACTGCACGGAGAAGGTGATGCCCGGATGCCGGTCGCGTAGCGGGGTGGTCAGCCGGGGCAGCATCGCCAGCGCGGTGGGGATCGCCGCGATCCGGATCAGCCCCGACAAGCCGAAATGCGCCGCGCGCATCTCGTCGCGCATGGCGCGCACGTCGCCCGAGATGCGCTGCGCCCAAGACAGCACCTGCTCGCCTTCGATCGTCAGCCCGCCGAAGCGCGAGCCGCGATTGACGAGGCGCACGCCGAGCTCGCCTTCGAGCTGCTTGATGGCAGCCGACAAAGTGGGCTGGGTGATGCCGAGCTTTTCCGCCGCACGGCCGAAATGCCGCTCACGCGCCAACGCGATGAAGGATTCGAGCTTGTCGATCATGAAGGGCTCACGCGGCGCCGTTGCTCTTCATCCTACCATGCACCCCGCTTGTCGGAAACGATGCCACTTCTTCGCCGCGTTATGGCGAACAGGCTGCGATGCTTGGTTGCCGCTCGGTTCCGACATATGTGTGTTTGCTGCATTTAGCCGAAGGTTTGTTTATGCCCGTATCCAAGCAGGATGTTCTGGAGCGCCTCAAGACGGTGCGCGGCCCCGATCTTGAGGGTGACATCGTCAGCCTCGGCCTCGTCTCGGACATCTTCATCGCGGACGACAAGGTGTTCTTTTCCGTGACCGTGCCGGTTGAGCGCGCAAACGAGATGGAGCCCCTGCGTGCCGCCGCCGAGCGCGCGGTCAAGGCTGTGCCCGGCGTCAAGGGCGCAGTGGTGGCACTCACCGCCGAGCGCAGGGGCGGCGGTATGGAAGCGCCGGTGAAGCGCGCTCCGGCGCCGGCGCCCCGCCCGCAGGCCGCGCACAATCATGCCCATACTCATGCCCCGGCGCCGAAAGCCGCGCCCTCCGGCTCGCAGGCCAACAAGCGCGGCGTGCCGGGCGTGGCAAAGATCATCGCCGTGGCGAGCGGCAAGGGCGGCGTGGGCAAGTCCACGACCGCCGTCAACCTTGCTCTGGCCCTGGCCGCTTCCGGGCTGAAGGTCGGGATCCTTGATGCCGACATCTACGGCCCTTCGCTGCCGCGCCTTCTGGGCCTGTCAGGCAAGCCGAACACCACCGACGGCCGCATTCTCCAACCCATGGAGCGTTATGGGCTGAAGGCGATGAGCATGGGCTTCCTGGTGGAGGAAGACACGCCGATGATCTGGCGCGGCCCGATGGTGATGTCGGCGCTGACCCAGATGCTGCGCGAGGTGGCCTGGGGCGATCTCGACCTGCTCGTGGTCGACATGCCGCCCGGCACGGGCGACGCGCAGCTCACCATGGCGCAGCAGGTGCCGCTTGCGGGCGCGGTGATCGTGTCCACGCCGCAGGATCTGGCGCTGATCGACGCGCGCAAGGGGCTCAACATGTTTCGCCGCGTGGACGTGCCGGTTCTCGGGCTTGTCGAGAATATGAGCTACTTCGTGGCCCCGGACACCGGCAAGCGCTACGACATCTTCGGCCATGGCGGCGCGAAAGCGGAAGCCGCGCGCATCGGCGTACCCTTTCTGGGCGAGGTGCCGATCGAGATGCGGATCCGCGAAACCTCCGACAACGGTACGCCCGTCGTGGCGGGTGATCCGAACGGCCGCGAGGCAGCACCCTACCTCGAGATCGCCGCGCGGGTGCGTCAGGAACTCGACGCGCTGGGCGAGGGGGCGAAAGCGCCTGCCATCATCTTCGAATAGGCTGCGAGCCCTCATGCGGGAGTTTCAGGCCTCTCCGGTCGGTGCGCCGCCGCTCGCCACCAGGTTGAAGGTTGAAAAGAACTGCGCCGCGAGCTTGCGCGAGGTGGAGTCGATCAGACGCGACCCAAGCTGGGCGATCTTGCCGCCCACATCGGCGCGCGCCTTGTAGGTGAGAACGGTCGAGGCCGGACCGTCTTCCGTCAGCGTCACGTCCGCTCCGCCCTTGGCGAAGCCCGCCACGCCGCCCTTGCCTTCACCCTGGATCGTGTAGGAGTGCGGCGGGCTGAGGTTGAGAAGCTGCACCGAGCCCTGAAACGTCGCCTTGATCGGCCCGATCTTGAGCACCACGGTCGCGTTCAGCGTGTCGCCGTCCTTTTGGAGGCCCTGGCAGCCGGGAATGCATTTTTCCAGAACGGCAGGATCGTTCAATGCGTCCCACACGCGATCGATCGGTGCCGCGATCTGTTCCTCGCCTTCGATTTCCAGTGCCATGCTCTTCTCCCTTTATTGCCTGAACGGGCTCAAGCTCCCGGCGCACCTTCGCGGCTAAGGCTGCGGCCGAAATGCGCCTTGCCGCATTTCCTATCGTGCCATATCCCATAAGCGCTCCAAGAAGAAAATCGTTGGGAGGATCATCATGACCGCCGGCAATCGCCCTAAACGTCTCCGCTCGCGGGAATGGTTCGACAACCCTGACAATCCCGGGATGACGGCGCTTTATCTTGAGCGGTATCTGAACTTCGGTTTGACGCGCGAGGAGCTGCAATCGGGCAAGCCGCTGATCGGCATCGCGCAGACGGGCTCCGATCTGTCGCCCTGCAACCGCCATCACATCGAACTTGCCAAGCGCGTGCGCGAGGGCATCGCGGCGGCCGGCGGCATTCCGTTCGAGTTTCCCTGCCACCCGATCCAGGAAACGGGCAAGCGGCCCACCGCGGGCCTCGACCGCAACCTCGCTTATCTCAGCCTCGTGGAGGTGCTTTACGGCTATCCGCTCGACGGGGTGGTGCTCACGATCGGCTGCGACAAGACCACGCCGGCCATGCTGATGGCGGCGGCCACCGTCAACATCCCGGCCATCGCGCTGTCCGTCGGCCCCATGCTCAACGGTTGGCACAAGGGCAAGCGAACAGGCTCGGGCACCATCGTCTGGGAGTCGCGTCAGCGCCTGTCGGCCGGCGAGATCGACTATGAGGAGTTCATGCAGATCGTGGCGTCTTCCGCGCCCTCGGTCGGCTACTGCAACACCATGGGCACGGCGACCACGATGAACAGCCTGGCCGAAGCGCTCGGCATGCAGCTTCCGGGTTCTGCCGCGATCCCCGCGCCCTATCGCGAGCGCGGCCAGATCTCCTATGAAACGGGCAGGCGCATCGTCGCCATGGTGGAGGAGGACCTGAAGCCCTCCGACATCATGACGCGCGAGGCCTTCGAGAACGCGATCGTGGTCAACTCGGCGATCGGCGGTTCCACCAACGCGCCGATCCACCTGAATGCGATCGCGCGCCATCTCGGCGTGCCGCTGGACAATGACGACTGGCAGCGGGTGGGCCATGCGATCCCGCTTCTCGTCAACCTCCAGCCGGCCGGCGAGTATCTCGGCGAGGACTATCATCATGCTGGCGGCGTTCAGGCGGTGGTGAAGGAGCTGATGGCGGCGAACCTTCTGCCCCATCCGGGCGCCCGAACGGTGAACGGCGCCACCATCGGCGAGAACTCGTCCTATATCCAGACGGAGGATCACGAGGTGATCCGGCCCGTTTCCAACCCGCTCAAGCGCGAGGCCGGCTTTATCAACCTCAAGGGCAACCTGTTCGATTCGGCCATCATGAAGACCTCCGTGATCTCGGCGGAGTTCCAGGAGCGCTATCTGTCGAACCCCGACGATCCGCAGGCTTTCGAGGGGCGGGCGATGGTGTTCGACGGTCCGGAGGATTACCATTCCCGCATCGACGATCCGAGCCTCAACATCGACGAGCATACCGTGCTGTTCATGCGCGGGGCGGGGCCGGTGGGCTATCCGGGCGCGGCCGAGGTGGTGAACATGCAGCCGCCCGCTTATCTCATCAAGCGCGGCATCCATGCGCTGCCCTGCATCGGTGACGGACGGCAGTCGGGCACGAGCGGCTCTCCCTCCATCCTCAACGCCTCGCCGGAAGCGGCCTCAGGGGGCGGGCTGGCGATCCTGCGCACGGGCGACCGGGTGCGCATCGACCTCAAGCGCGGCACGGCCGACATCCTGATCGAGGCCGACGAGATCGCCACGCGCCGCGCCGCGCTCCAGGAGGAGGGCGGCTACCGCTATCCCGCCCACCAGACGCCCTGGCAGGAGATCCAGCGCAGCATCGTCAACCAGCTTTCCGAAGGCGCCATCCTCGTGCCCGCCGCCAAGTATAAGGACATCGCACATACCAAAGGCGTGCCAAGGGATAATCACTGAATGTGAGGCTGATCCAGCCGGCGGCCGAGGCTGTGCCTTGATCGCCGGCTATCGGCCGGCATAGGGCCGGCCGAAACGTCCGGAAACGGTTATCTCGCTTAAGCCCTCATGCGGACGGTACTGCGGAATGCGGTGCAGTTTTGCCCTCGCCACACCTCGCCGTTCGCCTCAACATGAAGGGCCTGCCGCAGGCGCACCATAGGCACGCAGGAACATGGATGCGGCGCTGTCAGCCACGCGGTTGATCTCGGCCTTGCTGATCTTCTCGGACACGAAGAAGAGGCGCTTGTGGAAGAGATCGGCATGGCAGAGCGCCAGGAACTGATGTGCGGCAAGGTCCACATCATCGATGCGGAGACGGCCGCTTTTCACGGCGCAGCGCAGGAGTGCCGCCACACGCTCCTTGCCGAGATCCTGGCCGGATTCATAGTAGGCGCGGCCCAGCGCTGGGAATCGCGCCGCTTCCGCGACCGCGTTGCGGAAGTTCGATTGAACGAAATCAGACACGAGGAAGGTTACGAAGACACGCGCGAGATCGGCCAGCGTTGTCTCGAGACAGTCACCGGCTCCAACCTCGTTGGGCTCGAACAGTCGGCGCGCCTGCTCCTGGCACTCCATGGTGAAGGTCGCGGCATAAAGCGCTTCCTTGTCTGCGAAGTGATTGTAGAGCGTGGGCTTGGATACGCCCGCGCGACGCGCGATCTCGTCGACGCTCGTGCCCTCGTAGCCGAGTTCATGAAAGGCTGAGCGAGCGCCGGCCACGATCTGGCGCGTCTTGGCGCTCATGGCGTCCGACCTCGCCTGGCCGGCAACTTTTTGCCCTCCCTTGGCGACAACCTTCTCGTTTTCCAGAAGATCGGAACCCGTACCTTCCCGCGCAGACATGGCGGATACCTCCAAAAATTCTTTTACTGAACGGTTTAGTTGGCCTTGACGGTAGCACCTTCCGTGGCTATCTACAACGCACTGAACCAAACGGTTTAGTCAACCTACTGGAGAGATGGTGACGCACCGGCTGCTAGGCAAGCCGACCCATTCGGGCCCTTTCACTTCCAAGCGATGCGCCGTCACTCCCAAGAAGCATGAAAATCAGGAGAATTCCCATGTTCAAGTCCGTTCTCGCCCTTGGCGTCCTTGCCGCTCTCACCGGTGTCGCCTCTGCCGATCAGTCCTACACCGATGCCCAGCTCAAGGTTGTCAGCCCGCGCATCAGCGAGCAGATCGTCTCCGGGTTCCGCCCTTATGAAGGCCAGGCGGTGGATACGTTCACGACGCGCTCGCTGTCGAACGAGACCGGCACCACAGGTGGTGTCGCCAGCCCCCGCTCTACCGACCAGATCGTGTCGAGCGACCGCTAAAGCGTCCTGAGGCGAAGCGCGTTCGCTTCGCTCTCGGAAAGAGTTCGAGAGACGCATCTTCTGTTCCCGCGAGACCTCCCGCTTCGGGAACAAGCAGGGCGGCGGTTCACAAGAGCCGCCGCCCTTTTTCATGTCTCCACCCAGGTCGTGCGTAGCGCGATCAGCGGAGTCAAGAAGGTCAGCTGAAATCGACGGGCGTCCGCTGATGCGGCTCGCGTGCCGCGTCGGTCACCGGGCGCACCACCATGCGGTGCACGCGCGGCCGCTCCGTGCCCCGGTGCAACGCGCGGACTCTGTCGCCGATATCGGCGTCCGCCTTGGTGCGCCGCTGATTATGGCGGACATAGTCGTTCCAGGTCGGAACATGGTAGGACTCCATCCACTGCTCCGGATTTTCCGTGTCGCGGAGGAGCTCCCATTGGCGCGCACCGTCGCGTCTTCGGATGCGCCGCCATTCGGCCATCGCCGCGATAAAGGCGGCGCTGTCCTCCAGCCGCACCTGATATTCCACAAGCACAGCAACCGGGCCGCTTTGTCCCTGCAGGTCGAGCGCGATAGCGGGCAGCTTCCAGCGGTCGAGAGGGTCGAGATCCACCACCGTCCTTGCAGGCAGGGGCAGCTTGAGCCCGATAATGGCGCCAAAGAGCAGCGCCACGGCCGCCGCCAGCAGCGCAGTGCTTGTGCCGGCGCTTTCCGCAACTAGTCCCCACACCCAGCTGCCCAGCGCCATGCCGCCGAAGACGGCCGTCTGGTAGAGGGCGAGCGCCCGGCCCAGCACCCAGCGCGGCGTGGAAAGCTGCACGGTGACGTTGAACATGGAAAGCGCCACCACCCAGGCCGCGCCGCCAAGCAGCATGCCTCCCGCCACGAGCCACGGATTGTTGCCGACCGCCACGATCACCGCGCAGACTGCAAAAGACAGAAAAGCGGCGCGCGCCACCGCCTCGTTTGACCAGTGCTGGCGCAGGATCCCGCCCAGGAAGGCGCCGCCGACGGCGCCAAGCCCGTAGCATCCCAGGAGTCCGCCATAAAGAAGCGGCCCGCCATCCGGCATTCCGCGCACCACGATCGGCAGGAGCGCCAGAACGACAACCGCCGCGTAGCCGAAAACCAGCCCGCGCAGGATCACCTTGCCGATGGGGGGCGACACCGCGACATAGCGCAGGCCCGAGGTCATTGCCGTGCCGAGCGGTTCCGGCGGCAGCGTGGCGATCCTGCGCTCGGGGTTCCAGCGCAGGATCGCGAAGATCAGAGGCCCGTAGCTCAGCGCATTGACGAGAAAGGCCGCCGAAGCGCCGGCAGTCGCCACGATCAACCCGCCGATCGCCGGGCCGACGCTGCGCGTGAGGTTGAAGTTGACGCTGTTGAGCGCGACCGCCGCCGGAAGCACGGCGCGCGGCACCATGTCGCCCACCGAGGCCTGCCAGGACGGGTTGTTCAGCGCCGTGCCGCAGCCGATCAGAAAGGTGAACAACAGCAGGGTCCACGGCGTGACCAAGTCGAGCCATGTGCAGAGGGCGAGCAGAACGGAAACGACCAGCATCAGGAACTGCGCGACCAGCATCACCCGCCGCCGGTCGAAGGTGTCGGCGACGGCACCCGATGCCAGCGAGAAGATCATCACCGGCAGCGCGACGGAGGCCTGCACGAGCGCCACCATGTCGGCGGAAGCGGCGATGGACGTCATCAGCCACGCCGCACCGACAGACTGGATCAGCCCACCCAGATTGGAAGCAAGGCTCGCCAGCCAGATCGCGCGGAAGACCGAAAAGCCCAAAGGGGCGAGTGCCGCGCTTTCCCGGGAACGAGGGGCAGGGGAGACGATCGGCGCTCCTCCCGCCTGGGCTGGATCATTCGCGCCGAGGGAACTCTGGCTTTCCAGTGACATCGGTGACGATTCTTTCAGGCGCTTCGCTTCTGGCGTTCAACACTCAAAGCACGCCCTCGTTTCATG
>CAUQXI010000036.1:0-22448 GCA_963522145.1 uncultured Mesorhizobium sp. | reverse complement strand
CCCCGGCCGATCCCCCGCCACCGGTCACGACCCCGACCGGCCCCGCCCCCCCGCCGACCAACCCCCCCCCCCCCCCCCCGTTACACCACCCCGGCGCCGGGGGGGGGGGTCGAGAGGGAGGAAGTTCTGTTCTGCGAAGGCTTAGGCTCAGGCCGGAACGGAGAGTTGACGGGCGGCTGCTGCCAGCTCCCGGATGCCGGGCTCGATATGCTGAAGCGCGATCGAGGAGATGCCAAGCCGCATGAAGCGGGTCGGCCCGTCACCTCGATCGAAGAAGCGATCGCCGGGTTCGATCAGAACGGAGCGCGCGGCTGCCGCCGCGGCGAGGCTGCTGGAGTTCGCATCGCGCGGCCCTTCGAGCCAGATTGAGGTGCCGCCGGCCGCCTCGGTCGGCCGCCACTGCGGCAGAAAGGCGTTGACCGCCTGCATCAACCGCATCCGACGCTCCGCGAATGCCGCCGACATGCGCCGCACCAGCGCTTCATGGTGGCCGAGTGATAAGAAAAGCGCCACCGCGCGCTGGTTGTTGGCGGGCGGGTGCCGCAGCATGAACCGGCGCAAGGCGCGAAGCTCGGCGATCAGCTCGGCGGGAGCCACGATGAAGCCGACGCGAAGGCCGGGCGCGAGCGTCTTGGACAGGGAGCCGACATAGATCACGCGGCCCCCGCGGTCGCTGCTCTTCAGGGCCTGCTGCGGGCTCTCGTCGAAAAGCTGGCTGTCATAGCCGTCCTCGATCACGATGCGGTCGAAACGCTCGGCGTCGAGCAGCAGCGCCTCGCGCCGCGCCTCGCTCATAGGCACCATGGTCGGGCAATGATGGGAGGGCGTGGTGAAAACGAAGCCGGCCTCCGGAGGGGTCGCGGAAACGACCAGCCCGGACGGATCGACTGGAATGGGCGCGATGGCGGCACCCGCGAGACGGAAGATCGAGCGCGCATCGGGATAGCCCGGATCCTCCATGGCCACCGTGGAGCGCTTCGACATCAGAAGAGTCGCGAGCATGTAAAGGGCGTTCTGCGCGCCCAGCGTGACGATGATTTCGTCTGAACGCGCGAAGATGCCGCGCCGGGGCAGGAGTCGTGCCTGGATCTGCTCGATCAGGAGGGGATCGTCGCGATCCACCATGTCGGCCGCCCAGTTGCGGATTTCGAGTACGGCAAGCGCCATGCGGTTGCACTCGCGCCATTCGGCCGTGGGAAAAAGTGCTGGATCGAACTGGCCATAAACGAAGGGATAGGACGACCTGATCCAGTTCTCCTGCTTGAGCGCGCGCGGCATGTCGGACGGGTGGACCGCGCGGCGCGACTTCCAGTCGATGCCGCCATCGCGCCGCTGATGCGCGTCCGGCGCTGGGGGTGGGCTCGCGAGTACATCCGGATTGACGAAATGCCCGCGCCGCTCGCGTGCGACGAGGAAGCCCTGATCCACCAGCTGCTGGAAGGCGAGCACCACCGTGCCACGCGCCACGCCGAGCTTCTCGGCCAGGATGCGGCAGGAGGGCAGGGGCATGGAGGCGGCGATCTGGCGATCCAGGATCGCCGCCACCACCGCCTGCCTGATCTGCGCTTGAAGCGTCTGGCCTGAGTCCGGGGAGATGTGGAACAGTCCCGACCAGATCGCGTCGTCGTTTCTCGGCGGCATGTTTCTTCCTTCGGAGAAGCTTTTCGGCTCCTCCCAAGCAGTGGGCTGGATCGTTGCTGTGCGTTTCTGGCATAGAGAATTGTGCCACAGCCCGCAAGCGCCTTGCTGAATGAACGAGAGCGGTGGAACAGCGGCCGGCTCCATGGATTCCAGTTCCGAGCGGCATCGATTTCCAACGGCCGCGCGAACTGCTACGCCCGGCCGACCCTCGCCCTCCGCTGGAGAACACGCCCGTGACGCCTCTTTCGACCGCCCGCGAGATCGCTGCGCTCAAGGCGCACCGCGCTGAAACATCCACGGATATGCGCGCGGCCTTTGCCGCCGACTCGCATCGCTTCGAGACGTTCTCCGTTGAGAATCAAGGCTTGCTGCTCGACTGGTCGAAGTCCGCGGTGAACGAAACCACCATGACGCTGCTGGGCGATCTCGCACGCGCAGCCCGCGTGGAAGAGCGCCGCGCGGCGATGTTCTCCGGCGAGAAGATCAACGCCACCGAGAACCGCGCCGTGCTGCATGTCGCGCTGCGCGACCTCGAAGGACGCGGCATTTCGGTGGACGGGCAGGACGTCGCCGCAGAGGTCAATACCGTGCTTGATGCCATGGGGCGCTTTGCGGACTCGGTGCGCTCAGGCGAGGCCAAGGGCGCGACGGGCAAGCGGATCACCGATGTCGTCAATATCGGCATCGGCGGGTCTGATCTCGGGCCGGCCATGGCCGTGCTGGCGCTTGCGCCCTTCCATGACGGGCCGCGCGCGCATTTCGTGTCCAACATCGATGGCGCCCATATGCATGACACGCTGAGAGGCCTCGATCCGGCGACGACGCTTTTCATCGTGGCGTCCAAGACCTTCACCACTGTTGAAACCATGACCAACGCCGAAACGGCCCGGAACTGGATCGCCGAGGCGCTTGGTCAGGACGCGGTCAAGCACCACTTCGCGGCTGTTTCCACCGCGCTCGACAAAGTGAGCAAGTTCGGCATCGACGCGGCCCGTGTCTTCGGCTTCTGGGACTGGGTCGGCGGGCGCTACTCGCTCTGGGGCGCGATCGGTCTGCCGATCATGCTGGCCATCGGACCCGACCGCTTCCGGGATTTTTTGGCCGGCGCTCATGCCATGGACAGGCACTTCGTCGAGGCGCCTTTGCGCGAGAACCAGCCGATGATGCTCGGGCTGATCGGCTGGTGGCATCGCGTCGCCTGCGCCTATCCGGCGCGCGCGATCATCCCCTACGACCAGCGCCTGTCGCGCTTTCCCGCCTATCTCCAGCAGCTCGACATGGAATCCAACGGCAAGAGCGTGACGGTGGAGGGCGAGCCGGTGGCCACGCCGACGGGTCCGCTCGTCTGGGGCGAGCCCGGCACCAACGGACAGCACGCCTTCTTCCAGCTTCTCCACCAGGGCACGGATGTGATCCCGGTCGAGTTCCTCGCGGCGGCGGAGGGGTTCGAGCCGGAACTGAAACACCATCACGACCTGCTTCTCGCCAACTGCCTCGCCCAGTCGGAGGCGCTGATGAGGGGCCGCACGCTGGAAGAAGCGCGCACGCAGATGACCGCCAAGGGCATGGATCCAGCCGAGGTGGAGAAGATCGCGCCGCATCGGGTCTTTTCCGGCAACCGGCCCTCGATCACCATCCTCTACAAGCACCTCGATCCCTATACGTTCGGCCGACTGATCGCGCTCTACGAGCATCGCGTCTTCGTGGAAGCCCAGCTTTTCGGCATCAATGCCTTCGACCAGTGGGGCGTGGAGCTCGGCAAGGAGCTGGCGACCGGGCTGCTGCCGGTGGTGGAAGGCCGCGAGGATCCCGGCAGCCGCGACAGTTCGACGGCTGGTCTCGTTTCCTTCATCCACGCCAACCGCTGAGATGAGGCCCATCAAGGCCGTCTTGTTCGACAAGGACGGCACTCTGGTGGATTTCTTCGCGACCTGGTTCGCGATCGGCGACGCAATGGCGCTGGATGCCGCCGGCGGGGACAGGGCGGAAGCCGACCGGCTCCTGGAGCAGGGCGGCTATGACTTCGCCGCTCGCCGCTTCCGCGCGGATTCCGTGTTCGCCGCCGGCACGAATGCGGACATCGTGGCGCTTTGGTATCCCGCGCTCGCCCCTGAGGAGCGGGAACGCCGCGTCATTGCATTTGACGCTTTCACCGCCGCGGAAGGCGCGCGCCGTGCTGTCGCCGTTCCCGGCCTGCGCGAGGCAATCGAAACCCTGCATCGTCGCGGCTTGACGCTCGGCGTCGCCACCAACGACTCGGAGGAGGGCGCCCGGCTCACGCTTCAGGCGCTCGGCCTGACGCCCTTCTTCGATGGCGTCTACGGCTACGATTCCGTGGTTCATCCGAAGCCCGCCGCCGACCCGGTTGATGCCTTTGCGCGGCATGTCGGCTGCGAAGCGGCGGAGATCGCCGTGATCGGCGACAACAAGCACGACCTCGTCATGGCCCGCGCCGCTGCGGCGGGGCTCGCGGTCGGCGTGCTTTCAGGCACCGGCACGCGTGAAACGCTGGAGCCGCTGGCGGATGGGATCCTCGAAAGCGTGGCCGATCTGCCGGCTTTCCTCCTCGCGCGACAGAACTAACACCTAGCCGCGCAACTCGCGGCGCAGGATCTTCCCCACATTGCTCTTGGGCAGATCGTCGCGGAACTCGATGAATTTCGGCCGCTTGTAAGCGGTAAGGTTCTCCCGGCAGAACTCGGTCAGCGCTTCCGCCGTAAGGCCCGCATCCTTCTTCACCACGAACAGCTTCGGCACCTCGCCAGAGCGCTCGTCCGGCACCCCGATCGCGGCCACCTCCAGCACGCCGGGATGACCCGCCACCACCTCTTCCAGCTCGTTGGGATACACGTTGAAGCCTGACACGAGGATCATGTCCTTCTTCCGGTCCACCACCTTGACGAAGCCGCGCTCGTCCATCGTTCCGATGTCGCCGGTGCGAAAGAAGCCGTCACCGGTCATCACGCGTCTGGTTTCTTCCGGCTGGTTCCAGTAGCCCGCCATCACCTGAGGACCGCGGATCAGGATCTCGCCGGCCTCGCCGAGCGCCATCTCAGTTCCGTCATCGCTCCTGATGGAGATCTCGGTGGACGAGATCGGCACGCCGATCGTGCCGGAAAACTCGTCGGCATCGAAGGGATTGGCGGTCGCCACCGGCGCGGTTTCGGACAAGCCATAGCCTTCCGCAATGCCGATGCCGGTCAACGCCTTCCATCGCTCGGCCACGGTTCGCTGCACCGCCATCCCGCCGCCGAAGGTCAGGATCAGGGGCGAGAAGTCGAGCTTGCGGAAGCCCTCATTGTTGAGAAGGGCGTTGAACAGCGTGTTCAGCCCGGGGAAGACGTTGATGTTGTATCGGCCGAACTCCTTCACCAAAGCCGGGATATCGCGCGGATTGGGGATCAGGATGTTGTGCGCGCCCTGCTGCATCCCCATCACCGCGTTCACGGTCAAAGCATAGATGTGGTAGAGCGGCAGGGCGCACAGAAACACGAGCCGCTCCGGCTTGGGCTTCCTCGCATAGGCGCTTTCCAGCCAAAGCGCGTTCTGCGCCACATTGGCCAGGATGTTGCGGTGAAGCAGCATCGCACCTTTGGAAACGCCCGTCGTTCCGCCGGTATATTGCAGAAAGGCGATGTCGTCGGGGCCGACACCGGCAGGCGTGAACGGACGCTGCGCACCTTGCGCGAGCGCCGCGCGGAAGGAAATATGGCCCGGCAGAGACCAGTCAGGGACCATCTTCTTCAGGCGCCGCACCACGAAGTTGACGACCGCGCCCTTCAGCATTCCCAGCATGTCGCCCATGCTCGCGACCACCGTCAGGCGAATGCCGGTATTCGCCCGCACGCGTTGAAGCGTGTGAGCGAAATTTTCCAGGATGACGATCGCTTCCGCGCCGGAATCCCTGAGCTGATGCTCCAGCTCGCGCGCCGTATAAAGCGGGTTGACGTTGACGATCGTGAGCCCCGCGCGCAGCGCGCCCATCATGGCGATGGGGTATTGCAGCACATTGGGCATCATCATCGCGATGCGCGTGCCCGGCTTGAGGCCCTGCGCCTGGAGAAACGCGCCGAACGCCGCCGAGTGCCGCTCCATCTCCGCGAATGAAAGCGTCTTGCCCATGCAGGTGAAGGCCGGCCGGCCGGCATAGCGCGCGGCCGCCCGCACCAGCAGGTCGCCCACCGAGCTGTCGGAAAGCGGACCGATCTCCGGCGGCACGGAAGACGGATAGCTCTTCAGCCAAAGCTTTGCGTCCTGCGCAGATGCGCTTTTTCGCTCCGGTGTCTCGCTGGCTTCGTCCGCCATGGCGTTCTCCCCCTCATGACCCGCCTCGCGTGCGGGTCGTTCTTCCAGGCCGTCATTGTTGTCGGCAACCATTCTGCGCGCAACCCTCGGCCGGTCGCCGCTCCTATTGCCCGTAGCCGGCATGGCTGTCGAGGAACAGCCGCTCCTCCTCGCTCGTCTGCCGCCCGAGGACGCGGTTGCGGTGAGGGAAGCGCCCGAAGCGGGCGATGATGTCGCGATGCTCTTCGGCCAAGCGCAATGCTTCCGCATTGCCGAGCCCTGCGAAGACGGCGACGCAGCGCTCCTGGTCGGCCATGTTTTCCGAGTGCATCAGCGGCATGGCGGTGAACTGCCGCTGCACAGGGGAGAGCTTCGCGTCGAGCCCTTGATCGAGCGCGTTGCGCGACAGCTCGACCGCGAACGGGTCGGTCGCAAAGGCGCGCGCCGTGCCCCGGAACATGTTGCGGGGGAACTGGTCGAGCGCGATGATCGCGGCAAGCGCAGGTTCAGCCTCTTTCCGCACCTCCGGCGGGGATGCCGCGGCAATCTCCTCGTGAAGGGCGAGGAAGCGCGCCTTGATCGCGTTGTCGAGCGCGGGACGGCTCTCAAACCAGTCCTGCGGCGTCAGTTCGTCGAACCAGAAGCCGAGCACATCGGCGATCCAATCCTTTTTCATCCGCTTCTCCCTGAGCCGTGATGGACAGGATGAGACGAGTCCGCATGACCGGCAAGGGCCACTCGCGCCATGCTTGCATCGCCTGAGCGAAGCGAACATCCCCGCAGTGCCGCTGCGTCCCCGGAACTGCGCCTCGGACATAGTTCCCATGCCGAAAAAAGCGTGATTAGATGCGGACTTCGCCGGACTCTTGGGAAGCGGAGCCGGCACGAAAAAAGAACAGGGAGCACTCAATGAAAAAGCTGACCTTTGCGGCAGCCCTTCTGGCCGCAACCGTTTTGAGCGGCGCGGCAAGCGCGAAAACCTTTGTTTATTGCGCCGAAGGCTCGCCGGAGGGCTTCGATCCCGGCCTCTACACCGCCGGCACCACCTTCGACGCCTCCGCGCATCCGATCTACAACCGCCTGCTCGAATTCAAGAAGGGCACGACGCAGACCGAAGCGAGCTTGGCTCAATCCTGGGAAATTTCCGATGACGGGCTGCAATACACGTTCAAGCTGCGCCCGGGCGTAAAATTCCAGACAACCGAATTCTTCACGCCGACCCGCGAACTGAACGCGGACGACGTGATCTTCACGTTCGAGCGTCAGCTCAAGGCCGACAACCCGTGGCACCAGTATGTCCCCGGAGGCACCTGGGAATATTTCGCCGGCATGGGCTTTCCCGAATTGATCTCCTCGATCGAGAAGGTCGACGACCTGACGGTGAAGTTCGTGCTCAAGAACAAGGAAGCGCCGTTCCTTGCCAATGTGGCGATGCCTTTCGCCTCCATCATGTCCAAGGAATACGCCGACAAGCTCGACGCGGACGGCAAGAAGGAACAGCTCAACCAGAAGCCGGTCGGCACAGGCCCGTTCCAGTTCGTCGCCTACCAGCAGGATGCGGCGATCCGCTACAAGGCCAACCCTGATTACTTCCTCGGCAAGCAGAAGATCGACGATCTCGTTTTCGCGATCACCACCGATGCCGCCGTGCGCTACCAGAAGCTCAAGGCCGGCGAATGCCACCTGATGCCGTTCCCGAACGCGGCCGACGTGGAAGCCATGAAGGCCGATCCCGCGCTCAAGGTGATGGAGCAGGAAGGCCTGAACGTGGCCTATCTCGCCTACAACACGACCCAGGCCCCTTTCGACAAGCCCGAGATTCGCCGGGCGCTCAACATGGCCATCAACAAGCAGGCCATCGTGGACGCGGTGTTCCAGGGTGCGGCCTCGCCCGCCAAGGCCCCGATCCCGCCGACCATGTGGTCCTACAATGACAAGCTGGAAGACGACAAATACGATCCGGAAGCCGCCAAGAAGATGCTGTCGGATGCCGGGGTTTCCAACCTGTCGATGAAGATCTGGGCAATGCCCGTGGCACGTCCCTACATGCTCAATGCCCGTCGCGCGGCGGAACTGATGCAGGCCGACTTCGCCAAGGTCGGCGTCAATGTCGAGATCGTCTCCTATGAATGGGCCGAGTATCTCGAGCGCTCCAAGGCGAAGGACCGCGACGGCGCCGTGATCCTTGGCTGGACTGGCGATAACGGCGATCCGGACAACTTCCTCCACACCCTGCTCGGCTGCGACGCGGTCGGCGGCAACAACCGCGCGCAATGGTGCAACGAGGAGTTCAACAAACTGGTGCTCCAGGCCAAGACCACGACGGATCAGGCCGAGCGCACCAAGTTCTACGAAGAGGCGCAGGTGGTGTTCAAGCGCGAGGCGCCTTGGGCCACGCTCGACCATTCGCTTTCCGTGGTGCCGATGCGCAAGGAGGTCACCGGCTTCGTCCAGAGCCCCCTGGGTGACTTCGATTTCGAGGGCGTCGACCTGGCCGAGTGACCGGCTGCTGCTGATGTGAACCGGGGGCGGGGCTCGCGAGAGCTTTCCGCCCCCGTTTTCTTGGAAGATCGGCGGAAACGAGCCCTGCGCGCCTCGCTTGCCCCTGATCCTGTTCTGGGAAGCATTCCATGCTTCGTTTTCTCTTCGGCCGGCTCGCCGTTCTGATCCCGACTTTCATCGGCGTGTCGGTGATCGCCTTCTCGTTTATCCGCCTGCTGCCCGGCGATCCCGTCGCCCTGCTGTCCGGCATCCGCGTGATGTCGCCCGAGCGGCACGCGCTCATCACGCACGAGCTCGGCCTCGACCGGCCGGTGGTGATACAGTATCTCGATTATCTCTGGGGCGTCGTGCGCGGCGATTTCGGAACATCCGTGGTCACCAAGGAACCCGTCGCCTCGCAGTTCCTTGCGCTGTTTCCTGCCACGCTGGAACTTTCGCTCTGCGCGATCCTCTTTTCGATCGTCATCGGGATACCGATCGGCATCTTCGCGGCGTTGAAGCGTGGCTCCTTTCTCGACCAGACGCTGATGGGCGTGGCGCTTGTCGGCTATTCCATGCCGATCTTCTGGTGGGGCCTGCTTCTCATCATCCTGTTCTCCGGCATCCTGCAATGGACGCCGGTCTCGGGCCGCATCTCGCTTCTCTACTTCTTTCCGTCCGTCACCGGCTTCATGCTCGTCGACTCGCTGATCTCGGGCGAGGCAGGCGCATTCTCTTCCGCTGTGAGCCACCTCATTCTTCCCACGATCGTGCTCGGCACGATCCCGCTTGCCGTGATCGCGCGGCAGACGCGTTCGGCCATGCTGGAGGTTCTGGGCGAGGATTACGTGCGCACCGCGCGCGCTAAGGGCCTGTCGCCGTTCCGCGTGGTCGGCATCCACGCGCTTCGCAACGCCATGATCCCCGTGATTACCACGATCGGCCTGCAGATCGGCGTGATGATGGCCGGGGCGATCCTCACGGAATCAATCTTCTCCTGGCCGGGCATCGGCAAGTGGATGGTCGAATCCGTGTTCCGGCGCGACTACCCGGTGATCCAGGGCGGGCTGCTCATCATCGCCGGCATCATCATGCTCGTGAATCTCGCGGTGGACCTGCTCTACGGCCTCGTCAACCCGCGAATCCGGCATTGAGGAGCGCCCGCCATGACTGACACGACCGCGGCCGAAGACGTCGTCATCGATCCCTCCCGCGCCCGCCGGCTGGGCGAGCTATGGTATTATTTTTCCGAAAACCGCGGTGCGGTGATCGGCCTGGCCGTCTTCATCCTGATCGTGGCGGCGGCCCTTCTTGCCCCGCTCATCGCACCGCATGAGCCGACGCTGCAATATCGCGAGGCGGTCCTGCTTCCGCCGTTCTGGGATGAGGGCGGAAGAACTGCCTATCTCCTCGGCACGGACGCGGTCGGCCGCGACATCTTTTCCCGCCTGCTTTACGGCGCGCGGTACTCGCTGTTCATCGGCGTCGTGGTGACAACCCTTGCACTTGTGGTCGGCATCTCGGTGGGCGTCGTTGCTGGCTACTTCGGCGGCTGGGCCGATACCCTCATCATGCGGGTCATGGATATCATCCTGGCTTTCCCCTCGCTGCTACTCGCTCTGGTGCTGGTTGCCGTTCTGGGACCGGGGCTCACCAATGCCATGATCGCCATCGCGCTGGTGCTTCAGCCGCATTTCGTGCGGCTCACACGCGCGGCTGTAATGGGGGAAAAGAACCGCGAATATGTGGTCGCGGCCCGCGTGGCCGGGGCAGGCGCCTCGCGGCTGATGTTCCGCACCATCCTGCCCAATTGCATGGCGCCATTGATCGTTCAGGCGACGCTTTCGTTCTCTGGTTCGATCCTCGATGCGGCGGCGCTGGGCTTCCTCGGCATGGGCGCGCAGCCGCCGACGCCGGAATGGGGCACGATGCTCGCTGAAGCGCGCGAATTCATCCTGCGCGCCTGGTGGGTGGTGACCTTTCCCGGCCTCGCGATCCTGATCACCGTGCTCGCCATCAACCTCATGGGCGACGGCCTGCGTGACGCGCTTGATCCCAAGCTGAAGCGGTCGTGACGAAAGTCGTGATGTGGAATTAACCGAGCAATTCAAAGACGATCAGGGCGCCGCCCCCTTGGAACGGCAGCCTAAGTCAATAGCCGGGACGGGGACCTGTCGGTCCGGAGATCGGCTTGACTGGGGGCAACTGATTGGTGGCGACCATGATCCTGTTCCTCACCCTGATACAGGCAATATAGACAAGGATGGAGGGATTTTGAAGTGAGCGCCCTTCTTGAGATCGAGAATCTCACCGTCGAGTTCGCGACTGCCTCCGGCTCGTTCCGCGCCGTGGACGGCGTGTCGCTGTCTGTCAGCGCGCGCGAAGTGCTGGCCATCGTGGGCGAGTCCGGGTCGGGCAAGTCCGTGTCCATGCTCGCTGTGATGGGGCTGCTGCCCTGGACTGCGACGGTGAAGGCGGATCGCATGGCTTTCGCCGGCCGCGACCTACTTGGCCTTGACCGGGCTGCGCGGCGTAAGCTGGTCGGCAAGGACATGGCGATGATCTTCCAGGAGCCGATGGCCTCGCTCAACCCGTGCTTCACGATCGGCTTCCAGATCGAGGAAGTGCTGCGCGAACATCTGGGGCTGAGCGGTGCTGCAAGCCGCAGGCGCGCGGTGGACCTGCTTGAGGCAGTGGGCATTGCCGAGCCCGCCTCGCGGCTTTCCGCCTACCCGCACCAGATGTCGGGCGGGCAGTGCCAGCGCGTGATGATCGCCATCGCCATCGCCTGCAACCCGAAGCTCCTGATCGCGGACGAGCCGACCACCGCACTCGACGTGACCATCCAGAAGCAGATCCTCGACCTCCTGATGCGGCTCCAGGCGGAGCACGGCATGGGGCTCATCATGATCACCCACAATATGGGCGTGGTGGCCGAGACAGCCGATCGCGTGGTCGTCCAATACAAGGGCCGCAAGATGGAAGAAGCGGATGTGCTGTCGCTCTTCGAGGCCCCGAAAAGCGCCTATACACGCGCGCTGCTCTCCGCCCTCCCGGAAAACGCCACGGGCGACCGGCTCCCGACAATATCCTCCTTCGCCTTCGAGGAGGTGGCGTCATGAGTACCCCCATCCTCGAAGCCCGCGCGATCACGCGCGACTACCGGCTGAAAGGCGGACTGTTTCGCGCCGACAAGGTGGTTCATGCCGTGAAGGGCGTGAGCTTCTCGCTGGAGCGCGGCAAGACGCTCGCCATCGTGGGCGAAAGCGGCTGCGGCAAGTCCACGCTGGCGCGCATCATCACCATGATCGATGCGCCCACGGGCGGAGAACTCCTCATCGAGGGCGAGAAGGTAGACGTTTCCAGCGGCCGCTTGTCGCCCGAGATGCGGCGCAAGGTGCAGATCGTGTTCCAGAACCCGTACGGTTCTCTCAATCCGCGCCAGAAGATCGGCGAGGTGCTGGCCGAGCCGCTGCTCATCAACACAGACATGCCTGCCTCGGAGCGCCGTGAACGCGCGCAGGCCATGCTGAAGAAGGTCGGGCTGGGGCCCGAGCACTTCAACCGCTACCCGCATATGTTCTCCGGCGGCCAGCGGCAGCGCATCGCCATCGCGCGCGCGCTGATGCTCAACCCGAGCTTGCTCGTGCTGGACGAGCCGGTGTCCGCCCTCGACCTGTCCGTGCAGGCGCAGGTGCTGAACCTTCTGTCCGACCTGCAGGACGAGTTCGGGCTGACCTATGTCTTCATCAGCCACGACCTATCGGTGGTGCGCTATCTCGCCGACGAAGTGATGGTGATGTATTTCGGCGAGGCGGTGGAGTTCGGCCCGCGCGACGCCGTCTTTGCGAATCCGCAGCACAGCTACACGCGCACCTTGTTCGCGGCGACCCCGGGCGCCAGTGTGGAAAACATCCGCGCCCGGCTCGCCCGCCGGGAAGCTGCGCGGGCGGCAATGCCGGCCTAGCTACGTCTTCCCGCTCGTGGTCAGCCCGACATTGTCGGCCACGAAGGCGCCGCGCGAGCCGGCGGGCCGGGTTCGCCCAACGGTGGAATCCCGTTCAGTCTGGTGCTCCATCTCGGCATTGAGCTCGCCGCCGACGAACAGGATCGTCACCGAGATCCAGGTCCAGATCATGAAGCCGATTACGGCGCCCAGCGTCCCATAGGTGGCGTTGTAGTCGGCGAAGTTCTGGAGATACCAGGAGAAGCCGATGGAAGCCGCGATCCACACCAGCGAGGCGACGATCGCGCCCGGCGTGATCCAGCGCCACTTGGCCGGCTTCCGCGACGGGCCGAAGCGGTAAAGCAGGCTGATGCCGACCACCACCGCCGCGAGCATCACGGGCCAGCGGCCGACACGGATCAGCATCTCCGCCCAATTGTCGAGCCGCAGAAAGGCCAGCACTGCCGGCACCACGCCGACCGAGATCAGAAAGAAGATGCCGATCAGTATAGCGCCCAGCGTGAAGGCGAAGGATACAAGGTTGAGCCTGATGAAGGAGCGCTTCTCGTTCTCGTCATAGGCCGCGTTCAGCCCTTCGATCAGCGCCTTGACGCCGCTGTTGGCGCTCCACATCGCAAGCGCGAGGCCGACCACGAAGCCGGTGCTGAGCGCATCCGTGTCCTGGCTCGCGAGCGCCTTGAGCTGCCCTTCGATCAATTCCAGCCCGCCCGAGGGCATGAAGCTGCCCAGGAAGGCGATCTGGTCGGCCACCGTCTTCGGGTCGGCCACGAAGCCGTAAAGCGAAACAAAGGCCGCAAGGAATGGGAACAGCGCCAGCAGCAGGTAGAAAGTCGCGCCGGCGGCCAGCAGCATCAGCCGGTCTTCCGTGCTTTCACTGTAGACCCGCCACAGGATGTCCTTCCAGCCGCGCACAGGCAATTCGGAGGGCCACTCGGCATCGCGGCCATGCGGGTCGCCCAGGGCAGGGTCTTTCAGATCGGGATCGGTGGTCATGAACGTTCTGAAAAGCTCCGGCGGCGGTCGAGGACAGAATAGACCAGCGCGGCTTGGCTGCAACGCCGGCTCGCGGGTTTCGTGAATTAAGCCATCCTCGTGGCAGGGCGGAACCGCTGCCCGCATGGCGCATTCTGTTCATCTCGACGTGATCGCGAGTTGAACGCCAATCCTGATGATCCGGCAGGCGGCAGCGATCGGTCCGGCGGGGCGCAATAGCGCATCGCTTTCAGCCGGTGGCAGACGGTCGGCAATGGCCCGAGCGCCGGAAGGGCACTGGCACCAGGAGATTTCACATGAGCAATCAAGACCCACCCTTTGGAAACAATCCGGAACGTTCAACCACTGCGTCGTCCACGAGCTTCGGCGATGCGGCCCGCGATGCCGGGATCAATCCGTCTGCCGAGGCAGACCGTCTGCGCGACGCCGGCGATACGCTGCGCAGCGACTTGAGCCAGGCCGCCGACCAGGCGAAGAACGATTTCCGCAATGCAGCCGATACCGCAAGGCAGGACTTCGCCGCGCTGAAGAGCCAGGCGGGCGATCAGCTTCAGAGCCTCAAGGCGCAGGCGACGGACGAGTTCTCCAATCTCAAGGCGCAGGCACAGGATCAACTCGGTGACGCGGCCGAAAAGGCCAAGGCGTTTGCGGGCGAGCAGGTGAGCCAGCTGACCGATCGTGCGCGCTCATTCGCCACCGAGCAGAAGGATCTGGCCGCGCGCCAGATCGGCGGCGTGGTCGATGCCGTCTCGCGCGTGGCCGAGGAACTGCAGGACGGCGACAGCGCCGTTGCGGGCTATGCCCAGGACATGGCAGGAAGCCTTCGACGCCTGGCCGACAGCGTTCAGAACAAGAGCGTCGACGACCTCGTTGGCGTGGCGCAGGATTTCGGCCGCAGGCAGCCGCTTGCTTTTGTCGGCATCGCAGCCCTCGCTGGCTTCGCCGCCAGCCGGTTCCTGCTTGCCTCGGCCAAGCGTCCCACGCGGACAGCTTCCGTCGGCGATTTCGACGACAACGACTTTGATGCGGATTTCAACCGCGGCACGGGCCAGAACGACGACCTGACCCCAATCGGGATGACCAACAATGGCCGGCTTTAGTGACGGAAGGCCGCTGACGGAGCTTCTGGGCAGTTTGGCGGGTGACATCACCAGCCTGTTCCGGAAGGAAGTTCAGCTGGCCAAGGCCGAGGCATCCGAGAAAATCTCGGAAGCCATGGCAAGCGTGGCCCAGATCGTCATCGGCGCGATCCTCGCCCTTGGCGCGCTTGGTGTGTTTCTGGCCGCCATCGTGTCGGGCCTCGGCGCGATCTTCGTCTCGATGGGCATGTCCCCGCCTTGGGCAAGCGCCTTGGCCGGACTGATTGTCGCGATCATCGTCGGCGTCATCGCCTGGGTCTTCGTTTCGCGCGGCCTTGCCGGATTGAAGGGCCGCAAACTCATGCTCGAACGTACCGCGACCTCGCTTCAGCGCGACGCGTCGGCGGTGAAGGAGAAGCTCTGATGTCTACCTATACCGATACCGACTACACCGTACCCAAGAGTGCGGCTGAGATCCAGCGCGAGATCGAGCTTCAGCGCTCGCGCGTGGAAAACACGATCGACCAGATCCAGGATCGGCTCTCGCCCGGTCAGCTGGTGGATGAGCTCCTGACCTACACCAAGAATGGCGGCGGCGAGTTCGCGGCTGGCCTCGGTCGCGTGGTGATGTCCAATCCGCTGCCGGTCGCTCTGCTCGGCGTCAGCCTTGTCTGGCTGATGGCGGGTCCGTCCAAGAGGTCGCCGTCCAAGGCAGTTGATCGCTGGCGTGGTGATCGCTCGCGTTCCTATCAGGCTTATGACTACGCCGGTGACGAGGACGTGTATGACGACTACGACGATCTCGCGGACTACGATGATGAGACCGATTACCCATACGCGCCGATCCAGGGCAGCTCGCTGCGCCGTTCCTACCATGGCACTGACGAGAGCACGGGCAGCCGCGTATCGGAATTCGTCGATGAAGCCGGCAAGAAGTTCCGCGCGGCTTCGGATGAGGTCGGCAATCGCGCGGGGCACTTCCGCGACGAGGCCGGCAACATGTATCGCGGGTTCACCGACAGCGCCGGCAATCGCATCCAGAACTTCATGGACGAAGCTGGCAGCGTGCTGAGCGACGCGTCCGGCTGGGCATCCGACACATGGGCCAAGGCTCGTCGGGCGCTCAATGACGGCCGCGATGCCATCTCGCGCGGTGCGAGCAGCGCTTCCTCCGGAGTGTCGGGCGCGGCGTCCCGCCTGTCGAGCGGCGCTTCCTATGCGGGTCGTGGGGTCTCCCGCGCCGGCCGTGGCGTGTCGCGTGCAAGCGTTTCGGCGGGGCGGAAGCTGGCCGATGTCGGCTCGAATGTGAGCACGCAGGGTGCCCGCGCCGCACGTTCCGCCGCGTCCACATTGCAGGAGCAGCCGATGGTGACGGGTGCTCTCGCCTTTGCGGTGGGTGCCGCGGTGGCCGCTCTTCTGCCCCATACAAGGCAGGAGGACGAGCTACTCGGCGACACGGCCGATCAGGTGAAGGCGGAAGCCAGCCGCAAGGCCGCCGACCTTTATCAGACAGGTCGCGAGCAGGTATCCTCGCTCTACTCCGAGGCCAGCAACAAGGCGGGCGACCTTTATCAGCAGGCGACCGAAAAGGCCGGCGAGGTCTATGGGCAGGCCAAGGCGGTGGTAGAGGATCAGGCCGCGAGCCTGGTCGATACCGCGCGCAACGCCACGCAGGCTGCTGCCTCGGACGTGGAGGAAGAGCTGGACGACAGCCGCGACCTGATCGACGACAACCTCAACAACCGCGATCAAGCCCGCAACATCTAAGTGCAGCTACTTGCGTTGAGCAACGGCCCGGGAAACCGGGCCGTTTTTTCGTTGTAAGGCTTGAAAAGCGCCTAACGGCTGCTACGCCTCCCTCGCGCGCCAGTCCATGCGTCGCGCTTCGCATCGTTAAGTCGGTGACAAAACATGTGAGAAACAATAGGCTCCACGAAAAGCCGAGCCTCCAAGAGCCTTCATTGAACGACCTGACGAACGACCTGGCAGCGGTCCAAGAGATTTCCGTCATTCCGTCCATTCTGGACGTCATCTGCTCCACCACCGGAATGCGCTACGCTGCCGTGGCCCGGGTCACATCAGATCGGTGGCTCGCCTGCGCGGTGCTCGACCGCATCGATTTCGGCCTCAAGGCTGGCGAGGAACTGCCGGTCTCAACCACCATCTGCAACGAGGTGCGTACGCTCCGCAAGGAAGTGTTCATCGACCACGTGGCGGAAGATTCTGGCTTCGTTTCTCACCATACGCCGGCGACATACGGATTTCAGAGCTATGTCTCCGTTCCCATCATCCTGCCAGGCGGCGAGATCTTCGGAACATTATGTGCCGTCGATCCAGAGCCGCGCAAACTCAAGGGATCTCCAGCAGAAGGCCTGTTCCGCTTGTTTGCCGAACTGATCGCATTTCATCTCGACACCAATCGCAAGCTCCGCGTCAGCCAGGTCGACCTTGAGAGTAGCGAGGGAAATCTCGCGACAAGCGAGGCCAGCCTGGCGACGAGCAAGGCTGATCTGCAATCAGCCTATGATGAAGGCACCCTTCGCGAGCAGTTCGTCGCCGTTCTGGGCCATGACCTTCGCAATCCGCTGGCTTCTCTCGCCGCCGGCGTAAAGATGCTGGAGAAGAGCGAAAGCGATCCGAGGAAGGTCCGCATACTTCGTTTGATGACTGAGGGGGCGGCACGCATGAGCGGGCTCATCGACAACCTGCTCGACTTCGCCCGCGGTCGCCTTGGCACCGGCATTGGCCTGGAGAAAACCAGCGGCACCCGGATCGAGCCGATGCTGGCCAGGATCGCCAATGAGATCACCAACACCTTTCCCGAGCGCAAGTTAGAGATCGACTTCGACCTGCCGCGGCCGATCGACGTCGATCCGGCCCGCATCGGTCAGCTTTTTTCGAATCTGCTCGGCAACGCGATCACGCACGGTGATCCCGACCATGCCATTTCGGTAAGGGCGAAGATTGTCGACGGCGCATTTCAGTTGTCGGTCTGCAACGGAGGTGCTCCCATTCCGGAAGCGGTGATGAAGCAGCTTTTCCACCCGTTCTATCGCGGCGCGGTGCGGCCGTCGCAGCAGGGACTGGGCCTCGGCCTGTATATCGCCAGTGAGATCGCAAAGGCGCATGACGGAACACTGACGGCGGCCTCGGGCCTCGAGGAAACCTGTTTCACCTTCCGCATGCCGATTTCCTAGGCGCGTCTGCTTCCGTAACGGGCGGTGCGAGGCATCTAAGACAAAGTGGAACTAATGCAAAAAAGGGGGTGCTGGATGCGCCCCCTTGTAATGAACGATAGGCTGAAAATGCGCCGCTTAGCTCGACTTGCCTGAACCGGGCTCTGCCATCTTGCGGTGCTGCTCAGCGAGCATCCCTGCCGGCGTAATGTTGGCGATGGCCGACTGAAGCTTGTTCTTCCAGCCGCTCACCACGTCGCCTTCGCCGTTCATCATCGCCTTGAAGCCGACCTTGGCCACCATCGCCGGATCGTCCTTCTTGGCGGTGCCGACCTGGGTGTCCTCCATATGGGCGCGTTCGAAGAACTCCGTTTCGGTCGCGCCCGGCATCAGGCAGGTGACGGTAATCTCCGTGTCCTTCAGCTCGTTGCGGATAGCGAAGGAGAACGAGTCGATGAACGCCTTGGTGCCGTTGTAGACGGCCTGGAAGCTGCCGGGCATGAAGCCTGCGATGGAGCCGGTCAGCAGGATTTTGCCGGCATTGCGCGCCCGCATGTCGCGGCCGATCTTTTGGACCAGGTAGATCGTGCCGGTAATGTTGGTGTCCACCACATGGCGGACCTCGTTCCAGTCCTGGTCGAGGAAGCCGTGGCCGAGGCCGCGGCCCGCATTGGCGAGAAGCGCGTCAACCGGGCGGCCGAGCCCCTCGATCGCGGCATAGAGCGTGTTCACCCCGTCCTCGTCCGACAGGTCGGCCTCCACCGCCTCGACCTGTGCGCCCAAACGGCGAAGCTCGTCGGCGGCATCATGGATCGCTGCTTCGTCGGCCACGATCACCAGGTCGAAATTGTTTTCCGCGCATTGCTTGGCCAGTTCGAGGCCGATGCCCGTCGATGCGCCGGTGACGACGGCAAGCTGCCGCTCCGTATCTGCCATGGTTCTGCTCCTTGCGTGCTTGGTTCAGGGACGAAGGACGATCTTGATGCAGCCGTCCTTCTTGTCGTTGAAGGTCTTGTAGAGGTCGGGCCCGTCTTCCAGGCTCGCCCGATGGGTGATCACGAAGGACGGGTCGATCTCCCCCTTCTCGATGCGCTCGAGCAAGGTCGGTAGGTAGTGCTGCACGGGCGTCTGCGCCATGCGCATGGTGATGCCGCGATTGATGGCCGAGCCCATCGGGATCTTGTCGAGGAAGCCGCCATAAACGCCGACGATCGACACCGTGCCGAAATTTCGCACGCAGTGGATCGCCTGCCGCAGCACATGCGGGCGGTCGGTGCCCATAAAGGTCGCGACCTTGATGCGGTCGACCACGGCGTCTAGCCCGGAACTCATCAACGGCTCGGTTCCGACCGCGTCGATGCAGGCATCCGCGCCGCGGCCGTGAGTCAGTTCCTGAATGCGGTCATAGATGTCCTCAGTGCGAAAATTGAGCGTGATGGCGCCAGCCTTTTCAGCAAGCGCAAGGCGTTCGGGCACCGTGTCGATGGCGATCACCCGGCTCGCGCCGAGCAGGAAAGCCGAGCGGATGGCCATCTGCCCGACAGGCCCGCAGCCCCAGATGGCGATCGTGTCCTCGGGCTGGATGTTGCAGAAGTCAGCGGCCATGTAGCCGGTGGGGAAAATGTCGGACAGGAACAGCACCTGCTCGTCGCTCAAATGGTTCGGCACCTTGATCGGGCCAACATCAGCGAAGGGAACGCGGAGATATTCGGCTTGTCCGCCAGGATAGCCGCCGAGCAGGTGGGAATAGCCGAACAGGCCAGCGGGCGAGTGACCCCACAGCGCCTCGGCCTTCTTCTTGGAATCCGGCTTGTTGGAGCGCTCGCAGCCAGAATAAAAGCCGCGCTTGCAGAAGAAGCACTCGCCGCAGGAAATGGTGAACGGCACCACCACGCGGTCGCCCACCTTCAGGTTGGACACGCCCGAGCCCACCTCGACAACCTCGCCCATATTCTCATGGCCGAGAACATCGCCGGAATGCATGTCCGGGATGACGCCGTTATAAAGGTGGAGATCTGAGCCGCAGATCGCACAGGCCGTGACCTTGATGATGGCGTCACGCGGCTCCTCGATCTTGGGATCGGGAACGCTTTCGCAGCGGATGTCATGCTTGCCGTGCCACGTCAGCGCCTTCATGCGAAACTCCTGTTCTGAAAACCTCGGAATGAGAGAGCAGAATTGGCGCGGAGTCAGATGGTTCCCCTCCGCCTGCGGCAGGACCGCGAGAGGCGTTCTTCGCCGGCCGGGAAGCCGGCATTAAGGAACCGCGACGACCCTGCTTCCGTTGACATCGCACAACAAGGAGGCCGCCCGTGAACACCGCGAACCTGCAGCTTGAAGGTCTCTACCTCGCATTCACCTCCGTTCTGATGGCGCTCAAGCGCCATGACGTGCTGAGCGAAAGCGCGATCGACGCGGCGTTGGCAGAGGCCGAGCGCAGCGCGACAGACGACGCGACAACCGTGCAGGAGCGCAGCCAGGCCAATGCCTATGCGGTTCTGTTCCCGATCCGCCTGCTGCGCCTTGCCAATGCCTACAGCGCGGGCGAGCTTCCGCCCTTCTCGGATCTGGCCGCGCAGGTCGGCATCCACAATCACGAAAACGCCGAGCGCGATGCGTCAGGCGACAGTCAGGGAGAAGACGAATGAGTGAGCGGAAAAGCGAGGCATCCACCGCGGATCGCAAGGTGAAAAGGGGTGCGGACAGCGGCACCGGCGCCTTCGCCGGCACGCAGGCCGGCGGCTCCAACGAAGGCGTTTCGAGCGCAAAGCCTCAGGTCATCACCGGCCACGAGGATGCCAGCTTCGAGGGTCATCCCGACACCTCCGAGAAGCCCGCCGGCAAGGACGCCGGAAAGGATATCTGAGAGTACGGGCTGATCGTCAGGCGCCCCTGGTCTTCACCACCAGGGAATAGATCGACTGGCTCGCCGCCATGAACAGGCGGGTGTTCTTGCGGCCGCCGAAACAGATATTCGCGCAGACTTCCGGCAGATGGATGATGCCGAGGCGTGTGCCGTCCGGATCGAAGACATGGACGCCATGGCTTGCGATGCCTCCCGTGCCCGACGCCGCCCAAAGCCGCCCGTCCACATCGCATCGTATGCCATCGCTGCGCGCTGGCCGCATGTCTCCGAAGGGGCGCGGATTGGCGATCCGGACGCCGTCCACCACGTCATAAACCGTCAGCGTGCCCGAAAATCCCGCCTCGTCGGGGTCGCCGGTGTCGACCACATAGAGACGGGCAAAATCCGGTGAGAAGCAAAGCCCGTTCGGCCTTGCATGGCCTTCGGACAGCACGGTCGCGTTCCCCGTAGCCGGATCGAGCCGGTAGACGCGGGTCGGCAGTTCCTGCTCTGCCTTGTCGCCTTCGTAGTCCGACAAGATGCCGTAGCCTGGATCGGTGAACCAGATTGCGCCGTCGGGCGCGCAAACGATATCGTTCGGCGCATTGAGCCGCTTTCCCTCGAAACGGTCAATCAGCACGGTGATCGTGCCATCCGCTTCCGTTCGCGTGACCGATCGCGTGCCATGCTGGCAGGAAAGCAGGCGGCCGGAACGATCCCGCGTGTGGCCGTTCGTGAAACCGGCAGGCTGACGGAACGTGCTGACTTCTCCTGTTTCCTCTACCCAGCGAAGGATCCGGTCATTGGGGATGTCGCTCCACAGGAGGTGCCGCGCATCGCCAAACCAGACCGGCCCCTCCGTCCAGCGCGCGCCGGTCCAAAGGCGCTCGATCGTGGCCGACTTGTGGACACAGGCGTCGAAGCGGGGATCGAGGGCTTCGACCGCGGGATCGGGATAGGCGAGCACGTCGCGCGTCCAGTCGCGGTCGAGCGCATAACGCGCCATGATCTCTGCGCGGGTTTCGGTGCTTTCATCGATGCTCATGAAACCTCCCCTGATATTCCATGCCGCCGGCCACGCTTCAGCCGTGCCAACCGCCGTTCATCCCTCGGGAGAGGCTGCGGAAAGTTCCGATGCGAGTCGGCGGCTGAGATGTGTGCCGTGCAGTTTGTTCCCGACCACAGCAGGTCGCGGGCGCGTCCCGACAATCAGCTCGTGAGATTGTCCAGCGTGTGCTCGAGCGCGGCGATGTTGAGCTCGAGCTGCGCCACGCGGTCGAGCGTGCTATTGGAAGGCAGCACATCGATTTCCGCCGCGGCCAGCAGAAGTCGTTCCTGCTCCTTCTTCAAGCGCTCCAGCAGTGCCTCAAGTTTCTCTTTCATCCCCAGCCCCGTCTTTGCACGAAATTTCCGCCTGTATAGGCTTCACAATGAAGGGCGGCAACGCGCCGACGCGCAGTTCCGCCGAACAATACGCGGCATGCGGCGACGTTTCTCTTTGTGTTGAACCGGCAGGGCCGCCGGCGGTTGCGCTTACAACGCTCGATCCGCTTGCCCGAGCGCCGGCTTCTCCCATCTTGAAGCGATCCGCCTCGAACGCGAAGGCGCCCTTAACCACCGGAGAATCAGATCATGGCCGACCACTTGAGCGACAAGGCGCTTTCCGTCCTCACCTTCGCCGCCTATCACAGCCTAACCAGCGGCAATCCAGTCAAGGAGGTGGTGCTGGACGATGGCGCCGGCCACCATGCGGATCCGGATGGAGTTTCCGAGTTGGAGAGCGGCGGCCTGCTGAAGCCGGATGGTGCGCGCGGGCGCCTCACCGAGGCGGGAGAAAAGGCGCTGGCCGGCCTTCTTGAAGCAATCCGCGCTGCCCCGCTGGGCTGAAACACACTCCGTTCGGCCAGGAGTTCACGCTCTGGCCTCGTCCCCCTGTCATCGTGTTGTTTTTGCGAGTTTGCTTTGTAGGATGACGACGACGA
>CAUQXI010000035.1:0-27334 GCA_963522145.1 uncultured Mesorhizobium sp. | reverse complement strand
TGCCGTGCGGGCCGCACCATCTCCGATCCTTGTAGAGCCGGCGATAGGCCTCGGCCTCCGGCGTGCGAGGATGACGCATCGCTTGCTCAAAGAAAAAGCCGCCTCGGTTGGAGCGAGACGGCTTCAAATAATTTCCACGAGAATCGTGGTTTTCGCTTGCACACCCACGGTTTTCGTGGGATAACAAATAACCGAAGCAATACCGCTTCGGCAGGACTAGGAGGCTCCAATGAGCGCTAAGCTCACCTTCCAAGTCCGGATCGGCAAGTGGAGACTGACACTCTCCATCAGCCGGTAACTCCGGAGCCGGGTGGGGGTCCAAACCTCACCCGGTCCCGAATGTAGCAAGAGAGGAGTTGCCAATCAATGATTGTGCATTTGATGCCGATGACGGCGGAGGAGCTTGAGAAGTGGCGCGCTGCGGCGGGCGCTACACAGGCCGAGATGGCGCTGGCAATGCGCGTTCCGCTGCGCACCTACGAAGACCTTGTGAAGGATGGTCGAAATCTCAAGCCAATTCACCGCCGTGCCGCTGACATGGCGTTTCTGCAGCTCGCCTTAATGAAGGGTGATACCAGCTTCTTACGCCCTGAACACAAGCAGATGGTGCAGGAGCTCGCGCGGATAATTGACAAGGAGCCAACAAAAAACCCGCCTCAGTAGGCGGGCTGCGGTCGCACGAAGCGAGAATGGCTAATTGATAAGGGGTTTCTGCCAGTCTGTCAACTGGCGAAGCGCAGTGCCTGGGCGCATGCCTTGAGATCGAGGGCGAGAACGGCTCCCATGACCCGTTCGGCAACATCGTGCCGATGGGCCATCTCGGTGGTGGTCTCGCCCTTGACGCAGTAGGCGATCAGACGGTCGGTCGGAGCTTGCCCAAGCCGTTCCACGATGCCGCGCAGCTGCTGCATCGCGGCTGCCCTGCCCTCGGCCAGTCCCGTTGCGAAGCCGGATTGTGTGCCGCGCAGGAAGTCCGCTGAGCTGGCAACGGTAGCCCCTGCCCGCTCCCACATCTGGGCAAACTGACTTCCGGCATGGAACAGCGCGCCCTGCTTCTGGCGGCCGTACCGCCACTCGAAGCTACCAGGCCGGCATCGCACGGATTGCACCGTCGTTCGCTGGCCGGAAACGCGAAGATGGACGCCGGTCATGACCGTGCCATCCTTGCCGCCGTCCTCGCGTTGAAGCTGCTTGATGCGTCGGCTTTCCGCGCGCAACTCGGCAGGCGTCTGCCTTCCGGCTCGCGACGGCAATGCACGACGAGGAACTTGCTCCCTGAACGGGACCTCATCGAAAAGCTTGGACTTCATTGGCCTGTCCCGTCTGGCGGATCGGGGTTGAGGCCCATGGTGGAGCGATCGGGTTATAGCACGTCGGTCGACCTCTTCAAACTCTTCCCGCGATAAGACAGACCCCCTGTTTTGATACCCCTTTATGAGGAAATTCAAAAAAACGGGAAGGGTTCTCTCATCATATATATGTTGTTGTAATATATATAGAATACACCTCTAGAACCCTTCCCGGAACCCTTCAACCTTTCCCGGTCGATCGGGCGAACCCTTCCCGCTTTTCGGCATCTGCCGGGAACCGTTCCCGAGAAGGGTTTGAGCGCATGAAAAAGCCCGCCGAAGCGGGCCTCAAACAAGCATCTGATACCAGTATGTCGGTGGTCCGGTTTGAGCCTTGACTTCCTGCTTCTCGATCTGAGCGGCATCGACCATAGCCCCCAGCAAGTCGCGCAAGTCACGGGCGCGCATAGTGTGCTGCATCGCCTTCACAAGCTCGCCATGCTTGAGCCGGCCGCGCTTTCGCAGGATCCGCATTACCTTTTGCGAGTTGGCCTGGTTCTCGTTGTCGGCCATGTAGTCGGCAGCGCCGGCGGCCATCAACTCGGCCGAGCGCCGGGCCACCTCAATGCCGAAGTCGAGATCGGCGAGCCTCACCTGATCATCATCCATGCGGCCGATCGCGATGATCGTAGCGATCCGCAACGCCATCTCGGCCGTGCGGGCAAAGAACGCGCCTCGCTCGTGATCACGCTCCATGATCCTCTCGACCTCGGCCGAGAAGGACTTGTAGCGCGCATGACTGCCATCAGCGCACCATGGCAAGCGTCGCACCCGGTTCTCGGCGGCGGGATCGATGGATGCGTCGTTGCGGTAGGTGACGGCCATCTCGCCAGAACGGTTGTAGATCGACCGGATCGCGTCGACGATGGCATCGGGCACATGGGAGGCATCGTGCTCGGGATCGCGCTCAGCTGGCCTCCCATGGCCGTCGAGCAGCAGGAATCGGTTCAAGGTGCCGTCCTCCAGCGCCGAGCCTTCCATGCTCGTGTAGAACTGCTCCGGCGTCGATGCACCGTAGAGCGTCATCGAAGGCGACATGATCATCTGGCTGTGCTTGCCCGCCCATTCCGGTGTCGAATAGGGGGCGAAGGACGATGACCACATCGAGCGCATGATCTTGGAAATCGCGCCCTCGAAGCTCGACGCCTTCTTCGAGTTGATGCGCTTCATGAAGCCGCCGAACTCGTCCATCGGGCAGACGGACAAAGGCGAGCGCATCAGGAAGTTGATGACGGCCGGCATGGAGATGAACTCGCTCGGGCCGATGTGAATGCCCAGCCTTGCCGCTGTCATGACGCGCGAGATCGCCTGAAGCGGATGATCCTTGCCCGTTCCGGTCTCGGCGAGGCAGAGGATGTAGAGGTGCGTTCCCGACTTCGTTGGCCCGGCATACTGGCGGCCGGCTGCCGTGCCGACGATGGCAAGCGCCGCACCGAGGGCAAGTTCCGGTTGCGGTCGCCGGGCAGTGTCCACGATCCACTGTGCGATGTGCCCCACCAGACCGGGCGGGAATTTCATCGGCGCCGCGGTCTGCTTTTCCACCGGACGGACATCTTCCACGATCTCGCCCGTCTCGGCATCGTGCAATGTGCCGTCATGCGCCTCGATCAGGCGACGCGCAGCTGCTGCCGCCTCGGCTTGGTCGACTTCCGGATGCGGATTGTGCCTCAGCGCGATCTCGGCAAGGTCGGCATTGCCCAGGTCGCGCGCCAGCATCGCCAGCGACCGGCCGGAAACGCCGCTCCGCTTGAACGACGCCCACTTCTTCGCCAGTTCCTTGGAGCCGGGATACTTCTTGCCCTTCGCGCTCCATCGGTCCGCGATGTCGAAGCCGGAACCGCCGGTGGCGGCATGGACGGCCATCAAAGCGGCGAGCCAGTCGTGGTAGCCGACATCGGGCGAGATGCAGTTCAGCAACTCCTCGATCTCTGCCTCGCCCGTTGTCAGTTCGCGCGTCGATATGGAAATCGCCATATCGGGCGCATGGCGTGCTTGCAGGATCTCCGCCAGCCAGTCCGGCAGGTCCGGCGCATCGGTCAGATCGCCGTGCAACTCGTAGCCGCGGCCATCTTCCATGACGGTGCCGGGCGCCAGCACGTAGCCACCAGCACCGCGCACATCGACGCCGGCCGGGAGCGTGCCCCGGTTGTTGCCCAGCATCTTACCGGATGGCTGGCGGAAGAAATGATGATTGCCGGCATTGGGTGTGGCGACCAGGGGCGCGCTGTCGGGATGGAAGCCGTGACCCGCCATCAGCGCGCCGAACGCCTCGACGCCGTCAGCTTCCGGATCGTGGCGATCCGCATCGATGACGATCAGTCCAGACTTGGCGAGGTCGAGACCGATGGCGGCGTTGGGCCACTTCTTCCACCATTCCTGCACCTGCCGCTCCGACGAGCTCGAGACCTCGCGCCATCTGATAAACGGCATCGGCGACTTCGCCTTCTCGCCGCCAGGATGGCAGGGGAACACGGCAAAACCGGCCCGCGCGAGGCCAAGCGCCGTTTCAGCATTGGAGCTCGCCGCCAGCATGGTCAAAACGGCGGCGCCTCGCGCAGATCGGCGACAAGGGCCTTGCGATAGCCACCAACGATCCGTCGGCAAAACTCGAACCACTCGTCCGGCGTCAGCGTGGCGAGATCGCTCTTCCCGATCTGATCGAGGAACGCTCCGCCTTCTTCGCCGCCCTTGCCCGCAGCCAGGCTCTCGATGCGGGTAAAATCATCCTGCCGCATGTTGTAGGTGTCCTTGATGATGGGGAGGCACTGCGGGTCGTCGCAACTCCACAGCACCGGTTGCTGCCGGCGGCCGGAATTTGGCGCGAATCCGTAACCTACCGCGCGCCGCGCGCAGGCCGCACAGATCACGTCGGATGTTCGCGGAGTCATGCCGCGACCTCGCGAGGCTCAGACTTCGGTAAGGTGCGACCGACAACCTTGTAGAACTTGCCCTCTAGGCGGACCGCGATTGTCAGCGGCATGATCAATTCGCCAACCTCGGCGCGCTCGATCGCCTCTGCGACGGTTCGTGGGAAAGGCGTCCTGCCACCGTGGAGCGCCCACCATTGATGCGCGCGCTGCTGGGCGTAGCCGCTATGCTCGAATGGAAGCCACTCGCTGAACTGGCTCAACCCGGCGAGGTAGTTCACCCGAACACTATCCGGCGCACCGACCTTGGCGTGCCTCCGCAACTGCCAGTCCACGACGCCCACGACCTCGGGAGGCACGCGTTCGCTCGACAGGATGCCGACCTGCGTTTCCGCCGTCGCTTCGTGCTTCGGCTCCGGCCGCGGCCACTGGTGACCGCAATGCGGGCAGCTGCTGGCATTGATGGCGACGAGGCTTTCACAGGTCGGGCATGCCTTAGCCTGAATGCTGTCGACTGCGACCTTGCCTTCGCCCTCCCCTTTGCCTTGACCTTTCGGCAGAACCGACACCGCATCGACCGGCCCGTGGCGGCGGACGTTGCCGGCGAAGTCCAGAATGAGACAGTTCTCCTTGCCTTCCGCGAGCCGGGTGCCGCGTCCAACGATCTGCACATAGAGCGAGGTGGAGAGTGTCGGCCGGAGCATCGCCACAAGATCGACTGCCGGCGCATCGAACCCTGTCGTCAGCACCTGGGCATTGGTCAGGCAACGAATCTGGCCGGCCTTGAAAGCTCGGATGATGCGGTCGCGTTCCGGGATCGGCGTTTCCCCACAGACCATGGCCGAGCTGATGCCGAAGCCGCGAACGGTGTCGGCAACCTCCTGCGCGTGCTGGACGCCTGAGCAGAAGGCGAGCCATGATCGCCGCCCCTCGCCGAAGCGGACAATCTCCTGGACGGCCTCGACGGTGATGCGCCTTGCCGCTGTCTCGAGCTCGCCGGCGACGAACTCGCCGCCACGGCGGGCGACGTTCGAGACATCGACCTCATTGGCAGAGGCTTTGGAGATCAGTGGGGACAGATAGCCGTCGCCGATGCCCTCGCCGATCCCGTAGGAATAAACCGTCTCGTCGAAGAGGCGATCACTCCCAGCATCGAGCCGGCCGCTGTCGAGCCGGTAGGGCGTAGCCGTGAAGCCGACGACGCGCAGGTCCGGTGTTGTGTCGCGCAGCCCATTCAGCAGCGTGCGATACATGCCGTTGCCGTTGCTCGGCACCAAATGCGCCTCGTCGATCAGAACGAGATCGCGCTGGCCGAGTTCGCGAGCGCGCTTGTAGACGGACTGGATCGACGCAAAGGTGATGCGGTGATGGGCATCCCGGCGACCGAGGCCGGCCGAGTAGATGCCCACAGGCGCGTCGGGCCAAGCGCGCTTGAGCGCGAGGAAGTTCTGCTCCACCAGCTCGCGGACGTGGACGAGCATTAGCACGCGCAGAGCAGGATAGTCGTTGAGCAGCTGCTGGATCAGTTTTGCGATGACCAGCGACTTGCCTGTGCCGGTAGCGAGATCGACGAGCGGGTTACCACCGTCCCGCGCCCAATAGTCGAGGATGGAAGCAATCGCGTCGTGTTGGTACGGCCTGAGCTGGATCATGCTGCCTCCGCTGTTGTTGCGGACGGCGTGTCAGCGGCGATTGCGAAGGCCTTAGCGAGGTGTTCGCCGTCCTCTCGCCGCATCGGCATCAGGACGATGAACGGCCCACTCTGATCCACTCGGAAGACGGCAGGAGAGCCGGCGCCGACATGCAGCATCTGGACCGTGCCGCCTGCCTTGAAGGCGCGCAGCACCGTGCGGAGATAGCCGACGTTGAACCCTTCGTGTCCCTTCGCGGCCGGGTCCACTTTCGCACTGGCGAGCAGTTCGTGTGACGTGCCGCCGAAGCCCCCTTCTCGCTGCAGGACCGCTGCTGCTTTCCCACCTTCCCAGCCGATCGTCGCAGCCGGGTTCCCATATTTGTTGATGCTGCCCAACGCGAGCCGTTCCAGCGCGCGCGCTGTGTCGCGCGCGTCCAGATCAATGCGCGTCGCGCCATCGATGTCGGGGATGACACGACGCCAATTCGGGAAGGTGCCGTCTACGGTTTTCGAACGAAACACATAGCCATCGCCGACGAACTCCATCTTGAGCCGCCCATGGACGCGGACCTCGTGCGGAGCGGGTAGCGTGGAAAGCAGCCGGGCTGTCTTGGAGGGAAGGATTGCCGCTTCAAGCGCCTTGCCATCGAAGGTGATGGCATGTTGCGCCATACGATGGCCGTCGGTTGCAACCATCTGCTCGTCGGCAACATGGACGCCGTTGAGGTAGTAGCGCGTTTCCTCGGTCGAGACGCAAGGCAGAACGAAGCGAAGAGCTGCCATGAAGCTATCATCGAGCTTCACCCGAGCAGTGCGATCGCCGAGGGCGAACTCAGGAAATTCGCCGCTCTTGAACGCTGGTAAATCATAGGAGCCGCCAGTGAACGTCAGAGTGGCAGCGTCCGCCTTCTGCTCGATGGTGACTGCCTGATGCGCGTCGAGGAAACGCAACACATGCAGTAACGGCATCAGCAGGATGGTTGCCGCGGGGCCGCTTGATCGGCCTGGGACGGCAACTTCAATCTCCATGTCGAGATCGGTGCTGCGAACCCGGCTGCCGGTGATGTGAACGGCGCCGAGAATTGGAACAGTATTCTTCTTCTCTGTGACGGCGCTGCAAAGGCGGAGCGCGGAGCGAAGTGCGCCAGCCGTGGTCTCAAGCTTGAACATGGGAAGCCTCCTGGGCGTTGAGGCCGTCCATCCACTCGCTGCCGTCGGGCAGCCGGTACGTCACGGTCTCCTGGGTTTCGTCGGAATCCACCTGCTCGCCCGGCACGAGCGAGGGTAGGTAGAGGTGATGGGGACAGCCGTGCCGCTGGTCGTCGATCGACAGCACGAAACCGTGCCGATTGCAGGACCAGGTGCCAGCGTTGCCTATCGAGGCATGAAGGCATGTCCGGCAGTTGCGAAGGGCGAAGCCTCCACCGTGGCAAACGGCATAGGAGGCGCAGTTGAACGAGCGGCACAGGAAGTAGTTGGGATCGTCACTGACGGGCGCCGGCGGTGCGTCGGCGGCTATGATACGATCCGCCTTTGCCATCAGGGCTAGAGCTTGTGACGGGTCATAGAGAACGCGCTCGGCATAGAGCTCGTCCGAATCCTTGTGCTTGGCGAGATAGAATGCGCGGGTCAGGTAAAGCAGGTGCATGTAGACCTGCATCTGTGCGACGTGCTCCGGCTTGGAGATCGCGACGCCGTGGCGCTTTAACTGTTCGAAGCTCTTGGTGTTGTGCGTCTTGCACTCCAGCAGGTGCTTAACGGCAGGCGCCTCGACGATGCCGGTGACGATGCCGTCGGCATGGCCGGCGAAGTGGCCGTCGAGCGTCACGACCTCCCATTGCTCGCCGGTGGCAGGGTCGACATCCGCTACATCCGCGCCGGTGAGCCGCAGCCAACCGACCATTCGGGCTTCCTCAACATGGCCGGTTTCGAACAGGCGCAGCTGGCGGCCGTCGAAGGTTTGCGGCAGGTGTGCCCAGCGAAAGCGGTACCAGAGATGCCGCTCGCAGGGATGGCCGATCGAGGATCCACGCACGACGCGGTCGAAGTCGCGCGCGGCGCTAGCAGCGACCGCCGCGTCGATCGTGGTGATGGTCGGCGAGATAGTGTCGGGGAGCGCGACCATCAGATTGCCCTCCCCTTCATGAAGGCGACCCACTCCGGCCACTCGTTATCGAGCGTCCTCCAGTCACCTTCCCGCCAGGAGCGCAGGAAAATGCTCGCCTCCATTCCGGCAAGATCGACGGCGAAGTCGAGCGCGGCGCGCCAGTCTTCGTAGGGGTGTGCCGCCAGCAGTGGAGAGGCTTCACCGATGACGCCGCCGCTCTCATCGTAGATGAGGTCCGCGCTCATCATCACAGCCCCTCCAGCGCGCGAGGCTCGACGGTCAGCGTCTTGAAGGCGCTGTCCGGCTTGCGGAACATGGAGAGATCGCCGAAGTGTTCGGCGAGCCTCTTCTCGTCCAAGCCGCCCTTGCGGCTGCCGGGACGAAGGCTGGCGATGAACTCGTCGCCGCCGATCGACGCGTCGTCGCCCATCATGGCGACGATCTGCTCTTTCAGCTGCGCCTCGCGCTCCTGAAGCGTCTTGATGGTGGCGCGGACGTTCGCGAGCTGGTCGACCGGATGGCGGTTGGTGCCGGCGATCTTGCCGGGCAAAGCATTCCCGTTCATTGTCCCGATCCTTTTCGAGCAATGTTGAAAGACTGGGTTCGGAGAGGTGCCGGGCGGCTCGGTTTACGAGGCCAGTGGCCGCCCGGCCGCTAGATCATCCGGTGGCGCGGTTGCCCCATGGCTTGTTCGCGCCATTGCCGTTCGATCGCTGCGAGGATGACGAGCTGGAAGACTGCTGCGTCGTCTGGAGCTTGGGCGGCTGCCCACCCTGCCCTTCGATCGCGCGAACCGACTTCACCTCGTCATAGTTCGCATCGTTCTTCTGCGGACCGATGGTGATCATGCAGGGGATGTTGTGCAGCTCGTCCGAATTGCGCGGCGCAACCTTGCCCGTCGCCTGACGAACCGCAGCGAACTGCGAGTTGGCGATCGAGATCACCTTGTCGAGGTTCGACATGTTCGCGGCGTAGAGGTAGATCCGCTGCCAGAAGAGCCGGCCCTCGAAGTCGCCGCCCATCAGCTTCCAGGTCAGCTTCAGGCAGCGGCCTTTGTCTTCCCGGTCCGAGATGTCGACGATCTCGCTTTCGACGATCGCGGCCTGATAGGTGCCTGCCGGAATGCGATCGAACTGGCTTGCCTCGGCGTTCTGGTCGTAGCCGCCATATTGTGAAAGATCGGCCATGGTCAGGCTGCCTCCTCGGTGGCCGGCTGCGCGTCGGCGCCGGGCAGATATTTTGCGATTGCTGCGTAGCCCTCGCCGCGGTCGAAGCGCAGCATCTCGGGCATGCCGTAGCGGTTCTTGGCGGTGAACGCGGGCTTGCCGACCGCGTGCATCAGAACAGTCGAGCCGCCCGTGGCGCGCGTGCGCACCGTCGTCTTCTCGTTCTTCGCGGCCGTGCCCTGCTTGTTCTCGCCTTTGATGAGCACGTCCTTCTTCATCAGGATGATCGCATCCATGTGGCGTTCGATCAGCCCGCGGTGGTCGGCGTTGCTCTTCGGCGAGGAATGGATGGCCAGCTGATACTGATCGTAGGCCGAGCTCTCTGGGTCGTTGAACGGGCCGACGATCGAGTGCGCGATCAGGACGACGTTCATGCCCTTGTCGTTGCGGAGCGCGTCGAGCCCTTCCAGCAGGTCGCCCCATACGGCCATGCCGTAGACGTAGCCCTTGCCGTACGGGAAGTCCTCGATCCGGGCATAGGTCGCGCCGCTGTCGTCGCCGCGCGCGCCGGTCTCCGCGAAGACGAGCTTCTGAAGCTCGGTGATGCTGTCGATCACGACTGTCTTGTAGGCGTGATCCTCAGTATAGAGGGCGCCCAGCGCGTCATAGACCTCTTGAAAAGTCGACAGCTTGCCGAAGCTGGTCAGCTCCAGATCGCCGGGCGTGCCGTCCTCGATCTGGATGAAGACAGGATCGGGGAACTCGGCCGCCAGTGTCGTCTTGCCGATGCCCGGCGGGCCGTAAAGCAGGATGCGCGGCGGCTTGTCCGCCCGCACCTTGCGCAGGTTACTCAGTGAAATCGCCACCGCAGTCTTCCTCTTCGTTTGAAGGCGCGTCGTTGAACCAGCCCCCGCTCGCGCCGTCATGCGAGGGGTGGAACGTGATGCTGAGCGGCGCCGTGGCCGGATGCAGCACGATTCGGGTGAGCCCGTTGGCGGGCGGCTGCCAGGCGGCAGCAAAGGCGGTCACAAGGCTGTCGTCGACAAGGACACCAGCCTTCACCATGGCGTCCCAGCTAGCCTTGAGCCGGTTGTCGATGTCGGCCGAGAGCGACATGCGCTCCACGCCCATCACCATCACGACGCGGTGCCGCACAGTGGGAACGACGCCGGCACGGATCGCGGCAACGGCGCGGCCCAGCCAATCGTCGTAATGGCGGGTGCGGACACGGCCTTTGCCCGGCACGTTCTTGAACAGGTTGTTCGTGGATGGCGGCGTCGGCATGGTGAAGGCGACCGGCGACGGCTGATCCGCCAAGATGCCGCCGCCGGTCTTTCCACGCTCCACCACGGGCGTGATCGCGTTCATGCCGCCACCCTTGATGCGGAGAGGCGGCGAAGCTCGGACATTGCTTCGATCAGGGAGCGGCCTGACGCGACGATGCCAGTCACCGGGTCACGAGCGAGCCAATTGCCGTCCTGCGTGGCGATGACGATGGCGGCGCTCATGCGGCTACCCTTGCCCGCGACGGCCGCACGATGTCCGTGGGCCACAAAGCATCGGCCGGCCAGTTGCGGTCGAACCATTCGACCGCAACGCGATAGCGAGAAGTGGTGAGATCGCTGCCGTTGCGGATCGCAGTCAGCTTTTTGCCATCGTCGAAAATGCGATGGCTGATCGTCGTATCCGGGAGCGGATCGATGCGCTGCAGGGCGTCTGTCAGTCTTAGGATGTCTCGTGCGTCGATCATGGCGACGCAACTTCTACGGTAAATTAACCGGTTTTGTCAAAGGTAAAATGACCGGTAGCGTCTGCGACCGGATGACGGTAGATTTACCCTATGAGAGACGAAATTCTAGAACGTATCGAGCAGCGCCTGTCGGCAACTGGCCTCTCGGCATTCGCTGCTTCCCAGCGGGCCGGGCTCTCCGGCGATGCAATCAGGAATCTTCGGCGTGCTGCCAGAAAGGATCCGGGCGGCGGCCGCGGGGGCATTTCGGTCGATACGTTGAACGCACTTGCGCCTGTGCTCGGCACCACAGTGGCGTGGCTCCTGAGCGGCGAAGGCGAGGCAGAAGCTGAAGGCGTAAGCGAGGCGCGAATCGACACGAAGGCGCGCGGGATGGTTGCCGTTCCCGAGCTCGGCCTGGTGGAAGCCGGTGCCTATCGCGTGGTCGATGACTTCAACCAGGCGGAACTCCCCACCTTTGCTATGCCGCCTGACGAGATGTTCCCGAGCGCACGGCTCGTCGCGTTTCTGGTCGCCGGCGACAGCATGAATGCGCTCAAGCCCCGGCCAATCCTACCCGGCGATCGGGTCGTCTGCGTGTCCTATGAGGATGTTGCGCATCGTGTCGTAATCCGCGACGGGATGACTGTGGTCGTGCAGCGGACGCGCGATGGCGGCCATACCCGAGAATGGTCTGTGAAGCAGGTCGAGCTCTACGAGGACCGCACCGAATTTCATCCACGCTCGAGCAATCCCAGGCACAAACCGATCGTTGTAACCCGAGACGTGGAAGCGGACGACGGCACGCAAGTTGAGATCATCGCGCTCGTGCGGCGGATCGTGAACGACGTACCGCTAGCGGCCTTCTAAAGGACGTGTGCAGGTCAGCGAAGTCGATACAGGCACGCCGCACGTCCTCGCGGATCCATCCTTCCATCGGTTTGCACTCGTAAGCCTCGCCGTCAGGCATCCGGAAGATCATATGCGGAATGACGTGGAAGCCTTCCCTTTCCGAAACTGGTGAGAGCTGCGCGATCGTGAAGCGGAAGCGCGGGAACCGCTCGACCAGGTAATCCTCCAGCCGGCTTGCTGCGCGCACGATCTCGTCTCGCACTGTGAGAGGCGGCACAATGGTGAGTTCGCAAACATCCTGCTGAACAGTCATCGCGGAGATCCTCTTCGAACCGCGATCACCTTCCCAGATGCTTCGCCGCAAGGCTCGCACCGGAACGCAACTGGATGGCTGGCAAGAAACTCGTCCAAGTCTAGCGGACCGCCATCCAGGCCGACTGTCACGCGGTATGGATGATCTCGAAGACACTGGATGCAGCGCACCTGGAGGATGAATTCCGCATCACCGACCACCGAGGCGAGACCCATCCCTGTTCTCCTTTTGTTCTTGCAATGAATGCCGAAGAACGCAGCCGGAGTCGAGAGCCCTTTAGCTCGGCTGTGAATAACGTGGAAAAGTCGAACACGGTATTTATACCTGTTGGCGTTGACAACCGGTAATTCTACCGCCTATGGTTAATCACTGCCGAGGATGCGGAGATCGCACCCGCTCGGCACATTAACCGGCGGCGACGGGTTCGGTTTGGCGACTTGCCCCACCACCGCCGGTCAACCAGGCACAAGGCTGGAGGCCGTGATCCTATGACATCTTCCCTCATCACTTCAACCGACGACCTACCGCACGAATATGGGCTCGTGTTCCAAGGCACGATGTTTGAGCCCGACATCCGTGACGGCGACACAGTGGTCCTTTCCAAGCTCGGGACACCTAGAAAAAGTGACATCGTTGCGGTCTGGCTCCGCCCCGAAAAGGTAAGAGACGGTCAGCCTCAAGTCTCACTCTGGCGCATGGCAATGAACCTCGCTCCCGGGGTGACATTCCCGCATGTGGATCATCCCGCGTCCGAGGCGCGCCCGCTCGCTATGTTCGAGAGCAAGGATCCTCAGAAGATGGTGGCGATCCCTTGCTCCGACATTCTGTGCATCCATCGCGTTCAACGCGTGATTGCTCGCGAGATCGAGCCTGAGGAACAGGCGGCCGTGGCATGAACGCTTTCGTTTCGCGGCGCAGCATGCTTGCGGTTATGACCGCGAGCACCGCTCTACCCATGACGCCAATTATGGCGGCCAGCAGGTTCGATCTGCCCTCGCTTGTCGAGCGGCACAAGCTTGCCGCCGAGAATGTCCGGCGCCTGTCTGGCGAGTACAACGACATCTATGACGCTGCCGATCTTGGCCGACCGAGGGTTCGTTACAGCTGGCTTCTGACGGGGCGCGACGATGACGGCAACGACATCAAAGAGCCGCTCTACGCTTATTGTCGCGTCCAGATCGAGCAGATCATCGAAAAGGAACGCCGCACTTTGCTGTCTATTTCGTTCAGCGGCACAGATCGGGTCAATGCGAGATGCGAGGGGCGCAAAGCTCGCCTGATCGCGGAACTTGAAGAGGAGCTGCGCCTCCATTTGGAAGCCGAAGAGGACGCGGGGATCACCGCTGCTGACGAGGCGCTCAACGCTGCGGATGCCGAGCTCGACGCGCTGACCAACGCATTTCTTGCCCTTCGGCCGACAACGCTCGGCCAGCTGAGGGCGACGCTTTCGCACCTGATGTGGTGCTTCGAAGACGAGAGCGTCGCTATCGCCGAGAGTGATGTAGTGGAGACTATCCGCGCCTGGATCGGCGAGGAGACGCAATGACGCGCGCGGTGCCTCTCCCGACAAAGCGAATGCTGACCACTGAAGAGGCTGCCGGCTACTGCGGCGTCGGGGTCACCGCCCTGAAAGCACATGTCCGAGTTGCGCCCGTCCAAATCGGGTCCCGCGCCCTCTATGATGTGCGTGCTCTTGATAGGTGGCTTGACCATCGTGAGTCGCCAGAGCCAGTGTCTGCCGACGACTGGCTGGGGCGCCTCGATGAGGATCAACGTGAAGGGAATTAAGCGCTACCGTGACCGCCACGGCACATGGCGCATGTATCACCGGAGCAGTGGCACCGCACTTGATCCAAGTCTGGAAGGTGCGGCTCTCGCGGCTGAAGTTGATCGTCTCGACAAGCTTCACGCCCCGATGGCGGTCCGGAAAGGGACACTCGCGGAGCTACTTGAAAGCTATAAGAAGTCGCCCCGCTACACTGATCTCGCGCCGAGGACGCAGAGCGATTACGCCAAGTGCTTCGACCACCTGAAGCCGATCGCGGGTACGCCTTTAAGCCTGTTGTCGACTGGCTTCATGGCGAAGCTGCGCGACAAGACCAAGGTCAAACGAAGGGCAGCCTTCACAAACCACCTGATGGCGGCGCTCTCGTCTGCCTGCAAACATGGCGTGGAATACGAGATGCTTGAGGCGAATCCATGCTCCGGCCTCGACAAGGCAAAGATTTCCGCTGACCGTCGCAAGGAAAACCGACCATGGAGCCCCAGCGAGCGGGCGAACGTCCTCGCTGCGGCGCCCGACCACTTAAAAATCCCCCTTGCCTTAGCCCGTTTCCTTGGGATCCGGCGTGGCGACATTCTCGCGCTTGCTCGTCTTGCCTATCGCGACAGCCATCTAAGCTTTCGGACCGGGAAAACCGGCAAGGTGATGAAGCTTCCCGTCCTGGGTGAGCTGCGCGTTTTGCTCGAAGCCTATCTCGCAACGCCAGTCGTGAAGAACGCCAAGGTGACTAGGCTGTGTCTCAACAGTTTCGGGGAGCCGTGGACGGAAATGGGCTTCACAGCATCCGTGCGGAAGTTCTTTGCTTCATGCGAAAAGCGTGGCCTCGCGGACAAAGGGCTGACCGTCCACGGGCTTCGCCATTCGGTCGCTGCTGAGCTGCGCAGTCAGGGCTATTCGCTGCAGCAAATCGCCGATTATCTCGGCCAGGAAACGGCCCAGATGGCAGCACATTATTCGTCGTCGGCGGACATGTCAGGCGTCTTGATCGACATGGCCAATGTGATACAAGGCGGCACGAAACGGAAACGGGTTTTGTCTAACCAAACCCGAAAAGGTGTCTAACCGCATCTCGCTCGTTTTGCTAAAGGCTTGGAATAACTAGCCTTTTGGGGAATAGGTTAACGGTAGACCCACGGACTCTGACTCCGTTAGTCCTGGTTCGAATCCAGGTTCCCCAGCCAGTTGTTTTGATCGTGATTTCAGATGCTTAGGTAGCGATGTTCAGTGATGGGCAGCCGCTTCCGTATCGCGCCATGTTGCTAACCAGTTACTTGATTTCCAAGGGTTTCAACTGACGCCTGGCTACTCGACGCACCATGGATTTGCATGGCGGAGCGCTTCCTTGCACCGATGGCGAACAACCTGCGGACGTGGGGCAGGCTTGTCTCCTTCCAGATTGCTCGAAATCCGCAATGATCCCTACGACCGGGATCGCCAGGAGGTGTCGTCCTTCATCCGTCGATCAACAGGCATTCCTCATCAACCGACAAGGGAGTGCCGACTGCCTCTTGACCGCGATACTGAAGGCACGCCTCCCTGTTACGGTACCAGCCGCCGACCGTCTCGACCCAGCCGTCGCGCGGCACGGCAGACGGCCCATTCTGCTCGATCCATGCAGCGTCCGAACCTAAGGGGCGAGCTGCTGCCGCCGACATCGGCTGGCGACGATCCGTTGCGGTGGAGCAACCGGACACGACGACGAAACCAGCAAGAACGAACAGAAGCACTCTCATCCTGAAGCGATGTCATGGCTGCGACTGCAAGCCAAGGGCGGCGGCTCACGTGCACTCGACTTCACCAAAACCGAATTGCGCTTCACGGGGAGACAGCTTGCGTGCACCGCCATGATCGTTGATGTTTGCCGTTTCTTTGCAATGGCGGGAATATGGACGACAGCAACTCCATCGCGCACCTCATCGCCTCTTGGTTGCCGTCTCTCATCCTGCTGGTGCCTCAGCTTGGCGTGACCATCTGGCTGACGTTGAAGATCATCAAGGTGCAAGAGCACATGGTCGAGGCACAGCGCGGCATCCTGCAGAAGATGACGGACACCGAGCAGCGCTTAGCGCAGCGCGCGGGTTCCTTGAGCTAAGCGAGAAGCAAGCGTACGCCGCCGTGGGGACTGGGTTGCACGCGTCCGACACGGCAACAGGTGCGGTATCTTCCAGGACGGCGTCGGCCGCATGGGCGGCCATTGTCAGCGCGAGCAAAGAGACGCCAGCAGGAAGAGCGAGCTTCACAGGGTTCTCCAGAGCAATGAAGCTGGCATTAGCTTTGATGCTGAGGTGAAGGTAGTGCAGTAGCCACAATCAGCCGACATGAAGATCGCTCGCGGGAACCCCGTCAGCCGAACATCCCTGCCCATCCACAGCTTGCGTGGCCGTACTTGCGGCGATGCTCAGTAGATCGCTGCACCAAGCTCTGGCGGAACAACGCCGTCAATATCAATCGACAACGGCGGCTTCATCACGGAACCCCAATGCGAGAAGAGGCTACTTGCCGGGAAGCGCACCAGCGCATCGCTATGCGCGAGAAGAAGCATTTCGACCACCCCATCAGCGAGGCCCATCGATGCATGGCGCCCACGGTGGAGTTCCTTGTCGCGGTGCAACTCCTTCGGACGAGTGACGGCTCCGGGAAAAACGGCGCGGAGCAGTGCATCGGCATCCTGATTGTCGGTGCAGAGGAATATGAGAGGATCTCCGCCGCCGGCCTGCAGTCGCTGGCGCAGCGCTTCGATAGCCCTCGTCAGCAAGAACAAGGCTCGACCGGAGTCTACCCAGTGCATGGCGTGTGTGCCGATGTTGTCACCGCCCCCGCGCCGGATGTGCACTGCAAGGACGGGTCGTTCTCGGAAGCTGTGCTCTAGAAGGAAACGCTCCACCTCTGAGCGGATCGTCGTGCGAGGCGTCAAACTGCGAAAAATACCTCGCTGCTGTTCAGGCGATGGTGCAACTCCGACCAGGCAGTCATCAAAGACGACCGTGTCCGCGTCCATGTCACGGCCGCTGACTATGGTTTCGATAGCGACAGATAGATCACCGCGTTCTGCGTTCCGCGATGCTGCTCGGACGGCCGCACGGTCCCAGCCCGGCGGCCAATAGCGCTCGGCGTAGTGAATTTCGACATCGTCGCCAGAAATTACCTTGACGCCATCGATTTCCGAGATGGGTTCGAACACCACGTCAAACAGGTTGCGCTTCTTTGTGCCGTAAGTGGAATCTCGCCAATCGATAGCGAGTGTGCGCCCGGTGGCTTGAGCGTACCGCCACGCGGCAGTGAGTGACACCAGGCAATCCCCCAGCCCAGTCCAGCGACGCGCAACAACAAGGCGCGGCCGAGAAGACGTCCGCCACATACTCCACCCAGGCTCCACGACACGGAAGTCGCGACGCACAGGACGCAACTGAGATCATGATAAGAGGCAACAAGGCTGTTTCAACGCAAAACGTTCAAGCTGCTAATGCTGTACCTTCGCGAAAGGATGCGCTCTCGATCTCATGTCGTCTGCTTGGGCGCTCCGCGCTCGGGATGCCGACGGAGCCGGGCCGGGAGGGGCAGGCGGAGGAAGGGGGCGAGCAGGCCTTGCGGGGCAAGCACCACCGTCGCGACAAACAGCAGGCCAAGAGCAAGCAGCCAGTATTCGGCCAGCGTTGCCGACATCACATTTTCCACCGAGCGCACAAGGATGGCGCCGAGAAAGGCTGCCATCAGAACGCCGCGACCGCCAACCGCGACCCAGATCAGCACCTCGGTCGAAAGCGCGAAACCGACAAGGGTCGGTGAAACGAAGCCGAACTGCAGCGCGAAGAGCCCGCCGGCGAGGCCTGCGATCGCACCGGAAACAGCGAAAACAAAAATCTTGTGACGGCGCACGTCATAGCCGAAATGGGCGGTACGGTTCTCGTCATTGCGGATGGCCGACAGAACGGTGCCGAGCGGCGAGCGGGTGATGGCGAGGCTCAGCAGATAAACGAGGAGTGCGGCACCCAGCACCCAATAGGCGGTGCCGACCCCTCCCAGCATTTCGCCGGTGAATGGCGCGGAGGGTGCCGGGACGCCGAAAAGGCCGTTGAAGCCCCCGATAAAATTCCAACGCCGCGCGGCGATCTCAGCCACCACGGCCGCGCACAGCGTCACGATGCCGAGATGCGCGCCGGCCAGCGCGCGCCCTTGAAACAGCAGCCAGCCGAGCAGCCCGGCAGCGAGCATGGGCAGAACCAGGGCTAGGGCAAAGCCCGTCCACTGGCTGTCGCCCAGCAGAGGCAGCTTGCCGAGGGTGACGAGCGCCATGCAATAAGCGCCGAGACCGAAGAAGATGGCCTGGCCAAAACAAAGGATGCCGGCCGTGCCCCAAAGCAGGCCGAGGCTGAGCGCGAAGATACCATAGGTGACATATTGAGCGAGAAGCCCGGCGTTCCAGTCACCCAGCACGAGCGGCAGGATGGCGAGCACCGCCCAGCAGAGTATGGTGAAAACGCTTCCCCGGCTCGGGCGCATCAGCGCTTTCCTCCCATGAGGCCCTGCGGAAAGAAGCGGATCACCAGCATGGCAAGCAGGAATACGAGGATCTGCGCGTCGGCCTGGGAAAGGTAAGCGGAAAACACGGTCGTCGTGCCGCCGATCACGCCGGAGCCCAGCACCGCACCGACCAGCGAGTTCACGCCGCCGACCAGCACGGCCAGGAAGGAGGGCACCAGGAAGCCCACGCCCATCTGCGGGTCGACGCTCATGATGGGCGACATCACCGCGCCCGCGAAGCCGGCAAGCGCGGCGCCGAAAGCAAAGGTCGCCCAATCCATACGGCGCGTGTTGATGCCAAGCGAGGCCGCCATGGCACGGTTGGCGATAACGCCCCTCGCCTGGAGGCCCAACGAGGTGCGGAAGAAAAGCCAGTAGGTGCCGAGCGCCAACCCCAAACCCATTGCCATGATGAAAAGACGATAGCCCGGGTAGGAAACATCAAGAATATCGACCGCCCCCGGCAGCGGATTCGGAACGCTCTGCGATGCGGGGCCGAACAGAATGATCACACCCTGCTTGAGCGCCAGCGACAGGCCCCAGGTGGCAAGGATCGTGTCGATAAAGCGATGGTAGATGTGGCGCACCACAAGCCACTCGATCGCAAAACCGAGCACGGCAAGCAGGCAAGGCGCGGCCACAAGACCGAGCCAGAAGGAGCCTCCCGCGCTCGTGACCGCCACCACCGTATAAGCGCCGATCAGGAAGAACTCGCCATGCGCCATGTTGATGACGTTCATCATGCCGAAGATGACGACGAGGCCGAGCGTCACCAGAAGCAGGGTCAGCGTGAAGGACAGCGTGTCGAGTGAGAGCGCGATGAAGGTGGACATGGGCGTCTCAGATCGAAAGGAAGCGGTGAATGAGTTCTGGCTTGTCGCGCAGGTCTGCCACGGCATCGGCTTCGCCCGCGATCCGGCCGTTCTCCATGAACAGCACGCGGCTCGCGAGCGCTTCCACGAATTCGAGGTTCTGCTCGACGATAAGGACTGTCAGCCCCCGCTCCCGGGCAATGCGCCCAAGCGTGGTGGCGATCTCGTCCACGATCGAGGGCTGAATGCCTTCCGAGGGCTCGTCGAGCAGGAGCAGACGGGGCTGACCCACCAGAGCCCGCATGATCGCGAGCTGCTGCTGCTGGCCGCCCGACAGCGTTCCCGCCCGCTGAGCGCGGCGCTCGCCTAGAATCGGAAACACGTCGAAAGCGTCAGGCGGCAGGCGCCGAGGGAGATCAGGCTTGCCCAGGACGCCCATCAGGAGGTTCTCTTCCACCGTGAAGCCCGCGAAGATCTCGCGGCCCTGCGGCACATAGCCGATGCCGGCCTGAGCGAAGCGGAAGGACGGAAGACCGCCGAGGCTGCGGTCGCCAAGGCGAACCGAGCCTGCCTGGAGCGGAAGCTGGCCGGAAAGCGCGCGCATCAGCGTGGTCTTGCCCATGCCGTTGCGGCCGAGAAGCGCCACCACCTCGCCTCCGCGCAGGCCGAGCGAAATCCCGTCCAGCACACGGCCGCCCGACGGGTAGCCGGCAGCAATGTCTTTAACTTCTAGCATCATCGCGCCGCGCGTCCGAGATAGGACTGGATCACCGCAGGGTCTTGGCTAACCTCCGCATAGGAGCCGCGCGCTATCACCTTGCCGCGGACCATCACCACGACGGAACAGTCGAGATCGCGCACGAAGCCCATGTCATGCTCGATCACCAGAACTGCCTTGCCATGCTTGCGCTGCAGCTCGGTCACGAGGGTTGCCACCGCGCGCGTTTCGGCGGCCGACATGCCGGCCGTGGGCTCATCGAGCAGAAGGATTTCGGAACCCCGCGCGAGCAGCATCGCGATCTCCAGCCTTTGCCGTTCGCCATGCGCGACCGTCGACACCTGCTGTTCCGCCTTGGCTTCGAGGCCGCACAGGGCCAACAGTTCGTCGCGACGCGCTTGAGGAGCATGTTTGCCGAACAAAAGGCTGAGCGGGCCATTGCCCGACCCTCCGGCGGCGAGCGGAATCTCGATGTTTTCCGCCACCGTCAGCTCGGGATAAACGCCCGGCACCTGGAACTTGCGGACCACGCCCTTTCGCGAGATGCGGAAGGGACTGAAGCCGCCGACGGGCTCGCCCTTGATGCGGATTTCGCCACCATCAGGCTTCAGCGCGCCGGTGACGAGGTTGAACAGGGTCGTCTTGCCGCATCCGTTGGGCCCGAGGATGCAGGTCATGGCCCCCTGATCGAGCCGGAGGTCGAGCCCGTCAAGCACGGTGAGCCCGCCGAAGCGCTTGCGCACGCCGGCGAGTTCGAGCGCGGGAACGGCGCTGACGGATGTCACGGAAAGGCGACCCGACGCTTCTGGGTCAGCCGCACTGGTTCGGCGCTTCGATGCGGCCGAGATCCTTCAGCACCTTGAGGCTGCCGCCTTGCGCCTGGACGATCAAAACGTTGAGATCGGCGTGTCGGTCAGACGCGCGCAGAACGACCTCGCCGTTGCCCGACATCAGCGGGTGACCGACCATGGCCTGGACCACGGCATCCTTGTCGTCGGTGCCGGCGCGCTTGATGCCCTCGATGAAGAAGCGTGTCAGCGTGTAATGGGCATCCACGGTGTTGGACACCACCGCATCCTTGCCGTAGCGCGCCTGAACCTTGGAAACGAACGCCTTGGCTTCAGGCTTGTCGAGCGTCTGGATGAAGTTGGAAGGGGCGACGATGCCTTCCGATTCTTCCGGAGAGAGACCGGAGAGATAGTTTTCTCCAAAGCCAAGGAAGATCATCTTGATCCGCTTGTTGAGGCCGGCCGCCGCGAACTGCTTGACGAATGTCACTGCATCCGCACCGACGATGGAAACGACCACCACTTCCGTCCCCGCGCCCTCGATCTTGCGCAGGGTGGCGGCGTAGTCCTTGGCGCCCCAGGGCGAATATTCCTCGCCCACCACGCGCCCGCCGGCGGCTTCCGCCTGAGTGCGGAAAGCGGCGTTCATCTTCTGCGGCCAGACATAGTCGGAGCCGATCAGATAAAAGGCCTTGCCCATGGTCTCGACCGCATAGGGTGCGAGCGGGTTGACCCAATGCTCGGGCAGAGCGCTGTAGCAGACGACGCGCGGATCGCAGACTCCACCCTCATAGTCAGTCGCATAAAGCAGCAGCGACTTGAAGCGCTGGATCGTGGGCAGCATGGCATCGCGATTGGCGCTGGTCACCGGGCCGATGATGGCGGCGACATTGTCGCGGCGGATCAGCTCGGTGGTGCGCTCGACCGCCGTCTTGGGATCGGTGCGGTCGTCGGCGCGGATGATCTCGAACTGGCGGCCATCCAGCACGCCACCGGCCTCGTTCGCCTCGAGAAGCGCGAGTTCCACGCCTTGCGCGCCCTGAGTGCCCAGCACCTCAAGCCCGCCCGAGAAGGGCTGCAGGATGCCGACCTTGATCGGGTCCGCAGCGCGCGCGATGTAGGGCATCGCAACACCCAGGGCCGCAGCGCCGGCGCCTATCTTGAGTATCCGGCGCCGCGAGAGCGTATGATTATTGAAAGACTGGCTGTTCATCTTTTTTCGTTCCCCATGATGCGGCTTTCCGAGGCGGTATTCGGTCCTTCGGTCTCGTTCCAACCTGGTGCATCCATCTTCCCGCATCCCGGAAGCAGCGCACCAAACTTGTTTGTGTTCTAATGAAGTTATGAGTGGTCAAACGACCTGTCAATCGGGCGCGGCGCGACGATGCCTGCTGGATGTGGAACGCGCTGCGTAGCTCTTCGTGCGCGGGGTCATTGGAGTTGGGAACCGCGTCGATCACCCGGTTGCGCGGGGACTCCAGTCCATCCGGAACCTTTCAGGGATGAAAGGGCCACCGCCTTGACGTTCCTGCCTCGCATCGTGAACGTCTCGCACTCTGTCGCGCAGGAGGAGCAGCATGGCACGCTGGAAGGTCGCAGGGATCAATTTCGACCATTTTCACATGGGAGACCTTCTGCGCGAGGTGTTCGAGCATCCGGATGCCGAGATCGTCGGAGTGTGCGACGAGCAGCCGGAGCGGATGGAAGGCGCCATCGGGAATTTCGGCATCCCGCCCGAGCGCGTCTTCACCAACCTCGAACAGTGCCTGCGTGCAACCGCGCCCGATCTCGTGATCCTCTGCCCTGCCCCCGGTGCGCATGCGGATCATGTCGAGCGCGTCGCGCCCTTCGGCGCGCATATGCTGGTGGAAAAGCCTTTCGCGGCGTCGGTTGCCGAGGCGGACCGGATGATCGCCGCCGCCCGCGATGCCGACAGGCTGCTCGCGATCAATTGGCCTTTGGCCTGGTACCCGTCCCACAACACCGCGAAGCGGCTGATCGACGAGGGTGTGATCGGCGATGTGACGGAGGTGCATTTCTATGACGGCAATCATGGGCCGCTTTACCACAGCGCCGACAAGGTCGAGGTGAGCGACGACGAGGTGCAACGCGCCAAGCCGAACTCCTGGTTCTACAAGCGCGAAGCGGGGGGCGGCAGCCTGCTCGATTACATCGGCTACGGGGTGACGCTCGGCACCTGGTTCATGGACGGCCAAGCGCCAACCGAGGTTACCTGCATCACGGACGAGCCGAACGGGCTTGAAGTGGACGAGCATTCGGTGACGGTCTGCCGCTACCAATCGGGCCTGTCCAAGTTCGAAACGCGCTGGGGCACCTTCTCGGACCCGTGGACCCAGCAGCCGCAACCCAAATGCGGCTTCGTGCTGGTGGGCGGCAACGGCACGATCTCGTCCTATGACTATGATGACCACGTCACGATCCAGACCAGGGACGACCCCCGTCTCCGTGAGGTGCCGGTGGACAGACTTGAAGCGCCTCGACGAAAGCCGGTGGAATATATGCTCCATTGCATGGAAACGGGCGAGGCGCTCGGCGGCCCCTTGTCGCCGGCCATGAGCCGGATCGGCCAGCAGATCACCGACTCCGCGCTTCAGTCTGCGCGCGAGAAGCGCACGGTTCCGCTCCTGCCATGAGCGGGGCGCCGTCGGAACGCGACTACGCGCTTGCGAGCGCAGCGATCGCGGAAATGGCCGCGCCCGACCTGCCCTATCGCCCGCCGATACCGCGACATTATCGCCCGAAGATCGCACTGGTCGGCGCAGGCGGCATCTCGTTTGCGCATCTCGACGCCTACCGAAGCGCCGGCTTCGACGTTGCGGCGATCTGCTCGCGCTCGATCGAAAGCGCGCGCAAGCGGCGCGACGAGTTCTTCCCCCATGCCGAAGCGACGGATGATTTCGACGCCCTGCTTCGCCGAAACGAGATCGAGGTGCTCGACATCACGCCGCATCCGGCAGAGCGCGTGCCGCTGGTGGAGGCGGCGCTCCGGGCGGGTAAGCATGTGCTGAGCCAGAAGCCCTTCGTGCTTGACCTCGACACAGGCGCGCGCCTGGCCGATCTCGCGGATGCGCGCGGCGTGACGCTCGCCGTCAACCAGAACGGGCGCTGGGCGCCGCATTTCGCCTGGATGCGAGAAGCATTGAAGGCCGGGCTGATCGGCGACCTCCAGTCCTGCCACTGCGGCGTTCACTGGGATCATTCCTGGATCAGGAACACGCCCTTCGAGCGCATCCACGATCTCGTCTTCTTCGACTTCGCCATCCACTGGTTCGATTTTTTGGCGAGCCTGATCGGCGGACGGGCGACAAGCGTCTTCGCTACTTCCTCGCGCGCTGCGGGGCAGGAGGTCGCGCCGCCTCTGCTGGCACAGGCGCTGGTGTCGTTTGACGGCGGGCAGGCGTCGCTGGTCTTCGATGCGGCAACACGCTTCGGTTCGCGTGACGAGACCTATCTGGCGGGAACGCAAGGGAGCTTGACGAGCGAAGGGCCCGATCTCGGCAGGCAGAGCGTTTCCCTGTTCACGACTGAGGGCGTCGCGCGGCCGGCGCTGGAAGGCGCGTGGTTCAACGACGGTTTCGCTGGCGCGATGGGAGAGCTGCTGCTGAGCATCGAGGAAAAGCGCGAACCGCTGCATAGAGCGCGAGGCAATCTCGACAGCCTCGCGCTCTGCTTCGCGGCCATCGCTTCATCGCGACGCGGCGAGCCGGTGACGCCCGGAACCATGCGCGGCCTGCCTTGAGGTGCGCCAATCCGGGCGCGGCTTCGTTCAGGACAGCCGCAGAAAATCGAGATCCAGCGGCAAAGGCCGGCTTCTCACCGCGCCTCGGACAACAACGCCGCCCTCCCCGATGTCGAGCCCGGCGACCTCGTCGTCCCACGCCACCGAGCCGATGACATGCCGAAGCTCGACCGTACGGTCGGGAGCGAGAGTGATGCCGGTCGGGATGCCGGCGGCATCCAGCGGGTGCGGGGTCTCGCCTGCCGAAGCGCCGAGCAGCGCGCGGTTTACCCCCTCCTCCACGCCGAGCACCCCGGTGTGGCGGCCGTTCCACGGCGCGTAGTCGCGGCCGCCATCGGAGAACCAGAGCATGGTCACCGGCAGGGATTTCGGATCGCGGAGGCTGATGAAGAGATCTTCCTCTTCCGGCCGCGCGACGGCCGTCCAGCCCAGCAGCGAGCCTTCCGCCTCGACCCCGACCGCGAAATCCTCATGCGCCGCCTCGAGCGGATAGCGCGTCAGGTCTGCATGGGCACCTGAACGCCGCGGGAACCCGGTCGGATCGTTTGACTTGGCGGGATAGGCCAAGATCGAGCGGCCGCGTGCCGGATCGCTTTCGAGCGGGGTCGCCGGTGTTTCCCACCAGCGCTTCGGCGAGAAGCGCATCCGGCCGCCGTGTGGCAGCGACACCATGGCGTGGTTTGCCGCGGCGAATGTGCCCTCGCCGCCTTTGAAGATGTGGCGCTGATAAAGGAAGGGATGGTGGTCGATGAGGCGTAGCTCCTTGGTAAGTTCCGCTCCCATCACGGTGCGCCTCAAGCGGAATCGCCCGATCGTTGCCGCGCCCTCCCGATGTGTCTCCAGATGGTCCCAGGCGCTGTTTGCCGGCCAGCCATGGGCAGGTGCATGATCGGCGGACGCATCGCCGAAGGGCGCGCAGAAGAAATCGCCGGCGAGCCCCGCAAGATGCGGTGCGGCGCCCTGCGGCAACGTCTCACCTGCATTCCGCCACGGCGCGCGATGCAGCATTGAAACCGTTCTGCCGCGATCCTGCACCTCTAGGCGCTCGATCATGCCGAAGGCCGGATCGACATGCGCAGAAATTCCCTCCGCCGCCAGTTCGATCAACGCGTCGCCCATGCCGTTCCTCCTGCCTCGCCGGGCCTTCCCGAACGTTCCGTCATCAGCATACCGTCGCAATTTTCAAGCGGGCTCCCGGCCGCTATGCTATCGTTGATCCAGCCGTTTGGAACAAAAATTTCATTTATTGACTGGTGGAAATTTCTGTGCGGTATTTCGCGGCGATTGCGACGTGCAGGAAGGGAGGAGCCGATGCGCACCATCAAGGGACCGGGGCTTTTCCTGGCACAGTTCGCGCGAGACGAGCCGCCCCATAACAGCCTGGAGTCCATCGCCCGCTGGGCCAAGGATTACGGCTATAAGGGCATCCAGGTGCCCTGCGGCGACAAGCGCTTCTTCGATCTCGACCAGGCATATGAAAGCGAGACCTACTGCGACGAGGTGAAAGGCAAGCTTGCCGATATCGGCATCGTCATCACCGAGCTTTCCTCGCACTATCAGGGCCAGATGGTGTCGGTGCATCCGGCCTATGACCTGATGTTCGACGGCCAGTGCCCGCCGGAATACAAAGGCGATCCGGAGGCGCGCCGCCACTGGGCGGCGGACGCGGTGCGCAAGGCCGCGCGCGTGTCGCGCCGGCTGGGCTGCACGGAAAGCGTGAGCTTCACGGGCTCTCTCGCATGGCCCTATCTTTATCCCTATCCGCAGCGTCCCGCCGGCTTGATCGAGGAGTGCTTTGCCGAGCAGGCCCGGCGGTGGACGCCGATCCTCGATGCCTATGAGGAGGAAGGCGTGGATCTGTGCTTCGAGATCCACCCGACGGAAGATGTGTTCGATGGCGACACGTTCGAGATGTTCTTGGATGCGGTCGGCGGTCACAAGCGCTGCAACATCAACTACGACGCCAGCCACTTCATCAAGCAAGGGCTCGACTATCTCGGCTTCATCGACGTCTTCCACGAGCGGATAAAGATGTTCCACGTCAAGGACGCCGAGTTCAACCCGACCGCGAAGCAGGGCTTCTGGGGCGGCTACAAGAACTGGCTGGAACGCGCCGCTCGCGACCGCTCGCTCGGCGCGGGACAAGTCGATTTCACGGCCATTTTCTCCAAGATGGCGCAGTACGACTTCAAGGGCTGGGCCGTGTATGAATGGGAATGCTGCCTGGAGCACCCGGAAGTCGCGGCGCGCAACGGCGCCAAGTTCATCTCCGATCACATCATCCAGGTCACCGACCGCGTGTTCGACGACTTCGCCGCAACCGGCATGGATCGCGACATGACGCTTCAGCTGCTTGGGGTGAAAGGCTGATGGTTTACGCCACGGGCGACGGCTCGCGGGCAAGGCGCCTGCGCGTCGGCATGGTCGGCGGCGGACGCGAGGCGTTCATCGGCGCGGTGCACCGCATGGCGATGCGGCTCGATGACCGCATCGAGCTTGTCGCCGGCGCGCTGTCTTCCGATCCGGAGCGCGCGCGTGTCTCGGCGGCCGATCTCGGCATCGATCCCGACCGCGCCTATGGCAGCTTCACCGAAATGGCGGAAGCGGAAAGCTCGCGCGCGGACGGCATCGAGGCGGTTGTGATCGTCACGCCGAACCACCTCCATGCGCCCGCCGCCAAGGCTTTCCTTCAAGCCGGCATCGACGTGATCTGCGACAAGCCCCTGTCCGCCAGCATCGGCGAGGCGAAGGAGCTTGCGGCGCTCGCACGCAGTTCCGGCCTCGTCTTTGCGGTGACGCTCAACAATACCGGCTATGCCATGGTGCGCCATGCGCGCGAGCTGGTGGCGTCGGGCGCGCTCGGCGAGATCCGCATCGTGCGGGCGGAGTATATCCAGGACTGGCTGACGCTGCCGATCGACGCGGAAGGCCAGAAG
>CAUQXI010000034.1:0-28094 GCA_963522145.1 uncultured Mesorhizobium sp. | reverse complement strand
ATTTTGATCAAACAGCAGCTTCATTCGCCGGCAGGAAGAAGACGATTCTCTCGCTCCGCGGCGAATGCCAGACAGGCCAAGATGTCCGGCTGACCAATTTCGGGGTAATCATCCAGCATTTCGTCGTACGTCATCCCTGATGCAAGCCAACCAAGTACGTCGGCGACGGCGATGCGCGTACCACGTACCAGCGGCCGGCCGCCCCGCTTGCCCGGCTCAAGTGCGATACGTTCCCGATAATTGCTCAGCATCGCGTATATCCTAACACACGACCGCCTCGTGAGCGAGGCATCAGAGCGTAGTCGAATTTGCGCTCAGGCGAACGCGCCGTGGCAGTGCTTGTACTTCTTGCCTGATCCGCAGGGGCAGAGCTCGTTGCGCGCGACCTTGCCCCAGGTGGACTGATCATTGGGATCGCGGTCCTCTGGCGCCACCGTGCGGGTGTCTTCGCGCGACAGGGTGGCGAGTTCCGTCCCGCCATAATCGTCGCCGAAATCGTCCTCTCCGGTCGTGGCATCGAAGTGGTGGCCTTCCGCGTCAGGCGCGTCGGGCAGCGGAGCCTCGGACGCCTCGCGCACGAGTTCGACCCGCATCATCTGGGCTGTCACCGCCTGGCGCAGATTGCCCAGCATCGCCTGGAAAAGCTCGAAGGCCTCGCTCTTGTACTCGTTGAGCGGGTCGCGCTGGGCATAGCCGCGGAAGCCGACCACAGAGCGAAGGTGGTCGAGATTCACCAGATGCTCACGCCACAGGCCGTCGAGCGTTTGAAGCAGGATGGAGCGCTCCACATAAGCCATCACGTCGGAGCCGAAGCGGCCTGCGCGATCGGTTGCGGCGGCGTCAGCCGCCTCGTTAAGCCGGGTGCGGATATCGTCTTCCGCAATGCCTTCTTCCTTGGCCCACTCATCCACGGGAAGGTCGAGGTTCAGCGTGTTGCGCACCTCTTCCTTGAGGCCGGTCACGTTCCACTGCTCGGCATAGGCTGTTTCGGGAATGAAGCGCGCCACCATCTCGTCGACCATGTCATGACGCATCTCGGCGACGGTTTCGCTGAGGTTCTCGCCTTCCATGAGCTCGATGCGCTGCTCGAAGACCACCTTGCGCTGGTCGTTCTGCACATCGTCATATTTGAGCAGGTTCTTGCGGATGTCGAAGTTGCGCGCCTCGACCTTCTTCTGCGCTTTTTCCAGCGCCTTGTTGATCCATGGATGGATGATCGCTTCGTCTTCCTTGAGGCCGAGCTTCTGAAGCATGCCGTCCATGCGCTCCGAGCCGAAGATGCGCATCAGATCGTCCTGCAGCGACAGGTAGAATTTCGAGCGCCCCGGATCACCCTGACGGCCCGAGCGGCCGCGAAGCTGGTTGTCGATGCGGCGCGACTCATGCCGTTCGGTGGCAAGCACGTAGAGTCCGCCCGCCGCGAGCGCCTCCGCCTTGAGGCGGGCAATATCGGCGCGGATTTCTTCCTCGCGCGCATCCCGATCCGGCCCTTCCGGAACCTCGGCCAGTTCCTGCGCGATCCGCATTTCGACATTGCCGCCGAGCTGGATGTCCGTGCCGCGTCCGGCCATGTTGGTGGCGATGGTTACCGCGCCGGGCACGCCCGCCTGCGCCACGATGGTGGCTTCCTGCTCGTGGTGGCGCGCGTTCAGCACCTGGAAGCCCTTCATGCCTTCCTTGCGCAGGCGCTCGGCCAGAAGCTCGGACTTTTCAATGGAGGTGGTGCCGACCAGGATCGGCTGGCGCTTCGCGGCCGCTTCGCGGATCTCGCGGATGATGGCGCGGTATTTCTCCTCAACCGTGCGGTAAACCTCATCGTCCTCGTCGATGCGCTGGACGGGCAAGTTGGTCGGCACCTCGGTGACGCCCAGCCCGTAGATGTTGCCGAACTCCTCGGCCTCCGTCGCCGCCGTGCCGGTCATTCCGGCCAGCTTCTTGTACATGCGGAAATAGTTCTGGAACGTGATGGAGGCGAGCGTCTGGTTCTCGGGCTGGATGCGCACATGCTCCTTGGCTTCCAGCGCCTGATGCAGCCCTTCCGAATAGCGGCGGCCCGGCATCATGCGGCCTGTGAACTCGTCGATGATAACGATCTCGTCGCCGCGGACGATGTAGTCCTTGTCCTTTTGGAACAGGCGGTGCGCCTTGAGAGCATTGTTGACGTGGTGGACCATGGCGACGTTTTCCACGTCATAAAGCGACTCGGCTTTGAGCAGGTCGGCCTCCTTCAGGAGGTTCTCGAGCTTTTCCGTGCCCTCCTCGGTGAAGATCGCGGTGCGCTGCTTCTCGTCGACCTCATAGTCTTCCGGCTGAAGCTTGAGGATGAAGGCATCAACCGTGTTGTACATCTCCGAGCGATCCTCGAGCGGACCGGAGATGATGAGCGGCGTGCGCGCCTCGTCGACCAGGATGGAGTCCACCTCGTCCACGATCGCGAAATTGTGAGGCCGCTGCACCATCTGCGCGCGGTCATATTTCATGTTGTCGCGGAGATAGTCGAAGCCGAGCTCGTTGTTGGTGGCATAGGTTACGTCGCAGGCATAGGCTGCACGACGCTCGTCGTCGGACATGCCGTGCACGATTACGCCGACCGTCAGGCCCAGAAACTTGTAGAGCCGTCCCATCCACTCCGAGTCGCGGCGGGCGAGATAATCGTTCACCGTCACCACATGGACGCCATCGCCGGGAAGGGCATTGAGATAGACGGGAAGCGTGGCGACCAGCGTCTTGCCTTCGCCGGTACGCATCTCCGCGATGTCGCCGCCATCGAGCACCATGCCGCCGATCAGCTGCACGTCAAAGGGGCGCAGGCCCAGCACACGCTTGGCCGCCTCTCTGACGGTGGCGAAGGCAGGGATCAGCAGGTCGTCGAGAGAAACGCCATCGGAAAGCTGCTTCCGGAACTGGTCCGTGCGGGCACGCAGCGCGTCGTCGGAAAGGGACGCAAGCTCGGGCTCCAGCGCGTTGATCTCTTCGGCGCGCGGCCTGAAGCCCTTGACGCGGCGATCGTTGGAGGAGCCGAAAATCTTACGGGCGAGACCGCCGAGGCTGACCATCCAATGGTCCTTTCGAAGGATGCGGCTTCCCCGCGGGAGGCTCGCGCAGCCTGCCGGGCAGAGGGCTCGAACAGGCCGGAAAACAAGGGAATGCGCCGGGCGACGCAGGTGAAAACGCGTCTGGACGCAAGGGCGAAGGACAGATAAGAGGGCCCCCATGCGATGTCAACTTGGCCGCGGAGCCGCCTTCGCCGCCCTTTGTCCCGCTTCCTACAGCGGGATCACGCCAATCCCATCCTCATCCTGATCGGAGAAGTGCCGATGTTCGTTTCGCTTTCATGCGCAGCCCTGCTGCGTCTGTCTTCCAAGGCTGCCGGCCTCGCGCTCGCCGTCCTTCTTGCCGGCCCCGTGCTCGCGCAGGAAACGCCTGCCGCACCGGCGGCTCCCGCTCCCGCCGCAGCTGCGCCTGTCGCGCCCGAAACGGTGGTGGCGACGGTGAATGGCCAGCCGATCACGGAAGCCGATCTCCAGCTTGCCGAGAACGATCTCGACCAGCAGTTCGCACAGCTTCCGCCCGAGGGACGGCGTGCAGCTGCCTTGTCTGCCGTGGTGGAAATCCGCCTGCTTGCCGCCGAGGCAATATCCAAGGGTTTCGACAAGGATCCGGAGTTCCAGGCGCGGCTCGAATTCTTGCGCCAGCGGGCGCTGCACAGCGCTGTTGTGGACAAGGAAGTGGCTGCCAAGGTGACGGATGACGCGATCCGCGCCCGCTACGACCAGGAAGTGGCCAACACGCCGCCGGTCAACGAAATCCACGCGCGCCACATCCTGGTCGCCACAAAGGAAGAAGCTGAGGCTGTCATCAAGCAGCTCGACGGCGGCGCCAAGTTCGAGGACGTGGCCAACGAGAAGACCACCGATCCGAGCGGCAAGACCACGGGCGGCGATCTCGGCTGGTTCGGCCCCGGCCGCATGGTGCCCGAGTTCGAGAAGGCGGCAACGGCGCTCGAGCCCGGCTCCTACACCAAGGAGCCCGTGCAATCGCAGTTCGGCTGGCATGTGATCAAGGTGGAGGACAAGCGCGCCCAGCAGCCGCCGGCCTTCGATCAGGTCAAGGAGCAGGTCCGCTCGCTTCTGCTGCGCGAGAATTATTTCGCGCTCGTGAAGAACATCCGCGGCGCGGCCAAAGTGGACGTGGCCGATCCGGCGCTGAAGGCCGCGATGGATGCGGCCGACGCACAGCAGCAGCAGCAATAAGCGTTCTACCTGGCCTGCGAGGAGGCGATCGCCTGCTCGCAAGCCGGGCTCTGCGTGGCAACAGCGAACGCCGGCGCCTTGCGTGAAACGCTGAGTTGGGGCAATCGCGGCTGGTCATCGCTTCGAAAGAGAACCCATGTCGGCCGCCATCTCTCCCCTGGCTCCCAAGACCTACCCCACGATGCCCGCTATCGAGGGTGTGCGGATCGCCACCGCCGAGGCCGGGATCAAGTATCGCGACCGCACGGACCTCCTGATGATGGTGTTCGATGCAGGTACCAAAGTGGCCGGCGTTTTCACCCGTTCAAAGTGCCCGTCCGCGCCCGTCGACTTCTGCCGCGCCAATCTGGGTGCCGGGCGCGCGCGCGCCCTGGTGGTCAATTCCGGCAATGCCAATGCCTTTACCGGCCGGCGGGGGCGTGAAACCACGGATGCAACCGCTGAAATGGCGGCCGCGGCGGTGGGGTGTTCGACCGATGAGGTGTTCCTTGCCTCCACGGGCGTGATCGGCGAGCCGCTGGATGCGGGCAAGTTCGGGCATCTGCTGGACGGTTTGGCATCGAAGGCCGAAGCCGGACGCTGGGCGGATGCGGCTTCGGCCATCATGACCACGGACACCTATCCCAAGCTCGCGACGCGTTCGGTTGCGATCGACGGAGTTCCGGTCGTCATCAACGGCATTGCCAAGGGCGCGGGCATGATCGCGCCCGACATGGCGACCATGCTGAGCTTCGTGGCGACGGACGCGCCGATCGCCGCGCCAGTGCTCCAGACGCTGCTATCGAACGGCGTGGAAAACAGCTTCAACGCCGTGACCGTTGATAGCGACACTTCCACAAGCGACACTCTTCTGTTCTTCGCGACCGGCAAGGCGGAAGAGCGCGGCTGCCCGCCCATCGCCATATCGGACGATCCGCGCCTGGCGGAGTTCCGCGCTGCGCTCGACGACCTGTTGCGCGACCTGGCGCTGCAGGTGGTGCGCGATGGGGAGGGCGCCCGCAAGGAGATCACGGTAAGCGTGACGGGCGCCGAAAGCCGTGCCTCGGCAAAGCGCATCGCGCTTTCCATCGCCAATTCGCCGCTGGTCAAGACGGCGGTGGCGGGCGAGGACGCTAATTGGGGCCGGGTGGTGATGGCGGTCGGCAAGGCGGGCGAGCCGGCCGATCGAGATCGTTTGGCCATCTGGTTCGGCGAGCATCGCCTTGCCTTTGATGGCGAGCGTGATCCCAACTATTCAGAGGCCGCAACCTCCGCCTATATGAAGGGCGAGCAGATCGCGATCCGCGTTGAACTCGGTTTGGGAAGCGGCGAGGCGCGTGTCTGGACCTGCGACCTCACCAAGGACTATGTCGCCATCAACGGCGATTATCGAAGCTGACGCGGCGGCTGTTTTCGTCATGCCCGAACTTGCGCTTGTTCGTCGTTTCGAAGCCGCCGGCTTTCGCGCATGGCCAGCCGCGAGCGCGCATTATGATGGAACATGGCTCACGCGGCTGACGCCTGCTCACCCTGCCAAGCGGCTCAACTCCGTTAATCCGCTCGATCCCGGCGACTGCTTGAACCTCGACGGAAGGATCTCTCGGGCGCGCTCGGCCTTCGAGCAGGCGGGCCGCCCGTTCACCTTCCGCATGTCGCCTTTGTCGGGCCGGGTGCTTGCCGCCCACTTCGACGCGGCGGGGTGGGACGCGTTCGGCCACTCGCTCGTGCTGCGGATGCCCCTCGACGGGCCGGCGGTGGATGACGGCATCAGCCATATTCCGCTCAAGGATGTCGCACGTTTCACCGCATCCCGCGTGGAGATGGACGGGGATGAGGCCGGCCCTGCCGCCGGTCTGGAAAAGGTCATCACAGCCATCCCTGCGGAAGCCGGCTTGTTCGTGCTGGAGCGCGACAACAGGCCGATCGCGACTGCCGTCTGCGTGCATGATGGCGATCTGGCGGGGCTGTTCGAGGTGGCGACGGACAAGGCCGAACGGGGCAAGGGTTTCGGACGGCGTATCGTGCTTTCCGCGCTGAAATGGGCAAGAAGCCGCGGCGCTCACCAGGCTTGGCTTCAGGTCGAGGCCGGCAACGAGGCCGCGCTCAAGCTTTATCCCGCGCTCGGATTCACCGAGCTCTACCGCTACCACTATCGACGGCCCGTTTCCGCATGACGGTCCCCGCTTCCAGACCCGTGCTGCTGGTGGCGGCCTGCGCGCTGGTGGATGCCGACAACCGCGTGCTTCTCGCACAGCGGCCGCAAGGCAAGTCGTTTGCGGGAATGTGGGAGTTTCCGGGCGGCAAGGTGGAGGCAGGGGAAACGCCGGAAGAGGCGTTGATCCGGGAGCTCCGCGAGGAACTCGGCATCGAAACGAAAGTGGCCTGCCTCGCGCCGCTGACCTTTGCCAGCCATGCCTATGAGAGCTTCCACCTGCTGATGCCGCTCTTCGTGTGCCGCCGCTACGAAGGAACGCCTGAAGCAAAGGAAGGCCAGAGCCTCAAATGGGTGCGCCCCATCCGCATGCGCGACTACCCCATGCCCCCGGCCGACGAACCGCTGATCCCGTCCCTTCTTGACCTGCTTTGAAGCGCTGCCCGTCGGTTAAGCCTTCGTTCAGACACTCGTGAAAAGTTGCACGAACCGGGTGCGAGCGGGGAACACGGCATGGCCATCGACAATGAGTGGGATTTCGTTCGCATCGAGCGGCCCTCGCGCGTGGCGGAAGCCGGGATCAGCATCATCCGCGCCACTCTCCTGTTCGGTTCTGCCGCGATCGCGCTTGCGCTGATCATTCTGCCTTTCGTAGACAAGACGGAACGCATCGGATCGACGGACGCCACGATCGCGCGTGGGCTCGACATGATGAGCACGGGTTCGGTGAAGAATGCCGGCACGAGCTATACGCTGCGCCGCAGCGTTCTGCAGCCTTCCCCGGGTGCCGTCTGCATCATCGGCGGGAACGGGTCGCGTTCCGGCGACTGCTGAGTTTTATCTGCAATCGGTTCGAGGATGATGGCGGGCCTTAACCCTTTATGGGCAAACGGCTTCTAAGCTCTCTTCCAAAAGGCTGGAGCCGATGCACCTCATCAAGCGATTCTGCCGCGACCGCCGGGGCGCAACGGTTATCGAGTACGGGCTGATCATCGCCTGCCTTTCACTCGCGATCGTTGCCGGCGTGGGCACCGCTACCAACGCGCTGCAGTTCCTGTTTTCGGACACCAACAGCAAGCTCACCCGAGCCTTCAGGTAGAAGCGGGAGGCTTTTGGCTGCCGAGCGCCTGCGCGAGAGACACCGTCGCCGAACCGCGCGGCGCGGGCTTCGGCTGCGAGGGATGCGGCGCCCACCCTGACATCCACAACAGATTGAAGGTCGCGCGGACACGGCCGTCAGGGTCGGAGAAGCGCTCCGCATAGATTTCAGCGGCCCGCAGCATGTGCCGGCGCCCGAGCGGACGCCGCGACCGTTCGATCAGGGCATTCGTCGCGCCCATCGCGCGCAGGTCATCCACCAGTCCGCCCATCGAGTCGTAGCGGACAGTGAGGCTTTCGGTGTCGGTCACGGGGAGGGCGAAGCCCGCACGCTGGAGGAGGGTGCCCGCATCGCGCACTTCCGCGAAGGGGATCACGCGGGTGTTCGCGCCGCCATCCAGTTCGCTTTCGGCGGCAAGCAGGCTTTCGCGAAGCTCGGCTAGCGTGCCGCCTCCCGCCATGCAGCCGATGAAGAGCCCGTCGGCTTGAAGCGCGCGCCTGATCTGGATGAGAAGACCCGGCAGGTCGTTCACCTCCTGCAGCGTCAGAAGCGAAACGGCGAGATCGATGCTTTCTGGTTCGAGCGGGATGGTTTCGACAGGAGCAAGGATGCCTTCCCCAGGAGGAAGAAAGGTCGGATCGGCCTCGACGCGAATGACCTCGTCGACCTTGCCGCTTTCAACGAGCGCGCGCGCTGCATGGTCGGTGACTGAAAACAGGGCCGCAGCGCGCTTGAAACGCCGCCTCGTGGCGCTGAGCCTATCCCCCAGGTCTTCCGCGGCATGCGCCACAAGGAAATCCACACCCGCTGCTCCCCGGCCCAATGCGCGGCGCTTTCGGGCGATGCTGAGTGCTGCGTCGAACAGCTTCATGGAAATGAAATCCTTCGCGCAACCTGCTTCAACCGATGAGCGAAAATTCGCTGGACGCGGTATGCGGAGATGGAGATTGTCGTGGCTCCGGCGGAGGTGGGGATGGAGGAGATCGATCTCGCGGTCAATGCGGCAAGGGATGATGGGTTGGAGGTCGAGCGTGCAGCTCCGCGCCGCATCCGCTCCGTGGCGACCCGGCTTTTTACAGAGGCCGGCCGACTTCTGTTTCCGCCCGTCTGCTTCGGCTGCCGCCGGATCGTGGCCGAGCCGGGGGCGCTGTGCGGGCACTGCTGGCCGAAGCTGCGACTTATCGAGAAGCCGGTCTGCGACGTGTTGGGAACGCCGTTCGCCTATGACATGGGAGAAGGCGCCGTTTCGCCTGAAGCGATCGCCTATCCGCCGCAATTCGATCGGGCGCGCGCCGCCGTGATCTATGATGGTGTGGCGGGACAGATGGTGCGCGGCCTCAAATATGGCGACCGTACCGACCTCGCGCCGCCTATGGCGCGATGGATGGCGCGCGCGGGCGCGGACCTGATCGCGCAAGCCGACCTGATCGTGCCGGTTCCACTGCACTGGCGGCGCTTCTGGTCGCGGCGCTTCAACCAGTCGGCCGAACTGGGCCGCGTGATCGCCCGGAACGCCGCGGTCCGGTTCGCCCCAGAAGCGCTGGTTCGCCGGAAGCCTACGCGTCAGCAAGTGGGCCTGAGGAAGCGGGAGCGGGAGGCCAATGTGCGCGCGGCGTTCGCCGTGCCGGAGAGGGCGCTGGAGACGGTGCGAGGCAAGCGCGTGCTCGTCGTGGACGATGTTTACACCACAGGCGCCACGCTGAACGCGGTGGCGCGCGCGCTCCGCAAGGGTGGGGCAGGCGGCGTGGACGTGCTGACTTTCGCGCGCGTCATTCCCGGCAGCAGCGACACCCCCGAAGACTGGGACTTTCGGGACGGCTGACGACCGCCTATATAGCGCCGCAAACTTCTGGAGCCGGCAGCATGCAGGATGTGACGATCTATACGCGGATGGGGTGCGGCTATTGCACTGCCGCCAAGCGGCTTCTGGACACCAAGGGCGTTGCCTACACCGAGCATGATGCGAGCTTTTCGCCGGAACTGCGGCAGGAGATGATCGTCCGCGCGAACGGCCGCTCGACCTTTCCGCAGATCTTCATCGGCGAAACACATGTGGGCGGCTGTGACGACCTCCACGCGCTGGAGCAGGCCGGTCGCCTCGATGCGCTGCTGCAAGGCGCTGCCTGAGGATGCTGAAAGCCGCCGCGCTTCAGATGCGCTCGGGCACGAGCCCGGAGCGCAATATCCGTGCGATGGCGGAACTTGCCCGCGAGGCGGCGGGCCGTGGCGCGGGCTATCTGCAGACGCCGGAAATGACCGGTGCGCTTTTGCGTGACCGCGAAGCGCTCAAGACGATCCTGCAGCCGGAGGAACGCGATCCGGTGGTCGCCGCCGCGCATGATCTCGCGCGCGAGCTTGGCGTGTGGTTTCATCTCGGCTCGACAGCTATCGCACGCGCCGACGGCAAGGTCGCCAATCGCGGCTTCCTGTTCTCGCCGGACGGCACGCTTCGCGCGACCTATGACAAGATCCATATGTTCGACGTCGATCTCGACCGCGGCGAAAGCTGGCGCGAATCGGCCACCTATGCGGCAGGGCGAAACGCGCTTGTCGCGGACGTCGACGGGATCACGCTCGGCTTCGCGATCTGTTACGACCTCCGCTTCCCGCAGCTTTTTCGTGCGGAGGCGCTGGCAGGCGCGCAGGTGCTGACCCTGCCCGCGGCATTCACCCGCCAGACCGGAGAAGCGCATTGGCATGTTCTCCTGCGCGCCCGCGCGATCGAGAACGGCGCCTGGGTGGTGGCCGCCGCGCAAGGCGGCCTGCACGAGGATGGGCGCGAAACCTTTGGCCATTCGATGATCGTCGATCCATGGGGACAGGTCGTGGCGGAGGCACCCGGAGACGAGCCGTGCGTGGTGATGGCCGAGATCGACCCCGCGCGTTCGTCAGACGCTCGTGCCAAGGTGCCGAATCTCAAGAATGCGCGTGAGTTCTCTGTTGATCAGGCCGGAATGCAGGCAATCGAGGGCGCGGCATCTTGATCAAGTTCTCGCTTCACTGCGGCAGCGGCCACGATTTCGAGGGCTGGTTTCGTGACAATGGCGACTTCGACGCCCAGTCAAAGCGCGGCTTCGTGGAGTGCCCTGTCTGCGGCTCAGGCAAGGTGGCAAAGGCCCTGATGGCGCCTGCAGTATACACGGCGCGCAAGCGTGAATCGGTTGCGCTCGCGCTGAGCGCGGACCAGAAGCGGATCATGGGCGAACTCAAGGCGCTGGGCGAGAAGATGCGGGCGGGCGCTGAAGATGTCGGCGAGCGCTTTGCCGAGGAAGCCCGGAAGATCCATTTCGGCGAAACGGAAGCGCGCGGCATCTATGGACGCGCCACGGCGGAGGAAGCCGCGAGCCTTCATGAGGACGGCGTCGAATTCCTGCCGCTGCCGCAGTTTCCCGACGAGCGGAACTGACCGGCTTCGCACCGGCTCTTCCCCATGCGCATCCTCTGGAACTCGGCCTTGGGCCTTCTGCTTGTCACCGGCACCCTTCTGGGATTGACGCTGCCTTTCGCCCGGCTGGCTGGAGCGGCCGGCGCCTCAGCGATGCTTTGGGCCCTTGTGATCTCGGGTGGGGCGGGATGCGTTCTCTTTCTGGCGCTTTGCCTGCGCGGGCAAGGTGTCCCGCTCGACGGCCGGCGGTTGCGCTACTTCGTTGTCACGGCCGCCGTTTCCTATGCGGTTCCGAACCTTCTGCTGGTTTCCACGGTCTCGCATCTGGGCGTGGGCTACACCGGCGTGATGTACACGCTTTCGCCCGTGTTCACGCTGGTGTTCTCGATCCTGCTCCGGCTGCGCCGCCCGAACCGCCTCGGCATTGCCGGCATCGCGGTGGGGTTCGCAGGCGCAGTCTTGGTTACGCTGACGCGTGGCCGGGCAGAAACGCCGGCCGAGCCGTTCTGGGTGCTGATGGGGCTTATGCTTCCCGTGTTTCTTGCGGCGGGCAATGTTTATCGCAGCCTCGACTGGCCGGAGAATACGGGGCCGATCCAGCTTGCGGCGGGGAGCCATCTCACGGCGGCTGCGATGCTGCTGGTCGGCATCATGGCGCTGGAAGGGCCGGGCGCGTTCGGGCCGCTCGGCGAGCTCCCGCTGCTGGTCGCGGCGCAAGTCGCCTCGGCTTCCCTGATGTTCGCATTCTTTTTCCGCCTCCAGGCGGTGGGCGGGCCGGTTTATCTCAGCCAGATCAGCTACATCGCGGCAGCACTCGGCCTTTTGTCCGGCACCGCGTTCCTCGGCGAGTGCTATGGGCTGTTGACCTGGGCCGGCGCCGCCGTGATCGCCGTCGGCGTGCTCATGACCACGCGCGCGCAGAGCCGCACCGGCTGAACGGCCTCAAAGCATGCGCCGCTTTTCGGCCAGCACCATGTAGTTGACATCCGTGTCCGTCGAGCGGCCCCAGCGATCGGCAAGCGGATTGTAGGTCACGCCGACCCGTTCGATCGTTTGGAGCCCGGCCTGCGTCAGGGCACGGTCGAGTTTCTCCGGCCGCACCAGCTTCTCATACTGATGCGTTCCGCGCGGCAGCCAGCCCAGCACATATTCGGCTCCGACAATGGCGAGGCCAAGCGCCTTCAGCGTCCGGTTGATGGTTGCCACGAACATGATGCCGCCAGGCCGCACCATCGCACCGCACTTCTCAATGAAGAGATTCACATCCGACACATGCTCCACCACTTCGAGGTTGAGGATCACGTCGAAGGTTTCGCCGGCATCGGCCAGCGATTCGGCGGTCGTGGCGCGGTAGTCGATCGCGAGATCGCCCTGTGCCGCGTGGAGCTTCGCGACCTCGATATTGGTGGCGGAAGCATCGGCGCCGACCACGGTTGCGCCAAGCCGGGCCATGGGCTCGCTCATCAGGCCGCCGCCGCAGCCGATATCGAGAAAGCGCAGCCCGTCAAACGGGCGAGGCGCACGGATGTCGCGGTTGAAGCGCGCGGCCACCTGATCGCGGATATAGGCCAGGCGCACGGGATTGAACTTGTGCAGTGGCTTGAATTTGCCGGTCGGATTCCACCATTCGGCGGCAAGCCGCGAAAACCGCTCGACTTCGGTCTGATCGATCGTTGTGCGCGCGGCGTCGCTCATGAAAACTGTCTCCTGCGGAGGCAGAAGCCGCGTTCGTACCATCGAAGTCAAGCGGGCATAATGCGCTCGCTTGCCCAGCCATTCGCATGTTCGATGCGCTCGGCGACAAGTTCCTGCATGCGCCAGAGATGACGGTCGTGGATGCCCATCTCCTCGAGCTTGGCAACGGTGGCGAAGAGATATTCCGCCATGGAACCGCGAAAGCCGCACGCGGTCGCCAGTACATCGGCCATCGCTTCGTCGCTCAGCCCCGTCACGTAGCGGCCGCTCCCGCGATCCATGGCAAAGGTCAGCGCCTTGAGCGGACCTTCGGGCGTTTGGACGCTGATCCAGCGCGGCGGGAAGGCGGTCGGCACCATGCTCATCTCGCGGCGGATCAGCCGATCCATGTTGGGCTTGACCGCATCCGGCGGCAGACGGAAGACGACACCGCGACAGGCGCCGCCCCTGTCGAGCGCGAGCATCAGTCCCGGCCGCTCGCGGCTGCCGCGGAACCGGTAATCCCAGCCGAGGCAGAACCTGCGCCGCCAGCCGGGCGCCAATGCGATGCGCTGCTCGGTATGATCGAAGTCCGGGTTCCAGATCAGCGAGCCATAGGCAAACACCCAGAAGCCGTCGGCCGGGGCCTGCGCGACGAGTTCGGTCACGACGTGGTCGAAATCATTGGGGGTCGCCTCACGCATTCCGGGAAATACCTGGAAGCCGGGGTCCGCCGTCGCTTCTCCCGCCGCCGCGACGTGGCGCGCCGTCAGGCGCATCTGGCGGGGTCGTGTCATGGATTCCCTTTCGTCCGAGCAGGCAGTTATCTCGCGCCGTCTTGAGCCTGCCGCAAGCCGTCTTGCGCCGCGTGCCGGCTTTGGACTATGGAACTCGCGTCCCTCGCGCCTTGGGTTCAGTACCCGGGCGTTTTCTTTTGGCGGCGAGCCTGCCGCCCGTTCCGGTTCAAAAGGCGAGAAGCGTCGTGGCGCGTATCGTGATGAAGTTCGGCGGCACCTCCGTCGCCGATATCGACCGCATCCGCGTGGTGGCGCGCCATGTGAAACGCGAGGTCGATGCCGGTCACGAAGTGGCCGTGGTGGTGTCGGCGATGTCGGGCAAGACCAATGAGCTTGTCGGCTGGACGAGAGCCGCCTCGGCAATGCACGATGCGCGGGAATACGACACGGTGGTCGCATCCGGCGAGCAGGTGACATCCGGCCTCGTCGCCATCGCGCTCCAGGCCGAGGGCGTGGACGCGCGTTCCTGGCAGGGCTGGCAGATCCCGATCCGCACCGACGGCGCCCACGGCGCCGCGCGCATCAAGGAGATCGACGGCAGCGAGATCATCGAGCGCTTCAAGCGCGGTCAGGTCGCGGTGATTGCGGGATTCCAGGGCCTTGCGCCGGACAACCGCATCGCGACGCTCGGACGCGGCGGGTCGGATACCTCGGCGGTTGCGATCGCCGCCGCCTTGAAGGCGGATCGCTGCGACATCTATACGGATGTAGACGGCGTTTATACCACCGATCCGCGCATCGAGCCCAAGGCACGGCGGCTCGCTAAAATCTCCTTCGAGGAAATGCTGGAGATGGCCTCGCTCGGCGCCAAGGTGCTTCAGGTGCGTTCGGTTGAGCTGGCCATGGTGCATCGCGTGCGCACTTTCGTGCGCTCGTCCTTTGCCGATCCCGATGCGCCTGGCATGGGCGACCTCCTGAACCCGCCCGGAACCCTGATTTGCCCTGAGGATGAGATCGTGGAAAGCGAAGTCGTCACTGGAATCGCCTATGCCAAGGATGAAGCGCAGATCTCGCTTCGCCGCGTATCAGACCGTCCCGGGGTTGCCGCGGGCATCTTCGGGCCGCTGGCGGACGCCAACATCAACGTGGACATGATCGTTCAGAACATTTCCGAAGACGGCTCGCGCACAGACATGACCTTCACCGTGCCCTCAGGCGACGCGCCGAAGGCGCTCGCCGTGCTGGAGCGCAATCGCCCCGAGATCGGCTTCGACGTGCTTCAGCACGAGGAGGGCATGTCCAAGGTGTCGGTGATCGGCATCGGCATGCGGTCCCATGCCGGCGTGGCCGCGACCGCTTTCAAGGCGCTGGCCGACCGCTCGATCAACATCCGCGCGATCACGACCTCCGAGATCAAGATTTCGATCCTGATCGACGGGCCTTATACCGAACTTGCCGTGCGGACTTTGCATTCGGTTTACGGCCTCGATAAGCATTAGGGTGCGGAAGCGGGATCAGGCCCGCTTCGAGCGAGACACGCGCCGGGGAGTGCGCCTGCGAAGAACCGCGAAGCATTGAAGTGGAAGACTGACCATGCGTAACTCGGGCGGCGGCCCGCGCGTTCTCCTCAAGCGCCTGCGCGAATTGATGGCCGAAGCGCTTGAGCCGCAGACGCGGCTCGATCGCATCGTTCATGAGATCGCCGGCAATATGGTCGCCGAGGTCTGCTCCCTTTACGTGCTGCGCTCGGATTCGGTGCTCGAGCTTTATGCCACCGAGGGCTTGAACCCGAACGCCGTCCACCATGCCCAACTGGCACTGGGGCAAGGCCTCGTCGGCACGATCGCGGCAAGCGCGCGCGCGCTTAACCTGTCGGACGCGCAGCGCCATCCCGCCTTCGCCTATCTGCCGGAAACGGGTGAGGAGGTGTACAACTCCTTCCTCGGCGTGCCCGTGCTTCGCGCTGGTCGCACGCTCGGCGTTCTGGTGGTGCAGAACCGCGCCAAGCGGCAGTATCAGGACGACGAGATCGAGGCGCTGGAAACGGTGGCCATGGTGCTGGCGGAGATGATCGCTGCCGGCGACCTCGCGCGTCTCACGCGGCCCGGCCTCGAACTCGATGTCACACGTCCCGTCTCGTGCAGCGGCCTTTCGTTCAACGAAGGCGTGGGGCTTGGGCATGTGGTGCTGCATGAGCCGCGCGTGGTGGTCAACAACCTCTTCGCCGAGGATCCCAACGAGGAGGTTGACCGCCTGGAAAGCGCAGTGGGCTCGCTGCGGCTTTCGATCGATGACATGCTCTCGCGGCGCGACGTCGCGTTCGAGGGCGAGCATCGCGCGGTGCTCGAAGCCTATCGCATGTTCGCAAATGATCGCGGCTGGGTGCGCCGGCTCGAAGAAGCGGTGCGTAACGGTTTGACGGCGGAAGCAGCCGTCGAAAAGGTCCAGAGCGACATGCGCGCGCGCATGATGCACATGACGGACCCTTACCTACGCGAGCGGATGAGCGATTTCGACGATCTCGCCAACCGCCTGCTGCGCCAGTTGATGGGGCGCACGGCGGATGCCGTGGCCGCCAACCTGCCGCGTGACGCGATCGTGGTCGCGCGCTCCATGGGAGCCGCCGAACTGCTCGACTATCCGCGCGACCGGCTGCGCGGGCTGGTGCTCGAGGACGGCGCTGTGACCAGCCATGTGGTGATCGTCGCACGCGCGATGGGCATCCCGGTCGCGGGCCAGGTGAAAGGCGCTGTTTCCGTTTCGGAGAATGGCGACGCGATCATCGTGGACGGCGACGAGGGCAAGGTGCATCTGCGCCCGCAGACGGATGTGGAAGCGGCCTATGGCGAAAAGGCGCGGTTCCGGGCGCGGCGCCAGGAGCTCTACCGGGAGTCCCGCGCGCAGCCGTCCGAAACCAGGGATGGCGTGACGATCGAACTTCAGATGAATGCCGGTCTGGCGGTCGACCTTCCGCAGCTTGCCGAGTCGGGCGCGAGCGGCATCGGGCTCTTCCGCACCGAGCTGCAGTTCATGGTGGCCGCCACATTTCCGCGCGCGGAAGCGCAGGAACGCCTTTACCGAGACGTGCTCGACGCCGCAGGCGGAAAAGCGGTCACCTTCCGCACCATCGATATCGGCGGCGACAAGGTGCTGCCCTATTTCAAATCCTCCATGCAGGAGGAAAACCCCGCGCTTGGCTGGCGCGCGATCCGCCTGACGCTTGATCGGCCGACGCTCCTGCGCACGCAGATCCGCGCTTTGCTCAAGGCAGCCGGCGGGCGCGAGTTGCGGGTGATGCTGCCCATGGTGACGGAGCTCGGCGAGATCGCTCAGGCGCGCGAACTGATCGACCGCGAGGTGCGCCATCTCGCCCGCTTCGCTCATCTCCTGCCGACCACGCTCAAGATCGGCGCCATGATCGAAGTGCCCTCGCTCCTGTGGCAGCTGGACGAACTGATGAGCCGGGTGGACTTCGTATCGGTCGGCTCGAACGACCTGTTCCAGTTCGTGATGGCGGCGGATCGCGGCAACGCGCATCTCTCTAATCGTTTCGATCCGCTGTCCGTGCCCTTCCTGCGCGTGCTCAAGCAGATCGCCGAGGCGGGCAGGCGGACGGAAACGCCCGTCACGCTGTGCGGCGAGCTCGCGGGCAAGCCGATATCGGCGATGGCACTCGCAGGCGTGGGCTTTCGCTCGATTTCCATGTCGGCAGCCTCGATCGGACCGGTCAAGGCGATGGTGCGGGAGCTGCCGCTCGCCGAACTGGAGCGCCTGGTTGATGGCGCGTTGAACGGGTCGGACGCCCAGCTTCCCGTCCGGGCGCAGCTTCAGGACTTCGCGGAGCGGCACGGTATCCCGCTGTGAGTTTCTGTTTATGAGTCGGTCCTGCCCATGAGCCTGCCCAAGGAGCGCATGGATCAGCTCGCGAAGCGCTTCGACATGATCGAGGCGCAGATGGCGGCCGGGCCCGATCCGGAAGCCTATGTGCGGATGGCATCCGAATATGCCGAGCTTCAGCCCATGGTCGCGGCGATCCGCGCGCTGGAACAGGCTGAGCGCGAGCATGCCGATCTTCAGGCGATGCTGGACGATGCCGGCACGGACGCGGACATGCGCGAGCTCGCGGAAGCCGATCGACCGGCAGTGGAAGACCGGATCGAGGCGCTCAACCGCGATATCCGCATCCTGCTTTTGCCCAGGGACGCGGCCGACGAGAAGAACGCGATCCTTGAAATCCGCGCCGGCACGGGCGGAGATGAGGCCGCACTCTTCGCCGGCGATCTGTTCCGCATGTATGAACGCTATTCCGCCGCGCGGGGCTGGCGCTTTGAAACCGTGTCCACCAGCGATGGCGAGGTCGGCGGCTTCAAGGAAATCGTCGCGAGCATCTCGGGGCGCGGCGTGTTCGCGGCGCTGAAATTCGAATCGGGCGTTCACCGCGTCCAGCGCGTGCCGGCGACGGAAGCGCAGGGGCGCATCCACACGTCTGCCGCCACGGTTGCCGTGCTGCCAGAGGCCGCCGAGGTGGATATCGCGATCAAGGCCGAGGACATCCGCATCGACACGATGCGGGCGTCAGGCGCCGGCGGGCAGCATGTGAATACGACGGACTCGGCCGTGCGCATCACCCATCTGCCAACCGGCATCATCGTGGTGCAGGCAGAGAAATCCCAGCATCAGAACCGTGCGCGTGCCATGCAGATCCTGCGGTCGCGGCTCTACGATCTTGAGCGTTCCAAGGTGGATGCCGAGCGTTCCGAATCGCGGCGCGCCCAAGTCGGTTCGGGCGATCGCTCGGAGCGCATCCGCACCTATAACTTCCCGCAAGGGCGCGTCACCGATCACCGCATCAATCTCACGCTCTACAAGCTCGACCGGGTGATGGAGGGTGAGTTCGACGAACTGGTTTCCGCACTGACGGAAGATCACCAGTCGCGGCTCCTGGCCGATCTCGGCGCGGATGGCTGAAGAGCGGTTGGGCGCGATCCTCCGGGAAGCGCGCGATATTCTTCGCGAGGCGGGCGTCCTCGCCCCCGCGCTCGATGCAAGGCTGCTGGTCGAGTATTTCTCCGGCACCACGCAGAGCGATGCGATCGCGCGGCCGGAAACCGTTCTGCCTTCGAATGTTCGGAAGGAGATCGCCGACGCGGTGCAAAGGCGCCTGAAAGGCGAGCCTGTTCACCGCATCATCGGCAACCGCGAGTTTTACGGCCTCTCCCTGGCATTGTCTCCTGATACGCTGGAGCCGCGTCCCGATACCGAAACGCTTGTGTCGGCGGTGCTGCCCTTCGCGCGCGAGATCGCAAGGCGTTCGAAAGAGTGCCGTATCCTCGATCTCGGAACCGGAACCGGCGCCGTCGCTCTGGCGCTGCTGGCGCAGGTTCCGGAGGCGACGGCGCTCGGCGTGGACGTTTCCCCGGGCGCGGTCGAGACTGCTGTAGCCAATGCACAACGGCTAGGCCTCGCCGGTCGATTTTGTGCCCGGCAGTCGGACTGGTGGAGCGCGGTGGAAGGCAGCTTCCATTTGATTGTTTCAAACCCACCCTATATTTCCTGGCAGGAACTTCAGGAGCTTTCTCCCGAAGTCCGCCGCTTCGATCCGCTTCGGGCGCTGGACGGCGGCGCCGATGGGCTCGACGCCTATCGGACCATCGCCGCGGGCGCGGCGTCCTTTCTTCGTGAACAAGGAAGGATCGCAGTCGAGATCGGCTGGCGGCAGGCGAAGGCGGTGGAAGCCCTGTTTGCGGCACATGGATTTGTTATGCCCGAAAGGTTCATGGACCTCGGCGGCAATCAGCGGGTTCTGGAGTTCGCGCTCCGGTGCGAGCAGCCCTAGTTCTCGGCTGGGCTCCCGGAAAAATTGCTTGGCAAGGATGGGGAATGACGCTAGGCTTCTTCCTGCCGGATTAATGAGGCAGGCGGTGCTCTCTTAAGCGACGTTCGGCTCTGCGAAAACTGCCGTCCTTCTCCCTGTGAGGCTGCTGCCTCCGGGTTGCGAGCCTCGGTGGGGATGTTCGGCCAGAAACGCGAAACGGAACGGGATGGTCCAAGCGGCATGGCCGCAGTGGCGGGGTGCGGAACGAGCCGAACGGTTCGGACGGAGACCAGCATCCGATCGTCAGATGCTTGATGTCGAGCAAGTGCTCGATGCCGAGAGTTCTCCGATTGAAGGCAGGACGTGAGCGCAGGGTCGCGCGTCTGTTGCCTGTGTTTTCCACGTCAACAAAAGCTGAATCGTTTTCGGCGTTAAAGAGATCGGTATGAGGCCACAACAGCAGAACAGGCGCATGCGCGGGCGCAACAATAATAACAACAACAATAGTAATAACAATAACAACCGCAAGGGCCCCAATCCCTTGACCCGCTCCTACGAGAGCAACGGACCGGACGTGAAGATCCGTGGCTCTGCCCAGCAGATCGCCGAGAAATACACGACGCTGGCGCGGGATGCGACCAGCTCCGGCGATCGCGTGATGGCCGAGAACTATCTGCAGCACGCCGAGCACTACAACCGCATCATCGCGGCGGCGCAGGCCCAGATGCCGATCCAGAATTTCCAGGGCAGCCGCGAGGATGCCGACGAGGACATGGACGACGAGCGCGACGAGTTCGACACGCTCGCCCCGTCACAGCCGCACCAGCAAGGGGGACACCCCCAGCAGGGTCAGCAGCGGCAATATAACGAGCACCGTCAGGCCAACAATGGCGGCGGGGGAAACAACGGCTCGAATGGCGGCTACAATCATGGCGGGGCGCGGAGTCACGGCGGAGCCGGAAGCAACGGCTCGGACAATAATGGAAACGGCGAAGGCTATCAGCCGGCAGTCGCGCGCAACAGCGTCGATCACGCGCAAGCGCCTCAGCCGGTGATCGAAGGCATGCCGGCCGAGATCGCGTTTAATCCGGATGCCGGCTTTGGCAGCGCGCCGCAGCCCACGCAGGAGAACAACCGTCGGCGCGAGCGGCGCGGCCGCTTCAATGAGCGCAATGGCGAGCGTGACGGTTTGCGCGAAACGGCATCACCGAGGGAAGATATGGCGTCTGACGAGGGCTCAGGCGTTCCTGCGACGGTGACTACCGAAGTGGAGGCCGTTGCCGATGCGGTTGAAGCGCGGTCCGAATCCGGTCCGGAGGGGGATGGGCCCGCACGTCGTGGCCGTCGTCCCCGGCGCGGGAGCCGAAGCCGCGGCGAGGGCGATCCCGCCGCCGAAGTCGGCGCAGCGCCCGCGCCTGAGTTCGACCCTGGCATCCCGCCCGCCGGTGAAGCCGCAGAGGGCTGAGTTCGCGCGACACCATGAAGCATTAAAGGGGCGGTCCGATCAGGCCGCCCCTTTTTCGTTGTTACCGGCTTTTCATTCTTGAGGGCCAAAACAGCGCTTCCCATATGGAAGACGAATGGCCTGGCTCATCGGGAGCAGGCCGTCGCCAACATCCTGTGCGGTGCCGCATCCGGGCCGCGTGGGAAGAGGGAGACTGCATCATGAATCTTGAGAAATATTCCGAACGCGTGCGCGGCTTCATCCAGTCCGCGCAGACCATGGCGCTCTCGCGCAACCACCAGCAGTTCACGCCCGAGCACATTCTGAAGGTGCTTGTCGATGACGAGGAAGGCTTGGCGGCGGGGCTGATCGAGCGGGCGGGCGGCGATGCCAAGGCTGTTCGGCTTGGTGTCGAGACGGCTCTCAACGTTTTTCCGAAGGTTGAAGGCGGCAATGGCCAGCTTTATCTGGCGCAGCCTTTGGCGAAGGTGTTCTCGACTGCCGAGGACATGGCCAAGAAGGCGGGTGACAGCTTTGTCACCGTCGAGCGGCTGCTGACCGCCCTTGCCGTGGAAAAGTCCGCCAAGACCGCGGACATCCTGAGCAAGGCAGGCGTCACCGCGCAGGCGCTGAATGCCGCCATCAATGAACTGCGCAAGGGCCGTACGGCTGATTCCGCTTCTGCCGAGCAGGGCTATGACGCGCTCAAGAAATATTCGCGCGACCTGACGGCCGATGCACGAAGCGGCAAGCTCGATCCTGTGATCGGGCGCGACGACGAGATTCGCCGCACGATCCAGGTTCTGTCGCGCCGCACCAAGAACAATCCCGTACTGATCGGCGAGCCGGGCGTCGGCAAGACCGCGATCGCGGAAGGCCTCGCTTTGCGCATCGTCAACGGCGATGTGCCGGAATCGCTGAAGGACAAGCAACTGATGGCGCTCGACATGGGCGCTCTGATCGCGGGCGCGAAATATCGCGGCGAGTTCGAGGAGCGGCTGAAAAGCGTGCTGTCCGAGGTGACCGCCGCCGAAGGCCAGATCATCCTTTTCATCGACGAGATGCATACGCTGGTGGGGGCGGGCAAGGCGGATGGCGCGATGGACGCGTCCAACCTGCTCAAGCCCCCGCTGGCACGCGGCGAACTGCATTGCGTCGGCGCGACCACGCTCGACGAGTACCGCAAGCATGTGGAAAAGGACGCCGCGCTCGCCCGCCGCTTCCAGCCCGTTTTCGTGGAGGAGCCGACGGTGGAAGACACCGTGTCGATCCTTCGCGGATTGAAGGAGAAATACGAGCAGCATCATAAGGTGCGCATCGCCGACTCGGCGCTTGTCGCCGCCGCGACCCTGTCCAATCGTTACATCACGGATCGCTTCCTGCCCGACAAGGCGATCGATCTGGTGGATGAAGCTGCGTCTCGCCTGCGGATGCAGGTGGACTCCAAGCCCGAGGCGCTGGACGAGATCGACCGCCGCATCATGCAGCTCAAGATCGAGCGCGAGGCCCTGAAGGTCGAGAAGGACGACGCGTCCAAGGATCGGCTCGGTCGTCTGGAAAAGGATCTGGCGGGGCTTGAAGAAGAGTCCGATGCGCTGACGGCCAAGTGGCAGGCCGAGAAGCAGAAGCTCGGTCTTGCCGCCGAACTGAAAGGGCAGCTTGAGGAAGCGCGCAACGAGCTCGCGATCGCGCAGCGCAAGGGCGATTTCGGCCGCGCGGGCGAACTGGCCTATGGCCGCATCCCCGAGCTGGAACGCAACTTGACGCAGGCGGAAACGCAGGATGGGCTCGGCGGCATGGTGGAGGAAACCGTCACCCCCGACCATGTCGCGCATATCGTGTCGCGCTGGACGGGCATTCCCGTGGACAAGATGCTCGAAGGCCAGCGCGAGAAGCTGCTGCGGATGGAAGACGAGATCGGCAAGCGCGTCGTCGGCCAGGGCGAGGCGGTGCAGGCGGTGTCCAAGGCGGTCCGGCGGGCCCGCGCTGGCCTTCAGGACCCGAACCGGCCGATCGGCTCCTTCATGTTCCTCGGCCCTACCGGCGTCGGCAAGACCGAACTGACGAAGGCGCTCGCATCCTTCCTGTTCGATGACGAAACCGCGATGGTGCGGCTCGACATGTCGGAATTCATGGAAAAGCACTCGGTCTCGAGGCTGATCGGCGCGCCTCCCGGCTATGTCGGTTATGAGGAAGGCGGCGCGCTGACGGAAGCCGTGCGGCGCAGGCCCTATCAGGTCGTGCTGTTCGACGAGATCGAGAAGGCGCATCCGGACGTGTTCAACGTGCTGTTGCAGGTGCTCGACGACGGGCGGCTGACGGACGGGCAGGGGCGCACAGTCGACTTCCGCAACACGCTGATCATCATGACCTCCAACCTCGGCTCGGAGTACCTCGTTTCTCTTGGCGAGAGCGAGGACGTGGACAGCGTGCGCGACCAGGTGATGGCGGTGGTGCGCGCGTCCTTCCGGCCTGAATTCCTCAACCGCGTGGACGACATCATCCTGTTCCACCGCCTGCGTCGCCAGGACATGGGCTCGATCGTCGCGATCCAGCTCAAGCGGCTGGAAAACCTTCTCGCCGAGCGCAAGATCACGCTCGATCTCGATGTCGACGCGGTCGATTGGCTCGCGGCGAAGGGCTATGATCCGGCTTACGGCGCCCGCCCGCTCAAGCGTGTGATCCAAAAGGATCTGCAGGACCCGCTGGCGGAGAAGATCCTGATGGGTGAGGTGCTGGATGGATCGAATGTGCGCGTCACGTCGGGCTCCGATCGGCTGAACTTCCGCACGCGATCTGCGGCACCGGCTGCCGTGGAAACCGATCAGGCGGCTTGATAACGCCGGGAGGGTGAAAATTTCGATGGCCGCGTTCACGAGACGCGGCCATCTTCACGCCCGGTTCATCAGGAATCATTCAAATTGCAGCAGGAGGCGAACGGCGCGCGGGTGCGATCGTCGCCTTCTGAAGCACGGGCCGCCGGACGGGCGGCTGAGATGATGGCAGGGAGTTCTCGTCTTGCAGCAGATACGACGCGTATTGCTGGCAACAGTGGCCGTGGGTGGAATGCCTGCAATGGCGCTGGCATCCCACACGAGCGGAGATGCTTCGGCCCCGGAACATCCGGCGACCATCCAGCTCGCGCAGGCGGGCGATGTCGACGTGTTCTACGATCAGTATGGACGTCGCGTGATCCTCGACGCGGAAACCGGCGAAGTGATCGCGGTCGAGCCGCCGCGTCGCGGCGCCGAGCGCGCGCAAACGCGCCGCGGGTTGCGCCGTCGGGAACTGCGCGGCGATGAGGGCTATGAGGAGCCAGGCGACTTCGCCGGGTTGCCCGACGACGATTACGCGGTGGAACCTTCTCCTGAAGAGGTGATTCCCGAAGCGGAGTATCCTCTGCCCCGCCGTCGCGCTGATCCGGAGCCGATCCGGCGTCCGGCTGGCGCGAGCCAGGAGCCAAACAGGATCAGGCAACCGCGCAACGCGCTGGTGGAGCGGCAGCCGCTGGACGAGGTGCTGACAGCCAGGCCGGACGCGCCCGCAGGCGTCGACCGGAACGAGAGCGTCGCGTCCGTTCCGTCGGAGGCGTCGCCTCCATCGAGTGCTGCGACGCCCGGCGCCACGATCGACGCGCTTTCTCCAGCCGCTGCGCGGGAAGACGTGGCGGCACTGCAGGTGCTGCTCGACCGCATGGGCGCCTCGCCCGGTGTGATCGATGGCCGCTTCGGCTCCAATGTGGACAAGGCGCTTGCCGCCTATAACGCGATTTCCGGGCAGAACCTTCGCTCGACCGACGGTGTGGCGATTAATGCGCTGCTGACCGAAACCGGCGGCGACGCGCTGGTCAGCTATACCATTACTCCGGAAGATGCGGCCGGCCCCTATGTGGCATCGGTTCCTGCCGATTACGGCGAGAAGGCGAAGCTCGAAAACCTGAGCTACACCTCCGTGACAGAGGCGCTGGCCGAGCGCTTCCACATGGACGAGGGCTACCTCAAGGCGCTTAACCCGGAGGCGGCGTTCAACCGCGCCGACACGGTGATCCGTGTCACGCAGGTGGGCGCGCCCAAGAGCGGCGCAGTCGCGCGGATCGTGGCCGACAAAGGCCTGAAGCAGGTTCGCGTCTTCGATGCGGATGGCAAGCTCATCGTCGCTTATCCGGCCACGATTGGCTCGCCCGACACGCCGTCTCCGACAGGCATCCATGCCGTGAGCCGCGTCGCATTTGATCCCGAATACACCTACAATCCGAAGATCAACTTCCAGCAGGGCGAGAACGACAAGATCCTCCGCATTCCTCCCGGCCCCAACGGACCGGTCGGCTCGATCTGGATCGCGCTCGATAAGCCGACCTATGGCATCCACGGCACGCCCGAACCTTCCCGTATCGGCAAGGCCGAAAGTCACGGCTGCGTGCGGCTTACCAATTGGGACGCGGCCGAGCTTGCCAAGATGGTGAAGAAGGACGTGCCGGTGGAGTTCGTCGACTGAAAGCGGTTTAAGCGGCGCGCTGCCGCTCCCACGAGCTTTCGTGATCCTCGATCTGCCGCCCGCATGAGGCCGCTGGCCTAGCCGCTGGCCGCGACTTTCACAGCCGGGCCGTCTTCTTCCTTGAGAAGATCGTCGATGCGCTCCCGCTCGCGCTTGAACGCTTCGAGTTCCTCCCCCTTGAGGGATCGTCCACCGGGCAGGCGCACGCGCATCGGATCGACCTTGGTACCGTTCACGATCAGTTCGTAGTGAAGATGGTCACCCGTCGCCTGTCCGGTCGCTCCGACATAGCCGATCACTTGGCCCTGCCGCACCTTGGCGCCGGGCTTGATGCCCTTCGCCAACGCGCTCTGGTGGTTGTAGGACGACTCATAACCATTAGCATGACGGATGATGGTTTGCCGGCCATAGCCGCCGGCCCACCCTGCCTTTTCGACGACGCCATTGCCGGCAGCGATGATGGGCGTGCCGCGTGGCGCAGCCCAATCGACGCCGGTATGCATCTTCACATAGCCGAGGATCGGATGCTTGCGCGCGCCGAAGCCGGAGCGGAACTGCCCGTTCGGCAAGGGATTGCGAAGAAGAAACTGCCGTGAGGAGCGGCCATTCTCGTCGAAGTAATCGGCGGAGCCATCCTCCATTCGGAAGCGATAGAAGTTGCGCGTTTGTCCGCCGAAGCTCGCCGATACGTAAAGCAGCTCCGAATCGTCCGACATCTCGTCGTTCTCGCCAGGTTGCGAGAAGAACACCTCCAGACGATCGGTCGGGCTCAGCCGCGACTGGTAATCGACCTCGGAAGCCAGGAGCTTGATGAGCTGCTTGGCCACTCCGTCCGACAAGCCATAGGCATAGGCCGCACGGTACACGCCATCATAGATGGTGGGCAGGTTGCCGCGTACGGCCGGAGCCGGCGAATCGTCGAATGCCGTCAGAAGCTCCGGGTTGGTTTCGGGCTCGGTGGCCGGCACATATTGCTTCCGGTCATCCAGCGCGACGGTCAGGATATGGCGCGTGCGATCATAAACGCTTGCACGGACGATCGTGGCCTGGTCGCCTTTCACTTCGAGGCCGAGCCGAAGCACGCTTCCGGCCTTGAGCATCGGTGAATTGAGGAGCCTGCCGATGGCCTCCGCCATGCCGGCGGCGTCGTCCCCCTCATAGCCGGAGCGCGCCAGCACCTTGAGGGTTTCGCCCTCCTCCGTGAAGGGCACGATCTCCTCGGCATAGACGATGGCGTCGTCGCTTGCAGCCGGACGCGCGGCGACCGAGAGATTCTCCGGAACGATGCGGACACCGGACGGCGCGCCCATGGTCTGACTGTCGAGGCCGTCGCCGAAGCGCTGCGGATCGACATAATGAAGAGCCGCCACCTGAACGTCGCCGTCCGTCAGGACCGCTGCGGTGACGCGCACGACCTTCTCGACCTCGTCGGCCGAAAGTTCGCTCTTCTCCTCGAAGGCCGCGCTTTCCATCGGAAAGTCTTCGGTCTTGAGGCTGACCTCGCCTTCCACCTTGGCACCGTAGATGATGCCGGTCGGCGCGGCCGCCTGGATGTCGGAGGCGTTGTCTTCGGCGAACACATTCAGCGGATCGAAGGGAGGGTAGGGGCGGGAGGCCTTGTGGCTCGCCGCGAGAGCCATCTTGACCTCGACAAACGGCATCATGCGCACCACGTCGCGATCGCCCTCACGCCGGAGAGTGGACACTTCCATGCGGCGCCGGTCCTTGGCGCGCGCGATCTGTCGAAGCGGGGACACACGTGCGGCCTTGGCATCCTGCCCCGACCCATCCGCCACGCCGGTCGAGATGTCGGCGATCTCCGGCGGCGTCGCGAGCTGCTCGCGCCCGTCCAGGGCAGCAAACAGCGCCATGCCCATCAGCACGCTCGAGGTAAGGCCGGTGAGGAAGGTGCCGGCGAGCCAGCGCAGCGAAACCTCGCGCCGGTCCGGCGGGCCGCTGCGACCCGCATCCGCCACAAGAGGCGGCTCGTTGCCGAGTTCGGAAAGAATCTGACTGGCGTCCTGCATCCTGAAAGAAGTGCTTCCCTGAAACCCGGCGGTTCGGATCAACTCCCTGCGCCGGCTGCAATCACGCCGCCCGGTCATCCTTGTGAGCCCCCCGCCGGTCTGAGTCAAACCAGGTGAGCGGCCTTGGAGACCGTATAAAGGGCTTCTCGAAACAATGGGGCTGTAATGGGGCCTCCGCGCTCCTCTCATGAGACCCATACCAGACGCACACGGCGGCACCCAGGCCACGTGCCTTTAGGAGCCCCGTGCGACCGGCCAGAGCGCTCGTGACTTCAGACTGTCAGAAAAAATTCGAAAAAAGTTCGAAAAGCGCGTTGACAGTTCGAGGAGCCGCCGACTATATACCGGTCATCAACGAGGGCGGCGCGCCGCTGGCGACTGCGAAGCTTCGCTTCTAAACGTCCTCGAAGAAATCACAAGAGAGCCGCGTAAGCGACACTCAAGCAGGCCAGAAGCCAAAAGCAGACAGGTCTTGATATCGCGTCTTTGCGATGTCCGTTCTTTGACAATCGAATACAGAAGAAAGAGAAACGTGGGCGGCAGAGTGCTCGCGGAACCCGGATCCCGCCAGGGAAACGGTGCTTCCAAACAAGACACTTTGGCGGATCACGTTTCGTGAGAATATAGTCTACCAAGATGCTTAGGCATCTAGGTGTGAATGTTCTCGTCAATTCGATGCGTGACCAGATAGCCAAATCAAAGTCTTTTCAACTTGAGAGTTTGATCCTGGCTCAGATTGAACGCTGGCGGCAGGCTTAACACATGCAAGTCGAGCGCCCCGCAAGGGGAGCGGCAGACGGGTGAGTAACGCGTGGGAATCTACCCATCTCTACGGAACAACTCCGGGAAACTGGAGCTAATACCGTATACGTCCTTCGGGAGAAAGATTTATCGGAGATGGATGAGCCCGCGTTGGATTAGCTAGTTGGTGGGGTAATGGCCTACCAAGGCGACGATCCATAGCTGGTCTGAGAGGATGATCAGCCACACTGGGACTGAGACACGGCCCAGACTCCTACGGGAGGCAGCAGTGGG
>CAUQXI010000033.1:0-28548 GCA_963522145.1 uncultured Mesorhizobium sp. | reverse complement strand
CAAGGGAGGCCCGCTGCGCGCCTCCCGTTGCATCCCTCCCGGCCTGTGGCGCTCTTTCGGCATTGAGCCTCATCGCGCCAGTGAAACGTCCGCCGTTTCATCGCGCTTGGGAAAGGGCGTTCCTGCCCTTCCCCAAGACCCCGCCCAGACCACCGTCATCGCCGTTGGATCGCGACCGAAAGGCGTATGCCGCCCTTGGAACCCTACACCATGCTTTCGCGCATGGAGACGACCAAGGAGCCTTCGTGCTCCTTGGAACCATGACGAGGGGCTTTAGCGCCACTTCCACCCTCGACCACCGTCTGTCTGCGGTATTCAACTTACGCAGCGGTGGCGCGCAGCATCGCTCCGCCTACCGCATACATGCGTCATTCGGACTCCTTCGACCCGCCAACGCGCGTGACGCGCGGCAAGCTTCTACAAGCTGCCGCCGCCTCCAGACCGATCAACTCCACAACATCGCCTAGGATTTCCGGCGGAACGCGCATGCGTCCCTTTCGCAGCGCATTGATCATCGCTTCCGCCTGAGCCGCTTTCCCGAGCGCGCGAACTTCCAGCAGCAATTGCGCCGTGCAAGCTTGCAACAATCCTGGAAAATGCGCGCCGCACATGCGCCGCGCTTTCCGCTCGTCAAGAATTGCAACCCCGCCATACTCGATGGCGATAGCTATCGTGGCAGCTTCGCCATCATCCAGCGTGTTGCCGAAAGTACCGTCGATCAGTGTCTCAAAAGTCCGGTGTTCCGGTTCGCCCAGCGAAACGCGGCTCACCAGGCCAGCATCAATCAGGGCGTCAAGTTGCGCGCTGTCGTCATGGCCGAATTGGGCGCCGATCGTTAGTTCATCGCGCGCGTTCTCGGGCACGAGCACGCGGCACGGCATCAGTTCCAGAATTTGTCGCGCATAGCCGCTGGCGTTAAGGCCGATCACGACGCTGGCATCTGCAATCAAAACCCTCTCGGGATCAGCGAGGAATGCGGACAAGCTCGTCTGCCTCGCTCTGTTCGCGCTCCGCGCCGTCTAGCACTTCTCTCACGCCGTGAAGGTCCAACTGCAACATCCGGGCAAGTTGGCCTTCGGTGTAAAGTTCCTTCTTCCATGCTTCGCGGGCAAGCGAGGCTAGACGTGAAGGTAAGAGGCCCAGCGAAAGGCCTCCATAGGGCTGGCGCTCCGGCAGGTCTCCGCCCAATACTTGGCGGGCATCGCTGTCGCTGATGCCGCCATGCGATACGAACCAGTCCCACGTTCCCGGCCGCGCCAAACCCAATTCCTCTAAGCGGCGAACGATCGCCTCGCGGGATACGCCGAAAGCATGAGCCAGCAGTATGATGTGGCGGCGGGTTAGGTGGGATTGTCCCGCCGTAATCTCCGCGAAACGCTGACGAACTTCCCTGCCGGGCGTGAGGAAGCAGCGTTGGAAGATGTTGGCATAACGCTCCTCACGCGACACGAAACGCTCATCCTCGGTGAGAACTTCGGGTTTGCGCCGAGTCGACATGAAATGCGCGGCCTCGTGCGCGCCGCTTTGCATCAGGCGCTCACGGGGATGGCTGGCGTTCAGCAAGATGCACGCGCCCACCCGGTCATCGTAGGCGAATAGGCCTGCGATCTTACCGGGAAGCCGTCGGACATAGACTCGCACACCCAACTGCAAATCGAGGAGGGAGACGATATCCGTCACCGGACCTGGACCGAGGCCAAGCCAGTCGCGCAGTTCCTGGGCATGCTGTTCAGCCTGCGTGTAGAGTTCGCCCGGCAGGATTGGGCGCTCGGGAGGATAGCGACGCTCACGGACGACGCCGAGTGCTTCCTCCAACTCGACTTCAGCCCGCACCAAGTCGCTCAGAACCTTGGTTGCTTGCTCGATGGAATCGTTTTGGATGTCTGGCAGTTTGCGGAAGCGAGGCACCATATCCAGATGGACCGCACCCTTTCGCAGGATCGCATTGGCGGACGTGCCGTAAGCCGCCGCCAGCATTTGCAGCTCGTCAAGCTGGACACGCCGCTTCCCTTGCTCAATCGCGACAATGGTCGTACGCGCCGCCCCAATGATCTCTGCGGCGGCAGCTTGCGTAATCTTGCGGCTTTCGCGTGCGAGGCGCAGGCGTTCTCCGATTTCCGTATCTAGCAGCCGTCCCGCTGGCACGGTCATGGTCAGGCCCGCGTCCATTGCCGAAGGAAAGAACGCGCGCCCTGATCCTGTAGAAAGTCGTGCCACTCAATGGCGTGCCTTTCGACGAGGGCGATGAGCCGCGCTTCGGCCGTGGCCGCCGGGATATCCAGCGTTCTCCCGATCAGCAACGCATGTCGGCGCACGACCGGGCGATGAGCCTCACTTACAAGGTCGGCGAGGTGATCGAGGTGCTGAGCGCCCGCAATGGCATACTTTCGCATGGCGATGCCGCGCGAGCGGAAACCCTTTGCCATCGCGCCCTCCAGCGTCGGTGCGCGCAGGTCGCTGTAGGCGTAGACCGTGTGATCTTCAAAGCCCGCGGCGCGTCTGCTCATGCGGCGCAACATGCAGGCCGCGCAAATTCCGCACTGTACAAGTTCGCCGTTGAGGGAACAGTGTCGCGCACTCTGCCAGCATGACCGCGTTGCGCGCCAATCATCGGCCCCTGCCAAAGCTGCATAAGCCTTGAGGGTTTCGCCCTTCGTGCACCACATGCGAGGGAACACAAAATGAACGGGCTTTTGCAGGAGCGCGGCAAGGAATTTCTCCATGCGCGCGGTGAAAAACGGGTGGCTGCGATAGTCGGGGTAGGCTTGCACAGAGGACGTGACGAGCGCCGGTCCGAAGATCCCCTGACCGCTTTCCGGAAGCACGATCTCGGGCGCATTGGCAAGGTAAGGCTGCAAGGCCGCTGATCAGCGCGAACTTAAAACCTCGGCTTCTGGCGGTCGATTCACCACCAGCCCGCACATTGTATGGGACCGCCGCAAATGGAATCCGTTCACCGGGCTCTGGTCGCCCACCAGCCTTTGAGCCGACCCTTACGCGCACCAGCTTGTCACCAAGGCTTTGTGACACGAGTCCGGCGACGGCACAGGAGTCCATCCCGTCGCTGAATGCGATGACGGCATCAGCCTGTATGTTGAATTGGAAGTGCTCTTGTGGCGGTTTTGGAGTCGCGCCTGATCTTTTTACAAAGTCAAATGCCCAGTCGTCGCCCGTAAGGAAACAAGCGGCGTCCCGTAGAGCGCCATAGACATCGGGAGCCAGCCAACGGTCGGGTTCAAGCACCGGCACCGTCAGGGAAAGCGCACGGCTCCAGCCCATCGTTGAGCGCGCAACGGTTCGATCCGCATACTCCACGCAAGCCGCGACGACCAATGCATCGTAGATTACCGGCTCCCAGCGCGCGAATGCATAGGATGCCAGCGCGGCCGTTGAGAACTTGAAGTCCCTCGCCAAATCGAAGGCCAATTGGCCGTTGCGGATGCTTGCCCCCGGAACAGCATTTATCGAGCGCGTGGGGACGGTCACTTTGTAAGCGGCGACAGTCATAGGCGTGGCCCCTCATCAATCCCGGTTTGGCGCGGCAAGGTGATTGACCGTCGAGATGGCGGACGTGCAGGGGCAAGAATTTCGCGGGCGATACCAGGGCAATCCAACTTGGCGAACGCATTGTCGAGACGGCTACGCACCGTTCGACTCGCCTGCGCCCCTGCTTCGCGCTGATAGTGCTCGTCGATGCCGCGCATGGCGGGGCGCACGATGTCTTCCAGCGCGGCGGTGACAGCTGACAGGGTTCCAGCGTCACCCGTGAGGCCTCGAGCGGTCGCCTCTACGGCGCAGTCAATCAGGGCATTGGTAGCAGATGAGCGAGGATGACGCTCACGCAGTCCCTCCAGTTGCTCTATTCGCATGTCAGGGAACAGCGTGTCGCTGCCGAGTACGTCGCGAACTGCGGCAATGGGAGCTTCCAAAAGGTCCTTCTTAACGGCGTGAGTCAGCGCATCGCATACCTCGTCTGCGCCGTGCGCTAGGTTTGCCGCGCGCTGCGCGGATAGCTTCCAATGCGGGCGCATGTTCAAGCTGAAGTGCGGACCATCGCTCATCACCGATCTCCTGTGTCAGCTATAATAATAAAAAGTTCCGACAATGTCAAATCCGCCGCGTTCTATAAGGCTAAGACTCTGTACTCCTTATCATGTCAACTTATAGATTGACATACGCCCGATATTCGTATACGCTTAGATTAACATCATAAAGTATAACGTAAACGTATTGGTATACGCATGAGTGTGAAACAGGCAGTTCGCAAACAATATCAGACCCTAGTCGATGCAGCGGTTCCTAACGGGCTTGCCTTGACGCGTCCCCCGGAAGGATGGCTCCGTACCGTGCGAACGGCGATGGGCATGTCGGGCGCTCAACTCGCGCGCAGGATGGGCGTGACCAGAGCACGCATCTCCAATGCGGAGCATGCTGAGCGCGATGGCGGAATCACGCTCAAATCCATGGAGGCGGCAGCTGAGGCGATGGGCTGTCGATTCGTCTATGCCATCGTGCCGGACACAACTGTCGACGGATTGGTAGCAAATCAGGCAAGGAAGAAAGCTCAACGACTCGTCCGCACGGCAAGCGGGCACATGGCGCTGGAAAGCCAGGGGCTGCCTGCGAACAAAATCAAGCAGGAGATCGATCGTATCGCCCGCGACCTTGTCCGTGAAATGCCATCCGATCTTTGGGACGACAAATGAACCTAGGGATCGCAGACTATCCGGAGGGCGCGACGCCGCTCGACCCCGACGAGATGGAGGGATTGCGCTTCCGACATATCACCACGCGCGGTCAGCTGGACGAACTGGAACAGGTGAATATTGAAACCGGGTTGCGATGGCTGGAGCGTATCCGAAATCAAGACGTGCTGACGCCAACGTTCGCGGTCACACTTCACAAGCGTCTGTTCGGCGAGGTGTGGAATTGGGCGGGAACGTTACGGCGCACGGAGAAGAACATCGGGATCGATCCGCTGCACATCAGCGTCGAACTTCGCACCCTTATGGACACAGCACGCTACTGGAAAGACCACGAGACTTACGCCCCGGCCGAAGCGGCGGTGCGCCTCCATCATCGTATGGTGCAGATACATCCATTTCCGAACGGCAATGGGCGTCACGCGCGAATCATCGCCGATGCGATGCTGAGGGGCGTTTACGGTCAGCCGCCGATTGACTGGGCTGGCGGGCACGACCTTCAGCAAATGAACGAGAGGCGCTTGGCCTACATTTCGGCTTTGCGCGCGGCCGACCGACTTAACTTCGACCCACTTTTTGCATTCGCGGGTATCGTTGCTAGCAGAGAATGAGCGCTTGCAAGGTTGGCACCGTCAGTCCACTTGCGGTAGACTTATCACGGGAGACAGCATGGAGTTCGACGCAGCCTGGAGATTTGACTCGCCCGGAGAAATTCCGCGAGCCGTCGTGAATGAGTTCAACTCGCTGGTTGGCGTCATTGCATCTGAGGGTCCTTCGCGAAAAGGAATCTTGGAACATTTCAAAAGCTTTTTTTCGAACTCGTATGGGGCGACTGCATCTTCCAGCTCAAATATAAGTTGGGCAGGGTCCGATTTGTATAATTCCATGGTTGCTGCAGGTCAGAACGCTCCGCCTTTCATCGACGCCTTTTTTGAGGCGTGCGAGGTTTTACGCAGCAACCCTGCAATAGGGTTGCCCAATGTAGCGCGCATGAATCGCATACTTGCCGAGCATGATGCAGGATATTCAATACGTCCGCCGTACATCATCGCGACCAATGTCCATGAACCGATCCCGGTTCCTGAACGATATGAGTCGCTTGATGAAAAGGCCCAACAAATCATCAGCGCATCGTTTCGTCAGTCGGAACAACTTCTGGCCGAGGGGAGGCCGAGGCAGGCCGTCCAAGAAATTCTTTGGCTGATGGAGTCGGTAACGACAGCATTCAGGGGCTGAACGCCGGTGATGTAACCGTAGAAGAAAAATACTTCAACAAGATCGCGAGAGTTGCAGCGGAGCCAGAAAGGATCGACGCTTGAGCAAGTCTTAACATGGCTCGGCGCACTGCATGGATATCTCTCATCTCCTACGGGAGGAGGTGTACGTCATGGTGCTGACCTCAAATCTGGTGTCAGCATCGAGCCAGCTGAAGGTAGGCTCTATTGCAATCTTATACGCAGCTACGTGACCTTCTTAATGTCAGAACACGAGCGGCTAAGTCGCCTGTCAGGAAATAAGATCGGAGCCAAATCTCAGCCTGCATGAGTTGTGCAGAGGCCTCGTTCTTCCTGCCGCCGTAACGCGCGGGTCAGGCTCCATGGCGCTATACCGAACTCCTCCGCAATGCTTGTCACCGTGGCGGGCGTTGAAGTCAGCCTTTGTTTAGCCGCAGCAAGTTGCTCGGCATTTAGCTTCGGCGGGCGGCCGAGCTTTGCACCCCGGCGACGGGCGGCGGCCAAGCCTTCCTTTGTTCGTTGCGCCAACTGTCGCCGCTCGAACTCCGCGAACGCGCTCATCACCGTGTAGACCAGCATCCCAGCGGGCGTCGCCGTGTCGATCTTCAGGTTGGCAATCTGAAACTCGACGCCATTCTCGCGCAGCCGTTCCGCCTGCGTCACTGCATCAACGACGGAACGAAAGGCGCGGTCCAAGTCCCACACGACCAGCGTATCGCCAGGTTTCAGACGTCCAATCAGATTCTCGTAGACGGGACGATTGCGGCTGATTGCAGATAGGATCTCGATGTGAAGTTCTTCGCAAAGCCCGTTCAGCCCATCGATTTGTCGATCGGGACGCTGTTCCTGAGTGGAGACACGCAGATAGCCGATCTTTTTCCCATTCAAAACAGTCACTCGATTGGCGTCATACTCTTCATCCGCACATAATCGACCCTTTTCGTGAGGTGGTCAGCCAATAGCTTCGGTTGGCCAACGCTCCCTTCATACTAGCAAATTGTAGCATAAAAATGTGAATTACGGAAATTTCAACACAAACGGTCGATTTTGAGCCATAGTGCGACGATCAAGAATTTGGTTTGTGTGTCATCTGTACTTGTCATGTCGCCGTTTTTCGCAGACCAGTCGTCGGCGACAAACTTCACAGCCGGGGCCGTCATGAACAAAATGAAGTCGGAAGAGCGCTTTCCGTACATCGCTGGCGTCGTCGAGGGTTTGGCCTACGCCCGTTACGTCCGCGACGGCAAGAAGACCGAGGGGATGAAGTGCATCTACGATTGGTTCTATAAAGGCAAAGACGGCAAGAGCAGCAGCGACAACATCACCCTGATCTATGCCGCGTTCGGCAAGTATCCGGATTACACGCCTGCCGCGATCGTCGGGGCTCTGGCAGATAAGGCATGCCCATGATGCTGGCGTCCGAACAGACCTCCTTAATGCAACTCTTTAAGGAGACCGCTGAAGCGAAGAAGCGTGAGGAGCGCCGGATCGACGCCGACATCATTGTTGCGGAAGAACGCGAACTGTCGCAGCGCCGCGAAGAGGCAAAGCGGGAAGCGATGCAGGACGCGATCGTGCAGGCCGCAGAACGGATCGCCGATTTCCGCGATCAACTCGACAGGTACGACACGGCGACTGTGCAGGCGCTCATGGAGAACGAGCGCCTGATTGAAGAAGCGCGCAAGCGCCAAGACGATTTGTTGGCGAAAACCTATACGCTGCCGGACGGACGCAAGGCGTTCAAGACTGAGGACGGAATGCATGTCGTCGATCAGGGGGGGCAAGAGATCGAGGGTGTCGATCCGCATTCCCTGCCGGACACCGGCACCAGGTGGGAAGACTATCAGTCGGCCCATGATCGCGGCGAGGAATTGCAGAAGCAGCGGGACGAACTGTTGAAGTTTCAAGACAAGCTCGATCACACGCGAGATCAGGTCGATCACGACGGCGCAGCCGCCGATCTTGATGCTTTGGACGCGGACTTGAAAGCGGCCATGCCGGACGCGGTTAGGAACCAGCTTGGGAACGACGATTCGAAGCCCGAGGCGGTGCATCGGATTGCACCTGCTCCAATCCAATTCAACGCTGGTCTCGCTTTGAACTGACAACGCCGACGAAGCGGAGTCGCCGGCATGCCGACACTCCCACTTAGCGGTAGCAGTCTAAGCCGGTCGCCGCGCCCGGCCGAGCGCGCGGCGACCGGCTTATGGCGTCGGCGGCTTGGGCGTCTCGCCCGGTGCTTTCGCCTGGCTTTCGATCGCCAGCAGCGCCGCTCTGCGTTGCGCCTCAAAGTGGCCGATCGCGCGTGCCGCTTGCGCGAATAGCGCCGTCAGTGTCGCCTTGGTCATGTGTCTGGTCGGTGTCATTTTGTCGTTCCTTTCGTCCGGGTTGCGTTACGGCCGTTGGAACTGCACGGGTCCACAAAGCACCCCAGCGGGGCTGCAACGAACGTGGAAGAGCTTCACGCTTGCCCGAAGGGACCAGGGCTACAAAGGCCACAGAAACGCGAACTGGACGAACAAAGGACGGCGGCACCGCCCTGACACCCTGATCGCGGCACCTGCGGCTAACGCCGAAGTGCCAACCCGCTTCTACGGGGCAATTTTAGCAAGGCTAATCGATGAAAGCCGGGCGTGCCGGGCGTTGCCCGTCGGGACATACGCAGCTGCGCCGGGCCGAGCCTATGGTCTCGGCCCATTCGGGTGACTGTCCCTCACACGGTAGCTGCAGGTCGGCCTTCGGCCGGCTTTCTCTTTTTGGAAGCGGGTCCTGACGACCCCTGCCGTCAAGGCCGAGCCCTGCGGGCGGTTCTCCCCGTCTCCCCATCTTTCGCCCGTAGACCGGGCTGCAAGACGGCGTGCCGCCGCCCTTTCGGGTGGGTGATTCCCCTCGGGGAGACCCGGCCTTGGACAGCATTCCCCCGCTCATTGCCGCTGAGGCTAGCAGGGTTGCATGCGCAACCCTCTATCCGAAGGAAAAAGGCAATGAAGACGGATGTTTATGAACGTGTGACCGCCCAGATCGCGGCGACCTTGGAGCAAGGCGTTTTGCCGTGGCTCAAACCTTGGAATGCTGGCCACGCGGCGGGGCGGATCACCCGCCCGCTGCGCGGTAATGGCGTACCCTACCCGGGCATCAATGTGTTGATGCTGTGGGGCGCTGCGGTGGAGAAGGGCTATGCGGCCCCCACCTGGTTGACCTTCAAACAGGCGCTTGATCTCGGCGGCGCGGTTCGCAAGGGCGAACGCAGCAGCCCTGTCGTCTATGCCTCGACCATCAGCCGCACCGAGACCGGCGAGACGACCGGCCAGGACCATGAGCGGGATATTCCGTTCATGAAGGGCTATTGCGTCTTCAACGTCGAACAGATCGACGGATTGCCGCCGCACTTCCACGCACCGGCTGCGCCACGTCTCGATCCCGTGAAGCGGATTTGGCGGCACTTCGTGGCGCGGCTGATCGCATAGGCCTCGCGCAGCGCACCCGTCAGGTCGGCCGCGATGAAGCCACGGATGTCATGCACCTCGACATGATCGTTGTCGTCAGTGCGAAGCAGATGCATGGCCAGCTGCTTCGCGCCCGCGCGCTGGTTACCCTTGAGGGTCATGGCGCGGGCTCCTTGAGCCCTAGCGCCTGCATCAAATCGTGCCGCATGGCCGCCACCGCAGCGCAGGCCTCTTTAAATTCGGCCGTCACGTCCGGCGTCACGATCAAGGCCCCCATGTTGGCCGCCTTGGCCAACTGATTCAGATTGTTGCCGAGGCGGGATTGCCCAAGCTGCGCCAGCACGCGGGCAAGCGCGGAGTGGTCCGCGACCGGCGAGCGCTGCGCTTTGCGGCGGACGGTCTGACCATCCAGAATGCGGCTGCGGATGTAGGTGCCAAGCGGCGAACCGGCTGCCGCCTGTTCCAAGCGTTGACGCTCATCGGCCGTCAATCGGATGGAAAACGGAGCGGTGTCCCGGCTGGAGTGCTTGTCATGTTCCGGCAGGGTTATTCCGGCGACTGCCGAGAACGGCAGGGACGGCTGGACAGGGTCAAGATGATCGCTGGGGGTCATGGTCCCCCCGGCGTGCAATCGCGTTTACTCTGGCTTAGGTACGCATTCCATTCGGCCAAGGTGTCGAGTATTTGGTTCGATGACTCGCCATCAAGGCGCGCCAGTCTTTTCAAGAACTTAGCAGGCAGCCTGTTCCTACGTGTTCCTGCACGCGCTCCGACACGATGGTCTTCATCCGTTCTTCTCGCTGCGGTTGGCGACCCGAAGCTACGACTTTCCTTGTTTTCTCGAGGCGTCGACGATCGTAAGGCGCTGCCGTGGTGATGTTTGCAGCATTGTGCAGTGGCAAAGATGCTTGGTATCTGTGCCGGAAGGGCGTTTCTGTGGACGTGGACGCTGATGCGATATGTAACGGGTGGATGATCCGGTATGTGAGCAGCCACCTCGGCCTCGCCTGTTTCGCGCCGCGTTTGGAGTTTCAGGAATGACGATGACTCCCGCGCACGAGCTCACCCGCGCCGAGACGATAGACCGCGCAATGGGCGCGCTGGTCGGTGGAGCGCTGGGTGATGCGCTTGGCATGCCGACGCAGCTTCTGTCACCAGCCGAGATCAGGGCTGCCTATGGGCATGTCGAGGGCTTTGTGGCGCCGATTGCGGACCATCCCGTGTCAAAGGGGATGGCGGCCGGCACGATCACGGACGACACGGAGCAGGCTCTGCTGCTCGGCCGCATCCTGGCCGAAAGCGACCCGTTCGATCATCGCCGCTGGGTCAATGCGCTGCTCGACTGGGAGCGCGAGGTCAAGGCGCGGGGCAGCTACGACCTCCTTGGGCCGTCCACCAAGCGCGCCATCGACGCCATCAACGCAGGCGTGCCGCCCGACGAAGCGGGCCGGAATGGCAACACCAATGGCGCTGCGATGCGCATCGGCCCGGTCGGCATCCGCATGCCGGTCGAGCCGCTTGATGCGCTGGTCGCTAAGGTGGCGGAAACTTGCCGCGCCACGCACAATACGGGTCTTGCCATCGCATCGGCCGGCGCGGTCGCGGCGGCCATCAGCCATGGCATTGCCGGTGGAGACTGGGAGGATGTCTTCGAGGTGGCGATCGAGGCCGCGCGTTTAGGGGAAGCGCATGGCACCTGGTCGCCGAGCGGCTCGATCGCAGCGCGGATCGCATGGATCGTTGAAATGGTGCGCGGCAAGGATTTGCGGGATGCGACGAAACTGGTCACCGAACTTGTTGGCACGAGCGTCGCGGCGCAGGAATCGGTTCCTGCCGCATTCGCCGTTCTGCAGATGGCCGGGGGCGATCCCTGGGAAGCCGCGGTGATCGCGGCCAATCTGGGTGGCGACACGGACACGATCGGCGCCATCGCTGCCGGCATGGCAGGCGCATGTGCCGGTTTCGGCGCCCTGCCGCAAGACAAAGTCGCGGCGCTTCAAGGGATCAATATCGATGACGTTCGCACGCTTGCCGAGAACCTGGTAGACCTGCGGCTTGGCCGGACTGATGCCGCAGGGGGCGACGCATGAGCGGCCCGCGCCTGGTTCATGTCGGCAGCGCGGTGATGGATTATGTCTATCGCCTCGACCGCCTGCCGCAGCCGGGCGAGGACAAGACGGCGCAGGCTTACGCCCAGCTCGTGGGCGGCGGCTTCAACATGATGGCTGCGGCGGTGCGCACCGGTTTTGCCGTGGCCTTTGGCGGACAGCACGGCACCGGCCCCAATGGCGACGCGCTGCGGGCGGCGCTCGCGAGGGAGGGCGTGGCCCTGCTCCTCCCGCCGGCACAGGACATGGACACCGGCAATTGCACTGTGATCGTCACGGCGGATGCCGAACGCACCTTCGTGTCGTGGCCGGGAGCGGAAGGCGTGCTTTTGCACGCGACCCTGGCCGCTCTTGTCCTGCGGCCGCGCGACTGGGTGTTCACCTCCGGCTACACGCTGAGCTATCCGACGAGCCGCGAGGCATTGTGCGACTGGATCACAGCTCTGCCCGCCGATATCCCCTTCGTCTTCGATCCCGCGCCGGTGGTGGCCGACATTCCCAACGACATCCTCACGCGGGTGCTGGCGCGGACGACATGGCTGAGCTGCAACGACCGCGAGGCTGCCTTCATCACCGGGTCCCGCGGCAGTCTGGATACCATGGCGGAACAGCTTTTCGAACGCTGCCCCGATGCCCGAGGGATCGTGGTCCGCGCGGGCGAAGAGGGTTGCTTCGTCCGGCTGCGTGACAAGTCTTCGCGCGGGATCGGGGGTTTTCCGGTCGAGGCGATCGACACCAATGGCGCGGGCGACACGCATATCGGCGCCTTCGTGAGCGCCCTGGCACGCGGCTTTAATCCATTCGAGGCGGCGCGCTATGCCAACGCGGCCGCCGCCATTTCCGTCACACGTCACGGCGGTTCCACAGCACCTGCGGATGATGAAATTCAGGCCTTTCTGAGCGCCGCTCGCGCGCCTAAAAGCGGATGCGTCCAAGCCTGAATAAACGAGGAGGAAAATTCATGCGCTTACCCACTCTCGCCACGCTTTTCGCGGCGGCTGCCGTGATGGCCGGCTCTGCCGCCACGGCGCTTGCCGCCGATCTGCATGTGCTCAACTGGAAGGGCTATGGCGCCGACGAGCCATGGGCGATCGAGGCGTTCGAAAAGGCGACCGGCCACAAGGTGGTCAACGACTTCTTCAACTCCGAGCAGGAGATGCTGACCAAGCTGCGGACCAATCCGGGCCTTTACGACGTGGTCATGATCAACGCCGCGTTCAACGACCAGGCCATGGCGGGAAAGCTCATCCAGCCGATCGATACGGCGAAGATCCCGAACTATGCCGATGTGAGCAAGGACAAGGCCGGCTCGCCGATGCTCAACCACGACGGCAAAGTTTACGGCGTGCCGTGGGTGTGGGGCCTCACCGCGCTTGCGATGAACGAGAAGTCGTTCGACGCGCCGCCCACCAGCATCAATGTGATGTGGGACGAGGCGCATAAGGGCCGCGTGATCATCCGTGACGACGCCGTGGAGGCGGTGCAGTTCGGCGCCATCGCGACAGGCCAGAATATCAACGACATCAAGGACATGGACGCCGTGAAGGCGAAGCTGACCGCCTTGATGCCGCAAATCCGGACATTCTGGAGCGCGGAAAACGATTGGAACCAGATGGTGGCGTCAAACCAGATCGACATCGGCACATATTGGAGCGGCTCGGCCGATCGCGCCAAGACCCGGTTCAAGCTGCCTGTCTCGCTGGTGATCCCGGAGGAGGGCTCCGTCGCCTGGCTCGACGCATTCTCGATTCCCGTCGGCGCGAAGAATGTCGCCGGAGCGGAAGCTTTCATCAATTACATGATCGACCCCGCCTTCTACACCGAGTGGGTCAACAAGGTCGGTGCGCCTGTTTCCGCCAACGACAAGGCGCTCGCAGCTCTTCCCGAGGATGCGTTCAACCGCAAGGTCATGGGCGATCCGACCGTCGCCAAGCGCATCCAGTTCCAGACGCCGATCACCGACGAGCAGCGCGAAAAATATCTGGCGCTCTGGCAGGAGCTGAAGGTCAACGTGAAGTAAGTCCGAGCGTTCGGGAGGAGCGGAGATCGTGGCGGTGGTATCCGGCTCGCGGCGCGGCATCGCGCCCGCGCTGCCTTTGCTTCTTCCCGCTTATCTGTGGCTGACAGTGGCGATCTTCCTGCCGCTGTCGGCCATGGTGTTCTTTTCCTTCATGACCGATCTGCCAGTCGCCGACGGGGATTGGTCGTTCACGCTTCGCAACTATGCCGCCTTCTTCTCGCAGGAACTCTACGCGACACTTCTCATCGCCTCGCTGCGGCTTGGCCTCGAGGTCACGCTCTGGTGCGTCCTGATCGGTTTTCCGGCGGCCTATGTTCTCGCCAAGGTGTTCGAGGGCCGCAGCCGCGAGGCAATCTTCCTGCTGGTAATTTTGCCGTTCTGGTCGAACGGGCTGGTGCGCATCTTCTCCTGGGCGATGGTTCTGCGGGAAGGCGGCATCCTCGACACCGCGCTGAACGCAGTGCTGCCGTTCGAGATCAACATCGATCTGATGTATTCCTATCCGGCCGTGGTGATCGGCCTGGTGCACTCCTACGTGCCCTATATGGTGCTGACCTGCTATCTCACGCTGCAGGCGATCGACGACAGCCTCATCGAGGCGGCGCGTTCACTCGGCGCGAAACGGCTGCAGGTGCTGTGGCGGCTGATCATCCCGCTTTCCATGCCCGGCCTGCTCGCCGGCGCAGCGCTGATCTTCATCCCCGTGGTCGGCTCCTTCATGGAGCCGCGAATCTTAGGCGGGCGGCGGGGCACCTTCTACGGCACCGTGATCGAGGACCAGTTCACCGCCGTGTTCAACTGGCCGCTGGGCGCTGCCCTTTCCTTTATTCTTCTGGCGGTCGTGCTGATCATCCTGGCGATCGCCGCCCCCGTCCTGAAGAAGGCGGCGTAATGGCGACCACACGTGTGCTGGAATGGCTCGGCCGCATCTATGTCTGGCTGCTGCTCGGCTTTCTGTATCTGCCGATCGTCATCATGGCGCTGATGTCGTTCAATGCGTCGCCCTTCTACCAGCTGCCCTTCGAAGCGACGACCGAGTGGTACAGCGCGCTTGCGGGAAACAGCCAGCTGATCCGCGCGACGTGGAACAGCCTGGAGATCGCGATCATCACCACCGCGATCTCCACTGTTCTCGGAACAGCCGCCTCGCTCGCCTTCTTTCGCTACGAGTTCCGCGGCAAGAGGGTGCTGCAGGCCTTGCTGTTTCCGCCGATCGCAATTCCCTGGCTGATCACGGGCACGGCGATGCTGATCTTCTTCTTCGGCGTCGGCATCGGACGCGGGCTTCATGCCATCCTGCTCGGGCATGTCGCCTTGGCGCTGCCCTATGTCATCGTGGTCGTGACCGCGCGGCTGCAGACATTCGCGCCTGAGCTGGAGGAAGCCGCGCGCTCGCTCGGCGCCAGCCAATGGCAGGTGACGCGGCGCGTGACGCTGCCTTGGATCATGCCGGGCGTGATCGCCGGCGCCCTGTTCGCCTTTGCGGTGTCCTTCGACCAGTTCGTGGTGTCCTACTTCCTCGCCACGCCCGGCGAGGCGACGCTGCCGGTCGAAATCTATGCCGCGATCCGCAAGGGATTCACGCCGGAAATCAATGCGGTGTCCACGATCATCATCGGCGTTTCGATGGGCCTGATGCTGCTTGCCGCGCGCTTCTTCCGGTTCGGAGGAGAAAAATAGTGGCCGAGGTTCTGGTTGAAAACGTGTCGCGCAGCTTCGGAGCGACGAGGGCGCTGGACAATGTGTCCATCGCGTTTCCCGATCGTGGCTTCTACGCGCTGCTTGGGCCCTCCGGCAGCGGCAAGACCACGCTGCTGCGTTTGATCGCCGGCTTCGACTATCCCGACAGCGGCCGGATCGTGATCGATGGAAACGGGGTCGAGCGCGTGCCGGTGGAAAAGCGGCATATCGGCATGGTGTTTCAGAACTATGCCCTGTTCCCGAATATGAGCGTTGCCGACAACATCGCCTTCGGCCTTTCCGTGCGCGGCGAGCCGAAGGGGACGATCGCGCAGGACGTGCAGCGCGCGCTCGATCTCGTTCAGCTCGACAAGCTCGGCGAAAGGCGGCCGCACCAGCTCTCCGGCGGCCAGCGCCAGCGCGTGGCACTTGCCCGCGCGATCGTGACGAAGCCGCGCGTGCTTCTTCTGGATGAGCCGCTTTCGGCGCTTGACAAGGCGCTGCGCGTCGACATGCAGGTCGAGCTGAAGCGCATCCAGCGCGAGATCGGTATCACGACGATCTTCGTGACCCACGACCAGGAAGAAGCGCTCACCATGAGCGACCGCATCGGCATCCTGCGCGACGGGCGGCTGGTGCAGGAAGGCCCTCCGGAAGAAATCTACGACCACCCGCAGAGCGAGTTCGCCGCGACCTTTCTTGGCGACGCCAACATCCTGCGCGGGGAAGCGACAGACACGGGCATCAGGCTTTCCGACGGCACCGTGATCATAGCGCAGACGCGGCCGAAAAGCGTTTCAGGTTTGCTCAGCTGCGCGATCCGTCCCGAGCGCATCCGGATCTCGCCGATCGGCGCTCCATCGCCAGCCGAGGGCGAACTCGTCAACGCCGTTCACGGCCGCATCATCCAGCGCGTGTTCGCAGGCAACAGCCGCACCTATATGGTCGAACGGGAAGGCGAAATCCTCAAGGTGCTGGTGCAGAGCAGCGGCGCGACACCCCTGAAGGAAGGCGAGGAGGCGATCCTGCGCTGGTCTCCCCAGAGCACGGTGATCGTCAGCGCATAGACCTGGAACGCGTCGGCTTGTTTGGCGCCATACCCAAGGAAGCCGATCACCGATCGGCCGAAGGCCTGTTGTTGAAAACCGCCAGCTGATCGTCAAACGCGCGCTTGTAGGCGGGCCGCGCCTCACCCCGGGCGACATAGGCGGAAAGGTTCGGATACCGGTCCAGCATGTTCGAGCTGCCCAGTCGGCGCAGCACCAGAACCATCATGAGGTCACCGGCGGTGAACGCGCCGTCGAGCCAGTCGGCATCGCCGAGGCGGGTGGATAGGTCGCTCAGCCGCACATGGATGCGACCCTCGAGGATCGGCATGCGCTTGTCGTACCAAGGCCTGTCGCGCTCCACGAGCGTGGCGATCTCGCGGTCGAGGATCGGCGGCTCCACCGTGTTCACCGCGGCGAACATCCACGCGATCGCACGCGCCCGGGCATGCGCGTCGTCCGGCAGCAGGCTCGCGCTCTGTTCCGCAACATGGAGCACGATGGCGCCCGACTCAAACAAAGCGAGATCGCCCTCCTGATAGGTCGGAATTTGCCCGAAGGGATGGAGCGCGAGGTGCGCGGGCTCCTTCATCTCGGCGAATGAAAGGAGACGAGCTTCATAAGGCCGGCCCGCTTCTTCGAGCGCCCAGCGAACGCGCATGTCGCGGGCCAAACCCCTTCCACGATCGGGCGAACGCTCGAAGGCTGTGATGGTGGGTATCATCGGCGCGCTCCCGGTGGCTGGATCGCGCCATCATAGGTCATGTGGCTGCTTGCGAAAGCCTTTCCGGATTGTTCGCAGCGGAAGCGCCAGGCTCTGCTAGGGTGCCGACCGCCTGCATCCTCGCCATCAGCCAGTCGCGAAAGATGATCGCTTCGGGGTTGATCCGTTCGGCTGAGCGCGGCGTGAGGATGTAATGCGCATCCTCGATCTCGATGCCTTCGGGAAGAAAGGTGAGCAGAGGCTGGCGGCGCACAAATGCTTCAGCATAGCTGCGCTGCACAATGCAGGGCCCGAGCCCGGCAGCGGTCATTTCCATCGCGAAGAAGGAATTGTCCGTCATCGTGTTCACCCGGACCTTGCGGTCGGCGATCTCATATCTGCGGATGATCTTGATCCAGCGATCTTCGCATCCCATGATCTGGACGACGCCGTTCTCCATCAGCGCCAGCAGCATGTCGCGGGTGGATCCGGCCGGCACGTCCGCGCCTTTTTGTATCACCAGGACCGAAGGTTCGCGCCACAAGGGGCGTACGTCGAAGTCGCTCCATTGCCCGTCGCCGAAGCGGATGTCGACATCGACGCTCGCGCTCGCGTCAGCCCAGATCGCGGCCAGAAGCCGAAGCTTGATATGAGGGTATCCTGCTGCAAATTCGGGCAGAAACGGCGTGATCCAGGTCGTGGCGAACAGCAGCGATGCCCGGACGGAAATGTGCGTAACCCGGTCGCGCCCGAACAAGCCCACGGTAGAAACGGTCAGTTCATCGAAGGTCTGCCGGATGCTTGGAAGATAGGCTTGTCCGATATCGGTGAGCTGCAAGCCCCTCGCCAGCCGCTTGAACAACTGAAATCCGAGATGCTGCTCCAGCGCGCGCACCTGATGGCTGATGGCTGCGGGCGTCAGGTTGAGCTCGGCCGCAGCGGCCGAAAAGCTCGAAAGCCGGGCTGCGGCCTCATAGGCGCGCAGCCATTGCAGGGGCGGAAGAGAATAGGACATCGCCGTTGCTCAGCTTCAAATGAAACGGGGTCAATCGGCCATAAAGCTTTGTTTGACCGGCGGCAAACCGTCCGATGATAATCAAGGCTGCGAGCTGTTGCTCAGCTTCAATGGGGTCGTCGCCAGTCATTGGCGTTAAGGAGCGGGACGAAGGATCATCGCTTGGCCGAGTTCGACTATATCGTGATCGGCGCCGGCTCCGCAGGATGCGTGCTGGCCGACAAGCTTTCTCGAAGCAGGGCAAACAGCGTTCTGGTGCTGGAGGCGGGCGGGCCTGACAGCAGCTTCTGGATCAGGACGCCTCTCGGCTACGGCCGCACCTTTCACGATCCCCGCGTCAACTGGATGTATCAAACGGAGCCCGATCCGGAGACCGGATCGCGCACGAGCTTTTGGCCGCGCGGAAAGGTCGTCGGCGGGTCGAGCTCGATCAACGCGCTGGTTTATTGCCGCGGATTGCCAGGCGATTTCGCCGACTGGCAGGCCGCAGGTGCCGAGGGCTGGGGGTGGGACGTCGTTCTTTCACATTACGAGTCTATGGAAAGCCGCATCGACGAGAATGGCAGAATCGACGGCGATGGCCCGATGTTCGTCAGCAATGTGCGGCACGAAATCCACCGATCCAACCGGCACTACTTCGCCATGGCCGCTGAGATGGGCCTGCCGGTGACGGAGGACTGCAACGGTCCGTCGCCCGAAGGCGTGACCCACTACCGCGTCACGACCAGAAGGGGCCGCCGCTGGTCGGCCGCCGACGGCTTTCTTCGGCCGGCCCTTAGGCGGCCCAATATCCGGCTCGTGACCGGCGCCCTTGTCGAGCGGGTAGTGATCGAGAGCGGCCGCGCGACGGGCGTGTCCGTGCTGCTCGCGTCTGGGCGACAACGCTTCACAGCGCGAAGCGAAGTGATCGTCAGCGCAGGCGCGGTCAACTCTCCCAAGCTGCTTCAGCTTTCCGGCATAGGCCCGGCCGAACTGCTCAAACAGATGGGCATCGTCGTCAATCAGGCCAACGACAATGTTGGCGGCAACCTGCAGGATCACCTCGGCATCAACTATTACTACAAGGCGCGAGAGCCGACGTTGAACTCGATGCTGTCGCCGTGGTGGGGAAAGCTTCTCCATGGCAGCCGCTATCTGCTGACGCGGCGCGGGCCACTGAGCCTCAGCGTGAACCAGTGTGGCGGCTTCGTGCGCTCGCGTGAGGGCCTGGAGCGGCCGGATCAGCAGATCTACCTCAACCCCGTGACCTACACGACCGCCGCGGAAAACAAGCGGGCGGTGATCAATCCCGATCCGTTTCCAGGCTTCATCCTTTCATTCCAGCCCACACGTCCCACCAGCTGCGGCCGGATCGATATCCGCTCGCCGGAAGCAGGGGAGGCGCCACGGATCGTTCCGCGCTATCTCTCGACGGCAAAGGACCGAAACGACGCGGTGGCCGGCGGGCGCCTGATCCAGCGCATGGCCCGCACGAAGGCGATCCGCGGCTTCGCCAGGGAAGCCATGTCGCCCGACATCGAAACGCTGGATGACGACGGCATTCTCGAGGATTTCCGGCAGCGCTGCGGAACCGTGTTCCACCCGGTCGGAACGTGCCGGATGGGCCGGGATGCCGCGACGGCGGTTGCCGATTCCGATCTCAGGGTCTTCGGCATCAACGGCCTACGGGTCGTCGATGCGTCCGCCTTCCCGAACATCACATCCGGCAACACCAACGCGCCCACGATGATGCTGGCGCATCGCGCGGCAGACCTGATCCTGCGCGACGGATCGCCTTCGCCGGTTTCCCTCCAGTCCACGTGAAATAATGAACATCCGCACGCTTGAAACCTTTTCCATCCAGTTCGTCGGCAGATCGGAGCCCATCCCGGCGTAAAGGGCACGCTTGACCTCGTTCTCCTGGCCTGCAACCACACTGCCCGCCAAACCCAGCGCGTGACGAGTTGCGCCGGGTTGCGCATCCTGGTTCATCTCAAGCGCCAGGATATGCGGCGGTGCGAAGAGGTTTGGTGTGGGTCCCTCAACTTCAGCCGAGATCGATGAGGTGTCATGAGTGTTCCCGGCCACCGTCCGCCGACAGGCCTTGACGGCAAACGGCGTTTCTTTACGCCGATCCTGGCAGGCGCGACGCTTCGCGAGCGCCTTGTCGCCTGCCTCGGCGCGCTTCTCGGGATCACCCTGACTGGACTGATCTGCGGCGCGGTGTTCGGCAGCGGCGCACATCTGCCGATGATCGTGGCGCCGATCGGCGCCTCGGCCGTGCTGATGTTCGCCGTGCCCGCAAGCCCGCTGGCGCAGCCCTGGCCGATCATCGGCGGCAACACGATCTCCGCGCTTGTCGGGGTGTCGGTCGCGCGCTTCATCCATGATCCGGTGGTGGCCACGGGCCTCGCCGTGTCGCTTGCGATCCTGGCGATGTCATTCGCCCGCTGCCTCCATCCGCCAGGGGGAGCCGCAGCCCTGACCGCAGTGATCGGCGGCCCGGCCATTGCTAGCGCGGGATATCTGTTTCCGCTCGTGCCCGTGGCACTGAATTCGGTGGTTCTGGTCGCTCTCGGGCTTGCCTTCCACAAGCTCTCGCGGCGCTCCTATCCGCATGTTCCGGCACCCGCGCCCGTGAACACGCACCGCACCTCCGATCCTCCGGCGGAGCTGCGCGTCGGCTTCCGTGGCGAGGACGTCGATGCAGCGCTGGCATCCCTCAAGGAGACGTTCGACATCGACCGCGGCGATCTCGACCGACTGCTGCGGCAGGTCGAACTGCAATCGCTCTTTCGATCACACCCCGATCTAACATGCGAGGAGATCATGTCGCGGGACGTGGTGAGCGTCGGTGAGGAGGCGACGCCTACCGCCGCCCGCGTGCTGCTGCTCGAGCATAATCTCCGCACCCTCCCGGTCACCCGGCCGGATAACAGGCTGGTCGGCATCGTCGGTCTCCGTGAACTCGCCTCCGCTTCCGGTCGGCCGGAGCTTGCGATTGCGCCTGCCGCGACCGCCTCTCCGAGCGACCTTGCGCTCGGCCTGCTGCCGGTTCTCACCGACGGCCGCTCGCACGCGGTGGTGATCGTCGATGAAGATCGTCACGTGCTGGGGATGATCACGCAGACCGATCTTCTGGCTGCCACCGCACGGCTGCTGCAAAGGGCATGATCTCTCGCGTCCTCTGGCCCCGGTGGGCAAGGTGATCAGGCCGGCATCGAATGGCGCCGAACCGATTGCCGCTCGCTGCTGCTCGCTGAACGACGCGCCGACCATCTGCAAGCAACGTTGCCCGACAGGGAACACGGATGTACGACTTCGGTGCTTCGTTCGCCAAGTCTGGATCGGCAAAACGCGCGCGCTGCGGCTGGAACGCCCTAGTTGGACAGCGTTGAGGTGCGCCCGAGCGCGCCGCTGAAGCCCTTCAACGACAGGGTGAACTCGATCGGCTGGTTGGTGTCGGAAGTCGTGCCCGAAACCTTCAGCACGGTGCCGGCCTTGAGGCTTTCGATCGCCGGTTTGGCGAATGTCAACGCAACCAGGCAGCCGACCGGCAGGCACGTGCGGAAGGGGTAGGATTCTCCGAGCTTCGCATCGTCGATGGAGAGCGTCACACCGGAAGCAAGCAGCAGGCCGAAGGGCAAAGCGAGCGCGCCGGTCGCCGTCTGGCCGTCCTGGGAGGACAGTTCCAGCGCCAGCAGCCTCTGCTTGGTCGTGCTGTCGACCTGCTGCTGCGCGAAGCTGCAGGCCTTTTTATTGTTGATGACCTGGCAGGTCACTGTCCAGTCGCCATGCACCTCGGTCAGCGCCGAAGCGCCCCCCTCGAGCTGGACCGCCGCTGCGGCAGGCGGAGGCGCGGCAGCTTTCGTCTGCGCGAGAGACTGCTCGGCGCTTCCAGCACTGGCCAGCATGGCCAGCGCCAGACTTCCACACAACCCGGTCAAGTTCACCGACGCTTCTCCGCTTTGATCAGAACCGGACGCCCACGCGGGCGCTGAACGTGTTCTGCGTGGTCAGGTCACCGAAGGCGCCATCGTAGCGGAAGCCAAGCGTGGGGCCTAGCGCCGTGTTGATCTGCATCCCGGCTCCCACCCTCCAGAGCGGCGAGTCCGCTTCCTCGGTGAGCTTCAGGTTCGGCGCGCCAAGCCCTTCCGCTGCCGCAAGCTGGCCTTCCACCTCGAACTCGGAATTGGTGAGCTCGACGCCGCCTTTGGCGAAGAGCCGCATCTTGTTGCTGCTTCCAAGATCGATGTCGGTGCCAAGCTCCACCCCCGGCGTGGCCGACACATACCAGCTCGACGTGTTCTCGAAGTTGAACGCCGCCATGGAGCCGGTTTCGCTGCCCTCCGCCGAGAAGCGGCGCGCATCGACCTCGACGCTTGGCTCCGCATAGAAGCCGTTTCCGGTGAAGGTGTAGCCCAGCCGCGCCGACAGGCCGAAATGCCGGACCGTCTGCGAGTAGTCCACTGAGTTGCCGATGCCGGGCAGCAGGATGGGATCGAGATACTCGCCTTCCAGCGTTTCGCCGGGGATCGACTGCACCTGTGCCACGGTCGTGTCGCGGGTGCCGTCGAACTTGCCGCGACCGCCGCCGACCATGAAGTCGGCGAAAACGGCGCCCGAGCTGTATTTCGCCATCAGATAGGCGCTGTAGGAATCGCCCCCCGTGTCGGACAACAGCGCGCTGCCGTTGTAGATCTCGGAGTTGAACTCGGTGCGCCCGAATCCCGCGCCGATCGACCAGGTGTCGGTCACCTCGAACTGCCCGCCGATCGACATGGAGCGCCAGTCGTCGTCGCGCATGGTGGCGCTTGAGCCGGTGCTGCGCTCATACTCGGTATAGGGCGAGACCGAGAGCCAGATGCAGCGGCCATAGCCGTCCGCGACGCTCGTTTCATGGCCGCAATCGCGGATCGTGTCCGTGATCAGGTCTTCCGAACGATTGACCATCTCCAGGCTGTGCACCGCATAGCTCGGCGTCAGGCGCGTCAGCGTTTCACCGAGCGTCGCCTCGTCGGGCAGGAAGCGGAGCATGTTGATGAGCCGCGCAACCGGATTGTCCGGCGAGGAGGCCGCCTCCACGCCGTCGAAATAGTCGGCGAGGGCAAGGACGTTCTCGTCATCCGTCCCGGAAGCGGGGCTCTCGGCAAGCGACAGGAAGGTCGGCTTGTTGGCGTAGAGCACGATGTCGGTTCCGTTCTCCACCGTCGTCTGGAAGTCGAAGCCTACGGTCGGGCGGAAGTCGGGCGTGAAGTTGTTGACCGTCGCGCCGTCGAGGCCCTGCACGATCGTGTAGCGCTCGAACAGTTTGTCGATCGACAGGAAGTTGAGCGGAGCCGAGCCTGTGAAGTCGGCTCGTCCATCGCCGTTGATGCGGTCCGTGATCTGCGTGTCGAGGTCGATGTCGACCACATAGCGGCCGCTCTCGGCTTGCGCGATATCGCCGTTGAGCGTGATCGCGTAATTCGCGGGCGCAGGCCCTCCGGCCGTGAGATTGCGGATCTTGCCGATGCCCGAATTCGAAAGCAGGCCCTCATTGAGGTAGAGCCCGCCATCGCCCAGCAAAATCTGCTGGGTGGCGATCATGCTGGCGTCCGCCCCGTTGTTGAAGCCGTTGAGCCCGGTGCCGAGATCGATGTTGCCGATCACGCGGCCGATCGTGTTTTCGATCACGTCATTGCCATAGGTGGCAAAGATCGTGTTGCGCAGCGGCTCCGGCCCGCCCGGCTCGGGGCTGAGATAGGGCAGGAGATCCGCCAGCGTCACCTGCGCCGGTTCGGCAAGCGTCGAAACCAAGTTGGAACCCGGCCCGTACAGCACGTTGAGGCCCAGCGTGTACATCAGGCTTTCGTTGAGAACCTCGTTGTCTGCGCCGCCTATCATCATCACGGCCGAGCCGATGCCGTTGCCGCCGATCGTGCGCTCGCCGTTCAGAGTGACGTTGATGTTCCCCTTGTCACCGGCTGAGGTGCTTTCGGCATAAACCGCAACCGAATCCTGGCCGCGCGCGAAGAGGTTGTCTCTCGCCACGAGATCGACCGCGCCGGAATTGCCCTGACCGGTCGCGCTCTGCCCGAACAGCGCATAGGAGCTCTGCCCGAACACGGAAACCGTGTCGTTCACCGTCGCGCCTGCGTCAGCGGCATCGCCGATGCCGCCGCGCGAGCCCGCGCCCGAACTGCCCATGGCAAGCGAGTTCAGCCCGCCCGCGCCGCCGCCGCCGCCCACCGCCTGCGCGACCACGCCATGCGAGCGGTTGCCATCCGTGGAGATGGCGCCGGTCTGGATGATGGTGACCTTGCCGCCCGTGCCCGTGCCGCCGCCCGGCGTTTGGAAGCCGATCGAATTGGGTGCGTCGCCCAGGCCATCTGTCTCGAAGCGCCCAAACCCGGCGCCGCCGAAGCCGCCGCCGCCACCGACCGACTGGGCGATGATCGCGATCGAATCGCGGCCGTGGGTGACGATCTCGCCGGTGCGCGTCACGGTCACGTCGCCGCCGTTTCCGCCTGCGCCACCGAGCCCGCCAATGGCAAGTGCCGTGCTGGCATTGCCGCCTGCGTCGCCGCCATAGCCGCCGCCGCCGCCGACCGATTGCGCCACCACGCCATGCGCCTGCGCGCCAGAGGTCTCGATCGCACCCGACACAGTGACGGTCACGTCGCCGCCGTCGCCGCCTGCGCCGCCGACTCCGCCGAGCGAAAGCGCATAGGCGTTGTCATCACCGGCATCGGAAGACATGGTGCCGCCGAAGCCGCCGCCGCCGCCCACCGACTGGGCGAAGATGCCGACCGCGCCGGCCTGTTCCGTGGCGATGAGGCCGCTGTTGAGCACGGTCACATCGCCGCCATTCCCGCCGGCCGCGCCTGAGCCGCCGTAACCGCCGCCGATATTCATGGACGCGCCAGACGCGTTGGAGGCGCCTGCCGCCGTCCCGCCGCCGCCGCCCACCGACTGGGCGAAGATGCCGTGCGATAGCGCGCCTTGCGTCAGCATGTTTCCGGCATTCTCGACGCGCACATTGCCGCCTGTGTTGCCCGCGCCGCCGAAGCCGCCGAGCGAAAGGCCGACCGCCGTATCGGCCGCGCCGCTGCTCGTGGAACCCGCGCCGCCATTGCCGCCGCCACCGCCGATCGACTGGGCGAGAATGCCGTAGGACGAGTAGCCTTCTGTCCAGATGACCCCGGTCGACCGGTTGATCACCTCGACCCCGCCGCCCGTTCCGCCCGTGCCGCCGAAACCGCCGACCGAAAGGGTGACGGCGACATTGTCTTCACCGTCATCGCTCGCCGCGCTCGCGCCGCCATTGCCGCCGCCGCCGCCGACCGATTGTGCGAGGATGCCGTGCGCCTGTGCGCCGCGCGTCCGGATCGTGCCGGCGTTCTCGACAGAAGCGCTGCCGCCCGTCGCTCCGTTGCCGGCGAAACCGCCCACATTGAGCTGGACGGACACGCTCGAGCCGTTGCCTGTCGATGTTCCGCCGCCGCCCGTGCCGCCGCCGCCGCCCACGGACTGGGCGAAGATGCCGCTCGCGCCCGTGCCTGCGGGGTAAACGGAGCCCTCCAGCGCATTGCGCACGCTGACCGCCCCGCCGATGCCGCCCGAGGCACCGAACCCGCCCAAGCCTCCACCGATCGCGTATTTGGCTTCCGTGCCGGAGGTCGCCGAGCCGCCATTGCCGCCGCCGCCGCCGATCGACTGAGCGAGGATGCCGTAGGAGAATATCCCACCCGTCGCCACCTTGGACGCGTTCACGACATCGACCTTGCCGCCATTAGCGCCGGCCGCGCCGAAACCGCCGACGCTCAGCGACACACCAACCGTTCCGCCCGTGCTGCTTGCCTCGGAACCGCCGCCTGTGCCGCCGCCGCCGCCCACGGATTGCGCGAAGATGCCGATGGAATTGGCGCCAAGCGTCGCGATGCTGCCGCCAGCAAGGCTGCTGACCGAAACGGTTCCGCCGGCGCCGCCCGAAGCGCCGAAGCCGCCCAGACCGCCGCCGATCGCGTATTTCGCTTCCGTGCCGGCCGTGGCAGAGCCGCCATTGCCGCCGCCGCCGCCGATCGACTGCGCGAGGATGCCGTGGCTTTGGCCTTTCTCGGTGATGATGGAGGCGCCGTTGGTCACATTCACCGCGCCGCCATTCGCACCCGCCGCGCCGAAACCGCCAACGCTGAGCGCGACGGCAAGCGTTTCACCTTCCGCCTTGGCCGTTCCGCCGCCGCCATTACCGCCACCGCCGCCGACCGACTGCGCCAGGATGCCGACCGCTCCGACGCCCCGCGTGCGGATCGACCCGCCGGCGAAGTTGTTCACGGTCACGGCGCCGCCGAAACCGGCCGAAGCGCCAAAGCCGCCGAGCCCGCCGCCGATCGCATATTTGGCATCGACCGCGACATCCACCATGCCGCCATTGCCGCCGCCGCCGCCGATCGACTGCGCCAGGATGCCATGGGCGAGGGCTGACTGGGTCGTGATGGTCGCGCTGTTTTCCACCAGCACCGTGCCGCCGAACGAGCCCGTGCCGGCAAAGCCGCCGACGCCCAGGCCCACGCCGACCGTTTCGCCGCTGACCTTCACCGTGCCGCCGGCGCCCGAGCCGCCGCCGCCGCCGATCGACTGCGCCAGAATGCCGATCGAGCCGATGCCGGAGGTGTTGATCGTGCCCGCCGCGCCGTTGCGGACCTCGACCGTGTTGCCGAAGCCGCCCGAGGCACCGAAGCCGCCGAGCCCGCCGCCGATCGCGTATTTGCCCGACGTGCCCGAGGACGTCGATCCGCCCGTGCCGCCGCCGCCGCCGATCGAGCTTGCGCTGATGCCGAGCGCGAAATTGTTTGTGGTGGTGATTGCGGCATTGTTGGTGACATCGACCACGCCGCCATCACCCGCATTCGCGCCGAACCCGCCGATGCCCACCGAAACACCCACGAGCACCTTGCCCACATCGCCCTGATCAACGCTGCCCGCGCTGGTGCCGCCGGACCCGCCGCCGCCGCCGATCGACAGCGCGACAAGGCCGCTTGAGCCAAAGCCACGGGTGGTGATGGCACCCGTATTGTCCACATCGACGCGCCGGCCGTCATTGCCGGTGCCGCCGAAGCCGCCGACGGCCACCGTCGCCGAGATCGCATTGTTGTTGGTGGACAGCGTCATGTCAGTTTCGGACATGGTGTTGCCGCCATTGCCCCCGCCGCCGCCAATCGACTGGGCGGTGATGCCGGCAGAAAACTCGCCGGTGGTGTCGAGCACGCCGGCATTGTTGACGCTCACCGCGCCGCCCACATTGCCGCTGCCGCCCGTGCCGCCGACCCCCACCGAGCCGGTGAAGGTGAAGGAAGAAGACGAGCCTCCGACAATGGCCGACTGCGAATCCGCATAGCCGCCATTGCCGCCGCCGCCGCCGATCGCCTGTGCGAGGATCGCGCCGGACTGGTGGCCGGAGGTCGTGATGGCCATGGCGTTGGTAACGTCGACCACGCCGGCGAAGCCACCGTCACCGCCAGTTCCGCCGACCGTAACCGCCACGGCCGCCGCCGGATAGGTGCTGGTGGCCGCGATCGAGCCTGCGAGCGCATAGGATCCGCCGCCATTGCCGCCACCGCCGCCGATCGACTGGGCGAGAAGGCCGGTCGACAGGTTGCCGCGCGTGACGATCGTGCCGCCCGTCGCGTCCACGCCGGCATTCACCGAAACATTTCCGCCATTGCCGCCGCCGCCGCCCTTGCCGCCGACCGCGATCGAAGCGTTCAGCACGGAATTCAGGCCGAGCGATACCGCATCGGACCGGCCGCCATTACCGCCGCCGCCGCCGATCGACTGGGCGACGATGCCGCCCGACATTTCGCGCGTCCCGTCGAGCCCGACAATGTCGCCGCGCGCCGTGACATTGACCGTGCCGCCATCGCCGCCACCGCCGGCCGAACCGCCGACCGCGACCGAAACGCCGAGCGAGGGGATCGGGTAGTAAACGATTGCGTTGAGCGTGCCCGCGACCGCGTCGCCGCCGGAACCGCCGCCGCCGCCCACGGACTGGGCGAGGATGCCGCGCGCGCCGCGGCCCTGAACCGTGATGTCGCCCGAATGATCCACGGTGACGGTGTTGCTGTCTCCGCCATTTCCGCCCGAGCCGCCCACGGCCACCGCCACGGCGACCACGCCAGCCGTGAAGCTGCCCCCCGCGCCGCCCTTGCCCCCCCCGCCCCCGACCGACTGAGCGAGAATGCCGTGCGACAGCTCGCCCTTCGTTTGGATCGACTGACGGTTGATCACATCGACCGTGCTGCCCAGACCGCCATTGCCGCCCGAGCCGCCCACGGAAACGCTCGCTAGTGTGGACAGGCTCGTCGTGCGGCCACCGTCACCGCCGCCGCCGCCGACCGACTGCGCGAACAGCCCGATGGCGTTGGAGCCCTGCGTGCTGATGAGCGTGGAAGGCGTGCCCGTCATCTCGATGCGCACGGCGCCGGCATCGCCGCCCGCCCCGCTCGATCCGCCGAGTGAAACCGAAACGGTTCCGGCGCCCGATGTCCCGAAGCCACCATTGCCGCCGCCGCCGCCGATCGACTGCGCCTGCACGGCATGGGAAAGGTCGTTGAGCGTGGTGACGCCGACCG
>CAUQXI010000032.1:0-28805 GCA_963522145.1 uncultured Mesorhizobium sp. | reverse complement strand
CTTCGATAGGGATGCGACGAGGGAGGAGGTTCGTCACATCGTTGCTGGCTTTCGGGGAGGAGGTCGATCACCAGCACCCACAAATTATGAATTCCTAAAACGTTTCACAACAGGCAATGCTGCATGGCAGGCATGCAAATGCTGCAATGCACAATGGGCTGTTAGGACCACTCATCGCTGCAGTAGAACTCATGACTCCTACTCACGAGGGCATGGCATCATGCATACTGATGGTATTCGCTCGCGCTGCATCCATGTGCTCTTTCCGCAACGGAAGACCGCCTTTCGTATGCGGCATCTCCAAGCGATGCTGGCGTGCTCTTCCTGCCCAATGTAGGAGTCGTCGCAACAAAGGGGGACAAAACCATCATGATCAGATCGATATTCCTCGCTGCTGCGGCGACCGCACTGGTGTTTGCGACAGGAGCACGAGCGGCTGATGCCGTTGTCGACATGCCGGTTGATCCGGTGTTCTCATGGTCGGGTGCCTATGTCGGTGTGCAGGCCGGCTATGGCTGGGGCCGGGAGCACGACAACCAGTCGGATCAGTTTCCTGACGGGCCGGATCTCCCGCCCATCTTCGAATCTCGTGTCGCCGACAAATTCGACATGGATGGTGCGGTGGGAGGCATCTATGCCGGCTACAACTGGCAGACGCCCAGCAACTGGGTGTTCGGCGTAGAAGGAGACTTCCAGTTCAGCGGACTTGATGGCAGCCACGATTATCAGGATGCGTTTTTTTCCGACCCGTTCTTCACCACCACGCAAGGCACGCTGTCGATGGACAGCGACTGGCAGGCATCGCTGCGAGCCCGGGCTGGCTATGCGGTGGACCGCAACCTGTTTTATGTCACTGGTGGCATCGCCTTCGCAGATGCTGAGCTTCGTGACGAAGGTACCGCCACTACAGGTGGGCGCGTGATCGGTGGAGAAGTGGGCCTCGTCATACCGGAACCAGGCGAGACTATCTCCTACGACAACTCTGACTCCCACACGCTTGTCGGCTATGCGGTCGGCCTCGGCATTGAGCACGCCTTCACCGACAATCTGATCGGTCGCGTCGAAGGGCGCTACATGGATTTCGGCTCGCATGAGTTCGAATTGGGCGACTATGACGTGGATGCCGACTTCAACATCGGCCAGGTCACGGTCGGCATCGCCTACAAGTTCTGATCGGCTTTTCACCTGTTTCTCCCCGCCCAGCGTCGGCCGGCAAGGAGTTCTGCATTTTAAGACAGGCCGTCGTTAGCTGATTGCCGAAGGATGGGTCGCACCTCTCGGCACTTCCGCCGGACGCATGGCCTGCGATGCGGCCGGCAAGCCTGCAACGAACACCGCCGCTTCTGAACGGCGGCTAGGTCACATCTGCCGCGCTGCTCGTCCCAAGCAGCGTTTCGACGGCGCGCGCCACATTTTCGATCGTATAGGGCTTCTGCACCACGATGCGGCCGCGATGCTCCATGGGCAGTTGCGCCTGCTCGCCATAGCCGGTGGCGAACAGGAAGGGCACGTTCAGCTCCACCAGCCGGTCGGCGATGGCGAAGCTGGTTCGGTCCCCCAGGTTGATGTCGAGCATCGCGACATCCGGCCCCGTAGTCTCGATCAGTTCCAGCGCGCCATCCACCGTGGCGGAGGTCGAGATCGTTTCCGCGCCGAGCCGCCCCACGATGTCCTCAGCGTCCAGAGCGATGATCAGGCTGTCCTCGACCACGAGCACGTTGCGCCCTACAAGCACCTTGTATGGCGGCGCCTGCGGATGGCCGGGGGAAGGGCGGGGAAAGCGAATCGCCGTGCCGGAAAAGCTCTTCGCCTCCGAGACATGCCGCGCGGGAATGCGGAACTCGGCTTCCACCCCCGACGGGTTGAAGTCCACCGCGGCATCTCCACCCAGATCGTAAGGCACCGACCGGTCGATGATCGTGGTTCCGAACCCCTTGCGCGACGGCGGGTTGACGTCAGGGCCGCCCGCTTCCTGCCAGCGGAAGATCAGGTCCTGCGCGTCGTTCCGCGTCCATTGCACCGTCACACGGCCCTCGGGCACGGAAAGGCTGCCATACTTGGTTGAGTTCGTGACCAGCTCGTGAACCACCAGCGCCATGGTCGAATAGGCCTGCGGATTGAGCAGCACCGGTTGGCCTTCGATCTGGATGCGCTCGTGCTCGTCGACGAATGCTGCGGCCTCCGCGTCGATCAGTGCCTGAAGCGGCGCCGGCCCCCAGTGGTCGTCCGTGATCTGGTTATGGGCGCGCGCCAGCGCATGGATGCGTCCGTCGACCTGCTTCACGAAGTTCGACACCGCCGCGTCGGCCGGCTGCGACTGCCTGATCAGACCGCGGATCACCCCCAATATGTTGCGGACGCGATGGTTGAGCTCTGCGATCAGCAGCTCCTGCCGCGCGCTCGCCTGCTGGCGCTCGGCCGACGCCTCGTCGGCCAGCCGCAGAACCACCTCGATCAGCGTCGCGCGCAATGTTTCGGCGACACGCAGCTCCGATGGCGTGAACGCCTTGGATCGCCCGCGCACCAGTTCCTTCCATTCGGCGAAGCTTTCGCGCGGCGTCAATCGCGGGCCGTTGGGGCCGTATTGGGCCGGCTTGTGGGGGTCGCCGCCCCAGCGGACCGAATGCACCATCTCGGATCGAAACAGCACGACGTAGTCGCGCGGCGAGCGTGAGATCGGAATGGCCAGCAAGCCGGCCGCGGAAAGGGCGAACTCCTCGGCGCCGGGCACGATCGCCCCGATGCGATCCGTTGCGAACACCTTGCCCGCCGCGGTGCTGTTCAGCGCCCGAACGATCCGACGAAAATCCTCCGTCGGCGGGGTGACGCCGGAAAACGCATAGCTTCCGGCGATCCATACGCCGACGCCATCGGCCGGAATGGCGTGCGTCAGGATATCGCCCAGCCAGTCGGGATCCTTCAGCAGGGTCTCGTCGGATGCGACAGCACCCAGCAGCTGATCGGAGATATCGCGCGCGCGACGCTCGAATTCGACCGTCTCCTGCCGCTCCCGGCTTTCCAGGCGCATGGAAAACATCTGCGAGAAAAGCTCGCATACCGAACGAACCTCGAAGCTTGGACGATGCGCCGAATAATGGTGGCAGGCGAAGAGCCCCCACAGCCTGCCTTCAACGATGATCGAGATCGACATGGAGGCGCAAACGCCCATGTTCTTGAGATATTCGATATGGATGGGCGATACGGAGCGCAGCATCGAGAGCGAAAGGTCCAGCGGCTTGCCCGCCTCGTCGCGCTGCGGCACGATCGGCACGGGAGCGGCGTTCACATCATCGATGATGCGCAGCAGGTTCCGCTTGTATAGTTCGCGCGCCTGAACCGGGATGTCGCTGGCGGGGTAGCGGAGGCCCATGAACTTGCCGATGCCGGCCTTGCAGGCTTCGGCAACAACCTCGCCCGAACCATCGGGGGCGAAGCGGTAGACCATCACGCGGTCGAACCCCGTCAGCGCGCGCACCTGGCGCGCGCCTTCCCTGAAGAACGAGGACACGTCGCCGCACTGATCCAGCCGCGAGATCATCGAACGGACCATGCCCGTGGCATCGCCGTTCTCGCCCGATGCCGGCTCTGCTTCGATCACCACCTGTCCGCCGGAAAAATGCACTGCGACGTCGAAGAGCGTCGCATCGTCGACGATGCGGCAGTTGAACATGCGCTCGACCGCATCAGGACCGCGCAGCATGCCCGCCCGGTTGCGCAGGTCATGGACGGTGGCTGCGGGAAAAACCTCGCGCAGCGGCTTTCCGAAAAGTTCACCCGGCTCCCGGCCCAGAAACTCGGCGACGTTCGCCGATACGCGCGCGACCATCCAGTCGGCGGTCAGGGCGATCAGGAAGCCGATCGGCTGGATCGCGCCCAGGATGTGGATAGGCTCGCGGTCGCAATTGGTCAGGTCGACCGCATCAGCAGGCTGCATCAGGATAGTTCCGCGCTCAGAAAATGCCGGCCGCCCCGTTCAAAAAGCTCGAATACGCGGCATGCGGCCTTTGCGGCCGCTTCTATCTCCTCCTCTCCGAGCAGATGCCGGTCAAGGGCCGCCATCAGATTTCGCCAGGAGCCGGAGGGAGCCGGCGCGAGGAACCGCATCGGCCAGCCATCCGGAACCGAACGCTTCAGCACGGCCCCGCCCAGCCGCGACCCTTCAAGCACATAGATGCCGCCAAGCAGCGCCGGCGTTCCTTCGAAGCGCAGGCTTGCTTCCGGCGGCGTGCACGGGAGGCCGAGCGCATCGAGATCGGCCTTCAGCAGCGCGCCACGGCGACGGCTCGGCCAGTCACTCACCGCCTGCTCAGCTCCGTCACGATCCAGCGCTTCCTCTGTTGGAAGAAACGCAGCGGCCTGCGCCATCAGGAAGCGTGCATAGCCGCCTTTGTCGCTGAGCGTCGCCTGCGAGAAGAGTTGATCCACCTGCTCGTGGTGGTCGGCGGTAGCCGAGCGAAGCGCTGTGCGTGCGAAACTAGTGATTGCCATGCCGGCAAACTGGCTGAACTGCGTCTCTTAAGCAACGCACACACCGGTGAGGAAGGCTGAGGCGAGCAGGCGGAGGCTGATGAGCCGCGGCTGTACGGAGGACATTGCGTTCGCGACAGGGTCAGCGGAGCTTCGCCGCAAGTTCGGGGCTCGCTCCTTCATGATCAGCGCGCCTGCTTACAGCCGCACCAAGCTGTTGGGGCGGATGGTATTTTTCTCTTAATACCTTCGCGCAACATTGGCTTCATTGGAGGCTCAATGCAATCGGTCTACACCTGCCTGACAGTGGCCCATGATCGGCAGCTCCTCATCCTGGCTGCTTTGATCTGCATCATCGGCGTTTATGCTACGTTTTCCATTGCGAAGCATGCGGGCCGATCGGACGGTCGGGCTCAGAAAGCTTGGGCCACGGTCAGCATCATTGCCGCAGGGTGCACCGCCTGGGCGACCCACATGATCTTACTGCTGGCATTCCGGCCAGGCACGTTGGCCGGCTTCGAGCCCATCCTTACCGCGCTGTCTCTGGCTCTGGGCATCCTGGGCATCGCGCTCGGCATGATGCTTGCCGCAGGCAAGCGCACCCGCATGCGCCGGTTTCAGGGAGGGCTTGTGCTCGGCCTGGGCATAACAATGCTCCACTATGTTGGCCAGGCTGCCTACTTCGTCACCGGAGAAACCTCCTGGGATCTTGGCCTCGTTGCCGTTTCGGTTTTGGCGAGCCTTGGGACGTTCGGCTTGTCCATCGTTGCGGCCGGTGATCGTAACCGGTCCCTCCGTCCTTTCGCCGCTCCCCTTCTCCTCCTGTCCATCGCCGTCCTGCATATCGGCGGAATGGCGGCGATGACGATCACGTTCGATCCGAGGCGGGCTTTGCCGCGCGATGCCCTGCCGCCCGAGGGGATCGCCCCCATCGTTGCGGCCATCAGCCTTGGCCTCCTGACTCTGGCTGTCGCAGGACTCCGCTTTGCGCTCAGTGCCCGTGCCCGCCTGCGGCGCGATCAGGAACGCCTGCGCGAGCTGGCAAACCTGGCCGTTGAAGGGCTTGCCGTGTGCAACGGCGATGTCATCAAGATCGTCAATGACAGCCTGGAGCGGATTTCCGGGATGCCGAAATCCGCTTTGATCGGGACGGAAGTGTCCGCCCTCCTTCCCGGCGTCATCCTTTCCGACTTGCCCGAGCGCGAGGAGGTGGATGCCGAGCTTCTGGGCGCCGACGGACAACTCGTTCCCGTTCGAGTTCTGCGCAACGAGGTTCGCCTCGGCAGCAGGATGCAGACCGTCGTGGCGGTCCGTGATCAAAGCGAGAGGCTGAAAACCGAATCCAGGATGCGGGCTCTCGCCTTCTCGGACCCCTTGACGGAACTTCCTAACAGGCTGCGCTTCAACGACCTGCTCGATGTCCATTCCGCGAACTGCCGGGAGCGCGCTCGCCCGTTCGCAGTGCTGCTTCTGGATCTCGACCGCTTCAAGCTGGTCAACGACACGCTCGGTCACGGCACGGGCGACGAACTGCTTCGGCGGGTCGCTTCGAGGCTGAAATCCGCCGCGCACGGGAGCGACCTCGTCGCTCGCTTGGGAGGCGACGAGTTTGCCGTCCTTGTCAACGGCAGCGCTGAACGCGCCCGGCAGATTGCCGAGAACGTGGTGGATCTTCTCGGCCGGCCGTTCCTGATCAACGGTCATGTGCTGGACCTTTCCTCCAGCGTCGGCATCGCGCTTGCACCAGCCGACGGCGACAACTCGACCGACCTTTCGCGCCACGCCGACCTCGCCCTCTACAGGGCCAAGCAGGACGGTGGAAACACCTATCGCTTCTTTGAAGCTCAGATGAACGAGGTGGCTCAAGCCCGGCACTCGCTGGAGCGTGACCTTCGGCGCGCCGCAGCAAGGGAGGACTTCGAGGTTCATTACCAGCCGCAGGTCGATGCGAAGTCGGGCCGGTTCCAGGGTGCTGAAGCGCTTGTGCGATGGAACCACCCCGAGCGGGGCAGGGTATCGCCGGCCGACTTCATCCCTCTGGCCGAGGAGATCGGCTTGATCGGCACCATCGGTGAATGGGTTCTGCGCACCGCCTGCCGTGATGCATCTGGCTGGCCCGGCGACCTTTCCGTGGCGGTGAACCTGTCGCCGGTCCAGCTTCGCGACCGTCAACTCGCTGCAACGGTGGCGTCGGTCCTGAAGGAAACCGGGTTCCCCGGCGAACGCCTCGAGCTTGAGGTGACCGAAAGCGCGCTCATCGACGATGACGGAAGCACCTACGACAACATGTGCGCCCTGCGCGCGCTTGGCATCCGCATCTCCATGGACGATTTCGGGACCGGCTATTCCTCGCTGAGCTATCTCAGGCGTTTTCCGTTCAACAAGATCAAGATCGACCAGTCGTTCATCCGCCAGGTTCCGCATGATCCCGACAGCATCGCGATTGTTCAGGCCGTCGCGACGCTGGGCGCGAAGCTGCGGATGACCGTGACCGTCGAGGGTGTCGAGACGCCGGAGCAGCAGGCCTTTGTGGTTGCGGAAGGATGCGACCAGATCCAGGGCTACCTCATCAGCAGGCCCGTACCTCTTTCCGAAATCGAAAAGCTCTTCGCGCACGCTCCCGATCGCGCGGTCGCCTGACAGGTTGTTTTTTCATGCCATTTCATCGCCTGCTGTACAGAAGCGAGTCTGCACTTTCCGGGTCCGCGGAAAGCATCGAGCTCCAGGTCGCCTCCATCATCGAGCGGTCAAAGGCAGCCAATCAGGCGGCAGGCCTGACCGGCGCGCTGCTTCTCTCGACGGACGTGTTCATCCAGGTTCTGGAAGGACCGATCGAGGCGGTCGAGGCCACGTTCGAGCGTATTTGCCGCGATCTGCGTCACCGGCGCGTCCGCCTGCTCGAACTTGCCGCCGGAGAGCAGAGGATGTTCGAGGAGTGGGCGATGGTTCGCGTTCAGCCGAACGCCGATCTCGCCCGTCTTTACCCGAACCTCGACGCCCCGCATCATGCGAGACTCGACATCTCGACATCAAGCGCGGCGATCCGCACGATGCGCGCCGTTCTTGTGACGCAGCCTGACGCAGAGAATGCCGGCGAGAGCCTGCGGGCTTAACCCTGGTGTTCACAGCCGTCTAGCGAGCACTGCAACCAGCGAGAGTTGAAGGGATCAAACCCGGCTCGCGCTCGATCATCATGATTCGGAGCGTTGCTTCCAGAACGTATCTGCGAGCTGCTTGAGATGCTCGCGCATCGCCGCTTCCGCACCGTCCGGATTTCTGGCCGCGACCGCGTCGTAGATCGCCTTGTGGGCGTCGTAGGCGGTGCGCTCCTGGCCCTGGGCCGTCAAGGTCACCACACGCTGCTCGGTCAGCCAATCTGAGATCTGGTCGTGCAAGGCGAGAAAGATCGGGTTACGCGCGATCTTGGCGAGTTCGAAGTGGAAGTTGATATCGGTCGCGGTGAATTTCTCCCGTTCGCCGATTGCCGCCTTGTTCATGTCGAGCGCCTGTTTCAGCGCAGCAAGATCCTCTTTCGTGGCGCTTTGGGCGGCGGTACGCGCCAGCCCGATCTCGAAGAACAGGCGTGCTTCCTGGAAAGCATGCTGCCCTTCGGCCGTCGACAGCATCTGCCGGACCGCTGGCGCCATGCCAGAGAAGATGTGGTTGGCCGTCGGCATCAGCACACGGGCTCGGGCGCCATTGTTCAATTCGACCAGTCCCGCCTTCTGCAGCGAGATCAAGGCTTCACGGATCGCCGGCCGGCCGACGCCGAAGCTCGCCTGAAGATCGCGCTCCGGCGGCAGCTGATCGCCCGGGCTGAGCTTGCCCGCCAAGATCTGCGACTCCAGATGCGCGGCGACATGCTCGAACAGCTTCTTGCGTTCAATGACGATCGGATCAACCATAACCTTTCATACCATCATGCTTGACAACCTTGCAACACCTTGCAAGGATTGCATGGTAGCTGCTCTGGTTGATCACGGCGGCGCAGCGCGGCTGCAATCCCCCACCGGGAGGAGACACCTCGGCGGACCGGGACCAGCGCGCAAGACTGGGTGGAGAGCATTTGATGAAGATCGCCATTCTTGGCGGCGGCGGAGCTATGGGCGGTCTCTTTGGAGGCTACCTCGCGAAGGCCGGAAATGATGTGACGCTGATCGACGTCTCGGAGACGGCGATTGCTGCGATCAACGATAGCAAGCTCACGATTGAGGAAAAGGACGGCAGCCAGCCGGTCTTCGATGTGCATGCCAGCGACGCTCCGGCGGGCGTCGGTCCCGTCGATCTCATCGTCAACTTCGTGAAATGCTATCACACGGAAGCGGCTGTCCGTGCCGCAGCGCCGATGATCGGCGCCGATACGGCGGTTCTCAGCTTGCAGAACGGATGGGGCAATGCGGCGCGCATCGCCTCGGTCGTCGGTGAGGATCGCGTGCTCGTCGGCCTGACCTATCACAGCGCCACGCTGCTGGCGCCCGGCCGCGTCAAGCATCCCGGAACGGGCATGACCTATATTGGTGAGTTGAGCGGCAAGCCGAGCAGCCGGCTGGAGCGGGTTGCCGAGACCTTCCGCTCTGCCGCCTTGGATGTGACGCTTTCCGAGCGCATCCTCGACGAGGTTTGGAAGAAGCTCGCGCTCAACGCGTGCACGCTGCCGACCGCAGCGCTTCTGCGCTTCTTCGCCCACGAACTGGCGGCTTTTGAGCCTGTCAAGGAAGAGATGGCGGCGATCCTTCGCGAAGTCGTCGATGTGGCGCAGGCGCAGGGCATCGCGCTCGACTACGACGAGCGCTGGGCTGCGATCATCGGGCTTCTGGAAAAAGCGATCGGCGGCAAGGCCTCCATGCTCCAGGATGTCGAGGCGAAGCGCCAGACCGAAATCGAGGTCATCAATGGCGCGATCGTGGAGGCCGGCAAGCGGGTCGGCATTGCCACGCCGCACAACCAGGCCATGGTCTGGATGGTGCAGGCGGCCGAGCAGCATTACCTCCAGGCGAAGGCGCAGTAGGATGGCCTGCCGTCTGGCACAAGAGGCGGCATTTGGCTGCGTCAGCGGCCCGAACCTGGCTTTCGTCTGGGCCCCGGCAGCGACTGGCGCGTGGGCGGCCACGCCGCAATGCGCAGGGCAGAGCATCCATGCCGCCGCGCGTTGATATACGGAACCTTTCCAAGACGTTCCCGGGCGTGCGCGCGCTGGACGACGTGTCCATGACCGTCGAGCCTGGCGAAATCCGAGCGCTCCTAGGCGAGAACGGGGCGGGCAAGTCCACGCTAGGAAAGATCGTCGCCGGCGTTTACGACCGCACCTCTGGCGAGGTGCTGATCGACGGAACGCGAGTCGGTGACATCGATGAGCGCGCGGCCGGCGAGCTTGGTATCGGGATCGTTCACCAGGAAGGCTCGCTGGTGCCGCAGCTTTCGGTTGCGGAGAACATCTTCGCTGGAAGGCAGCCGGTGACATGGCTCGGTCAGGTTGATCGACGCGCGATGCGCGAACGCGCCGCTGCCTTGATCGCGCGACTGGGCGTGGCAATCGACCCCGCCTTGAAGGTGGCATCGCTGTCGCCTGCCCAGGCGCAGATCGTCGAGATCGCCAAGGCTCTTTCGCGCGATCTGCGCGTCCTGATCCTTGACGAGCCGACCGCGGCCTTGACGCTGACGGAAACCGAAAAGCTCTTCGAGATCGTGCGCGGACTGGCTGCCTCCGGCGTGTCGATCATCTATGTCTCGCATCGCCTGGCCGAGATATTCGCGCTTTGCGGTTCCGTCACAGTGCTGAAGGACGGGCGTCTTGCCGGAGCACGCAAGGTCGCGGAAACGAGCCCCGATGAATTGATCCGCCTGATGGTCGGCCGCGAGGTCCACCTCAAGCGAGACACCGTCAAGCGCCACCTCGGCGAGGTGGTGTTGGAAGCGTCCGATGTATCGGCCCCGCCCTTCGTTCGCTCCGCTTCCATGACCGTGCGGGCGGGCGAGATCGTCTGCCTGGCCGGACTGATCGGCTCAGGACGCAGCGAGTTCTGCGAAACGATCTTCGGCGCACGCCGCCGCCGAGCCGGGACGATCCGCGTCGGCGGCAAGATGATTGACCCGTCCGGACCCTGGGACGGCAAGACGGCAGGCGTGGGCATGGTGCCGGAGGACCGCAAGATATCCGGCCTGTTTCTCGGCATGGATCTCGTCGCCAACATCTCCGCGACCGTCATGAGCAAGGTATCGGATGGCGCGCGCTTCTCGCAGCGCAAGGCCGAGGCGCTGGCGGGCCGCTATGTGGACGACCTGAAAATCGTGACGCCGAGCATCCATCAGCTTGTCGGCAATCTTTCGGGCGGCAATCAGCAGAAGGTGCTGTTGGCCAAGTGGTTGGCGGTGGAGCCGAGGCTTCTGATCGTCGATGAGCCGACCCGCGGCGTCGATGTCGGCGCGCGCTCGGAAATCTATCGTCTGCTGCGCGAGCTTGCCGCGCGCGGCGTGGCGCTTGTGGTCGTGTCGTCCGACCTGCCGGAGGTTCTGGCGCTTGCCGACCGCATCATCGTGATGGCCGAGGGCAGCACGGTGGGCGAACTGCCGGGCGATGGCGCGAGCGAGGAACAGGTGCTCCGGCTTGCCACGAAATACACCGCATCCGTCGCCGAAGCGCGCCGGGAAGCCGCCGTCGCGGAGGTTTGAACCATGGCCGTACAAACGCATGACGCCGTTCGCGCAGAAACTGCTCCGCACCGCGAGGGGGTGCTCCTGCGCGTCGTGCGCCGCTTCGCCGACTCTCGCGAGCTGACCCTGCTGATCCTGGTTGCCGCTCTGGCGATCGTGATGAGCATTGTTTACCCCAACAACTTCCCGACTGGCCCGAACCTCCGTGCCGTGCTCCTCAACCTCGCGCCCGTCGGCATCATGGTTTGCGGCATGATGCTCCTGATGATCGCGGGCACCTTCGACCTGTCTGTCGGCTCGACGCTGGCGCTGTCGGGCGTGTGGGCCGGCGTCGTGGCGGGATGGTGGGGCTGGCCGGCGGAGGCTGCACTGCTGATCGGCGTGCTGGTCGGCGCGTTGGCGGGCCTCGCCAACGGTTTGATCGTGACGCGCATCGGCATCAACGCGCTGATCGCAACGCTCGGCACGCTCACGATCTACCGCAGCCTGACCTATGTCACGGCAGGCACCGGCGTCACGCCGATCTCCGACGCATTCGCTGCCTATGGCCGCGCGGCCGATCCCTTTCTGCGGATCCAGTCGCCGTTCTGGGTCATGCTGGCGATCGTTCTGATCGGGAGCTGGCTCGTTTCGCGCACCCGCTTCTTCCGGCAATATTACTTTGTCGGCGGAAATCCGCGGGCCGCGCAGTTGTCCGGCATCCGCGTCGACCGGCTCGTCTTGATTGGCTTCATCATATCGGGTGCGCTCGCGGGCCTGGCCGGCGTGTTCGGCGCCGCGCGGTTGAACAGCGCCGTGGTCAATGCCGGCGTCGGCATCGAGCTCAAGGTGATTACGGCGACGGTGCTCGGGGGAGCCAGTCTCAAGGGCGGTGAAGGCACGATCATCGGCGGCATTCTCGGCGTGCTTTTCATCGCGTTGATCGAGAACGCCATGATCATCAATGCGATCGGCGTCTTCTGGCAGGGCATGGTTGTCGGCCTCGTCTTGCTGTTCGCCGTCTCGCTCGACCGCTTCAAGACCGCGGGCCGTAGCTGACGGAGTTCGGGAGCAACCCGGCAGAGATGCCGGCCGAGAAAGGAGCGGCGGCCTTTAACGAATCCGCCGCGGTGAAAAGCGCAATGAGGAGGAGGAAGACATGAGACTTGCAGTGAAATCGGTGCTTGCTGCGGCGGCGTTAGCAGTGGCAGCGGGAGTGGCGCCCGCTTCGGCCCAGGAGTCGTCATTTGGTCCGGCAGACGCCAAATACACCTATTACTGGATCTCGAATAAAGCCAACCTGCCGCTCTTCGTCCAGTATGACTATGTCGGCATGAAGCGGATCGCCGAAGAGCTCGGCGTGAAGGTCGTGGTCGCCGGCCCGACCGACTTCGACGTTCCCGGCTTCATCGCCGCCGTCGATCAGGTCTGCGCGCAGAAGCCGAACGGCGTGTCGGTGGTGGGCGGCTGGGATCCGTCGCTGACGGAATCCGTCAAAAAGTGCATCGAGCAGGGTGTCCCTACCGTGGTCGATGACGGCGACCTGCCCGACTCCGGCCGCCTCGCTTATATCGGCACCAACTGGACGCAGGTCGGTGTCTCGCAGGCCAAGAAGCTGATGGAAGCGCTGCCCAATGGCGGCAAGCTTGCCAGCATGTCGATCATCAATGCCGGCAACATGCGGGAGGCCGTGGCGGGCTTCAAGGCGCATATCGAAGCCAATGGCGGCGGAAAATACCAGATCGTCGCCAATGAGGACGACGGCGGCGACGCCCAGAAGGCGGCGCAGGTCACGGCGGCCATCCTTGCCGCCAACCCGGATATCGCAGGCATTGCCGGCTTCGATTCCGAGTCTGGTGCGGGCATCGTCACTGCACTTCGCGAGGCTGGCAAGAATCCCGGCGACATCAAGGTGACGGCGATGGAGCAGACCCCCGACTTCTTCAAGTCGGCAAAGGAAGGCTGGGTCGACGGCATCGTGGTCCAGAACCGCGAGCTCTTCATCTACTACGCGGTCAAGCTGCTGCACGACTATAACACCACCACGCGGAAGTCGGCCGGCCTTGGCTCCGCCGAAGGCGGCCGTCCGATCCCCGACACGCTCGACACCGGCGTGCTGATGGTCAGCAAGGACAATGTCGACAAAGTGCTGACCGCCCTCAACGTGAAGTAGCCACTCCTTCGCAAGCGACGGGACCGGGAGACCCGGTCCCGCAAACCTCCGGCGCGTGTCCTGAGCGCCGGAGGTCCTCGGTCCCGGAGTTTACATGCCTTCCCAAACCACTACCCGCATGCGCTTTCACGGCGTCGCCGCCTATGAGATCATCACGGCAGCGGGCCTTCGCATCCTGTGCGATCCGTTTCTCGACGAGAATCCCGGCGCGCTGACCAAGTCGGGCGATTTCGACAAGGTCGATCTCGTGGTCGTCAGCCACGCGGCCTATGACCATCTGGGAGACACCGACAAGATCGCCGCCAAGTATGGCTGCCCGGTCGTGTGCGGCGGCGAGGTCAAGGCCTGGCTGATCGATCGCGGCATTCCGGCCGAACAGATTCGCGCCACGACCTGGGGCATTCGGGTGAAGGTAGCCGGCATCGAGATCCAGCCGCTCGAATGCCACCACTGGTCGCAGATCCGGCTCAAGGACAACAGCTTCATTTCGGGCGTGCCGATGGCTTTCATCGTTTATGCCGATGGCCTGCGCTTCTATCACTACGGGGATACGGCAATCTTTTCCGACCTCAAGCTGCAGGGCGAACTCTACAAGCCCAATGTCGGCTGCATCGGCATCGCCAATCCGCAGGAGATTTTGCATCGCAATCCGATGCCGGGCGAGATGCTCACCGGCGAGATGAGCCCCTATGAGGGCGTGCTGGCCACGCAATGGCTCGGCCTCGAGACCGTTCTGCCGTGCCACTACATTACGCTCGACGGCGACCCGGATGTCGCCGAATACATGAAGCATCACGGGGCCGCGAAGGCGCGCGGTGAGACGATCGCCGACCCGTACCTGCTGAAGTCGGGCGAATGGATCGAGTTCGATGCGGCGGGCAAGGTGGTCACGCCGAAGATGGCTGCGGCCTGACCATGCGCGCAGCAATCTTCGACGCTCCGCAGGCGATCCGCATGGCCGATGTCGCCAAGCCTGTTCCCGGACCGGGTGAGGCCTTGGTGAAGGTGAAGGCGGCGGGCCTTTGCGCCGGCGATCTCTACATCTATACCGGCAAGAACCCGTATGTGAGCTATCCCCGCATCGGCTGTCACGAGATCGCCGGCGTGGTCGAGGCCTATGGCCCCGGAGCCACGGGCGCCGCGCCCGGAACGCGGGTCGTGATCGATCCCTTTATCGGCTGCGGCCACTGCTATCCCTGCCGGATCGGCAAGCGGAACTGCTGCGCCAACCTGACCATCATCGGGATTCATCGTGAAGGCGGCTTCGCCGACTATGTCACCGCGCCCGCGCAGAACCTTAATTCCATTCCGGACAGCCTGTCTGATTTCGAAGCGGCATTCGCCGAGCCGGTGGCAATCGGCGTGCAGGGCTGCCGCCGCGGCGAGGTGACGGCGGAGGACAGCGTGCTGGTGCTGGGCGCCGGGCCGATCGGGCTTGCCGTAGTCGAGGTCGCGCAGGCGCGCGGCGCAACTGTCTATGCCACCGACATTTCTCCTGATCGCCTCGCGACGGCGGCCCAGCTCGGCGCCATTCCGATCGAGGGCGGCGAGGGGCTGCTCGACCGTGTGCTTGCGCTGACGAGTGGCGAAGGCATGCCGGTGGTGATGGAAGCGACAGGCGCGGTGCCGGCCATGCAGCAGACCATTGATCTGGTGGCGGCCGGCGGGCGCATCGTCATCCTCGGCCTCGTCAAGCAGGGAACGGGCGTGACCTTTCCCGGCCTCGACTTCACCCGCAAGGAAGTGACGATCTACGGTTCGCGTGCCTCGGTCGACTGTTTCCCGGAAGCGCTGGAACTGCTCGCTTCGGGCAAAATCCACTACCCGAAGATCGCCAGTTCCTTTCCGCTCGGCGAAGCGCCAGCCGTTTTCTCGAAGCTCGCAGACAATCCGATGGCCTTGCACAAGGCCGTTTTCATTCCGGAGGCCGCATGAAATTCGTCACCTTCTCGACCGCCGGCCACCACCATCATGCAGGTGTGCTCGACGGCGACGCGGTTGCCTGCCTGACCAGTACAGGCGTGGCCGACAGTGTGCTGGAGATCGTTCAGGGCGGACCGGCAATGATCGAGCGGGCAAGGGTGTCGCTTGCCACGGCGCCGCGCTTTTCCCTCGATGAAGTGAGGCTCGAAGCCCCCATCAGGCCCGGCAAGGTCCTTTGCTCGGGCATCAATTACAAGGGCCACGCGCAAGAAAACCCCAACGCGAAGATGCCCACCGAGCCCTTCTTCTTCACTAAGCTGCCGAGTTCGGTTGTCGGACCGGACACGCCCGTTGAAAAGACCGGTCGGACGCAGCAGATGGATTACGAGGTCGAGTTCTCGGCCGTGATCGGCAAGCGCCTCTACAAGGCGACGGAGGCCGAGGTGATGCCGGCGATCTTCGGCTACACGCTTCTGAACGACATCTCGGCGCGAGACGTCCAGTTCAAGGACAACCAGATCACGATCGGCAAGAACCTCGCCGGCTATGCCCCCATCGGGCCTTGCATCGTTTCCGCCGACGAACTCACCCGGCCCGACAATGTCGCGCTCAAGACGCGCCTCAACGGCCGCACGCTGCAGGACGGCAGCACCTCGGACTGGTTGTTTCCGCTGCCGGTGCTGATTTCCTTTCTGTCCGGCTTCATGCCGCTCGAGCCGGGCGACATCGTCACCACGGGTACGCCCGCCGGCGTCGGCGTCTTCCAGAACCCGCAGGTCTTCATGAAGGCCGGCGACGTGGTGGAAATCGAAGCCGACGGCATCGGCATCCTCAGGACACCGATCGTCGCGGGTTGAGCCATGAGTGAAACGGTTCGCATCGGCGTCATCGGCTGCGGCTTCTACGCCCAGAACCACCTCAATGCGTGGCGTGACCTGGCAGCGGAAGGCGCGGTGCTGGCGACCGTATGCGACGTCGATCCGGTCAAGGCTGCCGCTGCCGGAAGAGAGTTCGGCGTGCCTTTCTATTCGGACGCCGCCGCCATGCTCGACGCCGAAACGCTTGACGCGGTCGACATCGTCACCCGGCAGGATACGCATCGCGCGCTGTGCGAGATGACGATCGCGCGTGGCATTGCGACAATCGTGCAGAAGCCCTTCGCGCCGACATGGGAAGACGCGACCGCGATCGTTGAGGCGGCGCGAAGCGCTGGCGTCTGGCTGGCGGTGCACGAGAACTTCCGCTTCCAGGCGCCGATGCGTGCCGTGCGGCAGGTGCTCGACAGCGGCGCGATCGGCGAGCCGAGCTGGGCGCGCATCATGTTCCGCACGGGCTTCGACGTGTACAAGACGCAGCCCTACTTCCTTGAGGAAACACAGCTCGTCATTGCCGATGTCGGCGTCCACATGCTCGACCTGTCGCGCTTCCTGCTCGGCGATGCCGTGCGCGTTTCCTGCGAGACGCAGCGGCGCAATCCACGCGTGAAGGCCGATGACGACACGGCGACCATGCTGGTGCGACACGAGAGCGGCGCCGTCAGCGTTGTCGAGTGCACCTATGAAGCGCGCCGCTCCGACGATTATTTTCCCCAAACGCTTGTCGAGGTCGAGGGAACGCGCGGCTCGATCATCGTTTCGCAAAACTGCCGCATGAAGGTGACCAGCGACGGGCATGTGAGCGAACGCGACATTAGCGCGCCGCTTCTGCCCTGGACGGCGCATCCCTGGCATGTGAGCCAGGAGGGCGCGATGGGCGCGTGCCGGCATTTCCTTCACTGCCTCAAGACGGGCCAACCGGCCGAAACGAGCGGCTCTGACAATCTCAAGACCTATGCCTTGGTTGACGCAGCTTACCGCGCGGCAGCCGAGCACCGCGCGGTTGAACCGGAGCAGTGGAACTGAAGCCTTCGGGAGGCAATCTGTGACGGCGGAGACTTCGATGGAAGCGGAAGAGCAGCCGGCAGACAGCTATTACGCCGTGACCGTAGTGTTCGAACTGCAGGAAGATGCTGCCGCCGAGTTCCACCGCCTTGTGTCCGAGAATGCGCGCGAGTCGGTCGCGCTTGAGCCCGACTGCGTGCGCTTCGATGTCATGACACCGGCCGATGCGGGAGGGCCCGAAGTGTTCCTTTATGAGATCTACACCGATCGCGCGGCATTCGACCGCCATCTCGCCTCGCCGCATTTCAAGTCGTTCGATGCCCGCTCTCAACGGCTCGTTCGCAGCAAGACGGTGCGTGAGTACCGCGTCCTGCAGAATGCGAAGGCATGAAAAGCGCGATTGGTCCGGTTGAACTCTTCGGCACCGCCGAGCCGCTACCGGCACGCCGGAAACTGGTCGCCGGACCGCTCTCTGCGATATTCGAAGACGGCAACCTCCGCGACATCCGCCTTGGTGATGTCGAGCTGGTGCGCGCGATCAACTATCTCGCGCGTGACGAAGCCTGGGGCACCTTCCGTCCGACACTTTCAAACCTGCGCATCATGGAAAATGAGACCACCTTCACGGTCGACTATGATGGGGTGTGCGGTTCGCCGGAGGCTGGGTTTCGCTACAATATGCGCATCCGCGGCGAGGCGTCAGGCACGCTGACCGTGGAAGCGGAGGGGACGGCGCTGGCGGATTTCCCGACCAACCGAACAGGCTTCGTCGTTCTGCACGCAGCGGACCTCGCCGGCGGACGGATGGATTTGCTGCACACTGACGGCAGCCGCGAGGCGGGCTTGTTTCCACGCCTGATCATGGCCGACCAGCCGGCCTTCGACATCGCGGCGATCACGCATCAACCTGCGCCGGGGCTGACCTGCACGGTCGAGATGTTTGGCGACGCATTCGAGATGGAGGACCAGCGCAACTGGGCCGACGCCTCGTTCAAGACCTATAGCCGGCCGCTGTCGAAACCCAGGCCTTATGTGATCGCCAAGGGCGGGCAGGACCGTCAGCGTATCGTGGTTCGTGCCGAGGGAAGCACTTCATCAGGCGGAGCGGCTGAGGCGATCACGGCGGCACTTTCCTTGGGCGCACCGGCCGCGCCTGCTCCAAGAATCGCGCTCTTCGTAGATGAGGCAGGGTGCGGAAACCTGCCTATACAGGCTGTGCCCGGCCTGTTGATCCTGCGACTCGATCTGACGGCGCCGGACGTGCCGGCTCTTCGCAGCATCGCGGCACGCTTCGCCGGAAGCACTGAGATTGCCGTGGAGCTCGTCATGCCGGCCATCGATCCTGACAGTGAGGCCGCGACGGCGATGGCGCTGATCTGCGCTGCAAGCCTGCGGCCGGTCGTGCTCCTTGTTTCCCCTCGACGCGAGTTCAAGTCGCGGCCGAGCAATACCTTGCCGCCGGGGGAGGCAACAACGGATGCGCTGGTGATCGCGCTGAGAGCGGCGGGCTTTTCCGGGCCGATCGGCGCCGGCACGCCATCCTACTTCACCGAATTCAACCGCAATCCACCAGGCCAGGAAGCGGACTTCGTCTTCTTCAGCGTGGCGGGCATCGTGCATGCGGCAGACGATCTTTCGCTCGCGCAGACGATCGACGTCTATCCCATGCTGATCGAAAGCGCCCGCGCGCTTTGTTTCGACAAGCCTGTATGGCCCGGCCCGTGCACGATCGGCGTTCGGCACAATCCTTACGGCGCAGCGACACAGCCCAACCCCGAGAATGGCCGCGTACCGTCGGCAACGATCGATCCACGTCAGCGCGGGCTGTTCGGCGCGGCCTATGCGGCAGCGTCAGCGGCGCAGGCTGTACTGACGGGCGTCGCCGCGGTCAGCCTGGGCGCGCCGACCGGTCCATTCGGCATGATCGATGGAGACGGAACAGCACGTTCGATTCAGGCGGTGGTTGCCGAACTGGCGCGCGTCGAAGGCCGCATCTCGCGGCCGATCCTCGGCGGCCCTGCCGGCTTCCATGCGTTTGCCTATGAAGAGGGTGCGGGAGCGGGCGGTCTCCTCGCCAACCTGTCGCCGCGGGATCTCGATCTTGTCCTTCCGCCTGAGTTCAGCCAAGCCGCGCTGCTCCAGCCTGATGGCAGGTGGGAGCCCGTCGCCCTTGCTGCCGGCCGACTGTCGCTTCCCGCATGGCGCACGGCGCTGCTCGTCGCCTGACCAAAGCGTAATCAGCCGAACGCGGCGCTTGCCTCTACCGCCATGCCTAGTTCATCAGGCCGAGCTGCGTCGGCAGCCACAGCGTGATCGCCGGGATGAAGGTGATCGCGATCAGCGCCAGAAATAGCGGCACCAGCCAGGGCAGGATTGCCACCGTCGTGCGCTCCACCGACAGCTTAGCCACGCGTGACAGCACGAACAGCACCATGCCGAGCGGCGGATGCAGCAGGCCGATCATGAGGTTCAATGTCATGATCACGCCGAAATGCACCGGGTCGACGCCCAGCCTCTGCGCGATCGGCAGCAGGATCGGCACCAGGATGGTGATGGCGGCCGTGGTATCGAGGAAACAGCCGACGAACAGCACAAGGAGGTTGACCAGGATCAGGAAGATCCATGGGCTGTCGGTAAACAGCAGGATCGTGTCCGAAAGCGCCTGCGCCGCCTGGCTGACCGACAGCAGCCACGCGAAGATCGATGCTGCGGTCACGATGAAAAGCACCGAAGCCGTTGTTTCGATCGTATCGAAGCTCGCCTTTGCGAGGCCGCGCAGGGTCATTGAGCGGTAGCGGACGATGCCGAGGAAGAGCGACCAGACCACCGCCGCGATCGCCGCCTCGGTCGGCGTGAACCAGCCCATCGTCATTCCGCCGATGAGGATGACCGGCGTCATCAGCGCCAGCACGGCGGAAAAGTCGAAATACCAGTCGAGCGCCAGCAGAACGACGAGCGCGAGACCGACCGCATAGTTCGCCGACAGGCCAGTAAGCGTCAACAGATAGACGGCAGTCGGTACGGCGAGTACGACCAGCACCTCGATCCCGGCCTCGCCGAGCCGCGAAAGGCTGAACTTGGTGTCCGAGCCCCAATCCTTGCGGTGGGCGAAAACGGCCACGGTGATCATCATCAGCAGCGTCATGACGACGCCGGGCAGGATCCCGGCCATGAACAGCGCGCCGATGGAAACATTCGCCATCGTGCCGTAGATCACGAAGGGCAGTGACGGCGGAAAAATCGGTCCAAGCGTCGCGGAGGCGGCCGTCACCCCGACCGCCGCTTCGACGGGATAGCCATGATCCTTCATGGCCTTGATCTCGATCGTTCCGATGCCGGCCGCGTCGGCGATGGCCGTGCCCGACATCCCCGAAAAGATCACGGAGCCGAGGATGTTTACCTGCGCCAGTCCGCCCTTCATCCAGCCGGCGAGGGCGAGGGCGAAGCTGTAGATGCGGCCGGTGACGCCCGCGATGTTCATCAGGTTGCCGGCAAGGATGAAGAAGGGCACGGCGAGCAGCGGAAAGCTTTCGACGCCAGTCAGCATGCGCTGCGCCACGATGATGTCCGGCGCCAGCCCATAGACAGCGAGGTAAAGCAGCGATGCGCTTGCCATAGAGACGGCGACCGGCACGCCGATCAGCATGAAAACGAGGAACGCTCCAATCAGAACGATCATCGGTCAGCCTCCCGTCCCGTCGAACGCCTCGGGACGTTCAAGGGCCGTATAGCCGCGTCGCAGGTCGGCGACGAAGACCAGCACCGAGCGCAGCAGCATCAGGAAAAAGGCGATCAGCAGCGTGTAGAAGAGGATCGATCGCGGCGCGTCGATCGAGATCATCCGCTGTTCGCTGACCAGGCCGACGAAGCGCCAGACCAGCACGGCCATGTAGGCAAAAAAGCCGATCACCACGAGATCGACCAGCAGCGCCAGAACGCGCCCGACTGGAGGCGGCAGATATCGGTAGAGCACGTCGACATGGATGTGCCTCGACGTGCGCACGCACATCACTGCCCCGAGGAAGACGACGACCATCAACAGATTGGTGGCGATCTCCTCCGTCCACGAGAGGCTGTTGTTCAACGCGTAGCGGGTGAAGAACTGGAGGAAGACAGAAAACCCCATCAGCCAGAAGGCGGCAAGGGTGAACCAGTCTTCCGGCGCATAGGGTGACAGATCGAAGGGCGGCCCGGCATCAACGTCAAAGGATTCCGCCATTTCGTCGATGGTGGCGGGCACATGGTCGGCCTGCATGCGAGCTCCCCTTGTTATCCCGAAGGCGACACCGAAAGTAGCGCCTCGCATCACCTTTCATGCCATCATGCTTGACAACAATCATACTGTCCACGCACAATCATTCAAGTCGTGCGTCAGTGGTGGAGCGGAGCTTGGATCTCGGGCTGAAGGACAAGCGCGTCGTCGTCACCGGATCGAGCCGTGGCATCGGCTATGCCATCGTACAGGCATTCCTGGCCGAAGGCGCGCGGGTCATGCTGAACGGCGTCGATGAAAAGCGCCTGAAGCAGGCGGAAGCCGAACTGCAAACGCCCGATGGGCGTGTCGTCGCGGTCGCGGCCAACATCTCCGCCGTGGATGGCGTTCAACGATTATTCGCGGAGATCGACCGGGTCTGGGGCGGACTCGATGTCTGCGTGAACAATGCGGCGGTTCACGAGGCAACCGACTTCACGGTCCTGAATGAGGATGCGTGGGAGCGCGCAGTCAGTATGAACCTCAAGAGCGTGTATCTCTGCGCTCAGGCCGCGTTTGAAAGAATGAGCCGGCAGGACACGGGCGGCGTCGTGCTCAACGCGTCGTCCTTCGCCGCCCTGATCCCGGCCTATCCCTACGGAATCTATTCGACGACCAAGGCGGCGATCCTCAACATGACGCGCGGCATGGCGGCGGAATTCGCGCCGTGGAACATTCGGGTCAACGCCTATGTGCCGGGCTTCATCGCCACCGCGATGAACGCGGAAACAATCGCGACGAATGGAGCGCTCGCCCTATCGCAGATCGCGTTGAATCGGCCAGGCACGGTGGAGGAGGTCGCCGCGCCCGTCGTGTTCCTTGCGTCAAACAGAGCAAGCTACATCAGCGGCGCTGCGCTGGAGATCAGCGGCGGCAAGTTCGCCGTGCAGCATCCAAAGGGAAACTGGGATCGCGCCGAGAGGCTCGCCTTCGAGCCGGGCTGAGCTTCGGAGGAAAGCGGCCGCAGCGCCGAATAACAAAGGGAGGGAAGAATATGAGAAAGATGGTGTTGGCAGGTCTCGCCTGTGTGGTGGCGCCGATCCTGATCGCAGGCACGGCGCTCGCTCAGGACACCAAGACGATGCGCATCGGCCTTGCCACTGCCGCGACGCATATCCAGGCCGTGGGCTCAGAAGCGTTCAAGGCGTTCATCGAGGAAAAGACCAACGGCGCCATCAAGGTCGAAATCTATCCGGGCGCTCAACTCGGCGACAACAAGGCGATGCTCGATTCCGTCAAAATCGGCGCCGTGGACGGCATGTTCCCGAGCCCGGCCGATCTCGGCAACATCGACAAGAACTTCAACATCATGAATTTCCCCTTCCTGTTCTCCAGCCAGGAGGTGGCCAACCGCGTCACCGACGGTCCCTGGGGCCAGAAGCTGCTCGCAGGCCTCGACAAGCATGGCTATAAGGGCCTCGCCCTCGTGGACAGCGGGTTCCGCCACACGACCAACAGCAAGCATCCGATCAAGTCGCTGGACGACTTCAAGGGCCTGAAGATCCGGATGCAGCCGAACCCGCTCCACCTTGCGATCTTCCGCGCGCTCGGCGCCAACCCGGCGCCGCTGTCCTTTGCCGAGCTGTTCTCGGCGCTTCAGCAGGGCGTCATGGACGGGCAGGAGAACCCGCTGAACAACATCTATGCGTCCAAGCTGCATGAGGCGCAGAAATATGTGACGCTCGACGGCCACATCTACGACACCAACATCTTCATGGTGGGCAAGGCCTTCTACGACAAGCTGACGCCGGAGCAGCAGGCGCTCTTCGGGGAGGGGGCCAAACTCGTCGTTGACACGATGCGCAAGGCGCTCAACGAGCGTGACGCCGCCGCGATGGAGGGCATGAAGGCCGCCGGGCTGGAGTTCGTCGAGGTGTCGCCGGAGTTCCACGCGCAGATGGTCGCGGCCACCCGGCCTGTGATCGACGAGTATCTGCCGAACGTCGACGCGACGCTCTACAAGGAATTGCAGGAAGCGGCGAAGTGAAGCGAGGATTGAAGTCGCAATCCCGCTCGAGGAACGACGCGGCAGTCTGTGATGAAGTCTGATCGATCATCCAACAGCGCGGCGGTTGTCGCGGCTCTTGCGGAGCATTCAAGGCGCATCCGGGTCAATGCCGTGAAGATGGCAGCGGTGCAGGGGCAGGGCTATGTCGCCCAGGCGCTTGGCGTCGCCGACGTGCTGTCCGTGCTGTATTTCCGGGCCATGACCTATCGGCCAGAGGATCCGCACTGGGAGGGCCGCGACAGGCTGCTGCTTTCCATCGGCCATTACGCGATCGCGCTTTATGCGGCGCTGATCGAGGCGGGCATCCTCAAGCCCGAGGACATCGAGACCTATGGCTCAGACGACAGCCACCTGCCGATGTCGGGCATCTCGTCCTACACGCCGGGGATGGAAATCTCCGGCGGTTCGCTCGGTCAGGGCTTGAGCATCGCCGTTGGCATGGGGCTCGGCCTGAAGCGCAAGAAAGCCAAGGCGCGCGTTTTCAACCTTCTGTCCGACGGCGAACTGAACGAGGGCGCTACTTGGGAGGCCGCATTGTCTGCCACGCGCTGGAAGCTCGACAACCTCATCGCGGTGGTCGACGTCAACAACCAGCAGGCCGATGGTGCGTCGAGCGAGGTTCTGCCGTTCGAGCCGCTGGCCCAGAAGTGGCAGTCCTTCGGGTGGCAGGTTTGGCGCGTCGATGGCAACGACATCGGAGCGCTGGTCGCGGCTTTCGACGCGGCAGCAGCCAGCACAGCGCCTGCGCCCCGCATCGTCATCTGCGACACGCGCATGGCGAAGGGCGTGCCGTTCCTGGAAGCGCGCGACAAGACGCATTTCATACGCGTCGAACAGGAGGAGTGGGCGAGGGCGCTCGCCGCACTCGGAGAGTCTGCATGACCGCGCCAGCCGCCCCCAGGCTCAAGACCTCGGCCATGATCGCGTCGATCGCGGCGGAAGGCGATCGCACGGTTGACGCGCCCTTCGGCCATGCGCTGGTCGAACTCGCGAAAACGCGTGACGACATCGTCGGCATGACTGCTGATCTCGGCAAATACACCGATCTGCACATCTTCGCGGCAGCCTATCCGGATCGGTTCTACCAGATGGGGATGGCCGAGCAGTTGCTGATGGGCGCGGCCGCCGGCATGGCGCGGGAAGGCTTCACGCCATTTGTTACGACCTACGCCGTCTTCGCCTCGCGCCGTGCCTATGACTTCATCTACATGGCGATCGCGGAGGACCGGCTGAACGTGAAGATCGCCTGCGCGCTTCCCGGCCTTACCACCGGCTACGGGCCGAGCCATCAGGCGACCGACGACCTGGCGATTTTCCGCGCCGTGCCCGGACTGACCATCATCGACCCCTGCGACGCGCATGAGATCGCCCAGGCCACGGCGGCGGCGGCGGCGCATGACGGGCCGGTCTATATGCGCCTCCTTCGCGGCAAGGTGCCGACCGTGCTCGACGCCTACGATCATCGTTTCGAGATCGGCAAGGCCAAACTCTTGCGGGACGGAAATGACGTGCTCTTCGTTACCTCGGGCCTGTTGACCAAGCGCGCGCTGGAAGCCTGCGCCGTTCTCGAAGGCGACAGGATCTCCGCTGGCGTCCTTCATGTCGCGACCGTGAAGCCGCTCGACGAGGAAACCATCGCGGCCGAGATCGGCAGGCCGGGCCGGCTCGTGATCGTGGCTGAAAACCATTCGGTCGTCGGCGGCTTCGGCGAGGCGGTGCTGGCGCTCGCCGCCCGGCGGCGGATCGGCGCTCGCATCGAGCAGATCGGGCTGCCCGACGCCTTTCTCGCTGCAGGCGCATTGCCGACGCTGCATGATCGCTACGGCATCTCCACCGGAGCCATCGTCGGCCGGGTCAAGGAATGCCTTTGACCGCTGGCTCGCTCCTGGATGCCCCGGCATCGATCGACCGGTTGAAGGAGCTGGCACGGCAGAACCGCATCGATGCGACGGAAATGTTCATGGCCGCCGGCAACGGCCATTTTGGCTCGTGCTTTTCCTGCACCGAGATCGTCGTCGCGCTTTATTTCGCGCTGATGCGCATCGATCCCGAACAGCCGGACTGGCCTGATCGCGACCGCTTCATCATGGGAAAAGGCCACGCTGCGCCGACGCTCTATTCAGCCTTGATCCGCCGTGGCTTCATCCCCGAAGAGTGGATCGGCGAATACGAGACGGCGGTCGGCTCCCGGCTGATGACGCACCCGTCCCGGCGCTACCAGCGCGGAGTGGATATGTCGGGCGGCGCGCTCGGCCACGGTCTGTCGGTTGGCGTCGGCATGGCGCTCGCGGGCAAGATCGACAGGCGCGACTACAACACCTACGTGCTGATGGGCGATGGGGAGATCAACGAAGGCTCTGTCTGGGAAGCGGCTGCGTCCGCCGCGAAGTTCCGGCTCGGCAACCTGGTCGGCATTGTCGACTGCAACGGCCTTTCAGTCGATGGCCGGCTGGCCGAGGTGATGCCGATGGAGCCGCTCGTCGACAAATGGCGCGCCTTCGGTTGGGAGGTGATGCGCATCGACGGTCACGACTTTCCGTCGCTCCTCGATGCGCTGGCGCCGCAACGCGCGGGCCACGATGCCCCGCCGCGCATGGTGATCGCCGACACGGTGAAAGGAAAGGGCGTTTCCTTCATGGAGCATGTGCGCGGCTGGCATGCCGATGTGATCACGCGGGAACAATATGGTCGGGTGATCCAAGAGCTTGCGGTGCCGCTCGCGTGATGAACCTCTTGTCCGATCGGCATCGCGACGCCATCGCGGCGGCCCGCGCCACCTACCCGCTGAAAGGCATCCGCCAGCAGGTCGGCGAGACGATAACCGCGCTTGCCGAGGAGGGTGCCGAGTTCCTGGTGCTCACGGCCGACCTGCTCAACGCCACGGGGATGGCGGGCTTCGGCGCGCGTTTTCCCGAGCGTGTTTTCAATGTCGGTATCGCCGAACAGAACCTCGCCGGCGTGGCGGCCGGTCTGGCGCTTTGCGGCAAGCCGCCTTTCGTGTCCTGCTATGGCGCCTTCACGACATTGCGCGGCGTGGAGCAGATCAAGGTCGATGCCGCGTATAATGGCGTGAAAATCATCTTCGCCGCGCAGAGCTGCGGGCTGTCCTATGGCGTCGGCGGACCGACCCACCAGACCTTCGAGGATGTGGCGATCATGCGCGCCATCCCGAACACGGTCGTGCTCGTGCCGTCGGATGCGCATCAGACCGATGCCTGCCTGCGCGCCGCGCTGACCCATGATGTGAATGCTCCGATCTACCTGCGGCTGGGTCGCGGCCCGGAATACCTGTTCACCGCGCGTGGGGCGGACTATTCGATAGGCAGAGCGGTGCATCACCGCGAAGGCAAGGATATCCTGATCGTTGCGAATGGTGCGATGGTCTTTGAAGCGATCCTGGCGTCAGACCTGCTGCGCTCGCTCGGGATCGCGGCCGCTGTGCTGGAGATCCACACGGTCAAGCCGATCGACGCTGAGACGCTCGCCGGTGCCGCCGAGAACACACGCGCCCTGATCATCGCCGAGGAACACTCCACCAAAGGCGGGCTGGGGGCAGCCGCTCTGGAGGCGCTGGCGCCGCGCGGCACGCCGCCCTGTCACCTGATCGGCATTCCCGATCGTTTCCCGCCGATCGGGCCGACGTTTGAGCTCAGGGCCTCGCTCGGCCTTTCCGCCGACGCGATCGCCGCAACGGCTCTCAAGGCTGTCGGTGAGTCGTCTCGATGAGCCGGTCAACGGAAACGGAGCTGCCTCCGCGCGCTTCAACGATGCTTTTCGGGCCTATCCCCGGAATGGATCTGCCCAAACAATCAGGATCGGCCCCATGCTGCTCGGCGCGATAGCGGACGATTTCACCGGCGCGTCCGACCTGGCCAACACGCTTGCCAAGGAGGGCATGGCCACCACGCAGTTCGTCGGCGTTCCCTCCGCCGCAGCCGATCCGTCCTGCGAGGCCGGCGTGGTGGCACTGAAGACGCGCTCGATCGATCCGGCGCTGGCTGTTGGGCAATCGATCGATGCCGCCCGTTGGCTCCAAGACCAGGGATGCCGGCAGTTTCTGTTCAAATACTGCTCGACCTTCGACTCGACGCCGGCCGGCAATATCGGACCGGTCGCGGAAGCTCTGCTCGACTTTCTTGGCGCCGACATCGCCGTGGTCTGCCCGGCCTTTCCCGCCAACGGCCGCCGCGTCTTCATGGGGCACCTTTTCGTCGGCGAACTCCTGCTTTCCGACTCCGGCATGCGGGATCATCCCCTGACCCCAATGACGGACTCGAATCTGCGGCGCTGGCTGCGATTGCAGACCAGGGGCGAGATCGGCTTGGTGACGCTTGATGCGGTGCGGGGAGGCCCTATCGCGGTGTCGAGCGCGATTGCGGCGCAGCAGCATGACGGACGCCGCCTTGTGGTGATCGATGCCGGCAACGACGAGGACCTCCGCACTATCGGCCAGGCCATCGCCGATCACCGCCTCGTGACGGGGGGCTCCGGCATCGCACTCGGCCTGCCCGACAACTTCCGCCGCGCTGGGCTTCTGTCGGGCCACGCGCAGGTGGAAGCGGCGGTGGCCGGTCCGGCTGCCGTGCTGTGCGGCTCATGTTCCGCCGCCTCGCAGGCGCAGGTAGCGGATTATCTTGTCAGCCATCCTGGCCTCGCTCTCGAGCCCGCCGCACTGATGAGCGGTTCGATGACGGTCGACGGCGCTCTGGAATGGTTTGCAACTCACGGCGGCGATGCGCCGATCATCTATTCCACAGCCGACCCCGCGAGCGTAACGGCAGCCCAAACAGCTTTCGGCCGCGCCGAATTGGCGGCTTTGGTTGAGCGCTTCTTCGCCGGACTGGCCCGCGCGCTTGTCGATCGGGGTGTGCGACGGCTGGTTGTGGGTGGCGGCGAAACGTCCGGCTCGGTCGTGGAAGCCCTCGGCATTTTGAGGATGGCGATCGGCCGGGAGATCGATCCCGGCGTGCCCGCCCTCCTCGCCGAGCGGAATGGTCCGCTTGCGCTCGCATTGAAGAGCGGCAATTTCGGCGCGCCTGACTTCTTCTTAAAGGCTGTGAAACAACTGGGGCCAACATGAACGAACAGGATGCCCGCGAAGACCTCGTGAGATGGGGCAAGTCGCTGTTTGATCGGGGGCTGACGGCCGGCTCGTCCGGCAACATGTCCGTCCGGCTCGAAGACGGGTTCCTGTTCACGCCGACCAATTCCTGCCTGGGCTTTCTGGATGCAGCCCGGCTTTCCAAGCTCGACCTGTCGGGCAAGGTGGTCTCGGGCGACGCACCGACCAAGGAGCTGCCGCTGCATTTCGGCTTCTATAACAAGCGCCCTGGAGCCGGTGCGGTGGTCCACTTGCACTCGACCCACGCCACCGCTTTGTCATGTCTGGAGGACACTGATCCGACAGACGCGATCCCATCGATCACGCCCTATGTCGTGATGCGTGTCGGGCGCGTGCCGGTCGTTCCCTAC
>CAUQXI010000031.1:0-32703 GCA_963522145.1 uncultured Mesorhizobium sp. | reverse complement strand
GGTCGTGGGCATCGCGGGCGTCGACGGCAACGGGCAGACCGAACTGGCGGAAGCGATCGCAGGGTTGCTGCCGATCCAGGCGGGCTCCATCCGGCTCGATGCGCGCGACATGGGAAACGCCACCGTCGCGGATCGGCTGGAAGCGGGGCTGGGCTTCGTTCCCGAGGACCGGCTCGACCGCGGCCTGAGTGCGACCATGAGCATCGCCGAGAACGTGGCTGCCACGAATTATGCGCGGAGCCGGCTGCTGCGCCGCGGCCTGATCGACCCCGAAAGGCGCGATGCCTTCGCGCGGAACGCCATCAAGGAGTTCGACGTGCGGGGGGCGGCGCCTGAAATTCCGATCGGCTTTCTTTCGGGCGGCAACATGCAGAAGGTCGTGATCGCGCGCGAGCTGGCGCGTGGGCCGCGCGTGCTGGTGATCGCGCAGCCGACGCGCGGCCTCGATATCGGCGCGGCGGAATTCATCCACGCGCGCATCCTTGCCGCGTCCGATGCCGGCGCGGCCGTGCTCCTCATCTCGTCCGAATTGACCGAAGTCTTCGTCCTGTCCGACCGCATCGGCGTGATGTATCGCGGGCGGCTGCTGCGCGTGCTCGACCGTGCCGAGGCCGACGAGGAAACGGTCGGCCTCCTGATGAATGGCGGGGAAGCGAAAGCCGCATGACGGTCAAGGCGCTGAAGAACCTCGTTTCGGCGATCGCCGCCCCGCTCGGCGCGATCGCGCTGACGCTGGCGCTCGGCTTTCTGCTGGTTGCGGCGATCGCGGATGAGCCGGTTCTCGCCTATCGCGAGCTGCTCTTCGCCAATTTCGATTCACTGGGCAATTTCGCCCTGTTCATCAACCGCGCGACGCCGCTCGCCCTGATCGCCATCGGCATCGTCTTCGCCTTCCGCGCCGGCGTCTTCAATGTGGGCGGCGAGGGTCAGCTCTATCTCGGCGCGATGGCGGCGACCGCTGTCGGCCTTTTTCTCGGCGACCTGCCTGGCATCCTGCTCCTTCCTCTCTGCGTGGCGGCGGGGATCGCCGCCGGCGGTTTGTGGGGCTTCATCCCGGCCGTGCTGAAGGTCAGGCTCGCGGTCGACGAAGTCGTGACAACGCTGATGCTCAACTTCGTGGCGCTGCTCTTCACCTCCTACCTGGTCAATCACCCGTTGCGCGATACGACCACCTATGGCGCGATCAGCCACATGGTGCCGCAATCCGTCTGGCTGCCATCCATCCCGGGCATGCCGGGCGCGACCTCCGCCTTTCTGGTCGCTGTGGTGCTCGCGCTTGTGTCATGGCTGGCGCTTTTCCGCACAGTCTGGGGCTCGGAGGTCCGGGCGGCGGGCAACAATCTGCGCTTTGCCGAAACGGTGGGCGTGCCTGCCGCGCGCCGGGTGATCGAGGCCATGATCGTGTCGGGCGGCTTTGCGGGCCTGGCTGGCGCGCTTTACGTGCTGGGCATCGGTCACCGGTTCGAGCAGAACTTCTCGCCGGCTTACGGCCTCGTTGCGCTGACAGTCGCCCTTCTGGCGCGCATCCACCCGATCGGGGCGCTCGCCACCTCGCTGTTCTACGCGATGATGCTGAACGGCGCGGCCTATATGCAGATCTCCACCGATGTGCCGCGCTCGCTGGTAGGCCTGCTGACGGGATTGCTCGTGTTGCTGATGACGGCGCGCCTGCGCCGCTCTGCTCAGGCGCAAGGCTGAGGAGGCGTTTCATGGACCTTGCCACTCTTCCCGCCGCCGTGCTCGAGCAATCGGTGCCGATCCTGCTCGCGGCCCTCGCGGCGATGATGACGCTGCGCGCGAATATCCTGAACGTCGCGGTGGAAGGCATGATGCTGGTTTCGGCCTTCACTGCGATCGCCGTGGGCGATGCCACGGGCAATGCGCTCTACGCCTTTGCTGCGGCGCTTCTCGCCGCGGTGCTGGTCAGCCAGATCCTCGCGGTTTTCGCGCTGCGGCTTCATGCGGACTTTATCGTGGCGGGGCTCGGCATCAACATCCTGGCGGCGGGCGTGACCCTGTTTCTGCTTGAACGCGTTTACAACAGCCCCGGCGGCCTGCGGCCCGTCACCTTTCCCGACATCTGGCACGTGCCGGCTGGCTCGCTGGCCTTTCTGCCGGTGATCGGCCCGATGATCGAGGGGCAAAGCTTCATAACGCTCCTGGCCCTTCTCGCGATACCCTTGAGCTTCGTCTTTCTTTACTGGACGCCGACCGGCGCCTACCTGCGCGCTGCGGGAGAGGACGAGCATGCCGCCCGCTCGGCCGGCATCCGCGTGGCAGGGATGAAGGCACTGTCGCTTGCGCTGAGCGGGCTTCTGGCCGGTCTCGCGGGCGCACAGCTCGCCATGGACCGCCTGCACTTCTTTCTCCCGGACATGACGAGCGGACGCGGCTTCATCGGGCTCGCCGCAACGCTTTTCGGCGCCGGCACGCCTTGGATGACGGCAGCGGCCTCCTTCATGTTCGGCTTCTTCGGCGCCGTCGGAGACCGGCTTCAGGTCTTCAACCTGCCGTCGCAGTTCATCCTGATGCTGCCTTACCTCGCCGCCGTGATCGGCCTGACCGTCGCCCGCTGGCGCGCGGTCGCCAGGAACCGGCCAGCTGTTATCGACACGGTGAACTCATGAGCCTGCGCATCATCCATGACTGCGATCCGGGCAATGACGATGCCCTCGCCATCCTCGTCGCGGCAGGCCACGAGAAGCTCGACCTCGCCGCCGTCACGACCGGCGCCGGTCATCTCGCCGGTGAACGGACCGCGCGGAATGCCGCGATCACGATGGGTTTCGCCGCGCCGGTCGCGGTACCCGTTTCGGCCGGGGCAACCGTGCCGCTGGTGCGGGAGCGGCTGATCGCCGGCGTGCTCGATCATCAGTCCGCGCTTGATCCCGAGCGCCCCGACCTGCCCGCCGTTCCGCTCGACCCGCGCCATTCGGTCGACCTGATGGCGGACACGCTCGATGCGGCTGACAGGACAACCATCGTCACCACCGGTCCGCTGACCAATCTCGCTCTTCTTCTGCGGCGGCGTCCCGATCTTGCGGGGCGCATCGAGCGGATCGTCACGCTCGGGGGAGCATGGGGCCTTGGCACCAAGACGGCGGCGGCGGAGTGGAACATCCTGTGCGACCCCGAGGCCGCCGCCATCGTGTTCGCGTCGGGCGTTCCGCTTCTTCTCGTTCCGCTCGACGTGACGCCGGAACTGGGCATCGACGACCGGCTCGCCGACGAGGTGGAGGCGATCGGCGGGGCAATGGCGACGTTTGCCGCGGAGCTCCTGCGCTCGCTCGTCGTCACCTTCCGGCCCGGTCTGTTCGCGCCGCCCTTCATGCCGCTCAACGATCCGCTGGCGCCGCTTCTGGCCGCGCAGCCTGACCTCGCCCGAACCGTGCCCGCCCGCGTCGATGTCGAGCTTGCCGGACGACACACTTACGGGCGCACGGTGATCGACTTCGCGAACCGCACGGGCCAGCCCGCAAATTGCGAGGTCGCGATCGGCCTCGACGCGCCGCGCCTTCGTGCGGCCTTTCTGTCCGCGCTCCGCCGGCTCGCATCGCTGCAGCGCTGACCAACACGCATTCGCAATCAATCGAGGAAGATCATGTCCCAGCAACGCCGCGTCCTGATCGCCGGGGAATCCTGGACCACGCACAGCATCCACCAGAAGGGCTTCGACAGCTTCACCACCACCGAATATCAAGAAGGCATCTCCTGGCTGCGGGCGGCGCTCGAGAAGGCAGGCTGGCAGGTCGACTATCAGCCCGCCCATGTGGCGGCACGCGACTTCCCCTTCACCGTCGAAGCGCTTCAGGCCTATGACAGCGTGATCCTGAGCGACATCGGCGCCAACACGCTGCTGCTTCACCCCGACACCTTCGTGCGCTCAAAGATGCTGCCGAACCGGCTGCACGCGATCCGCGACTATGTGCTGAACGGCGGCGGCCTCGTCATGGTGGGCGGCTACCTGACCTTCCAGGGCATCGACGCCAAGGGCCAATATGCCGGCTCGGCAGTGGAGGACGTGCTGCCCGTGCTGCTCGAACGCGGCGACGATCGTGCTGAGCGGCCGCAGGGCGTCGCTCCGGAAGTGGTTGCGCCCGATCACCCGATCGTCGCCGGCCTTGGAGCGCAGTGGCCGCATCTTCTCGGCTATAACCGCGTTTCGGCCAAGGCGGACGCGACGCTTGTCGCGAGCGTCGGCGACCACCCGCTGATCGTCGCGGGCACGGCAGGCTCCGGCCGCTCAGTCGCCTTCACGTCCGATTGCGCGCCGCACTGGGCGCCGACCGCCTTTGTGGAATGGGAAGGCTACGACCGGCTATGGGCGCAGCTCGTTTCATGGTCGGCGGGGGCGTGACATGGCGAAGCTGAACCTTTTCCGCTGGGGCGACCCGGATGCGCCGCGCACGGCCGTCGGGCTGCACGGCATCACCGCCAATGGCGGCGCCATGACGGAGCCGGCACGGGTGCTGGCGGATCGCGGCTGGTGCTTCATCGCACCCGACATGCGCGGCCATGGCGAAAGCACGCGCGCTGACGGAAATTTCAACTTCGACAGCCTGCTGGCGGATTACGCCGAAAGCATTCCGCTCCAGCCGGATGTGCTGATCGGTCATTCCTTTGGCGGCACGCTGGCGCAGCTCGGCGTGCTGCGCGGGCTTTTTCGGCCGAAATCGGTTCTGCTTGAGGACCCCGTCTCCTTTTTTGCCGACAAGGAAACGCCCAAGGGCATGCTCGACTGGGACGAGGCCAATCTTCCGCGCACCGTGGAAGGCCTGCGGGCGCTCAATCCCGGCTGGTCCGAACGGGATGCGGCCTGGAAGGTGGTCTCGTTCTTCCAGGTCAGCTTCGACGATGCCCGCGCGGCCTTTTCCGGCAACGCGCCCTGGGATTTGCGCGGAGAGGCGCGCAAGCTCATCGACACGGTCCCTACCGTCTGGGTGCTTCCCGAGGAGAGCCGCTTTGTTCCCGCCGAGGATCAGGTTCGACTGCGCCAGGAGGTCGGTGACAAGGCCGTCGTGACCATGCCGGGCGTCGGCCACAGCATCCATCGCGACGCGACAGCGGCTTTCGTGGAGATCGTCGAGACGTTGGGCCGGGGAGCGTGGTTCTGATGGGCGGCGAGGACTTCGTCTTTCACTTCGGGGGACACGCGCCGCAACGCACCGTGAAGCCGGGCGAAACCTTCACGGTCTTTACCGAGGACTGCTTCGGCGGAAGGCTGGACACGCCAAACGGGCAGCCGCGCCAGATCGCGCCCTATCCCCGGGTCAATCCGCTGACCGGGCCGATCGCCGTGGAGGGGGTGCGCGCGGGCGACATTCTCGCCATCCGCCTTCTGGATCTCCAGCCGGCGCGGCCGTGGGGCGTAGCGACGATCTCGCCCAGTTTCGGGCTCCTGTCGGGCACGCGCGCAAATCCGAACCTTCAGCCCGAGCAGGACGAGCATGTCTGGATCTGGGACCTGTCCGACGACGGGCAGAGCCTCCAGACGATGTCCGCCTCAGGCCAGCCGATGCGCATTCCTTTTCGGCCGTTTCACGGCACGGTGGGCGTCGCGCCCGCGCATGGCGAGGTGCGGCTGAGCGTCGTGCCAGGCGATTTCGGCGGCAACCTCGATCTGCCCGATCTTCGGGCCGGCGCTACCCTGTTCCTGCGCGCCAATATGGATGGCGGGCATCTTTATCTCGGCGACGGGCATTTCGCGCAAGGGGACGGCGAGATTGCGGGCACGGCCGTGGAAGGCGCCCTGCACACGACGCTCCTGGTGGAACGTCTGCCGCCCGACCCGGGCTTCGACTGGCCGCGCATCGAGACCGCCACCCATATCGGCGTGGTCGGCTGCGCACGTCCGCTGGAAGACGCAGTCCGCATCGCCTCGGCCGGCCTTGTCCGATGGGTTGCCGAGCGAAGCTCGCTCGGCCTCGCCGATTCTCACCAGCTCGTTTCGCAGGCCTGCATGCTGCGCATCGGCAATCTCGTGAACCCCGCTTTCACGGTGCTCTGCTCCATCCGGAAAAGCCATCTCGATTTCCGGCGCTAGGCAAGGGGGCGGAACAGCCGCTCGTTTCTTGCAGCGGACTCTCCCGCGTTCGCGGGTCAGTCCCGCAGCAGGTCGAACATCAGCTTGAAGAAGCGGTCGGCGTCGACCTCGTAGGCGATGCGGGCATTGTCCTTCTCGCCGCGCTCGCCCCAGTAATCGGCCACCGTGGCACCAAAGGCATAGGTGCCCGAAAGGTCCACGCCGATATGGGCCGGGCGCGCCTTCACCAGCGTGGGGTCGATCACCAGCGCGAGCGCGAGCGGATCGTGCATCGCGCCGCCCACGCCCATCGAGTTGCGGTGCAGCTTCTCGTAGAAGAGCAGCCAGTCATTGACGAGACGCCCGAGCGGCGTGTCGATCGTGGCGAGCTCGGCATACTGCTCCTTCTCGATCAGCACCTGCATGGTCACGTCGAGGCCGACCATGAGGATGTTCACGCCGCTGTCGAGCACGATCTTCAGCGCCTCGGGGTCACAGAAGGCGTTGAACTCGGTCGGCGTGATGATCTCGCTCTTGCGGAAGAACACGCCGCCCATCCAGATCAACTCCTTGATCTTGGGCAGCACGTCCCGGTGCTTCAGGATCATCAGGCCGATATTGGAAAGCGGACCGGTGGCGACCACGGTGAGCGGCTCCGGGCTTTCGCGCAGCTTGTCGGCCAGAAAGTCCACCGCGTGCTGCTTCACCGGCCGGATCGTCGCCTGAGGCAGATAGGGAGAGCCTTCGAGGCCGCTCGGCCCGTCCGCCGTGCCGAGCACGAGGGGCCGGGCGAGCGGCCGATAACAGCCGGCCGCCACCGGCACGTTTCCGGCGCCGAGATATTCGAGGATGCGGAGCGTGTTGCTCGTGGTCTTTTCGAGCTCGGCATTGCCGCAGGTAGTGGAAACGCCCAGCATTTCGATGTCGGGCGAGCGATGCGCCATCACAAGCGCAATGGCATCGTCATGGCCGGGGTCGCAGTCGTAGAGGATCTTGGTGGCCATGGTTTTCAGTTCCCGCGCCCGTAAAGCGCCATCGTGTCCTTGAACATGCGGAGGAAGCGCTTGCCGTCGAGCGTCTGCGCGATCCGCGTGGTTTGAGGCCCGCCGCCGGGCAGAAGCTGGCGCCCGCAATGGGCGACCGTCTGGCCCCGCGCGACACCCTTTTCGGTCACCACATCGGCGAAGAGAGGCTTCGTCGTGGTCACGAGATCGGGGGCGAAGGCGAGCGCGACCGTGATCACGTCGTCCATGGGGAAGCCGACGAGGTCGAAGAACTCCCGCCAGATGTCGACGTAGATCGGAAAGCTGTCGGCGATCATCTCGACGACCGGATTGACCCCCGCCACCGCCTGCATATCGGCGATGTCGTCGCGGGTCAGCATGGAATCCGCCACGCGGTTGTCCTCGCAGATGTCGAGCGGCACGAGGATCTTGTCCACCTCGGCATTGAGCACGATGCGGGAGGCTTCCGGGTCGGCCCAGATATTGTATTCCGACAAAGGCGTGATGTTGCCGGGCGTCGAGAAATTGCCGCCCAGCACCAGCATGCGCTTGAGCGCACCGGCGAGCCGCGGCTCCTGCAAGAAGGCCATGGCCGCGTTGGTGGTCGGGCCGGTGGTGACGAGCGTGATCTCGCCCGGATTGCTCAGCGCGGTGTCGATGATCACATCCACCGCATGTTTCGGATTTGCGCTGCGTTTCGGCTTCGGCGCCGGCGGATTGAACTTCTTGAGGCGGTCGCCGAAGCGGGCGGAAAGGCGCTTCTCGAAATGAACGGGCGCTTCCATGTCGGCCTTGGAATTGCCGACGATGGGCCGCCAGGCACCGGCATGCACGGGAATGTCGTCGCGGCCGGCGAGCGAGAGCGTGTTGAGCACCACATCGGTGACCTGCTCGATGGGGCCTGCCGCGCCTGTGACGGTGGTGACCGCTTCAAGCTTGAGGCTCGGATGGGCGGCGGCGAACAGAACGGCGAGGATGTCGTCGCCAGCCGAATCCACGTCGAGGATGATGCGTTCGATGGACATGGTTCTCGCTTCTAGCGGGTGGAAGACGTGGTGGAAGAAGTGTCGGGGGAGGCGCGCAGGAATCGCCGCATGGTTTCCGCCGTTTCGTGGATGAGCCGGGGCCGGCTGCGATAGGAAAGGGCGAACAGCACCACAAGCGCGACCAGATAGGGCACTGCGAGAATGAGGTAGGACGGGTAGCCGAAGGTCTGCAGCCGCAGCGAAAACGCGTCGGCGAAACCGAAAAGCAGGCAGCCGGCCAGCACGCGCCAGGGATCGCCATTCGAGAAGATCAGGATCGCGACCGCCATGAAACCGCGTCCCGACGACATGTTCTCCGTGAACATGGTGATATAGCCGAGTGACAGATGCGCGCCCGCGAGCCCCGCGAACAGGCCGCAAAGCAGCGAGGCCGTGTAGCGCACGCGGGTGATCGAGATACCGAGCGCTTCCGCCGCTTCCGGCTTTTCGCCGACCACGCGGATATGCAGCCCGAGCCGCGAGCGGCGGTAGAACACCACGAGCAGGGGCACGGCGACAAAGGCGACATAAACGAGCGGCGTGTAGCCCGAAACGAGCGGTGCCCAGGAGCCGAGCAGGTCGCGCGCGCCGGGGATTTGCACCTTGGGCAGGCCGACGATGCCTCTGCCCACGATCGAGCCGCGTGTGCCGAAGATAGCCTTCATCAGCGAGATCGTCATGCCGCCGGCGAGGATGTTGAGCGCGAGACCCACCACCACTTCATTGGCGCGGAAGGTGACCACGAGAAGGGCGAAGACCAGCGCGAAGACCAGCGCGGCCGCTACCCCGCACAGCACGCCGCCCCAGGCCGAGCCGGTCCAGATGGAACCCAGCACGGCGAAGAAGGCCGCGGCCAGCATCTGTCCCTCTAGGCCGATATTGAAGATGCCGGCCTTTGTGGTGAAGGAGCCGCCCAGCGCCACCATCAGGATAGGCGCGGTGGTGCGCAGCGTCGCGACGAGAAGGGCGACGTTCAGAAGCTTGTCTAGAACTTCCATCGGCGCTCCCCTCCCTGCGCGTCGCCGCGCCGGCGCAGCAGCACCTGGGCCGAGACGCTGAGAATGATCAGCGCCTGGATCACCGTGATGATCTCGCGCGAGGCGTTGGTGTCGGTTTCGAGGAGCAGCGAGCCAGACCGGAGAGCGCCGAAGAAAAGCGCGGTGGCGATCGTGCCGACCGGCGAGCCGTTGGCCAGCAGAGCCGCGATCAGCCCGTCGAAGCCGAAGCCCGGCGCGAAGCCTTCCATGAAGCGATGATGGACGCCGAGCGTTTCCACGCCGCCGGCCAGTCCGCCCACCGCGCCCGACGCGATCAGCACCCAGAACCCGCGCTTCTTGACGTCGACGCCGCCATATTCGGCGAATTTTGGCGCGGAGCCGGTCATGGAGATCGAGTAGCCGCCCGGCGTGTTGCGGAAATACCAGGCAACGAAAAGCGCCAGAACGAGCCCGATCAGCAGTCCCCAGTTGAGGCGTGAAAAGGCGAAGAGTTCAGGCAGATAGGCGGTGGCGAGGATCGGCGGGGTTTCCGACCAGCCGCCGGGCCGCTTGAACAGGAAGATGGTGAAATAGGAGGTGAGCAGGATCGCCACATAGTTCGACAAGATCGTGGAAACGACCTCGTTGGTGTTGTAGCGGACGCGGAAGAAAGCGGGGACAGCGATCCAGGCCGCACCTGCAAGGATCGCGGCCGCCAGCGCCGCAAGCATGTGCAGGCCGGGGGGAAGGGCGAAGGCAAAGCCGACAACCGCCGCGGCAAGGCCGCCTAGGAAAAGCTGGCCCTCGACGCCCACATTGAACATGCCGCCGCGCAACCCGATGCAGGCGGCAACGCCGCAGATCAGGATCGGCGTCGTCTGGAGAAGCGTGCTGGCGACGCGCCCCGCGTCGCCAAAGGCCCCGCGCATCAGCGTGACGAACACCCGCACCGGGCTTTCATCGACGAGCAGGATCACGATCGCGCCGAGCGCCAGCGCGAAGGCGACCGCCAGCAATTGCCCGAAAAGCGCGCGCATTCGATCCTTCATGCCGCAGTTTCCACGGTTTCGGCCACTCCCGCCATCATCATGCCGATCCGGCCGCTGTCGGCGTCATCGCCGTCGACGCTTCCCATGATCATGCCGTTGAACATCACGAGGATGCGGTCGGCGAGCTTGAGCAATTCATCGAGCTGGACGGAGATCAGAAGGATGCCGATGCCCGCCTCACGCTGCCGCATGATCTCGTCATGGATCGCTTCCTGCGCTCCGATATCGACGCCGCGCGTGGGCTGGTCGATCAGGAGAAAGGCGGCTTGATTGGTGAATTCGCGCGCCAGCACGACCTTCTGGATGTTGCCGCCCGACAGCCGTCTGACTGTGTCGCCCGGCCCACGCGCCCGAATGTCGAAGCGCTCGATCATGTGTGCCGCCTCGGTCGCCGCGGCCTTCCAGTCGAGCAATCCGCGCCGGTTCCAAGGCGCGCGATCCTGCCGGCCCATCATGAGATTGGCGGAGATGGACGCGTTGCCGTCCACGCCCCGGATCATGCGGTCGCCCGGTACATGCGCGAGACCCGCCGCACGGATTCCGGCCGGTGACAAGGTCAGAACATCCCGGCCATTGAGTGAAGCCGTGCCATGGCTCGGCGGCCGCAGGCCCGAGAGCACCTCTGCAAGCTCGGTCTGGCCGTTGCCCGCAACACCGGCGATGCCGACGATCTCGCCGGCTCGAACATCAAAGGAAACGTCGCGCAAGGCAGGATGGCGCCGATCGTCGCGCGCCCAGAGGTTGCGGACTTGGAGGATCGTCTTGCCGGCGGAAGGCGCGCGGGCAGGGCGCTCGAAGCTCACTTCGCGATCCACCATCAGGCGCACGAGGTCGGACTTGGTCAGCTCGGCCGTGGGCCGCGTGGCGACCGCCTTGCCCCGGCGCAGCACGGTAACATTGTCCGACACCTCCATCACCTCTTCCAGGTGATGGGAGATGAAGATCACGGTCATCCCGCCTTCGGTGAAGCCGCGCAAGGTCGCGAAAAGCTCGCGGCTTTCCTGCGGGGTGAGCACGGCGGTGGGTTCGTCCAGGATCACGGTGCGCGCGCCGCGCGCCAGCACCTTCAGGATCTCGATGCGCTGCTCGATGCCGACCGAAAGCAGGCCGACGCGCTCTGCGGGATCGACAGCAAGGCCGAAGCGGCGCGAAAGCTCGCGCGTTTTTTCCTCCTGCGCGCGATGATCGATGAGCCCGTTCTTGCGGATTTCCATGCCGAGAAAGACGTTTTCTGCGACCGTCAGCGAGGGCACGAGCTTGAAATGCTGATGCACCATGCCGAGCCCGGCGCGGATGGCGACGGCCGGGTCGCTCATGATCACCGGCTGGCCGTCGAGCCTGATCTCGCCCTCGTCGGGCTGGAGGAGGCCGAACAGCACGTTCATCAGCGTGGTCTTGCCCGCGCCGTTCTCTCCGATGATCGCATGGATGCCGCCGCGCCGGACGCGCAGGTCGATCCCGTCATTGGCGGCGAAGGCGCCGAAGCGCTTGGTGATGCCGACGAGTTCGACGGCATAGTCGGACGACGAGTCGGCGCCGTGGCTGAGGGCGAGGTCCAAATGTCGTGTCCTTGCCGGCTGTGTAGAAAGGCCCGCGCCGCCTGGGAGAATGCGGCGCGGGCGCGGCCCTTGGGAGGGAAGCTTATTTCGCCTTTTCGATCTTGATCGAGCCGTCGAGGACGCCCTTCTTGAGTTCCTCGACCTTGGCGGTCACATCGGCAGGAATGTTGGCAGCGATGTCGTCGCAAACCTTGAACTCCACGCCGCCCTGGGCAAGATCGAAGGTGCGCGTGCCGGCGGTGACCTTGCGGCCTTCGACCTCGTCCTTGATGAGCGTGTAGACTGCCACGTCGCCGCGCTTGAGCATGGAGCCCAGAACGTTGCCGGGGGCCGAGCCGCACATGTCGATGTCGACGCCGATCGAATATTTGTCGGCGGCAGCACTCGCCTGCATCACGCCTTCGCCCGTCGGGCCTGCCACGTTGTAGACGATGTCGGTGCCCTGGCCGTAAAGCGCCATGGCAAGCTCGGAGCCCTTCGCCGGATCGTCGAAGGTGCCCGCGAAGACGGAATTGACCTTGACGTCGGGAGCGGCGGCCTTGGCGCCCTGCTCATAGCCGCCGAGGAAGTTGCGGATCACGGGGATGTCGCGGCCGCCCACGAAGCCGATGGACTTGCCGTCGCCGATCTTGTCAATCGCCGAGCCCTTGGATTCGATCATCGCCGCCATTGCGCCCGCGATGAAGGAGCCCTGCTCCTCGGCGAAATTGGCGTAGATCATGTTGGGATTGTCGAGCACGCCGTCGATGAAGACGAAGCGCTGGTCCGGATAAGCCTTGCTGGCCTTCTCAAGCGAGTCGACCAGTTCCCAGCCCATGACGAAGATCAGGTCGTACTGGCCGCCCTTGGCCAGATTGGCGAACTGCTCTTCGTAGTCGAGCGCGCGGTTGCCGGTGTCGACCAGCTTGAGGTCAATGCCGAACTCGTCCTTGGCCTTGTTCAGGCCGTTGACGATCGACACGCCGAACCCTTGCGCGAAATAGCCCGAGATGGCGGCAATCGAAACCTTGTCCTGCGCGGACGCCGCCGAGAGCGAGGCCAGCAGCGCCGCGCCGGCCAGGAGGGACTTGCCGAAATTCTTCATCATGACTGAACCCCTGTGATTTGCTGAACCCGAGCCGGACTCTCCTATCCGGCGCGGCTCAAACTTGTTGGTAGTCAAACGAGATTATGGACGCTCAAACCAACTGTCAATCGGCGGATTTCTGCTCGTCAACGGACCGAGGGCCATCATCGCTTGACAAGAGAACGTAACCGAAGATTGTTGGTGGTCATATGAGTTCAGGGCGAGCCGTTCGGCGGCAGGCAGGAGAAGGCGCGATGGCAGCGGTTGAGGTGCGGAAGTTCGTGGTTCAGGTCGAGGAGATCCTGCATGAAAACGGCCCGCCGGCCGCCGTGCCGCCGCGCAGGGGCGCGATCCTGGCCGTGATCGCCAATCCGTTCGCGGGCGCCTATGTCGAAGACATTCAGCCCTTCATGGAAGACCTGAAGCCGCTCGGCCTCGAAATGGCGCAGCGGCTGCTCAAGGCGCTCGGCGGCGAGGTTTCGGGAATCGAAGGCTACGGCAAGGGCGCGATCGTCGGCGCCAATGGCGAGCTCGAACATGGAGCGCTCTGGCATAATCCCGGCGGCTATGCGATGCGCGAGGTGCTGGGCGGCGCCAAGGCGATCGTTCCGTCCAGCAAGAAGGTGGGCGGGCTCGGCACGCGCATCGACATCCCGCTCACGCATCTGAACGCGTCCTATGTGCGCAGCCATTTCGATGCGATCGAGGTGGGCATCAACGATGCCCCGCGCGCCAATGAGATGGTCGTGGTGCTCGCCATGACGACCGGCCCGCGCGTGCATGCCCGCAGCGGCGGCCTGGCCGCTTCCGACATCAAGGGTGAGGATGGTCTGCGATGAAAGCCCGGATACGTCGCATCGTCACGATCGTCGAGGAAACCCTGATCGAGGGCGGCAAGCCGGTCGATCCGCCCGTGCGCCGGGCGGCGGCAATCGCGGTGATCCGCAACCCGTTCGCCGGCCGCTACGCCGACGATCTGTCCGAGCTGGTCGAGATCGGCGAGGAGCTCGGCGGCCTGTTGCCGCGCCGCGCGGTCGAGGCGCTCGGCATCGCGGGCGAGGATGTCCATAGCTTCGGCAAGGCGGCTGCCGTGGGAGCTGAGGGCGAGCTCGAGCACGCGGCGGCACTGCTTCATCCCAGGCTCGGCGCACCGTTCCGCGATGTGCTGGGCAAGGGAGCGGCTCTTATTCCCTCATCCAAGAAGCGCGGCGGGCTGGGGGTGCCATTCGACATCCCGCTCGGCCACAAGGATGCGGCCAAGGTGCGGAGCCATTTCGACGGCATGGAAGTGATCGTGCCCGATGCGCCGCGCGAGGACGAGATCGCGGTCGCCGTCGCGGTGACCGACAGCGGGCGTCCCCATCCGCGTGTGGGCGGGCTGCGCCTCGATCAGGTGGTGGGAGAAGACGGGCTGGTGTGAGGCTTCGGCCTCGTCACCAGCCGGTGCACCAGTTTTCTTCTGCTCAGCCTTTCACAACCGCCGGCACGCGCTCGGCGGGCGGTGTGTTGCGGCTGCGCGCCGTTTTCGCCACGCCATCCACCATCACCATGCCGATGCCGGGAATATTGCCGAGCGCAAGGCTTTCCCGGAAATCCGCACCGGCGCCGCCTGCCGCCTGGTCCATGAAGACGAGGTCGGCCGCGCGGCCGGGCTCGATGATGCCCCGGTCGCCCAGGCCCCGGACACGGGCCGTGTTACCGGTCGCGAAGCAGAACACCGTTTCCACCGGGATGTCCGTCAGCGAGGCGAGCATGGTGATCATGCGGATGATGCCGAGCGGCTGCACGCCGGAGCCTGCCGGCCCGTCGGTGCCGAGCAGCATGCGCGACAGCTCGTTGCGTTGCTTGGCGAGCTCGAGAACGTAAAGGCCGGCGCGCAGATTGCCGTTGTGGACGATCTCCAGCGCGCGGGTGCTTTCCTCCGTGATGCGGCGAAGCTCGTCAAAGGGAAGTGCTGTCGGCCCGCCGTTCACATGCGCCACGACATCGGCGTCCACTTCGATCACCACATCGGCGCCGATGCGGCCCGAGCCGGGGATCGAGGGGCCGCCGGTATGGGTCATGGAGGTCATCCCATGGGCGCGCGCCCAAGCGATCATCTGCCGCCCCGTCGGCCCGTCCTTGACGCCGCCCAGGCCCACTTCGCCCAGGATCGTCACGCCCGCTGCCGCGAGCTCGCGGAAATCACTCTCGACGAGGCCGGGCTCGAGGATGAGGGCGCCGGCGATCACCTTCATGCCGCCTGGCCGGAAACTCGCGAAGGAGCGCTGTGCCGCGACTGCGAGGGCCTTGATGCCGGTCACGTCGCGCGGCCGGCCGGGATAATGCGCCTCACCCGCAGAGATGATGGTGGTGACGCCGCCATGCAGCGTCGACTCGATCCAGCCGATCTGGTTCTGGCGCGGCGTCCAGTCGCCCGCAACCGTGTGAACATGGTTGTCGATCAGCCCCGGCGTGACCACACAGCCATTGGCGTCGATGACCGTATCGGCCTGGTCGAGGCCGAGTTCCGCTTCCTTCCCGACTGCCGTAATGACCCCGCCTTCCACCAGGATCGCGTCCGCGTTGAGGATGGGCCGCTCAATGTCGCCGCTGAGCAGAAGGCCGATATTGCGGATCGCGAGACGGTTCGTTTCAGGCTTGCTGCCGTTCACGGGAGAAGACATCGAGGGACCTCGCTGGGTTCTGGGCGGATAGAAAAGGGTTCAGCGCGCGCGTTCGGCTTCGGCGCTCACATCGTCGTCGCCGACGCGGCGCAGGAAATCGAGAAACATGGCCTGTTCCGCATCATTGAGCGGCGCGAGCACCCGGCGCCCCACTTCCATGCTGCGTTCGAGGCGATCAAGCGTGTAGCGCGTGCCCTTCTCGGTCAGGCGAATGATCGACAGGCGCTGATCCGCCTCGGATGCGCCGCGCGAGATCAGGCCTTCCTTCAGGAGCTTGCGCACCACGAGGCTGACGGTGGAAGGGTCCATGGCCGTCAGCCGGCCAAGATGGTTCTGCGAGACCTGTCCGACGCGCAAAACGGTCGAGAGTGCGGCGAACTGGGTGGGCGACAATGCTTCGCCTGCCATCACCTGCTGGAAGGAAAGCGTCGCCCGCTGATGAACGCGGCGAACCAGATGCGCGGGGTGGGCCTCAAGATCGTAACCGGTCGCAGCGTAGGCCTTTTGAACTTCGTCACGGTCGAGAGGGCGCTCATGGCGGGCTGTTGCGCCGGAAGCCGGGATTGCAGGCTCTTTCCCGCTGATCTCGGCGTTCCCGGCCCCGGCCAAGCTTGCGTCTGAAGAGGGGTGGAGCGGGCGGGTCACGAGGCGGGCAAGTTCTTTCAAATGGCCGCGGTCAGGCCGCGAGCCCGGTGTTCCGTACGCTCATGGCTTCGCTGAGCGCACGGGCAACGGTTCCGGCGTCGCTGACCACGCCGAAATGGGTCGCGATGTCATAAAGGGAGCTTTCCTGCTCGCGCGGACCGGTCGCGGCGCAGGCATCATGCGGCACGACGATCTCGTAGCCGTGGAAGAAGCCGTCATGCACCGTCGAGCGGACGCAGATATTGGTGACCACGCCCATGACCACGATCTGGTCGACCAGCATGTCCTTGAGCGTCACGTCGAGATCGGTGTTGAAGAATGCGGAATAGCGGCGCTTCATCAGATGGATCTCGTCCTCGCGCGCGCCGAGATCCTCGATGATCTCGACGCCCCAGGTGCCTTCCACGCAATGCGGCGTGCGCTTGAGCCATTCCCGGTCGCGGCGCATGTCGCGGCGATGGGCGTCATGAACCCAGATCACCGGCGCGCCCGCGCTTCTCGCGGCCTCGATGATGGCAAGCTGCGGCGCCACCAGCTTTTCATAGCCGGGAAGCACCATCGCTCCGCCCGGCTTGCAGAAGTCGTTCACCATGTCCACCACGATCACGGCCGCGCGGCGTGCATCGAGCTTCACCGTTTCACTGTGGCGGTGGGAGGAAAAAACGTCCTCGGACACGTGCGTCGCCTTTCGAAGCTGGAACGTCGATCGTTAGAACTCATACAAAACGGCTGGCGCTGCCGAAGTCAATCCCGCGCTTGCGGAAGCGGGGGGAGCGTGGGTGCACACACCTGTTCGGGGCGATTGACAAGGACCACCTCTACCGCCCAATTGTTTGACTACGAATGAACCTGCCATTCTGGCAAGGAGACCGTTGCATGCGCGTCATCGTCACCGGATCGAGCGGCTTCCTGGGACGCCACGTCGCGTCGGCGCTTGCCGAGGCCGGTCATCATGTCACGGGGATCGACGCCGCACCTCCGCCGATCGGCTCCTGGGACCATGTCACGGCCGATCTGACGAGCCTGGCCGCGGCGCTCGAACTCGTGCGCAACCATGATGCGGTCGTGCATATCGCGGCGATCCCTCGCCCGACCGGCCGTGCGGCAGGTGAGGTGTTCCACACGAATGTGTCGGCCGCCTTCAACGTGGTGGAGGCTGCCGTTCTCGGCAAGATCCCCCGCTTCGTTTACGCGTCCTCGTTCAGCGTGCTGGGCTATCCCTTCGGTGCCCCCTTCACGCCGCCACATTACCTGCCGATCGACGAAAAGCACCCGATCGGCGCGCAGGACGCCTATGGGCTGTCCAAGTGGCTCGGCGAGGAGATCGTGGAGGCCGGCGTGCGGCGCGGCGTATTCTCGGCCGTGTCGCTCCGCATGCCGTGGGTGCAGTCGCCCGGCATGTTCTTCGACCAGATCGGCCCACGTCGGGAGAAGGCTGAAGCGGTTCGCGACCTTTGGAGCTACATCGACGTACGCGACGCTGCGGAGGGCTTCCGGCTTGCGCTCGAGTGGAGCGGCGCCGGCCACCTGCGCACCTATCTCGCGGCAGGCGACACCTATCTCGAGGGCGAGACCCGACCGGCGCTCGCGGCAGCCCTGCCCGATGTGAAGCTCAACCAGCCGCTCGACGGCCATGCCGGGCTGATCGATACGACACATGCGCGCGACAGCCTCGGCTTCCAAGCGCAATATTCTTGGCGGGATTATTTGAAGGAGGCCGAGTCGTGAGCCGTTTTTCAGGCAAAACCGTCCTGATCACCGGCGGGGGCGGCGCGATCGGCACCGCTGCCGCACAGCGCTTCGCCGCCGAAGGTGCCAGGGTGGCGATCGTCGACCTCGACGGCGATGCCGCCCGGCGGACCGCCGATGCGATCGGCGAAAAGGCGCTGGCGATCACGGCCGATGTGGGCGACGAAACGCAGGCGGCACAGGCGGTCGAAGAAGCAGTGCGCGCCTTCGGCAGCCTTGATGTGCTGTTCAACAATGCCGGCATTTCCGGCACGGTCGCGCCGGTCTTCGAACTTCCGACGGAGGACTGGGACCGCATCGTGCGGATCAACCTGCGCGGCATTTTCCTGATGCTCCGTTATTCGCTCTGCGCCATGATCGAAGCCGGAACACCGGGCACGGTCGTGAATATGGGCTCGTCCATGGCAGGCTGGGACGTGTTGTCGGGCGGCGCAGGCTACGCCTCGACCAAGCACGCCGTGGTCGGGCTGACGCGGATCGCCGCGCTTGATGCCGCGCCCTACGGCATCCGGGTCAATGCCATCTGTCCGGGCGTGATCGAGACCTCGCTCGGCGTGCCTGCGGAAAACCGCGACGCCTATCGGCAGTCCATCAAGCGCTTCGCCGATCGCATTCCGCTGCGCCGCATCGGGCAGCCGGAGGATGTCGCGGCGGCGGTCGCCTTCCTTGCATCGGACGATGCGCGGCATGTCACCGGCGTGGACTGGCTGATCGATGGCGGCCAGACCCTGCAAAGCTGGGCCAACGCGCCGGAGGCGGACGCCTTCCCGCTTCGCCGCAACGTGCCGGGCTGACAGCGCGCTTCGCTATTCCCGCCGGTCGAAGGTGCCCTGCACGATGCGGTCGATCACGATCGCGCAAAGCAGGATGGCCATGCCGGCGAGGAGGCCCTGGCCGACGGCGGCATATTGCAGGGCATTCAGGACATCCTCGCCGAGGCCCTTCGCGCCGATCAGCGAGGCGATCACCACCATAGACAGGCACATCAGGATGGTCTGGTTGACGCCGGCCATGATGGATGGGCGGGCGAGCGGGAGGTCGACCCGCGTCAAAAGAAACCACTCGGTGGCCCCGTAGGCCAGCGCGGCTTCTCGCGCCGCCGCGGGCACACCCTGAAGGCCAAGCACCGTCAGGCGCACCACCGGCGGCGTGCCGAAGACCAGGGTCGCGATCACGCCCGGCGGCTTGCCGATGCCGAACAGGGCGATCACCGGGATCAGGTAAACGAAAGCCGGCATGGTCTGCATGAAATCGAGCACGGGGCGGATCACGGCATAAAGGCGCGGGTTCCGGCCGCACCAGATGCCGAGCGGAATGCCGATCAGGAGGCAGATCAGGGCGGCGGTGCCAAGAAGTGCGACCGTTTCCATGGCTCGCTCCCAGAAGCCGAGAAGCGCCAGGTAGGCGAGTGCGGCCGCTGTGAAGATCGCGACGCGTGGGCCCGCGATCTGCCAGGCGAGAAGCAGGATGACCGCCATCGCCACCGGCCAGGGAGAACCGATCAAAGCGAGACCCGCCACGTCGAGAACCGCATTAATGGCGCTCGTGATCGCGGAGAACAGCGCGCCGGCGGATGCCGACAGTCCGTCAAGCGCGGCATCCAGCCCTCCGGCCAGACCCGTCTGCCAGTTGCGGTTTGCCGGAGCGGCTGCGAGCCATGCGGGCTGGTTCGCGGCGGCAAAGCGGAAGGCGGTAAGCCCATAGGCAAGAACGCAGAAGGCCCCAGCTAAAGCCGCGCTGCCCGACTTCAGGCCGTGCGAGAGGCGACGGTCAGCGCGCCAGCGCGAAAAGCGACGTTCAAGCGCCGGATTGGCGAGGATGCCTCCGGCAAGCTTCACGCCAAGAAGGATCGCGATTCCGCACAAGGTAAAGAAGCGGCCTTGTTTCTGCGCGTCATCAGCCCGGACGCGCGCGGCAGCGGCAGCCTTTTCAAGGTTTGCGGCCGACGTCCGAAGACCGGTTGCTTCGGCTGTTCCGGCCTGTTCGGCCGCCTTTGCCTGTTCGGCGCGCGCCGCGGCCTGCGTTTGGAGCCGTTCGGCGCGCGCGGTCTGGTCCGCGCCGAGATTGCCGGAAAGCCCGACAACGATCAGCGTCACCGCGAGCGCCTCGCCGAAGAAGCCGAACCAGAACAGCAGGCGCAGGCCTCGCGCCGCCGCCCAGACGGGCCCGAACAGGAACGCCGCCCAGTTGAAAGTCCAGACCCAGCCGCTCGCCTCGCGGATGCGTCGGAAGACGCCGGAATAATAGCCGGCATTGCGGCCAGAGAATTCCTCGATCAGGCGTTCCTGCTCCGGCTGCGCAGAGGTGTGCTCGGATAAAAGCGCGGCGCCCGCTGTGCCTGCCAACGCCGTCATGCGCCTGTCCTTTTGCCCAGAACGGCGAGCAGTGATTGCCGATCGACAAAGCCTGAAACCGTGCCGGCTTCATCCAGGACGGTGATGGGCTCGGGCGAGGCGGCGGAAAGCGCCACCAGATCGGCCATGGGAAATGCGGCAGGAACGGTACGCGCCCCCGCCGGCCCGCCATCGCCAGTGCGTTGACGGAAGCGTTCGGGTGTTTCCATCGCATTCCGTGCAGTCAGCACGTCCAGCGGCGAGATGTGGGCGACGAACTCGGCGACATAAGGATCGGCCGGATGGGCCACGATCTCTTCCGGGGTGCCCGATTGCAGGATGGCGCCGTCCTTCATGATCGCGATGCGGTTGCCGATGCGGATCGCCTCGTCGAGATCATGGGTGATGAACACCACGGTCTTTCCCATCCCGCGCGACAGCGCCACGAATTCGTCCTGAAGCTGGCGCCTGATCAAGGGATCGAGCGCGCTGAAGGGTTCGTCCATGAGCAGGATGGCGGGATCGGCGGCAAGTGCGCGAGCCAGACCCACGCGCTGCTGCATGCCTCCCGACAATTCGTGGCAGTAATGGTCCCCCCAGCCCCCGAGATTGACCTTCTGGAGCGCTGACTCGGCCACGTCGAAGCGGCGCTGGCGGCTGGCCTCCTGGATCTCGAGCGGCAGGGCCACATTGTCGCGCACGGTGCGGTGGGGCAGGAGGCCAAAGCTCTGGAACACCATGCCGATCTTTCGCGCGCGGATGGCGCGAAGTTCCGCCGGGCTTTTCGCCATGATGTCCTCGCCATCGACGAGGATTTCTCCGGCGCTGGGTTCGAGAAGCCGGTTGATGTGCCGGATGAGGGTAGATTTCCCGCTGCCCGACAGGCCCATCACGCAAAAGATCTCGCCGGGAGCGACAGAGAGATTTACGTCGCTGACGCCGACCGTGCAGTTGAAGCGCTCGGCGACCTCGCGCTTGCCGAGCCCTTCCGCACGGATCGCGGCCAGCGCTTCTTCCTTGCGGGCGCCGAAGAGCTTCCAGACGCCCTTGAGATGGATCGCGGAGCCGGCTTCGCTCACGACCGCGACCCGGCCGGCCGGGGAGGCTCTAGCGGCCGAAGCTTAGCGACCGAACCACTTTCCGACCACGTCCGGATTGGCCTTGATCCATTCCTTTGCCACAGCATCCGCGGGTTTCTTGTTGACGATGATCTCATAGGCCCACTGGCTGACATCCTTGGGCTCGAAGCTCATGCGATCGAGCGCTGCGACAAGCTCGGGCTGGCGCTCGGCCAGGGACTTGGCATAGCCGATATGGACGGTGGTGTCCGCATAACCGGAGGCGACCTTGGACTTCTCGAACCAGGCCGGATCGTCATTGGGCTGCACCACGACGAAACTGGCATCGTCGTGTTTCGGCTCATCCAGCAGGCTGATGTCGTAAAGGGCGAAGTTCTGGTGCGGGCCATAGCAGTAGCCGATCCACGGCTTGTTCGCCTTGGCCGCCTTGTCGAGCGAAGCGGTTGCGACGGCTTCGTCCGTTGTCTGCAGATCGAACAGGTCGGCAAAGCCGTAGTCGCGGGCGCGAACCTTCTCGATGTTGGTGGACTGCCAGCCGGGTGCGCCGATCCAGATCTCGCCTTTTCCGTCGCCGTTCGCATCGAACAGCTTGGCCTTCTCGGGGTCGGTCAGATCCGTCACGTTTTTGACGCCGGCATCCGAGGCGGCCTTGGTGATGCAATAACCTTGCACCGCCTTGTATCCGTTGGAAGCGAGCTTCACCGCTCCGGCGCCGCCGACATATTTGTCCACCAGTCCCTGCTGGTTGGGCAGCCATACGTCCGGCCATATGTCGATCTCGCCATTGTTGCGCGCCATCGCCTCCCAGATCACCGGAACGGCGGTGGTGGTAACGGTGGCAACTTCAAGGCCAAGCTCTTCTTCCGCAGCAGCCTTGATCACGTTCATCACGGCGGTGGCCGTGGCGTAGTTCGGATCGGGCATGGTCACATCGGCGGCGAAGCCGGCGCCCGCGGATGCAAGGAGAAGGCCGAACGACGCGGCCAGAGTGCGAATTCCCATGAAGTGTTCCCTTTGTTCCGTGCCGGCTTCCGTCTTCGCGGTGCTCAGCGTAGCGGCAAGGCTACCCAAACGCCTGCCTGATCCATCCTCCTTTCTAGCTCCATTAGGAAAAACGATGCCTTTTATTAGCTACTTGATGGAGAAGCGTTCCTTTAGAAGAAATCCTGATCCGGCATGCTTTCCTTCCGCCGGGCAATAAAGGCCTGAAGCGCCTCGTCGATCGCGGGATCGAGATCAGGCTCGCGATAATCGTCGAGCAGCTTCTTCCACTGCCGGTTGGCCCGCTGCGCGGCGTCGAGGCCTCCTTCGGACAACCACTGCTCGAAGGAATTGTTGTCGCTCGACCCGGAACGATAAAAAGCCGACAGGAAGTTCGCCTGCGTGTGGGCGCTGCCCAGGAAATGCGAGCCGGGGCCGACCTCAGCAATCGCTTCCATGGCCTGCGCGTTGTCCGACAGGTCGATGCCCTCGAAGAAGCTTGCGACCTTGCCGCACAGATCGGCATCGATCACAGTCTTCTCGAAGGAGGTGACAAGCCCGCCTTCGAGCCAGCCGGTGGCGTGATTGACGACATTCGCGCCGGCGAGCATCGACATCATCAGGCCCCATGTTCCTTCCTGCTCGGCCTGTGCGTCGGGCAGCTTGGACGCCGACAGCGTGCCGACCGTGTGGAAGGGAACGCCCAGCCGCCGCGCGAGCTGCCCGGCCGCGAGCACCATCTTGGCGGCTTCCGGCGTGCCGAAAGTGGGCGCGCCGCTCTGCATGGAGATCGTGCTGGCGAACGAGCCCATCAGGCAGGGTGCGCCGGGGTTGATCAACTGCACGAGGGCAAGCGTCGCCATCGCCTCCGCCAGCACCTGCGCCAGCGTGCCCGCCACCGTGCAGGGGCTCATCGCGCCGGCCAGCGTCCAGGGCGTGCACGCGACGGGCTGGTTGTTGCGGGCGCAGACCTTGAGCGAGCCCGACATGTTGGCGTCGAGCACGAGCGGCGCGTTGGTGTTGCTGACATTGTAGAGCACGGCATTGTCGCGCACGAACGCCTCGCCGAACACGATTTTCGCCATGTCCACCGCGTCCTGCGCGCGTATCTCGCCAATAAAGGCGCCCATGAAGGCACGGTCCGAAAAACGGATATGCGCGTAAAGCATGTCGAGATGCCGCTTGTTCGCGGGCCGGTCCACCGGCTCGCACACCACCCCGCCCGAATGGTGCAGATGCGGGATCATCTGGTGGATTTTCACGAGGTCGTGGAAGTCCTGAAGCGTGGCATAGCGGCGGCCGCGATCTAGGTCGTGCACGAAAGGCGGGCCCCAGGACGGGCAGAGCACCGTATTGTCGCCGCCGATCATCACCGTGTTCGCCGGATTGCGCGCATGCTGGCGGAACTGCCTCGGCGCAGTGGCCTGGACGATCCTGCGGCACATGCCGGGCTCGAAGCGCACGCGGGTGTTCTTCACCTCCGCTCCGGCATTGCGGAAGAGATCGAGGATTTCTGGATCGTCGTGGAACTCCATGCCGATCTCACGCAGCAGGCGGTCGGCATTCGCCTCGATGAGGGACAGCCCCTCCTCGTCCAGGATGTTGAAGGTGCCGATGCGCCGCGCGATATACGGCTTGCGCACCATGCTCGCGGAGGCGCGCTGCTCCAGCCGGCCCGATCGGCCGCGTGTTCGTCCCCTCGTGCTTTCCGCGACGGCTTCAGCTTCGGCGTTCATCGCAGGCAGTCCTTCAGGCCGATATGAGAGAGGCAGAGCCTGCGCCGACATCCTGTCCGCGCGGCCTGCGGTTTTCGGGATCGTAGGGCGGTATATCGAGCACGCAGGCGCGCAGGGAGCGGCCCAGGATCGAGACCGAGAGCGAGCCATTGGTCGCCGCTTCCGGCTTTAGAAAGGCGAGCGCCAGCGGCTTGCCGACACGAAAGCCGAAGCCGCCGGAGGTCACGACCCCGACCGCGCGCTCGTCCCCGAACACGGCATGGCCGTAGAATGGCAAGACCTCGCCATCGTCTTCCACGTCGAGGAGCACCATGCGCCAGGGGCGTTCCCCAGCGCGTGCCAGCATGGCGTCACGCCCGATAAAGTCGCGCCCTTCCGTTTTGACCAGTGCGTCGAGCCCGGTTTCGAGCGGCGTGCGCTCCGTGGTGAGGTCGGCGCCCCAGGCACGATAGCCTTTTTCCAGCCGCATCGCGTTTACGGCATAGATGCCGAAGGGCTTCAGGCCGAAGGGCGCGCCGGCTTCCGTCACCGCGTCATAAAGGCGGCCGAACTCCTCGATCGGGACATGCAGCTCCCAGCCGAGCTCGCCGACATAGGACACGCGCAGCGCAAGCGCTTCGACGCCTGCCACGTTGAGGGACTGCGCGGATAGCCAGGGGAATGCCGCGTCGGAAAGATCCGCATCACTGAGGCGCTGAAGCACCGCGCGCGAGCGTGGACCCATCAGGCCGAGGATCGCCCGGCGTTCGGTGAGGTTCCTGATCGCGACGCCCGGGAATGCCTTCGACCGCCTCCGCAAAAGATCCTCGTCGTGCCGCTCGGCAGCAGCGGCGCTCGTCAAATAAAAGCGATCGGGGCCGAGGCGCGTTACGGTGAACTCGGAGGCGATGCCGCCACGTTCCGTCAGAACATGGGTGATGCCGATGCGCCCATCGCGGCGCGGCGGCCGGTTGGCGCCGAGCGTTTCCACAAAGGCTTCCGCGCCCGGCCCAGACAGTTCGAACTTCGCGAAAGCGGACAAATCGACCACGCCCGCCCGGTCGCGCACCGCGAGGCATTCCTCCTCGACAGAGCCAAGCCAGTGCGGGCGGCGGAACGTCAATGGCGCCGGCGTCGCGCCGACTGGCGCGAAGAAGTTCGGGCGCTCCCAGCCATAGGCGGCGCCGAGCACCGCGCCCTGCGCGCGCTGCGCTTCGAGAGCCGGCGTCACGCGGCGGGAGCGCGCCGCCTCGCGCTCCTCGAACGGGAAGTGGATGCCGAACTGAAGCCCGAAGCACTCGACCGCCTTGTCGAGCCGGTAGGAACGGTCGGCAAAGGGTCCAAAGCGGCGCGGGTCAATCGCGAGCGCGTCGCGCGGCGGCATGCCGTCCACGATCCAGTCGGCCAGAAACGCGCCCGCGCCGCCGCCTTCCATTACGCCCATGCTCGAGCCCGTCAGCAGCCAGGCATTGTCGAGGCCGAAGGCCGGGCCGATCAGCGGATTGGCGTCCGGCGTGAAGGTGATCGGGCCGTTCACGACCGTCTTCATGCCCGCCTCGGCCAGTGCGGGGATGCGCTCCATGGCGAGCGCGATGATGTGCTCGACCCGGTCGAGGTCGGGCGGCATGAGCTCCATCCCGAATTCGGGCGGCACGCCGTCCACCGCCCAGGCATTGGCGTGCTTCTCGTAGGGTCCGACGATTAGCCCGTCGCGCTCCTGGCGGACATACCAGCTTTCCTCCGGATCGCGAATGATCGGCAGTTCCGGCATGCCGGCCGCGATGCGCTCCTGAACCGCGCTGACGCCGTCCGTCACGACATATTGGTGGAGCATCGGCACCACCGGCAAATCGAGCCCCATCATGGTTCCGATCTCGCGGCACCATGTTCCGGCCGCGTTGACCACATGCTCCGCCCTGATCGTGCCCTTGGCCGTATGCACAAGCCATTCGCCCAAGGGCTCGCGCTCGATGCCGAGAACGGGCGTGTGGCGCATGATCCGCGCGCCCTTCGCGCGTGCACCCGCAGCCATGGCGTTTGTCGCCAGCGTCGGGTCCACATGTCCGTCATAGGGCTCGTAGAAGGCGCCGAGCACGCCTTCCGTGTTGCAGAGCGGATAGACCTCCTTCAGCTCCTCCGGCGTCAGGATGCGGAACTCGTAGCCGACGAATTTCCCGAGGCCCTCCACATGGCGGAACTCGTCCATCCGGTCGGGCGAGCGCGTGATCCGAAGCGCGCCGCTCGGGTGGAAGCCCGTGGGCAGGCCGGTCTCGGCGGGCAGCACGTCGCGGTAGAGCCGCACCGAATGGGCGCGCATCTCCATGATCGTGGCATTGTGGGAGAAGTGGGTGCAGAGACCGGCCGCATGCCAGGTGGAGCCGGCGGTCAGCTCGGTCTTCTCGACCAGCACCACATCGCTCCAGCCGCGGCTGGCCAGGTGATAAAGCAGCGAAACGCCCATCGCGCCGCCGCCGATCACGACGACTCGTGCCTTCATGTTCATCGCGCCACTCCCGTCATGCCCGCAGCCGCTCGCCCGCCGGATCATACGGCGCAGCCTTCAGCACCCGCAGGCCGAAGCGCTCACCGGCCACGCCGATCTCGTAGCGACCCGCCAGAAGCTCGTCGCGACTTTCGGCCGGCTCGGTCGCGATCGTGGCGAAGCAAAGGCTCAGGCCCGTGCGGAAGCCGCGTCCGCCCGACGTGGTCATCCCCACGATCTTCCCGTCGCGGTAGATCGGCTCATCGTGAAGCAGGAGAGGACTTGCCCCGTCCACGGCGAAATGCAGCAGGCGGCGCGAAACGCCTTCCTTTCGCTGGCGCGAGAGCGCCTCGCGACCCTTGAAGCCGGGCTTGTTCCGGGCGACCGCGAAGCCCAGACCGGCTTCGAGCGGCGTGTCGTGGGGGCCGATGTCGTGGCCCCAATGCTTGTAGCCCTTTTCCAGGCGGCAGCCGTCCAGCGCCAGATGCCCGCAGAAGGCGAGATCGAATTTTTGACCCGCTTCGATGAGCGTTTCGAGCAGGCGTGGAGCCAGTTCAGTCGGGACGTAGAGCTCGAAGCCCAATTCGCCCACAAAGCTGACGCGGGTCGCCTGCACCTCCGACATGCCGAGAAGAAGGCGGCGCGAGGTTGAGAAGGGAAATGCTTCGTTCGACAGATCGGCGTCGGTCAAGCCTTGAAGCAGTTCGCGAGAGCGTGGCCCCATGACGCCCAGCACCGCTTCTGCCGAGGTAGCATCGAAGATTTCCGCGTCGAAGTTGCCATCCGCCGCGCCGTGCTTGAGCCACGCCAGATCCTTCTGGCGTGTGGCGGCGCCGGATACGACGCGAAAACCGTTCTCGCTTGTGCGGGTGACGGTCACATCCGCTTCGATGCCGCCTGCCTCGTTGAGCATCTGGGTATAGACGGACCTGCCCTCCGCCACATCGATCTCGTTGGCGCAGAGATGCTGGAGCAGATCGAGCGCACCGCGTCCGCTCACGTCGAGCTTGGTGAAAGGGCTCAATTCGAAGAGCCCGACGCCTTTCGCCATCGTTTGGGCTTCGTGTTCGGCCGCCTGCCACCACGGCTGGGCGGCGAATGAGTAGCGGAACGCGCGCGTTTCCGTATCCTGCCCGAACCAGAACGGCCGCTCCCAGCCGGCCGTCACGCCGAAGGCTGCCCCCTTCCCGGCGAAGGCGGCATGAAAGGGCGAGCGCCGGACATCGCGGCCCGCCTTCGCCTGCTTGAACGGCCAATGCATGCGGAACAGGTCGGCGACCGATTCCCTCATGCGGCTCGCGAGAAAGGCGGGCGCTGCCGCCGCGCGGTCGAAGCGGGCGATGTCGAGCGCCCAGAGGTCGAGCGACGGCCGCCCATCCACGATCCACTCTGCAAGCGCCTTTCCGGCGCCAGCGGATGACATCATGCCGGTGGAGTTGAAGCCGGCCGCGACAAAGAAGCCGCGCAGGAAAGGCGATTCCCCGAGCAGCGGTCTTGTGTCCGGGGTGAAGCTTTCGGGACCGTTCATGAAGTGGCGGATGCCCGCCTCTCCGAGCGCCGGCACGAGGCGCAGGCCCGCCGTCATGAAGGGCTCGAACTGCTCCCAATCCTCGGGAAGCTCGACAAAGGGGCGGCGACCTTCCGGCGCGCCGACATCGAACAGCTTCGCATCCGGCTCGAAGCCGCCCAGCACCAGCTTGCCGGAATCGCCCTTGATGTAGATGCCTTCGTCGAGGTCGCGCACGATCGGGAAGGGGTCCTCGAGCCCCACGATCGGCTCGGTCACCACATACATGTGTTCGACGGCTTGCAGCGGCACGGGAACGTTCGCCATCGCCCCGATCCCGCGCGCCCATGCGCCGCCGCAATTGACCACGGTTCCGCAGGAGATCACCGCGCCGTCCGCCAGCCTCACGCCCGACACACGACCGTTGCGCGTTTCGAAGCCGACGCATTCGGTATTCTCCCGGATGCGGATGCCCCTGGAGCGGGCGTGTTTCGCGTAGGCCGCGCAGATGTCGACCGGATTGGCCTGGCCGTCCTCCTCGACCCAGAGCGCGCCTATCACGCCAGACGGGTCGAGGCTCGGGGCGCGGTCGCGGACGGCCGAAGGATCGATCATCTCGACATGCAGGCCGCTCGCCTCTCCGGTCTGCGCGATGCGGCGAAGCTCGGTCAAGCGCTCGGCTGTGCGGGCAAGCCAGAGGCCGCCGGTCTGCCGGTAGCCGGCACTCTGCCCGGTGAGCGCTTCGAGCCTGGGAAAGAGTTCTGTCGCATATTGCGCAAGCCGCGTCAGGTTCAGGCTTGCGCGGAGCGGGCCGACGATGCCGGCCGCATGCCAGGAGGTGCCGCTGGTGAGCTGATGCCGTTCGATGAGGAGCACGTCCGAGATGCCCATCTCGGCCAGGTGAAAAGCGACGCCGAGGCCGATGACGCCTCCGCCAATGATCACGATGCGCGCGCTTTCAACCAAAGAGTTGCTTCCTTTCGCGAGCGCCATCTTTTCCTTGCCGACACTGCGGCATTCAATGGCTTGCTGCTTGTATTAGCAAAACTTATTATCGCGGGTGGCAAGGTCCGGCATCGGAGGGTGCATGTCAGGCAGCTTCGACTTCAACCTGTTCCGTGCGATCGAAGTGTTCGCCGCGATCGTCGAGACGCGGCATGTCACGCAGGCGGCGCAGATGCTGGGCATCACCCAGTCGGCCGCCTCGCAGCACCTCAAGAACCTGGAAAACGCGCTGGGCGTTCCGCTCATCGACCGCAATCTTCGCCCGATCGCTTTGACCAAGGCCGGCGTGGCGCTGCACCGGCGTGCCGCCGCCGTGCTCGCCGAGGTGGAAGGGCTGCGCACGGAAGCGCGCCGGGTCAACGCGGCGCCCCTTCCCTTGTTGAGGGTGGCGCTGCTCGCTTCGATCGCGACGACACTGACCCCCGCGCTTTCGGTGCTCGCGCGCGAACATTTCGGCATCCCGGAGCTCAGCCTGTTTGCAGGCCTCGCCACCGATCATCTTGCGCTCCTACGGGCCCGTCGCGCCGATCTTGCGGTGACCTCGGGCGACCTCTTCGAGATCGAGGGGCTGACGCGCTTTCCCATCCTGTCGGAGAAATTCCTGCTGGTCACGCCTGAGGGCTATTCCGGTGAGGTCGGCGATATCGCGCTTTTGTCCCGCAAGCTTCCCTTTGTCCGGTTCTCGCGCGACACGCCCGTCGGCATGCGGACCGACCAGCATCTGTGCCGGCTCCGCATCGAGATCCCGCGTGCGATGGAAGGGGACCGGGCAAGCGTTGTGATGGCGCCAGTGGCTGCGGGAATGGGCTTCGCGCTCTTGACGCCGACGCTTCTGATCGACGGGATGGCGGAAGGGATGCGGATCGACGTTCATCCGCTTCCCTTCACCGGCTTTACCCGCACCATCACCCTGGTGGCGCGCGAGCGCGAGCTTGGAACCTTGCCCGAGGCCTTTGCGCGGCGCACAGGCGAGGTTCTCGTCGGTGCCATCCAAGACCGACTGCCGCAGCTTCAACCGGGCGCCTGCTCGCTTGATCCTTCCTTTGCTAATTGGACCGATCGTTTTTCCTGATGACCGCTTTCACCATGTGCCGAGAGCGCTGATCGTGGCCATAAAGGAAGAGCCGCCAGCGCGAGGATCAACAAGCATGAACGCCCCGCACATTCCGCCCGCACTCCCCGTCGACTGGTCGACGGAAGGCATCGTCGAGCGTCGCGACCGGTTCTACTCCGCCTCGCAACGGAAATTCGTGCCCTTTGCCGATCCGCTGATCATCAAGCGGGGTAGGGGGCAATATGTGTGGGACGAGAATGGGCGCAAATACACCGACCTGCTCGGCATGAACCTGTGCATCTCGGTCGGCCACGCGCATCCGGAGGTCGTGCGGGCGGCAAGCGAGCAGGTGGCGGAACTCACCCATTGCACCACCATGTTCTACCATCCCGTGCCTGCCCATTACGCGGAGGAGCTGGCCGGCACCATGCCTGCGGGGCACGACTGGGTCGTGCACTTCACCAATAGCGGTGCAGAGGCGATCGACCTTGCCCTGCTGATGGCGCGGGTGCGGACAGGCAATATCGACATGCTCGCGCTTCGGTCGAGCTATCACGGCGCGACCTTCGGCGCGCAGGCGCTCACGGGCATTGCAGGCTTCCGGCACGATGTGCCTCAGCTCGGCGGCGTCGCCTTTGTCGCGGAACCGAACCAGTATCGCGGGATCTATGGCGAGGGGGTCGATCCTTATCTCGACGAGATCGACCGGACGATCGTGTCCTCGACGAGCGGGCGGCTCGCGGGAATGATCATCGAACCCGTGCAGGGCTATGGCGGGATCATCCCGCTTCCCGACGGCTACATCAAGGGGGCAGCGGAGCGTGTGCGAGCCGCAGGCGGGCTCCTCATCATCGACGAGGTGCAGGGCGGCGTCGGCCGCACGGGCGACGCGTTCTGGTCGTTCGAGACGCACGGGATCGTGCCCGATGTCGTCGTCGTCGCAAAGGGCGTGGGCAACGGCATCCCGCTCGGTGCCGTCATTGCGAAGCGCGAGATTGCCGAGGCGATGGCCGACAAGTTCCTGTTCCACACCTATGGCGCCAACCCCGTCGCCTGCGCTGCGGGCCGCGCGGTCCTCAAGGTGATCCGCGAGGAAGGCCTGCAGGAAAACGCTCGCCTCGTTGGCACCGCCCTGAAGGCGCGGCTGGAGGAACTGGCTGCGAAATACCCGATCATCGGAGACATTCGCGGAAAGGGGCTGATGCTCGCGATCGAGTTCGTGGAGGACAGGAAAAGCAAGGAGCCCGCCCCCGACGCCGCACTCGCGATCTTCGAGGAGACACGCCGCCAAGGCCTCGTGGCGAGCCGCTCCGGGCCATACCGGAACGTCATCCGCATGTGCCCGCCCCTGTGCCTGGCGATGTCCGACGTGGATGACGTGATGCAGAAGTTCGAGGCGAGCTTCGCGGCCGTTGTTGCCTGACATCCGCTGATGCCGGCTGGCTGAGCGATTTCGACGCTTGGGTCCTGGCTGCTTCTATCCTGCAAGCGGGGAGAACTGCTCCACCACGCGGCCGGGCATCAGAATGCGTGCGATGGCTTCGACGAAATAATAGTCGCCGAACATCACGGCGGCATCCGGCCCGACCTTGTGCGGCTTGGAATAGCACCCGTGCATAAGCAGTCCGCGATGAGCAGGATCGCGCGCAAGATAATCACGTGCGAGGCCCTCGAGCAGGCTTGTTCCCTTTTTCGCCCAGCGCCTACGCTCCCCCTCGTCGGGATGAAGAGCGCCGATGTCGAGAAAGGCGGCTGCCATGATGGCGCCGGCGGCCGAGTCTTCCGTAGGGTTTGGCGTGGGATCGGAAAAGTCCCAAGGCGGGCAGACACGCCCGTCGAGCTCGTCAAGCCAGCCCTCCGCCAGGCGGATGGCAAGATCGAGCCAGCGGCGCTCTCCCGTGGCACGCGCCGTCGCGGCATAGCCGAGCACCGCCCAGCCCGCTCCGCGCGACCAGGAGGACTCGTCGGCATAGCCCTGGAACGTATAGCCGCGCTTTCGCGCGCCCGTCCGGGTGTCATATTCGACGGCGTGGTACAGGGTGTTGTCCGGGCGGATGAACGCTTTCTCCGTCATCGCCGCATGTGCTTCTCCCGCCAGGCGGAAGCTCGCATCGCCGCTGTGCTCTGCCGCCCAGAAGAGAAGCGGGATATTGGCCATGGTGTCGATCGCGGAGCTCGCCCGCCCGCGAGGATCGTCGAGCGGCCCCCATGAGGAGATGTAGGCGCCCCCTGCCGTCGCCACGAGGCGCGCACGGAGGCGCTTTGCTGCTTCCAGCGCGAGGGCCTTGAATTCCGGATCTTTCGTGACGCGGAAGAAGGGCACGGCCGAGCTCCAGAAAATGAAGCCGATGTCATGCGTGTTGGGATCCCCGGCGCGCTGCGCCACGAGCCGCATGCGTTCGCGCGCCAGATCGAGAAAGCGCGCCTCGCCGCTGTGAAGGTGAGCCGCCAGAAGCAGCCCCACCCAGAAGCCGCAGAACCAGTTGCCATGGCTCCAGGCCTCGCCCTGATAGCCGGCGGAGGAGGAGGCGAGCATCGTGTCCCACGAGCCGTCGGGCTTCGTAACGTAAGGAAAAGCAACGCCGATCCGTGCTTCGTCTTCAAGAAGCTTCCGGCAAAGAAGGTCGAGAACTTCGGTCAGGTGAGGATGTTGAGAGGCGGGTGCCAAAATCGTGCTCCGAAAGATGGATGCGGGCTGCGGTCGAGAGTTGAAGGCGCGTGAAGGGTCTATCCCCCTGTCATCGTGTTGTTTTTGCGAGTTTGCTTTGTAGGATGACGACGACGA
>CAUQXI010000030.1:0-33081 GCA_963522145.1 uncultured Mesorhizobium sp. | reverse complement strand
CGCCGGCGCGGTGCTGGACGAGCAGGCACGCGATATGCGGCTCGGCGTGTCGAAGGATCGCCTGGCGCAACTCACGGTGGAGGATGCTGCCTTTTTCGGACCGGATGGACGGTTCGACCGCAACCGCTTCAACTATGTCCTCAACCAGGTCGGCATGCGCCAGGAGGACTATTTCCGGAACCAGGAGCAGGCCGCCGTTCGCCAGCAGATCGTGGAAGCAGTGTCGGATGGCATCAAGGCGCCCGATGTGTTCCTGCGGGCTGTCTCGCTCTATCGTGGCGAGGATCGTACGGTAGATTATCTCGAGCTGCCGCGCGCTTCGGTCGAGCCGATCGAGGATCCGTCGGCTGACACGCTTGCAAGCTGGTTTGAGGCTCGCAAGGCGAGCTATGCCGCGCCGGAATATCGCAAGTTCTCCTATGTCAAGCTGGAGCCCGAGGACATCGCCGACGAAACGGCGATCGCGGAAGACGATGTCCGGAAGGATTACGAAGCGAACAAGGCAAAGTTCACCACGCCGGAAAGCCGCACGATCGAGCAGATCGTCTTCACGACAACCGAGCAGGCTGAAACGGCACTCGCCTCCATCCGCAGCGGCGGTACCTTCGAGCAGGCCGTCGCCGCACAGAAGAAGACCATGGCGGACGCACTGCTCGGCAGCTTCACAAAGGACCGGATCAGCGACAAGGCGGTTGCCGATGCGGCCTTCACGCTTCCCGCACAGCAGGTGAGCGACGTGGTCAACGGCGCCTTCGGGCCGGTGCTGCTGCGTGTGACGAACATCGTTCCGGAAAAGGTCGAAAGCTTCGAAGCCGCCTCTGCCGGCATCCGTCGCGATCTCGCCCTCGCCGAGGCGAATCGCATCCTGCTCGACGTGCACGACTCCTATGAGGACGCACGCGCGGGCGGCGCGACGCTGACCGAGGCAGCCGAGAAGCTCAAGCTTTCGGTCAAGGTCGTGGATGCGGTCGACCGCAACGGCCAGCGGCCGGATGAATCCGTGGTTGCCGACCTGCCGCAGTCGAGTCAGCTGATCGCGGCCCTGTTTGAGAGTGAGCCGAACACCGACACCGAGGCCGTGACAACGGCTGACAACGGCTATGTCTTCTTTCAGGTCGACAGCGTCACCCCGGCGCGCGACCGCACATTGGACGAGGTGCGTGAGAAGGCCGTCGCAGACTGGAAGGCCGAGGAAGGCGAGAAGCGTCTTGCGGCAAAGGCCGCCGACACGGAAAAGCGCTTGAAGGATGGTTCGGCGACGCTTGATGTCTTGGCGACGGAGCTTTCCGTCGAAAAGAAAACCAAGCGCGGCTTGAAGCGCGGCGCAGATGATGCCGACTTCGGCAAGGCCGGCGTGAACGCGGTCTTCGCCGTGGCCGAGAACGCCACGGGCACGGTCGCGTCCCCGAACAACGGCGCGCAGCTTGTCTTCAAGGTGGTGGAAACGTTCGAGCCCGCGGCTTCCGGTCCCGAGGCTGTAGCGGAAGCGGAGCGGTCCAGGCACGCGCAGGGCATCAGCAACGACCTTCTCGACCAGCTCGTCGCGCAGCTTCAAAGTCGCTATCCGGTTGCGATCAACCGCGATCTCGCTTCGCGCTCACTGACAAATTGAACATCATGAGCGCGCTCAAGCCCTATCTCGCGAAGGTGGCGCATGGCCACGCGCTGTCGTTCGACGAGGCGCGGGAGGCGTTCGGGGTGATCATCTCCGGCGGCGCCACGCCGGGGCAGATCGGCGGCTTTCTCATGGCCTTGCGGGTAAGAGGCGAAAGCGCCGATGAGATTTCGGGCGCGGTCGCCAGCATGCGCGAACGTATGCTGGCCGTGGATGCGCCTGCTGATGCCATCGACATCGTCGGCACCGGTGGTGACGGCTCGCACAGCCTGAATATTTCCACGGGTTCCGCCTTTGTGATCGCCGGTGCCGGTGTGCCGGTCGCGAAGCACGGCAATCGCGGCATCTCCTCGCAGACCGGCGCGGCGGATGTGCTTTCCGCGCTTGGCGTAAAGCTCGACCTTTCGCCCGAGATGATCGGCCGCTGCATCCGCGAGGCCGGCGTCGGCTTCATGTTCGCGCCTTCGCATCATCCTGCGATGAAGCATGTCGGGCCGACGCGCGCGGAACTCGGCACACGCACCATCTTCAACCTGCTCGGCCCCTTGTCCAACCCAGCCGGCGTGCGCCGTCAGATGGTCGGCGTGTTTTCCCCCGAATGGATCGAGCCGGTCGCCCAGTCGCTGCTGGCATTGGGGTCGGAGCATGTCTGGGTCGTGCATGGTGACGGTTTCGACGAGATCACGACGACGGGAGAAACGCGCGTCGCGGAGTTGCGCGATGGCGCGGTGCGCTGCTTCACGGTCACACCGGAGGATGCTGGCGTCGGCCGTCATGCGCGCGAAGAGCTTCGGGGCGGTGATGCGGCGTTCAATGCTGCTGCGTTGCGTGCGCTTATGGCGGGTGCTCCGGGCGCCTACCGCGACACGGTTTTGATGAATGCCGCTGCCGGCCTCGTCGTGGCAGGCAAGTCGGACGGTCTCCGAAAGGGCGTCGAGATGGCGGCGCAGGCGATCGACCAGGGTCGCGCGCTGGCGGTGCTCGACAGGCTCGTGAAGATTTCGCAGAGCTGATCGCCATGGCCGACATCCTGCAACGCATCGAAGCCTACAAACGCGAGGAGATCGAGCTCGCGAAGGCGGCCGTTCCGCCTCGCGAGCTTCAGGCGCGCGCGCGCGATGTGTCTCCTCCTCGTGGCTTCGCGCAGGCCCTTTGGTCCGGCCGTCAGGCCGGGGAACTGGGGCTGATCGCCGAGGTGAAGAAGGCGAGCCCGTCCAAGGGCCTGATCCGCACCGACTTCGATCCTTCAGCGATCGCCGCCGCCTATGAGGCGGGGGGCGCGGCCTGCCTGTCGGTACTGACCGACGGGCCTTCGTTCCAGGGCTCGCCGTTGTTCCTGACCGAGGCGCGGGACGCCACGCGACTGCCTGCGCTTCGCAAGGATTTCATGTTCGAGCCCTATCAGGTCTGGGAAGCGCGAAGCTGGGGCGCGGATGCAATCCTCGTCATCATGGCGAGCGTCAGCGACGACGAAGCGCAAGCGCTGGAGGATTGCGCCGCCGAACTCGGCATGGATGTGCTGATCGAAGTGCATGACGAAAGCGAAACCGAACGGGCGCTTCGGTTGCGCTCGCCGCTGATCGGCATCAACAATCGCGACCTGCGCAGCTTCACCGTCGATCTGGCGGTTTCCGAGCGGATCGCGCCGATGATCCCGGACGATCGGCTCGCGATCGCGGAGAGCGGCATCTTCACGCATGACGACTGCCTGCGCCTGTCACATGCCGGCGTTTCCAGTTTTCTTGTCGGAGAAAGCCTGATGCGGCAGGCGGATGTTGAGGCTGCCACGCGATCCCTTCTCGGCAGGCCGGTTTCCGCGCTCGCGGCCGAGGCCTGAACCGTGGAGCCGAAGCTGACTCATGTGGGCGCTGACGGGCGTGCCGACATGGTGGATGTCGGCGAAAAGAGTGAGACGCGGCGGACGGCTGTAGCCGAGGGCCGGGTGCGGATGAAGCCCGAGACGCTCCAAATCATCCGAGACAACAATGCGAAAAAGGGCGACGTGATCGCTGTGGCGCGCATCGCCGGAATCATGGCGGCCAAGCGCACGCATGATCTCATCCCGCTCTGTCATCCGCTGTTGCTCGACAAGATTTCCGTCGAGATCGAGCCTGACGAGGAACTGCCTGGCTTGCGGGTGACGGCTCTTGCGCGGGTATCGGGACGCACCGGCGTCGAGATGGAAGCGCTAATGGCCGCTTCCGTCGCATGCCTGACGATCTATGACATGGCCAAGGCGATCGATCGCGGCATGGTGATCGAGGGGCTGCGGCTGGTCGAGAAAACGGGTGGCAAGTCGGGCGATTTCCGCGCCGGAGCGGGCTGATGCCGCTGCTGCCCGTATCTGAGGCGCTGGCGCACCTGCTCGACGGCGCGAAGCCCACAGGCAAGGAAGACGTGCCGCTGGCTGAAGCGGGCGGACGCGTTCTCGCGCAGGACGTTTCAGCGCGGCGCACGCAGCCGCCCTTCGATGCATCCGCGATGGACGGATATGCCGCACGCGCGGCGGATGTCACGACGGTGCCCACGGTGTTGTCGCTCATCGGCACTGCCGCGGCAGGAAGACGCTTTGAAGGGAGGCTCGACCCGCATCAGGCGGTCCGCATCTTCACGGGCGCGCCGATCCCAGAAGATGCCGATACGGTTGTCATCCAGGAGAATGTTCGCGTTCTCGATGACCACCGGATCGAGGTCCTGGAGCCCGCCGCCCTTGGCAAGCATATTCGTCGTACCGGTCTCGACTTTCAGGAGGGTGACGTTCTGCTGCGCCATGGCAGGCTGCTCGACCCGGCGGCGCTCGCGCTTGCAGCTTCGGGCAACCACCCTGCCCTTTCCGTCTTCCGTAAGCCGCTGGTCGCCATCGTTGCCACGGGTGACGAACTTCTTCCGCCGGGAAGCGAGCCCGGCCCCGATCAGATCATCGCTTCCAACACGTTCGGGGTTGCCGCAATTGCGCGCAATGCGGGCGCAGAGGTGCTCGATCTCGGCATCGCACCTGACCGAAAGCCTGCCATCTCAGCCAAGATCGAAGAGGCGATTTCCCGTAGCGCGGACCTGATCGTCACCGTGGGCGGTGCATCAGTGGGCGACCATGATCTGGTGCACGACGTGCTGGCGGAGGCCGGTCTCGATCTTTCCTTCTGGAAGATCGCCATGCGGCCGGGAAAGCCGCTGATGTTCGGACGGCTGGGCCCCACGCGCTGCGTCGGCCTGCCCGGCAATCCCGTGGCGAGCCTCATCTGCTCGCACGTGTTCCTGAAGCCGCTGATCGCGCGTCTTGCCGGCCGCATCTACGAGCCGGTGCATCGTCATGCCGTTCTGGGCGCTCCGATGGAGGAGAACGATACTCGCCAGGATTATGTCCGCGCGTCCCTCCATCGTGACGATGACCGGCTCGTGGCCACACCTTTCGCGGTGCAGGATTCCTCTATGCTGAAATTCTTCGCGGATGCGGATGCGCTGATCGTGCGTCAGCCGTTCGCGCGCCCTGCGCAGGCCGGAGAGCCATGCGAGATATTGCTCGTCAGGCCGTGAGCGGAACCTCGATCGCGAGCCCGTCATAGGCTGGCTCCACGTGGTCCGGCGTTTCCGCAAGTACCGTGCGATAGTCGAGCGGCACATGCATGTGGGTCAGCAGGGCGCGCTTTGGCGCGAGCCGCTCGATCCACTCAAGCGCCTGGCCGAGTGAAAAATGGCTCGGATGTGTTCGATATTGCAGCGCGTCGATGACAAGCACGTCGAGCCTGCGCAGGCGGTCGGATGTGCGCTGCGGAAAGCCGCTGACGTCCGGACAATAGGCGATGCTGCCTACACGCAGGCCAAGTGAGATCGAGTCGCCATGCTGCTGCGGAAGCGGCTCAAAGTTCAACGGTCCGCCCGCGCCGTCGATGGTGAAAATACGTCCGCGCTCGATACGATTGGCACGCAGGATCGGCGGGTAGGAACTGCCTGGCGGGGTGCGAAAGCAATAGCCGAACGCTTCATGGAGGCGTTCGAGCGTTTGATCATCGGCATGAACGTCGACGAGTGCCCGCTGGTCAAGAACGTAGGAGCGCAGATCGTCGATCCCGTGGATGTGGTCGGCATGAGCGTGGGTGTAGATCACACCGTCAATCCTGCGGTGCGGCACAGTCAGCATCTGGTGGCGGAAATCGGGCCCGGTATCGATCACCACGCGCGTGGTTCTGCCGTCCTCCCTGGTCCGCTCGAACAGGGCTGACGCGCGTGTACGCCGGTTGCGCGATTCCGAGGGATCACAAGCGCCCCAGTCGCCCGTGATGCGAGGCGTGCCCGGCGAGGAGCCGCAGCCCAGGATCGTGAGACGCAGCGTGTCGGTCACCGGTTCAGGGCCGTGTCATCTTGGAAAACAGGCGGAATGCGTTTTCGGTAGTGATCTGACCGAGATCCTCAACAGACAAACCGCGCACTTCGGCAAGCACCTTCGCCGTCTCGGCAACAAAGGCCGGCTCGTTGCGCTTGCCGCGATGCGGCGGCGGCGCGAGATAGGGTGCATCCGTTTCCACCAGCAGACGGTCGAGCGGAAGATTGCGGGCGATGTCGCGCAGGTCGGCAGAGTTCCTGAAGGTCATGATGCCCGAGAAGGACACATAGCCGCCCAAGGCGATCCCCCCTTCCGCGAGTCCCCTTCCCGACGAGAAGCAGTGCAGCACGAAGGGAAATGCACCCGTCCGCGTTTCCTCTTCAAGGATGGCCGCCACATCCTCGTCCGCATTGCGCGCGTGAATCACGAGCGGAAGCCCCGTCTGCCGCGCGGCGGCGATGTGGATGCGAAAGCCTTCTGCCTGCGCGTCACGCGACGCCTTGTCGTAATGGTAATCCAATCCGGCCTCTCCGATCGCGACCACCTTCGGATGATCGGTCAGGCGAATCAGCTCATCCGCCGGGATGCCGAGTTCCTCGTCCGCATTGTGCGGATGAGTGCCAACCGAGCAGAAAACGTCGTCGAATTCCTCCGCGATCGCCAGCACGGAGGCAAAGCGGCGCACACGGGTGGAGATGGTGATCATCCGCACGAGGCCAGCGGCGCGCGCGCGGGCGACAACGTCGCCACGCTCCTGTTGAAAGTCTGGAAAATCAAGGTGGCAGTGACTGTCGATCAGCATGGTCACGTGCCGACGGGTTCCTCGACATAGCGCGGGAATACCGGCATCGGCGCCGGAAGGTTCGTTGCGGATTGAAGTGCGTCGGCATCCGAAACCCGGCTGAAATCCCGAGCGTCACCACGAACGGCGAGAAGATCGAGCAACCGATCCGCGGAAGCCGGCATGAAGGGCAGGCACATGATGCCGACCCGGCGCAGGATCTCGGCCGTCGTCCAGAGCACCGTTTCCATCCGGGCAGGATCGGTCTTGCGCAGAGCCCATGGCGCCTCGCCTGCAAAGTAGCGGTTCGCCTCGGCGACAACCGCGAAGATGGCTGCAACCGCCTGGTGGATCGCCTGCTCTTCCATGGCGTGACGCACGCGCGTCAGCGCATCGACGGCAGCGGTCAAGATCGCCGTGTCCTGCTCGAGCAGTTCCCCGCGCGAGGGCACGATCCCGTTACAGTTCTTGGCGATCATGGACAGCGAGCGCTGCGCGAGATTGCCGAGGTCGTTGGCAAGGTCCGCATTGGTGCGGTTGACGATGGCCTCGTGGCTGTAGCTGCCGTCCTGGCCGAACGGCACTTCGCGGAGCAGGAAGTATCGCACCTGATCGAGGCCGTAATGATCCACCAGCGCAAACGGATCAATCACATTGCCGACCGACTTCGACATCTTCTCTCCGCGGTTGAAGACGAAGCCGTGGCCGAAGACGCGCCGGGGAACCGGAATGCCGGCGGAGATCAGGAAGGCGGGCCAGTAGACCGCATGGAAGCGTGTGATGTCCTTGCCGATCACATGGATGTCGGCCGGCCAGAAACGCCACCGCTCATCGCTCGTGTCAGGGTAGCCGGCTGCGGTCATGTAGTTGGTCAGAGCATCCACCCAGACATACATCACGTGGCGCTCGTCGCCGGGAACCGGCACGCCCCAGTCGAAGGTCGTGCGCGAGATGGACAGATCCTTGAGGCCCGAGCGCACGAAGCTCACGATCTCGTTGCGTCGCTCGGAGGGACCGATGAAGTCGGGATGCGCGTCGTAGTAGGCGAGCAGGCGATCGCCATAGGCGGACAGCCGAAAGAAGTAGCTTTCCTCCTCCACCCATTCGACCGGCGTGCCCTGCGGGCCGTAGCGGACGCCGTTGTCGCGAAGCTCGGTTTCCTCTTCGCCGTAATAGGCTTCGTCGCGCACCGAATACCAGCCGGCATAGCCGCCCTTGTAGATGTCGCCGTTTGCTTCCATCGCCTTCCAGATGGCCTGGCAGGCGCGGCGGTGGCGCTCTTCCGTGGTGCGGATGAAGTCGTCGTTCGACGCGTTGAGCTTCTCCGCCATCCGCCGGAACTCGGCCGCGTTGCGATCCGCTAGCTCGCGCGGCGTGATGCCTTCGTTCCGCGCCGTCTGCAGCATCTTGATACCGTGCTCGTCCGTGCCGGTAAGGAAGAATACGTCCTTGCCATCGAGCCTTTGAAACCGGGCAAGCGCGTCGGTCGCGATCAGCTCATAGGCATGGCCGATATGCGGCTTGCCGTTGGGATAGGAGATCGCCGTGGTGATGTAGAATTTCTGCCGGGACATGAAGGCTCTGGCTGGGCTTGTTGCGGCCGTGCCATAACCCATCGCATCCACGCTGACCATCCTGCCGGCACGTGCGCGAGATCAGTTGTGCAGCGCCCGATGCGTCAGCAGCAGAAGGTCGAGGACGATCTGCTTGCGGTCGAGATTGAAGGCAAGCGCTTCCTCGCTCGACTCGCGCGCCGTCTGCCACGCGCTTGAGAGTTGCTCCGCGCGGACCAGGTCACCCGCCTGGGCGGTCCTTGTCGCGTCAATTGCGACGACATCGAACAGATGTTCCCGGAACAGGGAAAAGGCGAGCTCCTTCCCCTTCCCCGCAACCGAGTCGGCCAGCCGGTGCGCGGCGACCGCATCGAAACGCTCGCGCCGCAGCACGGCATCGGTAGAGCCCGCGACTTCTAGGCCGCCATGGCGCAGAAGCAGGATTGCCTGGCGTGCGCTCCCGCCGGCACGCTCCGCCAGCGCCGCACGCTCGGTTTCGGACGAGGGAAGATCGGAAAGGATATAAGGCAGCGCTTCCATCAGTTGATCCGGCGCGAGCGGGCTCATGGCGTAAACCTGGCAGCGCGATCTCAGGGTGGGCAACAGGCTTCCACGCGAATGCGCGATCAGCATGAACACAGTGCGCGCCGGCGGTTCCTCCAGATTCTTGAGCAGCGCGTTGGCAGCCTGCACGTTCATGTCGTCGGCAGAATCCACGATCACGACGCGATAGCCGCCATCGTGGGAGGTGTGAGACAGGAAGCGGTTGATGCGGCGAATCTCATCCACCGAAAGCACCGTCTTGAACGCCTTCGTCTTTTCGTTGATGGGGCGGGTCAGGTGGAGGACCGCCGGGTGAGCGCCTGAGGCAACCTGCCGGAACAGGGATGACGCTTGATCCGGTTCCGCGAAACTGTTTGGCGCCTGCGCTCCATCGGGAAACGTCAGCAGATGGCGTGCGACGTGAAAGGCCAGGGTTGCCTTGCCGATCCCTCGCAGTCCCGACAGGATGATGCCGTGAGGCAGCCGTCCTCCGGCATGCGCGTCGAGAATACGCTGGACTGTTTCGCCGTGGCCGACAAGCCGCGGGTTCTCCGCAGGCTCCGGAACATCGTCGAGCGTGTCGAACTGAACGGGCGAAAGTCGCTCGGTCTTCATCTCGCTTGATCCGCTGGCGGCGTGCGGAGCCTTTGTTGCACCGCCGCCGTTACCGCTCTTTCCACCTCATCGGCGCTGCCGGAGGCGTCGATCACCACGCAGCGGTCCGGCTCGTTCCCGGCGATGGCAAGAAACCCATCCCGACGCCTTTGATGCACCTCGACGTCTTCCTTTTCGAATCGATCCGCCGTTGCGTCGCCCCTCCGTGCATCGGCGCGTCGAAGACCTTCGGCAGGATCGAGATCAAGGATCAATGTCAGATCCGGGCGAGTGTCGGCGATCGAGATGCGCTCCATCGCCCGAAGCGTTCCCTCGTCGAGGCCGCCGGTCACCCCCTGGTAAACACGCGTCGAATCGATGAAGCGGTCGCATAGCACGATCGTCCCGGCTCGGAGCGCCGGCATGATCGCTGTTGCGATATGGTCAACGCGCGCGGAGGCGAAGAGAACCGCTTCCATGCCGGCACCCAAGCTTTCCGCCGCGCCCGACAGGATGACGTGGCGCACGGCCTCCGCACCGGGTGAGCCGCCAGGCTCACGCGTCACGAGCACTTCATGCCCCATCCCGCGCAGTGTCGCGGCCAGTCGCCCGATCTGGGTCGACTTGCCCGCGCCCTCCCCGCCTTCAAAGGAAACAAAGAAACCGCGTCGGCTTCGCGCCGATGAGAGGGCCATGCCGTCCATCTCGATCGTCAACGCAGCCAGCCAACCATCAACTCGCTCGCAGCATCCATCGCGCGCTGGTGAAGCCGGCCGCGCGCGACGCTTTCGGCCGCAAACAAGGGCGTTTCCTGGCTTAACGTGTCACCGAGCCAGACGCGCAGCATGCCGACCTGCGCTCCCGCTTCCACGGGTGCGATCAGCGGGCCGCGATATTCGATACGCGCCGCCATGCGATCCTTGTTGGCGACGGGAACGAAGATCGCCAGCGGTCCCTCCGCGCGGAGCCCAACGCCGGACTTCGCGCCTCCATAAACGGATGCCTCGCCCACGATCTCGCCCTCGGCGTAGAGAACCGTCTTCTGGAAGGCGCGCAGCCCCCATTCGAGCAGCTTTCGCGCTTCCGCGGCGCGTTCCTTGTCGCTGGCCATCCCGCTCATGGCGGCGAAGATGCGCTTGTCGTTTCCTTTCACCGCGCCAACGATCGCGTAGCCGGATTCTTCGGTGAAGCCGGTCTTCATGCCGTCTGCGCCGATATCCATACCAAGAAGCGGATTGCGGTTGCGCTGCTTGATCTTGTTCCAGGTGAAATCGGGTTGCGAGTAGTAGCGGTACTCGTCCGGATACTCGCGCCAGATGTGGATCGCGAGCTTAGTAAGCTCGCGCATCGTGACAAGTTGGCCTTCCGCCGGGAGCCCGGTCGAGTTGCGGAAGGTGGATTTCTCTAGGCCGATTGCGCGGGCGCGCTCGTTCATCAGGCCAACGAAGTTTTCCTCCGAGCCCGCCATTCCTTCGGCAATGACAATGCAGCCATCATTGGCCGATTGCACCACGACGCCTTGGATCAGGTCTTCGAGGCGGATCTCCGACTTCAACTTGGCGAACATGGTTGAGCCGCCCGAGGACGCGCCCCCGGTGCGCCACGCGTTCTCGCTGACGACGAACTTGTCTTCGAGCGAGTTCTGCCCGCTCTTGATGTTGTGGAAGACCACTTCCATCGTCATCAGCTTGGCGAGGGAAGCGGGCGGCACGAGCTTGTCGGCATCTTTGGAAAACAGGATCGTGCCGGTTTCGGCATCGACCATGAACGCCTGCCCGGCCCGCGTTTCGAAGATCTGTGCGTGCGCCGGTATGTTCCCGAGGCAGATGAACGCCGATGCGGCAGCTCCTGCCTTCAAAAGATCGCGTCTGTTGAGCACGGAATGCCTCCACGGCCGAGCCACCTTCCGGCTGACCGCAATCCTAGCTTCGGCAACCTTCGGCTGCAATCACGCGCGGAAGTGTATCCCAGCGTGATGTCGCGCTTACATCACTCGCGGATCGTCATCGCGTCCGGCGCGCCGTTCGCCCATGCGGCCTGAAGCAGTGCGTCGCCCTCGATCCGTCCATCCTGGCGAAGCGTCACCGAGAAGCCCTTCTGGCTGCCCCTGCCGCCTGCTTCCACGCGCGCATCACCAAAAGCCGCAAGGCGGTTCTTCAGCGCCTCGGCACTTGCGCGATCCGCGAAGGTGCCGGCGGCAATGAAGCTGCCATCCCTGACATTGGTGGTGAGGAGATCGTCAGACCTGTTGAAGCTCGTGAACGGGTCGAGCGAGGCCGTGACCGACTGCGGCGCATAGGACATCGTCGCGAACGCTGTCTGGGAGCCCTCCCCGCCGGCAGGTTGTTCCGGTGCGGGCGGCACCTCGCTCGGAAGCTGCATCTCGCCAAAAAACACCTTGGTGCGCGGCCCGCGTGGCTGTTGCGCTGCATGTGTGTTGTTGCTGCTCCGGCTGGGCGAGTTACCGTTCATGGCGATCATCACGCCATCCGGCAGCCCGTCGGCAGAAGGATCCGGCACACGGCTGCCAGGTCGGTAGGAGGCGACGAGGTATTGGTCGTCCTGACCGTCCATGCGCGCCCGGCCGACATATTCCACTTCGACCTTGGCTGTGCCCTTCTGCGTGTAGCCCAGAAGGTCGGCCGCGCGATGCGACAGATCGATGACGCGCCCGCTATCATATGGCCCGCGATCGTTGACACGCACGATCACCGAATTGCCGTTGGCGAGATTCGTCACGCGCGCATAGCTCGGCAGCGGCATTGTCGGATGCGCGGCCGTCAGATGGGTCATGTCGTAGATTTCGCCGTTGGCGGTCAGCCGGCCGTGAAAGGCGTCACCGTACCAGGACGCGGCGCCGACCTTGCGGTAGTTCTTGTCTTCCTTAGGGAAATACCACTTGCCCTTGACCTGATAGGGCTTGCCGACCTGATCCCTGCCGCCCCCGCGCGGCAGCTTGGTGCGCCTCGTTGAAACGCGCGGGCTCGCTTTCACGCCATAGATGGATTCGGCGAAATATTCCTTTGAGCGCTTCTTGCTGCTCGCGCTCTTCTGCGGCGCGGACGCGCAGGAGGCGAGAAGGCCCGCCGACACCGCCACAAGCACGGCCGCGCTGGCCTTGTTTGAACGCGATCCGAACGATGTCGCCATCTTCAGCGCCTTCCTCATCTGCTGCCGCGAAGGACGTCGGTCGCAGCTACTCAACACTTCTCCTCGAATTAGGCTGAAATCTTTAGCAAGAGATTAACTCCAGCGGCTCTCGGCGGACGAGGTCGGAGCCGCGGGGGCGGCGTGGTCCACGCAACGGTGAGCCCGGAGAACAACAAACAGGCAGTATCAGCTTCCGTGAAGGACGATCTAACTGCGTGGTCCTACAAGTCCGAAACGGGCGCCGAAAGGGTCATCGCCAACAAGCGCGAAAAGGCCGCCTGGAATCTCGTCGGGCTCATGGACCAACTTGCCGCCGGACGCTGTCACCCGGTCTGCTGCTGCATCGATGTCGTCGACGGAGAAATAAACCCGCCACCCCGGCGCGCCATTGGGCATGATGCCCATCACCGCTCCGATGCCATCCGGACCGGCATACACAAAGCGATACTCGCCAAGGTCTCCCATCGGCATGGAACCATCCTGTCGAAGGCCGAGGAGCGCGCCGTAGAAGGCGATCGCGGCGTCGGGGTCAGCCGCCGAAAGCTCGTTCCAGACTGCATGTCCCTGAGGCGCCTTCGCGCCTGCCTGGAAGGCGCGGCTTTCCTCGTCTCGTGTGGCCCGCATCAGGTAGAACATCGCGCCTTGCGGGTCGGCAAGGAAACTGAAGCGTCCCACACCGGGTATGTCGGTTGGCGTGATATGGGTCTGTGCGCCGGCAGCCTCAGCCTCGCTTGTGGCGCGATCAACATCGTCGACGCCGAAATAAATCAGCCAACGCGGCGGCATCGTCATGCCGGGCGGCTGCCGCATCAACCCGCCGACGCCCGCCTCGCCCGCCATGGCGACTCGATAGTCGATCTCCAGGTCGCCTTGCTGTTGCTGGAAGTGCCAGCCGAGAATGGAACCATAAAAGCGCTCGGCCGCATTTGGATCGGGAACAATCAATTCATACCAGATCGGAATACCGTGACGGTTCGGCATGGTCGCATCTCCCCCTCAGCCAGCGACAATCTTGCAGCTGCCTACGATCAGCTGCTTTTTGCCGAAGTGCAAGACGTCGCCGTTGACGACCTCAAGCAGCGTTCCGGGAGCAATACGACTACATGCTGCCTGGTGTCGGCCTTGGCTACGCGGCTGGTGATCCACCCTCGACTGCGTCGCGGTTTCTGATGAAGTCGAGGAAAGCGCGGAGCGGCGGCGGAACAAGGCGCCGGCCGGAGTAATAAAGGAATGGCCCGGAAAACGGCTGCCACCAATCCGGCAGCACGGGCTCTAGGACGCCGCGCTCGAGGTATGGACGCAGCCAATCCTCGAAGAGCTGGATGATCCCGACGCCAGCGACGGCCATATCGACGGCAAGATCGGTCGCAGCACCCACACGCACGATCAGCGGGCCTCGCGGCTCGACGCGCACCACCTCGCCGGCTCGCTCGAATTCCCACGGACTCGTCAACGCGCCGCTGGCGAACCGGCCGCGCAGGCAGGCATGGTTCAACAAGTCTCTCGGGTGTCCGGGCCGGCCGTGCCGGTCGAGGTAGGCCGGTGAGGCAGCGGTGGCGAAGCGCTGGACTCTTGGGCCGATCGGGATCGCGATCATATCCTGCTCCAGCCGCTCGTCGTATCGGATTCCGGCATCGCAGCCTGATGCAAGCACGTCGACGAAGCTGTCGTCCGCGACGATCTCCATCTCGATCTCGGGATAGGTCGCCAGGAAGCCGGGTAGGATGGTGGGCAGCACAAGGCGGGCAGCACTGATCGGCACGTTGAGGCGGAGCGTGCCGGCAGGCCGATCGCGAAAGTTGTTCACCACATTGAGCGCCGCTTCCACTTCGGTCAACGCCGGGGTCAGCCGCTCGATCAGACGTTGGCCGGCCTCGGTGGGGGTGACGCTGCGTGTTGTCCGGTGCAGCAGCCGGACGCGAAGCCGCGCTTCCAGGCGGCGTATGGCTTCACTCAACGTCGAAGGGCTCAGGCCGATTGCACGAGCAGCACCCCTGAAGCTGCGCGCCTGGGCCACCGCGAGGAAGACGTTCAGATCGCCGAGGTCGGCCTTCATTGTTCGCTATCCTGCACAGCCCGTGCGGATCATGCCGGATTTTCGCCAGGCTCGCCAAGACCTAGCTGTCGATCGTCACAAGGAGATCAACATGACCACGATCGATCAGGCAGCAACCTTCAATCTCGGCGGCCGCATGGTGAAGCGGATCGGCTACGGCGCCATGCAGCTTGCCGGGCCCGGCGTCTTCGGTCCGCCGCGCGACCGCGCGGCTGCGATCGCGGTTCTGCGCGAAGCGGTGTCCTCCGGCGTGAACCACATCGACACCAGCGACTTCTACGGACCCCACATCACCAACCAGATCATCCGCGAGGCGCTTCAGCCCTATCCGGACGAGCTGCTGATCGTCACGAAGATCGGTGCAAAGCGCGGCGCAGACGGGTCATGGCTGCCGGCCTTCGGCGCGGACGATCTCGCGCGCGCCGTTGAAGACAATCTCCGCAATCTAGGCCTCGACTCGCTCGACCTCATCAATCTGCGCATCATGTTCGACGTGCACGGTCCTGCGGAAGGATCCATCGCTGAGCCGCTAAAAGCGCTGGCTGACCTTCAAAGACAAGGCTTGGTACGGCAGATCGGCTTGAGCAACGTTACGCCGGCGCAGATCGAGGAAGGCCGCGGTATTGCCGAGATCGTTTGCGTGCAGAACCAGTATAATCTCGTCTATCGGGCTGATGACACTTTGATCGAAAAGCTGGCCGCGGAGGGGATCGCCTATGTGCCGTTCTTTCCACTCGGCGGTTTCAGCCCGCTGCAATCGGAGACATTGTCAGAAATTGCCAAACGTCTGGGAGCAACCCCGATGCAGGTAGCGCTCGCCTGGCTCTTGCAACGTTCCCCGAACATCCTGTTGATCCCAGGCACGTCCTCCGTCGTTCACCTGCGAGAGAACCTCGCTGCAGCATCGCTCACCCTGCCGCCAGACGCGATCACTGCGCTCGATGGCATCGCGTCAAATCACACTGAGCAACACTGACCAGGCTTGCTCATCTCGGGCACGGTGCCACCTACGCGTCATCGTGACCGAACACTCCCGCGAATCCGTCGGTTGCGAGGGGCGAGCACAGCATGCTCCTCCAACTGGCACAAACGACAGCTCGCAATAGTTGACGCCACCCTTCCGTGCGCCCTAAAGGTCGAAGCGCCCGCGGCAGATGCCGATGGCGCGGGAGCGCCGCGCAGTGTCTATAAACACGATGCGGGAGGGATGGCCGAGCGGTTTAAGGCACCGGTCTTGAAAAGTGGCGAATGGGGTGCCGCTTCTTACCGCTTCCGCTCAGAAAGCCCGCATTTCTGCGGTTTCTGGATCGGCAGGGTGCTAGAAAAGTTCAGCGCGGATCACTCCTGAATTTCCAGTCCGGTGCCAATCTCGGTGCCAATCGGTGCCCGCCGCGCTGAGGCGACGGGCCGATGAAAGGGTCGCGGCCGGCCCTATGATGCCAGCCCCCAAGCCGATATCCGACACCTGAGCCGGTAGAGCGCGAGGCAGGCGCCGGCGCGGCGGTAGGCGTAGGGAGAAACAACGGGTTGGCAGCTTACCCGTTGATTTCTCACCGGTGACAGCAGCGCGATTGCCCATCGCAGCACCATCATCGCCGCGATCGCGAGAAGCATGCGGATCATGCGGCCTCCGGGAGCAACGAGCGGATGAACAGATCTACCCACTGTTCCGGCATCTCTCCCTCCTCGCACATCATGGCGAATGCAGCCTTCCGGCAGACATCGGCCATGCTCTGAGGACGAAAGGCGTAGATGGCGTTCTCCGCCTCCCACAGCGGACGGTAGGTTTGCTCGAGCTCCGCCTCTGCCTCAGGTCCGCCGAGATCGATGTACCGTTGCTGGTAGGCTTGGTGCTGTTGATGCTTCGCCGGATGATCGCCGAGCGTCTTGATGCCAGACGCGTCAGCGATCCGGTCCCACGCCGCGCCGGCCGTGTCATTTGCCGCCAGTTTGTCAGCATGGGCGTCTAGGAGCCGCGCCAGTTCGTCGGAGATGTAGTTGCTGTCGGAAAGCGGAAACGCGCGTCCTGAGGCCGCTGTGGCTGAAAGAGCGGGTATCGCCGCAAGCGCGGCACGTCGGGTGATGTTTGGCATCAGCGTGCCTCCCCCGCGCTGCAGGTGGCGATTTTCGCCTGATCTAGACGGGCGTTAGCGCTGGAGGCATGGAAGGGACTGACGCCCATGCGCAGCGGCCAAAGTGGGCAATTCACGAGGACGCACTTCCGCGCCTCTGCCGCGTTGCTCCCTGAGCAGTCGATGCAAGCTGCCCGGATGGCCTTGATAGGGCTTTCCGGGTGCTGGAGCTGGCGAAGTTCAGCCAGTGGAATTTGCCGCGGGTCGCGGCCGATGAGATTGCCGTCGTCGGCATCGTACGGTGACGGCTCAAGGAAATGCGTTCGGTTGATCATTTCTGTGCTCGCGGTTCAGACCGGCTGTTCAAAGCCGGCGGACTTTTGAGCAGTTTTGCTCGAAAGTCCTGCACCGGGTTCGGCCCGGAGCCGGGGGTTGAACAACTGCCGCGAGACAGCTCAGGACGTGTTTAGGCTTTCGCCTTGGACATTGACGCCCTGCCCCCGGCCGCCGTATGGTGGCCGAAGTCGGGCGCCCGCCAAGGCGCTCCATGCACGAGTAAGCCCGCCAAGGCTCCTCGCGCCTCAGCAGTGCCTTCGACGCCAATCGAGGTTCTGCTTATCGCGGTCAGGGTGTTCAAACCCGCGGTAAAGTTGCTCTCACATCCGATTCACGTCAAGCCGCCCTTCGGGGCGAAGCTTGCGCGTGGCTATTCGACTTGGCGCTCGAACTCTGGTTCGGGAACGTTGGCCACGCGGACGGCCTGCACCTGTTGATGCTTCGACATGCCGGCTTGCTCGGCCGCCTCTCTTTGCGAGAGCTTGGTGTGGGTGGCCACACTATGCTGGTTATTTCCTTGTCCATCGATCTGCTTAAGCAGTTCACCTGCTCGCCTGATGGCTCGGTCCCGGATGCGGGACGCCATCTTCATCAGCTCGTCGTCATTCGCCTGCTTGGCCCACTTTTGGACCCAGCGTGGGCGGCGAGCCGGCGGCACCTCGCGGGAGGAGCTTGCGCGCGCGGACGACGGCACAGAACTGTGCAGTCCGAGATCCATTCAGCTTCGGGCGCGTGCCATGGCCCTGATCTGGGCCATCCGACTTCTGCCCAAAACTGGGCAAAAGTCATTTTCGCGCATATCTGCGCGAAATTCGGCAAGGGCTCGGCGGTAGGCGGTGCTACAGGCGAATGTTTCCGGCCGGAACGTTCGCCTCCTCTGCCCGCTACTTCGCCCCGCTCTTGTGCCGCGTCGTATTCGGTGGCCGGTTGGCGCTCCCCTTGCAGAAAGGATGCTTTACTGCGGTAATGGGTTTGGCAATGCTGGTCCGAAAAGTGGGGGAGCACATGATGAATCATCCGCAAGACGAACCTATAAGCAACAGCACATCGACCGCATTCGATCAGGTCCGCGAAGAGGTGAAGAAGTATTCCGCCCGTTCACAAGGGCGCTTGTTAGCAGTTTCTGCGGTTCTGATTGGAATGACGGCATCACTCGCCGCAACAATTGTGGATAGGAGGACACGCGTAGATCCTCTGAGTCCGCCAGAGCCTTTCAGCCTCACGATATTCAGCACGTTGATTATCATCTTTGTGCTTTATGCAGTGATGCGGATTGCCCTAGCGTTCTTGTCTCCAAAGCAGGCAAGTATCCCAATTGAGGATCGCGCCCTGCTTGAGCCGATGATCATGAACGGCGATGAAAAGGCAATCGATCAGTATGTCCGAGTCAGCAGCCTCTCCGGATCCACTGGAGTTGCCACGAAACTCGGATTGACCGGCCTTCCCTTGATTACCGTGGCTTTGACACTCGTCTTTTCCTCCCTTGAGCTCTACAGACCTGGGGCGGGCTTCATGGATCTCGCCAAGCTAACGCTAGGCGCCTTTATCGGGTCGTTCGTTCAGCGCGCAGCTACAACGCAGGCGATTGCATCCAGTGGCAAGTTCCCTGCGAGCTAAGCCGCTACACCGCGCCGAGACTCACGTTCGGCCGCGCGCCGCTGCTGGCGGGACATGCCAATCGCGGCTCATCTGTCTTCGATCGCTTTCCGCGCTTCAGTCCTTCTGGAGCCGGTTTGGGCCGACCACCAGCACCATCGCCGCAGTTCTGACGGCAACTGGAACGTCTTTCGTAATATTTGGGCTCAGCGTTAATCGTATGTGTCCGCTCTATGAGCCTACTTCTGCAAAGATCGAGGCCTGACGCAGGACTCGGTATTGCTGGCTCGACCGGGTGATCTGCCTGTGAACAAATTCCTCGCTCTCAGACTCGACTCCCTGTCCGTTCTGGATATGTTCTCGCGCCATGCGTGGCAATCTCAGGGTCTCACCTACCCGCTCCGGCTCTATCAGCCGAGAAGAATTGCGCGCGACCATCGAGCAGATGGAGGGCAAGAGCCGACGGGTAAAGGCGGTTCTTCCGTTTGGGATCGCTCAATTGGACTCTCGCCTTCCTGGTGAGGGACTTGCGCTTGGTGCCCTGCACGAGATCGCTGGCGGCGGTAACGGCGCGATTGATGGCGCAGCTGCGGCGCTGTTTGCGGCCGGTATCGGCGCGCGCACCAAGGGCAAGGTGCTGTGGTGCATTACGCGTCCCGATCTCTTCGCCCCTGCCCTGGCTCAAGCCGGACTCCCGCCGGATCGCGTGATCTATGTCGAGGCCGGTGATGATAACACCATCCTGGCCTGTGTCGAGGAAGGTCTGCGCCATGGCGGCTTGGGCGCGGTCGTGGGTGAGATCGGGCGATTATCGATGACAGCCTCCCGTCGCCTGCAACTCGCCGCTGAGAACACCGGCGCCATCGGTCTGGCGCTTCGGCGCTGGCGGCGCCAGACCGATGCCACGGACTTCGGGCAGCCGACCGCTGCTGTGACGCGCTGGCGCGTGTCGACACTGCCTTCCCCATCCTTACCCGTTCCAGGCGTCGGACGGCATCGATGGCTTGTTGAGTTGATCCGCGCCCGAGCGGGCGAGAGTGCTGATTTCGAGTTGGAGGCGTGTGATGACACGGGTCGTCTCGCTGTTCCTGCCGAGCTGGTCAACCGATCGGCTGCGGCGGAAGGCTGGCGACGCAGCGCCTCCGGCTGAGGCGCCGCTCGCCCTTATCGGCCGCGATGGGAACAGGCGGGTGGTGCTGGCAGTGGATGCTGCCGCCCAGTCTGCCGGGCTGCGTGCCGGCATGACTGCTACCAAGGCGCAGGTCCTGGTTCCAAACCTCATCGTGCAGGATGCCGATTCCGCCGGTGACGCCGAGGCACTGGAGCGGCTCGCAGTCTGGCTGCTCCGCTATGCGCCCATCGTTGCTCCCGATCCGCCGAATGGCATCGTGATCGACTCGACCGGTGCGGATCACCTCCATGGTGGAGAAGCTGCGATGCTGGACGGCCTGATCGGTCGCCTCGCAATGTCCGGGATTGCAGCGCGAGGTGCGATCGCTGACACCTGGGGCGCAGCTCATGCCCTCGCCCGCTATGCGGCGAGCCCGACCTTCATCGCACCTGAAGGCCATGGCTCATCTATATTGGAGCCCCTGCCGCTTGCTGCCTTGCGCATCGCTCCTTCTGTGGCCGCCGATCTGCATACACTCGGCTTCCGAACGGTCGGCGACCTTCTGGCACAGCCGCGCGCGCCGCTCACCTTGCGCTTCGGTCCCGAGATCGGCCGCCGCATCGACCAGGCCTTAGGCGAGGCATCCGAGCCCATCGAGCCTGTCCGGTCGGCTGACCTCATCGAGGTTCGGCGTGCCTTCGCGGAACCGATCGGCGCAGCGGAGACGATCGCCCGGTATGTCGGCAAGCTCGTTGTTCAGCTTTGCGAGCGGCTGGAGGCCGCTGGCCTCGGCGCACGTCGGCTCGATCTGATCTGCCATCGCGTTGACAGCCGCGCTCAGGCTGTGCGCATCGGCATGGCCACGCCGGTCCGTGATGCAAAGCGGCTGACCCGCCTCCTGTGCGACAAGATTGAGACCATCTCGCCCGGCTTCGGCATCGAGGTGATGACGCTTGCCGCCAGCGTCGCGGAGCCGTTCGAAGCCAAGCAGACGATCAGCTCGCTTGTGGAAGAGACGGAGGCCGACGTTTCCGGTCTGGTCGACACGCTGATGAACCGAGTCGGCGAGCGAGCGATCTATAGGCTCGCTCCTGTCGCGAGCGACGTGCCGGAGCGCTCGGTCTGCCGCGTTCCAGCCATGGCCGCAGATACCGGAGCGAACTGGCCTGGCCATTGGCCGCGACCATCGCGCCTTCTGCCACAACCCGAGCGGATCGAGACGGTGGCACTGCTGCCCGACCACCCCCCTGCAACCTTTACCTGGCGCGGCGTGCGCCGGCGCGTGAAGCGTGCGGACGGGCCTGAGCGGATCCATGCCGAATGGTGGAAGCGGGACGCCGAACTGGTCGCGGTGCGCGACTACTTCCGGGTCGAGGACGAGGCCGGCGAGCGCTTCTGGATCTATCGGGCCGGCGACGGTGTCGACCCCGCCACCGGCTCCCATCGCTGGTTTCTGCACGGGGTGTTCGGATGAGCGCGCCCCGCTATGCCGAACTCCAGATCACGAGCCATTTCAGCTTCCTGCGTGGCGCATCCTCCTGCGAGGAACTGTTCGCCCAGGCTGCCGTCAGCGGCATCGAGGCGCTTGCGGTGGTCGACCGCAACTCGCTGGCTGGAATCGTTCGCGCCCACGAAGCGGCGAAGACAACCGGCGTCCGGCTGGTGGTGGGCTGCCGCATCGATCTCCTCGACGGCACCTCGGTGCTGGTCTATCCGACCGATCGTCCGGCCTATTCACGCCTCTGCCGCCTCCTATCGCTCGGCAAGAAGCGGGCCGGCAAGGCGAAGTGCCACCTCGATTGGCCCGATCTCGTCGCCTATGGCGAGGGGCTGATCGCTGTTCTCGTGCCGGACCTCGCCGACGACGAATGCGGTTTTCGGCTACGGCGGCTGCGCGATGCGTTCGGTGACCGTGCCTATCTGGCGCTTACCCTTCGACGCCGGCCCAACGACCAGCTCCGCCTGCATGAGCTTTCCACGCTCGCGACGCAGATGCGGGTGCCGACCGTCGTCACCAACGACGTCCTGTTCCACGAACCATCGAGACGCATCCTGCAGGACGTGGTGACCTGCATCCGGCACAACGTCACCGTCGACGAGCTCGGCGACAGGCGCGAGCGCCATGCCGACCGCTTCCTGAAGCCTGCGGAGGAGATGCACCGGCTGTTCGGCCGTTATCCCGAGGCACTGGTGCGGACGCTGGAGATCGTCGAGCGCTGCCGCTTCAGCCTCGATAGACTCGCCTACCAATATCCAGAAGAACGCGACGATCCAGCGCTCACGCCGCAGGAGACGCTGGCAAAGCTGACCTGGGAAGGCGCCGCCGAGCGCTATCCCGAGGGCGTACCAGACGGCGTGACCGCAGCGCTCGAGCACGAGCTGCGGCTGATCGAGAAGCTCGAATATGCGCCGTACTTTCTGACCGTGAACTCGATCGTGCGCTTCGCCCGGTCAAAGGACATCCTCTGCCAGGGCCGCGGCTCGGCGGCCAACTCGGCCGTGTGCTTCGTGCTTGGAATCACCAGCGTCGATCCCGGCAGGAATGACCTCTTGTTCGAGCGCTTCGTTTCCGAGGAGCGGCGCGAGCCGCCGGACATCGATGTGGACTTCGAGCATGAACGGCGCGAGATCGTCATGCAGTGGGTGTTTGACACCTACGGCCGCGACCATGCCGCGCTGTGCTCGACCGTGATCCGTTACCGCGCCAAGGGCGCGCTCCGCGACGTCGGCAAGGCGCTCGGCCTGCCCGAAGACCTGATCGGTGCGCTGTCGTCGCAGGTCTGGTCATGGTCGGAGGAAGGCATCGAGCAGAAGCATGTCGAGGAGCTGAACCTCAACATGGCCGACCGTCGGCTCCGGCTGACGCTCGATCTTGCCAAGCAACTCATCGGCGCGCCACGGCATCTCAGCCAGCATCCAGGCGGCTTCGTCCTGACGCATGATCGGCTCGACGATCTGGTGCCGATCGAGCCGGCGGCCATGGTCGATCGCCAAGTGATCGAATGGGACAAAGACGACATTGATGCGCTTCGCTTCATGAAGGTCGACGTGCTCGCACTTGGAATGCTCACCTGCATGAAGCGTGGACTTGACCTTCTGGCAGACCACAAAGGCGTCCATCTCGATCTTGCGACCATTCCCGCCGAGGATCCACGCACTTATGCGATGATCCGCAAGGCGGACACGCTCGGCACCTTCCAGATCGAAAGCCGCGCCCAGATGTCGATGCTGCCGCGGCTGAAGCCCCGAACCTACTACGACCTCGTCGTGCAGGTTGCCATCGTGCGGCCGGGGCCGATTCAGGGCGACATGGTGCACCCCTATCTGCGACGCCGAGAGGGGCTGGAGCCGGTCGTCTACCCCACGCCCGAGCTGGAGAAGGTGCTCGGCAAGACGCTTGGCGTGCCCTTGTTCCAGGAACAAGCCATGCGGGTTGCGATCGAATGCGCCGGCTTCACGCCCGGCGAAGCCGACATGCTCCGCAAGTCGATGGCGACCTTCAAGTTCACCGGCGGCGTGTCGCACTTCCGCGACAAGCTGATCTCCGGAATGGTCGACAACGGCTACGAGCCAGAGTTCGCCGAACAGACCTTCAGGCAGCTCGAAGGCTTCGGCTCTTACGGCTTTCCGGAAAGCCACGCGGCCTCGTTCGCACTGATCGCCTATGCCTCGGCCTGGCTGAAATGCTGGCACTCGGACGTGTTCTGCGCCGCACTTCTGAACAGCCAGCCCATGGGCTTCTATGCACCGGCCCAGATCGTGCGGGATGCGCGCGACCACGACGTGGAAGTCCGGCCGGTCTGCGCCAACGCTTCCCGATGGGATTGCACGCTGGAGCCGACCGACGATGACAGTCGCTTCGCGGTGCGACTCGGCCTGCGCATGGTCAAGGGCCTTGCGAATGCGCATGGAGCGGCGATCGTTGCCGCTCGAGCCAGTCAGCCGTTCGCATCGGTTGATGATCTCTGGCGCCGCGCCGGTGTCCCAGTTGCGGCACTCACCCAGATCGCCGAAGCGGACGGCTTCCGGCCGTGCTTCGGCCTTGTTCGTCGCGACGCGTTATGGGCGATCAAGGCACTTCGCGATGAACCGCTGCCGCTCTTTGCTGCCGCATCAGCGCGGGAAGAAGCGATCGTGCCAGAAGTTGCCGAAGCGGCCATCGTCCTGCGCCCGATGACGGCTGGCGGCGAGGTGGTGGAGGACTATCGCCATATCAGTCTCTCGCTGCGCGACCATCCGGTCTCGTTCCTGCGGCGGGACCTTCGGCGCCAGCGCATGGTCACCTGCCTGGAGGCAATGGAAGCGCGTGATGGCCGCTGGCTCGAAGCCGCCGGAATCGTGCTGGTCCGGCAGCGGCCTGGATCCGCCAAGGGCGTCATGTTCATCACCCTGGAGGACGAGAGTGGAATCGCCAATCTCGTGATCTGGCCGAAGGTGTTCGAGCAGAACCGCCGCATCATCCTGTCGGCCAGCATGATCGCGGTGCGCGGCCGCACCCAACGCGAGGGCGAGGTGGTCCACCTCGTTGCCCAACGGCTCACGGACCTTTCAGCGGAGCTGGCGAGCGTCGGAGAGCGGCACGCGGCCTTTCCGCTGCCGCACGGCCGCGGTGACGAGTTTCATCATGGCTCACCGACGCCTGATCCCCGCTCGCCAAGGCCAACAGGCGTACGCACGCGCGACATCTACATCCCTGATCTGCACATCGACACGATCACGGTGAAGACACGGGATTTTCGATAAGCCGGCATGGATAGGATTGCGAAGGTCATGTTTTAAATTTCATGACGCGGCGGAGCGAGCTGCTGAGCACCTCAACGCGCTTCAGATTTTCGGCGTCACCCCGCCCTTCTTCAGGAGCGCCGCACCGATTCGGAAGAGATCGGGCATGTCGTAGCGTCCGTCGGGTCGGCTTGTGAGGACGCCCATCTTGATCAGGCGCTCGGCAAGGTGAGACTCTAAATCAGACAGATCAGATTTCATCGCCGACCTGATAGGCACAGGAGGAAGGGCATTTTCTCTACGGGCAATTTTCACGGCAGCTTCCACCGTGGCGTTCGCTGCCCAAGCGTCAAAGAACACCTGTGGCTCCGCTGGTACCCGAAGCCCCGCGAGCGGTTGGAGCACACGCTTGATCCAAGGGTATTCCGTGTTGAGCTGCTCGATGCGGACTTTTGAGGCTTCGCGCAGCCCGTCGCGGATGGTTTGCGGCAGAAGAATGAGGCCACCAGCATCCCGAGCTTCAGACCGTACCGCAGCGTTCTGCATCAAAATTAGAAAGCTGCGTGGAGTCACGTCTCCGAGTCCATCTGCAAGATGATTATAAGGCCAGTCGAAGGTTTTTCCCTTTCGCGGTCCTTTGCCCATGAAACTACCCGCCATGGCCTCGAAAAGCTGTTGTTGCCGGTTTTCATTATTCGACAGCTTCCAAGCCCGAAGCCCCGCTTGATTATGCGGCGGCTTGTCCAAGCCGCGAGCGACGACAAAACGTCTAAAGCCCTCCCCAGCCTCTTCATCAAATGCCAATCTCGCAAACATCAACCCGTAAAGATCCGCCTGACTCCACCCGAGTCTAGCTGCACCACTGCGCAGCTTGGGGAGTTCAACAAACCGGAGCGTGAGTTCGCTTAACTGATCTGGGCGCATGAACAGCTTGGCTCGGATCGCAGAAAATCCACGCAGCTCCCAAACCGAGCGCATCAGCGCGTCGATAAGTCCACTAAGCCGTCCCCAATCTTCCGAGATAGCGTCGAGCGCGTCAAAGACGATGAGGAGGGTCTCGTCACTAGCGGCAAGGTGGTCATCAACCTCTGCCATGGCATCGGCCCAATCTTCGGGATCCCTGAAACGCCTAAGCATGTCCGAGGGGGTGTGCTTCTGACCAGGCTCGGTCACCTTGAGCGCCGCGCCTATGATGACGGCTTGCCAAAAGGCGTCTGCAGCGGTCTTCTCCTGCCCTGGAGGCACCAGTCCGTCGATCATTACCCTCGTCACGCCCGCACGGTTCACACCGCCAAAACCGATCTGGACGCGGAGCCCGTCAAGCCCTAGGCGCGGGTAGAGATTGGCGGCGAGCCGTCTAGTGTCCTCGTTATAGAGCACACTCGCCCAGAAGCTTTTTCCGGCACCTCGCGCGCCAAGAACAAGCGTGGTTGCTGGGTCAAGCGCTTTGCTATGAGCAATAGGTGCGAACACGTCCTGCACCTTGGCCTTATCCGCTCCGACGATTGTCGTCGACGCGCTGGGGTCAAACCGAGCAATGGCATCTCGGATCGCAGAGATGTCCTCACCATTAGGGAGAGGAGAACTCAGGCGAACGCTCATTTTGGCAGTTCCATTTGCTCGTCGAGCCAATCCAGAAGCTCTCCAAAGGTCGAACGCACCAGCCGTTCATCGATCTGGACGCGGTTCTCAACGGGATTGAAGCTGCGGTAGCGCTCGTCATTGAGGATACGAAGCACAGGCACTCGGTCTTTCGGCAGGGGTGCCGGTGCGTCATTGTCTGCCCAGACTAGCTCCAGGTCATTAGGCCCTAGACGCTCGGGCTGTGCAAGCGGACCTTCCTCCTTGTTCCACAGAGCGTCAAACCGCTCCTGAGCGATCTTCGCGTCGCCGGGATCCGCCTTGGCCTGTACAAACCAGGCTTTCTCCTCCCATTCCGTGCCCCCGGGGATGCGATCGCGGATGTGAGCCAAAAGAAAGGCATATCCCTGGAAAGTCTGCGGCTCATTGATGCCGAATAGTAGAACTTTTGCCCCAAGACCAATTACCGGAGCCGCCGTCGTCTCGTGCAAGCCCGCACGACCATCGATCAACACAACATCGAAGTCGCCGGTTGACTCAAAACTCTCAATCATTTCTTGCAGTTGAATGCGAAGGGCCAACGGAGTGCCATCGCGCATGTCTTCCAGGCTCGCCCGAGCGATTTTGGCAAGTGCATCGGCGGGATGTGCGAGGGTTTGGCTACCAAAGGCGGGCACGACGGAAATCCCGTTAAAGAGGGAAGACTTTCCAATGCAATCGGCGCGAAACGTGCTGTCAATGCCGGAGAGCCCATTCTCGACGAGCCAATCCACGACACCGTAGGCGGGTAGTTCTTCCGGCTTTAAGAGCGTCGCGCCCAGTCCGGGCGCTTCGAGGTCGAGATCTACCGCGAGCACTCGCAAACCGGCCTGCGCCAAATGCGTCGCCGCGATGGAAAGGGCTGTGGAGCGGCCGACGCCACCCTTAATGCTGACAAATGCAATCCGGGGGATCGCGCCGGCTTGGAGCACCGGGCGCACCATCCAATCCGCACCAACAATCCGACGGTCGAGAAGTCGAACGCTTAGCCCTTCGAATTCCAGAATGGGTGCACCTTTGGCCTCTTCGACGATCTGGGAAACATCTGCATTTCGCCCACGTACGGGGTACTCGGGGCGGGCATAAGGGCCGAGGCAATCTGCAACCGCGCTGTTCAGAACGTCGAGATCTTCTACTGGGACGTCTAGAATGGCCCCAAGGCGGCCTTCGAAATCCCGGATCACGATGGCCTCTGCAGCGGCAAAATCCCCAGACGACGCGTCAGCTAGACACGCGAGGAACTGCGGTAGACTATCGTCAAATCGAATAGGGCGCTTCATGACAAAGCCGCCCGCGCTTCGTTCGCGTTCTCGCGCCATCTTTCCAAGGTTGCCGCGTCAGGACACGCACCGTCGCTGTAACGAATCTTAATATCCCATCCTTCCATGTAATGCTGGCCAGTAAACGGCACCAGTTGTGCTGCTCCGCGCCCAGAAATCGAGTCGCGAAGTTTAGCCTTAATGTGAGGAAAGTGGGCGTAGACAGGGCCGTCTTTGCTGTCGGTGGTCCAAGAAATTTTCTGGTACAGAGCTTTGATAGCACACTCTGCGGAAATGCCATAAAGATAGCCTGCCGTCGTGCGGTCGAGTGCGACGGCGTTCCTGAGGCGCTCCGCAGCGGCCCAGTTGCGATGGGCAGCCTTGGTCATGTTTGAGGCGAATTGGCACATGAACCTTCGTAATATCGTGCGCGCCGGTTGCCAACCTGCGTAATGCGGAAGCGCTGGTTCAATTCCGTCTTCAAGCAGGAGTTGGATGGTGGCCGTAACGCGCGGCGGCTTCCCGCCCAGGTACGTTGTGAAAACAAAACTTGCCTAACGTTGGCTTCGCTACAGTTGATTGAAGAATGGTAGCTGCCGATCGGAGAGCGCGTTTGCTCTGAAGCGATATGGCTGCCTTTCCAAGGCGGCACCCAGGAGCGGCTTAGCAGCAGTCCACCCCAAGTCCGCTATGCAGTTGTGAGCCTTGAAGGCTGCCCGCCAAAACGAGAAACGTGCCCCGCTGGCCGTGGCCACGCGGGGCGCTGTTTGCTTGCGTTCGGTGTATGTCAGTCTCTTCGCGATGACACGTCGAGAAAGATAGATACGTCGTTTCCATGCTCCAAGGCGGACTTGTCCCAATGCATCACCGCCTTCACATAGTATGGCCGAACGTCACCTGCTTCAGGGATCATGATCGCATCACCGATCCTCGGCACCACTTCAAACGTGTGGCTTCGTGATGTGAGGCTGCCATCGACAGCCACCGCGCAAGTATAAGGCATCGCAATCTCCAAGCTTCACGCTACTCATATATGAGGCGGAGGCGGCCCACCCAAACGCAGTCAGGGGAAGACTCCAGTTTCAGATACGTGCAGCTAGATGAGAACAGCTACCTGCTAGGTATCGGTGCCTCGCCCAGACGGCCCAGCAGTTCCGTGATTCTGCGTTCCAGTGCCTCCAGGTGCTCGGCCATGTCCGCTTGCTGCTGATCGGCCAACACCTTCTGCGCTTTCGCGACCGCTTCCTGGTGCTCGGCCTGAGCCTCTTGAGCGAGCACCAGACGTTCAAAGAGCTTCAGCGTGATTTCGAAGGCGACGCGCACATCTTTGCGGGTTTGCTCCTGGTCGACTTTTGCCGCCTCGATCGCGACCACAAGCTGCTTCAGCGGTTCCGCCGAGATGATGGCGACGCCCTGCATCTTCGTCTCGGCAGGTGGCGGCTCGATCGGCTTGGCGCGCCGGCCGATCTTCACGGCGATCACCATGATGGATGCAGTGAGAAGCGCCAGCGCCGCATTGGCGAGCCCGGTGAAGTCGAGTGCTGACCAGTTCATGCGTCAGCCCTCCTCGGGAAACTGCTTTCCCACATCCATCCATGATCGCCAGGTGTTCATCAGCTCGAGCAGTACCGGCAGCGACCAGCCTACAAAGCCGGACAAAGCCCCACCGCCAAACAGGAAGGCGGTGAGGAAGCCCAGGCTCACCTGCGACCAGATCAGGACACCCACCAGGCTCGCCCCTGCCCGGATGTGTGGCGAGAACTCGAAGCCCTTGAAGGTGCCGTTGATCACGAGCGCTGCGAAACGGCACAGCATGGCCAGGCCGAAGATCGCGCTCCACTGCCGCTCGGTCGCCCAGCTCGCCACCTGGCTGAAGGAGGGTGAGGTGGAGAACATGTCCGGCTGGAGCTGCAGCGCGATCCAGAGGCCGAAGGTCGGCCACAGCATGGCCCATTCTGTCCAGCGCGTCGGGAAGTGGTCGGCGATGCCGCGATAAACGCGAACGATCAGGGCGTGATCGTTCATGGCGCCGCGCCTCCCATGGTGAACGGCAGGAACAGCGCTGCCAAGCCAAAGAGGATCAGCAGCGCCACCACGGCGATATCAGCACGGGGCGGCATCAGCGCCGCGCCCCGGTCTGGAACGCCTCGATGCCGGCATGCTTGCCCCAGCGGGCATTCGCATAAAGGGCGAGAAGCGGCAGCAGCACGATCAGCGCCCAGACATAGAGCGGCACACGGGCTGCCATGTCGAGCCAAGGCTGTATGTTCTCGGCTCCCGCTCGGAACTGCTTGGCGAAGAAGTCGAGGATCATCACGAGCAGTGTGCCGCCGATGCCGTAGCGGGTGGCAAGCTCCGTGCGCCAGTTCGCGGCGACCTCGGGCACCTTCTCGATGACCTCGGCAGGCGCGGTATCTTTGCGCGGAAGGTTGCGCGGCTTGGCCGTCGACAGCGCGGCGAGAAGATCGCCATCGATGACATCGCTCACCGGCAGCCCGTTCTCTGAGCGGAAGGCGAGGATGGCGGTGCGGGTCAGCTTGCCGATGGATCCGTCATCGGGTCCAACCTCGGTGTAGCCCAGCTCGCGCAGTTTCTGCTGCACGACACGGACGGTGAGCGCATCGGTGCGCCCGGCCGGCGTGGAAAGCTTCGGTTCGGGCTTCACGGGCACAGGCTCCTTGCCGGCCATCGCCTTCACCTTGTCGAGTACCGCCTCGACGGTGGCAGCGTCCGTCAGGCTCTTGTTGACGCCGTCTCCGGCATAGTAGCTCTGCCCGCGCTTCACCTTGCGCTTGGCACCCTGTGTTGCCGCCAGCACGGGGAATGAGGCCCATTCCTGCGCCAGCCGCTTGCCGAACTCCGTGCGGCTGATCGTGCCCGCCATGAACTCCTCATAGCCGCGCCGCTTGAGAAGTTTGAACCCGAGCCGGTCCTGAAGATCGTCCTTGAACAGCAGCGTGCCCGGCAGCTCCATCTCCTTCATCAAGCCGGTCAGCGTGGCCCGCATGAACTGCCCCGCCCCTGCCGCGCTCGATCCGAAGCGCTTGGTCCATGACGACTGTGCCCGCAGAACCTGCGCCAGCGTCATTGTCGTGAGCGGCTTCTGGAGCTTGTCCTGGTTGTGGCCGTAGATCACGTCATAGCAGGCGGGCGGCTCCGTCTTGGTCTCGGTCCGGTAGATGAAGGCGAGCAGAAGCGCCGCGCCGGGAGGCACGCTCTTGTCCATGGTCGTTCTCCGATGATGATGAGCCCCGAAGGGCGGGTGATCAGGCTGCCAGTGCCAGCGAGCCGAGCTCGCTCTTTCCCGTGCGCCAGTCCCACAGCCAGGGCGCGCGGCAATAAAGCTCGCACTCGGCTTCCGTCCTCGGCGTGATCGGCCAGTAGGCAGGCCCGCCGGGAAGGATTGCGCGGCTGTTCCGGTCGAGATGCCGGCGCGGGCCGGCATAGGGGATGCCGTCTGGCCCGACGATCGGCTTGCCATCGAGGAACGCCATGGGCGAGCCATCGGCGTAGAAGAGCGCGCCCTTCTTCATCCGGAAGTCACCCGTCATGGGATCGCCGGAGAACAGGTTCCTCGCGTCCTCGAGCGTGAGGAAGATCGAGCGCTGATCGATGTTGAAGGCCGCTGCCGCCGCGCGATAGGTCTCGAACAGCGCCTTCGTGTAGATGCTATAGGTCGTGCCGTTCAAGACGATGTTCGTGTTCGCGCAGCCGACATAGATGTTGTAGTCGATCTCCGTGTAGAGCGGCCCGGCAGCCGTCGCGTTCAGGCGCCACAACGGAGCAGGGTTCCCGGCCTTCCGCGTATCGTAGAAGATGTTGCGGGAGAAGATCGAGCCTTCGGTGCTCGCCGTGAAAGATGCGGCGTATCCGCCGCCGTCCTCCAAGACGATGATGTTGTTGAAAACCTGGAACTTTACCGCACGACCTTGCTGGATAGCGATTACGCCGCTGTGACCGGGGATAGGGTGAAGAACGCTGTCCGAAAGCTCGTTGGAAGATGTCGGCGAGTCGATCGAACCTGTCGGAGCACCCAACCAGATCAGACCGTTTGACGATGCTGTTCGAACCATGGCGCGTCGGACGATGTTTCGCCGGCTCGGATATGTCGGGCTCGGAGCACCGAAGGAGATGGAGCCCTGAAGTGCGTTGGTATCTTTCTCCCATGCGGGAGGATTGAGCGCGGCATTGTAACGATACAGCCCAAGTTCGGGCACCACGCCGTTGCGAACCGAGGCGAGATCACCGTCCTGCGGCGGCGGCGTCACATCGGCTTGGAGTGCAGCGAGACTGGCATAGGTGTAGCCTCGTAATGCGCCTTCTCGACAACGGATCAGGGTGTCGAGGAAAACGCTTATGTCGGAAGCGCCAGGCCCGATCGCGCCGCCGTTGTAGACGAAGAATTGCTCCAGCAAGCCCCGTTTCGGACTGCTACCGTCGATTGAGCCGTGCTGGTAGAAGGCCGTTCGATTTACCGGATAATGGTCGGGATTGACCACGCCGCACCGCTCGAGGACTGTTTCGATGTAGTTCGGCTGGTTCCGGTAGCTGGTGAAGGCGTAGTAATCCATGTCGGTCGAGGGCGGGACGGCCCCCTGGAACGCGATGCAGTCCTGCATGCGTCCCGACTGGATGACGTAGCCGTGCTTGTTGGCCTGAACCACCAGGTTGCGCTCGAACACCACGTCCGAGTTTCCGAGGATCGCCCCGTGGCCGCTGACTTGGTAGCCGGCCTTCACGCCCTCGACCTTCACGCCGTCGAAAGCCTGCGAAGTGCCGACATCGGCATTGCTGTCGATCGAGACGCCGGCCTTGAGGTTGTTGAAGCGGTAGGTCTTGCCGTCCGACTGCGGATTGGTCGAGAAGCGCGGCTGGATGAACACCTTCACCGTGTCGGCCTGGTTCGCGACCGTCGACGAGTTGGTCGGGCTGGCGAAGAACACGGTTCCTGCGCGCGCCTTGACCGCCGCCACGCTGGCGACCTCCTGCAGCGGCCAGACCCGTCCGGCAACGTCGATCTCGAAAAGAACCCATCGAGCCGAGTTCAGGGTGCGGAATATCTGCTCGCGGGTCAGCGTCACTTCATAGACGAGCGCATTGGCGCCGTCGGCCGTCGCCAGCGGGTCGGCGGAAAGCGCAAACGATCCGGGCGGGATGGTTGAACCGCAGTCCACATATGGCATCGGAGCGTTGCTCATGCCGATGATCGCCGCGTAGCCGAGCGGCGGCTCGATCGACTGGTCGGAAAAGACGCTGCCGCCGCGGAGCGCCAGGGTCGCGCTTTTCGGCACCGTCAGGGTGGCGATGTAGTTCTGCACGTTGGTGACGGGGTTTTTGTCCGAGGACGAGGCGTGCACGTAGACCGTCGAGACCTTGGACAGGCCCTTCTCGATGAAGAACCCGCCCGGCGTGAGATCGAGGTCGTCCAGGCTTTCGCATGGCGTCATGTTGAACGATGCGACTGCCGTCAAAGTTGACGTGTAGGAGATCGACCAGACCGCGCCTTTCGGATACTTCACCGCGCCTTTGTCGATCGACGCCTGGTAGATGTTCGTGAAGCCTGCGGTCTTGGTGAAGCCAGCCTTCGGCATAGCCGTCCGGCGAAACAGCCCGGCAACGGTCTTCTTGGCGAAAGACGAGTTCTCGCCGGACATCGTGTCGTCGGGCATTCCGCTGTCGAGGAAGTAGCGCGCGCGGGAAACGGACTCCGCGACGCGCAGCTCCTGCAAGGTGTGCATGGCGCTCCGCAGAC
>CAUQXI010000029.1:0-34330 GCA_963522145.1 uncultured Mesorhizobium sp. | reverse complement strand
CAACACCCAACAACGAACGACGATCAATCATCATAACAAAACTCCTCCCTTGGAAGGGCCAGTTCAAAGGCCCGTTCACCACTGAGCGAACACCATGGTTTGACGAACCCCGGCGCTCTCTCTTCTTCGGATCATGCGGACGGGTCTCCTTCCCGAACCGCCTCCAAATTCATCCCGGACATTGCTTCATCGAAGCCACCTCCACTGTCCGGCACACCATTCGTGACGCGGAAAACGCCCGAGCGCAAGGGTTCTGGCACGATCTTGGGAATTTCTGCTGTTATCGGCAGATCAAGAACCGGGGCTTTCTCGCCGCGCCTCCCGCAACGATCGCTGGCGGCTTCGAGGCATTTGCTTGTCGTGAGCGCGCTTGGCGCCGGTCCGAGGGTGCTGAGCAGGTGCATTGGTATAGCGCACGAAAAGCGGTACGAGGAGCCTGCATGCCGGAAGGTAATGGATGATTGTATCCGAGGAAGCAGTTGTCGGGATCGACGTTGGTTGCTCGCCGACGAGGCGGTCGAGTGCGGTTTGTCTACTCACCTGGACCAGTTCGGCGGTGTCTTGGAAGATTATCCGGTTTCGGGCAGCGGAACCGGAGCGCGAGGCCGCTATCGCCGATATCGCCGGCGGTCGGCATATCGCTGCTGCGGCTTTCGACGGACCGATACGTCGAGGCTTTAATATTATCGGCCGCTATCGGACAGCCGAGAGGATGCTCACGCGGCGTTTGCGTCCACTCGTCGGGAAGCCGGGGCAGTCCAGTTCGCCGGTCGGCAGGCTACTGAATCACCATGCAAACGAGTGCGTACGCCATGTTGTCGCCCACGCTACGATGCAGGCTGCACAGCACAGCGTTGCCATCGATCACGACGCGCTGATCGAGGCATTTCCCAGTTCTTTTCTTGGTCTGATGATCAAAAATCCCGCCGGTTTGAGCGCGCGTCGGGCAGACCGCTCGGATACTTTCTTCGCCCACCTTGCGGCGACAGGTGGTCTATCCTCCTTGATCGCCCATTGCCTGCCCGGTCGGAAGCTCGCGTCCGATCCGGCCGACATCAAAAATCATGACGAGCGCGCTGCGTTCATTTGCGCGTTGACGGCGCTCAGCGTTGTCACGGGCGACTTCGTTGCAGTCGGCGATCCAATCGATGGCTGGATTATCCTACCGCCAAGACAGCTTATCCAGCAGGCGCAATGGGAACTGCTTAATCTGAATGCCAGCGAAGAGGCGACCGGTGCCCTTCACATCGCTCAGAGACTTGATACCCTTGAGAGACAGGTGGTGCCGCTTAGGTGACTCGAACACCTGACCCCATCATTACGAATGATGTGCTCTACCAACTGAGCTAAAGCGGCAGCCTTGCGCTTGCGTTTGACGAGCGCCCGCGCCTGATAGCGCCAACGGCGGGCGATTTCAAGCCGGATGCACGCGACGAGCGCTGGGGTGCCGGTGATTCTCACGCGGCTGGAAGGTCAAAGGCTGAAGCTGCCGGATGGCGGCTTCGGTCCTGCCGTGCCCGCCCTTTCCGCACCGCTCAACCTGCCTATAAACGGAGGATCAAGCATTTCGGGAAAGCGCGTTCCATGCCGGTCAATGTCGTGGTCTGGGGTGAGAATATCCACGACCGGGAGAACGCAGTCGTTCGCGACATTTATCCCCGCGGGATGCACACGGCGATCGCGGATGCGCTGAACGCGGACACGGAGATTTCTGCCACCACCGCCACGCTGGATGCGCCGGAGCACGGGCTGCCCCTGGAACGGCTGGCCGGCACGGATGTGCTTCTCTGGTGGGGCCATGCGGCGCACGCAAAGGTGTCGGACAAGGTGGTCGAGAACGTTGCCCGCCGCGTCTGGGAAGGCATGGGGCTGATTGTCCTTCATTCGGGCCACTACTCCAAGATCTTCAAGCGCCTGATGGGCACGCCCTGCTCGCTGAAATGGCGCGAGGCGGGCGAGCGCGAGCGCGTCTGGGCGATCAACCGAAGCCACCCGATCGCACAGGGCCTCGGCGAGTGCATCGAACTGCCCAACACGGAAATGTATGGCGAGCCTTTCGCCGTGCCGGAGCCGGACGAGACCGTGTTCGTGTCCTGGTATGAAGGGGGCGAGGTGTTCCGCTCCGGCCTCTGCTACCGTCGCGGCGCCGGGCGCATCTTCTACTTCTCGCCGGGCCACGAAACCTATCCGATCTACCATGACGCGAACATACAGACCGTGCTGCGCAATGCCGTGCACTGGGCGCACAATCCCGCCCCCGCCTGGAGGGGCATCACGGAAGCGCCCAATGTGCCGATCACGGCTGCAAAGGAGAAGCTGGTCCAAAAGGGCCCGCGCCTTCATGCCGATGGCGAGGAAGGCTTCCGGTAGGAACCGGCAAAGCGGCTCGCAACAAGGAAAGGTCGCATGCAAAGAATCCTGCTGCTGGGAACCGGCCTGATCGCAAGCCAGCACATCACCGAATTCGGCGCTCTGGAGGATTGCCGGATCGTGGCCTGCGCTGACGCCGCGCCCGACCGCGCAAGGGCGTTCGCCGCTGCAAACGGGATCGATCAGGCCTTCGAGAGTCTCGACGAGGCACTCGCCTGGGGCGGGTTCGACGGCGCGATCAATGCAACGCCGGACGGCGTGCACAAGGCGACGACTCTGCGCCTGCTTTCCTCCGGCAAGCACGTCTTCTGCGAGAAGCCGCTCGCGCCGAGCTTCACCGATGCCAGCGAGATGACGGAGGCGGCGGAAGGCGCTGGCCTCGTCAACATGGTCAACCTCTTCTACCGCAACTCGCCCGCGCTGCAGCTCGCCCGCCGCATGGTCAGGGACGGGGTAATCGGCACGCTGCGCCATGTGGAGGCGAGCTACCGGCAGAGCTGGCTCGTGTCCAAGGCCTGGGGCGACTGGCGCACCGAGCCGGTCTGGCTGTGGCGCCTGTCGCGCGCGCATGGCTCCATGGGTGTGCTGGGCGATGTCGGCATCCACATCCTCGATTTCGCCACCTATGGCGCGAATGACGAGGTCAAAAGCCTGCGGGCCGACCTCGTCACCTTCCCGAAGGCGCCGGATGATCGCATCGGCGACTATGTGCTGGATGCCAATGACAGCTTCGCCATGACGGCGCGGCTGAAGGGCGGCGCGCTCGCGACGGTGACGGCGACGCGTTTCGCGACCGGCCATCCCAACGACCTGACGCTGTCGCTGCACGGCACGGCGGGTGCGTTGAGGATCGAAACGGACGGCCGCGCCTCCCGCCTGCTTGCCTCGCGGGGCAAGAACATCGACACGTTCCGCTGGCGCAAGGTGCCGACGCCACCCACGATCCGCAACGCGCGCAGCTTCGTGGACGCGATGGCGAGCGGCCGCAACAACGAGCCGTCCTTTCGCCGCGCGGCCGAGATGCAGCGCGTCATCGACGCGGCGGCCCGGAGTGCTGCCGAGGACCGGACGATCACGCTGCCATGATGATTCCACCTCAGGGTGCCGCGTTGAAATCACGAGTTGAGCACCCTCCGCGCGCTTGAGGTTTCATGCTAGAGATTCGCGCGGGATGCGGGGGCAAGCGCTTTCCTGTCCGCCTCGCGAGGGGCCGGCGAACGGATCAGGCTGCGTGAATGGCACGCGGGCAGGACGGAGAGAGAAGCGTGGATCCGATCGAGACGGCCATCCGCAACGCCTTCGAAAAGGGCGATCCGCGCGACCCCGCTTTTCGTGAGAAGGTGTATCGCTCGGCCTTCGCCGCGCTCGACCGCACGCTCAAGAACAATGGCGGCATCACGGTGGAAAAGGCCATCGCGCGGCGAAAGGCGCTGCAGGCGCGGATCACGTCGATAGAAACGGAGTTCGTTGCACCCGCGGCAGCGCCGCCCGTTGCGCCGCCCAGCGCGCCGCCCAGTGGACCGCAGAGATCGCCGCAGCGCGATGCGCCCGCCATGTCGGCGGAACCGCGCCGTGGAACGCGCGCCGCGAAAGCACGGGACCGCGTGGAGCCCGTCATGGGCGATGTGGGCGTCCATGATGATGCAGTCGTGCTCGACCGGGACCTTCGCCGCGCTGAACGGCGCCGGCGTCGGCCGTTCGCGGTGTTCTTCATCGTCGCAACGCTCCTTGCGCTGCTCGGCATCGGCCTCTGGTGGGCCTACCAGACCGGACTGTTCAAGACGGACGAGGAGCGCGACACCGCCGTGCGCACCGATCCGATCGCAGGCAGCGAGGATTTCTCACCCGGCGAGGAAGACGAGGGCAGCGATGCCGCACCCCTCACGCCGCCGTCGCTCGGCGGGGAGTCGGATGCGGCGCGCAACTGGATCAACGTCTTTTCGCCGACCGATCCGGCATCCGCGCGCACGGCCGGCGGTGCGAGCGCCGAGGCACGAAGCGACGACAGCGGCACCTTTTTGACGGTTCGCTCGAATGGCGAGAACGGCGCCGTGCTGTTCGATGTCGGGCAGGGCGTTCTGGAACAGCTCGCGGGGCGCAGCGCCACCTTCGACATCGTGGCCCGTGCCAGCGAGGGGAGCGAGAACACGCAGCTCTCCGTCGACTGCGACTTCGGGGAACTGGGCGATTGCGGCCGCAAGCGCTATGCGGCAGGCCTCAATAAAGGCGATCTCCTGTTCGAGGTGACCTTTCCCCAAGGCAATCCCGGCGCGGCGGGTACGATCTCGCTCCATTCGGATGTGGCGGGCGGCACGGGCGCGGTCGACATCTACGAGATCAAGGTTTCGGCCTCACAGTAGTCAGCGGTCGAGCAGCGCCTCGAGCGTTTCCAGCCGGTCTGCTTCGGCCGTCGGCTTGTCCCAGCGCAGGCGGGATACGCGGGGAAAGCGCATGGCGACGCCCGATTTGTGCCGGCCCGAACGCGCGATGCCCTCGAAGGCGATCTCCAGCACAAGGCCGCTCGCACGGTCCGCGCGCACGGAGCGAACGGGTCCGAAGCGCTCCACCGTGTGGTCGCGCACATATTTGTCGATCTGCTTGAGCTCCGCGTCAGTGAAGCCGAAATAGGCCTTGCCGACGGGCACCAGCTCGGGGCTTTCATCCGGCCCCGTCCAAACGCCGAACGTGTAGTCGGAGTAAAAGCTCGACCGCTTGCCGTGTCCGCGCTGCGCATACATCAGCACCGCATCCACCGTGAAGGGATCGCGCTTCCACTTGAACCACGGGCCCTTCGCGCGGCCGGCGAGGTAGGGCGAGGTCCAGCGCTTGAGCATTACGCCTTCGATCACCGGGTGAGGCGGGCGCATGCGCTTCTCGTTGACCTCCTGCCAATCTGAAAAAGACACCAGCTCGGACAGATCGAAGCGGTGCGGATCGAGCCTCTGCACGAACGCTTCGAGCCGCTTGCGCCGCTCGGAAAAGGGCAGGGGGCGCAGGTCCTCCTCGCCTTCCTGGAGAAGGTCGTAAACGCGCACGAAGACCGGATAATCCTCCATCACCTTGGCCGACACCGTCTTGCGGTTAAGCCGCTGCTGCAGGTCGGAGAAGGTGCCGGTGCTGCCGGCCTTGCCGTGAACGAGCAACTCGCCGTCGATCGCGGCATCGAAGTTCACCGCTTCCATCAGGTCCGGGAAGGCGCCCGACACATCGTCGCCGGTGCGCGAATACAAACGCTTGATGCCGCTTTCGGACACGACCTGCACGCGGATGCCATCCCATTTCCATTCCGCCGCGTAGTCGGATGGCTCGATCTTCGCGAGATCGTTGTTTTCGACCGGCGTGGACAGCATCACCGAACGGAACAGCGCCTCGGGCCTACGCTCGGGCTTCTCTCCCCGTCGTTCCAGCCAGGCGAAGAGCGGTTCGTAGGGCGGCTTCAGCCCGTGCCAGACCTCCTCCACCTCGCCGGCATCGACGGGACCGAGATCGGCCACAGCCTGCTTGGCGAGACGCGCCGACACGCCGATGCGAAGGCCGCCCGTCACCAGCTTGATGATGGCGAAACGGGCGGACGCATCGGCGCTGTCGAGCAGGCGGGCAAGGATGGTGGGCCCGTCCGAGCGGCTGGCACCCTGAAGCTTTTCCACCACTTCCGACAGCGTCGGCACGCGGTTCGCCCGCAAGTGGGCTTCGGGCGCCGGCCAGACCAGTGACACGGCCTCCGCAAGGTCGCCCACATAATCGTGGCTGTAGCGGAACAGGATGGGGTCCATGCGCTCTTCCATGAGCGCGCGCAGCATCGCCGGCTTGACCGCGTTGATCACGAGCTCGCCCGTGATCGCGGCGAGCGCGTAGCCCCGGTCAGGGTCTCCCGTGGCTCGAAAATAGTCGGTCAGGAGCTTCAGCTTGGCGAGCCGCGAGGGCGTCAACACCAAGCGGTCGAGGAGTTCGGCGAAGCGGTTCATCTTGGCCTAGTCACCCTCGTCCTCGTAGCCTACGAGATGCAGCGGCCGCGCGGCGATCCCGTTGATCTCGCACCAGCGCACCAGCGCTTCCTCGCGGCCATGGGTCACCCACACCTCGGATGCGCCGGTGTCGGCGATGGTTTCAATCAGCTCGTCCCAGTCCGAATGGTCGGAGATGATGAGCGGCAGCTCCACGCCGCGCTGCTTGGCGCGCTGGCGGATGCGCATCCAGCCGCTCGCAAAGCAGGCGATGGGGTCGGGAAAGCGCCGCGCCCACCGGTCCGCGAATGCCGAGGGCGGCCCCACCACGATCGCGCCAGCAAAATCGCCCTTGGTGCCTTTCTCCAGCGTGGCCGGCGCGAGATCGCCCAGGTTCACTCCTTCGTGCTCGTAGAAGGCGGAAAGCCTGGCGAGCGCGCCATGGATATAGATCGTGCGGTCATAGCCCAGATCGCGCAGCAGCCGGATCACGCGCTGCGCCTTGCCCAGCGCATAGGCGCCGACAAGATGCGCGCGTTCGGGAAACTGCTCGGTGGAGCGGATCAGCCGCCCGATCTCCTCGGTGTCGGGCGGGTGGCGGAATACGGGCAGGCCGAAGGTCGCTTCCGTGATGAAGACGTCGCAAGGGATCGGCGTAAAGGACAGGCAGGTCGGATCTGCACGGCGCTTGTAGTCGCCCGAGGCTACGATGCGCATGTCCTTGTGCTCGACCAGGATTTGCGCCGAGCCGAGCACGTGTCCGGCCGGGTGGAAGCTGACCTTCACCCCGTTGATGTCGGTCACATCACCAAGCGCGGCTAGCTGCGTTGCGCCGGCAAAATTCTCGCCATAACGCACTCCCATGATGGCCAGCGTTTGTTCCGTCGCCATCACATGGGCGTGGCCCGAGCGCGCATGATCGGAATGGCCATGGGTGATCAGCGCACGCTCCACCGGACGCACGGGATCGATGAAGAAGTCGCCCGCCGGGCAGTAAAGCCCTTCCGGTCGGGGATGAAGCAAGTCCTTGGCGCGCATGGGAAATAAATAGGGCTTTGCGCGCGCGCGAAAAGCCTATTGCGCGTGGAGTTGACGCACGCCACAAGCGAAACCACGCAAGGAAGAGCCCGCGCTTGAAACCGCTCGACACCACCTCCGGCGATCTTCTCGCCGACCGCCGGGCGGACTATGCCGAGATGCTGTTCGCCGAAGGCGAGCATGGCCCGGCGGCCGCGCTGATGCTGGATGCGCTGGAACGCGCGCCCGGCTGGGCGCTGGGCTGGTTCCGGCTCGGCGAGATGCAGGAAGCGGCAGGCGACCTCGATGCCGCCGCGCAAGCCTGGCGGATGGCGCTCAAGCTCGATCCAGCCGACCAGGCCGGGGCGACGCTCAAGCTGTTTCTGGTTGGAAAGGCGCCTCCGCCATCCGGCCCTCCGCCCGCCTTCGTGGAAGCGCTGTTCGACCAATATGCCGACCGGTTCGATGCCTCGCTCGTGGGCGCGCTGAGCTATCGCGTGCCCCAGCTTCTGGACGGGGCGATCCGCGCGCAATCGTCAGGCCCCTTCGCCTATGCGGTCGATCTCGGCTGCGGCACGGGCCTGATGGGAAAGAGACTGAAACCGCTGAGCGCCACGCTCGTCGGCTACGATCTTTCCGCCGAGATGCTGCGAAAAGCACGCGTACGCGGCATCTACGACCGGCTCGAAAAGGCCGACCTCGCCGACCTGCCTTTCGCCGGCCCGCCCGCCGACCTCGTCACGGCGGCGGACGTGTTCATGTATCTCGGCGCGCTCGACGGTGCCTTCGCCGGCATCGCCGCGATGCTCCGCCCGCACGGCCTCTTCGTCTTCTCCGTCGAGGCGCATGAGGGCCCGGAAGACTTCACCCTACTCCACACCCGCCGCTACGCGCACAGCGAAGCCTATCTGCGCCAGCTGCTGGACAGGAACGGGCTGAAGCTTCTCTCGCTGGAAGCCGAAACGATCCGACGCGACGGTGATGCGGAGGTGACTGGATTGATCGTCGTGGCGCAGCGGGCAGGCTGAGTCGTGCTGCCGTCGCTGCGATCCCTTTTTGTTCCTGTTCTCGCTTGGCGGAAGCGCGCTGAAACGCTACCTCTGGCGGCGTGACCAGGCCTCTCCCGTCTGCCGCCGCCGAGCCGATCGCGGCTGCTCATCTGCCCGAGCCTTTCGTGAAGTGGTTCGCCACGCGCGGCTGGGCGCCGCGCGCGCATCAGTTGGAGCTGCTTGCCCACGCGCAGAACGGCCAATCGATGCTGCTGATCGCGCCTACAGGGGCAGGCAAGACGCTCGCCGGCTTTCTGCCCACGCTGGTCGAACTCACCGACCGGCCCAAGCGCCGGCCCGGCGAGCCGCATCGCGGCGTGCATACGCTCTACATCTCGCCGCTCAAGGCGCTCGCCGTGGACATCGAACGCAACCTCGGCAAGCCCGTGGCGGAGATGGACCTGCCGGTCACCATCGAAACGCGCACCGGTGACACGCCGGCCCACAAGCGCCAGCGCCAGAAGCTCGCGCCGCCTGACATTTTGCTCACCACGCCCGAACAGCTCGCGCTGATGATCGCGCAGAAAGATGCCGCGCGCTTCTTCGCCGATCTTCGCTTCGTGGTCTTCGACGAGTTGCACGCGCTGGTCACCTCCAAGCGCGGTCATCTGCTGTCGCTCGGTCTCGCGCGTTTGCGCCGCTACGCGCCGGAGCTGAGGACGGTCGGCTTGTCGGCGACCGTGTCCGACCCCGACGAGCTGCGGCGCTGGCTGGTGGCGCAGGATCCGACCGGCCCGATGAGCGGGCTGATCACGGTGGACGGTGGTGCGAAGCCCGTGATCGACATTCTCGAATCGCGCGAGCGTGTGCCCTGGGCCGGGCATACGGCGCGCTATGCGATGCCGGAAGTTTATCAGGCGATCCGCGATCACCGCACCACGCTGCTCTTCGTCAACACGCGCTCGCAGGCCGAGATGCTGTTTCAGGAGCTCTGGCGTGCCAACGAGGACAATCTGCCGATCGCGCTGCATCACGGCTCGCTCGATGTGGCGCAGCGCCGGCGCGTGGAGGGCGCCATGCAGCGCAACGAGCTGCGCGCGATCGTCGCCACCTCCACGCTCGATCTCGGCATCGACTGGGGCGATGTCGATCTCGTGGTGCATGTGGGTGCGCCCAAGGGCGCCTCGCGGCTTGCCCAGCGCATCGGGCGGTCCAACCACCGCATGGACGAGCCGTCCAAGGCGATCCTGATCCCGGCCAACCGCTTCGAGGTCATGGAATGCCGCGCGGCGGTGGAGGCCAATTATCTCGGCGCGCAGGACACGCCGCCGCTGATCGCGGGCGCGCTCGACGTGCTCTGCCAGCATATTCTGGGCTGCGCTTGCGCGGAGCCCTTTCAGCCTGACGAATTGCTGGCCGAGATCAAAACGGCCGCGCCCTATGCCGCGCTTGACGAGCGAAGCTTCGAGCGAGCGGTCGATTTCGTGGCGACCGGCGGCTACTCGCTGCGTGTCTATGAGCGCTATGCCCGCATCAAACGCACGAAGGATGGCTCCTGGCGCATCACCCATCCGCGCGTCGCCCAGCAATATCGCATGAATGTCGGCACCATCATCGACTCCGCCATGCTCAGCGTGCGCTATGCGAAGGGTGGCATGAGCGGGCGCGTGGGCATGAAGCTCGGGCAGGTGGAGGAGTTCTTCGCCGAAACCCTGTCGCCCGGCGACACATTCCTGCTCGGCGGCAAGGTTCTGCGCTTCGAGGGCCTGCGCGAAAGCGACTGCATCGTGTCCAACGCGAACAACCGCGACGCCCAGGTGCCTTATTTCGGCGGCTCGAAGTTCCCGTTATCGACCTATCTGGCCGAAGTGGTGCGCAACATGCTGGCCGATCCGAAGCGGTGGGCCGACCTGCCCGAGCAGGTGGCCGACTGGCTGCGCATCCAGAGCCAGCGTTCCGGCCTTCCCCAGCCGGGCCAGCTTCTGGTCGAGACCTTTCCGCGCACCAACCGCTATTACCTCGTCGCCTATCCTTTCGAAGGGCGGCTGGCGCATCAGACGCTCGGCATGCTGCTCACGCGGCGGCTGGAGCGCGCCGGCCTGCGGCCCCTCGGCTTCGTAGCCACCGACTACTCGCTCGCCATCTGGGCCGCGCGTGACATGGGCGCCGCGTTCAAGCGCGAGAAGGGCGCGCTCGACGCCCTGTTCGACGAGGACATGCTGGGCGAGGATTTGGAGGACTGGCTGGCCGATTCCTACCTGCTCAAGCGCACCTTCCGCCAATGCGCGGTGATCGCCGGGCTGATCGAGAAGCGGCATCCCGGCCGTGAAAAGACGGGGCGGCAGGTGACGGTGTCGGCCGACCTGATCTTTGACGTGCTGCGCCGCCATGAGCCGGACCACATCCTGCTCGAAGCCACGCGGACGGATGCCGCCACGGGCCTGCTCGACATCCGCCGGCTCAACGAAATGTTGAATCGCATTCGCGGCCGGATCGTGCACAAGCCGCTCCGCGCGGTTTCGCCGCTGGCGCTCCCCATCATGCTGGAGATTGGCCGCGAGCGCGTGAACTTCGATGGCGATCACGACGAGCGGGCGGATGGCGCCGACCAACTGATCGCCGAAGCGCTTGGAATGCCCTTGGGAGCCGCATGAGAACCAACGCCGCCATTGCGGATTTCGAGCCCGACCCGGGCTGGAGCGACTGCATCAGCGAGATCGCGGTCGGCACCGAGCGCGCCTTCTGCGATCATCGCGGCGCCCTGTTCCTGCCGGAGCACCGTCTTCTCGTGGTGTCCGATCTTCATCTGGAGAAAGGCTCGTCCTTCGCGCGGCGCGGCGTGCTGTTGCCGCCCTATGATACGATCGCCACGCTGGCGCGACTCGCGGAGCTGATCGCCTTTTACCGCCCGACAGCCGTGGTCAGCCTGGGGGACAGCTTCCATGACGGGGACGGCGCCGGGCGCATGTCTGCTCAGGCGCTCGAGGCACTCGCAAACCTCATGCGGCATCGCGACTGGTTCTGGATCACCGGCAATCACGATCCCCATGCGCCATGCGGGCTTCCCGGCGAAACCTATGCCGAGCTTCGGTTGGGCGGCATCACCTTCCGCCACGAGCCTACGCCGGATGCGGCGCATGGCGAAGTGGCTGGCCATCTCCACCCCTGCGCCAAGATCGTCGCACGCGGCCGCGCGCTGCGCCGGCGCTGCTTCGCTTCGGACGGTTCACGTGTCGTCCTGCCTGCCTTTGGCGCCTACACCGGCTCGCTCAACGTGCTCGACCGCGCTTATGCCGCGCTGTTCCAGTGGGACCGCTTCCACGCGCATCTCATGGGCGGCTCCCGCGTCTTCGCCGTGCCGCACGGGCTGCTGTTTCCGGGGTGAGGCCGGCGCTTGCCGGCGATATTGGCGCCGCCCCTCATCCCCCTGCCGGGACCTTCTCCCCGTGAACAGGGAGAAGACAGCCTTCAGTCCTGCTTTCGCCAACCGACCACGTTTGTGCTGAAAGCAACCAGCAGCGTGTCTTCTCCCCGCCTGCGGGGAGAAGGTGGCGGCAGCCGGATGAGGGGCGGCAGCGCAAACATCGGAGCACCCAGAACTCCTCAATCCCGCCGGAAGATGATCCGCCCGAGCCAGCCGGTCGCCACCGCGAGCAAGACGGAGCAGACGCCGAAGAAGAAGCCGTGATCGTCGGCGAGGCGGAACAAGGTCTGCTCCGCGCCAGACTTGCGGATGGCGAGACCGGCCGAGGTTTCCTTCACGAAGGTGCCGTTCTTGAACAGAAAGGCGCGCGCCTTGTGGGTGCCCACGGGCACGTCCGCGGGCAGTGTGAGGACAGCGCGGAACAGGTTCTGCGACAGGAAGCGCACGTCTCCGACACGCTCGCTATAAAGTCCGGTGGCGAGCTTGCGCCCGCGCAGCGCCGTCGTGAACTCCTGGACAGTGGCAGGGTCGTCCGCCTCGGCTGGTTCGAGATAAAGATAATTCGGACCGAGCGAGAGCCTGCGATAGCTGCCCGCGTCCGTGATATCCTGAAACACGCGGGTAGTGGCGATCGAATAGGAGATCGGCACATTCACGAAGGTTTCCGACGCTGTGTTGATCCACATGCCCAGCACGCGGTTCTTGCGGCGCACCACGACGGGACGGGCTGGCCCTTCAAGCACCACCACCACGTCATAGCGGTTCTGCCTTGCGCTGACGGGATCGAGATTGTCGATCGCGCCGAAGATGGTGAGATCGGCACCCGAAAAATCCGCCGTGATCGTCACCTGGTCGGTGGAAAGCCCGATCTGGATGCTTTCTGGCTGGGCGGAAAGCGGCTGTGCTGCAGGCGCGGGCGCAGTTTCCTGCGCGGCAGCCCGGCCGGCCATCAGGAGAAGAGCTAGAAGAACGACGCCGGCACGCATGCTAGAGCCCGGCCAGCGGGGTGAGGGAATAGATGTCCTCGGGCCGAAGAAAGAGGTCGAGCCCGAGCCGAAGCCCGACCGCGAGCACGAGCAGGGCGAGCAGCGCGCGCAGCTGTTCGCCGCGCAGCTTCTGGCCGGCCATGGCGCCATACTGCGCGCCCGCCACCCCGCCCACCATCAGCAGAAAGGCGAGCACCACATCCACCGTGCGGTTGGCGGAGGCGTGGATGATGGTGGTGTAGCTCGCCACGAAGATCATCTGGAACAGCGAGGTTCCCACGACCACGTTGGTCGGAACCTTGAGCAGGTAGATCAGGGCCGGCACCATGATGAAGCCGCCGCCGACGCCCATGATGGAGGACAGGAAGCCGATCCCCGCACCCAGGCCAAGCACCGGGATCACGCTGACGAAAAGCTTGGACGCGCGAAAACGCACTTTGAGCGGCAGGCGCAGGATCCAGTTGTGCTGACCCGGCCGCTTCAGCGCAGGTGCCGCGCCATCGCGCGAGCGGCGGATGGCGCGCAGGCTTTCCACCAGCATCAATCCGCCGATGGTGCCCAGAAACACCACGTAAAGGATCGAAACGATCAGATCGAGCTGGCCGATCCTGCGCAGAAAGGTAAAGGCTGCGGCACCCAGCGACGCGCCGGCCACGCCGCCGATCAGAAGCACTGTGCCCAGCTTGAAATCGATCGTGCGGCGCTTGAAGTGGACGAGAGCGCCCGAAACCGACGAGGCGATCACCTGGTTCGCACCGGTCGCCACCGCGATCGCGGGAGGAATGTTGTAGAAGATCAGGAGCGGCGTGATCAGGAAGCCGCCCCCCACGCCGAACATGCCCGACAGAAAGCCGACGCAGGCGCCCATGGCGAGCAGCACGAACACGTTGACGGACATTTCCGCGATCGGAAGATAGATGCCCACCGGTCCCACTTGGTACTTCGGCGCAACAGCGGCGCGCCTGATGATGTCCCCTCGACGCCGTGGCGTCGACTTGTGCCAAGATTGAGGCTCCGCCCGAACAAACCTGCGAATGCCGCGAAACAAATTGTTTCAAGCGGTTAATGGGCGCGTCTGCCGGAGAGTGCTTGCCTGAAAGCGAAGAGCCGCGACGGTTTTTCCGCCGCGGCTCATTTTCCGGCTCGGCTGCGGCCTATTTGCGGGCCAGCAGCGCCTTCACCAAGCTGTGGTCCACCTCACCGGTGGGCGTGAGGTCGTTGTCCTTCTGGAACTGGGCGATCGCCGCCTTGGTCTTCATTCCCATCTTGCCGTCCGCGCCGCCGGCCTCGTAGCCGTTCTTGTTCAGGATGAGCTGGATGGTCTTGACGGCCGCCGTCATGTCGACGCCCGACGTCTTGTTTCCGGCCGGCGCGGCGTCGATCCAGGAGTCCGGGATCTCGACGCTGTTTGCCTCGGCATCAAGCGGCTTCGCCTTCCACACATCCGCCGCGGCTTGCGCGCGCTTGAGTTCGTCGGTCTTCAAGGACTTGCCGATCTCGTCGCGCTTCTGCGCCGCGTCCGTGTCTCCTGTCTTGGCGACCAGCGCGAACCACTTGTAGGAATCTTCCAGGTTGCGCTTCATGCCGACGCCCTTGGCGGCGAGGATGCCAAGGTTGAACTGGCTGTCCTTGACGCCGTGCTCGGCGGCGGCGGTGAACCAGCGTGCGGCGGCTTCGTTGTTTGCGGCTCCATCGACGCCCATGGCCGAAAGCACGGCGAGATTGTGCATGGCGCTGGCATTCCCCTTGTCAGCGGCGCGCTGGTAGAAATCCCGCGCGGCCTTGAGGTCGCGCCCGACCCCGGTGCCTTTTTCGAGGAAGCTGCCCATCCGATACTCCGCCGGCGCGAGGCCGAGCGCGGCGGCACTTTCCACCCACTTCGCTCCAGCAGCCTGGTCCTGAGTGACGCCCCGGCCCTCCGCCAGGCGCGAGCCGACCTCGAACAAAGCTTTCGCGTCTCCGTTCTCGGCCGCTTCTCGCAAGGCGGCAGGAGCGATCTCGGCGGGCACGGACATGATGGCGGCATCTCCCATCCGGGACGGCGCGGGTGCGGGGGTGGCCGATGCTTCGGCCGTATTGTCTCCCGCCACAACGTCGGGAGAGGCGGCAGCCGGGATCGACGCATCGACCGCGCCGGCGTCCGGAGCAGCGGTGGATGGCAGGCTCGACATGACGGGAGCCGGCGCTTCCTCACGGGCAATCGAGGCCGTGGTTTCGCCCATGTTCCCCGCGTCGGCAAGGACAGGACGCGGCTCCGCCTTCGCCGGGGAAGAAATGGGCATCTCTGCCTTATTCGCCGCCAGGGGCACGTCGTCGTATTGCTGCTCCACTGCGATCATGTTGCTGACCTGCAGGCCGGCGAGCGCCAGCATCACGGCGCCCACGCCCATCAGGATCGGCTTGTGGCGCTGCTTGAAGATGCCGGCGATTCCACGGGTCGATCCGCCCTTCGACGGGCCGCTCTTGCGCTTGAGCATCTCGGCCTCGGCCGCCGCTGCCTGAGCGGCACGGCGCGCCGCGGCGATGAAGTCCGACTTGGCTGCGTCCGGATCGTCCGTCTTCGGCGCGGCAGCGCGCTCGTCGCGCACGCGCCGCATGATGGCGCCGAGATCCGGGCCGCCGGTATTGGGCTCGATCGGCCGGTTGGCCGCCCTGGGCGTTATCGGAACTTCGAGGTCGAGCGCCGGCGGATCGCCGGCGAGCGGCTGCGACGTGGCATCTTCGCGAACGATCTGCGACTTGCGGCCTCGAAGAGCGCGAGACAGCCCGCGCAGCATCGAGCGCTTCGGCGCGGCTTCCGGCTCCTTGCTGGCCTCGGGAGCGGGCGCATCAGGAGTCTGCTCGATCTCGAGGACGGGAGGCTCCATTTCGAGCGAGGGCGCATCGTCTACCGCGATCGCCTGCGGTTCCTCCGCCTCCTCCTCTCCCACTGCGGAAGAATAGGCCGACCCGGGCTCGAGCAGGGCCAGCCGCTCCACGATCTTGATCAGCGTGTCGTGGATGGCCTCGAAGGTCTTGGAGTTGCGTTCGTCCGATCGACGGGTGAGTGCTTCAAGCGTCTTGAGATCGTCTGTCAGGCCGGCGACCGCAGCCTTGCTCGCGGTTGTCACGTCGAGCGAACGGACGGCGTTTTCCGCCGCTTCGCGCGCGGCGGCGACGATGGAATCGCGTGTGCCGGAAAGCGAGCGCTCGATGCCGTCGAGCCGTGGGGTGATCTCTTCCAGCTCGGCGCGCGCAGCACCGGGCCGCGAGAGATGCTCGGTCATCACCTTGACCTGCGCTTCCAGGCTGCGGATCAGCTTGGCGTCGCCTTCGCCGGCGGGTGCGCGTTCCTCGATCTTGCGTGCGAAATCCTCGAACCGCGCGTCGATGGCTTCCAGGATGGTGGTCTTTCCGTTGGAAGCGGCGAGACCGGCCATGAAGGCAGGGCCGTCCAGCCGGTCGGCGACCTCGTCCAGGCGCTTCTCCAGGTCGCGGAACAGCAGCGCGGAGCGCTCGGCCGCATCGCCCTGCCGACGCTCCAGCATGTCCGACAGCGCTTCGAAACGCTGCTCGATATTCTTGAAGATGAAGTCCGGCTCGACCGGCGCGGGCACCGTATCGAGCTTGGCGGCAATGATGGCGACCTGCGTCGAAAGCTGCTCCACCGCCTTGACGGGGAGATTGGCGCGGTTCGCCAGATCATCCACGCGATCTGCCAGCTGCGTCAGCCGCTGCATGATCTCGTCGGAAGGCTCGTCGGTTCCGATCGCCTCGACCTGACGCGACATCGTCGCCAGGCGTGCCTCGATGCGGGCGAGGGGTTCGGGGTTCTGCGCGGCCTGCTGCATCGAAAGGGCAGAGGCGACGATGGCGCGGGAAATTTCCTCGAGCCGGTCTTCGAGCAGGCTGTGATCGACGGGCTTGAGCCGATCCTTTTCGGCGGCAAGCTGATCGGACACCTCGCCGAGCAGGCGCAGGCGTTCCTCGATCGTTTCCATCGTGCGCGAGGTCGGCATCTTCCGCAGCGCATCTTCCAGCCCGTCGAGCCGCGTGTGCAGCGCGGTGACCGCGATATTGCTCACGCGATCGGCGCGTTCCTCCGAAAGCTGCGACTCGAAATGGCCCAGCCGCTTTTCGATGCCGTCCCAGCGCTGGCCGATGGTGCGGACGCTGTCCTCGCGGGCAAGCTGGTCCAGCGCCACGCGAACCTGCTCCAGTTCGCCCTTCAATTCATGCACGCCCTCCGCACCATGACGCGCGGAAAGTTCGGCTACGGCGGCCGTCAGCCGATCGACCTCGCTGGTGGCGGCGCTGTCGCTCACGCTGGAAGGGATGATCTCCTGGCGGTAGCCGGCGGCTTCCTGCCTGATCTCGCTGTTCAGGCCCTGTTGTTCCTGCCCGATGATCTCTCCGCGCAGGCTCTGGAACTCCTCGGCGAGGCGGATGGTTGCCGCTTCCGTGTCATCCTCGGAGCGCGGGCGCTCGAGGTCCTGTGCCATCCAGGCAGACCTTCCTTGGTCATCGCGAACCGCCCTTTGCGGCTCACCATCGGACGCGTAGGTCTCGTTCGAGCGGCGGATACGCTCATCCAGGAGCTCCAGCGACTGGGCAAGCTCCTCGAGCGAAGCGTGCGGGCGCTTGGACCGCCCGGCATTGAAGGTTTCGAGGTAGGATCGCCTGCTGTTCACGGAAACGTTCCTTTTAGTGCTTGCCGGTGAGCCGGCGCGTGATGCCGAATTTTCCTTGCGCTCCTGCTTTCCAGCGTGAGCAAGATTTATTCCGCAGGTTGTGAACTCACCCGTAGAGCGATGATGGAGGTTGTATCGATTGCTAGTTCGAATGATCTCACCGCGGCACACTCCATCGATTATGGTAAACAAGCCGTTAACCAAGTTTACCGCGGTGTTGACGAAGCTTAAAAAAAAGATAGCCCGGGCGCAGCGCTTGACCTTGCGATAGCCTAGCCCTGCTTGCGTGTCGCGATGCCGAATTCTATATCGCGGGCTTCGACCGAGTCCTTCGCCGGCTCGATTTCCTGTCATATCGAGTGAGTGGGTGGTCATCCCGCCGCCTCGCCAAGTGCCGCCCGCACGCGGGCTGCGCAACTAATCGGCTAAAGTACCATAATGAACGAAACTCCCACGTCCTTCAGCGGCGTCCGCGACGCGTTTGCACCAGACCAGAGCCCGGATGAACTCACGCGGATCGGCGATATGGCGGCACGTTTCGGCGTGTCCCTCCGCACCTTGCGTTTCTACGAAGACAAGGGCCTTCTTACCCCGCTGCGGGAAGGCAACACCCGGCTTTATACCACACGCGATCGGGCGCGCATGAAGCTGATCATGCTGGGGCGCAAAGTGGGTTTTTCGCTGCGTGACGTGAAGCAGATGATCGACCTTCACGAGCCATCCGGCACGAGCACCAAGCAGTTCAAGCTCGCGCTCGAAAAGTCCGAACGGCAGATGGTCCGCCTGGAAAAGCAGCGGGTCGAACTCGACGGCGCGATCGAGGATCTCGGCGAGGCGATCGGCTTCATGCGCGAGCAGCTCAGCAGCCGCGCAGTTGGTGGCTGACGGCACGATAGTCACCCGCGCCAGATTTCGTTCACCCACATCATCTTGATGCCCAGCCACAAGGCGCGTTCAGCGCTGCCCTCGCTCACGCGGTGAATGACGTTTACGAAAACGTCAAAATCTGCTTGATACTCGTGAGGCTGCGATAGATATTCAGCGCGGCCGCCCGTGCCGGGGACCCACGAGGAACAGCACATGCCGATCTTCCGGGCGCCCGTCGCCGACACGCTCTTCGTGCTCAACGATGTGTTGGGAATCGAGCGCTACGCTAATCTTCCTGGCTTCGCCGATGCGAGCGGAGATGTGCTGGAAGCGATCCTTTCCGAGGGCGCGCGGCTGGCCGAGAACGTGCTGCTTCCTACCAACCGCAGTGGCGACACCCAGGGCTGTGTCCGCGCGAGCGATGGCTCGGTGAAGACGCCTGAGCGCTTCGCGGACGCTTATCGCCAATACCGTGAGGGCGGCTGGGTCGGGCTCGCTGTGCCGGAAGAATGGGGCGGGCAGGGCCTGCCTTATACGCTGCACACGGCCGTTGCCGAATACATGGTCGCAGCCAACATGGCGCTGATGATGTATCCCGGCCTGACGCAGGGCGCGATTGCTGCCCTCGTTGCCCACGGCAGCGAGGCGCAGAAGCAGACCTATCTGCCGAAGCTCGTTTCCGGCGAGTGGACCGGCACGATGAACCTGACCGAGCCCCACGCCGGCACCGATCTCGGCCTCCTGCGCACCCGCGCGGAGGCGCAAGGCGACGGCTCGTACAGGATTACCGGCGGGAAGATATTCATCTCGGCCGGCGAGCACGATATGGCGGAAAACATCGTCCATCTGGTGCTCGCCCGCGCTGAAGGCGCACCGGCCGGCGTGAAAGGCATCTCGCTCTTCATCGTGCCGAAATTCATTCCCGATGCCGAAGGCAGGCCTGCCACGCGCAACGCCGCCACCTGCGGCGCGCTCGAAGAAAAGATGGGCATCCACGGAAACGCCACCTGCGTCATGAACTATGACGGGGCGACCGGCTGGCTGCTTGGCGAAGCGCATGGCGGCCTGCGCGCCATGTTCACCATGATGAACGAAGCGCGGCTGGGCGTCGGCCTCCAGGGGCTCTCGCTCGGAGAGGTCGCCACGCAGAACGCCGCGGCCTATGCCAGGGAACGCCTTCAAGGTCGTGCGCTGAGCGGCACGAAGGATGCGGCCAAAGCGGCCGACCCCATCATCGTCCACCCCGATGTGCGCCGTGTCCTCATGACCGCCAAGGCGTTCAACGAAGGCGGCCGCGCGCTCGCGCTCTGGACCGCGCTTCAGTCTGATCTCTCGCATCGTTCGCCAGACGAGGCCGAAAGACGCAATGCCGATGATCTGCTCGGACTGCTTACGCCGGTGGTGAAGGCCATGCTGACCGACAAGGGCTTCGAAACGGCGGTGGCCGCGCAGGGAGTGCTTGGCGGACACGGCTATATCGAGGAATGGGGCATGAGCCAGTTCGTGCGCGATGCCCGCATTGCCATGATCTACGAGGGCACCAACGGCGTGCAGGCGCTCGACCTCGTCGGCCGCAAGCTTCCCGCCAATGGCGGCCGCGCGATCCAGGCCTTTTTTGCGGAGGTCGGTGCGTTCTGCGAGGAGAATCGCTCGGCCGAGAAGATGGCCCCGGTCACTAAGGCCCTCAAGAAGTCGCTGAACGACCTGCAGAGCGCCACGATGTGGCTGGTGCAGAATGCGATGGCGAAGCCCGACAATGCGGGTGCTGCCTCCACCGATTACCTGCATTTGTTTGGCCTAGTCGCGCTCGGCTATCTATGGGCGCGCATGGCGAAGGCCGCGCAGGCGAAACCTGGGACTGGCGTGGACGACACGGCCTTCCACGAAAGCAAGCTCGTCACCGCCCGCTTCTTCAACGAACGGCTTCTGCCCGAAACCGCGCTTCGGCTCGCCCGCATCCAGACCGGGGCCGACGCGACCATGGCGCTGCCCGCCGAAGCGTTCTAGTTCTACCCGCGTTCCCGCCCCTGAGGCCTTCCGACAGCGGGAACGACCACGAGGAGCGACCATGACCCACGCCTATGTCTATGACGCCCTGCGCACGCCGCGCGGACGCGGCAAGAAGGATGGCGCGCTGCATGAGGTGCCGGCCGTGCGGCTGGGCGCCCATGTGCTCAACGCGCTGCGCGACCGCAACGGCCTCGACACCGCGCTGGTGGACGACATCATTTTCGGCTGCGTCGATCCGGTCGGCGAGGCGGGTTCGGTGATTCCGCGCTCGGCTGCCTTCGAGGCGGGCTACGCCACCTCAGCGCCGGGAATGCAGATCTCGCGCTTCTGTGCTTCGGGCCTGGATGCCATCAATCTCGGTGCGGCCAAGATCGCGGCCGGCGCGGACGAGATCGTGATCGCGGGCGGTGTGGAATCCATGTCGCGCGTCGGCATGGGCATGTCGGGCGGCGCCTGGTACATGGACCCTTCCGTCAGCCTGCCCGGCTGGTTCATGCCGCAGGGCGTGTCCGCCGACCTGATCGCCACGAAATATGGCTTCGGGCGCGACGACGTGGATGCCTATGCCGTGCAAAGCCAGAAGCGCGCGGCCGAGGCATGGGGGGCGCGCCGCTTCGACAGATCGGTCGTGCCCGTCACCGACATCAACGGCCTGACCATCCTCGACCGCGACGAGCATATGCGGCCGACCACCGACATGCAGTCGCTGGCGAGCCTCAACCCGTCCTTCACCATCCCCGGCGAGATGGGCGGCTTCGATGCGGTGGCCGTGCAGCGCTATCCCGAGCTGGAAAGCATCGAGCACGTCCACCATGCCGGCAATTCGAGCGGCATCGTGGATGGCGCCGCTGCTGTGCTGCTGGGCTCCGAAGCGGCCGGAAAGGCGATGGGGCTCAAGCCCCGCGCGCGCATCAAGGCCTTCGCCAATATCGGCTCGGAACCGGCGATCATGCTGACCGGCCCGGTCGATGTAACGGAAAAGCTGTTGAAGCGCGCCGGGATGGGGCTTCGCGATATCGACCTCTTCGAGCTCAACGAGGCCTTCGCCTCCGTCGTTCTGCGCTACATCCAGGCCTTCGACATCGATCCCGAACGGATCAACGTGAATGGCGGCGCCATCGCCATGGGCCATCCGCTGGGGGCGACGGGCGCGATGATCTTCGGCACTGTGCTCGACGAACTCGAACGGCGCGACCTCAACACCGCGCTCGTCACGCTCTGCATCGGCGCCGGGATGGGCACCGCGACGATCATCGAGCGGGTGTGAGGGAGAGCCGCCATGACCTATTCCAATTTCACGCTTGAAACCGACGCGGACGGCATCGCGCTGCTGACCTGGGACATGCCCGGGCGCTCCATGAACGTCTTCACCGAGGAGGTGCTGGACGAGTTGGGGGAGATCATCTCCGCGGTTGTGGACGATGCCGGCATCAAGGGTGTCGTGCTCACCTCGGGCAAGAAGGATTTCTCCGGCGGCGCGGACCTGAACATGCTCAAGAGTATGATGGCCGCCTTCGAGGCCGAGCGGGCGCGCGACCATGCGGCGGCCGTGCAGCTCCTGTTCGACAATGCGGGCCGCATGACCCACCTGTTCCGCCGCATCGAAACGAGCGGAAAGCCGTGGGTCGCGGCCATCAACGGCACCTGCATGGGTGGGGCCTTCGAGATCTCGCTCGCCTGTCACGGCCGCGTCGCGTCGGATGCGCCGCATGTGAAGCTCGCTTTGCCGGAAGTGAAGGTCGGCATCTTCCCCGGCGCCGGCGGCACCCAGCGCGTGCCCCGCCTATGCGACACGCAGGCCGCCCTCCAGATGCTGACTTCGGGCCAGACGCTGACGCCGCAAAAGGCGAAAAGCATGAACCTCGTCCATGCCGTGGTCGCGCCCGACGCGCTGGTGGAAACGGCTAAGCAGATGATCCGCGATGGGCTCAAGCCCGTGCAGCCCTGGGACGAGAAGGGTTTCAAGCTGCCCGGCGGTCCCGTTTACTCGGCGGCAGGCGCCAATCTCTGGCCGCCCGCCGCAGCCATCCTGCGCCGTGAAACGCAGGGCAACTATCCCGCCGCCACCGCTATCCTCAAATGCGTCTATGAAGGGCTGCTTCTTCCCTTTGACACCGCGCTCAAGGTCGAGCAGCGCTATTTCACCCATATTCTGCAGACAGCCGAGGCGGCCATGATGGTGCGCTCGCTGTTCATCTCGCTCCAGGAGCTCAACAAGGGCGCGCGCCGGCCGAAAGCCCTGCCGGAAACGACCTTCAAGAAGGTCGGCGTGCTGGGGGCGGGCTTCATGGGAGCGGGCATCGCCTATGTCACGGCGCGGGCCGGCATCCCCGTGGTACTGGTTGATCGCGATCAGGCAACTGCCGACAAGGGCAAGGCCCATGGGGAAAGCCTGATGGCCGACCAGATCAAGAAGGGCCGGGCCAAGCCGGAGGACAAGGACAGGCTCCTGTCCCTCATCACCGCCACGCCGGACTATGCCGCCCTCCAAGGCTGCGATCTGGTGATCGAGGCCGTGTTCGAGGATTCCGCCGTGAAGAAGGATGTCACGGCCAGGGCGGAAGACGCCCTGGGCGAGGGCGCGGTATTCGCGTCCAACACCTCCACCATCCCAATCACGGCGCTGGCCGGCAACTCCGTCCGGCCCGAGCGCTTCATCGGCATCCATTTCTTTTCGCCCGTCGACAAGATGATGCTGGTCGAGGTGATCCTGGGCGAGAAGACGAGCGAGGCGGCGCTGGCAGTCGCGATGGACTATGTGCGCGCCATCAAGAAGACGCCGGTGGTGGTGAACGACACGCGCGGCTTCTTCGTCAACCGCTGCGTGCTGCGCTACATGTCGGAAGCCTATCAGATGCTGATCGAGGGCGTGCCGGCCGCCATGATCGAGAACGCCGCCAAGCAGGCGGGCATGCCGGTGGGGCCGCTCGCGCTCACCGACGAGACCGCGATCGACCTCGCGCAGAAGATCATGCACCAGACGGTGCGCGACCTCGGCGAAGGTGCGGTCGATGCCGCCCAGATGAAGCTGATCGACACGATGGCCGACACCCATGGCCGGCTCGGACGGAAGAACGGGAAGGGCTTCTACGATTACCCGGCCAAGCCCGCGAAGAAGATGCTGTGGCCCGGCTTGAAGGAGCTTTATCCGCAGAAGGTGCCGGAAGAGGTCGATGTGGCGGAATTGAAGAGCCGCTTCCTTTACGTGACGGCGATCGAGGCCGCCCGCGTGATGGCGGAAGGCATCGTCACGGATCCGCGCGAGGCCGATGTCGGTTCCATCCTCGCCTTCGGCTTCGCGCCCTACACAGGCGGAGTGCTGTCCATGATCGACGGCATCGGCGCGACCGCCTTCGTGGCGCGGGCGGATGAGCTCGCTGCCCGGCACGGGCCGCAATTCGCCGTGCCGGAACTGCTGCGCGACATGGCCGCGAAGAACGAAACCTTCTATGCGCGCTTCGATCCTTATAAAGGCGAGAAGCAGGCAGCTTGACCGCTTCGGGCCTGCGCGACAAACCGGCTGGCGCGCGTTCTGCGCTGGACATCGGGAAAGCGCCACGCTAGCTTGTGAGGACTATTTTCTTAAACCCTCGGGATGGCGCGGATGCTTTCGCATGAGCGGGTCTGGGCGGCCATCGACGCCATGGCCGAGCGCTATTCGCTTTCGGCCTCCGGCCTCGCCAAGCGGGCGGGGCTCGACTCTACCGCGTTCAACAAGTCCAAGCGCTGCTCGGCCGACGGGCGCCCGCGCTGGCCATCCACGGAATCGGTCGCCAAGGTGATCGAGGCGACGGGCTCTTCACTCGACGAGTTTCTGGCGCTGGTGGATGGGCCGGCCCAGCGCAAGGCACACTCCCGCGTGGCGCTCATCGGCTTCGCCCAGGCGGGCGCGGGCGGCTTCTTCGACGATGCCGGCTTCCCCGCCGGCCAGGGCTGGGACATGGTGGAGCTTCCCGCCCAGGCGCGCGACGGTGCCTACGCGCTTCAGGTGCAGGGCGATTCCATGATGCCGCTTTACCGTGACGGCGATGTGCTGATCGTGGAGCCGGGCGCGAGCGTGCGCAAGGGCGACCGGGTGGTGGTCCGCACCACGGGCGGCGAGGTGATGGCAAAGGTGCTCGCGCGCCAGTCGGCTGAAGGGGTCGAGCTTCTGTCGCTCAACCCGGCGCATCCCGACCGGGAGATCCCGGCGGCCGAGATCGACTGGATCGCGCGGATCGCATGGGCGAGCCAGTAACGGCCGGCGGCGTGCGGAGCGTCTCGATGAGCCCGACGGCTCTGCGCGCCCTGACGGCAACCGGCGTCGTGGTGCTGTCGCTTGCCATGATGGTGGGCGCGCAGCATCTCGCAGTAGCACCTGCCGCCGAGCAGGACACCATCACGCCCGAGATCATCGATCCAAGCGACGTGCTGGAGCCGGATTCTGGGGACGCGACCGATGCGAGTGAGCCCGAACCGGAGAGCGGCGCGCTCGAACGCCTGCCGCCGCGTCCGCCCCTCAGCGCTCCCGTTGAAACCACCGACGCGCCCAAGCCTGTGCTTTTGTATCGCCCCGTCGCGTCGGCAGCCGGCCGCATAGAAGCCGGCGGGCATGTGGTCGAGATCGAAGGCGTGCGCGTGACCGAGGCAGACCAAACCTGCCAGACCCCGGAAGGCCGCGCCTGGGCCTGCGGGATGGCCGCGCGCACGGCCTTCCGCAACTGGCTGCGAGGCCGTGCCGTGCTCTGCACGGTCCCTTCCGAGCCGACCTCAGAAGTGGTGAGAAGCGCCTGCACGGTCGGCCGCGAGGATGCCGGGGAATGGCTGGCGCGCAGCGGCAACAGCGAAGCGCTGGCTGGCGGTCCCTATGCCGAAACCGGCCGGGAGGCAGCCGACGCGCATCGCGGCATCTTCGGCGTCGGGCAGCCGAGCGGCTGAGGCAAAGATCTCTGCGCGGCTATCAGGCAGCAGTCGTGAGTCTGCCGTCCAGCGCATCCGCGATCAGGGCGCGCGTTTCCGCGATGCCGTAAAGTGCGGCGAACGAGCCGAAGCGCGGCCCGCGTTCCTGGCCGATCAGCACCTGATAGATCATCTGGAAGAACGCACCCGACACGCCGGGGCCGCCCTCCGGGCTCTTCTTGGAGTGATCCTGGTAGCGCTCGATGCCGCGTGCGACGTTGAGCGAAGCGTTCTGGATCGCTTCGCCATCCGACCCTACAGGCAGGGCGCCGAGCGTATCGGAAAGAGCCGAAAGCGCGGCCCGCTCCGTCTCGTCCGCGGCCCGAAAGCGCTTTCTGGGGCGCACGAAATCCTCGAAATAGCGGATCGCGTAGCCGGCGAGCCGGTCAAGTTCGGGATGCGTGTCGGGCGTGACGCCCGGCGCATAGCGCGAGATGAAGCCCCAAAGCACACTCTTGTCGCCAGCATTCGATGCGCTCACGAGATTGAGCAGCAGCGCGAACGGCACAGGCAGATCAATGGCGGGCGGATAGCCGTCATGCATGTGCCAGACGGGGTTGCCCAACTGCTCCTTCGGCCCTTGCCGGCGGAAGGCGGACAGAAAGGTGTAATACTCTTCCACCGCGCGCGGGATCACGTCGAAATAAAGCTTCTTCGCTGTCTTCGGCTTCTGGAACATGTAAAGCCCCAGGCTCTCGGTCGGGGCGTAGGCAAGCCACTCGTCGATGGTCAGCCCGTTGCCCTTTGACTTCGAGATCTTCTGGCCATTCTCGTCCAGAAACAGCTCGTAATTGAAGCCTTCGGGCGGCGTTCCGCCGAGCGCCCGCGTGATCTGGTTGGCGAGCTTGACGGAATCGATCAGGTCCTTGCCCGACATCTCATAATCCACGCCGAGCGCCGCCCAGCGCATCGCCCAATCCGGCTTCCATTGCAGCTTGGCGTGCCCCCCGGTGACGGGCGTCGTGAAGCTTTGTCCCGTGTCGGGGTCGCGCCAGGTGATCGTGCCCGCTGCCACATCGCGGTTGTCGAGCGCCACCTGCATCACCGCGCCGGTTTCGGGATGGATGGGCAGGAACGGTGAATAGGTCTGCGCGCGCTCCTCGCGCAGCGAAGGTAGCATGATCTCCATGACGCGGTCGAAGCGTTCAAGCATCAGCCGCAGCGTGGCGTCGAAGCAGCCCGACGCATAGTACTCGGTCGAGGAAGCGAACTCGTAGGAAAAGCCGAACGCATCCAGAAAGCGGCGCAGCATCGCATTGTTGTGCGCGCCAAAGCTGTCGAACTCGCCGAACGGGTCGGGGATGCGCGTCAGCGGCTTGCCGAGATAGTCGCGCAGCATGTCCTTGTTCGGCACATTGTCCGGCACCTTGCGGAGGCCGTCCATGTCGTCGGAAAAACACAGGAGCCGCGTCTTGACCCGATCCTCGGTGAGCACGCGAAAGGCGTGACGCACCATCGAGGTGCGCGCCACCTCGCCGCAGGTTCCGATATGCGGCAGGCCGGAGGGGCCGTAGCCGGTTTCAAACAGCACCGTGTCCGGAAAGCCCTTGTCCTTGTAGCGCTCCACGATCTTGCGCGCTTCCTCGAGGGGCCAGGCCTGGCTTTCGGCGGCGGCGCTAAGGATTTCGGGCGAAAACTCGGGGTGGGGCATGGAAAAGGTCCGGAAACGGGCGAAAGCCCGCCGCTCTAGGCAAGGCTGGCCTCCGCGTCAACGACAGCGGGTCAGAAGAAGCTGACGGGAAAGGCGCGCAGGTAAAGCTCGGTGAAGCGTTTCTTTGTCGAAAGCGCCTGAAGCGCGTAGTCGAAGGCTGCAATCAGCTCTGCGTCGTCGCGGCGGGCAGCGATGCTCAATCCATAGCCGAGATATTCGGGCGCGAGGAACGGCCCGCCTGCGAACCGGCAGCATTCCGCTCCCTTTCCTTCGGCAAGCCAGAAGGAAAACCGCATCCCGTCTCCGAACACGGCGTCCAGCTTGGCGTCGGCAAGGTCGTTCTGGAGCGCGGCAGCATCGGGGTAAGGCACAGGCTGGAGGCCGGGAAACATCTCCTTCAGCATCCGCTCATGCGCGGACCCTGCCAGAACACCGATTTTCTTGCCTGAAAGCGCCTGGGCCAGCGGCTCGTTCGGCGTGGCGTCCTTGCGTGTCATGAAACGGGCGGGAAACCAGAGAAACGGGCGGGAAAAGCCGAGCGTTTCGCGCGCCTCTGCCGTCACCGCCACACCGGCGATGATGGCTTCTCCCTCTCCGCGCAGCAGCGCGGGCAGGAGTTCGCTCCATGGCAGGGCCTGGATCTGGCACTTCTCGGTGACGCCGAGCTCCGCGCAGACCGCGCGCGCCAGATCGATGTGGAAGCCGACAAGCCGACCTTGCGCGTCCAAACTGTTGAAGGGCGGGAAGTCCACCGTGGTCAGGAAGCGCAGCCGGGGCAGGGCGGAAAGGTCGGGCTTGGCAAGCCGTTCGCGCGGCTCCCAAAGAAGCGGGATCGCAGGGCCTGCCGATTGCGGCCATCCTCGTTGCATGCCCGCCAGCAGCGCCAGCCCGCTCAGCAAGATCAACGCTGCCACCTTGAGGGCAAGGCGGCCGCGGCAAGTGGAGCGGCTGAGAGTAAGCGAAAGAAAACTCACAGGGCGGGGCTTTCTGGTGGAAGCTTCGGCAGAGCTGCCGGTGGAGCAAGCTCTACCACCCCATCGCGCGCGCCTGAAGGCCCGCAAGGCTGCGGCGAAGCGCTCATGCCTGCCGGCCCGATGTACCCGGAACCGTCGCAAGACAGCAACAAAGGTCGGGAAGATGTGACGGAAAATACACTTTTCGGTTGAATAGACTTGCAGCGTTGCCCGCTCCGATTCCAAGATGAAGCGGGCCTTGGTGGGAGATGGCGGGAAGCCTTTCGGCAGCGGGATGAATTTTTCAAGCGGCCGCATCGGCCGATCCGACGGCCCGCGGCCGACGCATCCGCCTCAACCGTTCACCGCAGGTGGCGCTGAGCGGGAACGTCCCGATTCCCACCTGATCGCCGAGCTTGTTTTTCCCGAACTCGCGGACTGGGCTCCTGTCCTCGACCGGCTGTCTCTTCCGCTCGAAGAGCGCGTGCGCCTTGCGGCAATGGCGGATGCCAACCGGCGGTCACTGCCGGAAGAGGTCGCTGCCTCGAGCGGCATCGGCGAGGCGCGCTTGCACGGCGCCCTGGCCGACGTGCTCGGCCTGCACTTCGTGTCCCGCATCGATCCGCGCCGGCTGATGCTCGCTGAGGACGATTGCCTCACGCTCCTCAAGGAGCGCCGGCGCGGCGTTCCCGTGAAGTATGAGACGGGGCAGGATGCCTCCGCCGTGCTTCTGGCGCTGTCGCGCTTTTCGCCTGCCGAGATGAAGGTGCAGCTCAACGAGCGGCCGAGCCTCGCCCGCCGCCTGCGCATCGTCGCGCCCTCCGTGCTGCGTTCGGCAATTCTCGCCCGCGCGCGCCCGCTTCTGCTTCGCCAGGCCGTGCTGAGCCTGTTCGAGCGTCGTTCGGACTGGTCGGCCCGCTTCGTGCTCAATGCCTGGCAGGGCGCAGGGGTCGGCGCCGGCCTCGTGCTCCTGCCGCTCGCCTTCGTGCTTGCGCCGGGCCAGGCGCTGATGGCAACGCATCTGGCCGCGACGCTCTTTTTCCTGGCCTGTGTGCTCCTGCGTCTTCAGGCGATCCGCGCAGCACCCCGATATCGGCTGGCGCCTGTTCCGAGCGAGGATGCTGCTGAATTGCCCGTCTATTCCGTTCTGGTGGCGCTCTACCGCGAAAGCGAGGTTGTGCCCGAACTGGTGGAGGCGCTGAGCGCGCTCGACTGGCCCGCAGGCCGGCTCGAGGTCAAGCTGGTCTGCGAAGAGGACGACACAAACACCATCGCCGCGATCCGTGCCGCACACCCGCCCGCCTTCTTCGAGATCATCGCCGTTCCGCCGGCTATGCCGCGCACCAAGCCGAAGGCGTTGAACTACGCGCTGCCCACAACAAGCGGAGAGTTCGTGGCGCTGTATGATGCGGAGGATCGTCCTGACCCGCTGCAGCTGCGCGAGGCCTGGGCGCGCTTCCGAAGGGATGGTGCCGATCTTGCCTGCCTTCAGGCGCCGTTGGTGATCGCCAATGACCGGGCGAGCGCGCTTTCCCGCATGTTCGCCATGGAATATGCCGCCCTGTTCCGAGGGCTGCTCCCCTACCTTTCGGCGCGGTCGGCGTTTCTTCCGCTCGGCGGAACGTCCAATCACTTCCGCCGCGCCGCCCTCGACGATGCCGGCGCTTGGGACCCGTTCAACGTCACGGAAGACGCCGATCTCGGGCTGCGCCTGGCACGGTGTAGCGCGCAAAATCGATTGGCACCTGCGCGCAACTTCGAATGGCACCGCGCGCTCATCGCAATAGCCTCAGAACCTCGACGGTGGTCAGCACCACGGCTTCAGACGTGGCCATGGCTGGGCTAAGCCTTCAGCAATCAGCTCTTCGCCGATCTCTCGATCGGAGCTCGTCACCTTTGCGAGAGAGCGGCCGAAGCGGTCTTTGCCGTCACGCCGCAGCTGAATGTCAGACTCGTCGAGGAGCAGCGCCAGGCGCTGCGTGGCTTGGGCGGCGAGGTGGCGTTCCTTGCGGCAGCGGCCGTGCACCTCTGGCGCGTCTATGTCGGCGATCCTGATCTTCTCGCCATGCAGCCAGAAAGTGTCGCCGTCGACCACACATGTTACCCTCTTGGCTGAGCCGCAGAGCTCCATGGCCTGCGCTGGCAGGCTCATCGTTAGCAAGACGCTGACCACCACGCCCCTCATTGAACTCTCCTTCCTGAGAACGGCTGGTCAATACCGCCAGAGCGCATCTCGCTCAGTCTGGTTCTGCTGACGCAGCTTTGCGACCGCCGCCCTGACCGCGCCGACGCTTGAACTAAACGTGTCCACGTCAGAGGCATCGATCCACGGGAAATGCGCGCCGCCCAGCGCGCGCTTGTCGATGGCGTTGTACTCCTCGATGGCGCGGACGACAGCCAGCCGCACATCGCTCGTTTGTTCGCGGTCGAAGCCCAAGGTCATTTCAGCCACCTGGTGAGCAAGATCAGCCTCAAAGCGATCGAGGTATGTTGCGAACGCTTCGAGCCGCTTATCTCGGACGTATAAGGCAACCTCCTTCGACTGCTCTTGTGCTTGAGCCTGTTCTGCCGCGAGGCGCTGCAGCGCGACTTCGATCAGTTCCACGGCGTCGGCGATCTGCCCTTTGCCAGCGTCTATAGCGGCGTTCACATCAGCAGAGCCCCGGTTGAACGTCGCAGCCGCGTCTGCAATCTCTTGGCGCGATGCGAGGATTTCATCCGCCATCAGCGAGTAGGGCGCGATGATGAAGGCAAGTGCATAGTAGACGACCGTCAGCACGATCGGGGAGGCAACGATCGAATAGAACCATTTCATCACGTCTGCCTGTGCGCCTTGAAGATCACCGGCGGCAAATCGCAGCGCGACAGCAGTGATGATGATGGCGAGCGCCTGTATGGTGAAGTTTTTTCTATGGGAGGCGGCGTAATCGCTCGTCAGCCGCCAGGCCTCCCTTGCTACACGTGAGATGCTCAGTGCTGCCATGCTAGGACCCGTGATGCGTCGCTGCCGAGAGGGATGCCACCTTGGATCACCCATAGCATCCGCCGGCAAGGCGCTGTAGCAATCCCTCAGCCGCAAATGATCAGCTCCCGTGCTGCTGATCCCTTGCCGCCATTCAACGAGTAGAGCAGCTCGGCCGGCTCGATCGCGAAGCCCGCGAACAATTTCCGCACCTCCGGCACGTCGTTGATCGACAGGATGAAGCGGCCCTTCAGCCTGCCCAGACGCTCCGCGAGCCGGGCGAACTGCTCGCGGCCGAACAGCTCCTTCCCGTAATAGCCTTCCGAGCCCCAATAGGGCGGGTCGAGGTAGAAAAGCGCGCCGAGGCGGTCGTAGCGGTCGAGGAAGACGGGCCAGTCCAGGCACTCTACTGTGACGCCGGCGAGCCGCTCGTGAACCGCTTCAAGCATCGGCGCGAGCTTCGTCAGGTTGAAGCCGCCTGCCGAGTGCGTGTCGACGCCGAAGTTGCGGCCGTCCACCTTGCCGCCGAAGGCCAGCCGCTGGAGGTAAAGGAAGCGCGCTGCGCGTTCCAGATCGGTCAGCGTGGACGGGTCCGACGCCTTCAGCCGTTCGAACTCGCGGCGGCTGGTGACCTGGAAGCGCAGGGCTTCCATGAACTGTGGATAGTGGCGCTGCAGGATGCGGAAGAGCGTCGCCACGTCGCCCGAGCGGTCGTTGATCACCTCAACCTTGGGCACGAGCTGGCGGCGGAAGAAGATGCCGCCCATGCCCACGAACGGCTCGGCATAAAGGTCGTGCGGCACGGCCGCGATGCGCTCGCAGATGAGCCGCGCGAGCCTGCGCTTGCCGCCGACATAGCCGGCCAGCGGGTGGACGGGCGAGACGGGCGTGAAATCCGTTTGAAAGGCCATTCAAAATACCAAGGGAATCATCCACCTTGGCCGCGCCCGGAAGGGCACGGCGGGTGAGACGGTTATCCCCTTCTGCTGTCTGCGGGTCCGTGCTTCCCGGCTTGGCCCGCTCCCCGGAATTGACCGGGGCGCTCGCTGGTCAGGAGTCTATTGCCTTATGCGGCCAGGGCGAGTGATCCGAGCTCGCTTTTGCCGGTGCGCCAGTCCCACAGCCAGGGCGCGCGGCAATACAGCTCGCATTCGGCTTCCGTCCTCGGCGTGATCGGCCAATAGGCCGGCGCGCCGGGAAGGATTGCTCGGCTGTTCCAGTCGCGATGGCGGCGCGGGCCGGCATTGGGGATACCGTCAGGCCCGACGATCGGCTTGCCGTCGAGGAACGCCATGGGCGAGCCATCGGCGTAGAAGAGCGCGCCCTTCTTCAACCGGAAGTCACCCGCCATCGGATCACCGGAGAACAGGTTCCTCGCGTCTTCGAGCGTGAGGAAGATCGAGTGCTGATCGATGTTGAAGGCCGCTGCGGCCGCGCGATAGGTCTCGAACAGCGCCTTCGTGTAGATGCTGTAGGTCGCGCCGTTCAAGACGATGTTCGTGTTCGCGCAGCCGACATAGATGTTGTAGTCGATCTCGGTATAGAGCGGCCCGGCAGTCGTCGCGTTCAGGCGCCAGAGCGGCGCCGGGTTCCCGGCCTTGCGCGTGTCGTAGAAGATGTTGCGGGAGAAGATCGAGCCCTCGGTGCTCGTTCCGAGCGAAGCCGGGTATCCGCCTCCATCCTCCGCCACGATGATGTTGTTGAAGATCTGGAACTTCGTTGCCCGGCCGAGCTGGATCGCCAGAGCACCGTGCGCAGGAATGTGGTGAAGCACGGAGTCCGATATCTCCTGCGGCACCGTCGGCGTGTCGATCGATCCCGTAGGAGCACCGAGCCAGATCAAGCCGCTGGAAGAGCCGGTCTTGATCATGGCTCTCCGAACGATGTGCTTTCGATTGGCGTAAGTCGGACTCCCTGGCCCGAGGGAGATGGACCCCTGAAAAGCGTCTGTGGTCTTCTCCCAGGCAGGCGGATTGAGAGCGGCGTTGTATCGATACTGCCCGAGTTCCGGCACCGCACCGCTTCGGACGGAGGCGAGTTCGCCGTCCTGCGGCGGGGGAGTGACGTCGGCCTGCAGCGCAGCGAGGCTGGCATAACTGTAACCTCGAAGCGCACCTTCGCGACAGCGGATAAGGGTGTCGAGGAAAACGGTCGTGTCCGTTGCGCCGGGTGAGACTGCGCCCCCATTGTAGATGAAGAACTGCTCCAGCATTCCGCGCTTTGGGCTGCTGCCGTCGATCGAGCCGTGCTGGTAGAAGGCTGCGCGCGCGATCGGGTAGTGGTCGGGGTTGACCACGCCGCACCGCTCCAGGAACGTTTCGATGTAGTTCGGCTGGTTCCGGTAGCTGGTGAAGGCGTAGTAATCCATGTCGGTCGAGGGCGGGACGGCCCCCTGGAACGCGATGCAGTCCTGCATGCGTCCCGACTGGATGACGTAGCCGTGCTTGTTGGCCTGAACCACCAGGTTGCGCTCGAAAGTGACGTCCGAATTGCCCAGGATCGCCCCGTGGCCGCTGACCTGGTAGCCCGCCTTCACGCCCTCGACCTTTATTCCATCAAAAGCCTGGGAAGTGCCCGCGTCGACATTGCTGTCAATCGAGATGCCGGCCTTCAGGTTGTTGAAGCGGTAGGTCTTGCCGTCCGACTGCGGGTTGGTCGAGAAGCGCGGCTGAATGAACACCTTCACCGTGTCGGCCTGGTTGGCGGCCGTCGACGAGTTCGTCGGGCTGGCGAAGAACACCGTTCCTGCGCGCGCCTTGACCGCCGCCACGCTGGCGACCTCCTGCAGCGGCCAGACCCGTCCGGCAAGGTCGATCTCGAAAAGAACCCATCGACCCGAGTTCAGGGTCCGGAAGATCTGCTCGCGCGTCAGCGTCACCTCATAGACGAGCGCGTTTGCGCCGTCGGCCGTCGCCAGCGGGTCGGCGGAAAGCGCAAACGAGCCGGGCGGGATCGTCGAACCGCAATCGAGGTAGGGCATCGGACTGTTGCTCATGCCGATGATCGCCGTGTAGCCGAGCGGCGGCTCGATCGACTGATCGGAAAAGACACTGCCGCCGCGCAGTGCCAGCGTCGCGCTTTTCGGCACCGTTAGGGTGGCGATGTAGTTCTGCACATTGGTGACGGGATTTTTGTCCGAGGACGTGGCGTTGACGTAGACCGTCGAGACCCTGGACAGGCCCTTCTCGATGTAGAACCCGCCAGGCGTGAGATCGAGGTCTTCCAGGCTTTCGCATGGCGTCATGTTGAACGATGCGACTGCCGTCAACGATGTCGTGTAGGAGATCGACCAGACTGCGCCCTTCGGATACTTCACCGCGCCTTTGTCGATCGGCGCTTGGTAGATGTTCGTGAAGCCTGCGGTCTTGGTGAAGCCAGCCTTCGGTATGGACGTCCGGCGAAACAGCCCGGCGACTGTCTTCTTGGCGAAAGACGAGTTCTCGCCGGACATCGTGTCGTCGGGCATGCCGCTGTCGAGAAAGTAGCGCGCGCGAGAAACGGACTCCGCGACGCGCAGCTCCTGCAAGGTGTGCATGGCGCTCCGCAGAC
>CAUQXI010000028.1:0-34604 GCA_963522145.1 uncultured Mesorhizobium sp. | reverse complement strand
GGTCAAGGTCAAGGGACGGCTGGAGCAATCCGCCTCGCGCCTGATCGGGCCGAACTGCCCCGGTGTGCTCACGCCGGACGCGTGCAAGATCGGCATCATGCCGGGCAACATCTTCCGCAAGGGCTCGGTCGGCGTTGTTTCGCGCTCGGGAACCCTTACCTATGAAGCCGTGTTCCAGACCACCAATGCGGGCTTGGGTCAGACAACCGCGGTCGGCATCGGCGGCGATCCGGTCAAGGGAACGGAGTTCATCGACGTGCTGGAAATGTTCCTCGCCGATGACGAGACCCAGTCGATCATCATGATCGGCGAGATCGGCGGCTCGGCCGAGGAAGACGCGGCGCAGTTCCTGCGCGACGAGGCCAAGCGCGGGCGGAAAAAGCCGATGGCCGGCTTCATCGCCGGACGCACGGCGCCGGCCGGTCGCACCATGGGCCATGCAGGCGCCGTGATCTCGGGCGGCAAGGGCGGCGCGGAAGACAAGATCGCCGCCATGGAAGCAGCCGGCATCAAGGTTTCGCCGTCGCCCGCGCGGCTGGGCCAGACCCTGGTCGAGGCGATCGGCGCCTGAGCGCCTAAAGAAGCGGTTTGAAGCGAAGGGAAGGCTCTCGCCTTCCGTGAAAAAGACGAAAAGGGAGGGGATGGGGTTTTCGGCCCCACGCTGCCCGAGGACAAGAAGAATGGCTCGCCAGGATCACGCCAACGACCGCTTTGCGCAGACCTCCTTTCTGTGGGGCGGCAATGCGGATTACCTCGAAGAGCTTCATGCGAAGTATCTCGATGATCCGCAGTCGGTGAACGCGGAATGGCGCGCCTTCTTCGCTGGCGTCGCCGACGAACCAGCCGATGTGCGCAAGAATGCGGAAGGCCCGTCCTGGACTAGGCCGAACTGGCCGATCGCCGCCAATGGCGAGCTGGTTTCCGCGCTCGACGGCAACTGGGGTGCGATCGAGAAGCGCATCGAAACCAAGCTGCGCGAGAAGGGCGCTCCCGCGGTAGCCAAGGCCGACGGCAAGGTGGCGGCGGCGGCGGAAAAGACGGGAGGGCTGAGCGAAGCCCAACTCGTCCAGGCAACGCGTGATTCCGTGCGCGCCATCATGATGATCCGCGCCTTCCGCATGCGCGGGCATCTTCATGCCGATCTCGACCCGCTCAAGCTTGCAGCCCCGCTCGAGGATTATCACGAGCTTTCGCCGGCCAATTACGGTTTCACGGACGGCGATCTCGAACGGCCGATCTTCATCGATGGCGTGCTCGGGCTCGAATACGCCACCGTCCGCCAGATGCTGGAAATTCTGGAGCGCACCTACTGCTCGACCCTCGGCGTCGAATTCATGCACATCTCCGATCCGACCGAAAAGGCTTGGATCCAGGAACGGATCGAGGGGCCGGACAAGGGCATCGAGTTCACGGCGAACGGCAAGAAGGCGATCCTGTCCAAGCTGATCGAGGCGGAAGGCTTCGAGCAGTTCATCGACGTAAAATACAAGGGCACCAAACGTTTCGGCCTGGACGGGGCGGAGGCGCTGATCCCGGCGCTTGAGCAGATCATCAAGCGGGGCGGCCAGCTCGGCCTGAAGGAGGTCGTGCTCGGCATGCCTCATCGTGGGCGGCTCAACGTGCTGTCGCAGGTGATGCAGAAGCCGCATCGCGCGATCTTCCACGAGTTCAAGGGCGGTTCCTACACGCCCGATGATGTGGAAGGCTCGGGCGATGTGAAGTACCATCTCGGTGCATCAAGCGACCGCGAATTCGACAACAACAAGGTCCACCTGTCGCTCACCGCCAACCCGTCGCATCTCGAGATCGTCGATCCCGTGGTGATGGGCAAGGCGCGCGCCAAGCAGGACATCTTGTTCGGCCGCGCCCGCGAGGAAGCGGTGCCGCTCGAGGAGCGCGCCAAGGTGATGCCGCTGCTGCTGCATGGCGATGCGGCCTTCGCCGGGCAGGGTGTGGTGGCGGAAATCTTGGGGCTGTCCGGCTTGCGCGGACATCGCGTGGCGGGCACGCTCCATGTCATCGTCAACAACCAGATCGGCTTCACCACCAATCCGCGCCTGTCGCGCTCCTCGCCCTATCCGTCCGACGTGGCGAAGATGATCGAGGCGCCGATCTTCCATGTGAACGGCGACGACCCCGAGGCCGTCGTCTATGCAGCGAAGATCGCGACCGAGTTCCGCCAGAAGTTCCACAAGCCCGTGGTGGTGGACATGTTCTGCTATCGCCGCTTCGGCCATAATGAGGGCGACGAGCCGGCCTTTACCCAGCCGCTGATGTACAAGAACATCCGCGCTCACCAGACCACGGCACAAATCTATGCCGCAAAGCTGGTCGGCGAAGGCTTGGTGACCTCCGATGAGGTGGACCGCATGAAGGCGGACTGGCGCGCCCATCTGGAGGCTGAATGGGAGGTGGGCCAAGCCTACAAGCCCAACAAGGCCGATTGGCTGGATGGCGCGTGGTCTGGCCTGCGGACAGCTGACGCTCAGGACGAACTGCGCCGCGGCAAGACGGGCGTGGCGTTGAAGAGCCTGAAGGAGATCGGCCGCAAGCTGACCGAGGTGCCGGACGGCTTCGAGGCCCACAAGACCATCGGGCGCTTTCTGGACAACCGCCGCAACGCGATTGAGAGCGGCGAGGGAATCGACTGGGCGACGGCGGAAGCGCTGGCCTTCGGCTCTATCCTGCTCGACGGCAATCCGATCCGGCTGTCCGGCCAGGATTCGGAGCGCGGCACGTTCTCGCAGCGCCATTCGGTGCTCTACGACCAAAAGGACGAGACGCGGTTTATTCCGCTCAACAATCTCGGTCCCGCTCAGGCCAATTACGAGGTTATCAATTCGATGCTCTCGGAAGAAGCCGTGCTTGGTTTCGAATATGGCTACAGCCTCGCCAATCCGCAGGCCCTGACGCTGTGGGAAGCGCAGTTCGGCGACTTCGCCAATGGCGCGCAGGTGGTGTTCGACCAGTTCATCAGCAGCGGCGAGCGCAAGTGGCTGCGCATGTCAGGGCTCGTCTGCCTGCTGCCGCATGGCTATGAAGGCCAGGGGCCGGAGCATTCCTCCGCGCGGCTGGAGCGCTTCCTTCAGCTTTGCGCCGAAGACAATATGCAGGTGGCCTACTGCTCGACGCCGGCCAACTATTTCCACATCCTGCGCCGGCAGATGAGGCGCGATTTCCGCAAGCCGCTGATCCTGATGACGCCGAAATCGCTCCTGCGTCACAAGCGGGCCGTCTCAAAGCTGAGCGAGATCGCGAGCGACAGCTCCTTCCATCGGCTGCTGTGGGACGATGCGCAGTATCACGAAGGCGGGCCGATCAAGCTCGTCAAGGACAACAAGATCCGGCGCGTCGTGCTTTGCTCGGGCAAGGTCTATTACGACCTCTACGAGGAGCGCGAGAAGCGGGGCATCGACGATGTCTACCTGCTGCGCGTGGAGCAGCTTTACCCGTTCCCGGCCAAGGCGCTGGTGACGGAACTGTCACGCTTCCGCAATGCCGAGGTGGTGTGGTGCCAGGAGGAGCCCAAGAACATGGGAGCCTGGAGCTTCATCGACCCTTATCTGGAATGGGTGCTCGCCCATATCGAGGCCAAGCACCAGCGGGTGCGCTATGCAGGACGACCGGCAGCGGCCTCACCGGCCACCGGCCTGATGTCCAAGCATCAGGCGCAACTGGCGGCATTCCTGGAAGATGCGCTGGGCAGCGGCGCGGAAGCCGCGCGCATCGCCGCCGAATAGTTTTTTGGCCTCAAGAGACCACAAGGATCCATCCCCATGGCCACCGAAATCCGCGTTCCTACCTTGGGCGAGTCCGTCGCGGAGGCGACGATCGGCCGCTGGTTCAAGAAGCCGGGGGAGGCCGTCGCCGCCGACGAGCCGGTTGTGGAGCTTGAAACCGACAAGGTGACGGTGGAAGTGCCCGCTCCCGCTGCCGGGACGCTCGGCGAGATACTGGTCAAGGATGGCGAAACGGTCGAGGTCGGCGCGCTTCTGGGCACGATCGAAGCCGGCGGCGCATCGGCGGGAGCCGCATCGACCGCGAAAGCGGCAGCGCCCCAGAAGACAGCCGCAGCATCGTCGAGCGCGGTCGCGCAGGCAAGCGGACCGGGTTCCGCGCAGACGACAGCCGAGGCCGCACAGAAGAATGCCGAAGTCGCGGGCGATGGCGGGCCGGTTGAAACGCGCGACATGCCGCCCGCGCCTGCCGCGGCCAAGCTGCTCGCCGACAATAATCTTTCCGTCGACCAGGTCGAAGGATCGGGCAAGCGCGGTCAGGTGCTGAAGGGCGACGTGCTCGAAGCGCTCGGCAAGGGCATCGCGGCGGGCGAGGGTTCCGCGCCGGTGGCGAAGCCTGCGCCCCAGCCCGCTCCCGCCGCCCAGCCTGTTGCCGCCCGTGCCGTCGATAGCGAAGGCGGTGAAGAGCGCGTGCGCATGACCAAGCTGCGCCAGACCATCGCACGCCGCCTCAAGGACGCGCAGAACGCAGCCGCCATGCTGACCACCTTCAACGAGGTGGACATGAAGGCGGTGATGGAGCTGCGCTCCAAGTATAAAGACGTGTTCGAGAAGAAGCATGGCGTGAAGCTCGGCTTCATGGGCTTCTTCACCAAGGCGGTGACGCATGCCCTGCGCGAAATCCCGGCGGTGAATGCCGAGATCGACGGCACTGACATCATCTACAAGTCCTATGCCCATATCGGGGTCGCGGTCGGCACGGACAAGGGCCTGGTCGTTCCGGTGGTGCGCAATGCCGAGACGATGAGCATCGCCGAGATCGAAAAGGAGATCGGCCGTCTGGGCATCGCCGCGCGCGACGGCAAGCTCGGCGTGGCCGACATGCAGGGCGGCACCTTCACCATCTCGAATGGCGGCGTTTACGGTTCGCTGATGTCCACGCCGATCTTGAACGCGCCACAGTCTGGCATCCTGGGCATGCACAAGATCCAGGAGCGGCCGGTCGTGCTCGGCGGACAGATCGTGATCCGCCCGATGATGTATCTGGCGCTGTCCTACGACCATCGCATCGTGGACGGCAAGGAAGCGGTGACCTTCCTCGTCCGCGTCAAGGAAAGCCTGGAAGACCCCGAGCGGCTGGTGCTCGATCTTTGAGCCAGCCGGCTGGCGCGCTTTGACGGCGGCACAAGAAGACGGGGCGAGTGCCAAGATGCAGAGCGATCTTCTCGGACGCGTCCTCGGTGTGGGCAGAGCCGCCTGCCTTGCGCTTGTCATGGCAAGCTCATCCGCAATCCTTGGTGTCGCTCAGGAAAACTCCCTTCCCGATTATCGCGATGACCGCTCGACCCCGGAGGCGGTTCTCAAGAGCCTCTACAATGCGGTGGAGCGCCAGGAATATCTGCGCGCATGGAGCTATTTCGCGGACGAGCCGGATCGCCCGGATTTTTCAACCTTCGCCAAGGGCTACGAAGGCACGGAGCATGTCCGCCTGAAGCTCGGTGCGGCTGTCGAAGAGGGCGCAGCGGGCTCGCTCTATTATTCAGTGCCAGCCGTAGTGGAGGCGAAGGGCAGCGCGGGAATGCAGGTCTTCGCCGGCTGCTACCAGTTGCGGCTGATCCAGCCGGCTGTTCAGGAGGAGCCGCCGTTTCGGCCCATGAGCATCATCAAGGGCGCGCTCGAAAAGAGTGACGCGTCCTTCGACAAGGCCGAAGGCTCGTGCAAAAACCCATGACATCGCCTGTCTTGTTGGAGATCTGAACCTTGGACACAACCCTGCCCGTCGAACTTACCGTGCTCGGCTGGAGCATCATCCTGCTCCTCGTTCACATCGTGCTGCAAAGCAGCGCGGCGACGCGTGACAACGGGCTCGCCCACAATGCCGGGCCCCGGGACGAGAAGAAGCCCGTCTCCGTGATGACAGGGCGGCTCGAGCGCGCCAAGGCCAACTTTCTGGAGACTTACCCCATCTTCATCGGTCTTGCGCTCGGTCTGGCGGTAACGGGCCAGACGGGCGGCTCTGCTGCGACAGGCGCTGTGATCTGGATCGTCGCCCGTCTCCTTTATCTGCCGCTTTACGCGTTTGGTGTTCCCTACATCCGCTCCCTGGCATTCCTGGTGTCGGTTGTCGGGCTTTTGATGATGCTGTGGCGCTTCCTGTTCTGACAGCGTTACGCCTTCCAAGATCAAGCGAACTGAAAGGATTGGCGCGATGGCGGCCTATGATGTTGTCGTGATCGGAACCGGGCCGGGCGGCTATGTCTGCGCCATCAAGGCCGCGCAGCTCGGCCTCAAGACGGCCGTGATCGAGAAGCGCTCGACCTTCGGCGGCACCTGCCTCAACATCGGCTGCATCCCTTCCAAGGCGTTGCTGCACGCTTCCGAGATGCTGGAAGAAGCCCGGCACAGCTTCGGCACGCTCGGCATCACGACAGGCGAGGTCGGCATCGACCTGCCCAAGATGCTCGCCCACAAGGACGCGACGGTGGCGAGCAATGTCGGCGGCGTGAGCTTCCTGTTCAAGAAGAACAAGATCGACACGTATCAGGGCGCCGGCCGTGTGCTCGGGACCGGCCGCGTCGGCGTGGCCGGCGAGGACGGAACCGCGCAGGAGATCGAAGCGCGCAACATCGTCATCGCCACGGGATCAGATGTCGCCGGCATTCCCGGCGTGCCCGTGACGATCGACGAGGAGGTGATCGTCTCCTCCACCGGCGCGCTGTCATTTCCTGCCGTCCCTCGGCATCTTGTGGTTGTCGGCGGCGGCGTGATCGGTCTGGAGCTCGGCTCGGTCTGGGCGCGGCTCGGCGCGCAGGTGACGGTGGTGGAATATCTCGACACGGTTCTGGGCGGCACGGATGGCGAGGTCGCCAAGCAGTTCGCCCGCATCATCGCCAAGCAGGGGCTTGCGCTGAAGCTCGGCGCCAAGGTCACCCGCGTGGCGCGCGTGGAGGATGGCGCGGAAGTGGTGTTCGAGCCGGTGAAGGGCGGAGCGGCGGAAACGATCGCGGCCTCGCATGTGCTCGTCGCCACCGGTCGCAAGCCCTTCACCGAAGGGCTCGGCCTATCCGAGGCCGGCATTGCGCTCGACGGCAAGGGGCGGGTCGCCATCGACAAGAACTTCCGCACCGCGCTCGACGGCGTTTATGCCATCGGCGACGTGGTGGCCGGCCCGATGCTTGCGCACAAGGCTGAAGACGAAGGCGTCGCGGTGGCCGAGATCATCGCCGGCCAGCATGGCCATGTGAATTATGAGGTGATCCCGAGCGTGGTCTATACCAGCCCCGAGGTCGCCTCGGTGGGCCGCACGGAAGAGCAGCTCAAGGCGGACGGGGTCAAATACCGTGTCGGCAAGTTCCCCTTCTCCGCCAACGGCCGTGCGCGCGCCACCCTTCACACGGACGGTTTCGTGAAGGTTCTGGCGGATGAGGCGAGCGACCGTGTGCTCGGCGTCCACATCATGGGCTTCGGCGCGGGCGACATGATCCATGAGGCCGCGGTGCTGATGGAATTCGGCGGCTCGGCGGAAGACCTTGCCCGCACCTGTCATGCGCATCCCACCATGTCGGAGGCGGTGCGAGAGGCAGCCTTCGCCGCCTTCTTCAAGCCGATCCATATCTGAGCTCGGCAAAGCTCCACTCTCAAACGAAAACGGCCCGCCGAAGCGGGCCGTTTTTATTTGACGAGTTCAAACCTTGTTAGGGCGTGGTGGTCGTGCCGGTGCCGGTTGCCGGAGCGGGCGTCGCAGGTGCGGCAGCGCCATCGGCAGGAGCCGGAGTGGTCGTCGCGCCATCAGCCGGGGCCGGTGTGGCGGGAGCCGTCGAATCGGTTGCCGGAGCAGCCGGTGCGGTTTCAGCGGGAGCCGGGGTCGTGGTGGCCGGGGCCGGAGTGGTGGTCGACGGCGCTGCGGGCTCGGTGGTGGTGGCTGCCGGAGCGACGGGTTCGGTGGTCGTGGTCGAGGCCGGCGCAAACACGAAATAGGCAATCACGGCCAGAACCAGGATCACGGCTGCGATCAGCAGCCCGTTGCCGCTCGACGAGCGCACAACCGTGCGGTTGTCCACCGAGCTCGGCGTGCCTACGGTGGTCCGGCTTGCAAGCGGATCGGCGCCGAGCGGCGGGATCGGGCTCACGGGATCGAGGCGAGGGTCTGTCGGGCGGGTCGGATCAGCCATGGGAAATCTCCATCAGTTGTAGTGGCAACCACAACGCGCGGAGAAGGCTTCGGTTTCACACAAACGTGATGTTTCTTCCGGCAGTCGCCGCAGTGGGCTTGTCAGCCGATTAAGGCGACGACCGTGCCGCTCGTACGCGGAAGGCCCGTGTTCATGCTCGCGTATGCATGGCTGCGGTTCATCGCGAAAAAGAGCGTCACGATAAAGACGAGCAGGAGCAGGAAATGAAACGCTCCTAAGAGCCCGAGAGACAATCGGACGAGATGGTCGTGCGAGAAGGGCGAAGCGATCATGCGCGCGATGCTAGAATGCAATGGCGCGCAAAGGGTTAAGGGTCACGGTGAAGAGTCAGTTAATGCGTGCCGCGCCTCACGCGCGCGGATGGGCGCTTTGATAGACGGCGAGCAGCCGGTCCGCATCCACGCCCGTATAGATCTGCGTGGTGGACAGGCTGGCATGGCCGAGCAGTTCCTGGATCGTGCGCAGGTCGCCGCCGCGTCCAAGCAGGTGGGTGGCAAAGGAATGGCGCAGCGCGTGCGGCGTGGCCGTGTCGGGCAGGTTGAGCGCGGAGCGCAGGAGGCGCATGGCGCGCTGCACGACGCCGGGGTTGAGTGGTCCGCCCTTGGCGCCGCGAAACAGCAGTCCTTGCGCGTCGAGCGGCCAGGGACAGAGCCGGCGGTATTCGCGCACCGCTTCCGCCGCGACGGGCAGTACCGGCACGAGCCGCGTCTTGCCCCCCTTGCCGAGCACGCGCAGAACGCGGTCGGCATCATCAGTCAGTTCCCGCGCTTGAAGGTTCAGCGCTTCGGAAATGCGCAGGCCTGACCCGTAAAGCAGCGTCATCACGGCCGCGTCGCGCGCGGCGATCCAAGGCTCGTTGGTCAGCTGCTCATGCGGATCGACTACGCGCCTGGCATCGGTAGTCGTGAGCGGCTTGGGCAGCGATTTGGGCTGGCGTGGCGCGCGCAGCGCCGTGGCGCCAGCCGCATTCACCAGGCCGCGCCGTTCCAGAAAACGCAGAAAGGAGCGTAAGCCGGCCAGACCTCGCCCCAGCGTGCGCGCGCCCGCGCCGTCATTGCGGCGAAAGGAAAGGAAGGCGCGCAGGTCGGCCGCGCGCAGTTCGCGGATGTCGTCGAGCCCCGGCGGGCCGGCGAGATGGCCGGTCAGGAAGAGCAGGAACTGCCGTGTGTCGCGCTCATAGGCTTCTACCGTAAGCGGGCTCATTCGGCGTTCACGGGCGAGCATCTTCAGCCAGGCCGCGCGCGCCTTGGCGAGATCGGGTTTCGCCGCAATCAGGAATTCCTGCATAAGACCGTTTCCGAATCGAGAAACCGAGAATGCCGACTGGGAGCTTATCAGGCGATGAACCTTTGGAGAGCAGCCACCGCATGACCAGGCCGGACCTTGTCGAGATGGCCGTGATCGGCGCGGCACAGGGGCTGAAGGGGGAGGTGCGCGTGAAAAGCTTCGGCGCGGAGCCGGAAGCGCTCGGTCGCTACGGTGCGCTCGTGGCGGAAGACGGACGCGCCTTTACGGTCGAGGCATTGCGCGGAGCAGGCGGCGAGATGCTGGTGGTTCGCTTCAAGGGCGTGAGCGACCGCACCGCAGCGGAAAAGCTCAACGGCACGCGGCTCTTCGTGCCCCGCGCGGCATTGCCCCCGGCTGAGGAAGAAGAATTCTACCATGCCGATCTCGTCGGGCTCGCCGTGCGCAACGACTCCGGCGAAACGATCGGCCGCGTAAGCGCCGTGCATGATTTCGGCGGCGGCGACGTGCTGGAGATTATTCACGGTGCCCAGCGGGGCGTGATGATCCCGTTTTCGCGCGCGGCCGTGCCGGTCGTGAACATCGCCGAAGGCTTCCTCAGCGTCGATCTCCAGGCAGCCGGCCTCATCGAAAATGAAAAGGATGGCGGCGAGGAGGAGGAGTGAGCTTCCGCGCCAGCGTCATCACGCTTTATCCCGACATGTTTCCGGGGCCGCTCGGATTGTCGCTCGCGGGCCGGGCGCTGGCGCGGGGCGACTGGTCGCTCGACACCGTGTTCCTGCGCGATTTCGCGCTCGACCGGCACCGCACCGTGGACGACACGCCGGCTGGCGGCGGCGCGGGCATGGTGCTGAAGCCCGATGTCGTCGCAGCGGCCCTTGATGCTGCCGCTCCCCCCGGCGATCCCCGTCCCAGGCTGCTGATGAGCCCGCGCGGGCGCCCGCTCCGGCAAAGCCGCGTGCGGGAGCTTGCGGCGGGCTTGGGCGCGGTGATCCTGTGCGGACGCTTCGAGGGCGTGGACCAGCGCGTGATCGAGGCACGAGAGCTGGAAGAAGTGTCGCTGGGCGACTTCGTGCTGTCAGGCGGCGAGCCGGCTGCGCTCGCGCTGCTCGACGCGGTCGTCCGTCTCCTTCCGGGCGTGATGGGCAACGAGGCGTCCGGCACCCATGAAAGCTTCGAGAACAACCTTCTGGAACATCCCCATTACACCCGTCCGCCAGTCTGGGAGGGCCGCGCGATCCCCGATGTGCTTTTGTCCGGCAACCACGCGGCGATCGAGCGCTGGCGGCGCGACGAGGCCGAGACACTTACGCGCGAGCGAAGGCCGGATCTGCTGCTGCCGGAAGGCTGAAGCTCGCCGCCTTGCAACGTTAGCAGGACGTGACAAGCCGCCTGAAGCCGTGTATGTGCCCGCGCGGTTCGAGGTTCCGGATGGAGCTTCGCAGTCGTGACCGTCAATCAACAGTGATGGTGAATTCGCCCCTGCCTTTCCGAGGCATAGCCGAGCGGCAGAAGCTGTGCGGCGAGCGACGGGCGCTCTGACTGTCGGAAGAACAAGAGGTTTGTTATGGATCTGATCCGCGAACTCGAGGCCGAGCAGGCCAGGAAGATCGAAGAAAAGCGTACGCTGCCGGAATTCCAGCCCGGCGACACGGTGCGCGTGAATGTGCGCGTCACCGAAGGCACCCGTACCCGCGTGCAGGCCTATGAAGGCGTGGTCATCGCCCGCTCCGGCTCGGGCTTCCAGGAGAACTTCACCGTCCGCAAGATCTCCTATGGTGAAGGGGTGGAGCGCGTCTTTCCGGTTTATTCGCCGATGGTCGAGGGCGTCGAGATCGTCCGCCGCGGCAAGGTGCGCCGCGCCAAGCTTTATTATCTGCGCGATCGTCGCGGCAAGTCGGCCCGCATCGTAGAGAATACGGGCGTCCGCGCTCGCCGCTTGAACGACGCCGACCGTGAGGCCGCCGCCAATGAGCGCGCTCGCGTCGAGGCCGAGAAGGTGGCCGCCGCCCAGAAGCTCGCGGCCGAAACGCCGAAGGAAGCCGCTGAATAAGCGGACCTGCATCTTTGCGCGAACAAGGCGGCTTTGGCCGCCTTTTTCATGTGCGCCATAGCTCGCGCAAGGAGCGGATTTGTTTCGCGTGCCGACTGCTTCTTCCGGAATGCTATTGCGCCGTTCTCATGCCGGCTACGCTCGAACATCTTGGAAACCGCCGGCGGGGCGGCTAAGCTTCCCCGTTGCCGATCCACAAGCCCGCGTTTCCAGCCGGAGCCTTTCCATGAACGCTAAGACGTTTCTTCTCGCCGCCCTGTTCGGCCTGGTTCTGTCGCCGCTCGCGGCAATCGCGCAGGCGCTGCCTGATCTTGGCGGCAAGACGATCGTCGTGGTGACGGAGAATGCCTATCCGCCGCTGCAATTCGTGGACCCGAAGACGAGCCAGGCGATCGGCTGGGAATACGACGCGATGAACGAGATCGCCAAGCGCCTCAATGCCAAGGTGGACTACAGGAACACATCCTGGGACGCGATGATCCAGGCTGTTTCCGATGGGCAGTACGACGTGGGCATGACGGGCATCACCATCAAGGAAGACCGCAAGGAGAAGGTGGACTTTTCCGACCCGTATATGCGTTCGGAGCAGTTCATGCTGGTGCGTGGCGACGAAAGCCGCTTCACGGATGCCAAGAGCTTCGGCGCGTTCAAGGACGGGCTGGTCGGCGCGCAGGCCGGCACTACGCCCTTCTACACGGCAGTCTATGAGGTGCTCGACGGCAACGAGCAGAACCCGCGCATCAAGCTGTTCGAGACCTTCGGCGCGACCGTTCAGGCCCTCAAGGCCGGCGACGTGGATGTGGTGCTGACCGACGGCACGGCCGGCAAGGGCTATGTGGATGCGTCAAACGGCGGCGTGAAGCTGATCGGCGGCCCGCTCGGCACCGAGGACTTCGGCTTCATCTTTCCGAAGAAGAGCGCGCTTGTAGCGCCTATCAACGCCGCCATCGCGGCCATGAAGGCGGACGGCACGATCGAGGCGCTCAACAAGAAGTGGTTCCTGGATTACCGGATGGGGCAGTGAACGCGGCTCCTTCCTTCTAGCGTTGTGGCTTCGGCACCGGGCAGTCGGTTCCTGCCGGGCCGGCCTGTCGCACGCTGTTCCTTCCCATGAGCGCGGAGCGCGGCGCGCCGCGCGACTTCCCGTGGTGGCTGGTCGCGGCCGGCTTGATCGGAGCCGCCTGCGCTGTCGGGATCGCGGTCAATGACCTGTATTCCCAAGTCTTCCGCACGGTCGCAGCCGGGCTCGGCATCACCCTTTTCGTGGCCGTTGTCGCCTTCGCGCTTGCCTCCGCACTCGGGCTCGGGCTCGCGCTGATGGCGCTTTCGCCTTTGACCATCCTGCGGCAGGCGGCGCGCTTCTATGTCGAGATCATCCGCGGCGTGCCGGTTCTGGTGCTTTTGTTCTGGATCGCCTTTGTCGGCGCGCCCGCTTTCGTGGCAGGGTGGAACTTTCTTCTCAGCCCCCTGCGCGAGGCGGGGCTGGTCGGCGAGCTCCTTGTGCGCGACGTGTCGCTGCTTTGGCGCGCGGTGATCGCGCTCACGATCGGCTATTCGTCCTTTCTCGCCGAGATCTTCCGCGCGGGCATCCAGGCCGTCGATCTCGGCCAGATCGAAGCAGCGAAAGCGCTGGGCCTGTCGCGGTTGCAGCGCTTTCGTCTGATCGTCATGCCGCAGGCCATGCGGATCATCCTGCCGCCTTATGGCAACGACTTCATCGCCATGGTGAAGGACTCCTCGCTGGTGTCCGTGCTGGGCGTGGCCGACATCACCCAGATGGGCAAGGTCTATGCGGCGGGTTCCTTCCGCTTCTTCGAGACCTATTCGGTGGTGGCGTACATCTATCTCGTGCTGACGGTCGGCCTGTCTGTCGGTTTGCGCCGGCTGGAGCAGCGCCTCAGGCGCGGGCGTCCCGAATGAGAGGCGGGTGTCAGGTTATGCTTTCGTGCCTGCTTGTGAACGCAAGGCATCGGGTGGATTAGAGACGCTATGCCGACGAACCTGTTCGATGAGTTCACCCATTCCACCTTTACGCCCTTTTCGGTGATCGTGGCGCGCTTCTTTTCGGCGGCCGGCGGAGAAACAGGAATGAACAACAACTACTTTTCCACTCTGATCGCCGTTGCGGAGGACTGCCCCGTGACATCAAGCCGGATTCCTGATCCGGCCAAGCCGACGATCGCTTCCTTTCAGCACGCGATGCTCGTGGATAAACCGCGCGTCTGGACGCAGGAAGACGTGTTGTTCGAGACTTCCCTGCGTGGCCAGACACTCGGCGCGAAAGAAAAACGAGCGGTGCGAGAGGCCTTCTTTTCCCGGCCGACCGCGTGTTTGCGGGCGTCGCCGCTGGCCAAGATGCATGGCTTTGGCTTCCTGTTTGACGAACACGGGTGCATCACGCTGCTGCCAGTGGAAAGCCAAGCCTATGGCGAGGCGCTTCACGATCCTGCGCTGACCGTGGTCAAGGCAATGCGCTCGAAAAGGGCGAAGGCAAAAGGAAGTGCTGGCAAAGCTTGATCCGATTGCCGTTCGGCGTGCTTTTTGCTAGAGCAGCACCATCATGGAAGAACTCTTCGGAGACCCGGCCTTCCGCCGGTTCACGCTGCAGGACCGCAAGCGGCTGCCCGCGCGCTTCTTCGCGCGAGTCGTTGGCGCGCGCACGAGCCGGCTTTCCTGAGCCGTTTCGGCTCTTTCGCGAGCCCGTTCCCGAGCTTCTTCCCCTTTTCTTCAGGACGTGAATCCCATGAGCGCACCGCGCACTCTCTATGACAAGATCTTCGACGACCATGTGGTCGACCGCCAGGCGGACGGCACCTGCCTGCTTTATATCGACCGCCACCTTGTTCATGAGGTGACGAGCCCGCAGGCCTTCGAGGGTCTGCGCATGACGAACCGCAAGGTGCGCCACCCAGAAAAGACGCTCGCGGTGGTCGACCACAATGTGCCGACCACGCCTGACCGCAAGTTCGGCATCAAGAACGAGGAAAGCCGCATCCAGGTCGACGCGCTGGCGCAGAACGCGGCCGAGTTCGGCATCGAATATTACGATGCCGCCGACCGGCGTCAGGGCATCGTCCATATCGTCGGACCCGAGCAGGGCTTCACTCTGCCGGGCATGACCATCGTCTGCGGCGACAGCCACACCTCCACCCATGGTGCCTTCGGCGCGCTCGCGCACGGCATCGGCACATCGGAGGTGGAGCATGTGCTCGCCACCCAGACGCTGATCCAGAAAAAGGCCAAGAACATGCTGGTGGAGGTCAACGGCCAGTTGCCTCCGCATGTGACGGCGAAGGACATCATCCTCGCCATCATCGGCGAGATCGGCACGGCCGGTGGCACGGGCTATGTAATCGAATATGCCGGCGAGGCGATCCGCGCGCTTTCCATGGAAGGGCGGATGACGATCTGCAACATGTCGATCGAAGGTGGCGCGCGCGCCGGGCTGATCGCGCCCGACGAGACGACCTTCGCCTATGTGAAGGACAAGCCGCGTGCGCCCAAGGGCAGAGCGTGGGACATGGCGCTCGACTACTGGAAGACGCTGCACACGGATGAGGGCGCCTATTTCGACCATATCGTGCGTCTCGACGCGGCGAAGCTGCCGCCGATCGTATCCTGGGGATCAAGCCCCGAGGATGTCGTGGCGGTGACGGGCGTCGTGCCCGACCCCCACACGATCGCGGACGAGAACAAGCGCGCCTCCAAGCTGCGCGCGCTCGACTATATGGGCCTCAATCCCGGCACGCCGATCACCGACATCACGCTCGATCGCGTCTTCATCGGCTCCTGCACCAATGGCCGCATCGAGGATTTGCGCGCGGTCGCCAAGGTGGTCGAGGGCCGGACCGTCGCGTCCACCGTGGATGCGATGATCGTGCCGGGCTCCGGCCTGGTGAAGGAGCAGGCTGAGGCCGAGGGGCTCGACGTGATCTTCAAGGCGGCGGGATTCGACTGGCGCGAGCCCGGCTGCTCCATGTGCCTGGCCATGAACGACGACCGGCTGAAGCCGCAGGAACGATGCGCCTCGACCTCGAACCGCAATTTCGAGGGCCGGCAAGGCTTCAAGGGTCGCACCCACCTCGTGTCTCCCGCCATGGCGGCGGCGGCGGCCATTGCGGGTCATTTCGTGGATATCCGCGAGTGGCAGTGACGGCGTAAAGCCGTCAAGAACGCCAATCAGCAACGAAGGCGGCAGGTCATGCCGCCTTTTTTGCGCGAGGGCTCAGCGTGCCTCCCTGTCCCCGTCGCCCCGCCGCACGAGCTCATAGAAGCTGTCGCGAATACCGGGCTGGTCGGCGGCGACCACGAGCGCCAGTTCCTGCTTGTCGAACTCGGCGAACCATTCATCCCATTCCACCAGTTCCACGCCGCCCGCATTGATCGGGCGCTCGGGCATGTCCTGATCCTGATAGGCGCGCTGGTCGAACACGATCCGGAGCATGGGCTGCGTGCCAGCCGTGGGCGAGATGTCCACGATGGCGGGAGAGCCGATGCGGGCGGCCGCCCAGTCGCGGACGGCTTCGTGGTCGGTCAAGGTCACGGTATCGGTCATGGCGCAATGTTCCTGTGTGGCAAAAGACTGAGATGAAACGAAGAGGTTTCGGAAGGGACCGCGAAACGCCTCGCCATCGCTCCCGGTTCCGGCTGCCGTAGCGGCAAATATGTCCGAACGCCTTAACCCAAACTTCGGGGGTTCATGGTTTCCTCGCCATCGGGGTTGAGCCGAAAACGATGAGCAGCGCAGGGATCGCACTTTTCACCAATCTGGTGGTTGCCGTGCTGCTGGCGGCGGCCTTCACGGCGTTGGCGGTCTATGACGAGCGACGCCGCGCGGCCCGCTGGCTGGCGCTGTCCTATCTTTCTGGCATCGCGGCCTTGTGCTTCGAGTTCATCATCGCGGTCGCGGGCGCGTCGCGCTGGCTGGTGGTGGCCAATTTCGCCGGCTTCCTGATTGCGACCGCGCTGGTCAATGTCGGCGTGGCGTCGCGAAACGGCGTGAAGCTCCCTGCCATCGCCATGACGATCCTGCTCCTGGTCTCCATGGCGGGCGTCTGGGTGCTGGACGGCTGGCCGCGCGAAAGCCTGCTCCGCGCCTTTCTTTACCAGGCGCCCTACGCGATCATGCAGTGGATCGGCGCCTGGATCGTGTTCCGCGCGCGAACACGCGACAGGTTCGACAATGCGCTCGGTATGCTGCTTGCCCTTTCCGGCGCGCACTTCCTCTTGAAGCCGTTGATGGCGGTGCTGTCGACAGGGGTCGGTACCGATCCCTCGCACTATCTCCAGAGCACCTATGCGTTGATCTCGCTGTCCATGAGCGCGGTCTTCGCGTTCGCGCTTGCGCTGTCGATGCTCCTGATGCTGGCGCGCGACATGCTGCGGGATGCCACCGCGAAATCGGAAACCGACGGGCTGTCCGGCATCCTCAACAGGAGCGGCTTCGAGCGGCAGGGCGAGGCGTCCTTACGGGACGCGCAGGCGCGCGGGCTTCCCTCGGCGGTCGTTCTGGCCGACCTCGATCACTTCAAGGAGGTCAACGACACGCTGGGGCATGCGGCGGGCGATCGGGTGATCGAGGCCTTTGGCGGCTTCCTGCGCGCGGCGGGCGAGCACCGGATCCTTGCGGCGCGCATCGGGGGAGAAGAATTCGCCATGATCCTGCCGGGCGCGAACCTCGCTTCCGCGCGGCTCTTCGCCGAGGGCCTGCGCAGCACCTTCGGCAGCCTCGCCATCGAGGGCTTGCCACCGTCGCGCCGCTTCACGGCGAGCTTCGGCGTGGCGGAGCGCTTTCCGGGCGAAGGCGTGGCCGACATCCTCCGGCGCGCCGATGAGGCGCTTTACCTGGCAAAGGCGGATGGCCGGAACTGCGTGCGCGTCGCCCCGCTATTGGTGGCTCAGGGCGGGGACGCGTCGCTCGATCCGGCAACCGGCACTGCGCCTGTCACCAGGCGATACTCGACCAGTTCCTCGGGCGAGAAGCGGTAGAGGGCGCGCGGCGGCGTGTCGAGCGCATGGAGCCACATGGCAGGATCGACGCCCATCTCGTTGAGATGACGCGAGATCGTCGCGGTTGTCGCTTGCGCGTCCGCCATGGCCTGGGCGGGCGAGATCCGGAGCGGCCGGCTCGAACCGCTATCCACCGCGTAGAACTGGTGGACACCGATACTGGCGTCCTTCCCCGCGCTCCGCTGGACGCCGCCGGAGAGCACCAGCGGACAGGAGGACGCGCAAGTCGAACCATCCGCAACGCTCGTGTCGAGCTTGCGGCGGCGGATTTCGCTCGACATGGCGAGCGCATCGCTGAGCGAGCCGCCGGGCGAGTCGAGTGCCACCGTCTTCACATACTCGCCGCGCTGTTCCAGTTCGGCCGCGAGGCGCTCCGCTGCGCCCGGATCGATCGCGCCCTGAGCCTTCAGGATGCCGCCCTTTTCCAGCGTGAAGCGCATGGGCCCGTGCGCGGCTGCTTCGTCGGCGGGAAGAAAGGGCCTTGTGTCGCCGGGCGAGACAGGATTGTTCGTTTCGACTGAAGGCGGAAGAACAATGTGCGTCGAAGGAAAGGGCGCGACCGTCGCGTCATCGGCCTCGATGAGCTTCTGGAAGTCGAGCGCGAGAACGCCGATCGTGCCGACGAGCATGCCACGAAAGATCCATCGCACCAGTGCGCCATCGTCGAAGCGGGCGAGCCAAGTTTTGACTGAGGCGCTGTACTCGGGCCGCTTGCGGGTTCCCGAAAGCGGCCCCTGCGGCGGATGAGAAAGCTCGTTTCCCGCAAGAGGCGCGGAAGCGCTCACGGCTCGACCCGCTTGCGTTCAGACCCGAGCGTCAGCGGCGTGACGTTTCTGGGCGCCTGAGGGCTTGGGTGTTCCATCATGGGTGCGGCGAGCTCGCCTTCCGGTGGTGCCTGCCTGGCTGCTTCGAGGTCGGCCGCTTCCGCCGCCCGCTGGCGTGCGCGCAATGCCTCGTGCAGATCGAAGGAGCGCAGCAGGTCGCCCGCCGACAGGCGGTCGGCATCCGCCAATCCTTCCTCGCTCCGCCGCATCGCGCTGTGCACCACGGCCATGATGCCGACGAGAACGGCCGGAAGGAGGTCGATTGAGATGGCGCCGGCCCAGCTCGGGATAAAGTCGCCGGCATAGCGCAGCACGGCTTCCGCCGAGGTGAGCGGCACATAGCGGCGCTCCGGCACTTTCGGCTGGGCGAGGATTTCGGCGGCCGCGTCGGACAGCGCCTTGGATTGTGCCGAAACGGATGTGCGGATCGTTTCCATGACGCGATCCTGCCGTCCAGCAAGGTCGGGCGTGTCGCCATCTGCTACCGGCGCGATGAAGCCAAGCGAAAGGTCGGCCGCCGCGCGCGACACTGAAGGCGCGATCGAGTTCTGTTCGAGGCTGGAGATGATGCCCGACAGCGCGACCGACTCGGTGGCGAACTGGTCGGACCGCTCGGCGATCGGGCCGGCGGCGGAAACGAGCCCGCGCATGGCCGACAATCGCGCCTGACCTTCGGCGAAGCGCGCTTCCACCGTTTCCCGCGAGGCGGACACGGTGGATTCAAGCTCCTTCATCTGCGCCGACATCTGGGACAGGAGCTGCACCACGGAGCCCGAGCCGGTGGTGCCCGTCAGCGCGCCTGAGGTGCGCTCCGTTTCAGCGAGCCGCGCGAAGCGTTCGCCTGCGCGCTGGATGTCGGGCAGGAGCGACAGCGCGCCGAGCGCATTGCCATGCGCCTGGTCGAGGTCGGAGGTATAGTCTTCGAGCGTGATGGCGAGATGCTGCTCGACGGCCGCCGACCCTGCCAGTGCCGCCGCGTTCAGCCAGGAGGCCATGGCCACGATCATGGCCGAGCCGACCGCCATGATGGCGATGAGCGAAAGCCGCGAGCCGCCATCGATCATCTCGGGCAGGAAGCGGATGAGGTAGGTCCAGAAGCCGTAGATCGCGACCGAGACCGAGACGGCATAGATGACGGCCGCGAAGAAGATCTCCGTAGCCGAGCCGTCAAGCAGGGAGCGCACGCCGAGATAGGTGTAAACGCCCGAGCCCAGCGCCAGCGTGGCAAGCACGAAGCGTGTCATGGTTTCGAGCCCGGCCAGATGAGCCTTTAGCCGGTTGGCCTGCACGGCCCGGCCGGGCGACCCCGTGATGTTCATGCGTGTTGCCGTTGTCCTCTGCCGCTGCCTCTTTCAGGAGAACGGCGAAGAATGGTGTTCAAAAGAGGGCTTGAGCGACATCCGTGTCGAAACTGGCGGTCGCGGCGCTGTTCAGTTGGCGGGTGCGGTGTTGTCAGTCCGCCGAAGACTGGCAGGGCGCCCTGGGGATTTCTCCATCGGACAGCCCATACATATGCGCACGGCCCTTGAACAGGACGGGTGGACGATAGCAGTCACGGACGACACGCCGCGTGTCGCGGCTGTTTCGATCATCGGTGCCATACACCACGCGCGGCTCGCCAGCTTGAACATAGTCGTTCAACTCGCCGGCAAGATGGCCCTTGCCGACGACGATGCGCTTGTAGCCTGCGCTGCTCCAAATCACGAGGTTGCCGAAGGAATCGGCCTCCACCCGGTCCCGCGGGCCGTCGGCGGACGCCGTCAACGTGCTTGCGCCGAGCAGAGCAACGGAGAAAAGAAAACGGAACAGGCGCATGATCGAATCTCCCGCGGGAATGTGGCTTTGGGCGTGATGTTAACCTTTTCTTAATCATTGTTAACGCCTAGTGCCCGCGCACAAGAGGCGGTTCTGCGATTATGGTTAACGGACTTTGGAGTGGTGGCGCCGCGTCGCGCTCTGGCCCGCAGCGGTAGTGTTCGAGGGGCTGATCAAAATGGATGGAGCAGAGTGACCCGTCTGGACGGGAGGCGACCTATTCCCGGGCGGCGCGCGCGCCGTTAGCCTGCCGTCGTGCGCCTAGAGACCGATCTCGTGATTCGGCGCCAACGCGTCGGTGGATTAAGGACGGTTCTTCAAACCGATTGAACGCGAGCGCCTTCGTATTTGAGCCCGAAGATGCGACGGAATGCTTCGTCCCGAAGCGTTTGCGTGCTTTGAACTCGTGCCGAATGGTAATAGAAGGACCCGGCGGTTGAAGCCGGGTCATGGTGTGCCGCAAGCCAGGCCGAACCGCCTCCACCATCCGGATCGCCGAGCCAGCGAGGACCGATCAGTTTCATGAGCCAACAGGCAGCTTCCCGCCCGGCCCTGCGCCCCCGGCCCTTGTCGCCGCATCTGACGATCTACCGCTGGCCGATCACCATGGCCATGTCGATCCTTCATCGCGCGACCGGCATCGCGCTTTACGGGGGCACCGCATTCGTCGCCTGGTGGCTGATGGCTGCCGCGACCTCCGAGCGGCAGTTCGCCTTTCTCAGCGCCGTTTCCGGCTCGATGGTCGGGCGTCTGGCGCTGATCGGCTATAGCTGGGTGCTGATGCACCATCTGGTCGGCGGCATCCGCTTTCTGGTCATGGACACGGTCCACGGGCTGGAAAAGAACAATTCGCGCAAGCTGGCCTGGGGAACATTGGCCTGCTCCATTCTGCTGACCGCGCTGATCTGGGCTGCGGTGATCTGGACGAAAGGCTGACCATGGCGCGTGGAAGCAATCATATGACCACGCCGCTGCGCCAGGTCCGCGGCCTGGGCGCGGCTCATGAAGGTACCGGCCATTTCTGGCGCCAGCGGCTGACAGCCGTTTCCAACATCCCCCTGGTGCTGTTCTTTGTCGGCCTGATGATCTCGCTCGACGGCCGCGGCTTCGCCGATACGCGCGCGGTGCTCGGCCATCCGCTGCTCGCGGTTCCGCTCCTCCTGGCGCTGCTGTCGATCCTCACCCATATGCGTCTGGGCATGCAGGTGGTTATCGAGGACTACATCCACGGCGACGGCATGAAGCTCGTCCTGGTGATGCTGAACACCTTCTTCACTGTGGCGGTCGGCGCGGTCAGCGCCTTCGCGCTGCTCAAGCTCGCATTCGGAGGCTGATCCCTCGTGGCGGACAAGTCTGCAGCCGCGGGCAGCGGCTACTCCACTGTCGATCACAAGTTCGACGTCGTCGTCGTGGGCGCGGGCGGTGCAGGGCTGCGCGCGACGCTGGGCATGGCGGAGCAGGGCCTGAAGACGGCCTGCATCACCAAGGTCTTTCCAACGCGCTCGCATACGGTGGCGGCGCAGGGGGGCATCGCCGCCTCACTCCAGAATATGGGGCCGGATTCCTGGCAGTGGCACATGTACGACACCGTCAAGGGGTCGGACTGGCTGGGCGACATGGACGCGATGGAATATCTCGCGCGCGAGGCGCCCGCCGCCGTTTACGAGCTCGAGCATTACGGCGTGCCGTTCTCGCGCACGGAAGAAGGCAAGATCTACCAGCGGCCCTTTGGCGGGCACATGATGAATTTTGGCGACGGCCCGCCCGTGCAGCGTACCTGCGCCGCGGCCGACCGCACCGGCCACGCGATCCTGCACACGCTTTACGGCCAGTCGGTGAAGCACCACGCGCAGTTCTTCGTGGAATATTTCGCACTCGACCTCATCACCGATCCGGACGGCACAGTGACAGGCGTCGTCGCCTGGAACCTCGATGACGGCACGATCCACCGCTTTGCCGCCAAGATGGTGGTGCTGGCGACCGGCGGCTATGGCCGCTCCTACTTCTCCGCCACCTCCGCCCACACCTGCACGGGCGACGGAAACGGCATGGTAGCGCGGCTCGGCCTGCCGCTCCAAGACATGGAGTTCGTGCAGTTCCATCCGACCGGCATCTATGGCGCGGGCTGCCTGATCACCGAAGGCGCGCGCGGCGAAGGCGGCTATCTCGTCAATTCGGAAGGCGAGCGCTTCATGGAGCGTTATGCGCCATCCGCCAAGGATCTCGCCTCGCGCGACGTGGTGTCCCGCTGCATGACGCTCGAGATCCGCGAAGGGCGGGGGGTTGGCAAGAACAAGGACCACATCTTCCTTCACCTCGACCATCTCGATCCGGCCGTGCTGGCCGAGCGGCTGCCCGGCATCTCGGAATCCGCGCGCATCTTTGCGGGCGTGGACGTGACGCGCGAGCCCATCCCCGTGCTGCCGACCGTCCACTATAATATGGGCGGTATCCCGACGAATTTCTGGGGGGAGGCGCTCAACCCGACACCGGAAGAGCCCGACCGGGTGCATCCCGGTTTGATGGCGGTGGGAGAAGCGGGTTGCGCCTCCGTGCATGGCGCGAACCGGCTGGGCTCGAACTCTCTGATCGACCTCGTCGTGTTCGGGCGGGCCGCGGCGATCCGGGCAGGTGCTGTGGTGGATCGTGAGTCGGCGGTGCCCACGCCGAACAAGGCATCGCTCGACAAGATCATGGACCGCTTCGACCGCATCCGCTTCGCGAAGGGCGAAACGCCGACCGCCGTTCTGCGCGAGAAGATGCAGCGCACCATGCAGGAGGATGCCGCCGTGTTCCGCACGGCCGACACGCTTCGGCAGGGCGTTCGCCGCATGACCGCGCTGTGGGGCGAGATGCCCGGCATCAAGGTCTTCGACCGCTCGATGATTTGGAACTCCGACCTCGTGGAAACGCTCGAGCTCGAAAACCTGATGACCAACGCGCTGGCCACCGTGGTCAGTGCCGAGGCGCGGCATGAAAGCCGAGGCGCGCATGCGCATGAGGATTATCCGAACCGCGACGACGCGAACTGGCGCGTGCATACGCTGTCCTGGGTGAAGGAGAACGGCGAGGTGCCGCTCGCCTATCGGCCGGTGCATACCGAGCCGCTGTTGAAAGAAGCGGACGGGGGCATCAGCCTCGCCAAGATCGCGCCCAAGGCGCGGGTGTATTAGGAAGATGGGCGACGCCGGAGTGATGTTCTGCATATTGGAAAGATGAAGGATGGAAACGCTCACGATCTCCACATTGGACGATGATACCATTGGTGCGTTGCGCCAACAGGCGGAGCGTGGCGGCAGGTCGGTGGAGCAGGAAGCCGCCGATCTGATCCGAAAGGGGCTAGGAGAGCCCAAGCCAGGATGGGACCGCAAGGCGATGCTTGCGGAGGCTGATCGAGTGGCGGCTATGACGCCGAAGGGCGTGAAACAGACCCCCTCGGAAGTGCTTCTGCGCGAAGATCGCGACCGATGAGGCTTGTGATCGACTCGTCGGTCGCCGTCAAATGGGCGGTCATCGAGGAGGGCCGAGAGGCTGCACGTGCCCTGCTTGACCCTGATCAGCCTCCGTCTGCTCCTTCTTTCGTTCTTGTCGAAAGTGCAAATGTGCTTTGGAAGAAGTCACTCCGAGGCGAGTTGACGCCTGTACAGGCTCATCAAGCCCTCGATCTTATCCAAGGGATCTTTCTGGACGTCGTGCCGGACGAACGGCTCCTTCCAGTCGCGTTTCAGATGTCGGTCGAATTGGCGCATCCCGTTTACGATTGCCTCTATTTATCTTGTGCCGAATGGATGCAGACACGCATGGTCACGGCCGACACGCGGCTGTTCAATAAGACTCGAAATACCCGTTTTGCGGCTCGGGTTGCGCTTCTCGGCGGCTTTCACTGACACAGAGGCCATCATGGTCGAACTCACCCTTCCCAAGAACTCCCAGATCGGCACCGGCAAGACGTGGCCGAAGCCGGAAGGGGCCGTGCGGCTCAAGGAATACCGCATCTATCGCTGGTCGCCCGACGATGACGAGAACCCGCGGGTCGACACCTATTTCGTCGATCTGGACGATTGCGGGCCGATGGTTCTCGACGCGCTGCTCTGGATCAAGAACAAGATCGATCCGACACTCACGCTGCGCCGCTCCTGCCGCGAAGGCATCTGCGGCTCGTGCTCCATGAATATCGATGGCGGCAACACGCTGGCCTGCACCAAGGGCATGGACACGGTGAATGGCGCGGTGCGCGTTTACCCGCTGCCGCATATGCCGGTGGTGAAGGATCTCGTGCCCGACCTGTCGATGCCCTATGCGCAGCTTTCCTCCATCGAGCCCTGGCTGCAGACCGTGTCGCCCGAACCGGCGGCCGAATGGAAGCAGAGCCATGAGGATCGGCAGAAGCTTGACGGCCTCTACGAGTGCATCCTGTGCTTCTGCTGCCAGACCTCGTGCCCATCCTATTGGTGGAACGGCGAGCGCTATCTTGGACCAGCCGTGCTGCTTCAGGCTTATCGCTGGCTGATCGACAGCCGCGACGAGGCCACCGGCGAGCGGCTCGACAATCTCGAGGACCCGTTCCGCCTTTACCGCTGCCACACGATCATGAACTGCACCCAAACCTGCCCCAAGGGCCTCAACCCGGCCAAGGCGATCGCCGAAATCCGCAAGATGATGATCGAGCGGCGGGTCTAACGCCGCTTCCTGTTCACGAAACTGTTTTCGTCTCCGCCTGCCGCAACAAGCACGACCGCGCCTACGTAGAGCATGTCGTCCGAAGGCCGGAACCGGCCTCGGGATCACGACATGTGCGGATCAATGGGCGAAGTTGGAGAATGATGATGAAGACGCTTTTGCAAGCTTGTCTGGCGACTGCGCTCGTCGCTGGGACCGCTGCTTCGCCTGCAGCTGCCGCCACAAAGGAGGCGATCTTCGCGGGCGGCTGCTTCTGGTGCGTGGAATCTGACTTCGATGCCGTGCCGGGCGTGCTGTCCACCACCTCGGGCTACATCGGCGGCGAGAACGAGCAGCCGAGCTACGAGAATCATCCCGGTCACCGCGAGGCGGTCCGGATCGAGTACGACGATGCGAAAGTGACGTATGACACGCTGCTCGACGTGTTCTGGCATTCCGTCGACCCAACGGACGAGGGCGGTCAGTTCTGCGACCGGGGGCATTCCTACACCACCGGCATCTATGCCGTGGGTGATGCTGACCTCGCGGCAGCAAGAGCATCGAAGGACAAGGCGCAGGCTGAGCTGCAACAGCCGATCGCAACCGAGATCGTTGCGGCGCCGACCTTCTGGCCGGCCGAGGACTACCACCAGAACTATTACAGGACGAGCCCGGCGCGCTACAAATACTACCGCTATGCCTGCGGGCGCGACGACCGGGTGGAAGAGCTCTGGGGCAAGGCCGCGCATCGCGGGATCGCCGCGCATTGAACAATCCGGAGGGCGGCATGCCGCACTCGACCTTGCTCCGACGTCAAAGATTTTGCTTCAAGAGCCACAGAGCCGTCCGCAGGGACGGCTCTGTCAGTCGTGTGGAAGATCAGGCGAGGCTTGCGTCCAAGGTCACTTCGATCGCGCCTAGGGCCTTTGAAACGGGGCACTCGTTCTTCGCCTTTTCCGCCAGTTCGGAGAACTTGCCTGCGTCGATGCCCGGCACGTTGCCCGTCAAAGTGAGCGCGCTCTTGGTGATGCCGGTGCCAGGGATCAGGGTCACAACCGCCTTGGCCTGGAGGCTTTGAGCCGGCGTTCCGTTTTCCGCCAGGAAGTGGGAAAGCTGCATGGCATAGCAGCCGGCATGGGCGGCAGCGATCAACTCTTCCGGATTGGTGCCGGACCTGCCGGTTTCATCCTCGAAGCGCGACTTGAAGGAATAGGGAAGGCCCGTCAGCGCGCCGCTCTGGGCGTCGATCGTGCCGGTGCCGTCCTTGAGGCCGCCCTTCCAGGCAGCGTTGGCGTGGCGGTCCATGAAAGTCTCCTTGGGCAGGGTGGAACGGTTGTTCGAACGGCAATGCGGCCGTGACCACGCATATAGAGTGTGTGGCGCTATTTCCACCTGCCTGCGGGGCCGGGTTCAAGCGGTAGCCAGCACCCTCATATCGGCTCACCCTTGAGCAGCCGCGGCGCGTCGGCCGCCAGTCCCGCCGCCTGCCCGATAAAGAAGTTTTTCATGCGAGGCATCCGGTCCACCAGCCCCAGCCCGACATCGCGAAGCGCGCGCAGCGCCGACGAGTCGTTGGAGAACAGGCGGTTGAGCACATCCGTCGTCGCTCCAAGCTGGAACGTGTCCCAGCGGCGGCGGCGCTGGTAAGCCTCCAGCACGTCGAGCGCGCCGATATCCTGACCCAGCCGGTCGGCCTCGACCACCGTTTCGGCGAGTGCCGCGGCATCCTTGAAGCCAAGATTGAGGCCTTGGCCGGCGATCGGGTGGATGCCGTGCGCGCTGTCGCCCGCCAGCGCGAAGCGCGGCCGGACGAAATCGCGCGCGAGCGTCAGTGACAGGGGCCAGGCGCGCGGGCTGCCCTCCACCCGGATCTCGCCGAGCTTGAGGCCGAAGCGCTCTTCCAGTTCAGCCTCGAACAGAAACGGGTCAGAGGCAACCAGGCGCTCGGCCTCCTCGCTGCGCTCCGTCCACACGATCGAGGAGCGGTGTGCGCCGTTTGCATCATCCTTGAGCGGCAGAACGGCGAAGGGACCGGCCGGCAGGAAGTGCTCCTCCGCGCGGCCGCCGTGCGGGCGCTCGTGGCGCACGGTGCAGGTGATGCCGGACTGGTTGTAGTTCCAGCGGACGGTGCGGATGCCCGCCGCATCGCGCAGGCGCGAACGCACCCCATCGGCGGCGACCAGCAGGCGTGTTTGACACTCCATCCCATTTGACAGCTTCAGCGTCACGGCAGCCTGTCCGGTTACGAAGCCATCGACGCCCGTTCCGTCGATGAAGACCACGCCAAGCTGTTCCGCTCGCGCACGCAGCGCGCCGTTGAGCGCGCTGTTGGGCACCATATGGGCGAAGGGCTCGCCGGGGCCGACCGCGCCATCAAAGGTGAGGAAAACCGGGCGGATCGGATCGGCTCGGCGCGAATCCGTCACAATCATCTCGGTGATCGGCTCGGCGTGCGGCGCGATCTCCTCCCAAATTCCAAGCGTGCGCAGCATGCGGGTGGCGGCCGCGGCGATCGCCGAGGCGCGATTGTCGCGAGCCGAGGCGCCAGCCGGCGCGGGGTCGACCACGCCCACGCGGAGCGAAGGACGCGCATTCCGTATGGAAAGCGCTACGGCCAGCCCGACATAGCCTCCGCCTGCGACACAAACATCGAATGGGGTGCCGCCTGCTTCTCCATCGCGATCGTTCACGTTCAACTCCTGCGGGTCGGCGATGCCTTTGAGGACCGCGCCTGCCTTGACTCCCACTTCTCTTCACTGTTGGGAACAGGAGGAGAATTGCAAGGGGGCGAATGCGCTCATGGCTGAGGATACGCCGACCGACCCCGGCTCTGCCCGCTCGGGCGACCCGATGCAGGATTTGCTCGCCCTTCTCGACATCGAGCGGCTGGAGGATGATCTTTTCCGCGGGCGAAGCCCTCGCTCGGCATGGCAGCGCGTCTTCGGCGGACAGGTGATCGCGCAGGCGCTTGTGGCGGCACAGCGTACGATCCCAGAGGATCGCTTCGTCCACTCCCTGCACGGCTATTTCATGCGTCCGGGCGATATCGACGTGCCGATCATCTACCAGGTGACGCGGCCGCGGGACGGCAATTCATTCTCGACCCGCCATGTGCAGGCCATCCAGCATGGCGCGGCGATCTTCTCGCTCAGCGCGTCCTTTCAACTGGACGAGGAAGGGCTTGCCCACCAGATCGACATGCCGGAGGGCTTGCCCGATCCCGAAAGCCTGCCGGACAGCAGCATGCTTGCGAAGCAGTTCGGCGCTGCCGTCCCGATTCCCGTCCGGCGATACTGGGAGCGGCCGCGTCCCTTCGAGATGCGGCCCGTGGCGCTCGACCATTATGTGAGCCGCAAGAAGCTCGAACCGCGCCAGCATGTCTGGGTGCGCGCGCTGGGAACCTTGCCGGCGGACCGCCGCATCCAGTCTGCGGTGCTTGCCTATCTCAGCGACATGACCCTGCTCGACACGTCAACCTTCGCCCATGGCCGCGGCGTCTTCGATCCGGACATCCAGGCGGCGAGCTTGGATCATGCGATGTGGTTTCACCGGCCGCACTCGCTGCAGGGATGGCTGCTTTACACGCAGGACAGCCCGTCAACTTCCGGCGCGCGAGGCTTCACGCGCGGCAGCATCTTTTCCGACGACGGAACGCTGATCGCCTCGGTCGCGCAGGAAGGGCTGATCCGCCTGCGTGACAGGCAGCCCCGATAGCTCGTGCCGTTGACTGCCTAAGATTTAGGCATATGCGCGCCGCATAGCGGCGCACTTTCGCTCGTTTGCGCGCCCGTTCAAGCCCGCTGCACCCTCATCCCCGATCTGGCACGAAGCTTGAAAGGCCTCGTTCGCATGCGCGGCCGGCGTTAGCTGTCGGCTGCACCGCGACGGCGGCGAAGCGTGCAGGCGAGCGGGCGTCATGTCCGTGCGAGCAGAGGGGTGAACCGAATGAAGATCGTGATGGCCATCATCAAGCCATTCAAGCTCGACGAGGTGCGCGAGGCGCTTACCGCGATCGGGATCCAGGGGCTGACCGTCAGCGAGGTAAAGGGCTACGGGCGCCAGAAGGGGCATACAGAAATCTATCGCGGCGCCGAATATGCCGTGTCGTTCCTGCCCAAGATCAAGATCGAGGTCGCGGTCGGCGCCGAACTGGTGGACCGCACGGTCGAAGCCATCGCGGCGGCGGCCAAGACCGGCCAGATCGGCGACGGCAAGATCTTCGTGATCGGCCTCGAACAGGCCGTGCGCATCCGCACCGGCGAAACAGACACTGACGCGCTCTGAAGGCGGCGAGCAAATCTCATGGAGAACGCAATGATACTTCCCAACCGCCTCAAGGGCACGGCCTGGTCCGCGCTGACCGGAATCGCCCTGGCCGGCCTGCTTGGCGCGACCGCGGCTTTCGCGCAGGAAACCGGCGCCCCGATCGCGGCCGGCACTGAAGCCGCGCCTGCCGCAGCGGCGGCCGTCCCCAATCCGGGCAACACCACCTGGATGATGATCTCCACCATCCTTGTCCTGTTCATGACCGTTCCCGGGCTGGCACTGTTTTACGGCGGCCTCGTGCGCGCCAAGAACATGCTTTCGGTTCTGATGCAGGTGACGATGATCGCTTCTGTCGTCATGATCGTCTGGGTCGTTTACGGCTATTCCTTTGCCTTCGGCGGCTCGACCAGCGCCTTTTGGGGCGGCACGGCAAAGATGTTCCTTTCGGGCGTCACGCCGGACTCCACCTCCGCGACCTTCTCGTCCGAAGTGATCCCGGAATATGTCTTCATCTGCTTCCAGATGACATTCGCCGCGATCACGCCCGCGCTGATCGTGGGCGCGTTCGCCGAGCGCGTGAAGTTCTCGGCTGTGATCCTGTTCAGCATCCTGTGGGTCACCTTCGTCTACTTCCCCATTGCGCATATGGTGTGGGATGCGAACGGCCTGATCTTCACCGGCGCTCATGCCGGCGGCGTCGCTGCGCTCGATTTCGCGGGTGGCACGGTGGTGCACATCAATGCCGGCATTGCGGGCCTCGTCGGCTCGCTGATGATCGGCAAGCGCATCGGGCTCGGCCGCGACATGATGGCTCCCCACTCGATGACGCTGACCATGGTCGGCGCTTCCATCCTGTGGGTGGGCTGGTTCGGCTTTAACGCCGGCTCCAACCTAGAAGCGAATGGCGGCACCGCACTCGCCATGATCAACACGTTCACGGCGACCGCCGGCGCCGTGGTGGCTTGGGCGATCATCGAGTCGGCTGCGCGCGGCAAGGCGTCCATGCTGGGGGCGGCGTCGGGCGCCGTCGCCGGTCTTGTCGCCGTGACACCGGCCGCCGGCCTGATCGGTCCCGTCGCGGCCATCGTGCTCGGTGCCATCGCCAGCCTGTGCTGCTATTTCTTCGTGTCGGTCATCAAGCCGCGTTTCGGCTATGACGACAGCCTCGATGTATTCGGCATCCATGGCGTCGGCGGCGTGATCGGCGCGGTCGCCACGGGCGTCCTGACGAGCGCGAGCCTGGGCGGAGTCGGCTATGTCGATGGCGTATCGATGGGCGGGCAGGTCTACTCGCAGATCGTGGCCGTGCTGATCACGATCGTCTGGGGCGGCGTCATCTCGGCCGTGCTGTACAAGATCGTCGACCTGATCGTGGGTCTGCGTCCATCCGCCGAGGCTGAGGTGGAAGGTCTCGACATCACCTCCCACGGCGAGGCTGCCTATCACGCCTGATACCAGGGTCGGGGCTGGTTCCCCGGCTCTTCCCCGTTGCGTGACGATCAAGAGCCCGGCGCATGGTGCCGGGCTTTTTCTTTTTTCAACGACCAACAAGGCGAGTCACGTCTTGCGCCTTGCTTGCGTGATCCCGCCGGCTGTCCAAGCGTGAGCATGTTGCTGGACGCAAAATGCGCCCGACAGGGCGCTATGGCGCTGTCCAGCGGCTATTCAACGGTTGCGCGAGCCTGCCAGATGCCTAAGTTCGGTTCTTAGCGGTGCCGCCACGGGGATCGCTTCCCCATTCCGCGACCTCCAGCACCGGGCGACCACGATGCCGCACGATACGCCATTGATTGCCACGATCGTTGCCGGCCTGGGCCTTGCGTTCATCTTCGGCGCCATCGCGCAGCGCCTCCGGATCCAGCCGCTGGTCGGCTATCTGCTGGCTGGTGTCGCGGTCGGTCCTCACACGCCGGGCTTCGTGGCGAGCCAGGAGCTGGCGCCGGAACTTGCCGAGATGGGCGTGATCCTGCTGATGTTCGGCGTCGGCCTGCACTTTTCCTTGAAGGATCTCCTGTCTGTCCGCGCCATCGCCGTGCCGGGCGCCGTGTTCCAGATGGCGGCGGCCACCGTGCTCGGGGCAGGCTTTGCGTGGATGCTCGGCTGGCCGATTGCGAGCGGGCTGGTCTTCGGCCTCGCGCTTTCGGTGGCGAGCACTGTGGTCTTGCTTCGCGCGCTCGGCGATCGGAGGCTGATAGAAACGGAGAAGGGGCGCATCGCGGTCGGCTGGCTGATCGTGGAAGACCTCGCAATGGTCTTGGCGCTGGTGCTTCTGCCCGCCATGGCCGGCCTGCTCGGCGCCGGAAGCGGCGCTGAAACCGCCGCCAATGGCGTGGTGGCCGAGGGCCTCGACGCCGGCGGGGTCGGATCCGGCATCTGGGAAGTGATCGGCATCACGCTTCTTCAGGTGGTGATCTTTGTCGGCCTGATGCTTGTGGTCGGCCGCCGCGTGATCCCCTGGCTCCTGCACTACATCGCCCATACCGGCTCGCGCGAACTGTTCCGCCTGGCCGTGCTCGCGATCGCGCTGGGCGTGGCCTTTGGCGCGGCCAAGCTGTTCGGCGTGTCGCTCGCGCTCGGCGCTTTCTTCGCCGGCATGGTGCTGGCCGAGTCGGAACTCAGCCACCGCGCGGCGGAGGAATCCCTGCCGTTCCGTGACGCCTTCGCGGTGCTGTTCTTCGTGTCCGTGGGCATGCTGTTCGACCCCACCAGCCTTGTCCGCGATTTCTGGCCCGTTCTTGCCACTCTGTTCATCATCATGATCGGCAAGTCGGTCGCGGCGTTTCTGATCGTCGTGGCCTTCCGTCATCCGGTCGGCACGGCGCTCACCATTTCAGCCAGCCTTGCGCAGATCGGCGAATTCTCGTTCATCCTCGCCGAGCTCGGCGTCGAACTCCAGCTTCTGCCTGAGCAGGGCCGCAGTTTGATCCTGGCCGGCGCGATCCTGTCCATCATGCTCAACCCGCTGGCCTTTGCCGCCGTGGACTGGCTGAAGCCGCGGCTCGAGCGGCGCCCCCGATCCGGTCCGGCTGAAGCGACGGCAAGCGCTGAAGCCGTGTCGCTCGAACCTTCCGACGAGGCGCTGCCGCTCAGCAGCCTGACGGGCCATACGGTGCTGGTCGGCTATGGCCGGGTCGGCACGCTGGTCGCCGCGGCGCTGAAGGAAAAAGGCATGCCGATCCTGGTGATCGAGGATGCGGACAAACGCGTGGCGGAACTGTGGAAGGCAGGCTTCGAGACGATCATCGGCAACGCCGCCAATTCAGGGGTGCTCGCGTCCGCCAATCTCCTTGCCGCTGAAAGGCTCGTGGTCGCCATCCCGAATGCCTTCGAGGCGGGCCAGATCGTGCAGCAGGGCAGGGCCGCCAATCCCGGCCTCGACATCGTGGCCCGCGCTCATTCGGATGCGGAAGTCTCCTACCTTTCCGCTCTGGGTGCGGGAACCGTGATCATGGGCGAGCGCGAGATCGCACGCGGCATCATCGATCGGTTGATGGAGGACGCGCCTGTGGCCGGACCCCTGACGGACCCGTTGCGCCCGGACGATGTCATCGAGACACCCGAGGGCGACGCAGCAAAACAGGTGACGAGCGATCGGCCGCTATCGCCGTGATGAACTGGATTCGAGGAAGGTATATCTCCCTCGGTTTCTCACGCGGAAGTCAGAAGCGCTGAAACAGATCAGCGCTCAGGCGCCGAGACAACCACTCCGGCCATATCGCCGCCACTGCCTCGTGCCGCGCCCTTATGGCATCCGCCGACGCCAAATCAGCGCTGCTGCTATATCGCGCGTCAGAAGCCGGAGTGATGACAACGGGATCGCAGCCGAACTGGTCGGCTGTGATATCAATGATGACATCCTCGGAGATGACCCAGGCGTGGCCTTCCCAAGCTGCTCCGGAGAAGAAGCCGCAGGATGCACTTTCCGCTTCGCCGTTCGCAAAAGGCGAGCCGCTGATCCATTCAGCCGGCTTTCCCTCGAAACGAAGCACGTCCCTCAGGAACAGGCTTGTTCGGCCGCACGTCCACTTCGACGCGGGCTGCGGCACATCATTCCCGCGGATCTGATGCCAACGAATCCAGACCGGTTCGATGAAGGACCGGGCCGCCAAGGCAATAGGATGGATTTCCCCAGGGCTGCTCACGCATGAACTCCCGATGGCCGTCGCAACAAAGCATCGTCCGGTCATTTAGAACGCCTCAGCTCTCCGAGCAGGCGCATGGTTAATGCGCCCTTTACCTCCGCCGCTCTAGTCTCCAGCCCGATTCCGCTTCTGGTGCCGATGCCTTGGTCGTCGATGCCGGGCGACAGGGAGAACAAGCGCATGCGTTCGGGTGTTTCCGTGCCCCTCGTTTATGATGGCCCCGGCGGGGGACTGGGCGAGTGGGCGCGTCGCGCGCTGAAAAGAACTGCCGGGCTGGCGCTGGTAGCGGCTCTGGGCGCGGCTGTCGCGGCGCTTGCCACCTGGAACGTGGCCGACCCGTCCTTCAGCAATGCCACAGCCAATCCGGTCACGAACGCACTGGGCTATCCCGGCGCGGTTTTCGCCGACATCGCCATCCAGTTCTGGGGGCTGGCCTCCTTGGCCGGCCTCTTGCCCGTGTTGGCCTGGGGCGTGATGCTCGCGCGCGGCACCCCGATCCATCGGCCCGTGCAGCGCGGGCTTGCCGCGCTCGGGGTTTCCGTTTTGCTTGGCGGCATTGCCGGCTGCATCTCGCCGCCGCCGACCTGGCCGCTGCCGACCGGGCTCGGCGGCGTGCTGGGAGACGCTCTCCTGTGGCTGCCGAGCCGGCTGCTCGGGGGCTATCCGCAAGGGATCGCGTCCGTTCCCGTAGCGCTCGTCCTGGGTATTCCGGGCCTGTGGCTGCTTCTTTTCGCATCCGGCCTGATCGTTCGTTCGCCTGCTCCGGTCCGCGAAAAGCGTCTGGGTGATGCCGCCCGGGCATCGACCGAGTTCACCGAGGACGATGCTGAGGAGCGCACGACCTTTGTGCAAAGCGTGCTTGGTCTTGTGGCCCATTGCTGGCTGTTTCTGCGGGCGCAGGCACGCCGCCGGCTCGCCGGCATGCGCGACGAGCCCCATGCAAGCGCAATCGCCGGACGCGGCTGGCGCCGTGCGGCCGAGCGCGTGGAGCAGGCTGAGCAGGCTGAAAACCGCGGCGGCGGCGATTCGCGCATCCGCGCCCGGATCGAACCGGAATTCTTCGCCGCGATGATCGCCGACGCCCGCGCAGGCGAGACTCGCCGGGAAGAGGAGCATGAGGTTTCCTATTCCGGTGCGCGCGACGCCGCGCCGTGGGATGACGACGAGGCGGCCGAAGGAAATAACGAGGCAGAGGATCGCGGTTTTACGGGCGACCGGGATGAGTTCGCATCCGTTTCCTCCCCGGATGGCGATCCGTGGGCCGTTCAGCGCGCGCCGCGACGGAGTCCGGTCAACGCCACGCATGTGCGCGCTTATCGCTCCTCACCCTCCGAACGTGCCGCGATGCGCGGAAACGGAGCGTTTGAACAAACAAACGAGGACCAGGGGCCTGATGAGTTTGCGGCGGACAGCTTCCCGCCCGAAGGAGCGGAAGCCTTCAC
>CAUQXI010000027.1:0-41242 GCA_963522145.1 uncultured Mesorhizobium sp. | reverse complement strand
GGCCTGAGCCCGCGCCGCATGGCGGGCACGATCGCCCCGGCTCCCGGACGCAGCGGCCTGCGCGCCGAGCGGTTGGCGCAAGCGGTGCGCGCGGTGATCGCCGACGCGATCGAAGCCGGCGGCTCTTCCCTGCGAGATTATGTGCAGGCCGATGGCACGCAGGGCAATTTCCAGCATCGTTTCAGCGTTTATGACCGCGAAGGCGAGCCCTGTCTGAAGCCCGGCTGCGCGGGCATTGTGTCCCGCATCATCCAGAGCGGCCGCTCGACATTTTATTGTCCGGTGTGCCAGCGCTGAGAGCAGCGGATGGTCGCGACGCTTGTTGACGGCAGGCGTGTCCTCGCCTATAGACCACCGCGATTTGTGGCGGCCTTCCGGCCGCCGCGCTTGTTTTGGCGCTTTGGTGGTTGTCTGCCTTCGGCGCCCAGCTTTGAACACGGGAACACCACGATGGCCAATACGTCGTCAGCCAAGAAGGCCACGCGCAAGATCGCCCGCCGCACCGAGATGAACAAGGCGCGCCGCTCGCGGGTGCGCACTTTCGTGCGCAAGGTCGAGGAAGCCATCGCCAGCGGCGACCAGGCCGCTGCTGCCGCCGCTCTTGTCGCAGTGCAGCCGGAACTGATGCGCGCCGCCACCAAGGGCGTGCTTCACCGCAACACCGCCTCGCGCAAGATTTCGCGCCTTGCCCATCGCGTGAAGACGCTCAGCGCCTGAACGATCAACATCATCATCTAAACAGTTCGAAACCCGGCCTTATGCCGGGTTTTTTGTTTACGTCTGGACGCTCACGCGTCCTCATCCCGCAAAGAATTGGCTCGCCGGGCCTTGCCTTTCGCAGCCCTTGATCCAGCACCATCTGCCTGAAGGCTGACAGTTTTTCTGATTGTGAATCAAGGTCTTACAGGCGGTTCAAAAGTGCTGGACCGAGTCCCGCTAACGAGTCGCCGCTGCCCATTGAGTCAAGCGAAAGAATCTTTGCGGAGGAGCCTTGGTTAACAGCGGCGCTCGACTCAGGGAAAGAGTCTTGATTCACAACGGCTTTGCGTTGCCGGCTTAGAAAGACTCTCGCCGGGAGGATAAGTCATGGCGGCATTTGTTTAAAATTCTCTGAATGCCGGTCTTGCTCTGTCCACAACCATTTTCGTAGTGTCTGCCTATCGAGACGGGGCGGCTGCGGGCCTCCTCAATCAGGAAAAACAGGGATTCCGAACGCGGGAGCGTTTTCCGCGAGCGGTTTTCTGCTGCCTGCTCGACAACATGGCGAGCGCCTTGCTGAGGGTCAGCGGTTTCCTCCTTGGAACCCGGCGGCTTCTGCTTGGGCGAACGCCAGGTGAAAAGCACCCTGGCTGAACGCTGGGGATTTGAACAAAGGTCCGGCGCAGTTCGGACGGGGACGGAATGGTTTGCGGAGCATGGGGACGTTGATGCAGCAGCGGATCGGGCAGGACGGATCGGACGAGGCCACGGGTGGGGCTTTCGCTTCGGACCCCAAATTTGAGCGCGTGAGGGCGCAGCTCAAGGCACGCCTCGGTCAGGAGGTCTATTCGAGCTGGTTTGGCCGCATGAAGCTTGATGAGGCCACCCGCAGCGTGGTGCGCATTTCCGTGCCGACGGCTTTTCTGCGCTCCTGGATCAACAGCCATTATCTCGACCTGCTCACCGAGCTCTGGAAGAAGGAGGAGCCCGCGCTTCTCCGCGTCGAGATCGCGGTGCGCTCGGCGACCCGAGCGGGCCGCCCGGCCGACGAGGCGGCGACAACGGCAGCCCCGAGCCGTTCCCGCATGTCTTCCGCGCCCGCTCCCTCCGCTGCTCCCGCCGAGCGCACAGCATCTGCCCGTCCCGCCCCTTCGGCCTTGCCGGATGCGGAAGCGCGCAGCGGCGTGCTGGGCTCCCCGCTCGACGGACGCTACACCTTTGCTTCATTCGTGGAAGGACCGGCCAACCGGGTGGCGTTTGCCGCGGCCCGCGCCGTAGCCGAGCAGGCACCCAACGCGGTGCGCTTCAACCCGCTCTTTCTTCACGCCAGCGTGGGGCTCGGCAAGACGCATCTCCTGCAGGCGATCGCCGCCCATGCCTTGTCGGAGAACCCGCGCGCCCGGGTGGTCTATCTCACAGCCGAGTATTTCATGTGGCGCTTCGCCACCGCCATCCGCGACAATAATGCGCTGGTTCTGAAAGAGCAGCTTCGCGACATCGACCTCCTGATCATCGACGACATGCAGTTCCTGCAGGGCAAGTCGATCCAGAACGAGTTCTGTCACCTGCTCAACATGCTGCTCGACAGCGCCAAGCAGGTCGTGGTCGCTGCCGATCGCCCGCCGGCGGAGCTCGAATCGCTTGAGCCGCGCGTGCGCTCGCGCCTCAATGGCGGCGTTGCGCTTGAAATGTCGGCACCCGACTTCGCCATGCGCCTGTCCATGCTGAAGGCCCGGCTGGCCGCCGCGCGGGCCACAGACCCGTCCGTCGAAATCTCGGAGGACGTGCTGACCCATATGGCGCGCACGGTGACGGGCAGCGGGCGTGAGCTTGAGGGCGCGTTCAACCAGATCCTGTTTCGCCGCACCTTCGAGCCGCAGATCACGGTGGACCGGATCGACGAGATTCTCGGCCACATCTACCGCTCGGGAGAACCGAAGCGTGTGCGCATCGAGGATATCCAGCGGGTGGTGGCGCGCCACTACAACCTGTCCAAGACCGAGCTTCTGTCCAACCGGCGCACGCGCACGGTGGTAAAGCCCCGTCAGGTCGCCATGTATCTCGCCAAGATCATGACGCCGCGTTCGCTGCCTGAGATCGGCCGCCGCTTCGGCGGGCGCGACCACACCACGGTGCTGCATGCCGTCCGTAAGATCGAGGGGCTGGCCGGGACGGACGGAACGCTCGCGCAGGAGATCGAGTTGCTGCGCCGTCTGATCAGCGATTAAGGGGCGCAATCGCGAGACGGTTTCGCCTGAGCGGAGGATGATCGGGGGATAAGGCCGCTGGACCGGATGCGACCGGCATCGCTCTCCTTCACCGCGCTTGCGCTTGGGTGTCTTTTACTGGCATTTTCCCCGTCCGTCAGTTTCTTCGGAACGGATGTTTCCAAAGGCGCGGCCGGCTCACGGGCCCTCGCACGACAACATCCGTTCCTCACCATGCGAGTTCCTGTCATGCGCGTCGTTCTGGAACGCTCCAATCTCCTGAAGGCCCTGAACCACGTCCATCGTGTGGTGGAACGGCGCAACACCATCCCGATCCTGTCCAATGTGCTGCTTTCCGCCGAAGGCGGCGGGCTCGACATGAAGGCCACCGATCTCGACCTCGAGATCACCGAGGCGACCCTAGCCCGCGTCGAGCGGCCGGGATCGACCACCGTTCCGGCCCACCTGCTCTACGACATCGTGCGCAAGCTGCCCGATGGCGCGGAAGTGATGCTCAAGCTCGATGAGGACGGCAATGCCATGACGGTGGCGGCCGGGCGCTCCTCCTTCCGCCTCCAGTGCCTGCCGCAATCGGATTTCCCCGAACTGACGGCCGGCTCGTTCACCCACTCCTTCACGCTCGATGCTCCTTCGCTCAAGGGGCTGATCGACAAGACGCAGTTCGCCATCTCGACGGAGGAAACCCGCTACTATCTCAACGGCATCTTCCTTCATGCGATCGAAGCGGGCGGCAAGCTCAAGCTGCGCTCCGTCGCCACCGATGGCCACAGGCTCGCGCGCGCCGAGATGGACGCGCCTAACGGCTCGGAGGGCATGCCGGGCATCATCATCCCGCGCAAGACGGTCGGCGAGCTTCAGAAGCTCGTGGACGGGGTGGAAACGCCCGTCACCGTCGAGCTCTCGGAGACCAAGATCCGCTTCACCATCGGCGGCATCGTGCTCACCTCCAAGCTGATCGACGGCACCTTCCCCGATTACCAGCGCGTCATTCCCACGAACAATGACAAGCAGCTCGTGATCGACCGGCAGAGCTTCGCCCAGGCCGTCGATCGCGTGTCCACCATCTCCACCGACCGGGGCCGGGCGGTGAAGCTGTCCATCGCGGACGGGCAGCTGACCCTTGCCGTCAACAATCCCGATTCCGGCTCCGCGACCGAGGAGCTTGCCGCCGACTATTCGGCGGAGGCCATCGAGATCGGCTTCAATGCGCGCTATCTGCTCGACGTGGCTGCCCAGCTCTCGGGCAGCGAGGCGCGTTTCATGCTGGCGGATTCCGGCTCGCCGACCCTGATCCATGACCAGGGCGACGATCAGGCGCTTTACGTGCTGATGCCGATGCGCGTTTGACAACCGCTTGGCGCAACCTCTTTTTGCCAGCGGAGCCGTTCATCTCGAGCGGCTGACCCTGACCGACTTCCGCAACTATGCCGAACTCGCGCTCGACCTTCAGCCCGGCGCCGTCGTGTTCACGGGCGAGAACGGGGCGGGCAAGACCAATCTGCTTGAGGCCATCTCGTTTCTGTCGCCAGGCCGTGGCCTGCGCCGCGCGGCCTATGCGGATGTGAGCCGCAGCGGGGCGACGAACGGCTTTGCGGTTCACGCCCGATTGAACGGGTCGGACGGTTCGAGCGAGATCGGCACGGGAACCGCAGGCGGCTTGCCGGGCGTCGAGAACGACGAGGGGGCATTGCGCCGGGTCCGCATCAACGGAACCGCCGCGCGCTCCGCAGAGGAGCTTCTCGATCTCTTGCGCGTGGTCTGGCTGGTGCCGGCCATGGATGCGCTTTTCACCGGACCAGCCGGCGACCGACGCCGCTTCCTCGACCGGCTGGTGCTGGCGATCGATCCGGCACACGGGCAACGGGCGCTTGCCTTCGAAAAGGCGATGCGCGGGCGCAACCGGCTGCTGTCCGAAGGGTCCCGCGACCGCTCCTTCTTCGAGGCGATCGAGATGCAGATGGCCGAAACGGGAGTGGCGATCGCCGCCGCCCGCGTGGAGCTCGTGCGCCTGCTTCAAGCGATGATCGGGAAATTGCCCGCTGACGGACCTTTTCCCAAGGCGGGCATCGGACTGTCCGGCGCGCTCGAAGAAAGGGTGGAGCAGCGCGCGGCGGTGGACCTCGAAGAGGCCTATCGGGAAACCCTTTCGGTGAACCGTGAACGCGACCGCGCGGCGGGCCGGACTCTCGAAGGGCCGCACCGCTCGGACCTTCTCGTGCACCACGCGCCCAAGAACATGCCGGCCGCCCTTTGCTCGACGGGCGAACAAAAGGCGCTGCTGATCGGGCTCGTGCTGTCCCATGCGCGGCTGACCGGAGAAATCGCGGGAACCGTGCCGATCCTGCTTCTGGATGAGATCGCGGCGCATCTCGACGCCGGCCGCCGCGGAGCACTGTTTGCCATCCTGCGCGATCTCGGCTGCCAGAGCTTCATGACGGGAACGGAAGCCGCGCTGTTCGGAAGCCTTGCAAACGAGGCGCAATTTCTGACGGTGGCAAATGGTGCGGTGTCTCCTACCCCTAGCACCTGACAGACCATGAGCTGCGCTCTATGATGGCCAGGCCATGAGCCTTTCTCCGCAGGAACTGGAACGCTATGCCCGCCATATCGTGCTGCCAGAACTGGGCGGGGCGGGCCAGCAGCGCTTAAAGGCGGCACGCGTGCTTGTGGTGGGCGCGGGCGGGTTGGGAAGCCCTGTGCTTCTTTACCTCGCCGCAGCAGGCGTCGGCACGCTCGGCATTGCCGACGATGACTATGTGTCGCTGTCGAACCTTCAGCGTCAGGTGATCCACGGCACCGACGATGTGGGGCGCTCCAAAGCGGAAAGTGCAGCGCAGGCTGTTGGGCGCATCAACCCGCATGTCCGGGTGGAGCGGCACGTCTTGCGGCTCGACCCGCATAACGCGGAAGAACTGGTCGGCGCCTATGACGTGGTGGCAGACGGATCTGACAATTTTGCGACGCGCTACGCGCTGGCGGATGCCTGCGCCGCGGCCAAGCGCCCGCTGGTTCATGCGGCGATCACCCGCTTCGACGGTTCCCTGACCGTGCTGATGCCCTACCAAATGGACAAGGCGGGCAATCCCCTCCCCTCCTACCGTGACCTTTTTCCCGAAGCGCCGCCGCCCGGCCTCCTGCCGTCCTGTGCGGAGGTTGGCGTGCTGGGCGTTCTTCCGGGGGTGGTGGGAACCCTGCAGGCGACCGAGGTGCTGAAGCTCCTGCTCGGGATCGGCGAGCCTCTGGTCGGGCAGCTTCTGCTTTATGACGCGCTGTCCGCGCGCTTCGACACGATCCATTACGCGGCAGGCAAACGCGGATAGAGGGCCGCTCCGGTCACACCCGGTTCGGCAGCACGCGGTCGGGCGGGCGGTGACTGTCGAAAAAGGCGCGGATGTTGATCGTGACCTTCTCGCCCATATCCACGCGGCTTTCGATGGTGGCCGATCCCATATGCGGCAGGATGACCACCTTGCCGCGCGCGGCAAGCTTGACGAGCTTGGGATTCACAACGGGCTCGTTGACGAAGACGTCGAGTCCGGCGCCCGCGATGCGGTTGTCCTGAAGGAGCTTGATGAGCGCATCCTCGTCGATGATGTCGCCCCGCGCGGTATTGACCAGATAGGCGGTCGGCTGGATTAGTGCGAGGCGGCGCGCCGAAAGAAGGTGGAAGGTTGCGGGCGTCGAGGGGCAATTGACCGAAATGATGTCCATGCGGGCCAGCATCTGGTCGAGGCTTTCCCAGTAGGTCGCTTCCAGCTCGTCTTCCAGCGCCGCGGCTGCGCGACTGCGATTGTGATAATGGATGGATAGACCGAAAGCCTTGGCGCGGCGCGCCACAGCCGCGCCGATGCGCCCCATGCCGATGATGCCCAGCCGCTTACCCCCGATGCGACGCCCGAGCATCCAGGTGGGAGACCAGCCGCCCCATTTGCCGCCGCCGGCAAGCAGAGCCGCACCTTCCGCCAAGCGGCGAGGCACGGCCAGCATGAGCGCCATCGTCATGTCGGCCGTGTCCTCGGTCAGCACGTTCGGCGTGTTGGTCACGGTGATGCCGCGGGCGGATGCGACGGCGACGTCGATATTGTCCACGCCATTGCCGAAATTGGCGATCAGCTTGAGAGCGGGTCCGGCCTGCGCCAGCACGGCCTCGTCCACGCGATCGGTGACGGTCGGCACCAGCACATCCGCCTCGCGCACCGCTGCCACCAATTCGGGCTGCGTCATTGGCCGGTCGTCGACGTTGAGGCGAGCGTCGAACAGTTCGCGCATACGCGTTTCAACCGGGTCCGGCAGCTTGCGCGTGATGACGACGACAGGCTTCTTCCGCAGTGTCACGCTCGATCTTCCTCCCCTTCCGTTGAACTCTCCTTAACCAAGAAGAGAGATCATTCAACCGGCGTCGAGAAACTGGACTGACCCCAGACGCTCTACCCACGAGCCGGAACTGGCCAGGCTCCTCCATCACCGGTGCGGATCATGAAGCAAGTTCGCGAAAGAAGGAACCACCGAAGCCCGCGTCAAACGGCAGGGCTGATCTTCGCCCTGGTCATGGCGAGCCTGCCATTCGGCGCTTCGCCAAGCTGGACGGCGGGAGAAGCGGTGCTGGCCGAGCAGAACCTGGGCCCGAGCGGACTGCCCCTGCCGCGCTTTGTTTCGCTCCGTTCCGGCCGCGTGAACTCCCGCATCGGACCCGGACAAGCCTATCCGGTGGACTGGATGTATCTCAAGTCGGGCCTGCCGATGGAAATCATCCAGGAATACGACAACTGGCGGCGCGTGCGTGACGCGGACGGCTCGGAGGGCTGGATCAACCAGGCGCTGCTCTCAGGCAAGCGCACCGCGATCACCGTGCCTTGGCAGCGGGGAAAAGATGTCCGCATCTCGCTCCATGCCTCGCGCAGCAAGGAAGCGAAAGCAGTGGCATTCATCGAGCCAGGCGTCGTGGGCGCGATCAAATCCTGCGACGGCGAATGGTGCGAGATGGTGTTCGACGGCCATGACGGCTTCGTCGTCCAGTCCCAGATCTGGGGCGCTTATCCCGGGGAGTTCGTGGAAGACTGAGCGTCTTCCCGCTTTCTCCTGCAGGAGCGGGTGACCTCGCTCCGCAGAACGGTCCGTCAGCGCAGCGTCTTCACCGGCCGAAGGCGCACCACGATATCGACATTAGCGATTTCCATGCCTTCGGGCGGCTCCGGCAGGTTGATCACCTGAACGGGACCGTTGTCGATGTCATAAACGCGGTTTTCGCCTTCCACGAAGAAGTGATGGTGATCGGAGATGTTGGTGTCGAAGTAGGTGCGCGCGCCTTCCACCGAAAGGATGCGCAGCAGGCCGGCTTCGGTGAACTGGTGAAGGCAGTTGTACACGGTGGCGAGAGACACGGGCACTCCGGCGGCAAGCGCCTCCTCGTGCAGTTCCTCCGCAGAAAGGTGACGGTCGCCCTGAGCGAAAAGCAGGTCAGCCAGAGCGATGCGCTGGCGCGTCGGGCGCAGACCCGCCTCGCGCACAAGCACCTCAGCGCTCACGCCCTTCCCGGACACAGCCTGTTCGCAACCCGTTTCCATCAGCCTGCCGCGCTTCGATACGGAAAAAACAACCGCCGCGCGTAAGCCGCGAGGTTGCACCACATATATTCGGCCCGCAAGGCACGATCAATAGCGCGGAACTCGGCGGCAGGGAGGCGAAATGGCGCAACTTGTTGACCCCGCCCCGGGGGCACGTTAAGCGCAAGGCCTTCCTTTGGGAATGCGCGACGCCGGACGCGCGGGGAGAATACGTCATCGTGACGGGGAGAACGGATCGCTTGAGCGCGCGGGGTCAAAATAGCCGGACGGAAAAGGCGGAGGCCGTTCGGCCGTGAGCTTCGAACCACAGCCCAGCTACGGCTATGAAGACCTTCTTGCCTGCGCGCGCGGCGAGTTGTTCGGAGCCGGCAACGCGCAGCTTCCTTATCCGCCGATGCTGATGTTCAATCGCATCACGGAGATTTCCGCCGATGGCGGCGAGCACGGCAAGGGCCATATCCGCGCCGAACTCGACATCCATCGCGACCTCTGGTTCTTTCCCTGCCACTTCATCGGCGATCCCGTGATGCCGGGATGCCTTGGCCTCGACGCGCTGTGGCAGATGTCGGGCTTCTTCCTGGGCTGGCTCGGCGAGCCCGGCAAGGGCCGCGCGCTTTCTACCGGCGAGGTCAAGTTCACCGGCATGGTGACGCCCAAGAACCGGCTCGTGGAATATGGCGTGGACTTCAAGCGCGTGATGCGCGGCCGCCTCGTGCTCGGCATCGGTGATGGCTGGCTGAAGGCGGATGGCGAAACCATCTACAAGGCTACCGACCTGCGCGTCGGGCTGTTCAAGGAAGCCGCAGCGGCCTGAAGGTCGGGGCGGCCGATCTCAGCGGAGGATTCTCGATGAGACGTGTGGTCGTTTCCGGCCTCGGGATCGTGTCCTCCATCGGTAACAATGCCGAGGAGGTGACGGCTTCGCTGCGCGATGCGCGCTCGGGCATCACATTCTCGGACTCATTTGCGGAACACGGTTTCCGCTGCCAGGTCTGGGGGCGGCCAACGCTCGATCCAACCGAGTTGATCGATCGCCGCGCCATGCGCTTCCTCGGCCAGGGAGGGGCCTGGAACCACGTCGCCATGGACCAGGCCATCGCGGATGCCGGCCTTGAACAAGGCGACATCACCAATGAGCGCACGGGCATCATTATGGGCTCGGGCGGGCCGTCCACGCGCACCATCGTGGAAGCGGCCGACACCACGCGCAAGAATGAGAGTCCGAAGCGGGTCGGCCCCTTTGCCGTCCCCAAGGCGATGTCCTCCACCGCGTCCGCCACGCTCGCGACCTGGTTCAAGATCCACGGCGTGAACTATTCGATTTCGTCGGCCTGCTCGACCTCCGCCCATTGCATCGGCAACGCCTATGAGATGATCCAGTGGAACAAGCAGGACATCGTGTTCGCGGGCGGACACGAGGACCTCGACTGGACCATGTCGAACCTGTTCGACGCGATGGGCGCGATGTCATCCAAGTTCAACGATCGCCCCGCCGAGGCATCCCGCGCCTATGATGTGAACCGCGACGGCTTCGTGATCGCAGGCGGCGCAGGCGTCGTGGTGGTGGAGGAACTTGAGCACGCCAAGGCGCGCGGCGCGAAGATCTACGCTGAGATCGTGGGCTATGGCGCGACCTCGGACGGCTACGACATGGTGGCTCCTTCCGGCGAGGGTGCTGCGCGCTGCATGCGGCAGGCGCTCGTGGGCGTCGAAGGCTCTGTCGATTACATCAACACGCACGGCACATCGACGCCGGTGGGCGATTCCAAGGAGATCGGCGCGATCCGCGCGGTGTTCGGCGAGAACATGCCGCATATCTCTTCGACCAAGTCGCTGACCGGCCACAGCCTGGGTGCGGCGGGCGCGCAGGAAGCGATCTACTCCCTTCTGATGATGAAGGAACGCTTCATCGGCGAGAGTGCCCATATCGAGACGCTTGACCCGGAGTTCGAAGGCGTGCCGATCGTGCGTGCGCGCATCGACAACGCCCGGATCGACACCGCGTTGTCCAACTCCTTTGGCTTCGGCGGCACCAATGCCACGCTCGTCCTGCGGCTCTACGAGAACTGACCATGAGTGATGGCTTGATGAAGGGAAAGCGCGGACTGGTGATGGGGGTCGCCAACGACCATTCCATCGCCTGGGGCATCGCGCAGCAGTTGAGCCGGCACGGCGCGGAACTCGCCTTCACCTATCAGGGCGAGGCGTTTGGACGGCGTGTGAAGCCGCTTGCCGACAAAGTGGGCGCCAAGCTCATCCTGCCTTGTGACGTGGAAGACAGCGCTTCGGTCGCCTCCGTATTTCACTCGCTCGAGAAGGAATGGGGTGGGCTCGATTTTCTTGTCCACGCGATCGGGTTCTCGGACAAGAACGAGTTGAAGGGCCTTTACGCGGAAACCAGCCGCGAGAACTTCATCCGCACCATGGTGATCTCCTGCTACTCCTTCACCGAAGTGGCGCGGGAAGCGGCGCGGCTGATGACCGGTGGCGGCGCGATGGTGACGCTGACCTATGCCGGCTCGGTGCGCGTGATGCCCAACTATAATGTGATGGGCGTGGCCAAAGCGGGGCTCGAAGCCAGCGTACGCTATCTTGCAAGCGACTACGGCCCGCGCAACATCCGCGTGAACGCGATCTCGGCCGGCCCGGTGCGCACGCTCGCCGGCGCGGGCATCGCCGATGCGCGCCACATGTTCGCCTATCAGAACCGCAATTCGCCGCTGCGCCGGACGGTCTCGATCGAGGAGGTCGGCGGCTCGGCACTATATCTGCTGTCAGATCTGTCGTCAGGCGTGACGGGTGAGATCCATTATGTGGATTCTGGCTATCACATCACCTCCATGCCCGTGCTGGAGGAGTTGAAGCAGTTCGGTCCGGGAACAGACTGAACTGGCAGTCAACGGCGCGCGGCGATGACCTTGAAACGGCTGTCGCGAACGATCTCGGCGACATGCGCAAAATGCTCGCCGAGCGTCTCGTCGTAAGGCAGTCCGCGATTGGCGACGAGAAAGAGCCGTCCACCCGGCTTGAGGGCGCGGGCGGCGGCTGCGATCATGTTCTGACCCATCGACGGGTCGGCGGCGCGCCCCTGATGGAAGGGCGGGTTCATGACGATCGCGTCATAGCGGCGTTCAACCGTTTCGCGAAGAAGATCGGTCCAGAAGAAGCCTAAGGGCAGCGCTTCGCGTGTAGCGAGGTTTCGGCGCGCCGCTTGGAGAGATGCCCAGTCGGCCTCGTAGAGATCGATCGCCTCGACCCTGTCATGCTTCGCGACCCGGGCGGAAAGATATCCCCAGCCCGCGCCGAAATCCGCAACCGCGCCATGAAGACCGTCTGGAAGATGATCGGCAAGAAGCTTTGAAGCGGGATCGATCTCACGGTGGGAGAACATCCCCGGTGCTGCGTGGAAACCATCGACCGCCGGGCCGTCCTCGTCAAAAGCCGTAACCTCCAGCGGCAGCACCTCAGGCCGGGTTGCCCAGAACACCGTGCCGTGATGTTTGGCGGCATGGCCGTCGATTGGCAGCCAAGTCGAAACACGCTTGCGTAAACTGTCCACGCCTTCGGTCTTTCCGCCGCCCACGACGAGCAGGCCACAGGGGCGGAGCCGGATCAGTGCATCGCGCAGGCGCGCCTCGTTTTCCCCGCGATGGCGACCGCACAGCACCAGCGCCGCGTCATAGCTGGCACTGTTGGCCTCTGGAGTGACCGTCCAACCCTCGCGCGCGAGATCCAGGAACCAGGGCCGAAAACCCTGAACCGCGAGAAGAGACGCTTCGATACCTTCAGGTAGGCGGAAACCCGGCTGTGCGCCGAGAAACAGCAGGCGTGCGCCTGCCTCGGGAAGCGGAAGAAGGCCGGCGGCAAAGGGATGAAAGAGGGTCTGAAAGGCAGCCATCAGCGAAGGTTCATGTGGGCGGCTGGAAGGGACGCAGGCAACCCTGCCACTTCCGTGCATGAGAAAGGGCGCGGCCGTTGCCAGCCGCGCCCCTGACGCTTTCGACGCGTGACCCGATCAGGCCGCGTCGTTCTCATCCTGCTTCTTTTCGCGCGGCAGCTCCTTGCCGGTGGTCTGGTCGACCACCTTCATGGACAGCCGCACCTTGCCGCGCTCGTCGAAGCCCATCAGCTTGACGAATACCTTCTGGCCTTCCTTGACCACGTCGGTGGTCTTGGCGACCCGGTCGCCGGCGAGTTGGCTGATATGGACCAAGCCATCGCGCGGGCCGAAGAAGTTGACGAACGCGCCGAAGTCGGCCGTCTTCACCACGGTGCCTTCGTAGATTTCGCCCACTTCCGGCTCGGCCACGATGGTGTGGATCCACTTCTTCGCCGCCTCGATCTCCTTCGCGCTGGACGAGGCAATCTTCACCGTGCCGTCATCCTCGATGTTGATCTTGGCGCCGGTCTTTTCCACGATCTCGCGGATCACCTTGCCGCCCGAGCCGATCACGTCGCGGATCTTGTCGGTGGGGATGTTCATGACCTCGATGCGCGGCGCGAACTCGCCGAGTTCCGCACGGGCGCCGGTGAGCGCCTTCGCCATCTCGCCCAGGATGTGCAGACGCCCGTCCTTGGCCTGATCCAGCGCGACGCGCATGATCTCCTCGGTGATGCCGTCGATCTTGATGTCCATCTGGAGCGAGGTGATGCCGGTTTCGGTTCCAGCCACCTTGAAGTCCATGTCGCCGAGATGGTCCTCGTCGCCAAGAATATCGGACAGCACCGCGAAGCGCTCGCCTTCCTTGATCAGGCCCATGGCGATGCCCGCCACCGGACGCTGGAGCGGCACGCCCGCATCCATCAGCGCAAGCGAAGTACCGCACACGGTCGCCATGGAGGACGAGCCGTTCGACTCCGTGATCTCGGACACCACGCGCAGCGTATAGGGGAACTGCTCCGCCGCCGGCAGGACCGGATGGACCGCACGCCAGGCGAGCTTGCCGTGGCCGATCTCGCGGCGACCGGGCGAGCCCATGCGGCCGGTTTCACCGACCGAATAAGGCGGGAAGTTGTAGTGAAGGAGGAAGGTCTCCTTATACATGCCGGTCAAGGCGTCCACATACTGCTCGTCCTCGCCGGTGCCGAGCGTCGCCACCACAAGGGCCTGCGTCTCGCCGCGCGTGAACAGCGCCGAGCCGTGAGTGCGGGGCAGAACACCAACTTCCGACACGATCGGACGGACCGTCTTCAGGTCGCGGCCGTCAATGCGCGAGCCGGTGTCAAGGATGTTCCAGCGCACGATCTTGCCCTGGAGCTCCTTGAACACGGTGCCGACCTGCTCGGAGGAGTATCTCGGAGCCTCCTCGCCGCCCGGCGCGAAATGCGTCTTGACCTTGGCCTTGACCGCATCGACTGCCGAATAGCGCTCCTGCTTCTGCGTGTTCTTGTAAGCGGCGCGCAGATCGGTCTCACTGATGCCGAGCATCTCTGTTTCAAGCTCGGAATAGCTCGGCGGCGTGAAGTCGCGCGGCTCCTTGGCGGCCACCTCGGCCAGCTTGATGATCGCTTCGATCACAGGCTGGAAGCCTTTCTGGCCGAACATGACGGCGCCGAGCAAGACATCCTCGGGCAGTTCCTTGGCCTCGGACTCGACCATCAGGACGGCCGCATCGGTGCCCGCCACGACAAGGTCGAGCTTGGATTCAGGCATCTCGTCGATATGCGGATTCAGCACATACTGGCCGTTGATCCAGCCGACGCGCGCACCGCCGATCGGGCCCATGAAGGGCACGCCGGACAGAGTGAGCGCGGCCGAGGTCGCGATGATCGACAGGATGTCGGGATCGTTCTCGAGATCATGCTGGACGACGGTGACGACCACTTGGGTGTCGTTCTTGTAGCCTTCCGCAAAGAGCGGGCGGATCGGACGGTCGATTAGGCGGGAAACCAGCGTTTCCTTTTCGGAAGGACGGCCTTCACGCTTGAAATAGCCGCCTGGGATCTTGCCGGCCGCGTAGGTCTTTTCCTGGTAGTTGACGGTAAGCGGAAAGAAGTCGAAGCCCGGCTTAGGCTCCTTGGCGGACACGACGGTGGCGAGCACGACGGTCTCGCCATAGGTCGCAAGCACCGCGCCGTCAGCCTGGCGCGCGATCTTGCCGGTTTCAAGCGTCAGCGGGCGGCCGCCCCATTCGATCTCGACTTTGTGGTGTGAAAACATGCGTTCTTCCTTGCACTAGCGGGACAATGGTCGCGGGCTCTTCGGAGCCGTGCCTGTCCCTTGTTCGTGGGTCTCGGGCGGAGCCACGGGCAAGACAGCGGGAGGTCCGGCAAAAACCGGAAACGAGGCATTCGGGCCTCCTGCAATCCTGCCCCATGACCCTTTCCCATGGGGCGTTCCCCGGGCCCAATATCGGCCGTAGGGGAATCATGCGCGAACCGGAGAAAATACCGGTCCAACAGTGAACCGGCGGCAGGTCCAAAGGAGCCGCCGCCGGTCATTTCATAAATTCAGCGGCGCAGGCCGAGCCTCTCGATCAAGGTCTGGTAGCGCGCCTCGTCCTTGTTCTTGAGATAATCGAGGAGGCGGCGGCGCTGAGAAACCAGCGCCAGCAGACCACGACGTGAGTGGTTGTCCTTCTTGTGGTCCTTGAAGTGCTCGGTCAGGTTCTTGATCCGCTCGGAATAGATGGCAACCTGAACCTCCGGCGAGCCAGTGTCGCCTGACTTGGTGGCATATTCCTTGAGGAGTTCCTGCTTGCGTTCGGCAGTGATCGACATCGATCGTTCCTTTCTGGTGCGAGGAGATGAGACGCCCACGGCCGGGATGTCGTCCAGCGGGGGCCGGGAAGCACGATGCCGATTTTTAATGGGATCAGGCGCGATGCTGGCGTGCATATAACCAATGCTGCCTGAAATTGCCAGCCGGAAGTTCAAGCCCGACCATTGCCTGTTCTTTGCGATCTAAAGCCACTTCTTCCAGCGGAAATAGGCAACCATCGCGCCGGCCACGCCTGCCATGAAGATCAGTGCGGCCGGGTAGCCGTAATAGGCCTCCAATTCCGGCATGTTCCAGGGCGAAACAGCGGGATCAAAGTTCATGCCCCACACGCCCACGATGAAAGTAAGCGGGATGAAGATCGCGGAAATCACCGTGAGGAAGCTGATCACGTCATTGGTGCGCGCCTGCGCCATGGACAGATCGATCTCGATCAAGCCCGTCAGCATGTCGCGATAGGTTTCCACCATCTCGATGAGGCGCATCGCATGGTCGAGCGTGTCACTGAGATAAACGCGCGTTTCCGCCGAAACCAGTGGCGTTTCCGCGCGGGCAAGCCCTGCCAGCGCATCGCGCAGCGGCCAGAGCCAGCGCTTGATACCGCCAACTCCGCGCCGCAACGTATGAAGCTCGCGGATACGACGGTCGGCCGTCTTGCTTTCGAAGATCACATCCTCGAGCTGGTCAATGGTTTCGCCCAGAGCCTCGACAATCGGGAAGTAGCTGTCGACGATGGCGTCGATCAGCGAGTAGGCGAGAAAGTCGCCCTTGCGCTCGCAGAGAGGTGACCGGCCCCGGATGCGGCGGCGCACCGGCTCAAATGGATCGCCCACGCGCTCCTGGAAGCTCACCACGAAATTTTCGCCGAAGAACACCGAAATCTGCTCGTGACGCTGAGAGACGACCTCGTCGATCATGGACACGACCACGAACACATTGTCCGGGAAGATGTCGGCCTTCGGGCGCTGGCCGGTGTTGACCGCATCCTCCAGCGCGAGCGGATGAAGGCCGAACAGCTTGCCGATCTCGCCGATCAGGGCCACATCGGCGAGACCCACGCAATCGAGCCAGATCAGCGGCCAGTGGGCGCGTTCGCTCCTGACCTGATCGAGAGAAACATCGTTGAGGAAGCGGTTGCCGCGCGGGGAAATCAGAGTGAGATCGAGCCGGCTTGGCTCGGCGGAAGGATGGGCCACAAGTGTGCCGGGCGCCGCGCCAACCGGAGAGCGGTTGGAGCGCTTGGACAGCTTGCCTGTGGCGGACTTCGCTCTTGCCACGCTTGGCTCCGTCAGCCTGCGAACACCCGCTTGGGCTTGAACATGCCCGCTTCCACGGCGCCGATGGCGATCAGCCGCCCGCGAAGCGTGACGCAGGCCTCCTCCGCTTCCAGCGGCGCATCGCGCCCGCGCAGGATCACGGCATTGCCGAGCCTGATCTTCTGGGCCGCATCATCGGACACGGAAAGCTGCGGCAGGTCGTCGAGTGCCGCAGCGGGGTCAAGCAGCGTGTCGTCCAGCGCAGCGAAGCGATCGGCCTCGTCGATCATCCCCGCCGCTTCCTCAAGCTCGGACAGGGATACAAAATCCTCGGGCGTGAACGGGTTCACCTGCTCGCGGCGCAGTTCCGCGATGTGGCCGAAGCAGCCGAGCAGGCGGCCCATGTCGCGGGCGAGGCTGCGCACATAGGTGCCCTTGCCGCATTCGACCTCAAAGATCGAACGGCTCGGCTCCGGCATGTCGATCAACTCGAAACGCGCGATCTCCACCTCGCGCGGGGGAATCTCCACCGCCTCGCCCTCGCGCGCAAGATCGTAGGCGCGGTTGCCGGCGATCTTCACCGCCGAGAATTGCGGCGGCGTCTGCATGATGATCCCGGTGAAGCGAGGCAGCAGCGTTTGGATCTGTTCGGGTGCAGGGCGTTGGTCCGATACGGATGTCGGCACGCCTTCAAGGTCATCGGTGGAGCGCTCCTCGCCCCAGCCCACCGTGAAGCGATAGGTCTTTGCACCATCCATGACATAGGGCACCGTCTTGGTAGCCTCGCCGAGCGCGATGGGCAGCATTCCGGAGGCGAGCGGGTCGAGCGTACCGGCATGGCCTGCCTTGTCGGCTTGAAAGAGCCATTTGACCTTGGATACCGCTTCCGTCGATCCCATGCCGAACGGCTTGTCGAGCACCAGCCAGCCGGAAACTGGCCTGCCCTTCTTCTTGCCGCGGCGCGCCATCAGTCGGTCCCGCTTCCACCGGCAGGATCGTCGCCAAGGTCGCGGGCGACTTCCGGGGAGCGCAGCAGGGCGTCGATGCGGGCCATGTTGTCGTAGGAGGTGTCGAGCCGGAAGCGGAATTCGGGCATGTATTTCATCTGGCGCAATGCCGGCCCGACGCGGCCGCGAATGAAGCGGGCATGGTGGTTCAGCGCGTCAATCACCGCCTCCTCATCCTTTGCGGCGAGCGGAACCACGAAAGCGGTTGCGATCTTGAGATCAGGCGACATGCGCACCTCACCGACCGAGATCACTGTAGCGTTAATCAGATCGTCCTGAACCTCGCCCCGTGTCAGAACATCCGACAGGGCATGCCGGACCTGCTCGCCGACGCGAAGCTGGCGCTGGGACGGGCCTTTGGTGGGTTGTGCCATGTGGGCTGAAACTTTCGGGCAGGCATTTGGTTCGCGCTTGCGGCGAGCCGGGCGCCGCGCAATGAGGCAAAGTGCGGACCGGGTCAAGCCATCAAGACAAGCGACGCCGCTTCACGGCACGGCGGCCGCGCTCCGAAGGTCGAGCACCTCGGCGTAAGCTTGCATGCCGTTTGCGTCCTCAAAGGCACGCAGCGGGATGATTGTCGGGCCGTCCTCGTGGAGAATGAAGACGGCGGCATCGGTTGAGATCACCGCCCCGATCATCTCCAGGGCCAGGAAACGGGTGCCGCGCAGCGAATGCACAACAAGATGATCGCCTTCATCCTCGACAAGTATCGTGCCGTTATCCGCAGCAAGACGTCGGGCGCGCCTGCGCCGAAGCACTTCCCGGCCACCCAGCAGGATCACTGCCAGCAGCGCCGCCGCTGCCGCCGCAACGCCCCACCGCTCAAGGTCGGACCAATGATCGGGCACCAGGCCGGCTGAGGCGCCGCCGGCGAATGGAACAGCAAGAAACGCTACCTTCCAGCGCCCGACAAGCTCGCGTGGCAGCCGCTCATAGGGCAGCACATCCGCCGGTTCGAGGCGGAAGCGGAAGGAGGCGAGCGGCTCCATAGGCGGCACGTGGCGAGGGTTGATCGAGACGCCAACGCGGCAAACAGGCGTCGATGTATTCCCGGCATCGAGATCGCCGCGCTGGTCTTTTGATGCGAAAAGGCAGTCCGATCAGGGACTGCCTTTCTCCAGTTCTTACAGCGTCCGGGTTACATGCTCGACGCGGAAGCACTCGATGACATCGCCTTCGCGGATATCCTCGTAGTTCTGGAAGGCCATGCCGCATTCCTGGCCGACCGGAACCTCGGGCACCTCGTCCTTGAAGCGCTTCAAGGTCTTCAGGGTGCCCTCGTGGATCACGACATTGTCGCGGATCAGGCGGACGCCCGCGCCGCGCTCGACCTTGCCTTCGGTGACACGGCAGCCCGCGACCTTGCCGGTCTTGGTGATGTCGAACACCTCCAGGATCTCGGCATTGCCGAGGAAGGTTTCCCGACGCTCCGGCGAGAGCAGACCCGACATCGCCGCCTTCACATCGTCCACGAGGCTGTAGATGACGTTGTAATAGCGAATTTCGATGCCGGCCCGTTCGGCCGCCTGACGCGCCTGCACATTGGCGCGCACGTTGAAGCCGATCATGGCCGCACCGCTGGTTTCGGCCAGCGACACATCCGTTTCGGTGATGCCGCCCGCGCCCGCATGAACGATGCGCGCCCGCACCTCGTCCGTGCCGAGCTTGTCCAGAGCCGTGATGATCGCTTCAACCGAGCCCGACACGTCTCCCTTGATGACAAGGGGGAACTCCTTGAGCCCGCTTGTCTGGAGCTGGCTCATCATCTGCTCGAGCGAGCCGCGCTGGCCCGCATGTCTGGCCACCGCCTTGTCGCGCGCGAGGCGCTGGCGGTATTCCGTGATCTCGCGGGCGCGGGACTCGTCGTTGACCACCGCGAAGCGGTCGCCCGCGCGCGGCGTGCCCTGAAGACCGAGGATTTCCACCGGCGTGGAGGGAAGCGCCTCGTCGAGCGCCTTGCCCTGATCGTCGATCACCGCACGCACGCGGCCCCACTCATTGCCGGCAACGAGGATGTCGCCCGGCAGGAGCGTGCCGGTCTGCACCAGCACTGTCGCCACGGGACCGCGTCCCTTGTCGAGCTTCGCCTCGATCACCACGCCTTCGGCGGTGCGCTCGGGGTTCGCCTTGAGGTCGAGGATTTCCGATTGGAGCAGGATGGCCTCGAGCAGCTTGTCGAGGCCGGCGCCTGTCTTGGCGGAAACCTCGACATCAAGCACCTCGCCGCCCATCGACTCCACGAAGACTTCGTGCTGGAGAAGCTGGGTGCGCACACGCTGCGGATCAGCCGAAGGCTTGTCCACCTTGTTGATCGCCACGATGATCGGCACATTCGCCGCCTTGGCGTGGCTGATCGACTCGATCGTCTGCGGCATGACGCTGTCGTCGGCCGCCACCACCAGCACCGCGATGTCAGTCACCTGGGCGCCGCGGGCGCGCATGGCCGTGAAAGCCGCGTGGCCGGGCGTGTCGATGAAGGTGATCTCGTGACCGTTCTTCTCGACCTGGTAGGCGCCGATATGCTGGGTGATGCCGCCCGCCTCGCCCGACACGACGTTGGCGTTGCGGATCGCATCGAGCAGCGAGGTCTTGCCGTGATCGACATGGCCCATGATCGTCACCACCGGAGGCCGGGGCTCCATGTCCTCGGGGCGGTCCGCGATGTCGAACAGGCCTTCCTCGATGTCGGACTCCGCCACGCGGCGCACGGTGTGGCCAAATTCGCCTGCCACCAGTTCCGCCGTATCCGCGTCGATCACGTCGCCGGGCTTCATGATCTGGCCCTGCTTCATGAAATATTTGACGATGTCCACGGCGCGCTCGGCCATACGGGAGGCAAGCTCCTGGATGGTGATGGTTTCGGGCAGCACCACTTCGCGCACGATCTTCTCGCGCGGCTGCTCATACATGGCGCGCTTGAACTTTTCCTGGCGACGGCGCATCGCCGAAAGCGAGCGCGAACGCGCATCGCCTTCCCCGGCGGAGGTCGCGGCGCTCACCGTCAGCTTGCCGCGACGGCGGTCTTCGTCGGTCTTGAGGCGCGGCGCGGGGCGCGCTGGCTCAGGACGTGCGACCGGGCGGCGTGCGGCAGGCGTGGACGCACTGCTGCGAACCGGGCGGCGCTCGTCGTCGCCTTCCTCGTCGGCCGAGTTGACCAGTTCGGTCTTCGGCGTACGGCGCTTGGCCTCCTCCTCGGCGCGGCGGCGGTCCTCGGCCTCCTTCTGGATGCGAGCCTCTTCCTCGGCTTGGCGGCGCGCGGATTCTTCACGCTCGCGGCGGCGGCGTTCCTCGTCCTCGGCACGGCGGCGCGCATCCTCGGAAGCGCGCGCACGCTCTTCCGTTTCGCGGGCATGGCTGCCTTCAAGGGCGCGGCGGCGTGCCTCGATCTCGCCGGAAGACAGCGTGTTCAGCACCATGCCCGAGCGCTCGGTCGGCGCGGGACGCTGCGGCCGTTCGGCGACGGGCGCCTGGGCCAGAGGCGTCACGACCGGCCGAGGCTTGAACAAGGCAGCCGCGGCAGCAGCCGGCGCCTCGGTCTTCTCGCCCGGAGCGTTGAACTTGCGCTTCTTGGTCTCGACGACGACCTCTTTGGTGCGACCGTGCGAAAAATTCTGCCGCACCTTGCTCTGGTCGACGCCAGGCCGCTTCAGCGTCAACGGCTTCTTGCCGCTCACGCTCAGCGTCTTGTCGTCACCCGTCTTCGTGTCACTCATTCCGTATCCTCTGCGGCGCCATTTCCTGCGGCAATTGCCTGAACCATCGTCCGGCCGTCCGGGATTTCTCCCCGGAACCGGTGGAGCGCGAGCACGCGCTTTTCCACCGCCTTGCCGGCATCCACGCCGAGCACGGCCGCATGTATCACATTTGTCCCGCCCAATGCCAAACCCAATTCGGCCTCACCGAAAAGTTTGTAGGCAGCGATTTCCGGCCCTTCCATGTGAAGAACCGCCGCGCGCGCATTGGCGATCTTGCGCACGCCGTCGGGCGACGCTTCCCTCGCATGCAGCACGAGAAACGCCTTGCCCGAACGCACGGCACTTTCCACCTGCGCGGCGCCCAGCGCTACCGCGCCCGCCTTGCGTGCGAGGCCGAGCGAGCCCAGCGCGTTGCGGACGAGAAGCCGCTCCACCGTTTCGGGCAGCGCATCGGGCACGGTCACCTCCGCGCGGAGCGCGCGGCGGAAAAGCTTGCGCTTGACGGCCTTCTCCAGGTGGTCACGCGTGCCCGTCACCCAGCAGCCACGGCCCGGCAACGAACGCTTGAGGTCGGGAACAACCTCGCCGTCGGGCGAGACGACGAAGCGGATCAGGCCGTCGGCATCACCGGCGGCCCGCGAAACGATGCAGGTGCGATCGTTCATCCCTTCGAGCATATCCCGCTTTCGCCCGGCCCCGTGCCATCACCCTATTCCGCGGCTTCGGCCGGTTCCCCGGCTTCATCCGCGACTTCGCCTTCCTCGATCCAGCCCGCCTTGACGCGTGCTGCCATCACCATGGCCTCCGCATCCTGGCGACTCACCTCGTGAGAAGCAAAAACGCCGGGGAAGAACTTGGTCTCCCCGTCCTTGCGCTCCTTCCAGCCGACAAGATCGTCCACCGCATAACCGGCAAAGTCCTCGACCGTCTTCACGCCGTCCTCGCCGAGCGTCACCATCATGGCGGTGGTTAGGCCGGGAAGCTCGCGAAGCTCGTCTGCCACGCCGAGCTCGTTCCGGCGCGCGTCGTGCTCGGCCTCGACCTGCTCCAGATGCTCGCGCGCGCGGCTCTGGATCTCGGCTGCCGTTTCCTCGTCAAAGCCATCAATGGACGCGATCTCATCGGCATCCACATAGGCCACCTCCTCGACCGTCGAGAAGCCTTCCGAGGCAAGCACCTGGCCCACCATCTCGTCCACGTTGAGCGCTTCCATGAACAGCGTCGAACGCTCCGCGAACTCCTTCTGGCGGCGCTGCGATTCTTCTTCTTCGGTCAGGATGTCGATGTCCCAGCCAGTCAGCTGCGAGGCCAGGCGAACATTCTGGCCCCGGCGACCGATCGCGAGAGACAATTGGTCATCCGGAACCACGACTTCAATACGCTCGGCATCCTCGTCGAGCACGACCTTGGCGACCTCGGCCGGCTGAAGCGCATTGACGATAAAGGACGCGGCTGACGGCGACCACGGGATGATGTCGATCTTCTCGCCCTGCAATTCGCCTACCACCGCCTGCACACGGGAGCCGCGCATGCCGACGCAGGCGCCCACCGGGTCGATCGAATTGTCGCGGCTGATCACCGCGATCTTGGCGCGGGAACCAGGATCGCGCGCTACCGACTTGATCTCGATGATGCCGTCATAGATCTCCGGCACTTCCATGGTGAAGAGCTTCGCCATGAACTGCGGATGGGTGCGCGACAGGAAAATCTGCGGGCCGCGCTGCTCACGGCGCACGTCATAGACATAGGCGCGGATGCGGTCGCCATATTTGAAGTTTTCGCGCGGAATCAACTCGTCGCGGCGCACGATCGCCTCGCCGCGCCCGAGATCCACGATCACATTGCCATATTCCACGCGCTTGACCGTGCCGTTGACGATCTCGCCGACGCGATCCTGATACTCCTCGAACTGACGATCGCGCTCGGCCTCGCGCACCTTCTGAACGATCACCTGCTTGGCCGACTGGGCGGCGATGCGGCCGAAATCCATCGGCGGAAGCTGCTCGGCGATGAAATCGCCGACCTGAGCGTCCGGGTTGCGGGTGCGCGCATCGACCACCGCGATCTGCCGGTCGTGCTCCTCGACGGTCTCGACCACCTCCATGAGGCGCTGAAGCTTCATCTCGCCGGTCTGCGGATTGATGTCGGCGCGGATATTTGTTTCCTGACCGTAACGGGAGCGCGCGGCTTTCTGGATCGCGTCCGCCATGGCGGCGATCACGATGCCCTTGTCGATGGACTTTTCCCGCGCAACCGCGTCCGCGATCTGCAAGAGTTCGAGCCTGTTGGCGCTGACAGCCATCACAATCTCCCTTTTTCTTCAGCCCTAGGCCCGCAAGCCCGGCCGTTCTGTTCAGCCGTTTTCGGAAACGTATTCCGCGTCGGGCTCGGCATCCTCGTCCGCGTCGCCACGCCTGGCGGCCTGACGGGCCTTCTTGTCCTTGCTCAGTGCTTCCCGGATCAGATCATCGGTGAGGACGAGCCGGGCCTCGGCGATTGCCTCGAACGGAACCTGGACGGTCGGCGCCTCGCCATAGGCCGGCGCGTCACGCTCGATCGTTACCCCGCTCTCATCCGCCTCGCCCAGCCGTCCGCGAAAGCGCTTGCGGCCGTCAACCATGATGCTGGTCTCGATCTTGGCGAGATGGCCGGCCCATGCCGAAAAATCGCTCACGCGCACCAGAGGGCGGTCGATGCCGGGCGAGGAAACCTCGAGATGATAGGCCTTTTCGATCGGATCGGTTTCGTCCAGCGCGGGTGAGATCGCCCGGCTCACCGCTTCGCAGTCCTCAACCGTCATGGTGCCGTCGAGCCGCTCCGCCATGATCTGGAGCGTCAATCCGTTCTGTCCCATCAGGCGGACACGAACCAGGCGATAGCCGAGCGGCGCAATCGCGGGAACGACGATGCCCGCGACCCGCGCATCGGTGCCCGTTTCGCGGATGATGCGATCGTCCGTTTCAGCCGTTCCGGTGTCAGCCGTCATGCTCGCCTTGAGAAAAGTGCTTCAAGCATCGGCAACAAAAAAGAGCGGGACCGGAGGGACCCACTCTTCGTCAAACCGACCAAGAATTTACGCATCACATAATTGATGCAAGCCCCGGACGCAAGAGCCGCGCTGTTTCGCCGGTTGGCGCCTCTCGACCCAGGCGGTCGCGCATAGCTGCCACGCAACAACGGACCTGCTCGCGCGCCGGAGAAAGAATTACGTTGCTGCACTGCACAACCAGGGAGAACGATCATGAGCAGCCGCAACTATCGTCAAAGCGTCGGCGGCTTTTTTTCGATGCTGGGAAGCGCGATTGCCGCGGCCGGCGCGGTTGAATCATCAAGGATGCCGCGTTCGCGCGATCTTCAAGCCCTCGGCATCGATCCGAGCGTCTTCCGCGGTATCCATCGCCTCCGCTGAGGCAAAGGTACCGAGGCTCGCTTGTTCGTCAGTCCTCACTTGCTGCAAGCTGAGAGAGCACTTTTCCGCGACCGCGCATGCGCAGGTAGAGCGGCACGAGAACGGCCGCTGCCGCAAGCAGCAGCAGGCCGATCGCGGTTGGCGAATGCACCAGAACCATCGGATCGCCCTGGCTGATCGCGAGCGCGCGACGCAGTTGCTGCTCCGCCATCGGCCCGAGGATCAGCCCGATCACCACAGGCGCGATGGGGTAGCCGAAACGTCGCATGGCATAGCCGAGCAGGCCGAAGGCTAGCAGCATTCCAAGCTCGAAGGTCGAAGGATTGGCGCCGATCGTGCCGAGCGTCGCGAAAACCAGAATACCTGCGTAGAGCCACGGACGCGGGATGGTAAGCAGCCGCACCCATAATCCGATCAAGGGCAGGTTCAGCACCAGCAGCATGAAATTCGCCACCAGAAGGCTCGCGATCAGGCCCCAGACGAGCGGCGCATTGGTGGTGAAAAGCAGCGGGCCGGGCTGCAGCCCGAATTGCTGAAACCCGGCCAGCATGATCGCAGCCGTCGCGGTCGTGGGCAGACCGAGCGTCAGAAGCGGAACCAGCGTGCCGGCGGCGGACGCGTTGTTGGCGGCTTCCGGACCGGCAACGCCCTCGATCGCGCCATGGCCGAACTCCTCGGGTTTGCGTGAAAGCTGCTTTTCGGCCGAATAGGACAAAAAGGTTCCGATCTCGGCGCCCCCGGCAGGCATGGCGCCGATCGGAAAGCCGATCAGCGTGCCGCGGAGCCATGGCTTCCAGGAGCGTGCCCAGTCCTCCCGGCTCATCCAGACCGATCCTTTCACCGCCTCGACTTTTTCTTCCGTTCCGCTTTGCGTGGCGGCCACGCTCAAGGTCTCACCGATCGCAAAAAGCGCAACCGCAAGCGTGGTGACCTCGACGCCGTCAAGAAGGTCGGGGATGCCGAAAGCCAGGCGCGCCTGACCGGTCTGGAGATCGATGCCGATCAGGCCGATGGCAAGGCCCAGGAAAAGTGAAGTGAGGCCGCGCAGGGCACTGTCGCCGAAGGCAGCCGAAACCGTCATGAAGGCGAGCACCATCAACGCGAAATATTCAGCAGGGCCGAAGGAAAGCGCCAGCTTCACCACTGCCGGCGCGATCAGCGCGAGGCCTATGGTGGCGATCAGGCCGGCAACAAAGGAGCCGATGGCGGCCGTGGCGAGCGCCGGTCCGCCGCGCCCGGCCCGGGCCATCTTGTTGCCCTCAAGCGCGGTGACGATGGAAGCACTTTCGCCCGGCGTATTCAGCAGGATCGAGGTGGTCGAGCCGCCATACATGCCGCCATAATAGATGCCCGCGAACATGATCAGCGAGCCGGCAGGATCGAGCTTGTAGGTAACAGGCAGCAAGAGGGCCACCGTCAGCGCCGGCCCGATGCCCGGCAGCACGCCCACGGCAGTGCCAAGCGTGACGCCGATCAAAGCGTAGAGCAGGTTGAGCGGCTCAAGCGCGACAAGGAAACCCTGCGCCAGAAGGCTGAAGCTATCCATGGGCGACACCCCTCCTGCTCAGATGAGCCTTTCCAGCGGACCGGCCGGCAGGGACAAAGACAAGCCTTTGGCGAAGATGAACCACACCGCAAAGGACAAGACTATGCCGATGGGAATCGTCAGCCATAGCGGCCCCCGCCCGAAGCCGCGTGCGGTCGCTGCGAACAGCAACCCCGTGGCGATCGAGAACCCCGTCCATCGAAGAAGCAGCATTTGCGCCGCAAGGCCGCCCACGATCCAAAGAACGGGACAAAACGCTTCCGGTTCGCGATCGGGGAAGTCGCCGCGCCAGGCGGCGACGGCCGTGAGTATGGCGAGCACGAACAGAACCGCGGCGATCACATAAGGGAAGGTCGTGGGACCGACCCGAGAATAAGCGCCGCCGCCTGCCATATGGCCGGTATTCCAAGCAATCACACCGGCGACGACCGCAAGCGCGACAGCAATCACGAATGCCGCACGGTCGGGGCGGCGAGGCGCTTGAGGGTGATCAGTCCCGCTCATGAGGAGCCAGTTTCGGCTTGAGGGTTGCCGGCTTCTTATTTCACCAGCCCAATATCCTTGAGGATCGCAGAGGTGGACTCCGTATCCTTCTTGAGCTGCGCCGCGAATTCATCGCCGGCGAGATAGGTGTCGGCCCAGCCCTTGTCGGCCAGGATCTTCTGCCAGGATGCCGATTTCACCATCTTCTCGACATCGGCCGTGACAGCGGCTTTCTGATCGGCGGAGATGCCGGGCGCCGCCGCGACCATGCGCCAGTTCTGGATGGAAACATCGACGCCGCCTTCCTTGAAGGTCGGACCATCGATGTTCGCAAGGCGCTCATCGCTCGATATGCCCAGCAGGCGAAGCTGGCCTGCCTTGATCTGGGACTCGAACTCGCCATAGCCCGAGATGCCGACCGTGACCTGCCCGCCGAGGATCGCGGCCAGCGCCTCGCCGCCGCCCGAGAAGGCGATGTAGTTGACCTTGGTCGGATCGACGCCGGCTGCCTTGGCGATCAGACCTGCCGTGATGTGATCGGTTCCCCCGGCGGAGCCGCCACCCCAGGACACCGCGCCGGGGTCGGCCTTGAGCTTTTCGACCAGGCCGCCCATGTCCTTGATGTCAGACGCGGCCGGCACGACGATCGCCTCATATTCCCCCGTAAGGCGCGCGATCGGTGTCACCTGGTCGAGCGTCACGGGCGAGTTGTTAGTCAGGATCGCGCCCACCATCACATAGCCGCCGACGATCAGCTGGCTCGGATCGCCATTCGCCTGGTTGACGAACTGCGCCAGGCCGATCGTGCCGCCCGCGCCGGGCACATTGTTGACCTGGACGCTGGATGAGATCTTCTCGTCCTGCAGCGCGGTCTGCATGGAGCGCGCTGTCTGATCCCAGCCGCCGCCGGGCGCTGCCGGCGCCATGATCTTGTAGTCGGCGCTCCACGCCTGGCCGGCGCCAAAGACACCGGAGATCAGCGCAGCCGCCATCAGAAACTTACGCATGCGATATTCCTCCCATCAACCTGGTCCCCCCTGCGCAAGCATCCTGTCGGATGCCGCGGCATCGAGGCTCAACCTCAACAGTTATAAGGCTGCCGCATATCGGCCTTGTCAATGTTGGAGCCCGGGTTGGAGCCCGGCGGACGACGCATCACATGCGGACGAAAGTAAGGTAGGCGGACTGTCTCCCCTCGCGCTTGGCCTTTTCCTCATAGCGCGTGGGCACCCAGCCGCGGAACGGTGTGCGCCAATCATCTGCGCTTTGTGCGGGCCAGCGCCATTCCGCGCGGTCCTTCATGTGGAGAAGAGTCCAGTCCACATAGTCGGGGATATCGGATGCGAAGCGGAAGGCGCCGCCCGGCTTCAGCACGCGCGCGAAGCGGTCGAGGTTCCTTTCGCTGACGAAGCGGCGCTTCCAATGCCGCTTCTTGGGCCAGGGGTCCGGGTAAAGCAGGTCGATGCCGTTCAGCGATGCTGCCGGCAGCCAGTCGAGCAGCAGCGTGGCATCCTCGTTGAACAGCCGGAGATTGCTCATGGGCGCCTGCGCCAGCCGCATCGCCATCTTCGCCATACCGTTCAGAAACGGCTCGACGCCGATGAAGCCGGTGCCGGGCATCGTGGTGGTCCGGTGTGCGAGATGCTCACCCCCGCCGAAACCGATCTCCAGCCGCACCTCGTCGACTTTGGCCTCGAACAGGGTTCTGAGATCTGCCGGTGCGGGCTCCGCCAGCGTCAACAGAAAGCGCGGTAGCACCTTCTCCACCGCTTCGATCTGGGCAGGCCGCAAAGGCTTGCCGAGCCGGCGTCCCCAGAAGGCCTCGGAAGTCCGGCTCCGCCTTCCTTCCTCCATGGATCAGGCCGCGAGCGCCTGACTGAGCGCCTTGACCAGATCCGTACGCTCCCAGGCGAACGAGCCATCTCGCCCGGGCTTGCGGCCGAAATGGCCATAGGCGGTCGTCCTGGCATAGATCGGCTTGTTGAGATCGAGATGGCGGCGGATTCCGGACGGCGACAGGTCCATCACCTCACGAAGAACCGCTTCCAGCTTTGCCTCATCCACTTTCCCCGTGCCGTGGAGATCGACATAAACGGACAAAGGCTGCGCCACGCCGATGGCATAGGAAAGCTGGATCGTGCAGCGCTCTGCGAGCTTGGCCGCCACCACATTCTTGGCGAGGTAGCGCGCTGCATAGGCGGCGGAGCGATCCACCTTGGTGGTGTCCTTGCCCGAAAATGCGCCGCCGCCATGGGGCGCCGCGCCGCCATAGGTGTCCACGATGATCTTGCGGCCGGTCAGCCCGGCATCGCCGTCGGGACCGCCGATCACGAACTTGCCCGTCGGATTGATGTACCAGTTGCAGTCATCCGCGATCGAAAGGTCTCCCAGCGCCTCGCGGATATAGGGCTCCACTACTTCGCGCACCTTGGCGGAATCCCAGGACTCGTCCAGATGCTGCGTGGAAAGGACGATCTGCGTGACCGCGTCCGGCTTGCCGTCCTTGTAGCTCACCGTCACCTGGCTCTTGGCGTCCGGGCCGAGCCTGCCGGCGTCGCCCTTCTTCTCTCGCCGTGCCTTTGACAGCAGTTCCAGAATCTTGTGGCTGTAATAGATCGGGGCGGGCATCAGGTCGGGTGTTTCGCGCACCGCATAGCCGAACATGATGCCCTGGTCGCCCGCGCCTTCTTCGCCCTGCCGGTCGGCGGCATTGTCGACGCCCTGGCCGATATCGGAGGACTGGCCATGCAGAAGAACGTCGATCTTGGCGCTCTTCCAGTGAAATCCGGATTGCTCATAGCCGATGTCCTTGATGGCCTTGCGGGCCACCGAGCGGAACTTCGACGGATTGACGACCGGATTGCCGGCTCCGTCGAGCAGAACCTTGCCATCCGCTCCCTTCTTCAGCAGCGTTTCGGGAACGCGCACCTCGCCTGCGATCACGACGCGGTTGGTGGTGGCAAGCGTTTCGCAGGCCACGCGCACTTTCCACGGGTCCATCCCGGTCTTGCGCGCTTCGCGATAAACCAGGTCCACGATCTCGTCCGAGATGCGGTCGCACACCTTGTCCGGATGGCCTTCCGACACGGATTCGCTGGTGAAAAAGTAATTCTGCCGCACGGCGGGCGTTCCCTCTCGAAGCGATCTACAGGCTCTCGCCTGCTCTAGGCGAGGTGGATTGCCAAACAGCCTCCATGCCGTCAAGCAAACACGATCCCCTAGGGGATCGTGTTGAAGCATGGTTCAATCGCAGCGGCTCATTCGTCGGGGTCGGCGGCCAGCGTCTTGACGAGTTCAAGCACGCGGCGGCGAACCTTGGGATCGAGGATCCGGACAAAAGACCGGTTCAGCTGGATCCCTTCCGACGTAGAAAGGAAATCTCCCGCGTAATCAGCCTGGCCTTCCTCGCCGAAGCCCGGCAAGCCGGCATTCTCCGTCGGTGCGCCGTCAAAGAAGAAGGATACCGGCATGCCCAGGATCGTGGAGATTGCCTGAAGGCGGCTCGCGCCGACCCGGTTGGTGCCCTTCTCGTATTTCTGGATCTGCTGGAACGTGATGCCCAGGCTCTCGCCCAGCTTCTCCTGGCTCATGCCCAGCATGTTGCGGCGCAGGCGCAGCCGGCTGCCGACATAAACGTCGATCGGATTGGGCTTCTTCTTGCTTTCCACCAGCAGTTTCCCCGGTCCCCTTCTCAACATCATTGCCGGTGAAGGCACTGTCCGTGCTCTTGTCGCGCTCTCGTTGATCGGAGCTGCAGCATGATCGCGCGGCACTATTCGTTGCACCGATGCAACTTGTCAATTCGTCCGTGGGTTGCGATAGGCAGTAAAAAGCAGAGCGAGAAGCCCCATCGCCGCAACGATCGCCAGACCGGTAGCCGAGGGGCCGAGCAGCGGCTTCGTTTCGCGCGGTGGGACCGTGATCGTCAGGTCAAGCCGTGCCCGCGCGTTCATGGCAAGGGCGTCGACGATGCGGCCTTTCGCATCCACCGCACCGGAAATGCCGTTATTCGCAGCCCGCAGGGCGGGCATGCCCGTTTCGGCGGCGCGGACCTGCAGATTGCGGAAGTGCTGGTAGGGGCCAGCCGTGTCGCCAAACCATGCATCGTTGGTCACGTTCACGATCAGGTCCGCGTCCTGCACAGCCGTTTCCACCTCGGCGGGGAAGATCACCTCGTAGCAGATGAAGGGGGCTGCGCGGAGGCCGCCCGGCAGCACAAATGGATGATGCGCCGCGCCTGCCATGAAGTTCATCGGGCCGGACACGATCTGCTCGACCCCGAGCCATCCGAAGAGCCAGTCCATCGGCATATATTCGCCGAAAGGAACGAGGTGGACCTTGTCCACTGCATCCGCCACGGCACCGCTGCTGTCCACGGCGACAAGCGAATTGTAGTAGCGCGTGTCATCGCCGCTGCCCTCGCCGCGCACCGCACCCACAAGCGCGAGGGGGCTGCCGATGCCGGCAAGCGCCTGAAGCGCGTCGGGTCGTTCCGTGAGGAGAAAAGGAATGGAAGTTTCAGGCCAGAGCACCAGCTCCGGCTCAGGCCTGCCAGATTCGTGCGGCGCTTTGGACAGATTGAGGGTGGTTGCGAATATGCGGTCGCGCACGGCACCTTCCCACTTTTCCGCCAGATCGATCGATGGCTGCACGATGCGAACGGTCAGTGGCTTGCCTTCAATCGGATTGTTCAAGCGCCAAAAGCCGATGCCGATCTGCAGTGCCACCAGCACCAGCACCAGCACCGCCCCGGCACGGACGTGACGGCGGCCCGCCAGAAGAGCAGGCATGGCGAACACAAACACGGCAACGGTGTTCATGCCGAACGTTCCGATATGATGCGCAGCCTGCATCAGAAGCGGCGTCGGCATGGCGGCGTAGCCAATCGGGTTCCACGGGAAGCCGGACCATGGGAGCCAGTTGCGCAGCCATTCGCTGACGCCGAAGCCGAAGGCGAGCGCTGCGATGCGCCCGAGCCCGTCGCTCCAGAAAAGGCGCGCGATCATCGCGGCGAGCCCGAAGAAGGGCGCCAAGATCAGCGGCAGGCCGAGGAATACGAAGGGCAGTGCCCAAAGAAAGCTCTCCGCCTCCACCAGCGTGGCGTTGCCGATCCACCAGAAGCCGGCAATCAGATAGCCCATGCCGAAACTCCAGCCGACCGCAAAGAAGGCCAGGAAGCGGCGCAGTATCGGCGCAGGTGCACGTTCCACCGCGCCGTCAAGCAGCCAGACCAGCACGGGAAACGAAACAAAGCAGATGGCGAAGAAGTCGTAGGGCGCCTGAGCCAATACGGCGAGTGCGCCGGCGAAACCGGCGAGCGCCATGCGCCTCCAGCCCCAAAGCAGCATCACGCGCCCGGCGATCCGCTCCACGAGCGCCGAACCTTGCCACGAGGCGTGTCCAACGACGCCCTGGCTGGGCGTTGCCGCGGGGAAAAAAACCCGCGTCACAAGGCGGAGGCCGCTTCGGCCTTGCGCGTGATGCGAACCCGCTTGACCCGACGCGTGTCGGCCTCAAGCACGTGGAACTCGAAGCCCGGAACGGCCTCCACCGTTTCCCCGCGAGCCGGCACACGCCCAAGCTCGCTCACCATGATGCCGCCGACGGTGTCGACATATTCGCCGTGTTCGCCGGCGGCGAAATCCGCTCCGATGACCCGCGCCGCGTCCTCGATTTCCGCCTTGCCGTCCGCGAGAAAGACACCCTCTCCGAGATCTGTCACAAGCGGCACCTCCTGATCGTGCTCGTCGGTGATGTCTCCCACCACCGTTTCCACGATGTCCTCCAACGAGACGAGGCCATCGGTTCCACCATATTCATCGATCACCAGCGCCACATGAATGCGGCTGGCCTGCATGCGCGCCATCAGGTCGGACACCAGCATCGATGGCGGCACGAACTCGATGGTGCGGATGAGGTCGAGGTTGCCGACGGGTTGAGACAGGTCCACGCGGGAAAGGTCTAGCCCGTTGCCGGCTTCTTCACCTGCCAGGGCGCCACGCGTGAGATGGGCGAGAACGTCGCGGATGTGAATCAGCCCGCGCGGATCATCCAGCGAGCCGGAGTAAACGGGCATGCGCGAATGGCCGGAACGCTCGAAAATCTTCAGGAGGTCGCCGAGCCTGGTGTTGATCTCGACCGCCTCGACATCGGCGCGGGGTACCATGACGTCCTCGACGCTGATCTCGCGCAGGCCGAGTATGTTGTTGAGCATGGCGCGCTCGCCAGGCGAAAAGGCTTCGCCTCCTTCGCTCGTATCGGCCAGCGCCTCGGTGAGTTCCTCTCTCAGCGAGGAACCGCTGCGGCCTCGGAAGACATTTGCGAGACGTTCGAGAAAAGACGGCTCCGCCGCCCGTCCGGCGCCCGCAATGGGCCTACTCGGCCCGTCCGCGGCTTCCTCAGGCGCTTCCGGCCCGCGCCCGCCGGTGGCGCCAACGGCAATATGATCTTCGCTCATCGCATCAAACGTCGCTCGACGTTTCTCCGTTAGACATAAGGGTCGGGAATGGCAAGGCGCGCTAGCGCGCGGCGCTCGATTGCTTCCATCTCTTCCGCCTCTGCTTCGTTCTCATGGTCGAAGCCCAGAAGGTGAAGCAGCCCATGGACGAGCAGATGGCTCAGGTGGTGCTCGAACGGCTTGCCCTCGGTTTCCGCTTCGCGGCGGACCGTTTCGGCTGCCAGAACGATGTCACCCAGAACAGAAACCGGAACACCCGGCACTGTTGCAGCGGGGAAAGACAGCACATTGGTCGAGCCGCTTTTTCCGCGCCAGGACTGGTTGAGCCTTGCCACCTCCGCATCATCGGAGAACACGACGCTGAGTTCGGTGCCTGCCTGTATCGCGCGTGTGGTTTCGGCAAGAACGGCACCGGCGGAGGACTGCGCAAGATGCTGGAGATGACCGGGCTCCGGCCAGTCGCCGGCTTCTACCGCCACAGCGATGTCGAGAGGCGATCCCGTGGCCACGATCACGTCAGGTCCGCTCGCAGAAGAAAGCATGAACGTTGTCAGCCGGCCTCGTCCACCGCGATGCCGCGCGCGATCTTCGCATCGCGGTCATAGGCCGCGACGATCTCGCCCACCAGCGGGTGGCGCACCACATCCTTCTCGTTGAAGCGGACAGTGACGATGCCTGCCACGCCGTCCAGTACGCGGAGCGCCTCCACCAGGCCGGATCGCGTGTTGGACGGCAGGTCGATCTGGGTGGGATCGCCGGTCACGATCATGCGTCCGTTCTCGCCCAGCCGAGTAAGAAACATCTTCATCTGCATGGGCGTGGTATTCTGCGCTTCGTCCAGGATCACCGCCGAATGAGCCAGAGTGCGTCCCCGCATGAAGGCAAGCGGCGCGATCTCGATCACGCCGGCTGCGATCGCGCGCTCGACACGATCTGACGGCATCATGTCGTAAAGCGCGTCGTAAAGCGGACGGAGATAGGGGTCGACCTTTTCCTTCATGTCGCCCGGCAGAAAGCCCAGGCGCTCGCCGGCTTCCACAGCAGGACGCGAGAGCACGATGCGCTCGACCAAACCGCGTTCGAGCAGCATGGCAGCGTGCGCCACCGCAAGATAGGTCTTGCCGGTGCCCGCAGGCCCGACGCCGAACACCATTTCCGAGCGTTCCAGCGCGCGCATATAGGCGTCCTGGTTTAGCGTGCGGGCATGGATGGTGCGCTTGCGGGTGGCGATCTGGGCTGCCGCCATCCTGGTTCCACGCTCCATCGTCGGCAAGGTCATCTGATCGTCGGCTGCCATTGCCAGACGGATCGCGCCGTCCACGTCGGAGCTTGCGATCTCACCGCCCTTCTGGAGCACGGCATAGAGCGCATCAAGCGCCCGCCGCGCCTGCTCGGCTGAAACGGAATTGCCGCGGATCGTGAGCTGGTTGCCGCGTGAGCGGATATCGACGCCGAGCTTCTGCTCGATTCGCGCGAGGTTTTCATCGAACTGGCCGTAAAGCGCGCTGGCGAATTTGTTGTTGTCGAAGGTGAGCACAACATGGGTCATGTCGGAGGCGCCCATCGCGGGCGCCTTGGTGTCCACGGTCGCGTTCAAACAGGAAACTCCAGGGAGAGGTTTCTCAAGCAGGTGGAAGTCATGCCGCCTCGGCCATCAGGCTGCGCGGCCCTGCTTCGGTGACGCGGACCGGCTTCAACTCGCCAATCTCACCCAGTCGCGCTTCGACGACAACCGGCTGGAGCCAGGGCGAGCGTCCGACCCTTTGGTTCGGCTGACGGCCCGGCTTCTCGATCAGCAGGTCGATGGTCTGACCCACCAAGCTGCGGCTGAAGGCGCTCTGCTGGCGGGTGAGCAGATCCTGAAGGCGGACAAGGCGCTCATTCATTACAGCGTTCGGAACATGATCGCCAAGTTCCGCGCCCGGCGTGCCAGGCCGGGGCGAATATTTAAACGAGAAGGCCTGGGCATACCCCACCCGCTCCACCAGATCGAGCGTCGCCTGAAAGTCCGCTTCGCTTTCGCCGGGAAAGCCAACGATGAAGTCACCAGACATGGCGATGTCGTGCCGCGCGTGACGGATGCGGTCAACGAGGCGAAGATAGTCGTCGGCGGTGTGGCGGCGGTTCATCGCCTTCAGGATCCGGTCCGAGCCCGACTGCACGGGCAGGTGCAGATAAGGCATCAACGCAGGCAGATCGCGGTGGGCAGCGATCAGCGCGTCGTCCATGTCGCGCGGATGGCTCGTGGTGTAGCGCAGTCGCGCGATCCCGGGAACCTCGGCCAGACGGAACAGCAATTGACCGAGCCCCCACTCAGCGCCATCCGGTCCTTCCCCATGCCAGGCATTTACGTTCTGGCCGAGCAGCGTCACCTCGCGGACGCCGGCCTGCGCCAGCCGTTCCGCCTCGCGCTGGATCTGGGCCACCGGACGCGACGTTTCCGAGCCCCGCGTATAAGGCACGACGCAGAAGGTGCAGAACTTGTCGCAGCCTTCCTGAACCGTCAGAAACGCCGTAACCCCCTGGTTCCGCAGCGGACGGGGCGCGAGATGCTCGAACTTGTCCTCGGCCGGATAATCGGTCGCCACCACCTTTTCGCCGGCGCGCGCGCGGCTCACCGCGTCAGGCAGAAGGTGGTAGGTCTGCGGCCCGATCACGAAATCCACAAGAGGCGCGCGGCGGATCATCTCGCGCCCTTCCGCCTGCGCCACGCAGCCGGCAATGCCGACCAGCGTTTCGCGACCTTCCTTCAGGCGTGCGTCCTTGATCTTCCGGATGCGGCCGAGCTCAGAATAGACCTTTTCCGCCGCCTTCTCGCGGATATGGCAGGTATTGAACAGGACAAGATCGGCTTCCTCGACATCGCTGGTCGGCGCATAGCCGTCAGCCGCCAGCGCATCGGCCATGCGCTCGGAGTCATAGACATTCATCTGGCAGCCGTAGGTCTTCAAGAAGACCTTGCGGCTGTTTCGGGGCGCCGGAGCGGGTATGGCGGCGAGCGAAGTCACGCCTTCTTCCGCAACTGAGACATGCTTTTCCATCGACGCGCTTCTAGCCCGTTTGCCCTTGCTTGGACAGGGCGCTCATTCGCGCAGCATCGCCGCCATCATCCCGCGGATGCTTTCCTCCGCCGCGAGCGCGACCGCCTTCCGGTTGGACACATCGACCGCAAGCAGAGCGCCCCAGCGCACTTCCACGTCGAGCGGTCCGCTGCGGCTGAGCAGGCGCAGATGGAACATGATCGAACGCTCGCCGATCCAGGAGGGAACGTTCCGCTCCCAGCGTCCCATGGGCAGGCCATAAAGGCGCGTGTAAGCAATGGCGGCAGGCTGCACCACGATGGTGGACCTCGCGGCCTCGGTTTGCCGCCCCAGGGCGAGTGCGCCAAACAGCGCGCTCTTGAAGGGCAGAAGATGATTGCCGTCGGCCGTGGTGCCCTCCGGAAAAAGCACGACGGCCTCTCCTTCGCGAAAGCGCGCGGCAAGTTCTCCCGCCTGCTCGGCGCTGCGGCCGCGTCGTTCGCGATCCACGAAGATCGTCCGCTGAAGCTTCGCCAACCAGCCGATCAGCGGCCAGCGCGCGACCTCGGCCTTGGACACAAAGACGACATCGCTTTGAGCACGCAGCACGGCGATGTCGCTCCACGACACATGGTTCGACACGACGAGCAGCGGCCTTTGATCCGTCATACGACCCTGATGGCGTACCTTCCAGCCGAGCGCCCACAGAAGGATCCGGTACCAAAGCCGCGGCGGCCAGTGCGGGTCGATCCAGCCGGTACGCACGGCGATCCACTGACAGGGGAAAAGCCAAAGCGACGCGATGCCCACAACCAGAGCCACCCAGCAAAGCCGCAACATTCCCGTCACGCCTGCTCCGCTCAGCCCAGATCGCGGCGCATCACGAGCGCAGCGGTGGATGGGCCGTCGCCATGCTGATAGTAGCGCGCGCGGCGCCCTACTTCAGAGAAGCCGAGACCTTCGTAAAGACGGCGCGCCGGGATGTTCGCTTCATCCACTTCGAGGAACAGGGCTTCGGCGCGCTCCCGGTACAAAGCGCGGAGAACCGCATCCATGAGCAGCCAGCCGAGGCCTCTGCGCCGCCATGCGCGTGCCACCGCCACCGTCAGGATTTCTCCTTCTCCGGCCACGAGGCGCGCCAGCACAAATCCAGCCGGCACTCGCCCGCCTCTTCCAGAGGGTCGCGCAGCGTAGCCGAACACAGGTGGCTGTTCGAAAAGGCGGGCGAACTCGTTAGCGCTCCAAGGCCGGGTAAAATCCTCAGCGTGAAGCTCGGCAAGCCAGTCAACGTCGTTCGACAGCAAGGGCTCGACCATGAATTCGGATGGGCGGCGTGGCCGAAAGGGAACGCGCATCACACGTCTTCCCGTTGCAAGGCAGGGCGCTGTGGCTTGGCGTCGGGCGCGCGAAGGTAAAGCGGGCTCGGCTTCTCGCCTTTTCCTTCTTTCGCGAGCCGGGCTGCGCCCAGCCTTGCAAAGCTGACGATATCGGCCGTGGCGGCATTCGAGGCCACGGTGAGCTCCTGCTTCGCTTCAATTTCAGTCAAACGCGGCGCGGCGTTGCCGACGAGGACAGGCGTCAATTCGTCTATCCACTTCCGGGCTTCATCAAGGTCGAGCGACGCCGGGCTCCTTACCGCCTCTCCAGCGGGGCCGAACACCGCCGCATGAACTGCACCCCTGCCGCCATCCAGCGCGACCATCACGGGACGTTTCGGAAAAGCCTCACTCGTCTCAGCACCTAGCGCTTCCAGAGTGGAGATGCCGACCGCCGGAATTTTCAGCGCCAGCGCCAGCCCGCGCGCGGCCGCGACGCCGACGCGGATGCCCGTAAACGAGCCGGGTCCGATCGAAACAACGAGCGCATCGACCGCTTCCAATCTCGTCCCGCCAGAACGAAGTGCTGCGTCGATCACCGCCATCAGGCGCTCGGCATGGCCGGTCCGCATCGGCTCGACCGCGCGACCCACCTCGCTGCCATTGTCCAGGACGCAAGCTGCGCAGGATTCCGCCGCCGTGTCGATCGCGAGCAGGCGCATGGGTCAGCCGGCCGCAGCCTTCAATTCCAACCGGCGCTTGTGCAAAACCGGCTCTGTATAGCCATTGGGCTGGGAACGGCCCTGAAGAACAAGATCGCAGGCGGCCTGGAATGCGATGGAGCCATCGAAGTCGGGCGCCATTGGCCGGTACAACCGATCACCCTCGTTCTGCCGGTCCACCACGGCCGCCATGCGCTTCAGCGTTTCCACCACCTGGTGGCGGGTGCAGACCCCGTGATGAAGCCAGTTCGCGATGTGCTGGGACGAGATGCGCAAGGTCGCGCGGTCCTCCATCAATCCAACATCATGGATGTCGGGCACCTTGGAGCAGCCCACGCCCTGATCGATCCAGCGCACTACATAGCCGAGAATGCCCTGCGCATTGTTGTCGAGCTCCTTCTGGATTTCTTCCTTCGTCCAGTTCGGCCGCACGGCGACGGGCACGGACAGGATGTCGTGCAGCCTCGCCTTGGGCCTGTCTTGCAGGCTCTGCTGGACCGCGCCGACATCGGTCCTGTGATAATGCGTGGCGTGCAGCGTGGCGGCCGTGGGCGACGGCACCCAGGCCGTGCTCGCGCCAGCGCCCGGCTGCGCGCCCTTCTCGGCCAGCATCGCCGCCATCAGGTCCGGCATCGCCCACATGCCTTTGCCGATCTGTGCCCGGCCCGAGAGCCCGCATTGGAGTCCGGTGTCCACGTTCCAGTTCTCATAGGCCTTGATCCAGGCAGCGCCCTTCATGTCTGCCTTGCGGATCATCGGCCCCGCTTCCATGGCCGAATGGATCTCGTCGCCGGTGCGGTCGAGAAAGCCCGTATTGATGAACACCACGCGCTCCTTGGCGGCGCGGATACACTCCTTGAGGTTCACCGTCGTGCGGCGCTCCTCGTCCATGATGCCCATCTTGATCGTGTTCTCAGCCATGCCGAGCAGCTTCTCGACCCGGCCGAAGAGCTCAACCGCGAACGCCACCTCGTCGGGCCCATGCATCTTGGGCTTTACGACATAGATGGAGCCCGCCGGGCTGTTCGCGCGGCGCCCCCCCTCCCCGAGGTCGTGCAGCGCAATCAGCGCAGTCACCATCGCATCCATGATGCCTTCGGGAACTTCCGACCCGTCTTCCAGCAGGATCGCCGGATTGGTCATCAGGTGCCCGACATTGCGCACCAGCATCAGCGAGCGGGTGCGCAGAGGGAAAGAGGAGCCGTCCGGCGCCTGGTAGTCGAGGTCCAAGTTGAGGCGGCGGGTGACGCTCTTGCCGTTCTTGAAAACCTCTTCCGCAAGGTCGCCCTTCATCAGGCCGAGCCAATTGCGGTAAACGGCCACCTTGTCCTCCGCATCCACGGCTGCGATCGAATCCTCGTAGTCCATGATGGTGGTCACGGCCGCTTCCAGCCGCACATCGGAAATACCGGCGGGGTCGGCCTTGCCGATCGTGGAGTTGGGGTCGAACACGATCTCGATGCCGAGCCCATGATGCCGCAACAGAAGATGGGAGGGCGCATCCGGCTGCCCGCGATAGCCGGCAAGGGCAGACGGATCGGCGAGCGGAATACCGCGCGGGTGCTCCTCGCTCCCGTCGCCGGCGGAGCCCCTAGCGAAGTGCAGTGCCCCATACGCAACGGCGATGCCTGCCACATCCGCCCAACTGCCGTCGCTCAATGGTACCGCTTCATCCAGGAACGACTTCGACCAGGCAACGACCTTCTCACCACGCCTGGGATTGTAGCCACCTTCACGTCCCGCGCCATCTTCTTCCGGAACCGCGTCCGTGCCGTAAAGCGCATCATAAAGCGAGCCCCAGCGGGCGTTGGCAGCGTTCAGCGCGTAGCGCGCGTTCATCACCGGGACGACAAGTTGGGGACCGGCAATGCTTGCGATTTCGGGATCTACATTCTCGGTCGAAATCCGGAAGTCCGGCCCCTCAGGCACGAGATAGCCGATCTTACGCAGAAACGCTTCATAGGCATCCAGATCGGATGGCGCACCGTTTTCCCGATGCCACTGGTCGAGTTGCTCCTGGATTTCGTCGCGCCTGGCCAGCAGTTCCCGGTTGCGGGGCGCGAGATTGGCAAGAAGCGCGGCAAAGCTAGCCCAGAACGCGTCAGGTGCGACACCCGTGCCCGGCAGCGCTTCTTCTTCCACAAAGCGCGCAAGCACGTCTGCGACCTTCAAGCCTGCCCGATCAACCCGCTCCATCACGTTTCCCTCTCGCTCCCGGCGCAAACAGGTCGCGTTTGACCATGATCGGCATCAGGCTGCAATCCGGGGACGCCCGGTCGCGGTGCCGATCACGCGCGCGGCGATGAAGCTCCTCTGGCCTTCCACGGTTGCACAATCGATCTCGCGCGCGACCGTGATCTCGGCCATATCCGCGCCGGCCGCCTGCGCGTGTTCCGCGGCCAGTTCCCGCACGGCATGTTCCGCCGCGGCCAGCGCGGCATCCTCGCTCGGAAAATCGCGCAAACTCGTTCCGGCCGTTACCCGAAAGACGCCCTCCGCCGGCTGCGCGATGCCTGCTTCGGCGCTCACGCGCACTTGGCCGACCACGGCGCCCACGGCATTGGCAACATCCGTGTCCGGAGGAACCACGCATTCGACGCAAAGCAACTCCGGCAGGCCGGCATAATGAAGCGGGGCGGAGGCGCCGAGACCCACCACCGGCCTGTCGAGGCTGACCGAAACGCGGGCGATGCCGGAGCGCTTGTCGAGCGCATGCCGCACCAGCGGATGCGCCACGCTCGCCGCACCATCCTGCCCATCCTCGGCGAAGGCCGTTTCCAGGATCGCTTCAGCCGAGGCACGGGTAACGGCCGTGAGCACGCGGGCGGAGATCGCCTCGGCCGATGGGGCGATCGGAGCGCCGCGCCCGTCGCGGCGGCGGGCGAAGAGCGTCGCGCCCAGCCGTGCCGTTTCCGCATCCCAGTTCGTCTGCCGGCCCAGCACATGGGCAGCGTCGGACGGGGTAAAGCCGGAAAGGTGCACGAGCCCGCGCGCGACCAGCCGGTTGAGCGTCGCGGTCTGCGCGGTCGAAGTGAGCAGCGCGTCGACCGCGACGGGTTCCGCGCCGATATTGTCGAAGAGGCGCGCTTCGGCCGTCGTCAATCCCGCGGAGAGATGATCGG
>CAUQXI010000026.1:0-41473 GCA_963522145.1 uncultured Mesorhizobium sp. | reverse complement strand
CGAAATTCCTTGTCGGGTAAGTTCCGACCTGCACGAATGGCGTAACGACTTCCCCACTGTCTCCAGGATATGCTCAGCGAAATTGAATTCTCCGTGAAGATGCGGAGTACCCGCGGTTAGACGGAAAGACCCCGTGCACCTTTACTGCAGCTTCAGAGTGGCATTAGGAAAGAGTTGTGTAGCATAGGTGGGAGGCTTTGAAAGTTGGGCGCCAGTCCAAGTGGAGCCATAGGTGAAATACCACCCTGCTGTTTTCTGATGTCTAACTAACTACCGTTATCCGGTAGTAGGACCCTCTGTGGCGGGTAGTTTGACTGGGGCGGTCGCCTCCTAAAGAGTAACGGAGGCGCGCGATGGTGGGCTCAGAACGGTCGGAAATCGTTCGCTGAGTGCAATGGCATAAGCCTGCCTGACTGCGAGACTGACAAGTCGAGCAGAGACGAAAGTCGGTCATAGTGATCCGGTGGTCCCGCGTGGAAGGGCCATCGCTCAACGGATAAAAGGTACGCCGGGGATAACAGGCTGATGACCCCCAAGAGTCCATATCGACGGGGAGGTTTGGCACCTCGATGTCGGCTCATCGCATCCTGGGGCTGGAGCAGGTCCCAAGGGTATGGCTGTTCGCCATTTAAAGCGGTACGTGAGTTGGGTTCAGAACGTCGTGAGACAGTTCGGTCCCTATCTGCCGTGGGTGTAGGAATATTGAGAGGATCTGTCCCTAGTACGAGAGGACCGGGATGGACGTATCTCTGGTGGACCTGTTGTGGCGCCAGCCGCATAGCAGGGTAGCTATATACGGACGGGATAACCGCTGAAGGCATCTAAGCGGGAAACCCACCTCGAAACGAGTATTCCCTTGAGAACCGTGGAAGACGACCACGTTGATAGGCCGGGTGTGGAAGTGCGGCAACGCATGAAGCTTACCGGTACTAATCGTTCGATTGGCTTGATCATTCTCATTCCTCGTGCCCATCGCGCTATCAAAGCGCGTACACTGCACAAACCAGCTTCTTGTTTTCATGCATTTCGCCGACCTGGTGGTTTTGGCGGAGCGGCTGCACCCGATCCCATTCCGAACTCGGCCGTGAAACGTTCCAGCGCTGATGGTACTTCGTCTCAAGACGCGGGAGAGTAAGTCGCTGCCAGGTCTGCCGAATGCATGTTTCTCGACACAGTCATTTCCAGCTTGCCGCGGGGTGGAGCAGCCCGGTAGCTCGTCAGGCTCATAACCTGAAGGCCGCAGGTTCAAATCCTGCCCCCGCAACCAGATCAAGAAAGCCCGCGTGAGAAATCATGCGGGCTTTCTTGCTGTTTGGCTCCTACCCTGTTGATTTCGTCTGGATGCCATGACGACCTGAGACCGTTGGCGTGCGGCGGCTTCCGATATCTGTTGGATAGGGCGGGCGAGGGGTCGCATCCCGCTTGGCTGATGAATCGTCTATATAGCGAAAGTCGTCCGCGCTTCGCCGATCTGAATAGTGGTGGCGCTTAACGGGAAGTGACCCGAGCAATCAGGCTGAAACCATGCCCGACTTCGCCGATCCCGTCCTTCTCGCCCGCGCGCAATTTGCGTTCACCATGTCATTCCACATCATCTTTCCGGCTTTTTCGATTGGATTGGCGAGCTACCTCGCCGTGTTGGAAGGCTTGTGGCTCTGGACGGGACGAGCCGTTTTCCTCAACCTGCTCAAATATTGGTTGAAGATCTTCGCTATCGCCTTCGGCATGGGCGTCGTGTCCGGCATCGTAATGAGCTACCAGTTCGGCACGAACTGGTCGGTCTTCTCCGACAAGGCCGGGCCGGTGGTCGGCCCATTGATGGCCTATGAAGTGCTCACCGCCTTTTTCCTGGAAGCGGGTTTCCTCGGTGTGATGCTGTTCGGCATGGGGCGTGTGGGGAAAGGGTTGCATTTCCTTGCGACTGTCCTCGTCGCGGTCGGTACCTTCATCTCGGCCTTCTGGATCCTGGCGGTCAATTCCTGGATGCAGACGCCTCAGGGCCACGGGGTCAATGAGGCCGGCCAGTTCATTCCGCTGGACTGGTGGGCGATCATCTTCAACCCGTCCTTTCCTTATCGCCTCGTGCACATGGTGATCGCGGCCTATCTGACGACCGCCCTTGTTGTCGGCGGGGTCGCGGCCGTCCATTTCCTGCGCCGTACGGCGAAAGAAGAAAGCCGCGTCATGTTCTCGATGGCAATGTGGATGGCGGCGATCGTGGCGCCGATCCAGGTTGCGGTGGGCGATCTCCACGGCCTCAACACGCTCGAGCACCAGCCAGCCAAGGTGATGGCAATGGAAGGCCACTTCGAAAGCCACCCAAACGGAGCGCCGCTCTACCTGTTCGGGCTGCCCGATCAGGAAGCCGGACGGCTCGACTATGCACTTGGCATTCCGGGCGGCTCCTCCCTGATCCTCAAGCATGATGCAACCGCGCCGCTTGCCGGCCTCGACACGATTCCGCGCGAGAACTGGCCCTATGTGCCGATCGTCTTCTGGAGTTTTCGCATCATGGTGGGGCTCGGCCTGCTGATGGTGACGCTTGGCGCGTTCAGTCTTCTGCTGCGCTGGCGCGGCACACTCTACGAGGCGCGGCCCTTTCACTGGTTCGCAGCCCTCATGGGTCCGGCCGGCTTTGTCGCCGTGCTGGCCGGTTGGATCACCACTGAAGTCGGCCGGCAGCCCTTCACCGTTTACGGCGTTTTGCGCACCTCCGACTCCGTTTCACCGCTCGCGGCGCCCGCCGTGGGCTCGTCGTTGGTGGCGTTCGTGCTGGTTTACTTCGCGGTGTTTGCGGCCGGAGCGTTCTACCTCCTGCGCCTGATGGGTGATCCGCCTCATCCCGGCGAGCAGGGTCCGCGTGCTGGCGATCCCGTGCGGGCCGCCGGCATTACGCCTGCACCGGCCGTTCATCCCGACCGCGCAGTGCCGGCGGAGTGACGGTGATGGAGTGGGACCTTGCCGTTGTCTTCGCCTTCATCATCGCCTTTGCGGTCTTCGCCTATGTGGTGATGGACGGCTTCGACCTCGGCGTCGCGCTGCTGTTTCCGCTCCACCCAGAACGTGCGCATCGCGACGTGATGATGAATTCGGTCGCGCCCGTGTGGGACGGCAACGAGACATGGCTGGTGCTGGGCGGCGGGGCGCTCTTCGCGGCCTTTCCATTGGCCTATGCCATCCTGATGCCGGCGCTTTATGTGCCGCTGGTCGCCATGCTGCTGGGCTTGGTCTTCAGGGGCGTGGCCTTCGAATTCCGGTGGCGCACGGAGCGCGGCCGCTTCTTGTGGGACTTCGCCTTTTTCGGAGGATCGCTGATCGCCGCTCTCGCACAGGGCATCGCGCTCGGCGCGATCCTTCAAGGCGTCACCGTGTCGGGGCGAGGCTATGGCGGCGGCTGGTGGGACTGGCTGACGCCGTTCACACTGCTGACAGGGCTGGCGGTGGTATCGGGCTACGCCTTGCTTGGCGCCACATGGCTCGTCATGAAGACGAGCGAGGAATTGCAGCACAGCGCTTTCCGCTGGTCCCGCTGGCTCGGTTTCTCGACGCTCGGCTTCATCGTGGCGGTGAGCCTTGCCACTCCCTTTCTGGAGGGGCAGTACTGGCAGCGCTGGTTCGCATGGCCGGGCATCCTTGTCGCGGCGCCCGTACCGCTTGCCGTCGCAGGCATCGCGGTTCTGCTGTTCCGCTCGATCTTTCACAAGCGGGAGGTTCTGCCGTTCCTTCTGACGCTGCTCCTGTTTCTGCTCTGCTTTGTGGGGCTAGGCATCTCGATCTGGCCGGATGTGGTGCCCGGCCGGGTGACGATCTGGCAGGCTGCCGCGCCGCATGCGAGCCAGGCTTTCATGCTGGTGGGCGTTTCGATCCTCATTCCCGTGATCCTGATCTATACCGCCTATGCCTATTGGATCTTTCGCGGCAAGGTCGATCCGGAAGCGAGCTATCACTGATGGCGGATGAGGGCCCGCTCGGCCGAAGGCTGCTCTGGTTCGTCGGCCTCTGGGCATCCGGTGTGGCGGTGACCGCCGTTGTCGCCTATGGGCTTCGGCTTTGGATCATGTAGCTGAGCCATTCTTGGCACTGCCGGACGGTATTCGCCTTGCAGTGCGATTGAAGCCGCGTTCGGCGCGAAACGGAGTGGAAGGCGTGATGCCGGACGAGGCGGGCAGGCTCCTCCTGGTTCTTCGGGTGACGGCGCCGCCGATCGAGGGTGCCGCCAACGATGCCTTGATCTCCCTGCTGGCGGACGCGCTTAGGGTGCGCCGCAGCGCGATCCACATCGTCGCGGGCGAAACGGCGCGCATCAAGCAGGTGATGCTGGAAGGCGATCCGGCAGCGTTGGTGCTGAGCCTGCGCCGCTGGATCATGGGTTAGATCGAGCTCTCCGATCTCTCAAACGAACGGCTTGCCGACCGAGAACTTCTCCGGAACGAGCCGGCCGAAGTAGGCTCTGCCTTTTTCCGAGAGGCGGTTCTCATCCGTGTCCATGAAGTCGTCCGGCATGTGGCGCGTCTTGCCCGCGACATTGCCGAGCGGAACGATCCTGAGCCGCGTCTCGCCCTCTTCGTAGCGGAGGGCCACCGACCCGCCGCCGCGCTCCACTGCCTCCACCGCAAAGGTGCCGGCCTCGAAGGCCTCACGCTGGTCGACGGCTGAGATCGTGGCGATGTTGCCGCGCGGCATGTAGCCGAGCGTGTCCACCCGCGCGCGCTTTCCCGGCAGCCCTTCCGCCAGCATGCGCTCGAATGCCATGCCGAGCTCGCCGCCTGAAAGCTTGATGTTGCCGTGCGCGTCGCGCTCGAGCTTTTCGGGCGGCGTGAGTGTTTCCACCATCGAGCGGCCGTCCGGCGCAGATACGCCTTCGGATACGGCGACGATGCAGCGCTTGTGCTTGTCCAGCGTCTTTCTCACATCGTCCACGAAGCGGTCGCGCGTAAAGCCGCGCTCAGGCACATAGATGAGATGCGGGCCGCTTTCATCGTCGATGCGCCAGGCAGCACTCGCGGCCGTCAGGAAGCCGGCATGCCGCCCCATGACGATGCCGACATAGATGCCGGGCAGAGCGCGGAAATCGAGATCGACGGACAGAAAAGCGCCGGCGACGAACTCGGCCGCCGAGATGAAGCCCGGCGTGTGATCGTTCTCGACAAGGTCGTTATCGATGGTTTTCGGCGCATGAACGAAGGACATCGATCCGGCCGCCGCGTCGGACAGGATCTGCTGCGTGCCCGCCGTGTCATTGCCACCGATATAGATGAAGGCATCGGCGCCCGCCTGACGCAGGCCTTTCAGCACCACCTCGCAATAGGTCGCGTCGGGCTTGTCGCGCGTGCTGCCGAGTGCTGCCGACGGTGTTCCGGCGATGCGCATCAACTGCTCCTCGGGCAGGGCGGACAGATCGACGAACTGGTTGTCGCGAATGCCGCGCACGCCATGGAGGGAGCCAAGCACCCGCGCGTTCCTGAAGCGACGTCGCGCTTCCAGCACCGCGCCGACCAGCGTCTGGTTGATCACGGCAGTGGGGCCACCGCCCTGTGCGATCACGATCGTCTCGGCCATATCCTGCATCTCCCGCTTCGATGCATCACGCTTAGAACATGCGGGCGCGGGCGGAAAGGGCGCAGCCCTTGCCGGTCAGGCGTGACGTCGCATCTTCATGCAAAATCTGCCGATGCGGAGTTTTTCCATGAGTGACGATCATCTGCCCGAAGACAGCAAGCTGACGCGGACGAAGCGGAAGTGGGCGGCAGAAGGAAAGTTTCTGACCGGGCGGGACGCGCGTCCAGATGCCGATCGGCTTCCGCCCGGCCAGCATCTGGTGCGCGACTGGCCGGTGCTCGATCTCGGCCTCACGCCCAATGTGACGGAAAGAAGCTTCCGCCTCGATGTGACGGGAGCCGTGGAGCATCCGGTGAGCTGGAACTGGGCGGAGTTCCGCGCGCAGCCGCAGTCGAGCTTCGTTTCGGACATCCACTGCGTGACCACGTGGTCGCGCTACGACAATCATTGGGAAGGGCTTTCCACGCTCGACCTGCTCGACCTTGTACGGCCGAAGGCTAGCGCCGGCTTCGTGGAGCTTCATTCAAGCGACGGCTACACGACCAATCTGGCCCTTGCCGATTTCGCCAGCCCGGATGCGCTGATCGCGACGGGCTGGGAAGGCGATCCGATCACGCGAGAGCATGGCGGCCCGGCGCGGCTCGTGGTGCCGCATCTTTACTTCTGGAAGAGCGCCAAATGGATCAACCGCATCCACTTCCGGGAAACCGACAGGCCGGGCTTTTGGGAAGTGCGCGGCTATCACAATCGTGGCGACCCGTGGAAGGAAGAGCGTTACTCGGATTGAGGAACGCCCTTCCTACCTGCGAAGATCAGCCCACCACGATCGGCGTCTTCTCGGAGACGCGGCTGTAGAGGTCGATCACGTCCTGATTGATCATGCGGACGCAGCCGGACGACATGGCCTGGCCGATCGAATTCCACTCCGGCGAGCCGTGGACGCGGTAGCCCGTATCCTGGTTGTTCTGGTAGATGTAGAGCGCGCGCGCGCCGAGCGGATTGTCTAGGCCGCCAGGCTGGCCGCTGGCCCATTTGCCCACTTCAGGCTTGCGCGCGATCATCTCCTTGGGCGGCGTCCAGGTCGGCCATTCCTTTTTGTACTGGATCACAGCGCGGCCCGACCAGCGGAAGCCGTCGCGCCCGATGCCGACGCCGTAGCGGATCGCCTCGCCGCCCGGCAGCACGTAATAGAGATGCCGCTCCTGCAGCCGCACCACGATCGTGCCGGGCGCTTCGCCGGTTGGATCGGGCACGATCTGGCGCCGGAACTCGGCGGGCACCTTCTGGTAGGGGATCGCGGGCACGGTGAAGCGCCCGTCATTGTAGGACGCATACATCACGTCGGAGCGGGTCACGCCCTTGTCGATGCCGATGCGGGGGCGGATGGAGCCGGTGGTCGAGCGGTCGAGGTTCAACCCCGAAAAGTCGATGCTGCGCGAGCATCCGGCGGCGGCCAGAAGAACGGAGCCGAGGCTGCCAAGGGCGGCGCGGCGAGACAGGGAAGCGCGGAACTGGGACAAGGGCGCGGGTCCAACAAGGGGTGAAGTGAAGAGGGAAGCTCCCTTCGAGTTTCGCGCCGCATGGTTGAGAATGTGTGAAGCGGAACGTCGGTTTTCGGTTCCGGCATTTCCTCGATGTTGGTCGTCTAAGTCCAAAAGTCGTCAACGTCTCGTCGCCGATTTATTGCGGGGCGCGAAAAAATCGACGCCGGAGTGCCGTAAGACGTTTCTTGGAGCCTCGAATGCGCTTACTGTGAGTTGAGAAACGCGGCTGGTGCCGGCGTTTGGAGGAGGCGCATGTATCTCGGGCTTGATCTCGGCACCTCGGGCGTGAAGGCGATGCTGATCGACAATGATCAGCAAGTCATCGCTCACGCCACGGCCGCGCTGGAGGTATCTCGGCCGCATCCCGGCTGGTCGGAACAGGATCCGCAGAGCTGGATCGTCGCGACCGGGGAGGCTGTGGCTGCGCTGCGCGCCAGTCATGTGCGTGAACTCGCGGCCGTGAAGGGCATAGGCTTGTCCGGGCAGATGCACGGCGCGACGCTGCTGGACGAAGCCGACCAGGTTCTCCGGCCTTGTATTCTTTGGAACGATACGCGCTCGCATGCCGAAGCCGCAGCACTCGATGCCGACCAGCGCTTCAAGCAGCTGACCGGCAACATCGTTTTTCCCGGGTTCACCGCGCCTAAGCTGGTTTGGGTGAAGAACAACGAGCCCGACCTTTTCACTCGCGTCTCAACCGTTCTGCTTCCCAAGGATTTCCTGCGGCTGTGGCTGACGGGCGAGAAGGTATCCGAGATGTCCGATGCGTCGGGCACGTCCTGGCTCGACGTGGGAAAGCGCCGGTGGTCGAGTGAGCTCCTTGCAGCAACAGGCTTGGGCGAAGAGCACATGCCGCGCCTCGTGGAAGGCACGGACCGCTCGGGCACGCTTCGGGACGAACTGAGAGCCGCCTGGGGCATGGAGGGCGACGTGGTCGTGGCCGGCGGCGCGGGCGACAATGCGGCTTCGGCCTGCGGCATGGGCACCGTTCGCGCGGGCTCGGCTTTCCTTTCGCTTGGCACGTCCGGCGTTCTGTTTGCTGCGAACGACGCCTTTCTGCCGAACCCGGACAGCGCGGTTCACGCCTTCTGCCATGCATTGCCGGGCACCTGGCACCAGATGGGGGTGATCCTGTCGGCCACGGATTCGATGAACTGGCTGGCGGGAATCATGGGGCAATCCGCGCAGGTGCTTGCTGCGGAGGTGGGCGAGACGCTCCAGGCGCCAGGAGGTGCGATCTTCCTGCCTTATCTCGGCGGCGAACGCACGCCGCACAATGATCCGGTGTCGCGAGGCGCCTTTGTCGGGCTCGCGCATCAGAGTGATCGCGCCGGCCTCACCCGTGCAGTGTTCGAAGGCGTGGCCTTCGCGTTTCGCGACAACCTCGCAGCGCTTTGCGAAGCGGGCACCGAGCTTTCCCGCGTGACCGCAATCGGCGGGGGCTCCCGCTCGCGCTACTGGCTTCAGGTTCTTGCTTCCACGCTCGATCTTCCCATCGACCTTCCGGCAGCAGGAGATTTTGGCGGCGCTTTTGGCGCCGCGCGACTGGGGCTGATCGCTGCGATTGGCGCTGATCCCGCTTCCGTCTGCACGCCGCCGCCCACGGCCGAGACCATCGAGCCCGACCGGAGGCTGACACCGGCCTTCGCGGATGCTTATGCGCGCTTTCGCGCTCTTTATCCCGCCATCAAAGGAGCAAGCCAGTGAGCACAGGCTTTTTCGGCGACATCGCCCCGGTCCAGTTTGAGGGGCCGGAGAGTTCCAATCCTCTCGCCTACCGTTTCTACGACAAGGACGAGATGGTGCTCGGCAAGCGGCTGGAAGACCATCTGCGCTTCGCCGTCGCTTACTGGCATTCCTTCGCCTGGCCCGGCGGCGATCCCTTCGGCGGACAGACTTTTCTGCGTCCGTGGTTCGCGCAGGAAGGCGCGGGCGACACGATGGACCTGGCGAAGCAGAAGGCAGACTCCGCATTCGAGCTGTTCACCCTGCTGGGCGTGCCGTTCTACTGCTTCCACGACGCCGATGTGCGGCCGGAAGGCGACAGCTTCGCCGAGAGCGCCCGGCGGCTCGATGTTGTCGCCGATGTGTTCGCACGGAAGCAGGAGGAAACCGGCATCGGCCTGCTCTGGGGCACGGCCAACATGTTCTCGCATCGTCGTTGGATGGCGGGCGCAGCCACCAACCCCGATCCGGACGTGTTCGCCTATGCGGCGGCGACCGTGAAGAAGTGCATGGACGTGACCCAGCGGCTCGGCGGCCAGAACTATGTGCTCTGGGGCGGACGAGAGGGTTATGAAACGCTGCTCAACACCGATCTTTCCCGCGAGCTCGATCAGGCCGGGCGCTTTCTCAATCTCGTGGTGGAGTACAAGCACAAGATCGGCTTCAAGGGTGCGATCCTGATCGAGCCGAAGCCGCAGGAGCCGACCAAGCATCAGTACGACTTCGATGTGGCGACTGTTTATGGCTTCCTCAAGCGGAACGGGCTTGAGGGTGAGGTGAAGGTCAATATCGAGCAGGGCCACGCGATCCTTGCCGGCCACTCCTTCGAGCATGAACTGGCGCTGGCGTCCGCGCTCGGCATTTTCGGCTCGATCGACATGAACCGCAACGACTACCAGTCGGGCTGGGACACCGACCAGTTCCCCAACAACGTGCCGGAAATGGCGCTCGCCTATTACCAGGTGCTGCAGGCTGGCGGCTTCACGACGGGCGGCACGAATTTCGACGCCAAGCTGCGCCGCCAGTCGCTCGACCCGGAGGATTTGCTGGTAGCCCATATCGGCGGCATGGACGCCTGCGCGCGTGGTCTCAAGGCCGCGGCCCGGATGATCGAGGACAAGGCGCTCTCCGCGCCGCTTTCCGATCGCTACAAGGGCTGGGATGCGGGGGAGGCCAGAGCCATGCTGAACGGTGAGCGCAGCCTTGAGGAAATTGCCGCCCGCGTCGAGACCGACGGCATTGAGCCGCAGCCTCGGTCCGGCCGTCAGGAATATCTCGAAAACGTCGTCAATCGCTACGTGTGATGCCCTAGACTTTCCAGCCGTGGTGACGCGCTTGAAAGTTCTTATGAAATGCTTAACGGGCTACAATAAAGGTCAGAAAATATTTTCTGACCTTTGCCCTTTTCACGCCACGACTGCGCCTTCTCGAAACCCTGATGCAGCACTACCTATCGGAACATGGAACAGGATAACGTCGCCCCGGTCGAGAGGACTTCCGCAAGCAGCGCCAACCACGCGCTGCTGTTCGACTCGCTCATCGATTTCGTGATGGAGTTGCCGGAAGAAAAGCGGGCAGTTCCGAGCGGGGCTGATGCGGGCCATCGGGAGGCCATGCTTGCGCGCCATATGCGTACGCTGATCGCCTCCCGGTTGCGAAACGACGCCGCTTGAGCGGCAGGCTGGCCAACGCGGCTTGCTGATGTCCTACCTATCCTTTTTCCCGCGACCTGCGCGACTGCGCTTCGCTCTTCTTCCCGCCGGCATTCTCACCCTGATGCTTGCCGTAGCCGGCTGCACCACAAGCGGCCCGGCGAGGCCGAGCGCGGTGCGATCCGGCTCGGCAACGCAGATCTTGAGCGCGCTGCGGACGGAGAAGGGTCTGCGTCCGGTTCGTCCCGACTCCAGGCTGGAAGCGGCGGCGCTTCAGCAGGCTCGCTATATGGCCGCATCTGGAAAGATGCAGCATACGACGCGCTTGGGCCGTGATTTCACCTCGCGCATGCGGGCCAATAATGTCGGTTCGCCTGCGGCCGAAAACATTGCTCACGGCGCGTTTGACACGGGAAAGCTGTTCCGCGTCTGGGAGGATTCGCCTCCGCATCGCCGCAACATGCTGGACCCGCGCTTTTCCCGCTTCGGTCTCGCCTCCGCTACCGATTCGGGCGGACGCCGCTACTGGGCTCTGGTGCTCGGGGGCTGATCGCGTTTCGAGAGACGTGCCGGCTGGGAGGACGGTGCCGCTTGTCCGTCCGGCGGCAAGGCATCATCCTGTCATGCCCGGCAGATGGATCTCCCATGCCTCCTCGAAGTGGAACTCCTCGAGGTTCACGCCTTCGCCGCCTCGGTCAACGATGAAGAAATCCTGCACCTCCTCGATCGGGGTCAGCACACCGTGCCAGGTGTTGCGCGCGTAGTTCACGCCCTGACCGGGCGCGGTGATGAAGGCGAGCGGCTCGCCGGGTGTGTTACCCATGTCGGGACAAACGACCACCAGGAAGGGAGCGGGCGTCAGCGGGAGGAAAGCCTGGCTTCCGAGAGGATGCCGCTCCACCATCGTCAGCTTCAGTGGAAACTGGTAGGGCGCGGCTTCCGCGATGCTGATGAGCGCTTCCGCATCCGTCCCGCTCGTCTCGACGCGGCCGAGCGCGTGGAAGCGGCGCGCCTTTCCACCATTCATGGCTCGCGGCTCGTCGCCTACCTTGTCGATCACCTCACCGAATGGAGCAAAGGCTTCGCGGGTGAGGGGATGAGCGAGTATCTTGCGGCCGGTCATCGCGCTTGTCCTCCCATCACCGCCGCCAGGGGGTGAGCTTCATGTGCCGGTTGACGTCCTTGTAGAGGAGGTAGCGGAATTTCTCGGGTCCGCCAGCATAGCAGGCCTGCGGGCAGAAGGCGCGCAGCCACATGAAGTCACCCGCCTCGACCTCTACCCAGTCGCGATTGAGGCGATAGACCGCCTTGCCCTGAAGCACGAACAGGCCGTGCTCCATCACATGAGTTTCCTCGAAGGGGATCACCGCGCCGGGCTCCAGCGTCACGATGTTCACATGCATGTCGTAGCGCAAGTCGGTCGGCTCCACGAAGCGGGTGGTCGCCCAGCCCTCGTTGCTTCCGGGCATGCCGTGCAGTGGCAGGTCGCGCTCGCTGCAGAATAAGGCTTCGGGTGTGTCGATGCCGTCCACTTTCTCGTAGGCCTTGCGGATCCAGTGGAAGCGCGCCGGCTGACTGCCTTCGTTGCGTAATGTCCATCCAGCGCCGGGGGGCAGGAAAGCATATCCGCCCTGCTCGAGCCGGTGCCCGGCGCCATCGAGGGTCACGGTGACGGCGCCATCCACCACGAACAGAACGCCCTCGGCGTCCTTGTCCGGTTCCGGCCGGCCGCTGCCGCCGCCGGGCGCCACTTCCATCAGATATTGGGAGAAGGTCTCGGAAAAGCCGCTCATCGGGCGTGACAGCACCCATGCACGAGTGTCGTCCCAGAATGGCAGGAGGCTCGTCACGATGTCGCGCATCACACCTTTCGGGATAAAGGCGTAGGCATCGGTGAACACGGAGCGTCCGGTATGCAGGTCGCTCTGCCCGGGCATGCCTCCGGACGGGATGTGGTAGGGAATGGTCATCTCGGCTCCTCTCCTCGCCGCCCCATCCACCCATGCCGAGGCGGGTTCAACGAGAAGCGTCCTGCCATGATCGCAGTATCGGCAACAGCGGAATCTCTTCCGCATCAGCCTGATCCGCTGGGAGGGTGCGTGGACGTGGACGCGAGGTTAGTTCACTGAGCTCCATGCAAGGGTCAACAACCTGCTCAATGAACAGGATACGGGAGGAAGAATGAGCACAGAAGACGATCTTGCCAGGATTATCGAGCAGGAGCGGCGGCTGGTTTTTCCGCGCTTCGATGAGGAGGTCGCATTCCGCGTCGGCTGTGCGCTGCGGGAGCGCGGGCTGAAAAAAGGATGGCCGATCGTGATCGAGGTCCGGCTTTGGGATCGTCCACTCTTCTATGCCGCGCTTCCCGGCTCGACTGCGTCCAACACTGACTGGATCCGGCGCAAGTTCAACGTGGTGAAGATGTTCGGGCGCAGCACCTATCGGATGGTGCTCGAGCAGGAGAGCCCCGACCGAGCCTTCAAGCCGGGCTTCGGCTTGCCGGTGACGGAGTATGTGCTGGCTGGCGGCGGCTTTCCGATCACCGTGCAGGGCGCAGGCGTGATCGGCGCCCTTCTCGTATCAGGCCTGCCGGAACGCGAGGATCATGGCGCCATCGTTTCCGCGCTCTGCGCCGATCTGGGCATTCCGCATGAGGAACTGGAACTGCCGGAAGGCTGACAACGCCTGAGGCCCTCTCCGTCAAGCCGCCATCAACGTTTTCACGTCGCGCATGTCGTTCAGAAAGCGCATCCGCTCGTCGGCCGCAGCTACCGGCTCGGGGATTCGGAGGATGAAGGAGGGGTGGACGGTGAGGTAAACGCGCAGGCCATCGTCGCGCGTGACCACCTGGCCGCGCAGCTTGGTGATCGGCACCACCTTGCCGAGCAGCGCCTGCGCCGCCGTCGCACCGAGCGCCACCACAAGATCGGGCTTGATCAGGGAAAGCTCATGGTCGAGCCACCAGTTGCACGCGCGGATCTCGCCGGTATTCGGCTTCTGGTGGATGCGGCGCTTGCCGCGCGGCTCGAACTTGAAGTGCTTCACCGCATTGGTGACGTAGGTGATCTGGCGATCGATCTCCGCTTCATCCAGGATCGCATCGAACACCTTGCCGGCGGGACCGACAAAGGGCCGTCCCGCGATGTCCTCCTGGTCGCCGGGCTGCTCACCGACGAAAACGATGCGCGCGCCATCCGGTCCTTCGCCGAACACGGTTTGCGTGGCATCCTGCCAAAGCGGGCAGCGTCGGCAGCTCATGGCTGCTTCGTGGAGCTCCCCAATTGTGCCGGCATCCGCCCCGTCATCATCCGCACGCGGCTCGACTGCCGGCCAATGCTTTGCCTGCACCTTGGCATGATGCGGAGCGGGGTTGGTCGGCATCCGAGCAATCATCTCTTTTGCGGCTCCTTCCGCGCCTGCGATCAGTTCCGGAATGAGCGAGGCTTCGGGAAGGTTCCGCCAGTATTTCTTGGGCATTTCCGCCTGCATCGCCTTCACCTTGAGGCGCGCCGGGTTGAAGATCGAGCGGAAATAAGTCTGCCACAACAGTTCCGAACCGTCTTCGGGCGGCAGGTCGCGCTTTTCCGCGCCGGGGCCGAGCAGAAGCGTCTCGCCGTCCCACGCCACGGACGCATAGGGCGTCAGGATCGTCCAGCGCATTCCGGTGAAGCGGCGGACGAAGAAAGGCGCGTTGCACTCGACGATGAAGTGATCGGGCTCGAACCAGGCGACGAAGCGTTCGTCCTCGCCCTCTCCGAGCTTCCGGAAGCGCACAAAGGCGCGCATCTTATGGATGTCGCGCCGGACCGCCTTTTCCATCGCCTCGAAACGGCGGATGTCGGGATCGGAAGCGATCATCATCAGCGCCGGCTCGGACTTCAACCGCCACAGCAGGCGGTACAAAAAGGAAAAGCGGGAAGGGTCGGCGTGGCAGAAGACTGTTTCGAACCGCGCGACCGCCTCGCGTGAAACGCGCAGCTCCGCGCCCGCCGGGACTTCCGGCAATGCGGTCTCATGATGGGTGTCGGCTCCGCGCAGCTCCCAAGCGATCTCATCGGGCGCCACCTCGTTCAGCACCAAGCGGCGGGCGGCATCGCGCCAGCCGGCGAAATCCGTCTGCCCATCGAGAGAAACGACATAGCGGGCAAGGTGGGGAAGCGCCGCGTTCTGCATCGGCTAAAACAGTGAAAGCTGTTGCGGCGCGGGTTCGAGACGCGAGCGCAGCGACGCGCTGTCCGTTAGCCCGCCGGGCGACCAATCGCTTGCCGTGATAAAGGGGCGGACCTTCGCGATCGAGGCACAAACTCTGCCGACATCCTCCAGCCGCATGCTCCGATGGCGACGGGTGGACAGGATGCGATCGACCGACTTCACGCCCAGGCCTGGCACGCGCAGAAGCGCTTCGCGGTCGGCGCGGTTCACATCCACCGGAAACCGTCCGCGATGATCGAGTGCCCAGGCGAGCTTGGGATCGACCGCCAGATCAAGCATCCCGTCGGCGCGCCCGGAGGTGATCTCGTTCTGTTCGAAGCCGTAGAAGCGCATCAGCCAGTCGGCCTGGTAAAGACGATGCTCGCGCATCAAGGGCGGCTTCATCAAAGGCAGGGCGGCGGACGCATCGGGGATGGGGCTGAAGGCGGAGTAGTAAACGCGGCGCAGGCGATAGGAGCCGTAAAGCCGGGCGGACGTCTTGAGGATGCCGGCGTCCGATGTCGCATCCGCGCCGATGATCATCTGCGTAGATTGGCCGCCCGGCGCGAAGCGTTCACGCTTGCCTGTCTGCAGCGTCGGCTCTGAAGTCTCATCGATCTTCGCACGGAGCTTAGCCATGGAGACACGGATCGTTTCCGGCTTCTTTTCCGGCGCCAGCCGTTTCACGCCCTCGTCGGTCGGAAGCTCCACATTGATCGACAAACGATCGGCATAGCGGCCGGCCTTGTCGATCAGCTCCTGTGAGCATTCGGGGATGGTCTTGAGGTGGATATAGCCCCCATATTTGTGGTCCTCGCGCAGCGAACGCGCGATCTCCACCATCTCGCCGAAGGTCTCGTCCGGCGACCGGATGACGCCCGAGGAAAGGAACAGTCCCTCGATATAGTTACGCTTGTAGAAGTCGAGGGTGAGGTCGACCACTTCCTTCGGCGTGAACCGCGCCCGCCTCACATTGGAGGACGAGCGGTTCACGCAGTAGGAACAGTCGTAGATGCAGAAATTGGTCAGCAGGATCTTGAGCAGCGAGATGCAGCGGCCGTCCGGTGCATAGGAATGGCAGATGCCCATTCCTTCCGTGGAGCCGATGCCGCCTGACTTCAGCGAGTTGCGCTTGGCCGCACCGGAAGACGCGCAGGACGCATCATATTTCGCAGCGTCCGAAAGGATCGCGAGCTTCTGGCGAACGTCGAGCTGGGTCATACGTTCGATATATGTTCCTGCTCGTTTAAGGCGAGTCCGAAGGTGTGGAAAAGCTCGCCTTCACGCGGATGTCAGGCCGCGATGTCGATCACGCCGCATTCGCCTTCCTCACCGCCGAAGGCGAGCCTCTGCCCGCGCTTGTCCCAGCTCATGCTGGTGATCGCGCCCTTTTGCGAACGTCGCAGGAGTACCTCGCGCGCATCGGCGAAACGGGCAGCCAGAACCATGCCATCGGCATAGCCGATCGCAGCAATCTCGTCGGTTGGATGACAGGCGACGGCGGTCACAGGCACGGAGGCGCGGGTGCCGAGTTCAAGCGGTGCCTTGCCCATCGGGCCGTCCTTGCCCTGGAAGGGCCAGACGATGGCGGCATCCGCGCCCGACGAGGCGAGCCAGCGGCCTTTGACGCTCCAGGACAGGCTCTTCACCTTGGCCGGATAGCCGGTCATGCGCATGTGCTTGTTGTCTGCGAGCTTCCAGCCGTGCAGCGCATTCTCCTGCATGGTGGTCACCAGAAACTGCCCGTCAGGCGAGAACGTCACCGCGGTATGCGCGCCGGCCCATTCCAGCTCCACCGGTTGGCTGTTCGTGGCGGGGAAGTGCAGGGTGGCGCCATTGTAGCGGGCAACCGCCAGGCGCAATCCCTTCGGCGCGAAGCCCAGCCCTTCGGCGGTGCGGGCATGAACGAGCTCTTTTGTTTCGCCATTTGCCATGCGCACGAAGGCAGAGCGGCCGATCGCATAGGCGCACGCGCCGCTCGGCCCAGCTGCTACCGCATTCACCCATTTGCGCGGGTGCTCGACAAGCGTATCGACGCTCCCGTCCGCTCGAAGCGCGATCACCTTGCCGTCTTCGCCGGAGGTCAGGAGGCGCTCGCCAGCCGTATCCATCGTAGCGGCGAGCAGCCCGTCATTCGCCTGAACCACGTGCTGGCCATTGTCGAGCCAATGCACGGCGCCATCGGCGAGTGCAAAAAAGGGATAGTCGCCTAGCCAGGCGGTTGCCATGCAGTGACCGGCGAGATCAAGCGGCGCGACGGTCGGCATCAGGAGGCTTCCACGATGTTTCGCTCTTCCTGCCGCAGGATGCGGGCGCCCTCCATGGGCACGGCAACATCCACATAGGTGAAACGGAACCACTTGGTCCAGTTGTCAGCAAGCCAGCTTGTGCTGATCCCGCCGTTCGTGCGAGCCGCTTCCGGCAGCACAGCCAGGATCAATCCGGACTTGTAGCCCGAGACCACCACCAGACCGAGCCCGGAGGACAGGTTGCAGAGCATCAGGTCCACCGGTGGAGAACCGGGCCCGAGATCATAGTTTTCCGGCAGCCGCAAAATATCGCCGACGCCAAGCGCCTGTATTCCGTCAAGCCAAGCCATTACGGGAAATCAGGCCTGGCAGGCCTCGAAGCTGCGCTTGAGCTTGGCTTCGTCAAGCTCGCGGCCGATGAATACCAGGCGGCTTTCATGGCGCTCGCCGTCTTTCCAGGCGCGCTGGTGATCGCCTTCCGTGATCATGTGGACACCCTGGATCACGTAGCGATCCGGATCGTTCTTGAAGGCGATGATGCCCTTCATACGCAGGATGCTGGGTCCGTCCGTCTGCGTCACCTTTTCGACCCAGGGGAAGAACTTTTTCGGGTCCATCTCCCCGCCGCGCAGCGAGATCGAGCGCACCGTCACATCATGGATCGGCGAGGCCTCGCCGTGATGATGGTAGTGATCGTGGTCATGGTCGTGATGGTGGTGATCGTGCGCGTGATGCTCGTGATGATCATGTGCGCAGTCCGGGCCGCATTCGTGTTCGTGGTGGTGATCGTCCGCATCGAGGAAATGCGGGTCGTCGGCCAGCACGCGCTGCAGGTCGAACGCGCCGCGGTCGAGCACCTCATCGAGCGCGACGCCGGAGCGAGTCGTCCTGTGGATCCGGGCGGTGGGATTGATCGCCCGCACGGTGGCTTCCACCTTGGCCAGTTCCTCGGGAGAAACGAGGTCGGTCTTGTTGAGCACCACCACATCGGCAAAGGCGATCTGGTCTTCGGCTTCCTTAGAATCCTTCAGGCGGAGCGGCAGGTGCTTGGCATCCACCAACGCCACGACGGCGTCGAGCCGGGTCTTCCGGCGCACGTCCTCGTCCATGAAGAAGGTCTGCGCGACGGGGGCAGGGTCGGCAAGGCCGGTGGTTTCCACCACGATCGCGTCGAAGCGGCCTGGACGGCGCATCAGCCCTTCCACTACGCGGACGAGATCGCCGCGCACCGTGCAGCAGACACAGCCATTGTTCATCTCGTAGATTTCCTCGTCGGATTCCACGATGAGGTCGTTGTCGATGCCAATCTCGCCGAACTCGTTGACGATCACCGCATAGCGCTTGCCGTGCGCCTCCGACAGGATTCGGTTGAGAAGCGTCGTCTTGCCGGCACCGAGATAGCCGGTGAGCACGGTGACGGGGATCTGGGGAGCAGCCTGTGGCGCTGCAGCGGTCTGGCTCATGGGCGGAATCCTCGAACGGGTCAGGCGCCCATATAGGATGCTCGCCGTGGCTTTGCACGTGCCGTGTATCGACGAAGCATGGATGGATCGCATCCACGTCACCCATGAAGTTCGCTGGCTCATATGTTATTGTCACACGGGCGTTATATCGGCGTGACAACGGAAGTGCCGATCGTCCGACTTGGCCTGCCTTGAAGTGCCTGAGCGCGGGCCGGAATTGTTGCAGCGGGGAACACTGTCATGGCCAAGACAAGGCGCAGCGAGACCATCGGCCAGCTTCACTCGGCCGCGCGCCTGGTGCGCACTGCGCTCGCCGCCCGGCTCAACAGCCACGGCTTCCATGCCGGCCAAGACGGCATCATGCTGGCGCTGCACGGGGAAGACGGCCAGACGCCCGGTCAGCTCGCGGCGCGCCTGGGCGTCAAACCGCCGACCATCACGAAGACCATCAACCGCTTGAGCGCGCAGGGATATCTGGAAAAGCGCCCCTCCACCGACGACCAGCGGCAGTCCAACATCTTCCTCACACGGGAGGGATGGGACGCCATCCATGCGATCGAGGTCGCGGTGAAAAAGACCGAGAAGCAGGCGCTGAAGGGCGTGGACAAGAAGGACCGCAAGGCGCTCGTGAAGCTGCTCAGCCGCATCGAGGCCAATCTCACCGAAGGCGGTTTCCGCGATGCGGATGACGACGAGGTGGACGAAACCGCGGCGGCGCTTGTCGCTACCGACAATTCCGCGTCCTCCACTGCGGCCATCGACACGCCTGCCGCCGAGGACGAAGCGGACAAAGGTGACTGACTTCTTCAGCCCGCATCTAAGACACATCCCGGCCGGCTAAAACGGCCCGGCGTTGGTCATGGGTGGGTTAAGTTCTGCTCCTCCACAAAAGCGTTTGATTTTCCCGTCTCCTCAACATAGAGCGATTTAAACAGTTTAGATCGTACGGTGTCGGGGACGGGAGGTTCGGAAGCTGGCGCAGAAGATCAAGCTTTCGACCATGGCGGATTCGCTCGGCGTCTCCACGGCCACCGTGTCTCTCGCGCTGCGCGACAGCGCGCTCGTGGCGGATGCCACGCGGGACCGCATCAAGCAGCATGCCCGCGAGATCGGCTATATCTACAATCGCCGCGCCGCGAGCCTTCGCACCTCCCGTTCGGGTATCGTGGGCGTGGTCGTCCACGACATCATGAACCCGTTCTTCGCCGAGATCCTGCGCTCGATCGAAAGCGAGCTCGACCGTTCGCGCCAGACCTTCATCCTGTCCAACCATTACGACGACCTCGACAAGCAGCGGACCTTCCTGGACACGCTGCTTCAGCTCGGCGCGGACGGGGTGATCATGTCGCCCGCGATCGGCACGCCCCCCGGCGACATCCGCATGTTGGAAGATAATGGGCTGCCCGCCGTTCTGATCGCGCGCGACGTGGAAGGGGCGGATGTGCCGGCCTTCCGGGGTGACGACGCCTACGGCATCGGCCTCGCCACCAACCACCTGATTTCGCTCGGCCATACGCGCATCGCCATGATCGGCGGCACAGACGGGACATCGACTGGGCGCGACCGTTTCCGTGGCTACAGGCTTGCGATGGAAGCGGCGGGACTCTTCGTCAATCCCGCTTGGCGGATCGTCGGGCCGCGCACCAAGGGGGCAGGCTTTCAGGCGACCGGCCGCTTCCTGGCTCTGCCGGAGAAGCCGACCGCCGCCGTCTGCTGGAACGATCTCTCCGCGATCGGCCTGATGAACGGTTTGTTCCGCGCCGGCCTCGTTGCCGGGCGCGATGTTTCCGTGACCGGTTATGACGATCTCGAAGAAGCGGCAATCGCGACGCCGGCCCTGACCACCGTATGGAACGGACAGCGCGAGGTGGGGCGGCGCGCCGCGTCCGCGCTGCTCGACCGCCTCAAGGGAACTGCCGTTAGCGCCCGGCAGGAACTGATCCACCCCGAATTGCGGGTGCGGGCTTCTACAGCTGAGCCGGTGGAACGAACCTAGCCGTTTGCGTGGCAGCCTCTCACAAGGAATGAAGATCGCATGAGCAGCAGTAAATCCGTTTGCATTCTCGTTCCGGGCGGGCTGCATGAGCGCGCTCTGTCGCGAATCGCGGAAGCATTCACGCTCCTGCGCATCCCTGCAGGAGATCCCGCGCAAATCACGCCGGAGGTGGCGCGAGACATACGCGGTATTGCTTCCGTCAGCCGGATCGATGCTGCCTTCATCGACAGCCTGCCGCAACTCCGGATCATCGCGAATTTCGGCGTCGGCTATGATGCGGTGGATGCCGTTCATGCCGGCCGAAAGGGCGTCATGGTGACGAACACGCCGGATGTGCTGACCGAGGAAGTGGCCGATACGGCGATTGGACTGCTGATCAGCACCGTGCGCGAATTCTCACGTGCTGAGCGCTGGCTGCGGGAGGGGCGGTGGGCAAATGAAGGACCATACCGCCTGACCCCCGCCACCCTGCGCGGACGCACGATCGGCATCTTCGGCATGGGGCGCATCGGGCAGGCCATCGCACGTCGCGTGGAAGCCTTTGGTCTTCCCGTTCATTACCACAACCGCCGCCGGGTCGAGGGCATCGCCTATCCCTATCACGATACGCTGGAGGGTCTCGCGCGAGCGGTCGATACGCTGATCTCGGTAGTGCCTGGAACGGCGCAGACGGAAAAGGCCGTGAACCGCCGCATCCTGGAGGCGCTCGGCGCCGACGGCATCTTCATCAATGTCGGACGTGGAAGCACGGTGGACGAGGACGCGCTGATCGAGGCGCTCGGCGACGGCACCATCTGCGGAGCCGGACTTGACGTGTTCACCCGCGAGCCGAATGTTCCCCAGGCGCTGATCGACCTGCCCAACGCCGTGCTCCTGCCGCATGTCGGTTCCGCGTCCGTGTGGACGCGCAATGCCATGGCCGACCTCGTGGTGGACAACCTGCTATCATGGTTCGAGCAGGGCAGGGCGCTGACCCCCGTTCCTGAAACCGCTGCCGTCAGGAGCTGAGGGAGGCTTCTACTCCGCTGCGATCGACAGAGGCAGCCGCTCCGCCGCATGCGCCCGAACCGCATCTCCAAAGGCGCGGAAGATGGCGCGCGAGGCGCTGTCGCTCTTCACCCAGTATTCCGGGTGCCATTGCACCCCGACCGCGAAGCCTCGCGCGCCACGGACCGACACGGCTTCCACCGTGTTGTCGGGCGCCACGGCTTCCACATCCAGCCGGCTGCCCAGCCGGTCGATGCCCTGGCGGTGAACGGAATTGACCGCCATCTCGCCCGCGCCGAACACGCCGGCCAGGCAGGAGTTCGGCTTGATCGACACGCTTTGACGGATCGCGAAGCGCTCGTCCTGATTGTCGCTTGCGGGCGCACGGTGATCGAGCGCGCCTTCGCGCTCCTGGATCTCGGTGGCGAGCGTTCCGCCAAGCGCCACGTTGAGCTCCTGGATGCCCCGGCAGATCGCGAGAAGCGGCACGCCGCGCTCGATCGCGGCGCGGATCAGGGGCAGCGTGGTGGCGTCGCGCTGCGGATCGTACGGTCCGTCCGCCTCCGTCGCCTCGGCGCCATAAAGCGACGGATGCACATTCGATTTTGAGCCGGTGATCAGCACGCCGTCGACTTGACATAGCAGGCTGTCGAGATCGACGCGTTCGCCGAAGGAAGGAAGCAGAAGCGGCAGCACGCCCGCGCCCGTGAGCGCGGCTTCGAGATATTGCTGCGGCGCTGCGTGCCAGGTGTAGTTGTCGAAGGAGCGGACGTCCGTCGAGACGGCGACAAGGGGCTGGCGCATGAGCAGGTTCCGGATGGCGGGACGCCATCAAGCTAATCGAGGACAGGCCGCTTTTCCAGTCATCCAGGCGCGGTGGTTCAACCCTGTCACGCTCCTGCGCCAAACTGGACAAGGATTGCGGCCCATGTCACGAAGAGCCGAAACTGCATCGTCGCCAAGCATATTCTGATCGGCCGAAGCGCGGGCTGTCAGCGGAGGAGGAGCATCATGGACCGCAGAGCATTCATCACCAAGGCCGGGCTTGCCGGCGCGGGAACCGTGGCGCTCGCCGCGCCTGCCATTGCCCAGAGTTCTCCCAAGGTGACGTGGCGCCTCGCCTCGTCCTTCCCGAAGTCGCTCGATACCATCTATGGCGGCGGGACGACGTTCTCGAAATATCTCTCGGAGGCCACGGACGGGAACTTTTCCGTGCAGGTTTTCGCTGCAGGCGAGATCGTGCCGGGTCTTCAAGCTGCCGATGCAGCGACCGCCGGCACAGTCGAGGCCTGCCACACGGTCGCGTATTATTACTGGGGCAAGAACCCGACTTGGGCGCTCGGCGCGGCCGTGCCCTTCGCGCTGAACGCGCGCGGCATGAATGCCTGGCACTATCATGGTGGTGGCATCGATCTCTACAACGAGTTCATGGCCAAGCAGGGCCTCGTGGCATTTCCGGGTGGCAATACCGGCGTGCAGATGGGTGGCTGGTTCCGCAAGGAGATCAACACCGTCGCCGACCTCCAGGGCCTCAAGATGCGGATCGGCGGCTTTGCCGGAAAGGTGGTGGAGCGCCTTGGCGTTGTGCCCCAGCAGCTCGCGGGCGGTGACATCTATCCGGCTCTCGAAAAGGGCACGATCGATGCGGCCGAGTGGGTCGGCCCCTATGACGACGAGAAGCTCGGCTTCCAGAAGGTCGCGCCGTTCTATTATTATCCCGGCTGGTGGGAAGGTGGCCCGACCGTCCACCTGATGTTCAACAAGGCGAAGTTCGACGAGCTGCCGGCGAACTACAAGTCGCTGGTGCGCACGGCCGCGCAGGCGACCGACGCGGACATGCTGGCGAAATACGACTACCTCAACCCGGCCGCGATCAAGAAGCTGGTTGCCAATGGCGCGAAGCTGAAGCCGTTCAGCCAGGAAATCCTGTCCGCCTGCTTCGACAAGGCGAACGAGGTCTATGCCGAGATGGAAGCCTCCAACGAGGACTTCAAGAAGATCTGGGACTCGATCAAGGCGTTCCGAAAGGATCACTTCCTGTATGCGCAGGTCGCCGAGTACAATTACGACACGTTCATGATGATCCAGCAGCGCGCCAACAAGCTTTAAGCTGTTCAGCGTTCCACCGATCCAAAGGCTCCGGAGCTTGTGCTCCGGGGCCTTTTTCATGCGCGACGGGCTGCGATTGCCTAGTTGAAGCTGGGCGGCTGAGTGAGATCGTTGCTCGGCGCCGGCTGAGGCGATGATGCGGGCGTGTCGAAGCTCGGAGGCGCGGACAGGTCGTTCGGCGCGGCTGGCGCTCCGGCATCGGGCGGCGTGTCGCCGAAGCTCGGTGGACCATCGAGCGCGGGTGTGTTCGAGGCGGGCGTCTGCGCCGGACCGGCTCCTCTGGCAGGTGGCGACCCGAGCGGCGGCAGGCCGAGGCCGGGCATCTCGGGAACCGTGATCTCGACATCGGCCGGGTCCACCGCCGTTCCCTTGTAGTGCATCACCATCTGCGGGAAGGCGATGGTCAGCCCCACCATGACGAGCTGGATGCAGACAAAGGGCACCGCGCCCCAGTAGATCTGCCCCGTCGTCACCGGCTGGATCTGCTTGCCGGTGATGCGGTCCAGATAGGGCACGCGGGCCGCGACGGAGCGCAGATAGAAAAGCGCGAAGCCGAAGGGCGGGTGCATGAAGCTCGTCTGCATGTTGATGCCGAGCAGCACGCCGAACCAGATCAGGTCGATGCCGAGCCGGTCGGCAGCCGGCGCGAGCAGCGGCACGATAATGAAGGCGAGCTCAAAGAAATCCAGGAAGAAGGCGAGGAAGAAGACGAGGATATTGACGGCGACCAGAAAGCCCAGTTCGCCGCCCGGCAGCGATACCAGCAGGTGCTCGACCCAGAGATGGCCGTTCACGCCGTAGAAGGTGAGCGAGAAAACGCGCGCGCCAATGAGGATGAAGAGCACGAAGGAGGACAGGCGCGTGGTGGAGGCGAGCGCGGTGCGCACCACGTCGAGGTTGAGGCGTCCCTTCGCCGCCGCCATGACGAGCGCGCCCACCGCACCCATCGCCCCGCCCTCCGTCGGGGTCGCGATGCCGAGGAAGATCGTGCCGAGCACGAGGAAGATGAGGGCGAGCGGCGGGATCAAAACGATGATCACCTGCTGCGCCAGCCGCGACATGAGGTTGAAGCCCGATGCTCGGTCGATGATCGCGACGATGTAGATCACGATCGTGCCGACGCTTGCGCCCAGGATGTCGGCATTCTCCCCATGCGTGGGGTAGAGCATCACATGAGCGGCGTAGGCGATCGCGGCTGCGGCCACGAGCGCGACGAGGAGCGAGGTGACGCCCGAGCCCAGCGTGCGCGCTTCGAGCGGCAGGGCGGGCATGGCCTGCGGCCGCAGGATCGAGACCAGCAGGACGTAGCCCATATAGAGAGCTGTCAGAATGAGGCCGGGGATCAGTGCGCCGGCATACATGTCGCCAACCGAGCGGCCGAGTTGGTCCGCAAGCACGATCAGCACCAGTGACGGCGGGATGATCTGCGCCAGCGTGCCGGAAGCGGCGATCACGCCAGATGCGACGCGCCGGTCATAGCCATAGCGCAGCATGATCGGCAGCGAGATCAGTCCCATGGCGATCACGGAGGCCGCGACCACGCCGGTCGTGGCGGCAAGCAGCGCGCCGACGAAGATCACCGCGTAGGCGAGACCGCCGCGGACCGGGCCGAAAAGCTGCCCGATCGTGTCAAGCAGGTCTTCTGCCATGCCGGAACGTTCCAGCACAATTCCCATGAAGGTGAAGAAGGGAATGGCAAGCAGCGTTTCGTTGCTCATCACGCCCCAGAAGCGTTCCGGCAGGGCATAGAGCAGCGGCCAAGAGAGATTGATGGTGCCTTCGGAATAAGGCGCGAGCTCGACGCCGATCAGAAAGAACAGGAGCCCGTTGGCGGCCAGCGAGAAGGCGGCGGGGTAGCCGAGCAGAAGAAAGAAGATCAGCGAAACGAATATGATCGGCGCCATGTTCTGCGCGATGAACTCGATCATCGGCGCATCTCCGGTGTCTCCGCGACAGAATCAGGCTGAGGCGAATCGAGTGGCGCGTGCGTCGGCACGAAAGGCGTCGGATCGGGGATGACGCCTCGCATGACCGCGATCTTCTTGATGATCTCGGAGATGCCCTGCAGGCCGAGCAGGATGAAGCCGATCAGCAGCAGCGACTTGGCGGGCCAGAGGATCAGCCCGCCGGCGCTGGAGGAGACTTCGCCCGAGCGGTAGGAGAGAGCAACGTAAGGAACGAAGTAGTAAAGCATCAGCAGCACGAGCGGCATCAGAAAGAAGAGATGCCCGAACAGGTCGATCCAGTGCTGAGCGCGACGCGAGAACTGCGCGTAGACGATGTCGATGCGGATGTGCTCGTTCTCGCGCAGGGTGTAAGCCGCGGCGAGCAGGAAGGCCGCGCCGAACAGATACCATTGCAGTTCAAGCCAAGCGTTCGACGACATGTTGAACAGCTTGCGGATCACCGCATTGCCGGCGCTCACGAGAACCGAAAGCAGGATGAGCCAGCCGACAGCCTTGCCGATGATTTCGTTGAAGCGGTCGATGGCGTTCGACAAGCGGAGCAGTCCGCCCATTGATCTTCCTCCCGATCGGCGGACGCGCTTGCCGGCGTTTGTTTCCGATCCCGCCTGAATCCACTCTATGCAAGCGAGGCGCGCTCCACGCAAGGGGCGGAGCAGGTGGCGTGGAACGAGTGTCGCTCCCGGGTGGTTCAGCCCGGCCTTCTGCTTTCGGACTCGGATCCCGTGTTCGCCAGCACCAGCCCGGCAACCAAAAAGCCGAACATCCAGGCATCGCGCCACTCGAATCCGAAATAGCCGGACCAGAGCGCTTCACCGATGCCGAACAGGCCTGCACCGATCGCTGCGCGGGCGGGCGTTTCATAGCCGCCGACGGCTGTGACGAAGAGGATCTTCAAGCCGAAGAAAAGGCCGGCGCCAAACGAGATGTTGCCATAATAGAAGGCGGCGAGAATGCCGGCGAGCGCCGCAACAAGCCCGCCCAGAACCATCGTTCGAAGGTAAATGACGGCCGTATCGATGCCGCACATGGCGGCGGCGTAGGTGTCGTCGCGCAGGGCCCGAAGGTGTCGTCCAAAACGCGAGCGCGAAAGGAAAAGTCCAAGCCCTGCCACGGCAAGGAGGCTCGCGGCGCAATCCAGAAGCTGCGCCACGGTGAGCGTCACATGGAAGCTGCCAGCGCTTGCGAAGACAACCGGCATGGCCAGCATCGGCGGCAACCAGAAGTCGCGCGTGTCGGCCGAGATGCGTGCAAGCTCCATCAGAACCAGCGAGACGCCGAGCGTCGCGACGATGATGGCGTTGGGCGAGCGTTTCGCGAGCGGCGCGAAGACCGAGCGGCCGAGCACGCCGGAAACCAGCGCGCCATAGGCGAAGGCGGCAGCGATCCCGACGGCGACGGCGAGCGGAAGCGTCAACCACAGCACCTGCCAGGCCCACACCGCCGCAAGGATCATAACCTGCCCGCAAAAGGCGAAGAGCGCGCCATAGGAAAGGTTCGTGCGCTGCAGCGCTCCGTTGGTCAGCGCGTAGCCAAAAGCCAGAAGCGCATAAAGCGCGCCGGCATGCAGCCCGTTCAGAACCTGTTGCAGCAGATAGAGATGATCAACCGTCACCCGCGCCAACCTCATATAAGACGAAACTGCGCGAGATCGGCATAACTTGTCAAACACTGTTAGGTGGTTAGAATACCGCTATGCTGGTGAACTGGACCCCGCATAGGTTTGCAGGTGGCGTGCTCGCGCTCGATGTCGCGAACACGGTTGTTCATCGTGAACAGCCGGCGCTTCGTATGGATCGTTTCGACGACCGGAATGAGATTGTCCGTTTCGCGGATGCCGCTTCCCGGATGCGCAGCGAGGAAGCGAGCGGGCGCACCCTTGTCGCCGACGGGCATTCAGCCGCCCATGTCCTCTCGTTGCGCGAAACGACCGACCGGCTCTTCCGGGATGCGGCCCGGCGCGAATGCGGGCTCGACCCATCGCTGCTCCCGCCTTTTCTGCGCGCGGCGGCGGATGCCTTGGAGACGGACAAAGACGCTTCTCAGACAAGCTTCACGGCGGCGCTGGCGCAGTCTGCCTTGTCGCTGCTGCCGTCCGACAGGCAGCGGAGGATAAGGATATGTGGCAACTGCGGCTGGCTGTTCCTTGATCAAAGCCGGAACCGATCGCGCCTCTGGTGCGACATGGCGGTATGCGGCAACCGCCAGAAGGCGCGGCGTCACTATCAACGTCGCAAGGAACAGGGAGACGCCCGTGACTAGGCGGAGTGCGGCTTTCCTCCTTTGCCTGATCGGGGTTGCCGCATGCCGGGAAAGTGGAGCAGAGGGCGAGTTCTACGCCGTTTCGGGAAAGCTCTTCATCTTCAACTATCGTGTGGCGCGGGCGACCTACCTTGTCACACTCCGGCCGCTCAAGCCGATGCGTGACGGAGACGTAGCCGTTGCCGTCTTCGAAGACCCGGCTGGCGGTTCTCCGATCGAGGTGCGCCAGAAGATCTGGCCGCGGCTGGACAAGGTGTCGCTGGAAAGCCCGCCGGTCCACTGCGTGCGCAAGGACAGGCCGTACCAGGTATCCATCCGCATCGAGGCGGCAAACGGCGCGGTGCGGCAGACGATCGCGACCACCATGACATCGAGCGAGGACCAGACCCGGCTGCCCGACAAGCCGCTCGTGGTCGGGCCCTTTTACACACCAAATCCCGAAGTCAACGACCGCTCCGGGGGCGCAGAAACAAGCGATCCACCCCCGCCGGTTTGCCCGACTGACCCTTGAGGTCGAGGCGCTAAAGCGCGCCCACGCTCGGCTTTCACCCACTGCGAGGGTTGTGGATCGCGGCTCCCGCACGTTACAGCGCTAAACCCGAATTGAATTGACGCCTTCGGGAACGGGGTGGAGAACGCAGTCTTAACCTTTTGCGCCGGTTCGGCTTTCACGCCAGCCTGGGCGCGAACAGGAACAGCACATGACGCTCCACGACGTCGCGCTCGACGACCGATTCGATCTATCCAAAGAGCGCGTGCTGTTGTCGGGCGCGCAGGCTGTGATCCGCATGCTGCTCATGCAGCGCGAACGGGACCGGCAAGCCGGGCTCAACACCGCGGGCTTCGTTTCGGGCTATCGCGGCTCGCCGCTGGGCGGCCTCGACCTTCAGCTCTGGAAGGCCAGAGACAAGCTCAAGCAGTCGGACATCGTCTTCGAGCCAGGCCTCAACGAGGAGCTCGCGGCAACAGCGGTGTGGGGCTCGCAGCAGGCCGAACTGCTTGGCGAGGGTCGTCATGACGGGGTGTTCGGGCTTTGGTACGGCAAGGGGCCGGGCGTGGATCGCTCCGGCGACGTGTTCCGCCACGCCAATCTGGCAGGCACATCGCGCAACGGCGGCGCGCTCGCGCTGATGGGCGACGACCATACCGCCGAATCGTCCAGCAATGCCCATGCGACCGAGTTCCAGTTTGTCGATACGATGATCCCGATCCTGAACCCGAGCGGCGTTCAGGAGCTGATCGATTTCGGCCTTTACGGCTATGCGCTGTCGCGCTTCGCGGGCACATGGGCGGCGGTCAAATGCGTCAAGGACAATATCGAGTCCACGGCCTCGGTGGACGGCTCGTTGAATCGGCTTTCGATCATCCGGCCGGATTTCGACATGCCGCCGGGCGGTTTGAGCATCCGCCACGAGCTGAACCAGCTTGGCCAGGAGGAGCGGCTGCACGAGTGGAAGCGCGCGGCGGCTTCCGCCTTTATCGGCGCCAACGGGATCAACCGCATCATCTATCGCGGCGGGCCGAACCCGAAGATCGGCGTGATTACGGTCGGCAAGAGCTATCTCGACGTGCGCGAGGCGCTGGACGAACTCGGTATTGATGAGGGGGAAGCCGCGCGGCTCGGCCTCAGGCTCTTCAAGGTCGGCTGCCCATGGCCGCTCGACCTCGACCACATCCGCGACTTCGCCCAGGGCCTCGACACGATCGTAGTGGTGGAAGAAAAGCGATCGCTCATCGAGGTGCAGTTGCGCGAGCAACTTTACGGCACAGCGAGCCAGCCGCGCATCATCGGCAAGAAAGACGAGCGCGGCGAGTGGCTTTTTCCTGCCAAGGGTGTGCTCGACCCCAACGAGATCGCGATCGTGCTGGGCGAGCGCATCCTTCGGGTCAGCGGACCCTCCGAGGCGCTTTCCGCCCATGTGAGCCGGCTGCGGCAGTTCCAGGCCATGCTTTCCGATACAGTCGATGTCGGTGCACGGGCGCCCTTCTTCTGCTCCGGCTGTCCGCACAATCTATCGACCAAAGTGCCCGAGGGCTCGATCGCGGGCGGCGGCATCGGCTGCCATTTCATGGCGCTGTGGATGGACCGTTCCACGATCGGCTTCACCGCCATGGGCGGGGAGGGCGCGCAGTGGATCGGGCAGGCGCCCTTCACCACGCGGAACCACATCTTCCAAAATCTGGGCGACGGTACCTACAATCATTCGGGATCGCTTGCGCTCCGCTTTGCGCAAGCGGCGGGCGTGAACATCACCTACAAGATCCTGTTCAACGACGCGGTCGCCATGACGGGCGGCCAGCCGATTGAGGGCGGTCTCACGCTGCCGGTGCTTGTCACCCAGGTGCGGGCCGAAGGCATCGGGCGCATCGCGATCGTGTCGGACGATCCCGGCCGCTACGAGGGACAGGTCGAGTTCCCGACCGGCACAACCGTTCATCATCGCCGCGACATGGATGCGGTTCAGCGCGAGTTGCGCGTGGTGCCCGGAGTGTCCGTGCTGGTCTATGACCAGACCTGCGCGGCCGAGAAGCGCCGCCGCCGCAAGCGCGGCCTTTATCCCGAGCCCGACCGCCGGGTGATCATCAACGAGCTGGTCTGCGAAGGCTGCGGCGATTGCGGCGTGCAATCGAGCTGCGTGTCCATTCAGCCGGTGGAAACGGAGTGGGGCCGCAAGCGCCGCATCGACCAGTCGTCCTGCAACAAGGACTTTTCCTGTGTGGAGGGCTTCTGCCCGTCCTTTGTTTCCGTGCATGGCGGCAAGCCGAAGCGCGCAGCAGGCCTTGCGGACAGGGGTGATCCGCTTGACGGCGTCGCCTCACCGCAGACCGTGCTGCCCGCCGGCGGATGGTCGGCGATCATCGACGGTGTCGGCGGCACCGGCGTGGTCACCGTGGGTGCGATCCTGAGCATGGCGGCGCATCTTGAGGGCAAGAGCTCGGGCGCGATCGACATGGCGGGCCTGGCGCAGAAAGGCGGCGCGGTGTTCACGCATCTGCGCATCGGCCACGCGCCCGAAAACATCTATGCGATCCGCGTTTCTGCCGGCAAGGCCGATCTGATCCTTGGTTGCGACCTCGTCGTATCAGGGGCGAGGAAAGTGCTTGGTGCGGTGCGCGAGAACCGTACCCTCTTCGTGGCGAACACGGCGGAGGTGATGCCGGGCGACTTCACCCGCGATCCAAATTTCCGGCTGCCGGTGGAACGGTTGAAGAAGGCGATCCGCAAGGCGGCCGGCGCGAGCCACTCCCACTTCTTAGACGCGACTGCCACCACCGCCGTGCTGTTCGGCTCCTCCGTAAGCGCCAATATGTTCCTTCTGGGCTTCGCGTTCCAGCAGGGCGGCGTGCCGCTGGATGCGGATGCCATCGAGCAGGCGATCGCGCTCAATGGCGAGGCTGTCGCGATGAATGTCGCCGCGTTTCGATGGGGAAGGCGCGCCGCTCACGATCCTGCCTTTGTGCGCGCGCTCGTGGCTGGAGCGCGTCCGGACGCGGCGCCAAAGCCCGTGCAGACGCTCGACGAGATCATCAACCGCCGCGCCGCGTTTCTTCGCGCCTATCAGGACGGCCGCTATGCGCAGCGCTTTCTTGATCGCATTGCCCGTATTCGTGCGGTGGAAGAAAGCGCTTTGCGCGGCTCGACGGCGGTTGCGGAAGCGGTCGCTCGAGGCCTGTTCAAGCTGATGGCTGTGAAGGACGAGTATGAGGTCGCGCGGCTTTATACGGACGGAACATTTCAGGTGCAGCTGTCTGGGGAGTTCGAGAGCTTCGAGAAGCTCGAGTTCCACCTCGCTCCGCCATTGTTTGCCCGCCGGGGCGCGAACGGGCGACCGCGCAAAGCCACGTTCGGTTCCTGGATGATGCCGGCGTTCCGGCTTCTCGCGCGGCTCAAGGTGTTGCGCAATTCATCCTTTGACCCCTTCAGCTATCTTGCCGAGCGTCGCGCGGAGCAGGGCGATCTGGTTCTGTTCGAGGCGGATCTCGACCGTATCGAGGCGCATCTTGCCGTCGCCTCGAATGGGCAATCGGTTGCCGCCGCCGCAGCACTCGCCTCCTGGCCGATGAGCCTGCGCGGATTCGGGCACGTCAAGGCTGCCAACCGCGTCAAGGCGGAAGCTGCGCGAGGGCAGGTTCTCAGTGATTTCCATGCGACGGCAAGCGTCATAAGGCCGGCGAAAACGGAGACTCTCGCGGCGGCGGAGTAGGTCCACGGCGAGCGCATTCCGCGAGATTGTCAAGCGGATAGCGCAAATGTTTCTTAAGCGGCGTGTGGCAGGAAGGAGGCTCAATCGCGAGCCCCTGGCTTGAACAAGCACAGCCAAAAAGAGCTACCGGCGGATATCTATATCCCTTTCGTGGACACGCTGTTCCGCGATGCCGGCACCCTTGCGATCGGCGTTTGCTCCCAGGTGATGCTCGCGCTTCTGGTTTACCTGAAAACCGACGCGGATCTTTATCTCGGCATCGCTATCGCCATCACCCTGCTCGGCTGGCTGCGCATCGCGACCGTGCGCAAGGTGCAGCAGGCGCCGCCCCTGACCGACCGGGAAGAAGCCTATCGCCGCGAAACCGTTTACATCGCCTGGGGCGCGCTGCATGCCTTCACGCTGGGCTTCTTCTGCTTTTCCACGATCTATCTGGAGCCCGACGCTTTCGGTGAAAGTGCCTCCGTCTGCGTGACGTTGGCCTCGGCCAGTTCGATCGTGGGACGCAATTACGGCTCGCCCCGCCTGGTTATGATCCAGGTTCTGTCACTGGTGGTGCCGTTCTCCGCTGGCTATCTTCTGCGCGGGGATCTCTTCCACGTCATACTCGGACTGTGCTCCATCCCGTTCCTGCTTGCGATCCGCCGTTTCGCGACCGTGGTCCGCGACGTGCTGTTCGCCGCACTGTCGGAAGAAAAGAAGGCTGCGAGCCTCGCCCGGCGCTTTAACAGGGCGCTCAACACCATGTCCCATGGTCTCGTCATGCTCGGCACCGATGGCAGGGTGGTGGTGGCGAATGCCGAAGCGGCACGCCTCTTGGCCGTGTCATCGCCCGACAGACTGATGGGCCGCACGCTTCACGCTCTCCTGCTGCGCAGCGTGGCCGGCGGCATGCTGCGGCCGCGCGACTGCCGCTTCATCGAAGCGCAACTGACCGACGCCCTCGGGCAGGGGCGGGGAAGAAAGGTGCTGGTGCCGTTTTCCAACGGTCAGCACTACGAGTTCTCGGCGCGTGAAGGGCATGGCGATCTCGGCGTCATCACCTTCGAGGACGTTTCGGCACGCGTGGCTGCGGAAGAAAAAATCCGCACCATGGCGCGTTTCGACGGCCTCACAAACCTGCCGAATCGCGCCTATTTCAACGAGCTGGTGGCGGAGTTCATGGCGAGCGGCGATCCCGACCGGCTTTGCGCCATCGCCATCTTGGACCTGGACGACTTCAAGAGCGTCAACGACACGCTCGGCCATCCGGTCGGCGACGGCCTGATCTTCGCGGCAGCCGAGCGCCTCTCCGCCTTTGTCAGCGATCGGCTTAAGGTAAGCCGGTTCGGCGGCGACGAGTTCATGCTGTTCATCGACGGTGTGACCGACGCCACCGAACTGACCGAGATCATCAACGGCATCTTCTCCCGGCTCCAGGGCGATGTGGACGTGGCCGGGCACGCCTTGCGCATTCAGGCGAGCGGCGGGGCCGCACTGTCGCGTGTCCGGGACACGGATGTGGATGCCATGATCGTTCGCGCCGATCTTGCTCTCTACAAGGCCAAGGAGCTCGGCAAGAACAGCTGGAAGCTGTTTGAAACCGCGATGGATGCGGCGTTTCGGCATCGTCAGCTGTTGAAAGCCGATCTGAGGACCGCCGTCGAGGCGCGTGCGCTTCGCGTCGTTTATCAGCCGATCGTGGCGATCGACACGATGCGCATCGCGGGCTGCGAGGCGCTGTGCCGGTGGGACCACCCCGATCTCGGCGCCGTGTCGCCCGCAGTGTTCATCCCGCTGGCCGAGGAGATGGGCATCATCTCCGAGATCAGCGCCTTCGTCCTGGACGCGGCGACAATGGAATGCGCCCGCTGGCCGGAGCAGATCGGCGTGTCGGTCAACCTTTCGGCCAAGGATTTCCGCAGCGCGGAGGTGGTCGAGCGCGTGCAGGCGGCCCTCCAGCGTTCGGGTCTCGCACCCAGCCGGCTCGAGGTCGAGTTGACGGAAACGGCGCTGCTCGACGACAAGTCGCTGACACGGCGCTCGATCGAAGCCATCAAGGCGCTCGGCGTCCGCATCGCGATGGATGATTTCGGCACCGGCTATTCCAGCCTGAGCTATCTGCACAAGCTGCCGCTCGACAAGGTGAAGATCGATCGCTCCTTCCTCCAGGACGTCGCGCAGGATCCGCGCACGCTGGAACTCATCAAGGGGGTGGTCAACCTGTCGCGACCGCTCGGCCTTCAGGTCACGGTGGAAGGGGTGGAAACATTCGAGCAGCTGAAAATCCTTGCGCGGGACGTGAAGCCGGACCTTGTGCAGGGCTTTCTGTTCGGGTCGGCTCTCTCGGCCTCAGGCATCCGCACCATGTCGAACACGATCTGGCCCTTCGCCGAGGATCTCCAGGGTCACAAGCGCGTCGTCGCGGGATGATTGTTGTCGATCGGGCAGCCGGAGCATTCGGCTTCCACAGACTGGATTAACCTTAACGTAGCGTAACTTACGAAAGTTTTAGTCATAACTTTACTTTTTAGAAGTTACTTTTAAGCTCACGACGAGCAAGTCGGGATATAGGGCAATGACATCTTCCTGGGACGCGCTTCGCCGTTTGGCGAGCGCGAACGACGCCGATCACCCTCAAGCGGGGACTGCTTTCGTTCAGAAGGTTTCCGCGCTTCTGGAACGCACGGAGTATCGTCGCTGTGACAAGGGAGAAGATCTGGAGGAGATCTACCGGCTTCGCTACAAGGCTTATCGCCTGAGCGATCTCGTGCCCGAAAACACCTCCCTGATGGTCCACGACGCCTTCGACGAGGAGCCCAACTGCTTCCGCTTCGGCGTTTACGTCGACGGCGCGCTCACCGGCACGATCAGAATGCATGTGGTTTCGGCGGAACATCCGGTGTCCCCCGCAATGTCGGTCTATCCCGATCTGCTTCAGCCCCGGCTTGATGCTGGGGAAATCTTCGTGGACCCCAGCCGCTTTGCCGCCGACCCCGAGCTCGCGCGGCTTTATCCACAGCTGCCATATGTAACGGTGCGCCTGCCCATCATGGCATGTTTCCACTATGATGCGCCCTATTGCATCTCGATGATCCGGCGCGATCACATTGCCTTCTACAAGCGCGTGTTTCATTCGGTCGCGATCGGTGAGCCCCGGAACTATGGCGGCGTGGTCAACACGTCTGCGCTGCTCTACCAGATCGATATCGACGCAGTGCGCGCGCCGGTCGCGGCGCGGTTCCCGTTCTTTCTGTCAAGTGCACGCGAGCGTCGGATGCTGTTTGATGAACCGGCGCTCGGAGAGAACGCACCGCTGACCATCCTGCCGACTGCGAAGTATCTTCACGAAGCCGCATGAGAGCGACGCTCTTGCGTCGTCTTGGATCAGGCTCTCGTTTGGTCTAGTGTTTTGAAAAGAGGGGAGGCGGCTCGCTTCCTCATCGGGGGAAACAGTGATGGATATTGCAGGCCTGCCGCTTTCGCCGTTGATCGCGCTTGTCGCCGGTGTGCTGATCCTGCTGATGCCGCGATTGCTCAACTATATCGTGGCTCTTTATCTGATCGTCATCGGACTGCTCGGCCTGTTCCCGCAACTCGCGGGCTAAGCAAGGCCTGACCGCCAGAAAGGGCTGCGCGAAGCGCGCGACAGATGCGGTTGCCTGCCTTGCTCCAGGCGCGTCATTTCGCTATGGGCGAAGCTCCCGCGCGAAGAAGGTCCGTGCATCATGGCAGAGCATTCCTCAGGCGGCCCCATCGAGATGGGCGCCGAGATGAACTATCCCGAGCACGAGCAGACCTATCATCGTTTTCTGCTGCTCGCCAAATACGGCACGCTCGCCATCGTGGCGCTCCTGATCGCCATGGCCTTCGGTCTTCTGGGCGGCGGAGGGTTCATTTCCGCGCTGATCCTGTTCGTCCTGATCGTGGCCGTGGGCGCATTCGCGCTGCGCTGAGACGGCAGCCGGCGCTGACGGGAGTGGAAGGCGCCGCGCGAGCGGAGCCGAGGGGGAAGTGTTGAGCCAGACCATCTTTGTTGCGCAGGAGCGCGAGCCCGGTGAAACGCGTGTCGCGGCGTCACCCGATACGGTGAAGCGCTTAGCCGCGCTGGGCTTCGACGTTGTCGTGGAATCAGGCGCCGGGCTCAAGTCACGCATCACAGATGCCGAGCTTGAAAAGGCTGGGGCGCGGATCGGTGGACATGCCGATGCCGCGTCGGCCGACATCGTGCTGAAAGTCCGCCGGCCGAGTGCGGAGGAACTCCGCTCCTATAAAAGCGGCGCGGCCGTTCTCGCCATCATGGACCCTTACGGCCAGGACGAGGCTCTTCGGGCTATGGCCGAGGCGGGGCTGACCAGCTTCGCCATGGATCTGATGCCTCGCATCACGCGCGCTCAATCAATGGATGTTCTCTCCTCGCAGGCCAATCTGGCCGGTTATCAGGCGGTGATCGACGCGGCGGCGGTGTATGACCGCGCACTCCCCATGATGATGACCGCGGCCGGCACCGTGCCTGCCGCCAAGGTCTTCGTGATGGGCGCGGGCGTAGCCGGCTTGCAGGCGATCGCAACGGCGCGCCGCCTGGGCGCGGTGGTAACCGCGACGGATGTCCGCCCCGCTGCCAAAGAGCAGGTGGCGTCGCTTGGAGCCAAATTCGTGGCGGTGGAGGACGAGGAGTTCAAGGCCGCCGAAACGGCCGGCGGCTATGCCAAGGAAATGTCCGCCGACTATCGAGCCAAGCAGGCTGCGCTGGTGGCCGAGCACATCGCCAAGCAGGATATCGTGATCACCACGGCGCTGATCCCCGGTCGGCCCGCGCCGCGCCTGGTGACGGGCGCCATGGTGGAAGCGATGAAGCCGGGTTCGGTGCTGGTGGATCTGGCCGTCGAGCGCGGCGGCAATGTCGAAGGTGCGGTCGCGGACGAGGTTGCCACTCTTTCCAACGGCGTGACGATCGTCGGCTATCGCAACGTGCCGGCGCGGGTCGCGGCATCGGCGTCGCTCCTTTACGCGAAGAACCTCTTCGCCTTCCTTGAAACCATGGTGGACAAGAACACGAAGGTCTTTGCCGTTCCGCGCGAGGATCCGCTTGTCCAGGCCACGATGCTGACGGATGCAGGCCGGGTGGTTCACCCGAGCTTCGCTCCCGCAGCGCCTCCCGCCGCATCCGCCGAGCCAGCTCAGCCTTCCATGGAAAACAGTTCCACCATCCAGCCTTCTTCCGTTGATGCTGGTTCGGATCCCGAGGTGCCCTCCACGGAGCCCGGCCTCGACGTGGCGCCTGATCCTGTTGAGATTGCTTCCGCCGAGCCTGTTTCGACCGTAGTATCCGGAGGAGACGCGTGATGGACGAGCAGGGGGCGCTCAACCGCGCATTGGAGCAGCTCGACCAGGCGGTGGCCGCGGTCCGGCTCGCCATCATCGATGCGGATCGTGCGGGCGGGGCAGTCGATGGGGCGGGCGCGCTCGCCCATGGCGTGTCGGGGGGGCTGGTCGATCCCTTCGTGTTCCGCTTCGCCATCTTCGTGCTGGCGATCTTTGTCGGCTATTACGTGGTCTGGTCGGTGACGCCTGCGCTTCACACACCGCTGATGGCCGTTACCAACGCGATCTCGTCTGTGATCGTGGTGGGCGCGCTGCTCGCGGTGGGCATCTCAGCCTCGGGCCTTGCCACCGGCTTCGGCTTCATCGCGCTCATCCTGGCTTCGGTGAACATCTTCGGCGGCTTCCTCGTCACGAGCCGTATGCTTGCCATGTACAAGAAGAAGGAGCGCTGAGCCTATGAGCGCGGATCTCGCCTCCTTCCTTTATCTCGTATCCGGCATCCTGTTCATCCTCGCGCTCAGGGGGCTGTCGCACCCCACTACCTCGCGCCGGGGCAACATGCTGGGCGCGGCCGGCATGGGGATCGCGATCGTCACCACGCTCCTGCTGGCGCGTCCGACGCTCGGCGGTCTCGCGCTGATCGTGCTCGGCCTCGCCATCGGCGGCGGGGCAGGTGCGGTGATCGCGCGCCGCATCGCCATGACGGCCATGCCGCAGCTGGTCGCGGCCTTCCATTCCCTCGTCGGCCTTGCGGCCGTGATGGTGGCGGCGGCCGCGATCTATGCTCCTCAAAGCTTCGGCATCGGAACACCGGGCGACATCCACGGCCAAGCGCTGATCGAGCTGAGCCTCGGCGTGGCGATCGGCGCCATCACCTTCACCGGTTCGGTGATCGCCTTCCTCAAGCTCGACGGCCGTATGTCGGGCAAGCCGATCCTCTTGCCGATGCGGCATATCATCAATGCAGGTCTCGGCATCGCACTAGTAATCCTGATCGCAGCTTTGGTCGGCTCGGAAAGCACGCTCGTCTTCTGGCTGATCGTTTTGCTGAGCCTCGCGCTCGGCGTGCTTCTGATCGTTCCGATCGGGGGCGCGGACATGCCGGTGGTCGTGTCCATGCTCAACTCCTACTCGGGTTGGGCGGCCGCCGCGCTCGGCTTCACGCTCGGCAATCTGGCGCTGATCATCACCGGCGCGCTGGTGGGGTCGTCCGGCGCGATCCTGTCCTACATCATGTGCAAGGGGATGAACCGATCCTTCCTGTCGGTCATCCTGGGCGGGTTCGGCGGTGAAACAGCAGCCAGCGTCGACGACGGGGTCGAGCGCACGGTCAAGCAGGGCTCGGCGGAGGACGCCGCCTATCTCATGGCCAATGCGCAAAAGGTCATCATCGTGCCGGGCTACGGCATGGCAGTAGCACAGGCGCAGCACGCGGTGCGCGAGATGGCCGACAAGCTCAAGGCGCATGGCGTCGAGGTGAAATACGCCATCCACCCGGTGGCCGGTCGCATGCCGGGCCACATGAACGTGCTTCTGGCCGAAGCCAATGTGCCTTACGACGAAGTGTTCGAGCTGGAGGACATCAACTCCGAGTTCGCGCAGGCCGACGTGGCCTATGTGATCGGGGCCAACGACGTCACCAATCCGGCGGCGCGTGACGACAAGTCCTCGCCGATCTACGGCATGCCGATCCTCGACGTGGACAAGGCGCGCACCTGCCTTTTCGTCAAGCGCTCGCTCGGCTCGGGTTATGCCGGCATCGACAACACGCTGTTCTACAAGGACGGCACGATGATGCTTCTGGGCGACGCCAAGAAGATGACGGAAAGCATCGTCAAGGGTCTCGAGTAGAGCGCGCTTGTTCCGCTCGCTTCCACGCCGTCCGGCTTGCGGGCCTGACGGCGTGAAGAACGTGGCAGTTGCTTATTTCAGCGACTGGTAGAGTTCCAGCTGGGTCACGCCGACCGCGACATTGACGCCGGTCTGGGTCTGGACGCTCAAAGGCTGCAGCGTGATCCCGCGCTGAAAGCCGCCCACCAGAAGGTTGGCACCGCCGCCGGTCACCACGCTCGCATCGGCGCTCGCGCCGAAATAGTTGCCCACCAGCGAGCCCGGACCGTAGTCGCCGCCATGCGCCGCGAGCACGGCCCAGCTGATCGTGGACTGGTGCGTAATGCCGAGATCGATCCCGAGCTTGGAGATCACGCCCGTATAGGTCTCGGGGCCGTAGGCCTTGTCATAGGGGCGGAAGGTGCAGGTCAGCCCCTTGTTCGAGCCGATCACATAGGCCGTGCTGCCATCGACCGCGCAGTCGAGCAGGCCAAGCTCGAGACCGCCGGCTTGAGCGGGCGCCGCAAGCGCCAGCGGCGCAAGAATGGCAAGAGCGGAAAGAACGGATTTCATCGAAAAACTCCTCGGAACACTTGATCGCAAGCCTCCGCCTGCGTGAGCAGAATGGCGGGCGCGAGGCGAAATCGTGGTGAGGTGGCGACGGTTCCCATCCGCGCTCATCGCATCGAACGGATATTGCGTCCGGCTTACGTGCCGAGGCGTTTGAGCTCCACCGTCAGCTTCTGCGTGAAGCGCTCGATGCGCCCAGGGTCAGCACTCTCCGCCGCGTAGAACGGGTGGTAGCGTACGCGTGCCTGCGGTGCGCACGGCTTCATCACGCCGAAGCGCATGATGCGGAACAGAGGGCGGAACAGCACCAGCCGATCTACCCACCAGGGCGAGCCGAGAGTGGTGACGATCGCCACATGGCGCAGATTCTTGAGCTTCGGCCGGATCGCGCTGAGGTCCGGCGCATGATCGAAGGCCAAGCCCGGCGCGAAGGCGCGGTCGATGAAGCCTTTCAGGATCGCGGGCAGCCCGAACCACCAGGTGGGAAAAACGAGCACCAGCACTTCCGCCGCCTGGAGGGAGTCGGCCATGTCGGATGGAAGCTCGGAGCGATAGTTTCCCACATAGTAGGATCGCCGCTCGCCGGGAGTGAGCCGCGGATCGAAGTCGCGGCGGTAAAGGTCGAGGACCGTCACCGGCGCGCCGCCCTTCGCCAAGGCTTCCGCCGCGACCTGCGCGAAATGCGCACACAGGCTTTCTTCCAGCGGGTGAGCAAGGATCACGAGTGCGGGGCCGGGCGCCCGGCTCATCCTGCCTGTTCCTGATCCAGGCCAGCCGGCATACCTCAGCCGCGCGTTCGGCTCAGGCCTTCCTTGGCCGGCTTGTAGTTCGAGTCGAGCTGGACGGCACGCGCATAGGACTTCGCCGCACGCGGCTTGTCGCCCCGGCGCTCATAGATCAGCGCCTGGTTGGCCCAGCTTTCCGCGATGCGGTCGTTGAGCTTGATGGCCATGTTGAAGTCGGTGAAGGCGTTGTCCTCATCATTGGTGGCGAGGTAGCTCAGGCCACGGCCGTTATAGGGCTCGGGCGCGTCGGGCGACAGGCTGATCGCGGTCGAGAAATCCTCGATGGCGAAGTCGTGCTGCTTCTGCTGCTGATAGATCAGGCCGCGATTGTGATAGGCACGGGCATCGGTGGTGTCGAGCTGGATGGCGCGCTGGAAATCGTTGAACGCGTCCTGCGTGCGGCCTGCCTTCCGGTAGAGGTTGCCGCGTCCGATATAGGCGGCGTCATAGGAGCCGTTGAGCTGGATGGCGCGATTGTAGTCGGCCAAGGCACTTGCCTGATCGTTCAGGAAGCGGTGGATCAGAGCCCGGTTGGAATAAGCCTGGTAGAAGTCCGGCTTGAGCGCGACCGCCTGGTCGAAGTCCTTCAGCGCCTCGCGATAGCGCCCGCCGCGTCCATACGCCGAGCCGCGCACATTGTAGGCTTCCGGATCGCGCGGGTTGCGCTCGATCACGCTGGTGAGCGAGGAGATGTTCTGGTCCGAGCCTTGCGCGCGGTCGATGGAGGCAAGCTCGCCGGCGGGGCCGCTCTGGCAGGCGGCAAGTGCCGAGGCGCCAAGCAGCAGAAGCGCTGCGGATAGCCGGCGGATCGGCGTGGCGTGCCTTCTTGAAGCTGCGGTCATGGCGTCGACATCCCCGGCGCGAAAAGCGCTTGATCGCAGCCTGCCTGAAAGGAGGCCCGTCGATCAAATGGAAAAGGCGGCGGTGACGAACAAGCGTCACCCCGCCTTCAAGGCGTCCCTAGCGGCAGAAAGGGACAAAAACTTGGCGCGCAGGTTGGTCGCGCGCCGAAAGGCTCAACGCGCGGGTCGGGCCGCCTGGGCCGCCTGGGCCGCGGTGGCCGGGGCCGGCTTGGCGC
>CAUQXI010000025.1:0-44709 GCA_963522145.1 uncultured Mesorhizobium sp. | reverse complement strand
TGAAGGAAATCGCGGCAGGTGGAAAGCTGAGCCAGGACGACCTGAATACAGTTCAGACGCTGCTAGATGCTTGGGATCGAAAGCGCGCTGGTAACGATGGGCTATTCGACAGATAACAGTCAGAAAGAGCCGAAAATTGACAGTGTAGTTGTGGACGGGAGATCGGCACGGGTGAGGCGATCAATGGCGGAACATGGGGAACACTAGCGGTGGGCGCGCCATTCATGGCTGATGGGTCACCGGAGGCCACGACAGACAAGTCAGAAACGCTTGGGACCGCGATTGAGGCGCTGAGGCGCAATTTGTCCTGGCTCGCCAATAACCTCGGTAGCATCGGGCACTCGGTGGAGACCGAATGTAGTGGCCTGACGTTGCGGCTGCACTATCCCAGCTTTCGCCAGCGCAAGCCGATGATGGCCGAGTTGATCGACGCCGTCTCGCTGCACGTCATCAACTTCTGCCTGCCGCGACACCAGGTGAACGAGCTCCAGACGCTGTATGGCTAGCTCCTGGCAGACGAGTTTATGAAACGCCACGAGGTGCTCCGCCAAGAAGCTTACGACCTTTTCAAGCGGGCGCACCGGGCGACCAACCGCAACGGCGAGGCGGGCGAGCTCATCCTCTACCTCCTCACCGAATGGCTGCTCGACGCGCCGCAGATCATCGCCAAGATGGGACTTAAAACTAACCGCGATATGGCAGTCCACGGCGCCGATGGCGTCCACGTCCGATTCTGCTCGGATACAGGCCGCCTGTTCGTCTACTGGGGGGAGGCTAAACTCTATAAGGACATCGGCGGCGCCATCACTGCGGCGGTTGAGTCGATCGCGGAGTCGCTCACTGACGAGAAGCTTAAGCACGAGATTACGCTCGTGAAGCGCTACCTCAATCTCTCCGACATGTCTGAGGGCGCTCGCGGTGCGCTACTTGAGATGCTCGACCCGTTCGGACCGGGATACGCCCAAGATACACGAATTGGCTTCCGCCCTTGCGGAGGACGTTTTCGAGATGGATATCGCCGCTGTCGATGCCGAGTTGCTGGCTGCGGGGTACCAGCCGGAAGACGCTACCAGTGCGGTGAGGGCGGTCATTGCGCGGGCGATCTTCGGCAAGGCCCGCGCCCAACTCGCAAAGGCTCCGGCCCACCCCCCGGAATCCGGGACGTTGCTTCGGTTCGGCCCGGGTGAAGCCCGGGCAAAACTGGACGCCATCGTGAACCGCGACCCCGCAGCGTTTCCCGAGCTGACCATGGCGGCCCGGAAGGGCCAGTCTATCTCGGACGCTGATGCCGCGAGTCAACTGGAGGACTTTCTGGAGTTGGGCATCATCGGCCCGGATGACCTTAAATGAGCGCTGCAGAGACCTTGCTCCAGCATCTTGGCGTCGCAGATCCAAGGGAAATCGACCTGGAGGCCATCGCCCTGACAATGGGTGTCCGGGTACGCCGTATTCCACTAGATGGTTGCGAAGCTCGGATAACCGGAAATGGCGACAAGGCGATCGTGGCCATCAACTCCAGAAGTTCGGAAGAGCGGCAACGCTTCTCGATAGGGCATGAATTGGGTCACTGGCAATTCCATCGACACAAGGTGCTGATGTGCCAGGATGCCGACATCGGAGGCCATAGTTCCAGGGCGACACAGGCCGAGAAGACCGCGGATAGGTTCGCCGCGGATTTACTCATGCCCCGCTATCTTTTCGATCCGGCCATGCGCCAACATTCGAAGCTAAATTTTAAGGCCATCCGGGCGCTTGCCCACCAGTTCGGCTCCAGCCTGACCGCAACGGCCATCCGCTGCGTCGAGAGCAAGAATGCTTCGGCGCTTCTTGTATGCCACGGTCGAGAGGGACGTAAATGGTTTCGCCGATCCCCAGATGTGCCGGACCGGTGGTTTCCCCAGGATAGGCTGGATGCTGAAAGTCCGGCCTTCGACTTGGTCTTCAACAACAAGGGCGATGACCTGCTTCCCCAGCGAATACCCGCCGACGCGTGGTTCGACCGCGCCGAGGCCCAGCATTACGAGTTGCGGGAACAGAGCATTCACATAGGATTCGGTCAGATACTGACGCTGCTGTTAATCGATGACCTGGAAATGCTCGAGGAAAGATAACGACCGATCATTTCCGACGATCGATCCACTGCGATGATCTCCGCCCCAGATAGAACTCCTTGGCAAACCGCGCCGGCAGTCGATGCGGAGCAAACCCGCCTCCCCCCACAATGTCAGCCTTTGGCGAACTGCAAGTGTGAGCCTAACATCCATTTTGGGCGCGAATCCGATAGAAATGATCTATTCGACAACCTGATCGGACAAGAGGGCATGGCTGGAACGCGGGAAGATCGGCTAGCCGCCATGAACAGGCCGAGTAAGCCGATCGAGACCGTGCCGCTTTATTTGCTGAAGGCAACGACGCCTCCTCAGTCCGAGAGCGCTGCAGACATCGCGCGGTGGAAGTCGGATGGCGATCTGCACTTGTGCCCAATCTCGAACATATCCGGGTATCGAAGGAACGTTCGCGGCAGACCACTTGGCCACGGGCCCTCGAGACCCTCCCTTCAAAGGCGGTTGGGCCAATGCCAAGGCAAGCGCTCACCATGGTTGCAGGCCGGCATTCATTAAAGGAGCTCGAAAGGGTTGGCTTCGATGGCGAAGTCATAAATGGGTGTGAATGGATGAGAAATTGGGTTGGCAGATTGGGCGTAAATGGGTGTATCATTGGGTCATGATCAACGCGACTACCATAAAAATCACTCCCGAAATTCTGAGGCTCATTGCAGAAATCGATGAGTTCAAGGGAGCTTGGCGAGCTCTCGGCACACTGGCGCCAGAGCGGCTTTCGGCTCTACGCCACGTGGCCACCATCGAAAGCATCGGTTCATCTACCCGTATCGAAGGCAGCAGGCTCACCGACCGGGAGATCGAACGGCTCCTGTCCAATCTTGAGATCAAGTCGTTTGCGACGCGCGACGAGCAGGAAGTCGCAGGCTATGCCGAGGTGATGGAACTGGCTTTTCGCGCTTGGGGTGACATCGCCCTCACTGAGAACCATATCCGGCAATTGCACCGGGATCTGCTTGCCTATAGCGGCAAAGACGGATGGCATCGAGGGGCCTACAAGACCAATCCCAACAACGTCGCTGCGTTCGATGAGCACGGTAACCAGATCGGGGTAGTTTTCGAGACGGCCAGCCCATTTGATACGCCCGGGCGTATGACCGAGCTTGTGACCTGGTTCAACCAAGAGCTTGAGAACCAGCAATGGCATCCCTTGCTGGCGATTGGCTTATTCGTGGTCGTGTTTCTCGAAATACATCCCTTTCAGGACGGCAATGGTCGTTTGAGCCGAGTGCTAACCACCCTGCTCCTGTTGCGGGCCGGCTATGCCTATGTTCCGTATAGCTCGCTTGAAAGCGTCATTGAGCAGAGCAAGGAGGGATACTATCTGGCCTTGCGCCAAACACAGGGCACTATCCGCAGTGAAGCGCCCGATTGGCAGCCATGGCTGATGTTTTTCCTGAGGGCACTACAGCATCAGGTTCGAAGGCTCGCCACAAAGGTCGAGCGGGAAAAGCTTTTGCTAAGCGCCATGCCGGAGATCGCCATTCAAATCCTCGATCATGTCCGGCAGCATGGACGTATCACGGTGGCGGAAGCCGTTACGATCACCGGCGTCAGCCGCAATACGCTCAAAGTGTATTTCAGGACGCTTGTGGAAAAAGGCCATTTGATTCTGCATGGCAGCGGCAGAGGGGCATGGTATGGCCTTGCCTAGCTACTTAATGGCGGTCTGCCCAAAATACATACCAATCAGGTGGTGCTCTGCACGGTAGAGCGGGTCGAATTGTTGGCAGAGATAGAGCGGCGCGAGACCTATCAGAGACTATCGGTAGGAGATGACCGCCTTTAATACGCCACTCTATCCTGCCTTACGCCACAGCGTGCCCATTCGATTGATCTAAACCTAGTTAGGCTATTGATCTGGCTGGGTTTTTTCTTTTCTTTCCACGCAAGAAGCCGACTATCGGACCGTCAAAATATTACGGTGTTGATTTTAAAGGGAAAATCGAGAAAAAATATTTTTTACGGTTTCGGTATCTATCGAGATCGATCGGCTCTCGAAACCGATTTGCGACCGCTTGGCGCCGCTCTGCCCTACCGAAAAGGACCGTCATTTCTCATAGCAGACTTCGCGCGCCCGATCGAGAACTCCTTCCCTTGGGCTCGGTCGCCGCAGACGGGGCTTGCGTGTGTCAACACATGGCCTTGCTGGGGGTGGACACGGGCGCGTTTGGCCGCCCCCAGTCAGGGCTGGAAAAATTGTAATCTTCGTGCTACACATCCGCCCAATCTGTAGTGCGAAGGTGGCAAATGCCTACTCCACATACCCCTCCAGCGGCCGTGCGCCGCGCCTTGCGGAAGCTCGGCGCGGATATCCACGACGCCCGCCGCCGCCGCAAGCTGCCTATGGCGGTCGTGGCAGAGCGTGCTTTCACGTCGCGCTCGACCCTGCAGAGGGTCGAGGCTGGCGACACCAATGTGAGCATCGGCATCTATGCCGGCGTCCTTCAGGCCCTTGGTCTACTCAAAGCGCTGGGCCAAATCGCCGACATTAGTAACGACAGCGTCGGACAGGCGCTGGCCAGTGCCGATCTGCCCAAGCACGTTCATCTCAAGCGGCCAACCGGATCGTCCCGTGATGGCTGATTTCGAGGTGCACATCGATCTGCACGGTCGCACGCGCCCAATCGGATTGGCGAGGAGCAATCGCGTCCGCGGCGCAGAGACCATTCTCTTCGAGTACGACGGTGCATGGCTTTCGGATCCGGATCGCTTCTCGCTGGAGCCGGCACTTGCATTGACGCGCGGCGCGTTCGCTCCTCCTGCTGGCCTTGCGACCTTCGGCTCAATCGGCGACTCCGCGCCAGATACGTGGGGCCGCCGCCTTATGCAGCGCGCCGAGCGCGGCTTCGCCGACCGCGAGGGCCGCGCAGTCCGCACGCTTGCGGAAAGTGACTACCTGCTCGGGGTCGCAGATGAGACGAGGCTCGGCGCGTTACGGTTTCGCTGGGTCGGCGAAGAGGCCTTCCAGGCGCCGATCAGGGCTGGCGTGCCAGCCCTGATCGAGCTGGGCCGTCTGCTTCAGATCACCGAGCGGATTCTCCGGGACGAGGAAACGGACGAAGACCTTCAACTGATCTTCGCGCCCGGCTCCTCCCTCGGCGGTGCGCGGCCGAAGGCCTCGGTCATCGACCAACATGGCCATCTCTCCATCGCCAAGTTTCCGAAGGAGACCGACGACTACAGCATGGAAACCTGGGAAGAGATCGCGCTGCGGCTGGCCGGCCAAGCCGGCATCGCCACCCCACAACACGAACTTGTCGAAGTGGCCGGCAAGTCGGTGATGCTATCGCGACGCTTCGATCGCGATGGCGCGATCCGCATTCCGTTCCTGTCCGCCATGGCGATGATGGGCGCCAGGGACGGCGAGCGTGGCAGCTATCCCGAGATCGTCGACGCCCTGGCCCAGCATGGCGCGCAGGGAAAGACGGACGCCCACGCAATTTATCGGCGTGTTGCCTTCAATGTGCTGATCTCCAATGTCGACGATCATCTGCGCAACCACGGCTTTCTCTGGCTCGGCAAGGCGGGGTGGACCCTCTCGCCCGCCTATGACCTCAATCCGGTGCCCACCGATCTCAAGGCGCGCGTGCTGACGACGAACATCGACCTTGACGAGGGCACCTGCTCCCTCGATCTGCTCGAACAGGCGTCGGAATATTTCGCACTCACGCTGGCGCAGGCCCGAGCGATCATTAAAGAGGTCGCGACCGTGACCGCGACATGGCGCGAGACTGCCAAGGCCGTCGGCGCCCGGTCGGCCGAGATCACCCGCATGGCCAGCGCCTTCGAGCATGACGATCTCACGCGGGCGCTGGCTCTATGACCAGGACCTTCTTTCATAGCTTCGATCCGCCAACCGCAAGCCCGGTCTCCGGGGCCACCGTCGATCTGGAAGTCTCCGAGATCGAGGATGCCGGTATCCGAGAGGTGCTGCAGACGCCGGGCGCGGCCTATGGCGCCTGGTCGATCCTCGATGCGCTGCTGACCCCGACCGGCGCAGGCACGCCGTTCGTGTTCAGGGAGCCGCTCGGTCAAGCACGGGAGGTCAAGGTCGCGCTCTCCGGCCTATTCGGACGGTTCGTCGCGCGTGCCTACCTCGAGCGCTACTTCAACCTCTCGATCTTCGCCCATCTCGGCAGCCGCATGATCGACCTCGATCGCCGCCGTCAGGTCAAGATCACGCGCCTGTCCCGCGGCGACCTGCCTGACTGGATCGCCTGCGCATCTGACCTGTCGTCGCTGACTGTCGCCGAAGCCAAGGGTTGCCACGATGTGGGCGGTCCCGCCAAACCGCTGGACCGAGCATGGGCGCAGGCCCGGCGGATCGACGTCACCGCCCGAGGCCGAAAGGTCACGGTGAAGCGTATCGCGATCGCCACGCGCTGGGGAATGGCGACGGCCGGTCCAGCCGATGCCCGCCTTTCGGTCCGCGACCCGGTCGAGGAAGGCGAGCCGCATACCCAGGAGGAGAAGGACGCGCTCTTCATCGGCATGCTTCGGCTCCATATCGCCAATCTCATCAAACCGCTCGGGCATGCCGAACTAGCGGACGCGCTTCGCGGCCTCACACTGCAATCATTCCCACGAAGGCTCCAAGGGGAGACCCAGCGCGCGCGTTCGCTGCTCGACACGTCCGCGGTGCGGGATGTGGATAAGGCGAGCGCCGCTATGGACGGGCTTATCGGCGGCATCGTCACCCGCGCGGGACCGCTTACCGACACCGGCGTTGAGCCTGCCGATCAAGAAGCACTCTCCCGCCTTAATCTCCGGCCCGTCTTCGTCGGGGTCGAGCACGAGCTCATTCGCGCCGCTATCGACGCCGAGCCGCAAGCCATTCGCAGCCGTCTCGCCGAAAAAGGGAGTCCGGACGAGTTTGCACGACCGGACCGTGCCGGCGGCTGGATCATTCCGCTTGGCCAAGAGCGGCGCATCATAGGCGGCACCTGAGACAACGACTGCGGAAGACAAGCACCATGGGAAACGGCCCGTCAGATCATGCGGGCAGGATCGGGGGTAGAAGACATGGATGCGCAGGAGAATGACCTCTCGAACGAAGCCGCGGCACTTGCCGACATTCTCAAATGGTCGGCGGATCTACCCGCCTGGCAGCGCGATGCGCTCAGGCGGCTGTGCTGTCAGTCCAAGCTGGAGACCGGCGACATCACGGCGCTCGTCGCGATCTGCAAAGGCGCTGATGCCGGCAGTCCGCTCGATGCGAACCACGTCAGGGATCCTGCAGCCAGCCACGCCGTCGTCAGCCTCGGCGCTCTCCATGGCCTCTCGCACGTCAATGCCCTTGCGCCTGGAGAGCGGCTGAGCTTCGGCAAATCCGGCCTCACCGTCATTTATGGTGATAATGGCGCCGGCAAGTCCGGCTACGCCCGGCTCCTCAAGCAGCTCTGCCGCGCGCGGTCGCCGAAGGGCGACGCGATCCTCCCCAACATCTATGCGGCCGGCTCGGGCACTCCGGCCGCCAGCATCGACCTTTTCATCGGCGCCCAGAAACGAAGCGCGTCATGGGCCCAGGGCAGCCCGCCGGACGCCATGCTCTCCGCGGTGAGCGTGTTCGACTCGCGGACTGCCAACGTCCATGTCGAGAACACCAACGATCTCGCCTACACACCGCTGCCGCTCCGCATCCTCGCGGGCCTGGCGCAGGCCTGTCAGGACGTCAAAGCCAAACTGGCTGCCGAGGTAAAGGCGCTCCAGGAACAGACCCCGGCGGTTCTTTCAAATCCCGAATGCAAGCCGGAGACCATAGTCGGCAAGTTGATCTCCGGACTGTCGGGCAAGACCAAACCGGAAGCCGTCGAGAAACTAGCCGGTCTGTCGACCGAGGAAGAAACCCGACTTCAAACGCTGAACACCGACCTGGCCAGTGACCCGGTACGCACCGTCCGCCAACTCCAGGGCCAGGAAACCCGGATCAAGTCGGCGATCGAGCAGCTCGAACGGCTGATCGCCGCCGCGACCGACGAAAACCGGGCGGCGCTACGCGGGGTCCATACGCAACGTGCAACGGCGCGCTCTGCTGCAGCGGCCGCCTCAGCCAACCTGTTCGCCGACGAACCTCTGCCCGACGTCGGCTCGGACGTCTGGAAGGCCCTGTGGGAGGCCGCCCGGGATTATTCGCGCGCCTCGGCCTATCCCGATCGCCCGTTCCCTGTAGCCGAAATTGGCGCCCATTGCGTCCTGTGTCAGCAGCCTCTCAGTGAGGAAGCCTCCAAGCGGCTCAGCAGTTTCGAGACTTTCGTGCAGGACGAGAGCAAGCGCCGCGAAGAGGAAGCGGCAACCGCATATGCCGAAAAGCTCGACGAGATCTCGGCGCACGCCATCTCCATGAAGGATCTCATGGCGATCGTTGCGTCGATCCGCGATGATGTCGGCCAGGAGGAAGCCGCGAGCGCCCTTCGCCGCGACATTCTCCATGGCGTGCTCAATGCAGGCTCTGGTGTGCGTCGTGCGGTCGACATTGGGGAGCACGACGAACTCAACAGCCGTGCCTTGCAGGAGCTCGTGCGCCAAGCGGCCGCCTTGAATGCGGCGGGCCCGAAGCGGAAGCGCTCATAGCCAGCTCGGCAAGCGACTCGAGAGGTTCGAACCGTGGACTCTGTCTTCCCTGCGCAAGACGTCCTGCACAAAGCCGCGTGCCTCGCTGGGAGATCAGCCGCGTTCGACACTTCTCAGAGGTGGTGCGGATGGTGGGGGTCTAACTGACACTCCTTGCGTAACCGGATTCTCAAGGAAGTCGTGTCACTCTCAAGCTCGGCGTCGCCGCGCATCCAACCTTCCGGATTTGTCCGTAAGCGCCCATTTTGCTTTGGCCAACCTAAGCGAAAGAGAGAAACCCGCCGATTTGCACGCTACAGCCCGAAAGCACCGCACTGCGCATCGAGGGGGCTTCCAGTATCAGCATCTATCAGTCTCAATCGCCTCAGCAACGCAGGAGATTGAGCATGGCAAACATCGAAACTACACAAATTCGGAGAACGATCCGGCGGCAGCAGTTGCGGGAGATGGTCCCGATGGCCGACAGCACCATTTATGAAATGGAGCAGCGTGGCGAGTTTCCCCGTCGATTCGCGCTCTCGCCGCGCTGTATCGTATGGGACCTGGCCGAGGTCGAGGCTTGGCTCACGGCACGGCGGGCTGCGCCGATCCGGCGTGCCCAACATCCTGATGTTTCCAAGCGTAAATTCCGCCCGGTCAAAGGGCGGGATCCAGTTCCATCAAGGGCATAGCTTGCGGCAAAAGCGTGGGGGCATACTTCCGGCCGTCGATCCAGGCGTCCACAGTGTCCGCCCACTGCTGCATCATATGCCGACGCTGCACCTCATACTCGGCCTTGTTGTAAACGCCGCGTGATGAACGCCCGTCCTCGTGCGCGAGGCACTTTTCGATCCAGTCACTGTTAAAACCCAGCTCATTTAGCAGCGTCGAGCCCGTCCGCCGCAGATCATGGACGGTGAATGGCTCCAGTGGCAGCCCCTCCTTTTTTGCCTGTTCGACGACGGCATAGGTGACCCGATTGAAGGTCGCGCGCGACATTGGCGCGTCCGCGTCGTAGCGAGACGGCAACAGATATCGGGAGTTGCCGGAGCAGGTCTTGAGCGCGATCATGATGTCGAGGGTCTGCCGGCACAGGTAGACATTGTGCGGCTTCGATCGCTTCATTCGCTCCTTCGGAATGGTCCAGACAGCGTTGTCGAAATCGATCTCGTCCCACACTGCATCCTGCAATTCGCTCTTCCGGACCATGGTGAGGAGGTAGAGCTTCATACCGAGGCGGATCGTTGGCAACGTCGCAACATGCTCGAGCTGCTTGAACATGACGCGGATCTCTGCAGGCGAAAGCGCGCGGTCCTTCGGCGTAAAGGTAGCGATTGAGGCTGGACCCACGTCATCGGCCGGATTGGCGACTTTCTCGCCATGCAGAATGGCATAGCCGTAGATCTGCTTCAGGATATCCCTCACGTGGATGGCGGTTGCAGGCGCACCCCGTTCGACAATCTTGCCGCAGTGAGCGCGCAGGTCGTCAGGTGTGATCTCTGTCAGGAGACGATTCCGCCAGACCGGCATGAGTTCGCGTTCGAAGATGGAGCGACGCATCGCGCGCGTGCTGTCGGCCATGGTCGCGTTCGTGAGCCACTTCTCGCCGAACTGGCCGAAACTCTTTGCTTCCTTGATCCGGCGCTTCTCCCGCTGCTTCTCGATGGCGGGAGACCGCCCCTCGGTGATCGCGCGGCGCGCGTCGATGCATAGCTCGCGAGCCCTGGCGAGCGATATTCCGTCACGGGCATATCTGCCGAGATAGACGGTCTCCCGCCGGCCATTGAGCCGGTAGTCTAGCCTGAACGACAGAGCGCCGGATGGTGCGACGCGCACATACATGCCGTCACGATCGGAAACCTTGTACATTTTGGCTTTTGGTTTCAAGCACTTGAGTGCTGCATCGGTCAACATTTCGGGCCTCCTTGCGGAAAAGTACCGTCACGCGATTTTTGGAGGCCGATGGCGTCGAAAATGCTTGTACTTCAGTGCATTAGCGCGAAAAAAGTACCGTCATTGGCCTCGTTTGACCTGACGGTACTTTCGTTTTTCCGGTTGATCAATGGGGGCGAGGCCCGTCAGCGAGGCCGCTGAACGCCATCTATGCCCACCGATAGATGCCGATAGCTACAGCAGAGATTTATTTTTGTTTTCAGTGCCTTAGGTAGTACCACAGCGTAAAATCGGCGGCGTTCGGATGGGTCTGAATCATTCCCACTCGATCGTACCCGGAGGCTTCGAGGTTACGTCGTACACTACCCGGTTGATGCCGCGGACTTCGTTGATGATGCGGGTGGCGGTGCGGGCGAGGAAGGACATGTCGAAGGGGAAGAAGTCGGCGGTCATGCCATCGACGGAAGTGACAGCGCGAAGGGCGCAGACGAAGTCGTAGGTGCGGTGGTCGCCCATGACGCCGACGGTCTGCACCGGAAGGAGCACGGCGAAGGCCTGCCAGATCGTGTCGTAGAGGCCGGCCTTGCGGATCTCGTCGAGATAGATCGCGTCCGCCTTGCGCAGGATGTCGAGCTTCTCGCGCGTCACGCCGCCCGGGCATCGGATGGCGAGGCCGGGGCCGGGAAACGGGTGACGGCCGACGAAGCGGTCGGGCAGGCCGAGTTCGCGGCCGAGCGCGCGCACCTCGTCCTTGAACAGCTCGCGCAAGGGCTCGACGAGCTTCATGTTCATGCGCTCGGGCAGGCCGCCGACATTGTGGTGGCTCTTGATGGTCACGGAAGGGCCGCCCGAAAAGGATACGCTCTCGATCACGTCCGGATAGAGCGTTCCCTGGGCAAGAAAAGCGGGCGCGCCTTTGCCGTCGGCAGCGATGCGCTCGGCTTCGCGCTCGAAGACCTCGATGAACAGGCGGCCGATGGTCTTGCGCTTGATCTCGGGATCGGACACACCGGCAAGCTCGGTCAGGAACAGGTCGGACGCATCCACATGGACGAGCGGAATGTTGTAGTGGTCGCGAAACATCGTGACCACCTCCTCCGCCTCGTTCTGCCGCATCAGCCCGTGGTCCACGAAGACGCAGGTGAGCTGGTCGCCGATGGCCTCATGGATCAGCACGGCCGCGACGGATGAATCCACGCCACCGGACAGCCCGCACAGTACGCGGCCTGCCCCTACCTGATCGCGGATCTTGCGAATCATCTCCGCACGGTAGGCCGCCATGGACCAGTCCGACTTGAGGCCGACGATGTGGTGGACGAAGTTGGACAGGAGCTTCGCGCCGTCTGGCGTATGCACCACTTCGGGATGAAACATGGTGGTGTAGTAGCCGCGCGTCTCGTCCGCGGCGATGGCGAAAGGCGCGTTCTCGGAGGTGCCGATCACCGAGAACCCTTCGGGTAGCCGCGTCACCCGGTCGCCGTGGCTCATCCAGACGGGGTAGCACTTGCCGACCTCCCAAAGGCCCTCAAAAAGCCGGCTCGGCGCCTTGATCTCCACATCGGCGCGTCCGAACTCGGCAGCGTGGCCGCTTTCGACCGTGCCGCCAAGCTGCGCGGCCAACGTCTGTTGGCCATAGCAGATGCCCAGCACCGGCACGCCGGCGTCGAACACTGCCTGCGGCGCGCGGGGACTGCCTTCGGCCACTACGGAAGCCGGGCCGCCGGAAAAGATGACGCCCTTGGGCTTGAGCCGATGGAACGCCTCGTCGGCATTCTGGAACGGATGGATCTCGCAGTAAACGCCTGCCTCGCGCACCCGGCGCGCGATCAGCTGCGTTACCTGGCTACCGAAATCGATGATGAGGATGGTATCGTGGAGGGCAGCTTCCGACGGCATGGTGTCGGCGCCAGCAGGGACGGAGGAACGATGTTCGGTCATCGCGAGCCACTAGCCTGAAAGCCGGTTCCGCCGCAATGGCCGGGCAGGCATTGTCCCGCGCTCAGCGCGCGAGCAGGTTCCAATCCGCATCTTCGAGACGCTTTACGGAGGAAGCGAGCTTCTCGTCCAAGACGGGCAGAAGCTCCGTCCAGTCGCCAATATGGCGCAGCTCGGCCGCTCCGTCGGAGATTGCGCGCAGGCCGATCATCGGCACGTCGAAGGCTTGGCAGGCGCGCAGGACGGCGTAGGTTTCCATGTCCACCATGTCGGCGTCGATGGGGTTATAGGCCGAGCCCGAGACGACGCTGGCCCCCGTCGCCAGGCTGGCCTGCGGAAATCCGGGAAGCACGCATGGGAGGGGCAGAACGGGCGGCAAATCGAGAAACGGCACCTGGCCTTTGGGTAAGCCGAGCGCGCTGGCATCCATGTCGCGATAGGTGACGCTTTTCACCTGATAGACGCCGGCCTGTTCCAAGGTTCGGCTGCCGGCCGAACCCAACGAGACGACAAGATCGGGCAGCTCCGCCCCCGCTTGAAGGCGTGAAAGGCAGATAGCCGTGTTTACGCCCGCCTCGACAGGCCCGACGCCACAGAACAGCGGGGCGAAGAGCGCGCGGAGATGCGGGCCGTATTCGGCCTGAGCCGCCATCACGAACAGGACGTGGCGGCCCGCAATCTCGGCAAGACGGGGCTTCACCGGCTCAGCCTTCGATGCCTTCCCGGCCCTGGATCACCATCATCGTGCCGGTCATGGTGGCGATGAGCTTGACCGCGTCGTCCTCTCCGAAGGCGTAAGCCTGTCCGTCCGCCACGATGATGGTGCGGCCGGGCTTGGTGACGGAACCGCGGAACAGAAAGCGCCGGCCCCGGCCGGGGGCCAGCAGATTCACCTTGAACTCGATGGTGAGCACTCCGGACTCGCGGGGCATCATGGAGAAGGCTGCGCAGCCGCAGGCGGAATCGAGCGCGGTCGAGATGATGCCGGCATGAAGAAAGCCGTGCTGCTGGGTCAGCGCTGCGGAGAACGGCATCTCGATCTCGATCGTGCCCGGGCGCACGAGCGTCAGCGATGCGCCAACGGTCGCCATTGCCGCAGTTCGCTCGAAGCTCGCGCGCACCCGCGCCTCGATCTCCGGCCCCGACTCGATCTCGTCTGCCACCAACTGTTTCTTCCCGCCTCGACGTGTTCCGCTTTGCCTAAGCGCTTAAGGAAAAGAGGAGGTTACGACAACCGGGCGGACATGCCGGCTCACCGGTTCAAAAGCAGGATCGCGCCGTTGAGCAGGCCCGCATAGCCCACCCACGCCGCATAAGGCACGAACAGCCATGCCGCCACGGGGTCCCGCTTCCACGCCATGCCGATGAAGACGAGGATCGCGATGAACAGCAGGAGGATGATGCAAAGCGCCAGCGCGATCTGGTGCATGGCGAAGAAAACGGGCGTCCAGGCGAAGTTGAGCAGCAGTTGCGCCAGCCACAGCTTGAAGAGCCCGCCATCCAATGCGAGCCGCCACACGCGCCATCCGGCGATGCCGATCATCACATAAAGTACCGACCAGACCGGCGGGAACAACCAGTTGGGTGGATTGAAGGACGGTTTCGCCAGCGCGGCGTACCAGCCGTCCGGCGTCGTGATGCTGCCGATGAGGAGGCCGAGGCCCAGCACACCGACCACGAAAAGCACGAGTTGGAAACGGCTGGACATGGAAGGCTCCTCTCAACGGTCAGTCTTGGCCGAGATGGCGCAAGCGGGACGCCGATCAATGACGGCGGTGAAGGGCGGAAAAGAAGAAGCCGTCTGTGGCGGAACGAAAGGGCGTGAGGGAGAGGCCGAGGCCGGGCGTGATCCGTGCGCTAGCTTGCGCATCGGGGAAGTGCTTTTCCCACACGGCCTCTGGGTCGACCGCCTCGAAGCTCGGCGTGCGTGCAAGAAACGCCTCGATCTGGTCGGCGTTCTCTTCCGCGAACACGGAGCAGGTCACATAGGCCAGGCGACCGCCGGGACGGACGTAAGCCGCTGCGGCATCGAGGATCGCGGCCTGCTCACCCAGGCGAGCGTCGAGCTGCTTTCGCGACAACCGCCATTTCGCATCCGGGCGGCGGCGCCAGGTGCCCGAACCGGTGCAGGGCGCATCGACCAGAACGAGGTCGGCTCCTTCGCGGAGTTCGTCCAGTTCTCCGAGTCGCGCGACGACCTCGACATTGCGCACATCCGCACGGCGCAGGCGATCGAAGATCGGAGCGAGCCGGGGCTTCTCCGCGTCATAAGCCACGATCCGGCCCGCATTGTTCATGGAAGCCGCCATGGCCAGCGTCTTGCCGCCGCCGCCGGCGCAGAAGTCGAGCACCGTTTCTCCTTCACGCGCATCAGCCAGCGTCGCGGCGACCTGGCTTCCCTCGTCCTGAATCTCGAAGAAGCCCTGGCCGAAGGCCGGTTCAGCCTGGATGTTGGGGTGCCGGCCGCTGCCGGCGATCGGCGGAATGCGCATTCCATTCGGCGCGACCGCCGTCGGCGCGGCATCGAATTCGGCAAGCGTGCGCAACAGCTTCGCGCGGTCGGCCAGCAGCGTGTTCACCCGCAAATCGAGCGGCGGGCGGGTGGCGAGCGCCCTGCCCTCTTCTTCCCAGCCAGGGCCGAAGCTTTCGCTGAACAGCGGCACACACCAGTCGGGGAGATCGGCCCTGACCGCGGGCGGCGCATCTTCCAGACGGCGCGCTGCCGCCGCCTGCCGCTCGGTCGCGGTCGGTGGCTCCGGCGCGAAGCGGTCGCCCGCCAAGTCGGCGCCAAGCTGGTCGAGATCGGCGCCACTGACAAGAAGCAGCGCGCCAAGGGCCTGCGCGCGCGGCGTCTCCGCATCCAGCAGCCATCCCGCCGAGCGACGGCGGCGCAGCGCGTCATAAACGATGTTGCCGATCGCCGCCCGATCGCCCGAGCCCGCGAAGCGGTGCGAGACACCCCAATCCTTGAGCGCCTCCGCAGCCGGACGATGACGGCGCTCCATGTCCTCCAGCACCTCGATCGCCGCAGCCAGCCGTCCGCCCAGTCGCATGGGATATCCTTCGGTTTACCCGTTCGATCGGCTTGGTAGAGGAAACGGGCGACTGATGGAACGGCCGGATCCGCTTTCGACCTCAACTCCGTCATTAAAGGAGCATTCGCAAATTCCGAAATCCGACGTTCCAATGAGACAGTCAACCCATCGACCGCAGCAATAACACTCATGATTACGGCGGTGGGTCGATGATAGCCTGTAGCGTATCGTTCATCGTCTCCAAGTAGTAGGCCAGATGCAGCTTACGTAACCGGGCGCTTCGAATTCGAAGAAACTGGCCGGGGCTAATCGGAAAGAGCCGTTCAGTTTGAAGCATGTTGCGCTGAACAACATTAAATTCGAAAAGCGCCTCTAACGATTTATGAGCAATGCGGTTGCGAACCCGCTCGCAATCGGCCAGCGGTTGGCTTTTGGCGCTAAGGGTCGCGTTAATCGGCCAACCATGTTCCATGTAATTCTGTGCTGTCTTGCGGGTTTGCTCTGGTTTAGCCCATGACAAGAAGCTGAACCCAGCTTTAGTCAGCGTTCGAGCATGTGCCTCGTCTGTAATCCGAAGGTACGTGTTAGCAACCACGTTCCGACGGGTGGCACCTCCCGTAACATAGTGGAGGAAGAGTCGCTCAAGATCGTTTTCGTAGGCGGTAAATGCCCGGATAAAAATTGCCTCTGCAAAGGCGTCTTGCCTATCGTCATTTGAAGGAATGTCTGCAGACGCAGCATCTAAGGTATGGACCCTTTCTATGAACCCGTCGTGGCGCACTTGAGCAGCAGTGCCGAAGTCAACAAGCTCTTGCGGCGTCATTGAGCTATGGCAGCTAGCACGAATTTAGCGCGTTCAATGCGCGCTTCGGTGTCTGTCGTACGTCGCTGCGCATAGTTAATAAACCGTGCAAATGACGCGGGCACGTCCTCTTCGTTATCCTCTGTGTATTGATCGTAGAGCGCACTAATTTCGTCCAGCTCACCACGCCAATGTATCGTTGCATTCCGATTGATCGCTGGGCGACGCGCCGCTTGTAGTCCTTCTATCGGATCAAGAGCGTGTGCAACACACGTAAAGAGAGTGTAAAACCAATGAGGTCGCGACCAATTAGTACCTCTTAGATCGGAAGCCGGATAAATTGCGCCGATATATCGCATAGTCGCGCGGAAACGGTCCGTAGATTCCAATATAATCGGGGGAACTGCCTCCAGTTTCTCGAAGTCCCGATAATACTTTTCAATATTTTTGACTGTTTGAACGCCCCCAACTAGCGCAACCAAAAGGTCGGAGGAAAGCTGGGCCTCGCCCATCCGAGAAACCGCCTTCTCGGTCAAAACACTGCCGTTTAAGAAGTAATCTGCATAGGAAAATCCAAGCTCATAAGCTGTAGTCTTAAACACTCCTAAATACTTCGCGTTCAATTTCTCTTGAGTGTTGAGAGTTACTGAGTAGGTGTTGATGCGAGCAAAAATATCGAGCATTTCTGCTAGGCTCAAATTGTAGAGAAGATCAACGCCGACTTCATATTGAAGTATTGCGTTTTGAACATCCTCTTCGAGTTCGTCAAAGAATTTACCCGAATTTTCGGCATTGTGCGCGCTTAGAACAGTAAATCCACCAGCTACAAATTCCAGAATTGTACGTATGCGTTGCTGGCCGTCGACGACGGTTCGCACGTTCTTCTTTCCTACCAAGTCCTGCGTAAGCAGGACCTTAGGCATCGGCTTGCCCCGGAGGATTGTATCAATCAAAAAGGACTTTGCCTGACGGGTCCAGACGCTGCGACGCTGAAATTTTGGCGATAGGTCAAGGAGGTTGGTGGCATCCCATTCGAGAAAATCTGAGATGTTGTAGGCTCTTGCATCAAATTGCTTCATCGACAATCCTCGTCCCGTGGCCAAGTTTTACCATCAAGTCCTCTCGGAGTCATCGACTCCACGGAACGGTGCCAGCCTCATCAATCTAATGTTGAGGCTGATTGAGAATTTAGAAGGGCGAGATCAGGTCGTCGAAGTCAGCTTATAAGGCTTCATGCCAAAAACTAAACCGTCCGCGTTCCACCCCTATTGCAGACATTCAGAACTAAGCAGGCAGGCGTGGATCGTAGCCTTCACCCATTTACCAAAAAGGAGGCAAGCCGTTGAGATCAACGGCCCCGTGCTCTCCTCCTTTTTTTGGCTATTCCGCCGCCTCGTTCGGAAGCGGCGCGGCGTCGGTTTCGTTCAGCGCCATCTGGTCCATCTTCTTTTCCGTCTTCATCGTGGCATCCGCCCCGCCGCGGTTGGCGACTGCTTGCAGCGCACGGCGCACGCCTGCGCCGTAGTCGGCGTGAACGGCGTCGAAGTGGGTCAGCTGGCGGTCGATGATGAATTGCGGGATGCCGTACATGGCTTCCGCGATGTTGAGGAAGAGCCGTTCTTTCTGGTCGTTGTCGAACAGGTTGAAGAGAGCCTCGACCTGTTTGTAATCCTCGTTGTTCTCGCGGTGATCCCAGCGCTTGGCCTCGCCCGACACTTTCAGCGGCGGCTCGAGATAGCGCGGATCCTGCGTCGGCCCGCCAAAGGAGTTCGGCTCGTAATAGGCCTCAGGCGCCTCGTTGTTGTCGGCAAAGAAGCGCAGCAGCCCATCCTTGTGGTAGTGGTTGACGGGCGAGTGCGGCCGGTTGACCGGCAGTGCCTCGTAATGCGCGCCAAGGCGGTGCCGGTGGGCGTCGGCATAGGAGAAGATGCGCGCCTGGAGCATCTTGTCGGGCGAAAAGGAAATGCCGCGCACGATGTTGGACGGCGAGAACGCCGCCTGCTCGACCTCGGCGAAGTAATTGTCCGGGTTGCGGTTGAGCTCAAGCTGACCGACTTCGATGAGCGGAAAGTCCGCATGCGGCCAGACCTTGGTCAGGTCGAAGGGATTGTAGGCCAATCCGTCGGCGTCCTGCTCGGGCATGACCTGGACGAACATCGTCCATTTCGGGAAGTTGCCCTTGTCGATCGCGCTGTAAAGCTCCTCCTGGTAGCTTTCGCGCGAGCGGCCGATCACGCTCTGGGCTTCCTCGTTCGTGTAGAACTTGTGGCCCTGCTGCGTCTTGAAGTGGAACTTCACCCAGTAGCGCTCGCCCGCATCGTTCCAGAAGGAGAAGGTGTGCGAGCCGTAGCCGTTCATGAATTGCGGCGCGACGGGCAAGCCGCGATCCGACATCAGGATCGTCACCTGATGCACGCTTTCGGGGCTGAGCGACCAAAAATCCCACATCGCGGTGGGCGAGCGCAGGTTTGTCTTGGGGTGCCTCTTCTGGGTGCGGATGAAGTCGGGAAACTTGTAGGGGTCGCGCACGAAGAAGATCGGCGTGTTGTTGCCGACCATGTCCCAGTTGCCTTCTTCCGTGTAGAACTTGACCGAAAAGCCGCGCACGTCGCGCTCGGCATCCGCCGCGCCCTGCTCGCCGGCAACGGTGGAGAAGCGCAGCAGCAGAGGCGTCTTCTTGCCGACTTCGGAAAACAGCCTGGCGTTGGTGTATTTCGTGATGTCGTGGGTCACGGTGAGGTCGCCGAACGCACCCCAGCCCTTGGCGTGAACGACGCGCTCGGGGATGCGCTCGCGGTTCTGGTGCGCGAGCTTTTCGAAGAGCTGATAATCCTGCACCAGCAAGGGCCCGCGCGGGCCGACCGTCATGGCATTCTGGTTGTCGCCGATCGGCGCGCCGGCGGAAGTGGTCAGGGTTTTCGGCTTGCGTTCGTCAGCCATCGGCGATCTCCTTCATGCTTTCCCATCCGGAGAGCGAACACCGTGCCGAGCGCGGCGAAAACGTCCAACCTTCCAGATTGGAACCGTTCTAAATCGTGGGAAGCTGCGGAGGCAAGAGGAAAGCGCGCGGGCCGTCGTCGTCAGTGTCGCGGCTTGGAGGTCGGCCGGCGGAAGACCTACAAGAGCCGAAGTGCCAAGAGCACCCAGAGCAGGAGCACCAGCAGCGCACCGATCATGAAGGCGGGCTGGCGGTAGCGGATGCGGTTGCTGGTGACGTGGATGAAGGCGTGGAAATAGCGTGACAGGACGAAGATCCAGGCGATCACGACGACGAGGATATTGACGCCGCCCGTGGCGAACAGGCTCAGGCAGGCAATGTGGAACAGCGGCGGAAGCTCGAACTGGTTCTGCAGGCTGTTGCGCACGAAGAGGCTTTCCGGCGGCTCGTTGCGGTTCTCGCGAAAGTCCGAGACCCGCGCGCTGCCGCTGCGCACCGCCGCCTTCCGCCGCAGGCCGATCAGCACATAAAGCGCGAAGACCAGAGCCACATGCGCGATCATCGGCCAGAAGATGGCGGTCGGGTTCATGCGGGATGCTCCAAGGTCGAGTCGCCGGGCGACAGTGAAGGATTAAGAATCCCGGAAAGACTCTTTTATCGGGTTTGGCTGCATGTGATCGGCCCATGCGCGGAATTTCGCAAGCGGCTTCGATCCTTCTGTTGCTCGGCCTCGCGGCCTGCGCGACACCGCCGAGCCGCATCAACGATGTCTGCGCCGTGCTCGACCAGAACGATGGCTGGTTCAGCAGCTGGCGCGGCGACGTCAAAAAGGCCGAGCGGCGGCATGGCGTTCCGGCGCATATCCTGATGGCGACGCTGCGTAAGGAGTCGGGCTTCAAGCACAATGCGCGCCCGCCGCGCACCAAGCTGATGGGCTTCATCCCATGGAGCCGGCAATCAACCGCCTATGGCTACTCGCAGGCGCTGGACGGCACCTGGGCGCAGTACCAGGCCGAGACCGGCAACTTCATGGCGCGTCGGACGGATTTCGCCGATGCGGTGGATTTCGTCGGCTGGTTCCACGCGAAATCGTCCGATACGCTCGGCATCGCGCGCGACGACGCCTACAATCTTTATCTCGCCTACTATTCAGGCTGGGGCGGCTACCAGAAGGGTGTCTGGCGCTCCAATGCGAGCCTCCAGAACTATGCGCGGGACACGGCCGGAATGGCGGAGAGCTACAAACGGCAGATGGAGAGGTGCGGCAGTTAAGGCCGGCGTGTCCGAGTTGCCGTCCGCTTACCCCACGCTCGGATAGTTCGGGCTTTCGCGGGTGATCGACACGTCATGCGTGTGGCTTTCGCGCAGGCCGGCATTGGAGATGCGGACAAAGGTCGCGCGGCGGCGGAACTCGGCAAGGTCGGCCGCGCCGACATAGCCCATCGCGGCGCGCAAACCGCCGGCGAGTTGGTGCAGCACACCGCCTACCGGCCCCTTATAAGGCACCTGGCCCTCGATGCCCTCCGGCACGAGCTTGAGCGTATCGCGTACCTCGGCCTGGAAATAGCGGTCGGCGGACCCGCGCGCCATCGCCCCCACCGAACCCATGCCGCGATAGGCCTTGAACGAGCGGCCGCCGTGAAGATAGACCTCGCCGGGGCTCTCATCCGTGCCGGCGAGCAGCGAGCCGACCATCGCTGCTCCCGCGCCGGCGGCAAGCGCCTTGGCGAGATCGCCCGAATATTTGATGCCGCCATCCGCAATAACGGTAACGCCCGAGCGCGCCGCCTCGTCCACCGCGCCCATGATGGCGGAAAGCTGCGGCACGCCGACCCCTGCCACGATGCGGGTGGTGCAGATCGAACCCGGCCCGATGCCCACCTTCACCGCATCCGCGCCGGCGTCGATCAGCGCCTTGGTGCCATCCGGCGTCGCGACATTGCCGGCCATGATGCGAACGGAGTTGGAAAGCTTCTTCGCGCGCGTCACCGCGTCCAGCACGCGCTGGGAGTGGCCGTGAGCGGTGTCGATCACGAGCAGGTCCACACCCGCATCGATCAGGCGTTCGGCGCGCTCAAACCCGTCATCGCCTACGGAGGTGGCGGCCGCGGCGCGAAGGCGGCCCTGCGCATCCTTGGACGCGTTCGGGTTGAGCTGGGCCTTCTCGATGTCCTTGACGGTGATGAGCCCGACGCAGTTGCCCCCGGCGTCGACCACCAGAAGCTTTTCGATGCGGTGCTGGTGCAGCAGGCGCTTGGCCTCGTCCTGCTCGACCGACTCCTTCACCGTGATGAGGTTCTCGTGCGTCATCAGTTCCCGCACCTTCTGGGCGGGGTTGGATGCAAAGCGCACGTCGCGGTTGGTGAGGATGCCCACGAGCCGGCCAGTGATCTGACCGCCCGAGCCACCATTCTCCACCACTGGGATGCCGGAGATATTGAAGATCTTCATCAGGTCGAGCGCGTCGGCGAGCGTGGCGTCTGGCCCGATCACCACCGGGTTCACCACCATGCCGGACTCGAACTTCTTGACCTGCCGCACCTGCTCGGCCTGCTCGATGGGCGAGAAGTTGCGATGGATGACGCCGAGCCCTCCCGCCTGCGCCATGGCGATCGCCAGCCGCGCATCCGTCACCGTGTCCATCGCTGCGGAAAGGATCGGCAGGTTGAGGTCGATGTCTCCGGCGATGCGCGTGCGGATGTCGACGGCGCCGGGAAGCACCTCCGAATGGCCGGGCTGGAGCAGCACGTCGTCGAAGGTCAGCGCCAGCGCGCCAGTTGCGGTTTCGATCAGTCGCGCCATCGCCAAGACCTTTTCCGGAAGCACGAAACCGGCGCTTGCGGGATCGCGGGCACCGGCTCGAACATCGTCCTCATGGGAGATTGGCAGGGGCTGCTAGCATGCCCTTGCTCGATTGGAAAGGCGGCGGCGGGCCGGTGGGCGTTCGTCCACAGGGGGCCTCGCGCTCAAAGCTCCATCTGGTAGCTTTCCGGGATGAAGCGGAAGCCGTCCTCGAACCGTTCGACATAGCCCAGCCCGGGGAACGGCATGTGATAGCCGATAAAAGGCAGGCGCTCGTCGGCGATGGTGCCAAACACCTTGCGCCGTGTGGCAGCCGCCATCTCCTTGTCGGCGTCGAAGCGCACGTGCCAGTCGGGCTTCTGCAGCGACGCCACGAAATGGTTGGCGGTGTCGGCGGTCAGCATCATCGTCTTGCCGCCGGATTCCAGCCGGAACACAAGATGACCCGGCGTGTGGCCCAGCGCTTCAATCGCGGTGATCCCTGGCGCCACGCCGTTGCCATCGCCCACGAAGATCGCACGATCGCGCAACGGCACGACGTTCTTCTGCACAGCCTTGGCATTGCCTTCCGTCGGGCCCGATAGCCGCTCGGGCGCCGTCCAGAAATCCCATTCTTTCTTGCCGAACACATAGGACGCGTTGGGAAAGGCAGGCGCTTCGCCTTCCATCAGCCCGCCGATATGATCGCCATGCATGTGGGTGAGCACGACAAGCGTCACCGCTTCCGGACTGAAACCGGCGGCGGCCATGCGGTTCTGCAACTGCCCCAACCCGTTCTCGCGACCCTCTTTCCCGAAGCCGGTGTCGAACAGGATGACTTCGCTATCCGTCTTGATCAGGACGGGGATGAAGCCGTTGACGAAGCGGGTGGGCGGAAGCAGGTTCTTTTCCATCAGGGTCGCCACGGCTTCCGCCGGCTGGTTCTCGCCGAAGGTCGGGTGCGGGCCGTCTCCGGGCCGCATTCCATCGAGAATGGCCGTGATCTCCCAGTCACCGAAGCGAAACTGCCTGTAGCCCGGCGCGCCTGGCAAGACCGGCCCGGAAGGTGCTGCCGCGCTCTGCGCGTTCGTGCCCTGCGCCATTAGGCCGGCACCTGCCGCCACGCTTGCGCCCATCCCGAGCTTCATGGCAGTCCGGCGGTCGAAATGGGTCATCGGAGCATCTCCTTGTTTCCTGCTTGGCTCGATTGAACGGGCTTACGCCCTAAGTGTCGCCTCATCAGCGGGAAACAAGCCCGGCGCTGCGTCGGGACAGGATCACCTGCTCGTGACGCCCTCTCGGACGGATAAAAGATTTGAACCGCACCACACCGCTTATCCTCGCGGTCGCACTCTTCATGGAAAACATGGACTCCACTGTGATCGCCACGGCGCTGCCGGCGATCGCGCGCGACATCGGCACAAACCCCATTGCGCTCAAGCTGGCGCTCACCGCCTATCTGGTGGCGCTTGCGGTGTTCATCCCGATCAGCGGCTGGATGGCCGACCGCTTCGGCGCAAAGAAGGTGTTCCGCATTGCCATTGGCGTGTTCGTGCTGGGTTCGGTGGGATGCGCGCTCGCAAGCTCGCTTGGCATGATCGTGGTGGCGCGGGTTGTTCAGGGCGCGGGCGGCGCCATGATGACGCCCGTCGCGCGCCTGCTCCTCGTGCGTTCAACCGAAAAGCGCGAACTCGTCTCCGCCATGGCGTGGCTGACCATTCCGGGACTGATCGGACCCCTGCTCGGCCCGCCCGTCGGCGGTTTCATCACCACCTTCTTCGGCTGGCACTGGATTTTCCTGATCAATGTGCCGATCGGTGCAGCGGGCATCCTGCTTTCGGGCCGCTTCCTGCCCGACACGGCACCGATCACGCGCGGCCTGCCCGACCTCAAAGGCTTCGCGCTTTCCGCCATTGCGGCATCGGGCATCGTGTTCGGGCTGTCGGTCGTCAGCCTGCCCGCGCTGCCGCCCTCGATCGGCGTTGCAACCTTCACGATCGGGCTTGCAGCGCTTCTTCTATACGTCCGCCATGCCCGCCGCAGGGCGGAACCGCTGCTCGACCTTCGGCTGTTTTCCAACCGCACCTTCCGCACGGCGATCACCGGGGGGATGCTGTTCCGGATCGGCAACGGGGCGACGCCCTTTCTGCTTCCGCTCCTGCTGCAGCTCGGCTTCGGGTTGACGCCCTTCCAGTCCGGATCGATCACCTTCGTGTCCGCTATGGGCGCCATTTCCATGAAGTTCGTCGCGCGCGGCCTGCTCAAGGCTCTCGGCTTCCGCACCGTGCTTGTTTTTTCCGCATTGTTCGGCGGCGCCTTTGTTGCGGTGAACGGCATGTTCCGGCCCGAAACGATGATCGCCTTCATGATTGGCGTGCTGTTCCTGTCCGGCTTTGTCCGGTCGCTGTTCTTCACCTCGGCAAACGCGCTGGTCTTTGCCGACATCGAGGAAAAGGATGCCAGCCAGGCCACCGCGCTTTCGGCCTCATTCCAACAAGTTTCCATCGCTCTCGGCGTAGCGCTCGCGGGCGGCATCCTCGAGGGCACGACGCTGTTGACGGGGCAGCCGATCGGTCTTCAAAGCTTCTCGATCGCGTTCTTCATCGTGGCGGGCGTTACCGCAACAGCCGCCCTGCCCTTTCTGTTCATGCCCAGGGATGCGGGAAGAAACGTGTCCGGCCATGGGGTGGAAGATGCCAATGTCCGCGCTCAGGGCGCGGTGTGATGCGGCTCAGGCGCCTTCAGCGCTTCCCTTGAAATTGCGAGCGAGCAGATAAAGCTCGGCGGACGCGTCACGCGAGGCCGGCGGTTTCACATGATGGACAGAGCGGAAATTTTGCTTGAGGCGGGCGAGCAGCGCCCCCTCCGTTCCGCCCTGGAAGGTCTTTGCGAGAAAGTGCCCGCCCGGCTTCAGCACGGCGATGGCGAAATCCGCCGCCACCTCGCACAGATGCATGGTGCGGATATGATCGGTCTGCCGATGCCCGGTGGTGGGCGCCGCCATGTCCGAGAGCACCACGTCCGGCCCGTCGCCGCCCAGCGCCTCGATCCGCCGGGCTGGCGCGGCATCGTCGAGGAAGTCCATCAGCAGAACCTCCGCGCCGGGCACCGCGTCCATGCCGAGATAATCGATGCCGACCACGCGCGGAGCCTCCGGCGTCGACCCGATGCGGGCGGCCGCCACCTGGCACCAGCCGCCGGGCGCAGCGCCCAGGTCGATCACCCGCTGGCCCGGCTTGAGCAGACCGTAGCGCTCGTCGATCTCGATCAGCTTGAAGGCTGCGCGAGAGCGGAACCCTTCCGCCTTCGAGCGCTGCACATAGGGATCGTTCAGATGCCGCTCGAGCCAGCGGCGGGAGGACTCCTTGAGGCTGGTTTTCTTGACCCGCGTTTTCAGAACCCGCGTGGCTGAGCGGCCGCTCGAAGGCTTGGCCGAAGCGGGCTTCGGCGGTCCGCCTCCCCGGGGGGGCTTGCTGCTCATGCGTATGCGCCCTGGCGCGAACGGCGCCACACGCCCGCCTCGGTCATCAACTCGCTCAGCATTCCCTCGCGCAGGCCTCGATCCGCCACGCGCAGGCGCGGGGTCGGCCACACGGCGCGGATCGCCTGCAGGATCGCACAGCCGGCCAGCACGAGATCGGCACGGTCAGCCCCGATGCAGGGATTGGCGACGCGTTGCGCAAAGTCCCAGCCGAGCAGCTTTTCCATCATCCGGTCGACGGACGCATCATCCATCCAAAGCCCGTCCACCCGCCGCCGGTCATAGCGCGGCAATTCGAGGTGGATGCCCGCAAGCGTCGTGACCGTGCCCGACGTGCCGAGCAGATGCAAATTCGGATTTCCCTGCAGATGATCCAGCCGGTCGCGCTCCGCAAAGCGGTCGATCATGGCAGCCACATGGGCCACCATGGCGGCGAAGCTCGCGCGCGTCACGTCGCGTCCGTTGAAGGTTTCGGCCAGTGAAACGACCCCGACAGGCAGTGACGTCCAGGCGGTGATGGAGTCGGCGAGCTGGGCACCCCGCGCTTCGGTCAAGTCAACCAGCGCGATCTCCGTCGATCCGCCGCCGATGTCGAACAGCACGACGCCCCGCGCGTCGGCCTCCACCAGGGAGCCGCAGCCAGACACGGCGAGCCGCGCCTCGGTTTCCCGGTCGATCACTTCGAGGCGGATGCCGGCTTCGCGCTCCACCCGGGCGACAAAGGCTTCCCCGTTGGCAGCCGCCCGGCAGGCTTCCGTGGCGATCAGCCTGGCTCGCTCGATCGGCCGCGCGCGCAGCTTGTCGCCGCAAACCTTCAACGCATCTACCGCGCGGTCCATCGCCGCCGCGCCGAGCTCGCCCGTCTGGCTCAAGCCCTCGCCGAGCCGCACGATGCGCGAGAAGGCGTCTACGACGCGGAACTGCCCCGGCGCGGAAGGCACTGCGGCCAGAAGCCGGCAATTATTGGTGCCGAGGTCGAGCGCCGCGAAGACGGGCAGGTCGCGCGATCGACCAGACGGAGCATGGATCGAGGGACTGCGTGAGGGGGGCTGTCGAGATGTTATGGCACCGGTGTCCAGGGCCTGCCTCTCGCCACGGCTCGCCGGCTCAGCCTGCATCAGCGATGAGCGATCTGCCGTTTCACGGTGGATTGCGGGAGGGATCGGCGGGGCGGCTGCGTCTGATGCGGACACGGCGGAAGACGGACTTGGCGCGGCCAGGTTTGCTGTCACGGAAACATCCCCGCGGACGAAAGCCTTGCGCCCCCGCTTCCGCTTTCGGCGCTTGCGAGGAGTTCTGTCCTCCGCCTTCGGCTGTTCCGCGCTTTTCAAAGTTTTCGAGCCAGCAGATTCGCCGCCGCGCCCAGGCGCTTTCGCGCGGGCGATCGGCACTGGCGGCTCTTTCAAAGGCACGCCCGCATCCGGCGGAATGCGGCCGGCGTCGCGGTTGTCCACGCTGCAATCCTTCCGACGCCCGCGCGCCTCCACCAAGGAACGCTGCCGGCGCAATACACATGAGTTGGTTGAAGCTTAGCAGGGACGATCCCAATCACCAAGCGTTCCGCGCAGGAAACGGCCTCAATGGGAGGCACTGAGGGGTGCGCGTTTCGCATCGTCAATGCGTGTCAATGGCAGCACGACGTTAATCCCCGATTTCCCAAGAATTATTCAGATCTTTTGCGGCGGAACGACTCTGACCAGAGTCTCGTTGAGTCCGCCGATCGCGAGCTTTGACTCACGCCTGAGTCGAGGAGACTCGCGGCACCCGGTGTTAACCTTTGGTGTTGTTATGGCAGCGCGTTCGACCTGGAAGGGATATTTGAAGCTGTCGCTGGTGTCCTGCGCTGTCTCGCTCTTCCCCGCAACCACATCTTCGGCACGTACCTCGTTCCACACCATCAACCGCGACACCGGCAATCGCGTGAAGCGGCAATTCGTGGATGCGGACAGCGGAGAGGTCGTGGAAACCGCCGATCAGGTGAAGGGCTATGAGGTCGGCAAAGGATCCTACGTCATCATCGAGCCGGAAGAACTCGATGCGATCAAGATCGAGAGCACGCATACGATCAATATCGAGCGCTTCGTGCCACGCGATCAGGTGGACGAACGCTATCTCGACGTTCCTTACTACCTGGCCCCCGAAGACAAGGTCGCGCAGGAAGCGTTCGCCGTCATCCGCGATGCGATGAAGGAGAAGGACAAGGCGGGCGTCGCGCGCATCGTGTTGTCGAACCGCGAGCGCATCATCCTGCTCGAGCCGCACGGCAAGGGCTTCCTGGCGACCGTGCTGCGCTATCCTTACGAGGTGAAGCCGGACGAGGCGTTCTTCGACGACCTGCCCGAGGTCGAGTTGCCAAAGGAAATGAGCGATCTCGCCGCGCATATCATCGATCAGAAGGCGGGCGATTTCGACCCGTCCAAGTTCGAAGACCGCTACGAGGAGGCGGTCCTTGCGCTCGTGAAATCGAAGCAGAACGGCAAGGAGCCCAAGCCGGTCAAGGAAGGCCGCTCCGCTTCCAACGTCGTCAACCTGATGGATGCGTTGCGCAAGAGCATCGCGGCCGAGGGTGGAAAGGAGCCCGCGAAGAAGCCTGCGTCGAAGAAGCCCGCCGCAAAGGCCACTGCCGCAGCCGCCAAGAAGCCGGCGGCCGCACGCAAGCCATCGGCACCGAAGAAGAGCCACCCGCCCCTGCGCAAGGCTTCGTGACGCCATGGCGCATCGGGAGCCAAGCGAAGGCGGAGCGGGAACGCCGCCGGAGCCTCTTGCGCCCTATCGCGCCAAGCGTGACTTCACCGCGAGCCCCGAGCCGGCCGGCACGTCGCGCAGGCGCAAAGGGAGTCGCTTCGTCATCCAGCGCCACGATGCCCGCCGCCTGCACTTCGACCTCAGGCTGGAGCTCGACGGCGTCCTGAAGAGCTGGGCCGTGACGCGCGGCCCGAGCCTCAATCCCAAAGACAAGCGTCTATCGATCCACACGGAGGATCATCCGCTTGAATACATCGCCTTCGAGGGCGTGATACCGCAGGGCGAGTATGGCGGCGGCACGATGATCGTGTGGGATCAGGGCGGCTGGTCTCCGGAGGGTGACGCCCGGGCAGGCCTCGCCAAGGGCCATCTGGAGTTCACCCTGTCGGGCGCTCGCCTGCATGGGCGCTGGCACCTCATCCGCATGAAAGGCAAGGGCAAGGAAAAGAAGGAGCCGTGGCTTCTCGTCAAGGGCGAGGACGAGCATGCCACAGACGGCGACGGCGCGCATCTGGTGGAGACTGAGCTGACCTCGCTTATCACCGGCCAGACCAACAAGCAGCTCGAGGCTGGCGGCGTGGTGCGTGTCGACCATGCCGCCCGTACGGCTGTGTCCGCCGAGCGCGCGAAACCCGCCACGGCATCAACGCCGAAAGCCAGGAAAAGCCTGCTGCCGGTCTTCGTCGAGCCGAGCCTAGCTACGCTGGTCGAGACAGCGCCATCCGGGCCGGAATGGCTGCACGAGATCAAGTTCGACGGCTACCGCCTTCAGGCGCGCATCGACGGCGGCAAGGTCAAGCTGCTGACTCGCAAAGGTCTCGACTGGACAACGAAGTTCAAGACAGTGGCCGACGCGCTCAAGGCTATGAAGCTCGGCTCCGCACTGATCGACGGCGAGGTGGTGGTAGAAAGCGAGGGCGGCGTTTCGTCGTTCTCCGCACTGCAGGATGCCATCAGCACAGGGCGAACCGAGCGGATGGTGTTCTACGCCTTCGACCTTCTTTATCTCGACGGTGCGAGCCTCCAGGCCGCGCCTCTGGTCGAGCGCAAGACGCTGCTTGCGACGCTTTTCGAGGATGCGCCGGCGGGCGGCACGATCCGCCTGAGCGAGCACATCGAAGACGATGGCGCGACGATGGTGCGGCACGCCTGCCGGCTCGGGCTCGAAGGCATCATCTCCAAGCGCCGAAGCGAGCCCTACCGTTCCGGACGGACGCAAAGCTGGCTCAAGACCAAATGCACGGAGCGGCAGGAGCTCGTAATTGCCGGCTTCATGCCGTCGACCACGTCTGCGAAGGCAGTGGGCTCGCTGATCCTCGGCGTCTACGAGGATGGCCAGCTCGTTCACGTCGGTCGTGCAGGCACAGGCTTCACCGAAGCCGCCGCGCGCGAGCTGTGGATTAGGCTCGATGCGCTTAAGCGCGCCACTCCACCCTTTGCCGCCAAACTCACCGCGCTGGCTGCACGCAATGCGCGCTGGGTCGAGCCCAAGCTTGTCGCCGAGGTGGAGATCCGCGGCTGGACGGGTGACGGGCAGTTGCGCCACGCCGCGTTCAAGGGCCTTCGCGACGACAAGGATGCGAGCGATGTCGTGCGCGAGGTTGCCCAAGCACCGCAGGATGTCGAGGCGGAGGCGACAGCCGGTTCGAGTGGGAAGCGCGTGCCAGGCAAAACAACCGGCCGGAAAGCGGCTTCACCCGACTTCCCCCTCACCCACCCCGACCGCGTATTCTGGCCCGATATCGGGCTCACCAAGCTCGGGCTCGCCGAATTCTATGCGGAGATCGCCGACCGGATCCTGCCGCATCTCGTCGACCGTCCCCTTTCGCTCCTGCGCTGCCCAAGCGGCATCGATGGGCACAGCTTCTTCCAGAAACACGCCTGGGACGGGATGAGCGATGCCATCCACCGCCATATGGTCGGGGATGAGGAGCTTCTGACCATCTCCAATCTGGACGGGCTGGTCGGGCTGGTTCAGGCCGGCGCGTTGGAAATCCATCCTTGGGGCTCCAGGCTCGAGACCCTGGAAAAGCCCGATCGCCTCACCTTCGACCTCGATCCGGATGAGGGCCTTTCCTGGGAAGCCGTGGTTGAAGGGGCGGTGGAGGTGCGCGAGCGACTGGCTTCCCTGAAGCTCCAAAGCTTCATCAAGACGTCCGGCGGCAAGGGCCTGCACGTCGTGGTTCCTGTTCTGCCGCGGGTGGAGTGGCCGGAGGCAAAGGCGTTCGCAAAGGGGATCGTGGAAGCGATGGCGAAGGACAGCCCTCGCCGCTACACGGCCAGCGTGGCAAAGCGCGCGCGCAGCGGCCGCATCTTCATCGACTATCTCCGCAACGGTCGGGGCGCGACAGCAGTTGGCGCCTACTCGACGCGCGCGCGCCCCGGCGCGACCGTTTCCACCCCGCTCAGATGGAGCGAACTCGAAAGCGGCGTGCGCGCAGCGCAGTTCAACGTCGAGAACCTCCCGGCCCGGCTCCGACACGAGAAAGAGGACCCTTGGGCCGGCATGGCGTCACTCAAGCAGCGGCTGTCCTGACCCTCGGAAGAATTGTCAGCAACCCGCCAGCGAAAAGTTCGCCATCTGTCGCACAGATAATACATCGGCCGTGTCAGGCGGCTTGATCGAAGGGCCTGATGTGATACAAGGCGGCGCGAGGCTGAGCGCTCGATCGCGCGGAGGAAGATGCTCAGACATCGTGCTCTTGCTTCACTGAGACGTTGAAGATCACGTCTTTGGGGAATAGGTTAACGGTAGACCCACGGACTCTGACTGCTGAAGTTTCTATTCAGGAACAGTCTCTTGCGGTTCTGCAGCTTGTCTAACCTCCCCCTACAGATCAAGCACTTGTCGCGTGTTTGTCTAACCTACTCGCATCCAGAAACCGCTCAGTGCTTGGCCAGAGCTCGACATAGATCGCGGAAGCTTTGCTCTATTGAGATGTGGTCTCCGCGGTTCACGACGCAGTGGAGCAGCTGCCGATGGCGCTGGCATGACCTGACCAAACATGTACGCAACAGGCCAGCTTGCGATCAGACCGCTTTCACAACGTGCAGGAGACGATCTAGAAGGCGGCTGGCGCCCCGCTCCGCTTTGGCGTTATAGGTCAACAACCATGCGTGGAACGAGATTGTAGATGAAACAGCGCGAGCCCACTGCCGAGGAAGCGATGCATATCCTCAGGTCAATTAGACCTCACGATACCTCATGCAGCGTCCCGACGCCGGTGGCTCAAGCCGTCCAGTGGGCAGTCCGCGAACTTGAGACGCTCCGCGCGCAACTCGATGCTGTGAAACCTACCACCCCGAAGCTGCGCACCGAACCTAGAATGCCGCTCGACTGCATTGGGCCAGACGAGTGCTAAGCGCGAAAAAATTGCGGGGTGCATCGCTGAGAGTGTAGGCCGCTGTCTAGCATCCGAGAACGCGTTCGCGGCATCCAGTCTTCTCACTTTGTTCGCGGCGCGACTAAACTCATGCTGGGTCAGGGATTAGCAACGCTGATCCCTTTCGCCGCGGCGCCGATCCTCGGCCGGCTTTACACACCTGCGGACTATGGACCGTTGGCGGCCTACATGGCCCTTGCAGCAGTTCTTGCCACAGCAAGCACCTTGCAGATGAACCAGGGCATCGTTGCCGAGCGTAGCGAGCGGCAGGCCATGGTTCTCGTGTCCGTCACGATCGCGATCTCGATCGCCATGGCGGTCGTAACGGCAGTGTTGTCGATTGGGATCTATTTTTGGGCCAGCCAAACGCCGGGTTGGAAAGAGGCGGCTCCATGGCTGATGTTCTTACCCGTCACAATCCTGGCATCGGGCCTAAACGCGACAGTCATTTCCCTAGCGAACAGGCGTACGCACTACGGCTTTATCGCCCGTCTACAGGTGATGAGCACAGCGGGAAGCGTGCTCACCTCCATTATGTTCGGGTTCGCCGGCTTCGGGTATGCTGGACTTCTTGCTGCCTATCTTCTGCAGCAATGCGCGAGTCTCGCCGCTCACCTTTTCCTGCTAAGCCGGATGATAAAGGGCACACGATTAGAGCGCCGGCTTTCTCGGCTGCGGGTCCTTGCAAGAAGGCATAAGCACTCCGCCATCTACACGCTTCCGGCTTCGTTCATCGCCTCCTTCAACCTCTCGTTGCCGGTATTCGCTTTGTCGTCGCTTGGCGCGGCAGCGATCGTCGGTAACTTCAATCGCGCCCGCCAACTCGTCACACTTCCTCTGACGATCTTGGGCTTCTCGATAGGATCTGTCTTCAGACAACGCGCCGCGGTAGACTTGGCACAGCGGGGCACATGCCGGCCGATCCTCAAAAAGACATTCGTAGCCCTTTTCTCGCTGGCGCTGCCTTCGATAACGATACTGGCCATCATCGCACCCGATCTCCTGCGCATCGTGATGGGGCCGAATTGGGAAGACGCCGGTTATATTGTCCGCATCCTTGCGCCGATGCTACTCGTGCGCTTCTGCGTGGTCCCTCTGATGCCGATCCTGCTGTTTCCCGGAAATCAGCACATCAACTTCTTTCTCTCCCTATTTTCTGTTGTGACGATCGCGCTTTGCACAGTTGGACCGATGGCACTCGGTGGGACGCCGATTGCTGCCCTCGTCGGCTATTCTGCCGGCTTTTCGGTCGTCTATGTCGCCTACTTCATAGCGTGCTGGCGGGTTAGCGCGCGTTCGAAGCGATAGGCATATTTCCGGCACCCTGCGCACGGCGCTGATGAAGCGGTCATCTAGAACCCAGCGCTAGGCGCGCTGCTGAGTCGTCCGCGGGTTCGCGACGACTCAGAAGGAAGTCATCAATCCGTCGAAGGTGAGATGCATAGGTGTGGCTTAACGCGAAAGCGGCACGCCTACGCTGCTGATCCGGGGCGTTGAGGTCAGAGTCTGCCAATATCTGACCGAGCATCTCCACCATGGGGGAGTTGTCGTCGCCGGGGGGCATAATGGCGAGCGCGGCGTCACGATACGATGGCATGTGATTTGTGAGCACGGCACGACCACTGGCAAGGTACTCAAGCACCTTATGAGAGCTGATACTCCCTTCCAGCGTCTTGCGAATGTCGTAGCACATCAACCAGACATCGATGTCTGATGCTTCCTGCAAAATCTGATCCGGCGTAGCCAGGCCGCGCAGGGTGCAGTTTGGTTGCTCCTTCAGGCGCCCCAGCGGAATCGGAGATGAACCTCCTGACTTCTGTGCGAATGGACCGAAGAAGATGAAGTCGACGCCTGGATAAGCCTGCATCATCAGAAGCATCGTCTCCCAGTCTATGCCTGGGTGCAGGAGATTGCCGACATACCCAACGCGCTGGCGACGAGGCGCCTCCTTGATCAGGGGCGTTGTCAGGTCGCCTAAAGAGCCGATCAGCCGAGCCGCGTGTGACGCGTACTCTTGCCTCAGTCCATGAGGAACAATGAGTAGCCGATCAGAGGAGACACCGCTCATCGCGGCATACTCGGGCGTGCAGGAAAGGACGATGTCGGCAGATTTGGAGCCGAGGCCCAGTTTGAAGCTGTCGACTGGGTGGAAAATGCTCAGAGAGGCGTCGAACGCGGTGAGATCGGAGAACTGGAAGGAATTGTCGAAATCCCAAACGATGTCTGGGACGTCGCCGATTTTTTCGATCAGCCTTCTGGCTTGAAGCCTCATGAGCTTGTTGAACAGCCATCGGCTTCTAAACTTCAGTTTGTACGGGAAGAATGGTCGATACTGCACCCGAGCGATGTTGCTGACACCGGTCGGAACGACATCGATCTGGCCGTATCTGCCAGTCTGAACCGGCGGCTCTACGAAGAATACCCTGTTCGAAGCAGCAGCCAACTCTTTCGCATAGTTGTGCTTTGAGACATGGAAACCGTCCCAAGGTTGAGGCGAAAGCAGATAGATGACATGCTTGCCTTCGTGAATGGAGGCTATGTTCGCAGTCCGCTCGGCCGCCAAGTTTTCCACTCTGAGGCAAGAATCAATCGGTCGGCGGCATCTTTTCAATAAGGAGCAAGGCTGCTCAAGAGATTTCCAGCAACGGCATGGCGACCGCCCACTGTTGACGGCTCTGTCGCCGCCCTCACGCACAACGCAAAGTCGCAATTTGGGCAGCGGACAGCTATGCCGGTGTTCCCGGTATGTATGATCCCACGCCACACCAAGGCACGAACAAAAAACGCCCCGCCGGCCGGAGCCGGAGCGGGGCGTGAAAGCTGCGTGCGGCTTGGACCAGGCTTGTGTTAGTTCTGCCACGTCCTCCTCATTTTGCGGCGTGGTAAGGACCACCGGCTATCCACACCCCGAGGATGCGAGTACCAGATGTCGCTGTGAGGTCGAGGGAAGAGACATGATCAAGGCAGCATTCCTGGGAACGGTAGCAGCGTTTTCGCTGGTGAGTGGCGTGATTACAGCGCACGCCGCCGATGCCATCGTCGAAACTCCGTATGATCCCGTGTTTTCCTTCACCGGCGCCTATATCGGCCTGCAGGCTGGCTATGCCTTCGGCCATGAGAACGACAACCTGTCCGACGCACTTGAAGGTTCTGCCGGGAACGTTGGACTGTCTGTCGCCGACGACTTCAGCATGGACGGCTTCGTGGGTGGGGCGTATGTCGGCTATAATTACCAGCTTCCCAGCAACTGGGTGGTTGGTGTGGAAGGCGACTTCAACGGCAGCAGCTACAAGGGCGACGAGGATTACGAAGGCAATCCGAACCCGTTCACCTTTGCCCAAGGCAATCTCGAGATGAAGAGCGACTGGCAGGCGTCGATCCGCGGCCGCGTCGGCTACGCCATGGATCGCACACTGTTTTTCGGAACGGCTGGTGTCGCGTTTGCTCACGCCGAGCTTCATGACGAAGGCGACGAGAGACAACCGGAATCGCCTGCGTTCCCATATGAGAACTCCGACACAAAAACCTTGACCGGCTACACGATCGGCTTGGGCGTGGAACATGCCTTCACCGATCATCTGATCGGCAAGCTGGAAGCGCGCTACTCAGACTTTGGCCATGAGACGTTCGATCTCGATCGGTACGACGTCGAAGCCGACTTCAATCAAGGCCAGGTGCTCGCCGGCATCGCCTACAAGTTCTGATCCACCAATCCATCGACATCAAGAGCCCGGTTCACGCCGGGCTTTTTGTTGCGCGCGTCGCCGGCCGCATTAGCCCCCCCCGCCACCCGAACATCCCCAGCATGCGCAAAGGGGGCGGGGTGTGGAGGTGTTCTGGACTTCGGCCACAGCTCACTTCTCAACCATGGCGATGGTCACGAATTGCCGCATGGAGCGAGCCGTGGCGCTTAGCGCATACACCACTACGCCGAGCCAAACTCCGCACGCCCAGAACCACGGATCCGAACGCGCGAGAGGCTTAGGCTCGACAACCATGAACGGAATGGAGACGAGTACAAGCGTCGCAGAGATGCTCATCGCTTCTACTAGATATTCCATAAAACGTCTGTAAGTATATGTCTTTCTTATCTTGTGTAGGAACTCGGTTTCTGATGTTCTCGCGAACGTGAAAAAACTGAAAACGAATGCTGTTATTATTGAGGATAGGTCGAATAGACTTGAATATATATTCGATACATTCCAGTTATGTTGGACTGCGAATGCGAAAACAGTAGGTCCAAAAACGACAAAAAGCCCAATCGCGAGAAGCGATACAAGCCGTGGCCACTGCCTGTCGATCGCGGCTTTGGTGCTCATGGCGTATATAGTGTCTGCAAGAATGGTAGATGCATGTTGTGCCACTGGCTCATGAACAGCGCCCGCAGCTCATAATTTCGCTCAACGTTTGCGTCCGGCAGATCAACCACGTCTTTCTCCTGCAAGAACTCGTCGAGGAAGCTGATGGTCTCCGTCTCCCCTTCATCGGAATCTTCTTTGGAGCGAACACGCAGCTTTCTCACATCCACTTCCCGGTTCCTCGCCCACGGCAAGAAGCGGTCAAGTACCGATTGAATCGGGCCTTTGGGCAATTCGCCGGGCTTCCTGCCCATGGAGACCGTCACGGTGACGGTTAGACCCTCGAAGGCGTTGGCGAGCATCCTGGCAGCCTCCACAACAGTCTTGTCTGCAGCACCATCTGGGCCCTCCACGGCGGGAAGGCTTAAAGGTGTTGCGACCTCAATCTCGAACGCACGTGTTTCGCCATGCCTAAAGCGCTCCAAGGCGTTGTTGGTGGGCACCTTCTCCGCGCGGAACGATGAACGTGGTTCAGAGGCCTGCAAATAGGACCTGACCCGCCCCATCGAAAGCCCGAGCGGATTGTTCTGCAGGCAAAACGTACTAGTCGGCCGGTGCCATCGGAACGCGCAGGCGTGCCCTAATCCGCCACCTTCCGACAATTGTAGTGGTCGGAGGCCATCTTTATGTGCCTCCGGGGGCTTATTGTCAGTTTGCCGCCTGATGAACTCACCGGCAAGAAAATCGCCATCCTCCGTAAGGCGCTCCAGGCGCGCGATGACGCTTTCTCCAGCGTCAGCGCCAATATTTCTCTCACGCTCCACAAGCCCGACACTGGAAATGGCACGCAGTACCTCTTCGAACGAACCTCCTGCGTCTTCCTCGCTTTCAACGCGAAAGAACTTGGCCGATATACGATTGTCCATTTAGCTCCCTCATTGTTTTGGGGAGTAAATGCCCAGTCGACTAAAAATGCGAGTCCATAGAGCCGGCAACGAACATCCATCGAGCGCACGTCACCTCCGCCTGGCCATCTCCGCTCTGACCTCATCCAGCGCGTTGATTAGGTCGCTCTTCACCGATGCGGGTGCGGCACCTCGTCGAGCCGGCCGAGCAGTTCGTTGATCCTGCCTTCCAGCACTGCCTGCTGCTCCACCATGTCAGCCTGCTGCTGATCGGCAAGCACCTTCTGCGAGAATGCTACGGTCTCCTGGTGCTTGGTTTGCGCCTCCTGCGCACGAACAAGGCGATCGAAGAGCTTCAGCACGAGCTTATAGGCGTCTCCTAGATCCTTGCGGGTTTGAACCCGGTCCATGTTTGCCGCCTCGATCGCGGCCACCAGCTGCTTGAGCGGTTCAGCCGAGATGATGGCGACACCCTGCATCTTCGTCTCGGCAGGTGGTGGCTCGGACGGCTTGGCGCGCCGGCCGATCTTCACGGCGATGACCATGATCGATGCGGTGAGAAGCGCCAGGGCCGCATTGGCGAGCCCGGTGAAGTCGAGTGCTGACCAGTTCATGCGTCAGCTCTCCTCGGGAAACTGCTTTCCCACATCCATCCATGAGCGCCAGGTGTTCATCAGCTCGAGCAGCACCGGCAGCGACCAGCCCACGAAGCCGGACAAGGCACCACCGCCGAACAGGAAGGCGGTCAGGAAGCCCAGGCTCACCTGCGACCAGATCAGGACACCGACCAGGCTTGCCCCTGCCCTGATGTGCGGCGAGAACTCGAAGCCCTTGAAGGTGCCGTTGATCACAAGCGCTGCGAACCGGCACAGCATGGCAAGGCCGAAGATCGCGATCCACTGACGCTCCGTCGCCCAGCTCGCCACATGGCTGAACGAGGGCGAGGTCGAGAACATATCCGGCTGGAGCTGCAGCGCGATCCAGAGTCCGAAGGTGGGCCACAACATGGCCCATTCGGTCCAGCGCGTCGGGAAGTGATCGGCGATGCCGCGATAAACGCGGACGATCAGGGCGTGATCGTTCATGGTGCCGCGCCTCCCCCCATCAGGAGATAGACTGCCGCCAGAGCGAACAGGATCAGCAGCGGCCATTCGATGCGGGGCGGCATCACAGCCGCGCTCCCACGCGCAGCGCGGCCTTGATCGACTGGTCGGCACGCGTGGAGCGCCAGTAGATGAAGCCGCCAGCACCCGCGATGATGCAAAACACCATCCACTCCTGAATCCCAGGGAAGTAGGCGAGGTATGGCGTCAGGGTCTCACGCGCCGCTTGGAAGTTCTCCACCGCGCCTTTGGCCAGCCCATAGACGGCGGCAAAGCCCGCCACGGCGCCACCCGCCCAGCGGTTGAGCCAGCTATCCTGTGCCTCGGGCACGATCTTGCGGATGTCCTCGGCGGCTGTGGCGGCGCGTGGTAGAACACGCGGCTTGGCCGAGTCCAGCGCGGTCAGCAGAGCGGCATCGATCGTGTCGGAATCAGGCAGGCCATTGTCTTTGCGGAAGTCGCGGATGGCCGAGCGGGTGAGATCGCCCAGCACGCCGTCGAAGCCACCCGTCTTCGGATCGATCGAGCCAAGCGGATAGTTCAGCGCGGTCAGCTTCTCCTGCACAACGCGGATGATGGCCTCGCTGGTATAGGCGGTCGCCGGCCTGGTGACCTTCTGCGCGGGCTGCCTCACCTTCGGCTTCGGTGCCTTCTTCCCGCTGGTATAGACGCCCTTCTCCAGCAGCAGCGCTTCTTCCGCGCGCCGTCGGATGAGCCCCGGCAGCTTCTTGCCCTTCGAGGTGGTGCCGGTCGTGGTCAGCAGCCGTGCCGCCTCGGCATAGTCGCCACGCTTTGCCGCTGCGGCCCAGCGCCACTTCAGCGCCTTGGGTCCGAGGTTGAACACGGCCGACACCATGGCGTCGAAGACATGCTGGGGCACGTCCTTGCCGAAAAAGCGATTGACGGCCGCGCCGTACTCCTCGCGCACGAGCAGAGGCAGGACCTCGCCGGCTTCGGCCTCCGTCATCGCGGCGCCCTTGCCGAACGCCACACCAGGCCGGTTCTTCTCCCACCAGGTGCGGAACACACCGGAGGCCCAGGTGAAGCCGATGCCGATCGTGCCGGTGCCTGTCGGATCGGCATACCAGTGAGGCTCGAAGCCTTCATGGGCGCGCACGAAGGCGGCCCCCTGCGGTGAGAGGTCCATGGTCGTTCTCCGATGATGAGGAGCCCCGAAGGGCGGGTGGTTAGCCGAATGGCACCAACTGCGTGAGCGGAAGGCTGCAACTCGCAGCACGCCGAGATTGCTCAAGCTGGGGTGTTGATATACTCCGAGCGCTCAACGCCTTACCGTTGTAAAACATGCGTAAGAGGGTCCGGTAATGCCTCTGACAGCGAGAGACTTCTTACCGCCCGTCATCAACAAGTTGCGCCGCGCGCTCAGTCGGCCTCGCCAGCAGGCAGATGCACTTTTCGATGGGGATGATCGCTTATTCATCAACGCCTTAGCGGGCTGCGATCTCTACGGCGAATACGGCATGGGAACATCGACCCGTTGGGTGCTGGCTAACACCAAGGCAGATGTTATTTGCGTGGATACATCGAAAGACTGGGTTGAGAGTGTAACGAGTTCGAACCCGGCCTCCACCCGCCTGAAGGCGCACTGGGTCGACTTGGGGCCTGTGGGGTCTTGGGGACGGCCTCTTTCCTACGCAAGGCGAGACAACTTCCAGCACTATGCATTGCGAATCTGGGAGGGCGGCCGCAAGCCAAGCGTTGTCCTGATCGATGGTCGTTTCAGGGTATGCTGCTTTTTCCAGTCGCTGCTTGAGGCTGAACCCGGGACAAGCATTATCTTCGATGATTATCCGTCTCGGCCGCATTACCACATCGTCGAAGAGCTCTTGCGCCCCTCAGATCGCTGTGGTCGGCAGATGCTCTTTGTAGTTCCACCAGAACTCGAAAGAGAGAAAATCACTCACCTAAGAGACCGATTTTTGTACGTCATGGATTGAGCGGGCCACGGTTGTCACCGATGATGGTGACGGTTGGTCGATGGCGCGGCTTCGCTCAAGCCGCCAGAGGCGCTGCACGGGCATCATAGTCGATCAAGGCAGCCACAGCCTGCCCCATTGCCTCGTAGCCGGCCGCGCTCGGATGGATGTAATCGCCAGGCGTATCGAGCGCGTAGCTGTTCCCATCAAGTATGAAGACCTCGCCCGCGTTGGCGGCTGCGAAGCTGTCGCAAGCCGTGCGGATGAAGTTCAGGGCATTGAGGCGATGCTGACCAATGGCATTGTTCGGGTAGTCAGGATCGCCAGCGCCGAGGCCGCTGCCATTGCCGCCCGTTCCGAGGTTCGGGAGATGCGGCTTGATCAGGACAGTGCGAAGCGCGGAAAGCCCATAGACCGCCTTCGCCGCGTCGTGCTCGCTCTGCAGCCAGCCCTGGTAGAGGGCCGTCGAGGTGATGACCTGATCGCCGAGATAGGCGTCATTGAGCCCCTCGGCCTTCACGCGCAGCACGGTTGTGTAGCCGACGCCGTTGTTGCGGGCCAAAGCCTCGGCACGCAGGACATTCCGCACGTCGAGCTGCGTGAAAAGCGACAGCGTTCCATATTCGGCGCCCGTCATGTCGTTGCGCGACTGTGACTGCGCGATGGTGCGGGAGGAAGTGACGGTGGTGGAAGAAGCGTTCTGCCCTACGCTCACGGTGTAAGTTCCCACGCCGCCGGCGCCCGTGCCGCTGGCGGAGATATTGGCGGCCGTAATGCCGGAGCCTCTGATTTGCTGGCCGGGCGCGATCGTGCCTGAGGTGACGGCCGTTACCGTCATGGTGGTGCCGGAGATCGAGGCCTCGAACACCGCCGTGTCATAGACCTTGGAGGAGCCATCCGCGCCGCTCGGCGTCAGGAAGGTGCTGCCCTGCGCCACCTTCAGGATGTCGAGCAGCCGGCCGTCGTCCGCGCCGGTGTTGCGGGCCGTGACGATGCCGAACTCCATCCCGAACTTGGTGTTGAGCGAGGGCGCATTGTTGTTGGGGTTCGCGGCGCGGAAGCTCGCCCGCCGCATCCTCTTGCCATTTGTGTTCGCGCTGCCGGCATCATAGGCGTTGACGAGGGTGTTCTCCGAGAACGTGTTGCGCTGATCCGTTGAAAGCGCCGTCAGCAGTTTGGTGCCGGCGGCCGTGCTCTCGCCCCCGACGATCACCAGCACACGCTGCTCCGGGCAATCCTGCGGCCGAAGGAGGATGCCGCGCGTCTTCAGAAGCGCTGCAACGAAGGTAGAGATTTGGCGGGCCTCGACCGCGGAAGGATCGGCGGAGCAGTAGCCAAGCGCGACGAGTTCGAAGGGACCTGCCGCCGACGCGCCTCCGCCGCCCGTGCTCGCCGCCCCCACGACAAAGGTGCCTGTTTCATCGGCAGCCAGTGTGACGAGCGGCAATTCCCATCCGCCGCTATTGAGCCCGTTTCCAGTCGTCGTGCCGTTGCTCGTCCGCTTGCGCGGCGTCCGCGTGCCCCAGCCGGAGAGGAACCGCACATTCGGAACAGTGGCGACGGATGCCAGACTCGTGGACGATATGGCTTTCCCGGAAGGACTCGCCAGAGGAAAGAGGGTCGTCGCATCTCCCTCGACCAGCCGGACAGCCGCGAACACCGCGCGCGCCGTAAAGGATGGAGTTTTGAACCACCCCGTCGAGAGCTTCAGGATGCCGTTCGCCCAGGCGCGGTTGCCGCCGCCCGAGTTGAGGTCGATATGCGACGATCCGACGATGTCGAAGAGCGTGTCACCCCTTCCCTCGTCGCAGGGATAGAAGTGCGTGACGACGGCGGGCAGATCGGGAGCGGACAGCAGTCGTTTCAGTCGCGCCGAAAGCGACGGCCCGCCGAGTCGCGCGACCTGCACCTCGGCAAGCGCACCGGACGGCACGGGCGCGAAGTTGAGCGCCGTCGTGCCGAGCGTGATGTCCGCCTCCTTCATCGGCAGCGTCCAGCCCTCGCCGGCGCCGACCGTGCCGCCGGCGATCGCAAAGCCGAGATAAGCCAGCTCGGATGCCGCATCCGCCCAGGCCGCGCGTGAGGCGGCACCTGCGGCGGGCACCACATACAGCCCGTTCTGCGCCGGCGCCGTCTGGTAAGGCAGGAACACCACATTACCGGTGGCGAGCGTAACTCCGTTCAGCACCGTGCCGTTCACCAGGCCGGTGGCGATCGCGACGTTGGCGGTGGCGCGCACATGCACGGTGTTAGGCGTCCAGCGAATGCCAGCCGTTGCCACAGCCTCCACGTTTGTGATGCGGGTGCGAAGCGCGTCCACGTCGGCAGGCATGGATGCGAGATCGCCCTCCACCTCTTCGATACGATCGTCGACTGCGGTCAAAGCCGTCTCGATTGTGTCGAACACCTCGCGGATGTCCGCCTTGTCTGGGCTGTTCCTGCCCGAGGCGGGGACGCCGTCCGTGACATAGTCGCGAAAGGCGAGATCGGCGGCAGTCTTGATGGCGCCCATGCGGGAACACTCCAAGTGGAAGCACCCCGCGGCAGGCAGGGCAGTTGAACTGGCTGGGATCGACAGATCAGGTGACGGTGGCGGAGACCGGGCCGGCGAGCGGCCCTGCGATGCCCGAAGGGTTCAGCGGCTCGGCGTAGACATCATACGTGCCCACTGCTGCCGTCACAGGCACGCTGTAGGAGATGCCCGGCGCGACGGCCGGGCGGGTTGATAGATGCGTGGTGCGGTTGAGCGGGGTGCCGGCCGGCGCGAGGTAGATCGCGACACGCGACAAGTGCGCATCGTTGGTGGAGCCGAACCCGACCGCCACCTGCCCTGTTCCGCCGGTCGCTGAAAACGAGAGCAGCGCCGCGGGCGCAACGGTGTCGGCCACGGCAACGATCTCGACGCTTGGCGTCCAGGTGCCCAGCCGGCCGGAGGCTGCGCGATGCCGCGCCTGGAACTCATACTGCGCGCCGTCATCGAGCAGGAAGCTGTCGGCCGTCACTGCATTCGTCGCCACCGGGATCGACTGCCAGGCGCTCTCGCTCGTCTTCTTTCCGCGCAGTTCGACTTGAAGGCTCTTGGTGTTGGGATAGGGCACCCACGACAGCCGCGCGAAAGGCGCCTGCGTGCCCCCCACGCTCTTGCGGATCACCATCGCGGCGAGATCGATCACGAGCGGGATCACATGATCGTCGTCGGTCTTGTCCACAGCCGGCGCGGTGCCCTCCTCCACAGTTGGGTTCCAGGCATAGGCGTCCGCGCCGATGCTCTGCAGCTGCAGGGTGACACCGATCAGCGTGGCGTGCTCGCCAAAGACGAACTGGAAGTCCATCACCTCGAAGTCATGATCGATCCCGAAGGCCTGGTAGCGCACATGGATGAAGCGCTCCCCAAATGCGGCAAGTGCCTGAAGATTGCAGGCGAAGGTGCCGACCCACTCTGGATTCGCCCGTGCAGCCTCGATCTTCATCAGCCGCCGCGTCTGGGCATGCGATGGCGAGCAGACCAGATCGGCTTGCGTCGCGATCTCGCCGCGGTCGGCTACGTCCTCGTCATCCACCCAGGGGTCTGCTTCCGTCGCCTGATAGTCGTGGGCGACGGAGGTGAACTGGGCCGTGATCGTGTTTGCCGTTTCGAGGATCGACTTGCCGCGCCCGAGCCCCTGGAAGCCGGTGATCGCCGTTTCGTCGATCGATACCGTGGGCGCGCGCCACTTGCCGACTTCCAGGTGCATGCCGCCGTCGGGCGTCGGTGCCAGCCTTGCATTGCCGGCCGCCATGAAGCGGCGCAGCACGTCGCCGGGCCGCTCGCTGAAGCTGTAGGAGCCCCAGGCGCGATAGCGACGCTCCGTGCCGCCCGCCTTGAGTGGGATCATGTCATTGCAATCCGCCACCGCCTGCCGCCAGCCGGCGAGCGCCTGAGGCGTCGCGAGCATCGAAAGCGGCACCCGCATTCCGTCACGATCGCGCAGGTAATCCATAACGATTCGCGCGAGATTGTCGCTCCAGGTCCAGGTCGCGGCATTGTCCACGTTCTGCCCTATATCGGTCGGGTCATATATCCGGCAGCCACGCGCCACGACGCGAAACAGGGTGTTTGCCCCGTTCGGGAACACCTCCATCACCTCGTCCTCGCCCGGCGTGTCCAGAACGGTCATCAGCGTGGCGATGCCGTCTCCGCGATGAGCCGCGGTCCACTTGCCGGGAAAGCGGTTGATCAACTCGCCGAACGCAGTCTCGGTTGGCAGCCCAAGTCGCGCCACCACATCGAGGTCGTGATCGTAGGGCGACTGAGTGACCACCCCGCCGGCGTTTGGCGTGACCAGGTTGTCGTCGCACCAATACTCCTGGATGCTGTCGAGGCAACGCGAGGCCAGCGCGATCACCTGCAGAAGCGTTCCCCTGTTGGTCTCGCGGAACAGGTAAGGACCGCCCAGCTTGCCTTGCCCGTAAAGCGCGGTGCGCGTCGGCGTCGGCTGCTTGTAGTTGCCCTGCACGTCCTCGGGCTTGGGCGCTTCCTGACGGCCGAGCCGCTGCGCGAGCAGGCCGACGCCCACCACGGCGGCATAGCCGATGCCGGCGGCAACCGCCGACACAGCGGCCGGGCCAAGAACCCAGATCGGCGAACTCACAACAAGCGGCAGCACGGCGGCTGCGATAAAGGCGGGCATCAGCGGACGCTCCAGGCCATGAGGATGCGCGGAGCGGCCACGGCCGACATGCCGTCCCCCATGCGAAGCATCCACAGCGCGCCGACGCGGATCGCCCCTGTCACGATGTGGCCGGCAACGATCGCGGCCACGTC
>CAUQXI010000024.1:0-47318 GCA_963522145.1 uncultured Mesorhizobium sp. | reverse complement strand
CTCCTGCACGTTTTAATCTCCCGCTAACCACGCCTTTTCAGCCCTTGGTAGGGTGGTCGAGCTATGTTCCCGGACATGGCGGGTTGATCTGTGTTTGCTGATCATGGGCATGAAGCCGTTCCGTCATGCCGGTCCAGTCCGGCATGCCTGTTTTGCTCGAATTCGAGAAACGAGTTTCAATGTCCAGTATCATGACAAATGCTTCGGCGATGACCGCGCTGAAGTCGCTCAACATGACCAATAAGAGCCTGGAAACGACCCAGGCGCGCATCTCCACGGGCTACAAGGTGTCGGAAGCTTCCGACAACGCGGCCTACTGGTCGATCGCGACCACCATGCGTTCGGACAACAAGGCGCTGTCCACCGTGCAGGACGCGCTCGGCCTCGGCGCCGCCAAGGTCGACACGGCCTATACCGGCATGACGGCGGCCATCAAGGTGGTGGACGAGATCAAGGCGAAGCTGGTCGCAGCTCGCGAGCCGGGCGTGGACCGCACCAAGATCCAGGCTGAGATCACCTCGCTGCAGGGGCAGCTCGCCAGCAACGCGGAAGCGGCATCCTTCTCGGGCGAGAACTGGCTGTCGGTGGATTCCACCGCCGCCACCTACAACGCCACCAAGTCGATCGTCGCTTCCTTCACCCGTGCGGCAGCCGGAACGGTGTCGGTCGGCACCATCGCCATCGACACGTCCTCCATGGTGCTCTTCGACAAGAAGACCAACTCGGCTACGACCACGGCGGGCACGGGCATCCTCGACCGCGTTTATGACCGGACGGCCGCGACGGCCGGCACGCTGATGGTCGATCAGACCGACGCGACCGACACCTTCTCCGTGTCCAATCTGAGCATCTCCAACCTCACCAACAGCGCCGACGACCTCAAGATCCTGGATTCCATGATCTCGGTGACCGACAGCGCGATCAAGTCGATGACCACAGCCGCATCCGATCTCGGCGCCGCCAAGACCCGTATCGGCCTGCAGAAGGACTTTGTGTCGAACCTGATGGACACGATCGACCGCGGCGTGGGCACGCTTGTCGATGCCGACATGAACCAGGAGTCCACGAAGCTCCAGGCGCTTCAGGTTCAGCAGCAGCTCGGCGTGCAGGCGCTCTCAATCGCCAACGGCAACGCGCAGCAGATCCTGTCGCTGTTCCGCTAAGCTATCCCCAGGCACCTAGCCTGCGGAGCCTGCCACCGCCGCAAGGCCGCGTCCCGGAAACGGGGCGCGGCTTTGTCGTTTCTGCACGCGCGCTACAACCGGCTTAAACCTGAGTTAACCATACGGTAATCAAGAACCATTAACCATGATGGCGCGGTGATCGCTGAACCCTCGACAGGAGCCGCAGCGCCAGGGCTGACCCTTTCCGCGCTCATCATCCTTCAAGGGGAAAGGGCCTCTCCTCATGGTCAGCATCATGACCAATGCGTCCGCGATGACGGCGCTGAAATCCCTCACTCTGACCAACAAGTCGCTGGACGAAACGCAGTCGCGTATCTCGACTGGCTACCGTGTGGCGGAAGCGTCCGACAACGCGGCCTACTGGTCGATCGCCACCACCATGCGCTCGGACTTCAAGTCGCTCTCGACCGTGCAGGACGCCTTGGGCCTGGGCGCCGCCAAGCTCGACGTGGCCTATACGGCCATCGATTCCGCGATCAAGGTCGCCGACGAGATCAAGTCCAAGCTCGTCGCCTCGCGCGAGCCCGGCGTCGATCGCACCAAGATCCAGTCGGAGATCGCCGCGCTTCAAGGTCAGCTCAAGAACAACGCGGATGCCGCCTCGTTCTCCGGCGAAAACTGGCTGTCGGTGGACTCGGGCGCCAGCGGCTACAATGCAACCAAGTCGATCGTCGCCTCATTCACCCGCGCGGCCGATGGCACGGTATCGGTGTCCACCATCTCGATCAACACGGCGAATGTGAAGCTGTTCGACAGCGCGACGGATGCCGCGGCTGCCGGCACCGGCATCCTCGACGGGCGCTATGACGCGACAACCGGCGCGCTGCTCGCCGACCAGTCGGCGGGCGGCTTCACCGTGGTCTCGCTTTCCATCGGCACGCTGACCAACAGCTCGGCCGATCTCACCACGCTCGACGCCTATATCAAGGGCGTGGACAATGCGATCAAGCTGATGACCACCGCCGCTTCCGATCTCGGCGCGGCCAAGAAGCGGGTGGAACTCCAGACCTCTTTCGTGGACACGCTGATGAACGCCATGGAGCGCGGCGTGGGGCAACTCGTGGATGCCGACATGAACGAGGAATCGAGCAAGCTCCAGGCGCTTCAGGTTCAGCAGCAGCTTGGCATTCAGGCGCTATCCATCGCCAACCAGAACTCCCAGGGCATCCTCAAGCTCTTCCAGTCCTGAACTTCGGGGTTCCGCTCCCGGAATGAACGCGCCCGGCACACTCGCCGGGCGTTTTTCGTCGGGGAGCTTCAATGCTCGCACAAGCTTGACCTTCTAGCACTCCGGCCACGCTCAACACACGCCCTCGGGCCGAAAAGGATGCGCGGCCGGTGCCGGAACAGATCCAGAGCATCCTCAACAATCTCGCGGGCTTCGGCACGAAGCGCCTCGCGCTGATGGGTGCGGTCGCGGCACTCGTGCTGGCCGTTGTCGCGGCCGGCGCATTCCTGCTCAACCGTCCAGCTTTCGAGACGCTTTATGTCGGGCTCGAGCGTTCGGACGTGAACGCGATCGGCATGGTGCTGGGCGAAGCCGGGATCGGGTTCGACGTCAATTCGGACGGCACCTCCGTGCTGGTGCCGGTCGGGCTGACGGCCAAGGCGCGGATGCTGCTGGCCGAGAAGGGGCTGCCGACCTCGGCCAATGCCGGCTACGAATTGTTCGACAATGTGGGCTCGCTCGGGCTCACCTCCTTCATGCAGCAGATCACGAGGGTGCGCGCGCTCGAAGGCGAGATCGCGCGCACGCTGCAATCGCTCAACGGCATCAAGGCCGCGCGCGTCCACATCGTGATGAGCGAGCGGGCAAGCTTCCGGCGCGATGAGCAGAAGCCCTCCGCTTCGGTCGTGATCCGCACGGCGGGCATCGATGCGCGCGCGAGCGCAGGCGCCATCCGCTATCTCGTGGCCGCCGCCGTGCCGGGGCTGGATGCGGAGAAGGTCACGGTGCTGGATGCCAGCGGCACGCTGCTGGCCGCAGGCGAGGACGCCTCCAACACGAGTGCGGCGCGCTCGCTCGGCGTCGAGCAGACGGTGGAAACCCAGGTCGAAGACAATATCCGTCGCGCGCTGGTGCCTTATCTCGGGCCAGAGAACTTCCGCGCCAGCGTCAAGGCGGAGGTGAACACGGATACGCGCCAGATCGAGGAAACCATCTTCGATCCCGAGTCGCGCGTGGAGCGTTCCACGCAGGTGGTGAAGTCCGCCGAAAACAGCAACCAGCGCTCGGCCTCGGTACCCGCTTCCGTCGAGGCGAACCTGCCTGAAACGGAGGGCGCGGCCACCGACGGCCCGCAAAGCTCGGAAAACAACGAGCGCAAGGAGGAGATCACCAATTACGAGATGAACTCCAAGCGCATCGCCACCACCTCCAATGGTTATTCGGTCACCAAGATGAGCGTGGCCGTTGTGGTGAACCAGGGCCGCATCGACAAGATTTTGGGTGCGGACGCCTCTGCCGATCAACGCGAGGCGCGCATCAGCGAGATCCGCGCGCTCGTCGTTGCGGCGGCCGGCCTCGATGAAAAGCGCGGCGACGCGGTGACGGTGTCCTCCGTGGAATTCATCGACGGGCTCGACGGCGTGGAGGTTGCCGAGCCGGGGGTGCTCGACGCGCTGAAGGAGCAAACCGGCACGATGATCAATGCCGGCGCCTTTGTGGTGGTCGTGCTGCTGCTCGGCTTCTTCGGGCTCCGGCCGATGACGGCCGCCCTGCGCGGCGACGCGAGCAAGGCGGAGGCGAAGAGCTTCGAGGAGGTGCAGCGCGCGCTTCCCGGCCCCGACGGCGCCGTTCCCATGCTGGGCGAGGGGGCCGCACCCGCTTTGCCGGGCATGACGCCAGGCGCCACCCCGCTCGACGAACTGCGCCAGAAGATCAAGCCCGCGCCGCAGGAACGTCTCGCGCGCATGGTCGACCTCAACGAGGAGCGCACGGCCCAGATCCTGCGCAAATGGGCGCATGAGGAAGCCGCCTGATGCATTCTCACGCTGCCTTGCGGAAGGCGCTGCCCGATTTCGGCGCCGAGCCTGTCCGTCTTGCTGCCGAGCCTCCTGCACGAAGCGCACCGGTCGTTCCCACGGTGCCGGCGTGCGAGGTGGAGGCGCTGGTGGCCGAGCGCATCGCTCACGCGGAGGCGGTTCTGCGTGCAGCGATGGAGGCCGATCATCTGCGCATTGTCGAGGGGATGTGCGAAGAGCATGAAGCCGCGCTTGCCGATCTCACCGCACAATTCGGAAACGACTCGCTCGAGCGGATTACCGCAGGCTTCGTGGCGCTCGAGACAAGGCTCGGTCAAGCTATCCCCGCGCAGGTCGGCCGGCTTCTGGCGCCTTTCCTGAGCGCACAGCAGACCGGTTTAGCGACCGACACCCTGACACGCGCCATTCTCGATGCGATGCGCGAGCCGAACGGCGTCAGGCTGTCGGCGCAAGGCTCCAGAGTTCTGTGGGATGCGCTTGCGCCGCGCCTCGAAGCGGCAAACATCGCCTGCGAGTGGCGCGAGGAGCCAGGCTTCGATCTTATCGTCAGCGCCGGGGAGCGTCTCTGGCAGACGAGGCTCGGCGACTGGTTCGTCGGCATGGACGCGGCGCTGACCGAAGCTCCGAGCGGCGTGGCTGAAGGAGACGAGGCATGAGCGCCGTCGCTTCGGGCCATGACCAGCAGCCCATCATCATCGTCCGCCGTCATGCCGATCATGAGGAAGGCCATCATGGCGGCGTATGGAAGATCGCCTTCGCCGACTTCATGACGGCCATGATGTGCTTCTTTCTCGTGATGTGGCTGATCAACGCCGCCAATGAGCAGACCAAGGCTTCGGTCGCGAGCTACTTCAACCCGGTCAAGCTGATCGACCGCAACTCCGCGCGCAAAGGTCTCGAAGATATCGGCGACGGGCCGAACGCCAACGGCATGGATGCGAAACAGGCCGAACTCGACGCCGCGCAGGGAGGGGCCGACGGCGAGGGAACGGGCGGGAACTCGGGCAGGAGCACGGTTGAAAGCCCGTCCACTGCCGAGAATGCTGATTCCGCCTTGTTTGCCGATCCCTATGCAGTGCTGGCCGAGATCGCCGCCGAAACAGGCACGCGTCAGAACATGAGCGACAAGGGCGATGGCGGGGCGCAGGATTCCGGCCCGGCCACCGGCGCTTCGGGCGGAGAAGCCTATCGCGATCCCTTCGCGCCCGACTTCTGGAGCCAGGAAGTGGCTGTGCCCGTCGCACAGGCGAGCGCAGAACATGCGCCTTCGAAAGCCGGCAAACAATCAACGGAGTCGGCAAAGGAGACTGCCGAGGCGGAGGAGGCTCCCGCACCTCCGCCAGCGCCTTTGGAGAAGACCGCCGCCGAGATTAGCGAGGCGCTGCATCGGGCATTCAAGCCCGACGACAAGGCTGCCGAAGGCATTTCGGTCGCGGCCAGCGATCGCGGCGTGGTGATCTCGGTCACGGACAGCCTCGATTTCGGCATGTTCGAGGTGGGCTCGGCCATGCCGGAGCGCGCGCTCGTGCTTGCCATGGACAAGATCGGCGCAGCGATCCGCGAGCGTGGCGGCACCATCTCGATCGAAGGGCACACCGATGCGCGGCCCTTCAAGGGTGGCGGCTATGATAATTGGCGGCTGTCCACGGCTCGCGCGCAGGCCGCCTATCACATGCTGGTGCGCGCCGGCCTCGATGAAAGGCGCATCATGAGCGTGTCGGGCTTCGCCGACCGCCGCCCGAAACTGTTGAACGACCCCTTCGCGGCCGCCAATCGCCGCATCGAGATTTTGCTTGAGCTGCCGAAGGTAAGCGCGGCCGTGGCCGGAAACGATGCTGTGCAAGGAACGTCCCCAGCGCAGGTTCCGGCGGCTGTTGTGCCGACAGGCAAGCACAAGACCGGCTCTTCCGGCAAGAAGCAGCCGGCCGCGGGAGCTGGCGGGTGAAACGGACTGCCCTTCGCGGATGCGCGATCGTCGGTCTCCTGCTGGCACTGGCCGGCAGCGCCGGTGCGGAAGCGCTCGCGCCGTTCCAGATGGTGCGCTCGCTGCAACTGGTGCAGGATCGCATCGCGAATGGCGACCATGCCGCACTTCCCATGCAGCGCAAGCTCCTGGAAATGGCCGACAAGCGGCTGCGCGCCTTGAGTGACGCGGAACTCGCGGAGCCCGAGAACTTTCGCGCGGTGCTGATCTACGGCATGAGCGGCGGCAATCCGACCACGCTCGAAGTTCTGATGCCGCGCCTGATGCGCGTGGCGGAGGCCGCAGAGCAGCGACCCTTGGGAGAGGACGACGAGGCTGCCGGGGAAAGCGACGAGAAAGAGGCAGGCCATGCCTCCGCCCATGACAGCGCACCGCCGGCCGATCACGAGGCAACAAACGGCGGACACGAAGCCGACCCGCATGGAAGCGCTGAGACAAAGCCGCGGAGCGCAGCCGGGGCCAAGCCAGCCCCGAACGCCTCGCAACAGCTCGTGCTCGGCGTTTACAACTATCTGCGCGGTCGGCCCGACGATGCGCGAAGAGCACTGGCAGGGCTCGATCCGCTGGGGGAAGAGCCGGAACTCGGCGCGTTTCTCGCGCTGGTCCGCGGCTCGATCGAAGCGCGGAACAACCCGAAGCCCGCACTGCTTCTGCTCGACCAGGCGCGGCTGCTCGGCACCGGCACGCTGGTCGAGGAAGCCGCCTTGCGCCGCTCGATCCCCCTTGCGGTGGACCTGGAGGATCGCGCGCGTTTCATCGGCTTGAGCGAGCAATATGCGCGGCGCTTCCTGTTTTCGCCCTATGCCGCGCAATGGGCGGACAGTTTCGTGAAAGGCGTGCTGGCGCTTCGTCAGGGGCTTGCGCTCCCGGCACTCGACTCGGTCACCGCCGGAATGGACGGCGAACGTGCTCAGGTGATCTACCTGCGTATCGCCCGCCAGGCGGCGATCGAGCACGACACCGCACTTGCCGGCTTCGCATCCGAGCGTGCGGGTGATGGCATAACGACTCCGACTGAGGGCGACCCTCGCGTCAAGCTCTATGCCGCTCTGCCTGAGATCGCTTCGGAGCGAAGCGCGGACGCGCTGTCCAGCCTGGACAAGATCGACCCTGCCGCGCTTACGCCGAGCGATCGCGCGCTGCTTGATGCTGCGCGTCAGGTTGCGGCAAGGCTGACGGCGCCGCCGGAGGCCGCGTCGGTTTCGGGTTCCTCGCAGGTCTCGCCTGCGGCAGAGCCTGTCGTGGTAGACGGCACGGCTGCGCCCGTCTCCCGGCATGAACCGGTGAAGCCTCAGTCCGCGCCGCTTGCGGAAGGTGAAGACGGCAATGCTGAGGTGATTGCGACGCGCAAGTCGCTGGCCGAGATCGACCGCCTGCTCGGGGCAGCCGAATGAATCTGGCTCCGGCCTCGCCCGGCAGTGCTGCCGCTCCCGGCGCCAAGCTTTCCACTCCGGGAAGCAAGGCGCATGACGCGACAGGTTTCGGCGCGTTTCTCCGTGGTCCGGCTTCCGGCAGCGGCGGGCGGCTGGCTCCTGAAATACAGAGCTGCGCGAAGATCGCGGGGAAGGAGCATCTCGGCGACGATTCTGCCACCACATCCGAGCCGGAAGCGCTGGTTCTTTTGAAAGGCGAGATCGATCCTGTCGAAAAGCACGGTGCGGGCGGCGATGACGCAGGCCCGTGTGACCTCGATCAGGCGGACGCGGAGGACGGAGAAACGCGTGACGATCGTCTCGCGGCTTTTCTTTTCGTGCCGCCGGTGCCTGTTCCGCCCGCGCGTCTCGCGGCGCGGGCAGGCGGCAACTCGCCTGAGGTGCGGGCATCTGTCGGAACAGGGGAAGCTCGTTCAGTAAGCTCGTTCTTTGAGGAGTCGGTGAAGGCTGGTGATAATGGCAGTCCCGCACGATGGACAGGGTCGATCCAGGCACAACCGCGCGGACGTGCAGGCTCCCACGCGGTGGAAGATGTCGAAGCCAAAAACCCGCGACCGCTGGCTTCATGGGAAGCCCCGGTGAACTCCACTAACGACGAGCGGCATCCATTCGCCTCCTCCTTCAAGGCAGCGGAAGCGTCGGTCAACCAGTGGGCGGCCGGGCTCGATGCCGCTCAAGGCGATGCGCCGGCGAGCGTGGACACCGCATCCGGACCAGTGCTTGCCGGTGCCCCGCAGACTCTCGCCACCCTTCCATCCACGTCCGCCACGCCTCAGGCATTGGCCGACACGATCGTGCGGCATGGAACGCTTCCGGCCGGTGTTGCCGGGCTTGCTGCCGTGCCGAGCGGGTTTGCCGCGCAGGAGCACCGGGTTCTGAAGATCCAGCTTCACCCTACTGAGCTTGGCGCGGTCACCGCGCGGCTGCGCTTCACGGGCGGGCAGCTTTCCGTCGATCTCAGCGTCGAGACCGATGCCGCGCGCGAGCGCCTGGGCGCGGATGGCGGCGCGTCGATCGCAAACGCCCTGGCAGCATTGGGGCTTGAGGTGGAGCGTGTCACGGTGGCGCTGCCGCCCGATGCGGCGACGGCAAGCAGCGGCGCCCGCAACAATCAGACCGGCGGCGAGACGGCATCCTTCGGCGCGGGAAGCCCGGGGCGGAACAAGAGCGGCGATGAGCGGAATGGTCAGGCGTCAAATGGGCGATCGGGCGAACAGGCGGATGGCCTGCGCATGGGCGATACTCCTGCTCGCAACGGCGCTGTTTTCATCTGAGGCGGCTTACGCCAACGAGCCCGCGGGCAATCCGTGCGAAGGCGAGATCCTGCGCGCGGCGGAGCGCTACAAGATCCCGGCCGGCATCCTTTACGCGGTCGGGCTCACTGAAACGGGCGTGAAGGGCAGCCTCCAGCCCAACGCGCTCAACATTGGCGGAAAGGCGGTGTTCGCAAACAGCCCGGCGGAGGCTGTGCGCCTTGCCGAGGATGCGGATGCGCGGGGCGTGAAGCTGGTCGATCTCGGCTGCATGCAGATCAACCGCCGCTATCATGGCGATCAGTTCTCAGGCCTGTCCGACATGCTCGATCCGCGTCGCAACGTGGATTATGCCGCCCGCTTCCTTCTGCGCCTGCATCAGCGCCACGAAGGCTGGACCATGGCGGTCGCGCGCTACCATGCCGGTCCCGACAATGACCCGGCCCAGAAGCGCTATGTGTGCCGTGTGATCGCCAATCTCGTCGCGACGGGGTTCGGTCGCTGGACTGCCGACGCACGCGCATTCTGCCTGCCCTGACAAGCTCCGCGCAAGGCTCATGCGGAGCTTGCGCGAAGCAGGAGCAAGCCCTTCATCTTCAAGAGGATTTCGCGTTCGTTCCCGCTTTGGTCATGTCCGGGCGTTCTGCCCCCCAAATACCCCATTATTTCCAGACGGGATTTGGGTGATTGGTCGCTTCTTCATCGCTCCTTAACCTTGTTTTTGAAGATTTGGTTAAGGGCGATTCGGGGGCAAGCGGATGATCGTGATCGTTGATGAGCGCGCGCTGGTGACGGACGGCTATCATTCCATGTTCGACCGCGAGGGCGTGGCGAGCACGGGCTTCCGGTCGCATGAGTTCGGCGAGTGGGTATCGAGCGCAGCCGATGAGGACCTGGCTTCCGTCCGCGCCATTCTGATCGGCGATTGCGGCAGCGAAAGCGTGCTGCCCGCCAAGCTGCGCGACCGCACGGGTGCTCCCGTGATCGCGCTGTCGGAGCAGCATTCACTCGAAAACACGCTCCGCCTGTTCGAGGCGGGCGTGGACGATGTGGTGCGCAAGCCCGTCCATATCCGTGAAATCCTTGCTCGCATCTCTGCCATCCGCCGCCGCGTCCAGGAAGAAGCGCGCTATGCGCAGATCGGGCCAATGCGCGTCTTCACCGACGGGCGCGATCCCGAGATCGACGGCGTGGCCATGCCGCTGCCGCGCCGCGAGCGTCGCATCCTCGAATATCTCGCCAGCAATTGCGGGCGCCGCGTGACCAAGACCCAGGTGTTCAACGCGATCTACGGCCTGTTCGACGACGAGGTGGAGGAGAATGTGGTGGAAAGCCACATCTCCAAGCTGCGCAAGAAGCTGCGCGAGCGGCTGGGCTTCGACCCGATCGATTCCAAGCGCTTCCTGGGATACCGCCTTGTGATGTGAGGAAGGAGAGCGGGCGCCCTCCCGGCCCTGCCAACAGCCTCACGCAAGCGATTCGCGCTACTCCTCGAACCTCTCGATGTGCCGGCAGCCAAGGAGTTTCGTCGGATGAGCCTTTACGGGATGATGCGGACGGGCGTTTCGGGCATGGCCGCCCAGGCCAACCGGTTGTCCACCGTGGCCGACAACATCGCGAATTCCGGCACGACGGGCTACAAGCGCTCGCGCGCCGAATTCGCCTCCATGGTGCTGCCGACCGTGACCGGCGCCTATAACTCGGGCGGGGTGACGACCGCCGTCCAGACCGCGATCTCTTCGCAGGGCGTGCTGCAATACACGACGTCGGTTACCGACCTCGCGGTGAACGGCAACGGCTTCTTTGTGGTGCAGGACCCGAGCGGCCAGCCTTTCCTCACGCGCGCCGGCGCTTTCGTGCCGGACGGCGACGGCCGGCTCGTCAACGCGGCCGGCTTCCAGCTCATGGGCTATCGCCTCGCGAGCGGCACCGGGCTGACGGCCAACGGCTTCGGCGGGCTTGAAGCGATCAGCCTGTCCGACGACACGATGGTCGCGACGCCAACCACCACCGCCCGCTTCACTGCGAACCTGCCCGTGCTGGCCGAGGCCGCCACGGGCAACCTGCCTTCCGCGAACACCGCGCCCGCTTCCTTCACGGCGAAGTCCTCGCTCGTGGTTTACGACAATGTCGGCAGCGAAGTGTCGCTCGACATCTATTTCACCAAGACGGGAACCAACAGCTGGGAAGCCACGGTCTATGACGGGCGCACCGCGGCGGAGGGCGGCGGCTTTCCGTACGCGGCAGCGCTCGGCACCACGACGCTTTCCTTCGATCCCACTTCGGGCAAGCTCGCTGCCGGCAGCGCAACCTCTCTAGCGATCGACGTTCCCGGCGGTCGCCCCGTCACGCTCGACCTGTCCGGGCAGACTGAGCTTGCCGGCGGCTACAATGTGCGGGAAGCCAAACGTGACGGCAACGCGCCTTCAAGCGTCGAGCAGATCCAGATCGATGGCGACGGCACCGTCTACGCCCAATACCAGAACGGCACCTTGCGCTCGCTTTATCGCATTCCTCTCGCCACCGCGGTCAGCCCCGACATGCTGACCGTCGTCAACGGCAATGTCTATGCCCAGAGCCCGCAATCCGGCTCGATCCGGATCGGCTTTCCCGAGGAGGGCGAATTCGGATCCGTGGTGTCCGGCGCGCTTGAAAACTCCACGGTCGATATCGCCGAGGAACTGACCAACATGATCGAGTCGCAGCGTTCCTATACGGCCAATTCCAAGGTCTTCCAGACGGGGTCCGACCTGATGGACATCCTCGTCAACCTTAAGCGCTGAACGGGCCTAACCCTTAATGCCCCGCTTTGACGCCCTCGTGCCATGTCGCTGACCGCCGCGCTCAACATCGCGCAGTCGGCGCTCGGGGCAGCGTCGCGGCAGACAGGCGTCGTGTCGCGCAACATCGCCAATGCATCCAACCCGGATTATGCGCGCCGCACGGCCGTGTCGGTGTCGACCGTGCCAGGCGTCCGCGCGACCGAGATCCAGCGCGCGGCGGACGCGCTTCTCACGCGCCAGAACCTGGCCGCGCTTTCCGCCTGGAACGGGAGCCAGGCACTTTCCGTCGGGCTCGAAAGCCTCGCGCAGGGGGTGAACGGCGTTTCCAACGAAAGCTCCGCCGCGACGATGCTCGGCAAACTTTCCCAGGCGCTGCAGACCTATGGGGCGGCACCTTCCAACCGCACGCTCGCCGAGAACGCCGTGGAAGCGGCACGCAATGTCGTGCGCAGCCTCAATGAGGGAAGTGCTGCCATCCAGACCGCGCGCGCGGATGCGGATGCCGGCATCGCGTCCGCCGTATCCGACCTTCAAAGCCTGCTTGCGAGCTTCGGCGCGGCCAACGCGCAGGTGACGGCAGGCTCCGCCGCCGGGCGCGATATTTCGGATGCGCTGGATGCCCGCGATGCGACGTTGAAGAAGATCGCCGAACTCGTGCCCGTTTCCACGATCACGCGCGGCAACAACGACATGGTGCTGTTCACGGGTGACGGCGCCACACTGTTCGAGACCATTCCGCGCACGATCTCGTTTGCGCCGACCCCTTCCTTCGGGGCGAATGTGGCGGGGGGCGCGGTTCTGATCGATGGCGTGCCGCTGAAAGGAAGCGCGTCCGGCCGCATTGCAGGGCTGGTTCAGCTTCGCGACACGGCGACGACGCAGCTTCAATCCCAGCTCGACGAGGTCGCGCGTGGTTTGATCGGCGCCTTTCGCGAAACCGATCAGTCCGGTGCGGGCCTGCCAGACCGCGCGGGCCTGTTCACCTGGCCGGGCGCACCCGCGCTGCCACCCGCCGGCACGCTTTCGGGCGGCCTTGCTGCTTCGATCGGCGTGAACAGCGCATTCGATTCAGGCGCGGGCGGTGATCCGGTCCGCCTGCGCGACGGCGGCGCGAACGGCGTGGCCTACGCGGCCAATGCAAGCGGCGCGGCATCCTATTCTTCGCTGATCCTCGCCTACAGCGATCGGCTGAACGGTTCCTTCGCCTTCGATCCGGCGGCGGGCCTTGGCGGACAAGCCACGCTCAACGGTTTTGCGGCCGCGTCGGTCGGCTTCCTGGACGGCAGCCGCCAGTCCGCCCTGCGCGCGGCCGAATCGAACGAAGCGCTGTCCGCGCGTGTGAGCGAGGCGCTGTCCAACGCGACCGGCGTCAATGTCGACACGGAGATGTCGCTGCTGCTCGACCTCGAACACGCCTATGAGGCCTCCGCGCGCCTCATCAAGGCGGTGGACGAGATGCTGTCCACGCTTCTCGCGGCGGTGGGTTGAGGACGATGGCGCTCTCGGGCATCTCCACCGCTTCGCTCAGCCAGAACCTGCGGACGAGCCTGATCCGCGCCCAGGTGGAATTGTCGCGCGCGCAGAAGGAGGCCGCCGAGGGCCGCATCGCCGACCCCGCGCGCGTGCTCGGCTCGCTTACCGCCCAGTCCGTCTCCGCGAGCCGCGATCTTGGACGTCTCGAAAACATCGTGGACACCAACGCGCTGGCTGGCGCGCGGCTTTCCGCCACCCAGGACGCGCTGAAGCAGCTCGGCACGAGCGCACAGAGCTTCCTGTCTGCGCTGACCGTAGGGGAGAGCGGCAGCGCCGCCCAGGTTGCGATCCGTGACACGGCATCAGGGGCGCTATCCGGCATGGCTTCCGTGCTGAACACCTCGCTTAACGGGGAATATCTGTTCGCGGGCGTTAATACCGATGTGGCGCCGCTCAACGCGTGGGAGGCGGGCGCCCCGGCCAAGGATGCCTTCGATGCGGCCTTTCTGTCCTATTTCGGCTTTGCCCAGAACGATCCGGCGATAGCGAACATCTCCGCGAGCGCAATGAGCGGCTTTCTGGACGCGGTCACGCCACAGTTTCTCGGCGCAGCGTGGGGCAACTGGTCGAATGCTTCCGACGCGCCGATCCAGAGTCGGATCGCGCTCAACGAGACGGCCGCGACATCCGTCAGCGCCAATACGAGCGGTGTGCGGAAGCTTGCCATGGCGTCCGGCATCATGAGCGAGCTGTTTTCGGGGGGGATGAGCGAGGCCGCGCGCGGGGTTCTGCGCGAGCGCGCCACGGGGCTGGTTTCCGGTGCGATCGGCGACCTTTCCAGCCTCCAGGCCGCCACGGGCATCATCCAGAACCGCGTTTCGGCTGCGAGCGAGCGGCTGACCGCGCAGGCAGGCATCCTCGAAACCCATCTCCAGAAGCTGGAAGGACTCGACCCCTACGAGGCGTCCACGCGCGTGACGACGCTGCTGTCACAGATCGAGACTTCCTACGCACTGACCGCGCGACTCCAGCAGCTCAGCCTGTCCCGTTTCCTTTCCTGATCCCGTTCGCCCGCCCCCTTCGCCCGACGCAAGAGCCGCCATGTATCAGTTCTCCTACGCCGACATTCAGACCGACTCGGTGGCCGATGCCCGGGACCGGGAACGGCAGCTCCTGTCGCGCTCGATTGACCTCCTGGGTGCCGCCGCAAAGAAGGGTGCCTCCTCGCTCGAAGCCGTAGAGGCCATCCACTTCACCAACCGTGTCTGGACCTCGCTGCTCGAGGATCTCGGCAATCCCGAAAACGCGCTGCCCAAGGACCTGCGTGCGAACCTGATCTCGATCGGGCTCTGGCTGCTCCGCGAGGCCGATGCGGTGCGGCAGGGCCGCTCCGATAACTTCGAAGGACTGATCGAGGTTTCCGCCATCATCCGGGACGGCATCAAATGAAGAACACGCTGAAGATCTCGCTCAAGCCCGGCGAGAAGATCTATCTCAACGGCGCGGTGATCCGCGTCGACCGCAAAGTGACGATCGAGCTTCTCAACGACGTGCAGTTCCTGCTCGAAAACCATGTGCTGCAGGCGGACAATGCCTCGACCCCGCTGCGGCAGCTTTATTTCGTTCTTCAGGTGATGCTGATGAACCCGGAAGGGGCGGAAGACGCGCGCGCCATGTTCCGCAAGTCGCTGCCCTTGCTGCTCGCGAGCTTCGCCAGCGAGCCCATCCGTTCGGCTCTTAAGCATGTGGACCGGCTGGTCGCCGAAGACCGGCTCTACGAGGCGCTGAAGCAGATTCGCGCCCTCTACAAGCTTGAAGAAGAATGCCTGACGGGCGCCGCTTCGCGGGATGGCGCGCGCACCGCTCAATCTCCTGCGGCGATCGCGGGGCGCGCCGCCGCCGTTCCGCTCCAAGCGAGGGCCTGAGACATGGATGTTTCCGCTCTGACCGCCACCCCGCCCGCCGGCGCGACGCTGGCTTCCGCCGGCGCCAAGGCGGGGGCCGACTACCAGTCGTTCCTGAAGCTGCTGGTCGCCGAGATGAAGAACCAGGACCCGACCAAGCCGATGGACGCCACGCAATATGTGGCCCAGCTCGCATCCTTCTCGCAGGTCGAGCAGTCGGTTCAGCTCAATTCCAAGCTCGACCGCCTGCTGCAATCCTCTGCTTTGTCCCAGGCCGACGCGCTGATCGGGCGCACGATCACCTCGGCCGATGGCAAGCTGTCGGGGATCGTGACGGAAGTGCGCCTCAACGCCGATGGCGCGGTCGCCGTGCTGGAAGGCGGCAAGGAGATCGCGGTGGGCTCCGGCATCCGGATCGGAGCGGGCGCGTGAACGAGGCCGACGCGCTCGACCTCGTCCAGTTCGCCATCTGGACCGTGCTGACGGCATCCGGCCCGGCGGTCGCGATTGCCATGGTGGTGGGCATTGTCATCGCGCTGTTTCAGGCACTGACCCAGATCCAGGAAGTGACGCTGACCTTCGTGCCGAAGATCGTGGCCATCCTGCTCGCCGTGGCGTTCACCGGCCCCTTTGTCGGCGGCCAGATCTCGGCCTTCACCAACGTGATCTTCGAGCGGATCGAAACGGGGTTCTAGCGGCAGCTAGGCGTCTTCGAGCCTGCGGACGAGGTAGCGGACGGTCTTCGCCCCACCGTGGATCGCGGCTGTTCCCATCTCGCGAAAATTCAGCGCGGCATGGAAGGCATCAGAGGCCGGATTGGCCGGCTCCCGGTTGACCTCGCAGGCGATCAGGTCATGCCTGGCAGCGCGGGCACGGGCGAAGAGCTCCGTGTAGAGCCGGCGCGCGAGACCGTGGCCGCGTGCTTGGGGGCTCACCACGACGCGATCCACATAAACGAAACGGTCGAGCCGCGCGCGGAACCATTGGAAGTTGGGGCTGCCGTAATCCGCGCCCTGATCGAAGGCGAGCAGGAAGGCGTCTGCCTCGTTCACGCGCAATGCTGCGAAGCTCGAGGCGATCATTTGCTCGAACATCTCCGGCTCGAGCCAGGAAAGTTCAGCCGCGTGGGCGTTGTTGAGCGCAAGCAGGTGTTTGAGGTCCGGCGCGCCTGCTTCAATGTCGCTGATCACGATCGGTCCGGCAGCAGGGGCATCGGCGTTCTTCCATGATCATCGTCCGATGCCATGCCCGGCCTCCCATCCTGGCGCAAGCTTTGAGCCCTAGTGCGAGGGAAGGCTCAAGCGGGAACATGCGGCATGGCGGTTTCGGAAACGGTTCAGGCTTCCGTCCCGGCCGTTTCGCGCGGCTCGGGGCGCGACGTCTTCTTCGCGCTCGGCATCGTCGTCATCCTTGCCGTCCTCTTTCTGCCCATCCCGGCCTTTCTGATCGATGTCGGCCTCGCCTTCTCGATCGCGCTCTCCGTGCTGATCCTGATGGTGGCGCTGTGGATCCCCCGGCCGCTCGAATTCTCATCTTTTCCGACCGTTCTCCTGATCGCGACCATGCTGCGGCTGTCGCTCAACATCGCGACGACGCGCGCGATCCTGAGCCACGGGGCCGAAGGCACCCATGCGGCGGGCTATGTGATCGCCGGCTTCTCGAACCTCGTGATGTCGGGCGACTTCGTGATCGGGCTGATCGTGTTCCTGATCCTGGTCATCGTGAACTTCATCGTCATCACCAAGGGCGCCACGCGCATCGCGGAAGTCGGCGCGCGCTTCACGCTGGACGCCATTCCCGGCAAGCAGATGTCGATCGATGCGGACCTCAATGCAGGTGTCATCGACGACAAGACCGCGCAGCTTCGCCGCCGCGAGCTGGAAGAAGAATCCTCCTTCTTCGGTGCCATGGACGGCGCGTCGAAATTCGTGCGCGGAGACGCGATCGCGGGGCTGATCATCACCGCGATCAACATCGTGGGCGGCATCGCCATCGGCGCGTTCCGCCACGGGCTGACGATCGGCGAGGCGAGCGACGTCTTCATCAAGCTTTCGGTGGGCGACGGCCTCGTGACCCAGATCCCGGCGCTGATCGTGTCACTTGCCGCGGGCCTGCTCGTGTCGAAGGGCGGCACCCGCGGCTCCACGGACAAGGCGGTGTTCGGCCAGCTCGGCGCGCATCCCCGCGCGCTCACGGTCGCGGCCCTCCTGCTGCTGCTGCTGGGCGTCATGCCCGGCCTGCCCATGGCGCCGTTCCTGGTGCTGAGCGCGGCGCTTGGCGGGCTCGCCTATGCCATTCCACAGCGCGCGCGCCGCGAGGCGGCAGCGGAGGCAGCCGTCAAGCAGTCAAACGAGATCAACAAGGCCGAGGAAGAAAAGGATTCCGTCAAGGCCTCGCTCCGGACGGCCGAGATCGAGCTCCTGATCGGCAAGCAATTGTCCGCCCGCCTCCTGTCCTCCCATCAGGAACTCGCCTTTCGGATGGGAAAGATGCGCAAGAAATTCGCCACGCAATACGGTTTCGTCGTGCCGGAGGTGAAGCTTTCCGACGAGTTCGGCATTCCGCCGAAAAGCTACCAGATCAAGATCCACGGCACGGTGGTGGCCGAGCACGCGCTGCGCGTCGGCGAGGTGACCGCGCTCCTCGGCAACCGTGAGCCGCCCGACATTCCGGGCGAGGAGGTGCGCGAGCCCGCCTTCGGGATGCGCGCCTGGTCGGTGCCGGAATCGTTCGCCGAGGACCTCAAGCGCGAGAACCTCGCTTTCGCCGACAACATGTCGGTGCTGCTCACGCACCTGTCCGAAGTGGTGCGCAACAACCTGCCCCAGCTCCTGTCCTACAAGGACATGAAGGCGCTGATCGACCGGCTCGACCCGGAATACAAGAAGCTCGCCGACGACATCTGCACCCAGCACATCTCCTATCCCGGCTTCCAGGCGGTGTTGAAGCTGCTGCTCGCCGAGCGCGTTTCGATCCGCAACCTTCACCTCATCATCGAGGCGATCGCGGAGGTCGCTCCCCATCTGCGGCGGACGGAGGCGATCGTCGAGCATGTGCGCATCCGCATGAGCCAGCAGATCTGCGGCGACTTGACCGAAGGCGGGGTGCTGAAGGTTCTGCGCCTGGGCAATCGCTGGGATCTCGCCTTCCACCAGAGCCTCAAGCGCGACGCGAAGGGCGATGTCCGCGAGTTCGATATCGATCCGCGCCAGCTGGAAGAGTTCGGGGCGGATGCCGGCAAGGCTATTCGCGCCCAGCTCGATCGCGGCGAACGCTTCGCGATCGTGACCGCGCCCGACGCGCGTCCCTATGTGCGGATGATCGTGGAGCGTCTTTTCCCCACGCTACCCGTTCTGTCCCATGTGGAGATCGCCCGGGGCGTGGAAATCCGCGTGCTCGGCACGATGTCCTGAGTTGCCGATGACGGGGGAAGCCGAACGGCTGGTGATCGCGGCGTTTCTCGCCTTCTGCCGCATCGGCGCCTGCTTTCTCCTGATGCCCGGCCTGTCCAGCGTGCGCGTGCCGGCACAGGTGCGCCTGTTCGTGGCGGTGGCCGCGACCTTCGCGCTTCTCGCCCATCTTTGGGATGTGATCCTGCCCCTCGCCGATCGCCGCCCGGTCGTTCTGCTGCCGATGATCGCGTCCGAACTGCTGGTAGGTGGGCTGATCGGGCTGCTCGCACGGCTTTACGTGCTGGCGCTGCAATTCACCGCCACCGCGATCTCCACTTTGATCGGCTACGGGAATCTCGGCGGCGCGGGCATCGAGGAGGCCGAGCCGCAGGGCGCGCTCGCGACCCTGATCTCGTTCGGCGCTCTGCTGCTGTTGTTCGTGTTCGACTTCCACCACGAGATCGTCCGCGCGCTGGTCGAATCCTACGAGACCGTCCCCGTCGGACACGCCTTCGACGGACGCGCCGCGCTGGTGGATGTCACCGACACGCTGGGCCAGGCCTTTCTCGTGACGCTGCGGCTCGGAAGCCCGTTTCTTGCTTATGCGATCCTGATCAACCTGACGGTCGGCTTCATCAACAAGCTCGTGCCGCAGGTGCCTGTTTACTTCATCTCCCAGCCCTTCACGATCGCGGGTGGGCTGTTGCTGCTTTATCTCGGGGCTGGAACCCTGCTGTCGTTGTTTGCCGACAGCTTCGTTCCGGTGTCGCTGGGGCGCTGAATGGCCCAAACCCGGCAAAGGCTGGAAAAGCTCCTCGCCCTTCATGGCCAGCTCGGCCGCGCGCATGAAGCGCGGCGCGGGGCGCATCTCGCGGCAGCCTCCGCCGCGCGCGAGGAAGGGGAGACGCTGAGAGCGCGCTTCGATGCGCCGGGCTCGCTTTCCGCGCTGTTTCCCGAACTTTACCACCAGCACATCGATCGAGCGCGTGCGCGGGAGGCGGAGGCAGAGGCGAAAGCAGCGAACGAGGCGGCTGCGATCGCCCGGCTCGCCGCGCGGGAAAGGCTGATCAACCAAAGGCTCGCCGAGATCACGCGCTGGGAAGACCGGATGCGCGACGAGCAGGTTGTTCTCGCCTGGGTGGAAAGCCGCATCGCCTCGGGCCGATGAAGCCGCTTCCGTCAGGCTCCGGCAAGCTTTCAAAGGCAAGGTCGAACCCGTCGAATTTGGAAGGATTGGCTTTGTGGCGATCGCGCCTGTCAGCGACCTCGTGATGGATGTGGTGAACGCGGCCGACCCTTCGGCCGTGTCTGCCGCGCGGGCAAAGCTCGCGCAGGGCGCGCCGGCTGCAGGCGAAGCCAGCTTCGAGACCGTGGCGGCCTCCGCACCATTGCCGCGCGTGGAGCAGGCAGCGCTCGAGCCGTACCAGCGCTTCGAGGCCATGGTGCTCGGCAGCTTCATCGAGGCGATGCTGCCGAAGGATGCCGAAAGCGCCTATGGCGGCGGCATGGCGGGCGGCATGTGGAAGGGGTTGCTTGCTGAAAAGCTCGGCACCGAGCTCGCCCGCAATGGCGGCATCGGCATCGCTGACCGGCTCATCGGCGACCACTATGTCGAGAACGACAAGAAGATTCCGCTCGGACCCCGCGCCGAAGCACCGAGCCAGACAGGCGCCGGCGAAACGATGCTGAAGGAAACGCTGGTGGCGGAGCTTCAGCGCCGGGCGCTCGGCCCGATCATCGGCACCGGAGCAAGCAGGGCGGAGCCGCGCTGAGCCTCATCGCCCGATCGCGTGCCTGATGCCGGCATGATCATCTGAAGGATTTCGCCGATGGACTATTCATTCTCCTCTTCGCCCGCGCCGGCCGGCACGGCGTTGCAGGCTGTTGCATCCGCTCCAACAACAAACAATCTCGGCGCGATCCTCGACCGGATCGCGGAAGCCGTCGATGCCGAAACCAGCGGCATCCGTGCTGATCCGCGTTTCGATCTCAAAGCCTCCAATGCGCGCAAGAGCCGATGTCTTTATGAATTGTCGCGCGCGACGCGGAACATCCGCGAGGCGGACCTTGTGGCCGAACACCGCGAGGCGCTGCGCTCCTTGAGCGAAACGCTCAAGCGCAATGAGCGCATCGTGCGGGCCCATCTCGATGCGGTGGGTGAGGTCGCGAGCCTGCTCCAGGGCGTGATCGAGCGCGCGCAGTCGGATGGAACCTATGGCGCGAACGGTTCCTATGGAGGCGCTTATGGCGGCGGCTTTTAACGCGGTCACTGCCGCAGGCGCGGCCTTGCGATGATCAAGCTCGTGGTTGCCGGGCTTTGGCTATGCGTCGCGACGCTGGGCGCTGCCTTTTACGCCGCGCAGCCGCACGGCGGAAGCGACGCGGCCCAAGCTGCGCCGTCCTCGCCGCTGATGGGCGGGCTCGACTATGTCAAGACGGAGATCATCTCCGTGCCCGTGGTGCGTGAGGCCGCGATACAGGGCTATCTGCTGACGCGGCTGGTTTATACCGTTGATCCGGCCGAGCTGCGCAAGCTATCCGTGCCGGCCGAAGCGCTGCTGACGGATGAGGTCTACACCTATGTCTATGGCCATCCGCAGTTTGATTTCACGCGGGAAAAGGCCATCGACGTCGATGCCTTTCGCGGTGGCGTCCGCGACAGCGTGAATGCGCGTGTGGGCGAGTCGCTGGTGCATGAGGTGATGATCGAGCAGATCGACTTCCTGAGCAAGAACGACATCCGCGACAATGCCATCCGCCGCCGCAGCGCGCCGGCCGGTCGCGGCAACAAGCTCGCCTCGCCGAACAGCCATTTTTGAAACCGGACGCTGCGGCGCCCTGACATGGCCGGCGCCGCTTGCGGAAGGTGCGCGTCCTCTCCGGATGCCGTATAGGGTCTCCGAAAGGGGTGCATCGCCCCGCAACCGGAGAACAGCGTTCATGGACGTCGAAACCATCACCCGAAAGATCAACGAGCGCATGGCGGGCTCCGGCTTCGATCGCACCGTCAAGGTGGATCTGAAGGGCACGGGCACGATCATGATCGAAGGTGCGTCCGCGCGGGCGGGAGACGGGGAAGCGGACTGCACGATCACGGTGTCCGCCGACGACTTCGCCGATCTCGTGGCGGGCGACCTCAACCCGACCACCGCCTTCATGACCGGCAAGATGCGCATCGACGGTGACATGGGCGCGGCGATGGCCTTGGGCCAGGCGCTGTAGAAGCCGAGAGCCTCAGGCCGCCAGGCGCTCTTCCTCGGCCTTGATCCTGCGGCCGGCGGGCTTCAGCACGCCGCGCGCGCGATCGAGCGCGCCGGAAACCAGCTCCAGCGCGAGAAAGCGCTCGCGCAGATAGGGGCCGGGCATGGCGAGGCCGGCGGTCTTCTCCGCCGAGAAGCCGAAGCGCCCGTAATAGGGCGCATCGCCCACCAGCAGGATCGCCTTGTGCCCGAGCCGTGCGGCTTCCCCGATCGCGTGGCGCATCAGGGCAGAGCCGATGCCGGCTCCCGACATGTCGGGATCGACCGCAAGCGGCCCGAGCAGAAGCGCGCGGGCGCCCTTCTCGCCGCAGGACACGTCCCACAGCCGCACGGTGCCAACCAGCCGGCCATCGGCATCATGGGCGGCAAAGGCCAGACCCTCGGCAGGCAGTCGGCCGCGCCGGAGCTTCTCCGACGACTTTTTCCGCCGCTTCGGGCCCATGGCACGGTCGAGCAGCATCTCGCGCGCGGGCACGTCGCGCGAGGCCTCAAGGCCGATCGTGAAAAAGGCGGATTCAGGCGCAGGGATGGAAAGGAGCGACATGACGGTCCCCCTAAAAGGACGCGGTGAACGGAACAGGCACGGGTTCGTCGCGCAAAGGCTCGCGCGGGAAGCCGCCGGTGAAGGGAGAGATTTGCAGGCGATACCATTGGCATCGCCTGCGAGATAATGGCTGTTGCCGGCTCAGATCACAAAGGACTGAAGCGGCTCGAACCCGTTGAACGCGACCGATGCATAGGTCGTCGTGTAGGCGCCCGTGCCTTCGATCAGAACCTCGTCGCCGACCGTGAGCGAAAGCGGCAGCGGGTAGGGGGTCTTCTCGTAAAGCACATCAGCGGAGTCGCAGGTCGGCCCGGCGAGCACGCAAGGCGCGGTCGCGTCACCGTCGCGCGCGGTCACGATCGGATAGCGGATCGCCTCGTCCATGGTCTCGGCGAGGCCGCCGAACTTGCCGATGTCAAGGTAAACCCAGCGGACCGCGTCGTCCTCCGACTTCTTCGACACCAGCACCACTTCCGAGCGGATCACGCCCGCATTGCCGACCATGCCGCGACCCGGCTCGATGATGGTCTCCGGAATGCGGTTGCCGAAATGCTTCATCAGCGCGGAGAAGATGGCGCGGCCGTAAGCCTCGGCCACCGGCACGTCACGCAGGTAGCGGGTGGGGAAGCCGCCGCCCATGTTCACCATCTTGAGCACGATGCCTTCCTCCGCGAGCCGCGCGAAGACGTTCGCCGCATCACCCAGCGCGCGGTCCCACGCACCCAGATCGCACTGCTGCGAGCCGACATGGAACGACACGCCATAGGCGTCGAGGCCGAGCGCCTTGGCGTGGCGCAGCACGTCCACCGCCATGGCGGGCACGCAGCCGAACTTGCGCGACAGGGGCCATTCAGCGCCTTCGCCATCGGTCAGCACGCGGCAGAACACGCGGGCGCCGGGTGCCGCGCGGGCGACCTTCTCGGCTTCCTCCACGCAGTCGATGGCGAACAGGCGCACGCCGAGCTGGAAGGCGCGGGCGATGTCGCGCTCCTTCTTGATCGTGTTGCCGAACGAGATGCGCGACGCGTCGGCACCGGCCATCAGCGCCATCTCGACTTCCGCGACGGATGCGGTGTCGAAGGACGAGCCGAGCGAGGCGAGCAGCGACAGCACCTCGGGAGCAGGGTTCGCCTTCACCGCATAGAAGATGCGGGAATCGGGCAAAGCGTGCTCGAAGGCCTGGTAGTTCTCGCGCACCACGTCGAGATCAACCACCAGGCAGGGGCCTTCGGTCGGGTTGGCGGCGAGGAAGTCAAGGATTCGTCGGGTGGCGGCCATGGTTCCCTCCAATGCGCCCGGATCAGGGCAGCAGGCATCGTTCGCGGAACCGGCGCTTCCTGCGCGCGAGCGTTCCGCGTGTCGGACAAAGGAGCGGGGTGCGTTCGGCCGGTCCGACCGGTGGAAACACCGGACCTGCCGTGCCGCATCCCGCGCGGCGATGGATAGAAGCCGTTAGACGGCTTCTATCCGCTTTGTCTGCCTTGGCTTGGAAGGGATATCCCTGTCCGCACTGCCGGCAATGAAGGTGTGCCTCTTCAGTAACCCCGGTCTATGGACGACCGGCAGACACCAGAAAGGCCCGCACCGTCGTTGCTTCAAGGTGTCCTCGTTTTTTGCGGTAGGCCGCGAAAACGACTGGAGGGGTTAGTTCCAGGTACCTTGCCGTTTCCCTCACCAAACGAGGGGTCGGCGGACACCCACAGGCACGTGCGACTTTGGGCAAGCGCGATATAGAGATTCGTGGATGCGCGATCAATCGGAATCGGGGCTCGGCTTGAAAAAAATCGAGGCGCGGTTGAAGGTCCGGCATCCACCTTTTCGGGGCCATCGATGATCCGCCGCGCCGACCCCTTCAACGCCACTCTTCATCTCTTATCGGAGCTTGTGGAAACAAGGACTTAGCGGCATGGACACGCTCACGCGCATGCGCGCCTTTCTTGATGTCGTGGAGGCCGAGGGCTTCTCGGCGGCGGCGCGCAAGAAGGGCCGCTCGAAGGCGCTCTTGTCGAAATACGTGCGCGAGCTGGAAGACGAGCTCGGCGCGCTGCTGCTCAACCGCACCACGCGCCAGTTCTCGCTCACCGAGGCCGGCCACACCTATCATCGCCGGGCCTCCGATATCGTTCGCGAGGTGGACAGTTTGGCGGATGCCGTGCGCGACACGTCGGGCGATCCGCGCGGGCGGATCAAGCTGTCCGCGCCGCGCTCATTCGCCGATGCGGCGATCGGGCGCTCGCTGGTGGACTTCGCCAGGGCGTATCCGGGCATCACTCTCGACATCCGTCTCGATGACCGTTTCGTGGACCTAGTGGAAGAGGGGTTCGACCTCGCCATCCGCATCACGCGGCTCGAAAGCTCGTCGCTGATCGCGCGCAAGCTCAAGCCATTCCACCTGCATGTCTGCGCGTCGCCCGGTTTCCTCGAGACGCATGGCACGCCCGCTCATCCGAGCGACCTCGCGCGCTTTCCGTGCCTGATCGATACCAACGCCCGCTGGCTCTCCAACTGGCCCTTCCGCGACGAGAAGGGCGAGACGGTCAGCGTGGGCGTGTCGGGGCCGATGGAGGTCAACAGCCCGCTCGCGACCGCCGCTGCCGCGGTGGCCGGCCTCGGCTTCGCTGCGCTGCCCGATTTCATCGCCGAACCGGAGATCGCGGCCGGTCGCCTCCAGATGGTCTTGAGCGAGTGGATGCCGGCGCCCGGCGGCATCTATGCCGTTTATCCTCATCGCCGTTATCTTCCGGCCAAGGTGCGCGCGCTGGTGGATTTCCTGGCGCAGTGGCTCAGGGAAGACGGCCGCGCAACCGAGGGCACAGACGCAGGCGAAGAAAGGCAAAGACCCGCCGGCTGACTCTCCGGCAGCCGTGAAACGAAACGGCAGCCCAACTTTCGCCCCCTTCCTGCGATGGTTCGAGCGCTGCCCTTTCGGCCAACAGGAATGCCGATGCGCCTGCTTTTCCTTGCCTCGGCCTTCGCCGCTTGTCTGCTGACGGCCAGCCAGAGCCTTGCGCATCCGCATGTATTCGCGGAAGCCCGGCTCGATGTGATGGTCAACCCCGACCGTACGGTGAAGTCCCTGCGCCATCTCTGGCGCTTCGACGACGTGTTCTCTTCCACCGTGCTGATGGAGTTCGACAAGAACGCCGACAACAAGCTCGATGATTCCGAGCTTCAGGACGTGTCGCAGACCATCTTCGACTCGCTCGCTGAATACAGGTATTTCCAGCTCGTCACGCTTGGCGGGAAGGACATCGAGATGAAGCCGCCTGCACAGCTGCTCGCCCAGTTCCAGGACGAGCAGCTGATCGTGCTGTTCGAGTCCGAGCCCAAAGAGCCGCTCAAGCTGTCGGGCAAGGTGGATTTCGGCATCTACGACCCGACCTTCTACACGGCAATCGAGTTCGCCGAAGACGACCAGATGAGCGTGGATGCGCTGCCGCAGGGTTGCTCGCGCGCGGTGATCCGGCCCGATCCGGACGAGGCGATCGCCCAGAATCAGGCCACATTGACGGACGCCTTCTTCAACGACCCGACCGGCACCGATCTGAGCAAGATTTTCGCCACCAAGCTTGAGCTGACCTGTCCGGCGTGAGGCCTGGTGAGGACGGTGGCAAGGCTGAAGGCAAGTTCGAGGATCGATCCATGACATTGCAGCGCCGCGCATTGTCCGCTTTTCTGCTTGCGATCCTCGCGCTCGGGTGCCTGGGCGGGCTCGCCCATGCGCAAAGCTCTCTCGGCATCGGCACGAATGAGGCGGTGCTGCCCTCCACCGGCCTGTTCGGCGGCTTCTTCAACGCCGTCAACCAGTGGCAGCAGGGCTTCTATCGCCAGCTCACGGGTGCGCTGAAAACCATGCGCGACGGCGGGGGCGGGGTGTGGCTGCTGGTCGGCCTCTCGTTTCTCTACGGCATCTTCCACGCGGCCGGGCCGGGCCACGGCAAGGCGGTGATCTCGTCCTACATGCTCGCCAACGAGGTTACGCTGCGGCGGGGCATCGTGCTGTCCTTCATCTCCGCCTTTCTCCAGGCGGCAACCGCGATCGCGGTGATGACGCTCGTCTTCCTCTTCCTGCGCGGCACAGCGGTTTCCATGACGGACGCCACCTGGGTGCTGGAAGTGGCGAGCTATGCGCTGATCACGGGTTTCGGCGCCTGGCTGCTGTGGAAGAAGGCGAGGCGGTTCCTGTCCGCTTCTCGTTTGCCCCGCCCTGCCTTGAGCCTTGGAGCAGCGGCCGTTTCTCCTGCCAGTTCCTTGTTCGATGAGGCGGTGCCCGCGCACGCGTTCCGCGCTTCGCCCGTTCCCTCGCGCAGCTTTCGCGCCCTTGCCGCCGAAGGAGTGCGCGCGGAGGACGACATCTGCATCGACTGCGGCCGGTCCCATGTGCCGGACCCGGCTCTTCTCGCGGGCGACCGCTTCAACTGGCGAACGGCGTGGACGGCTGTTGTGGCCGTGGGGCTGAGGCCCTGCACAGGCGCGCTGATCGTTTTGTCCTTCGCCTTCCTGCACGGATTATGGCTCGGCGGCATCATCTCCGTGCTCGCCATGGCGCTCGGTACCGCGCTCACCGTTTCGGTGCTGGCCGTGATCGCCGTTACCGCCAAGGGCTGGGCGATCGCCATTGCCGGTCAGGACAGCAGAAGCGGCCGCATTCATGCCCTGATCGAGATCGGCGGCGCGGCGCTCGTTTTCCTGTTCGGGTCTATCCTGCTCGCAGCAAGCCTCAGCGCCTGAGGCAAGGCCCGCGTCAGGCCGGCCAGAGCGTGGCGATCCGGTCGGGATAAAGCATCGCGAAGACGAGAAGGGCCAGAAGCGCGCCGGCTGCGAGGAGGGCGAGGTTCGACAGCACGCGCATGGCAATCGATGAAGCGGCCGGGGCTTGCGGCTCGGCTCGCTCCTTCCCGTTCCTCTTGAGCGAACGTCCGGCTTCGGCGGCTGACAGCACCGCAACCGCTTGGCCATCCAGCGCCCGCTCGCGCTCCACGAGCCGTTCCGCGACATAGCGCGTGACCGCTTCCGTGATCGGCGGCATGGCGGATGACTCGGCCAGCACGACACGACCGGCCCGCGTGTCGCGCACGAAGCGGAAGGTCCGACGGTCGCGGCCGAGCGCGACATGCGCCACGCCATCGATCCACAAGCGCGGCTGAAGGCCGGACGAGATCGCGAAATCGAAGATGTCGACCTCTTCCGGGACCTCGCGGAAGACGGGAGCGAGTTCCTCGGCAAGCAGATCGAGCCGCGCGCGCGTCGCCTCGCGCAGTTCCACCACGACATCGTCGCGATCGGCGGCACGGTTCTTCACCTCGCGCAATGCATCGGCGAGCCGAGAGCGACCGGGCTCATGGGCGTCCTTCATGGTCGTTTCCGTCTTGGAATGCTGTGGCGAGAGCATGGTTGACCGAAGCTTAACACAAGGAAACCGGCGCAGGCGACTGCGGCGAAAGTGAGGGGATGGCCTATGATGCCGGGCTGCGAGCTTCAACGAGCCTCGACAATGTCGTCCATATGGCCGAGCACCCATCGAAGCCGTGCAGCAGCAGGACGATGGGCGGCGCGCGAGAAGAGTGTTTCCGCGTCGGTGCCGCCCCTTATCATCACTCCACGGTCGGGTCTTCCCGCCGCATGAGGATGCGGTTTGCCGCCGAGACGATCGCTTCCAGCGAAGCCGCCACGATATTGGTGTGCATGCCCACGCCCCAGGCGCGTCCCGCCGGATGGTCCACCTCCATGTAGCAGACGGCGGCCGCGTTCGAGCCGACCTGAAGCGAATGCTCGGAATAGTCGTGCACGGAAAGCGCGAGCCCGAGATGGCTCGAAAGCGCGTTCACAAAGGCGTCGATCGGCCCGGTGCCCGCACCCGTGATCACCTTCTCCGCCCCATTGTCGCGGATCGTGGCTTCCACCCGCCGGCTGCCGCGCGTGGCGGAATCGGGGAAGGTAGCGTGGTCGAGCAGCTTCAGCCGTCCCTGCGGCTGCTCGATGTAGCCCTCCAGGAAGCGCTCATAGATGCGCCTGGCCGGAATCTCCTTGCCTTCTGCATCGGTGACGGCCTGGATGTCGTGGCTGAACTCCACCTGGAGCCCGCGCGGCAGGTTAAGCCCGTAATCGGCCTGCAGCACATAGGCGATGCCGCCCTTTCCCGACTGCGAGTTGATGCGGATGATGGCCTCGTAGCTGCGGCCGACATCCTGCGGGTCGATCGGCAGATAAGGCACTTCCCAGAAGGGCGTATTGGACTGCCTGATCGCCTTCATGCCCTTGTTGATCGCGTCCTGATGCGAGCCGGAAAAGGCGGTGTAGACCAGTTCGCCTACATAAGGATGGCGCTCTGGGATGCGGAGCTGGTTGCAGTATTCGTAAACGTCCTTGATGCGGTTGATGTCGGAGCAGTCGAGCTCCGGATCCACCCCTTGCGTCAGCATGTTGAGCGCGAGCGTCACCACATCCACATTGCCCGTGCGCTCGCCATTGCCGAACAGCGTGCCCTCGACGCGGTCTGCACCGGCGAGCAGCCCCAGCTCGGTCGCGGCGATGCCGGTGCCCCGGTCATTGTGCGGATGCAGCGAGACGATGATCGATTCCCGATTGTCGAGGTTGCGGCACATCCACTCGATCTGGTCGGCATGGATGTTGGGCGTGGACATCTCCACCGTGGAAGGCAGGTTGAGGATCAGCTTGTTTTCCGGCGTAGGTTGGATGATGGCCGTCACCGCGTTGCAGATTTCGAGCGCGACCTCGAGTTCGGTTCCGGTGAAGCTTTCCGGCGAATATTCGAAGCGGAAGTCGCCGCCGGCCTTGGCCGCCATGTCGGTGATCATCTTGGCCGCATCGGTGGCGATGGTCTTGATGCCCTCCACATCCTTGCCGAACACCACGCGGCGCTGAAGCTCGCTGGTGGAGTTGTAGAAGTGGACGATCGGGCGGTGCGCGCCTTCCAGCGCCTCGAAGGTCCGGCTGATCAGCTCGGGCCGGCACTGCACCAGGACCTGGAGCGAAACGGAGTCGGGCACTCCGCCCTGCTCGATCGCCCAGCGGGCGAATTCGAAATCGGTCTGCGAGGCGGAAGGGAAGCCGATCTCGATCTCGGGGAAGCCCATATCGAGCAGGAGCCGGAACATGCGGCTCTTGCGCTCCTGCCCCATGGGATCGATCAGCGCCTGGTTGCCGTCGCGCAGGTCGACCGAGCACCAGATCGGCGCCTTCTCGATACGCTTGTCCGGCCAGGTGCGGTCGGGAAGCGCGATGGTGGGATAGGCCTGATATTTGGCCGCTGCCGCCGCCATGTTCCTGATCGGCATGCTGTTCTTCGCATGGGCGGGCACGGACGCGAAGGCGTCCTTGGTTTCGATGTTCATCTCGTTCAACTCCCGGGCACTCGGCGCTGCCGCATTGCGGCCGGCTATTCGCCAGAAATGCCCTGATCGATCGGGTTAGTGGTGGACCGTGCAGCACGGCCATGGCGGGAGAGGAGCGTGGCGCGGCCCGGCACCGGGGCGCCGCTACGACCGCCAGGCGCTCCTTTAACGAGCCCGGCGGCCGCCGCTAAGGCCGAGAAGAAGCGTGGCACGAAGCGCGCGCAGCGTCTCGCCGGCAAAGCCGGTGGGACGAGCGGAAATGGCGCGCGCTGTGCGGATCATCGCAGCCTCCCTATCATGGCCCGCGCGCATTTCGCAAGGTCACTCTTCCCGCACCATGCGCGACACGAGCCGTGCGAGCGGCGGGCCGACCAGAATCACGAACAGGAAGCGCGCCAACTGCAGCGCCATGACAAAGGAAAGATCCACGCTGTTCGATGCCGCCGCGATGATCGCGACCGAATCCATGCCGCCGGGGCTGGTCGCAAGGTAGGCGGTCAATGGATCGACGCCCAGAACCTCAGTAAGCACAAAGGCGATGCCGCCGCAGAACAGGATCAGGAGAAGGATCGAGCCCACGACTTGCGGTAGCGCGCGGACGGCGTGCAAAAGGACGGGCCGCGTGAAGTTGAGCCCGATCGTCCATCCGATCACTGCATAGCTGAGCGCGAGAAGCCATTCGGGCAACGGGAAGGGCAGTTCCAATCCCAGGTGAGCCACCGTGCCCGCGATTATGCTGCCGAGAAAGAACGGCGAGGGGAGGCGCAGAAGGCGGCCGAGCAGCCCCCCCGCAACCGCCGTTCCGATCGTTGCAGCAAACGCGGAGGGTTCGATCGTGGGGAACCATGGCGCGGACGACAATGGCGCAACCGTGCTCGTATCCACCCACAATCCGGCCACCAGCGCAGCCGTGGCGGACACGATGATCACGCGCAAATACTGCATGAAGGCGACGAGCCGCGCATCGGCGCCAAAGGCTTCGGCCATCAGCACCATCGCGGTGGATGCGCCCGGCGCTGAGCCCCAGACTCCGGTGGTGCCCGGCAGCACGCGCCAGCGGCTGATAGCAAGGCCGAGCAGGCTGGATGCGGCCACCGTGGCGAGCACGGCGCCGGCGATTAGCGGCCAGTCCGCAAGCAGGAGCGTCACGATGCGCCGCTCGATCGCGCCTGCGATCAGCACGCCCACCACCGCCTGCGCTGCCCAGAAGAACGGTCGTTTCGGCCGGATCGCCGCGCCGTTCACGCCAAGAAGGATGGCTGCCAGCATGGGGCCGAGCAGCAGGGCGGCGGGCAGGCCGCACCACTCGACACCCGTCGCGAGAATCCCGGAGCCGGCCAGGAGGATGATCCACTGCACGATGCGCGGCAGGCGCGCGAGGCCCTGCTTCGGATCGCTAAGCGAAAGCGTCACGCTGTGCCATCGCGCTCATCCCGGCCTGGTTCCACCTGCTGTTGTTCGGGCGAGGTAGCACGCTGAAAAGTCGGAGCAAGGAAAAAGGACGCTCCGGTACGAGCCGGAACGTCCTTCGAATGTTTGTTCGGGTGATGGAATCAGGCGCCGATCACGCCGCCGCCCTGCTTGGTGATCATGACCACCGCCGGACGCACCGGCATATCGTCCTTGAAGTCTGGCCAGCGGGTGGAGAGATCCTCGTAATAGGAGGGCCGGCCGAATTCTTTCCAGTCCTGCCCGCCGTCGCCCGGATGCTGCACGGCGACAAAGGCCGTCTGGCTGTCGGGCGCAAAGCAGGGGCCGCACATTTCCGCGCCCACCGGCACGCGGAAGAACAGCTTGGAGGTCGCGCGCGCATCACCTTGCGTGTCGACGGCCCACAGCCCGTCCGTACGTCCGGTATCCTTCGGGTTGTTGCCGTCGGTCGCAACCCAGAGACGGCCGGCGGAGTCCACCGCGCAATTGTCGGGCATGCCGAACCAGCCATTGCTCGTGGTCGCGGTGGAGAATGAGGCGCCGACTTCCGCCACGCTCGGATCGCCGCATTTCAGGAGCACCTCCCAGCGGCCGGTTCCGGCGGCGAAGTTCTCGTCATCCTCCGTGATCTCGATGATGTGACCAAAGGCGTTCTTGGCGCGCGGGTTGGCGGCGTCGATCTCGTCGTCCTTGCGCTTGGTGTTGTTGGTCAGCATCACATAGACCTTGCCCGTCGCGCGGTCGGGCTGGATGTCCTCGGGGCGGTCCATCTTGGTGGCGCCGAGCAGATCGCCGGCGCGGCGCGCCTCGATCACCACGTCGGCCTGGGATTGGAAGCCGTTCTCGGCCGTCAGAGGGCCCGTACCGTGCGTGAGCGGCAGCCATTGCAGCGTGCCGTCCTCAGCGAACTTCGCGACATGCAGCGTGCCGGCGTCGAGCAGGTCCATGTTCGCGGCGCGATCGTCTGGATCGAAGCGGCCTTCGGTGACGAATTTGTAGACATAGTCGAAGCGCTCGTCGTCGCCGAGATAGAAGACGACCCGGCCGTCCTTAGCCACGATCGACTCCGCGCCCTCATGCTTGAAGCGGCCGAGCGCGGTGCGCTTCTTGGGCGTAGAGGTCGGATCCATCACGTCCACCTCCACGATCCAGCCGAAGCGGTTGGGCTCGTTCGGCTCCTGCGCGAGGTCGAAGCGCGAGTGGAACTTGGACCAGGCGTAGGTGCCTTCCGGCACGCCGAGACGCTTGTAATTGGCGGCTTCGGGATGGTCGGCCGGCAGCTCGCCGTCGAAATAGCCGTGAAAGTTCTCCTCGGCCATGATGTAGGTGTTCCAGGGCGTGACGCCGCCCGCGCAGTTGTTGATCGTGCCGAGGACCTGACGGCCGGACGGGTCCGCGCTCGTCTTCAGGCGGTCGTGGCCGGCGGCAGGGCCAGTGACTTCCATCGGCGTGGTCGCGGTGATGCGGCGGTTGAGCGCGCCATCCGGAGCCGGCCGCCATTTGCCGTTCTCGCGCCGAAGCTCGATCACCGTGCCGCCATGGGCCGCCATCTCGATGTTCACGCGCTTCTCGTCGGCATCCGCCACCTCAAGCGATGTCACCGTCTTGGACGGATCCTTCTCGTCCGGCTTCGAGACGACCTTCACGATGCCGGGAAACATCAGGTGCTCGTTGGTGTATTCGTGGTTGACCACGAGCAGCGCGCGGTTCTCGTCGAGGGCGACGAAGCCGACATAGTCGTTGTTGTAGCCGAACTGCCTGGCCTGGGCTTCGGGCGTCTGGTTGACGGGATCGAAGGCAGGCGAATCGGCGAAGATCGCATCGCCCCAGCGCAGCAGCACGTCGGCATCATAGCCTTCGGCGACATGGTGGGTCTGGTCAATGCCGACCTCGACCTCCTTGAAGGTGAAGGCGGAAGCGCTCGCGGCGCGCGCCTCTTCGGCGGCGAGAAGCGCCAGAGGGCTGACGGCGGCGGTGATCGCGGAAACGGCGAGCGAGCCGCGCAGGAAGCCGCGGCGCGAGAACCGCGCAGAGATCAACTCGCCCATTGTGGGGTTCGTTGACGGGTTGTGGCCCTCGTTCTCGTTCTCCTCGAGCAGGCTCGAGCGGAAGGGCTGATGGGCGGATGCGGCAGAATCGGCCATGGCGAAATCCTTTGCGGGCTGCCTCGAAGGGTGGCTGGCACGCGCCGGATTTAAGATCGCCCGGTGACAGGCGGATGACGACGACCGGTCGCCGGAATGTCAGGCGAACGGCACTGCGGATGCGCCGGGCGGCAGTTTCGCTTCCGCGTCGGGCTCCACATGGATCGTCACACGGACGCTGGGGATCTCGGATTTCAGAGCCTCCTCGACGCGGTCGCAGATGGCATGGGCGGCGCCGACGCTCATGTTGCGCTCGACCACGAGGTGGAACTCGATGAAGGTCGCGCGGCCCGCGACACGCGTCTTTAGGTCATGCACCTCTAGCGCGCCGCCGGCATGGGCGGAGATGATCGACCGGATGCGGTAGGTCTCGTCCGCGTCGGCGCCGGAATCCATCAGCCCCTGGACGGACGCGTTCACCAGCTTCCAGCCCTGCCACAGGATGTTGACGCCGACGAGCAGCGCGAGGATCGGGTCGAGCGCGGGGATGCCGCTGAATACCGCCGCCACCAAGCCCACGATCACGCCGATGCTGGTCAGAACGTCGGTCATGATGTGGCGTCCGTCTGCCACAAGCGCGGGCGAGCGCGCCTCCTGTCCGGCGCGGATCAGCACCAGTGCCCAGATGCCGTTCACAACGGCGGCAGCGCCGTTGACGGCGAGGCCCTGCCAAGGCGCTTGAAGGACCGCCGGGGCGTGAAGCGCGCCGAAGGCCTCGCGGGCGATCAGGAGGGCCGCAACGATGATGAGCACGCCTTCAAGAACGGCCGAGAAATACTCCGCCTTGTGGTGCCCGAAGGGGTGCTCGTCGTCGGCCGGGCGATGCGAAACGCGAATAGCGTAGAAGGCGACGGTCGCGGCGATCACGTTGACGATGGATTCGAGCGCGTCCGAAAAGAGCGCGACCGAGCCCGTGATGCGCCAAGCAACGAATTTCAGCCCCATCACGCCGAGCGAAACGGGGATCGACCAGGCGGCGAGACGCGCGACTTTCCGTTTGGCAGGCACGGGCTAGAAGCTTCCTGCCGAAAGGTGGAAGGAAATCGTCACGCCGCCTTTTCCTTTCGCCGCCGCGGCAGGTGGGCTACCACGTTCTCGATCATGCGCATGCCTGCGTCATGGCCCAGCGACATGATGGATTCGGGGTGGAACTGCACGGCCGCGACCGGCTCATGGCGGTGCTCGAAGGCCATGATGACGCCGTCTTCCGTTTCGGCCGTGACGGTGAAGTCGTCGGGCAGACGCACCGGGTCTGCGAAGATCGAATGGTAGCGGCCGACCGTCACCTCCCTGGGCAGGCCCGAGAAGATCACGCCCGGCTTGGACACAGTGATGCGCGACGGCTTGCCGTGCACCGGCACATGGAGCTGGCGCAGCGTGCCGCCATAGGCTTCGGCCAGCGCCTGGAGGCCGAGGCAGACGCCGAAGATCGGCAGGTCGCGCCCGCGCGCGCGCTTGATGGTGCCCGCGCAGTCGAAGTCCTTGGGCAGGCCCGGTCCGGGAGATAGCACCACCAAGTCGGGCGCCAGGCGGTCGAACACCTCATCCGATACGGGCGCGCGCACGGTGGACACGGTGGCCCCGGTCTGGCGAAAATAGTTGGCGAGCGTGTGGACGAAGCTGTCCTCGTGATCCACCAGAAGGATGTTGACGCCTTCGCCCACGCGCGTCGGCACTCGCTCGGCTCCATCCGCATTGCCAGCGCGTGCATCGCGGATCGCGGCCAGCATGGCGGAGGCCTTGAGTTCGGTCTCGGCTTCTTCTTCCTCGGGGATCGAGTCGAAGAGCAGGGTCGCACCCGCGCGCACCTCGGCGACGCCGTCCTTCAGCCGGATGGTGCGTAAGGTGAGGCCGGTGTTCAGGTCGCCGTTGAAGTGTACCATGCCGATCGCGCCGCCATACCAGGCGCGCGGGGACTTCTCGTGCTCCTCGATGAAGCGCATCGCCCAGAGCTTCGGCGCGCCCGTCACCGTCACCGCCCAGGCGTGGCTGAGGAAGGCGTCGAAGGCATCCATCTCGGGGCGCAGGCGGCCCTCGATGTGGTCCACCGTGTGGATCAGGCGGGAATACATCTCGATCTGGCGCCGGCCGATCACCCGCACGGAGCCCGGCTCGCAGACGCGGCTCTTGTCGTTGCGGTCCACGTCCGAGCACATGGTGAGCTCGGACTCGTCCTTCTTGGAATTGAGCAGCTTCAGGATCTGCTCGGAATCGCCGATCGCGTCCGCGCCGCGCTTGATGGTGCCCGAGATCGGGCAGGTCTCGACACGCCGCCCCTGCACGCGCACGAACATTTCAGGCGACGCGCCGATCAGGAACTCGTTCTCGCCGAGATTGATGAAAAAGGAATAGGGCGAGGGATTGATGCTCTTCAGCCGGCGCGAGATGGCGGACGGCGCCGACTGGCACGGCTCGTAGAAGGTCTGGCCCGGCACCACCTCGAAGAGGTCGCCGCGTCCGAAACTCGTCATCGCCTCGCGCACGAGCGCCGCATATTCGCCGGGCTGGTGGTCGCCGCGCGGCGGGATGCGGTCGGCGCGCTCGAAGGGGGAGGGGGTCTGCTCTCGAACGACGCCTTCGGTCGAGAAACCATCGCCGGAAAAGTCGTAGCGGTCGAGCCAGGCCTTGGCCGAGTAGTGATCGACCACGAGGATCTCGTCGGGCAGATAAAGCACGAGGTCGCGCTGGCTTTGCGGCCGGTCGAGCTTCAGCGTCACGGGATCGAACTGAAAGGCGAGGTCATAGCCAAACGCGCCGTAGAGGCCAAGCTTGCTGTCCTCGTCGGACCGGAACAGGGCCACGATCGCGCGCAGCACGGAAAACACCGAAGGCGCGCGCGAGCGTTCTTCCTCCGTGAATATCTTTTCGGGCGCAGCCACGCGGAGGCGGATCAGCCGCGCCTCGCTTTCCTCCACGGCGGCGTCGGGAAGCGTGGACGCCATGCGAGAGAAGGCGGGCAGCAGCGCCTCGCCCCGGGCGTTCAGCGCCTCGATCCGGACATCCCGGCCCCGCGTTGAGATCGCGATGGGCGGGTCCACGATCGCCGTGTCCCAGCGCGTGTAGCGGCCTGGATATTCGTAGTTGGAGGAGAAGACGGCGCCACGCCGCGTGTCGAGTGCCTCGATGAAGCCGTCGATCGCGCCTTCATAAGGCGTCGGCACACGGTGGCGGGCGACGGTGACGCCGCCTTCCGTCGTATAGTGCCCAGGGCTGTCTTCGGCAGTGTCCAGCGTCATCGATCCGTTTCCCCTGTGTTTCGTATCGGGCGCCGGAAAAGAAAAAGGCCGCCCGGATTTTTCCGTTGCGGCCATTCGAGCGTTCACGCGCATGCGCGAAAGGGTCGGCCGCTTAGTCGCCGGCCCACCACCACTTCGCGTCTGCATGCTTTGTCATCATGGAGCGAGTCCTAGCGGCGAACGGATGGCGGCGCAACCGGATTCGCGGCCAAAGCTTTGACGCGCCGCTCAGTCCATGTGAACGGCAGGAGCGCCGGCGCCCGCAGCCTGCGGCTTGCGCAGGAGAAGGGCGAGCGGCATGGCGCAAAGCGTGACGATCATCATCAGCTTGAAGTCATCCACATAGGACACCATCAGCGCCTGTGCGTTGACGAGCTGATCCACCTGGGAAAGTGCGGCCGGATCGCCGCGCGCGGCGGCAGGGGAAAGCTGCCAGAGATTGGGGTTGAACGGCGTGATGGCCGTCGACAGCTCGGCATGGTTGACCTGCGTGTTGTGCGTGAGCAGCACGGTCACGATCGAGATGCCGATGGAAGAGCCGAGATTGCGCACGAGGCTGAACAGGCTCGTCGCGTCCGTGCGGAAGCGCGGCGCCAGCGTCGCGAAGGCCACCGTCGAAAGCGGCACGAAGACGAGGCCGAGGCCGAGGCCCTGCACCACCCCGGACACCACGATCAGGCGGTCATCCATCTGCGGCGTAAAATCGGTCATCCAGTAGAGCGAAAGGGCAGTCAGCGACAGGCCGGCCACCACCAGAAGGCGCGCGTCCGCCACCCGCATCAGCTTGCCCACCAGGATCATGGAGATCATGGTGCCCACCCCGCGCGGCGCCATCACCAGGCCGGTGATGATGGTGGAATGATTGAAGAGCCGCGACAGCATGGGCGGGAGCAGAGCCAGGCTCGCCAGCAGGATCACGCCGATCACGAAGATGAAGACGAGGCCGGTCACGAAATTGCGGTCGCGGAAGATGGCGGGATCGAGAAACGCGCCTTCCGCGCTGGCGAGATGGATGGTGAAGACCCAGAAGCCGGTCAGCGACAGGCCGAGCTCGATCCAGATCTCGGCCGCCGAGAACCAGTCCACCTCCGAACCGCGGTCGAGCATAAGCTGGAGCGCGCCCACACCCAGGCTCAGCATGGCGAAGCCGAAGAAGTCGAAGCCGCGCAGCCGTGTGGCGATGCGGGGCAGGTAGGAGGCCGAGCCGAGAAAGGCGATGATGCCGACCGGCAGGTTGACGAAGAAGACCCAGCGCCAGTTCAGCGTTTCGGTGAGCCAGCCGCCGAGCGTCGGTCCCACGATCGGGCCGACCATGATGCCCGCGCCCCACATCGCCATAGCCGAGCCGTGGTTCTCCTTGGGGTTGATGTCGAGCAGGAAGGTCTGACTGAGCGGCACGATGGCCGCGCCGAACAGGCCCTGCGCGACGCGAAACAGCACCATGGTTTCCAGGCTCCACGCGACGCCGCAGAGCATGGAGGTGATCGTAAAGCCGGCAACCGAGGTCAGAAACAGCTCACGCCGGCCAAAGCGGTCGGACAGCCAACCGGTCAATGGCGTCATGATGGCGGCCGCCACGATATAGGAGGTGAGCACCCAGTTGATCGTGTCCTGGGAAGCGCCCAGATCGCCGACCATATTCGGCAGCGCCACATTGGCGATGGTGGTGTCGAGCACCTGCATGATCGTGGCCAGCATGATCGCAACGGTGATCAGGCCGCGATGATGCACTTCCCCTGTTGCGGGGGCTGTGGCTGCGATGGCGCTCATGATGGTTCAGCCCGAAAAAACGTGGCGTGGCCGGAGAAAGGCGGCTGTGGCTTGCAGGTGGTCAGGGAGCCGCGCGGGCCGTCGCGCCTCCCCACACGTTCTTCGCGCCGCTTGCGAATTTGGTGAGGTCCACACCGATCCAGCCGTCAAGCCAATGCGGCAGTCCTCGCGGAACGCCCGTATCGATCGAGACCGTCGCGCTCATGCCGGTGCGGAGCAGAAGGGCCGCGTCGTCGGGTTCAAGCTTCAGGCGCACGGGAATGCGCTGGGTGACCTTGACCCAATTGCCGGTGGCGTTCTGGGCCGGCAGCAGCGAGAACTCCGCGCCGGTGCCTGCGCCGATCGAATCCACGGTCGCGCGCAAGGCGCGGTCGGGAAAGGTGTCGAGCACAACTTCCGCTTCCTGGCCAAGCTGCATGTGGGTGAGCTGCGTTTCTTTGAAATTGGCGTCCACCCAGGTGTCGCCGGTTTCCACCAGGCTGAAAAGGCTGGTGCCGGTGCCGACGAACTGGCCCGGCTTGACCGAGGCGGCCTGCGCCACCACGCCATCGGCCGGCGCGCGGACGGAAGTCTGCTCTAGGTCGAAGGCGGCTTTCTCACGCATAGCCATGGCTGCCAGCACGCTCGGATGCGCATCGGTGGAAAGGTCGGGATTGCCGCCCAGTGCGGCGCGGGCGCCCGCCACGGCCTGCGCGGCGGCGCTGGCGGCATCCCTGGCCTTGTCGAGATCACGGCGGGCGGTATCCAGCGTGGAACGGGTGGCGATGCCCTTGCCGGCCAGCGCCTGCTGGCGCTCGAGCTCGGTCTGGAGGTAGGTGACCTCGTTGCGCGCGGACTGCTCCTGCGCCACCGCCTGGCCGAGCGACGCGCGAAGCTGCTCCACCTGAAGCCGCGCGCCGGCAAGTGCCGCGTCGGCCTGGGCCAGCGCAATCCGGTAGGGCGCGGGATCGATCACAAACAGAACGTCGCCTGCGCGTACCGCGGCATTGTCCGCCACGCGCACCTCCGTCAGGCGGCCGGCGACCTGGGACGCCATCGTCACGCGGGGCTGGCGGATATTGGCGTTTTCGGTTTCCTGGAAGCGTCCGCCGGTGACATAGAACCAGCTGCCGCCGACAGCCAGCGCAAGCGGAAGAACGGCCATCAGCAGGTAGCGGCCCGAGCGGCGCTTGCGTGGCGGCGCCGCCTGAGGCGCGGGCGATGCGGTTGCGGCAGCAGACATGGCCGGAAGAGCCGGCAACGGGTCGGGCTTTGCTTCCACGGGTGTCGCTTCGGGGGGGCTGGCGGCGGGAGCGCCCTCGAAACGGGTCTCGCCCGGCTGCGGCTCGCGCTTGCCTTCGGCCTCGGACAAGGAAAGCACGACAGGCTCGGACTGCGCGTCCATCTTGGCTCTGGCGTTCATGCTGATACCTTCTCGGCGCTGGGCTGGCTGACGGGGGAAACGGGAAGATCGGCGGCGAGGTTTCCGGCCGCCACCTCCAGCCCATGGATCAATGATTTCTGCTCGGCGACAGACAGGCCGCAAAGCGCATCCTTGTAAACGTCGGATGCCGTGCGCTTGAACTCGCCATAAAGGTTGCGGCTCTTCGCTGTCGGAAACACGCAGCGGATGCGCCGATCGGAGGGGTCGGCGCGACGCTCGACCCAGCCGCCTTCTTCCATGCGGTCGAGCAGGCGGGATACGCTGATGGGCTCGATCTCCAAGAGATCGGCAAGCCTTGCCTGGGCTAAGCCTTCTTCCTTGGACACGCGCAGCAGGACACGCCATTGCGCGGCCGAAAGTCCGTAGCCGCGGCCGCGCTCCTCGAAGCGACGGCGAAGGAGCCGCGCTACGTCGTGGATCAGAAGGCCAAGATTTTCGATGCCGCTCATAAGCCGGTATATAATAAGCGCGCTTACAATAAGCTAGACCATAAACGCATCAATGATGCATGTCCGTCGATTGACTGACAGGATGGTGAACCAAAAGCGTTGACGCTTCGCTTCTGACCAATGGCGCGACGGTGCTCAGCCGCGCTTGGACGGCGTGTCCGGCACTTCGGCTTCCTGCTTGGCTTCCCGCACCTCGTCGGGAAAACTGTCGGCCACGAAGAGCACGGCGGCGGTGACCACGCCTCCGACCAGCCCCAAGCCCCAGTAGGAGGTTGCGATGGCGAGGCCGAGCGCGCCCGTGATCCAGATGGCGGCTGCGGCCTTGATGCCCTTCACGTCGAAGCCGCTCTTGAAGATCACGGCTCCACCGAGGAAGCCGATACCGCCCAGAAAACCCTGCAGGGTGCGGCTGACCGAGGCAGGATCGGTTTCCTGCGCCAGACGGATTCCGAGCAGCATATAGGTGGTGGAGCCGATGGCGATCAGGATCATGCCCGCGATGCCGATCGCCTTGTGATGCGCACGCCGTTCGAAGCCGATCAGCGCGCCGATCAGCCCCGCCGCGGAAAGGCGCAGGACGATGTCCAGCACGTCGCGCTGGAAGCCGTTCAATCCAAGCCCTGTAAGGGTTTCTGGTGTCATTGCTGTTTCCCTGTTGCCCGACCGCTCTGCCACGGCCAGCGCCCCTCGATCTCGACGGTCAGCGATATGCTGAGGAAGGTGCGGATCAGGACGATCAGCGCGAGGATCAGCACGTTGCGCAGGGTCGGCTCGACGGCCACCGTGCCGATGATGTCGGCGGCCACCAAGAGTTCGAGCCCAAGCAGGATCGCGCGGCCGAGCTTCTGGCGGAACTCATGATAGGCGAGGGCGGCGGTGTCTGTGTGACGAAGCAGAACCAGCGCACGGTAGAGGGCGAACAGCGCGCCGAGCACGATCACGGCCACGCCCGCCGCCTCGATCGCGCGGGTCGCGATCTCAAGCGTCGCGTTGAAAGCCGGAAAGAGACTTCGTGCTGCTTCCTGCTCCATCCTTCTCACCCCTTCGCTTCCGCCGGCGTTTCCGCCCGCAAAAATGGAAGCCTCCGCGGTGGAAGCAAGTGACGGATCAGAACAGCCCTTCGATCTGACCCTTGTCGTTCAGGAAGATCTTCTCCGACGACGGCGCCCGGGGCAGGCCCGGCATGGTCATGATCTCCCCGCAGACCGCCACCACGAAGCCCGCGCCGGCGGACAACCGCACCTCGCGCACGGGCACAACATGGTCGGTCGGAGCGCCGCGCAGGTTCGGGTCGGTCGAAAAGGAATACTGCGTCTTGGCCATGCAGACGGGCAGGTTGCCGTAGCCGGCTTCTTCCCAGGCGTGCAGCTGGTCGCGCACCGACTTGTCGGCGATGGCCTCCGAGCCGCGATAGATGCGCTTCACGATCGTGTCGATCTTGTCGAACAGCTTCATCTCGTCGGGATAAAGCGGCGAGAACTGGGACGCCCCGCTTTCGGCAAGCTGCACCACCTTGTGCGCCAGCTCCTCGATGCCGGCGGAGCCCTGCGCCCAATGCTTGCACAGGATGGCTTCGGCGCCCTGGCTCGCCACGAACTCCTTCATGGCCTGGATTTCGGCGTCGGTGTCGGACACGAAGTGATTTATGGCGACCACGACCGGCACGCCGAAGCTCTTCACGTTCTCGATGTGGCGGCCGAGATTGGCGCAGCCCTTCTCTACGGCCTCGACATTCTCGCGGCCGAGATCCTCCTTCTTGACGCCGCCGTTCATCTTCATGGCGCGCACGGTTGCGACGATCACCGCTGCGGATGGCTTCAGCCCCGCCTTGCGGCACTTGATGTCGAAGAACTTCTCCGCCCCGAGATCGGCGCCGAAGCCGGCTTCCGTGACCACGTAATCTGCGAGCTTGAGCGCCGTGGTGGTGGCCACCACCGAGTTGCAGCCATGGGCGATGTTGGCAAATGGCCCGCCATGCACGAAGGCCGGATTGTTTTCGAGCGTCTGCACGAGGTTCGGCTGCATGGCGTCCTTGAGGAGAACGGTCATGGCGCCGTCCGCCTTCAGGTCGCGCGCATAAACGGGTGTCTTGTCGCGGCGATAGGCGACGATGATGTCGCCAAGGCGCTTTTCGAGGTCACGCAGATCGGTGGCGAGGCACAGGATCGCCATCACCTCGGAGGCGACCGTGATGTCGAAGCCAGCCTCGCGCGGATAGCCGTTGGCCACGCCGCCCAGCGAACAGATGATCTCGCGCAGCGCACGGTCGTTCATGTCCATGACACGGCGCCACATCACGCGGCGCGTGTCGATGCCGAGCTCGTTGCCCCAGTAGATGTGATTGTCGATCAGCGCGGAAAGCAGGTTATGCGCCGTGGTGATGGCATGGAAGTCGCCAGTAAAATGGAGGTTCATGTCCTCCATCGGCACAACCTGCGAATAGCCGCCCCCGGCAGCACCCCCTTTGACGCCGAAATTCGGTCCGAGCGACGCTTCACGAATGCAGGTGATGGCGCGCTTGCCGATGCGGTTCAGTCCGTCGCCCAAGCCCACAGTGGTGGTTGTCTTGCCCTCGCCGGCGGGCGTCGGGTTGATGGCGGTGACGAGGATCAGCTTGCCGTCCGGCTTGTCCTTCTGCGCCTTGATAAACTCGGCGGAGATCTTTGCCTTGTCATGGCCATAGGGAAGCAGGTGTTCGGCCGGAATGCCGAGCTTTGCGCCCACCTCCATGATCGGTTTTTTCGAGGCCGCCCGTGCGATCTCGATGTCGGTCTTGAACTCGGCCATGGTTTCAGCTCTCCCCCTGCGGCAGGCACAGGAAAGCCCGATCATGCCGGCTTCCGCCATCTTAAAACAGCCGCCCGATACGCGGATTGCGACAGGTGGCGGGAAACGGCCTCGCTTGTGCTCAGCGGTCCAGAACGGACCGGATTTCCTCGATGATCGCTCCGACCTGGAGAACGGAGGCGCTCATGGTCGACAGATGCGAAGGCATCAGGATGCTGTCTTCCGCGCCGTTCGAGATGATGACCGGCTGGATGCGCATGGCCTTGCCGAGCTGGTCCTCGAGCCGCGCCCAAAGCTGCGTCAGGCCGCGCTGGACCACCACATCGCGGAAGTCGGAATGGGCCGCGTGCAGGACGCCGTTATAGCCATAAAGCTGGCCGAAGGCGAACCAGAAGCGGTCATCGGCGCGCGTGTCCAACCAGCCTCCATTGTGGTTGTCCGAACGGTCGCGCAGGATCGCGGCGGTGGAGCCCAGATCGTTGGAGATGCGGTCGAGGAAGCGAAGCAGGTTGTCCGAGCGGGCATCGAACACCGTTTCGCATTTCTGCAGCCGTTCGTTGAAGGCGCGCAGGTCGGAAACGGCATCGCGATAGTAGGCAGGCGTCGCGCGTTGGAGGAAGGGCGGGGTGGCGCCCATGTACCAGGTTTCCTCGTCGAACTGGAGATTGCCGCGGGCGTTCTGGAGGTTCGCGTCGATCTGCGAGGTGGAGCGAACACGGCCCAGCACCTCGACGAGCTCGGTGGAGGTGCGCCTTACCGCCTGGTTCACGCCGCGCTGGAACGCAGCCTTGTTGTCGAAGAAGGGCGTGCGATCCCAGTCGAGCCCGAAAAAGCCGAGCTTGTAGAGCAGCATCGACGAGATCCAGGCGTTCTGGTTCACGTTGAAATCGATCAGGTCGGCCGTGACCTGCACCGTCTTCGAACGCAGGCAGGTGCGTGCGGCACCTTCGCCCGTCGTCGCCTGGCTCGCATCGGCGGGCGCGGTCGCGCCCGTTTCCGGCACCACCGCCTGGCCCGCATCGCCCGTGCTGTTCGGGTTGAAGCTGTAGGCTGCGACATAATCCGGGTTGAAGCCCGTCCAGCGCTGGGTGACCCAGAAGAAGTAGCCGTAAAGCCCGATCAGCAGCACGAGGAAGGCGCCGACCACCGTCTTGAGGATCCAGCCGCGCTGGAAATACCAGCGGCCCAGCCACAGAAACGGCCAGAGCAGGAGGCCGACCAGGAAGCCCAGGCCGCGCCCGATCCAGATGAAGACGCGCACAAAGAAGTTCACGATCGGGTCGAGCATGCGTGTCCCTTCAACGGTTTTTCACCGGCGCCTGTCAGTCCTTGAGCCCGTAGAGCCGGGCGCGGAACCCCTCGCGGTCCTTGAGATACGTGTTCTTGAGCACGCCCACAACCTCGGCCCGGCGCGCGGGCGTCATCGCCTCGTAATCCTTGTAGAACCCCTGCTTGTTGAACACGTAGCGCGACACGAAATCACCCGGCACGAAATCCGAGATCAGCCGGTTGACGAGCCAGGCGTCAGGATGGTCGGGCTTTGCGCGCAGCACCAGGAAGCGGCGCTCGGGGGAGATGTCCTCGATGCGAAGCTGGCCGTCCTGCGCCAGCGTGCGCTTGACTTGGTTGAGGAACGGAAAGGTGCCTTCGCCCGCCACGAGGTCGGCATGGCCCTGGATCCAGGTCTGGAGCCAGATGCGATCATTGCCGCTCCAGTCGCGGCCCGGTTCGTGGCTCGCGATCAGGCCGCGCACAGCCATCTCCGCGCGCTGTTCGAGGTAGCCGGACTGATCGAGCCAGGAGCCGCGCGGGAGCTCGACCCGGCCCGTGGAAATCAGGAACTTCGACACCCGGTCGGCATCCCCGATGGGAAGATACGACACCTGCCAGGGCCGCGAGCGGCGAAAGCCGGGGGCGGCGGGATCGCCGATCACGGTGGTCATGTCGTGGTCGATGAAGACGTAGAGACCGCCGAAATGGCTGGTCCAATAGGCATTGTGCCGGAAGATCACCTGGGTGGGAACGAGCGCGTTCTCGCGGATATCGCCGGTGACCTTGGCGAGTTCCACCATGCGCTCGAGCATGGCCTCGTCGCGCCAGGCATCGGGCTCGCGCTTCAGGCGGTCCGTCAGCCGCCCGAGCTCGGCCGCCTTGCCCAGCACGTCCTCGGCGGACAGCACGCGGAACTCGACCTGGTTGATGGACAGCAGGTCCTCGATGGACTCCACCTTGGCCACCGAATCCTCGATCTCGCCGAAGATCACATCCTTGATGGTGAGCGCATCGATGGTGCGCGCATTGCCGGCGAAGAACTCGAAGAGAAGGTCGGAGGTGTTGGAGAACGCCGTGTGGACCACCGGCAGCTCGGCCTGCGCGGGCGTCAGGATGATGAAGCGGCGGTTGACCTCGCCGGGGTCTAGATATTGTGGATCGCCCAGCTCATCTGCGATCTCGGGCGAGAAGCCGGTGCGGTCGATGTGGAAGGAGGAAAGCGCGCTGGGACGAAGCCCGAACGCCTTCAATGCCTTGTTATAGCGCTCGACCAGATGCGGCTCCTCGATCGGCAGGAGACGCCCGAAGATCAGCTCGTTGTCACGCAGGAGATCCATCAGCCGCGTTCCGCGGGCAGAAAGGGACGTTTGTGCCCGCTACCCATTCCACAGCCCTTTCCGCTTCATGTCCTCCATCTCGCGGGCGGCGCGTTCGCGCAGGCGGGCGTCGCGGAGCATTTTCTGGACGGCTGCGTCGTCCGAGCGATCGGAGTAGCGGAATTCCGAATCGGCGTAGCGGTTGATCTCCTCCATCGCGATTTCGAGCGTGAACGGCTTGCGTAGTTCGGCGATCATCGCCTTCTTGGTCTCATAGTCCCTGGCCGTGAAGGCCTCGGGCTTTTCGAACCATTCGTCGGGCAGTTCCACGTCCATCGAGCGCATCTTGATGGCGTCGGTGACGTTCTTCACCGCGCGGCCTGTGAAGCGCGGCTCCGCCTCGCGGATCATATGAAGATATTCGCCGATATCGGCGAGCGTTTCGGGCGGGCCGTTTTCGTGCGTGAACCGCTCGAACACCGCAGCGAGACCTTCTTCCTGCGGGCGCGCATGGCCGGCATAGGCCTCCTCCACCGCACGCTGGATCTCCTGCGCGGCGTAGAGCTTGTGGTCGCCGGGCGGGATCTGATGGTTCTTGCCGGCGAGCAGCACGAAGATGTCGATATAGTCGGCGCGCGTTTGCGGCCCGTCCACCAGCCAGCGGGCGCCGGCACGCTGGCGCAGCGCGTCGTCCACATTCTCGGGATAGTTCGAGAACATGCCGAAGGAGCAATTGCCGCGCACCACCGTGGACGCGCCGGAAAACGCTTCCATCAGCACGCCCGTGATCTCCTGCTGGCCGGCGGAGGCGCGGTCGTCCGAACGCTTCGCGGCCACCTGGTCGATGTCGTCCACCGTGCCGAAGCCGATGGCGCGCGGGTTGATCACCGTGTCCACGAAGGCGCGGCAGTTCTGTCCCGACTTTCCCTGATAGGACGAGATCTGGTCGACGCCGAAATTCTCGTAAACAAAGGGAAAGCCCGCCATCCGGCAGTAATCATTGAGCAGGCCGGCGATCATCTGGATCAGCGAGGTCTTGCCCGTGCCCGGCGCGCCGTCCCCGATAAAGGTGAAAAGAAAGCCGCCGAGCTCCACGAACGGATTGAGCTGACGGTCGAAGTCATAGGCCATCAGCATCTTGGCGAGCTTGATCGCCTGATATTTGGCGATGTGGTTGCCGACCACCTCTTCCGGCTTCTTGAAGCTCATCACCAGCGGCTTCGACTTCTTGCCGGGCGCCACGTCGAAGCCGTCGACGGTGAAGTCGTCGGCGTCAAGCCGCAGATGGGTGTTCTCGAAAGCACCCAGGCCCTCGAAGCGCGCTTTCCGCGACAGCAGGCCCGCGATCGCGCCTTGCGCAAAGGCGCGGGCACGTGCCGTCAGAGCGGCTTCGTCGGGCGCGCCCTTGAGGCTGGCGTCGAGCCCCGCGACAAGAGACTTCAACGCATCGAGCGGCGTGTCGAACAGGAAATCGGGCTCCGCCACGTCGCCCGGCTCCTCCGTTTTTGCCTCCAGCGTCTGGAGCAGGAAGGACACGGCGGTGAATGCCGCGACATAGGCCGAGGCGCCGAGCAGCCGGCGAAACGTCGTCGCCGCCTCGCCGTCGAGCGGCACGCGGGCGTTCTGCGATTGGAGCGATTCAAGCTCCGTCGCGCGGCCGAACAGGTCGGCCACCGCGAGCGCCACGGCGAGCGCGCGCCGGACACGGAACAGCAGCGCATGAGCGCCGACGCCCATCAGCGGATCGTCGGGGCGCGTGGCGGCGACCGTCTTCACCAGCTCCACCTCGCGTGTGCGCCGCGTGCCGCCGGTGGACACGGTCGGCACGAAGCGCCGCCCGGTGCCGGCAAGCGCCGCGGCAGGCCGCGCGGCGGCATCTTCCAGCACCACGAGCCGCGTGATCAACCCCTGCGCCGTGGCGCGGTGCTTCTCGCTGGCGG
>CAUQXI010000023.1:0-53395 GCA_963522145.1 uncultured Mesorhizobium sp. | reverse complement strand
ATCTCAAGGAAATAATTAAACGGATGGTGGGCGTGACAGGGATTGAACCTGTGACCCCTACGATGTCAACGTAGTGCTCTCCCGCTGAGCTACACGCCCATCCTTCTATCGCCGCGCATACATCATAGATGATTTGGGGCGTCAAGGCTTGAGGGGCGGCGTCGCCTGCCGCGCCCGTCTCGCCGCTTCGTCAGGCGGCCTGGAGCATTTTTTCAACCTCGTTGACGAGGTCGCGCAGGTGGAAGGGCTTGGACAGGATCTTGGCGTCCTTGGGAGCCTTGGAATCGGGATTGAGGGCGACGGCCGCAAAGCCCGTGATGAACATCACCTTGAGGTCGGGGTCGATCTCGGTCGCGCGGCGGGCCAGCTCGATGCCGTCCATTTCGGGCATGACGATATCGGTCAGGAGCAGGGAGAACGGCTCCTCGCGCAGGCGCTCATAGGCGCTCGCGCCGTTGTCGAAATCACTGACGTCATAGCCCGCCCGCTCCAGCGCCTTCACGAGAAAGCGGCGCATGTCGTCATCGTCTTCCGCAAGAAGAATCCGTGCCATGACCATCCTGTTCAAGCCGCGCGTGCTCGATTCCAGCCCGCCAGGTTCTGCCAGCGGAGCGGGCGCCACGCAGCCCCTTATATGAAAAACGGAGGGTAAACATCAAGTGAATGCGCCGGCCCGCGAGTGGGCTCGATGCTGGACAGCGCTCCCTCATGATGGCACGGTTCGAGCATGCCGCAGCCGCTTCCCGCTAGGTCATTGTGTTGAACGTTTCGGGCGTATCGGATGACTTTGCCTCCGTTCCGCCTTTCGCTTTACGCGGGGGCCATCAGCACGTGCCGTTTGTGCTCAACTCGCCTCACAGCGGCCGGCACTATCCGCGGCGCTTCCTTGCCATGTCCCGGCTTGATCCATCGAGCATCCGCCGCTCGGAGGACTGCTTCGTGGACGAGTTATTCGGCGGCGCGGTCGGGCTCGGGGTGCCAATGCTCGCCGCCAATTTTCCGCGCGCTTACCTCGATGTGAATCGCGAGCCGTTCGAGCTCGATCCGCGCATGTTTTCCGACAGTCCGCCCGCCTTCGCCAATATCCGGTCGCCGCGCGTGGCGGGAGGCCTCGGCACCGTGCCGCGTCTGGTGGGGGAGGGGCTCGACATCTATGCCGCGCGCTTTCCCGTCGCGGAGGCGCTGGATCGCATCGAAAGCATCTACAAGCCCTATCACGACGCGCTGAAGGGGCTGGTGATGCGCACCCATATCCGCTTCGGCTTTGCGGTGCTGCTCGACTGCCATTCCATGCCGGCAAGCATCCGCTCGGGCGAGGGGCGCCGGCCGGACTTCATCATAGGTGACCGCTTCGGGGCCTCCGCCTCGTCAGCGCTGTCGCAGAACGCGATCAGCCTGCTTTCAGCCATGGGCTATCATGTGGTGCACAACAAGCCCTATGCGGGCGGCTTCATCACGGAGCATTACGGCCGACCGGCCAAGGGGCTTCACGCGCTGCAGATCGAGGTGAATCGCGGCCTCTACATGAATGAGCGCACGTTCAAGAAGACAGCTGGCTTCGAGGCGCTGGCCGACGACCTCACTCGCTTCGTGGAAGAACTGGCGATCGAACCCGGCGAGTGCTTCGACCCTCTGCCGCTCGCGGCGGAATGAAGCCTCGATCGAAAAAAAAGGGCCGCATCGCCTGCACGACACGGCCTTGAGTCTAGGGAGGAAACGCCCAAGGAGGGCATAAACGGCCGAAGCCGTTCGACTGCCACTTTATTGAGCGGTGTTTAAACGTCAAGCAGTTTTGCCTCTTTGGCCGAGTTTTGCTGAGCTAAATTCAACTGCCTCCAGCGAGAGAGTTCCTGATGAACATTCCAGCAGATCTCATGCGCAGGCTGGCGGAAGCGGCGGCAAAGCAGACCCTGCCGCGCTTTCGACAGGCGGGAGAGGTCGCGAACAAGCTTGCCGGCGGCTTCGATCCGGTGACAGAGGCCGATCGCGAGGCCGAGCGCGTGATCCGTGACATCCTGCGCGAATCTTTTCCCGATCACGGGATCCTGGGAGAGGAGTGGGGCGGAGAGAATCTCGACAGCCCCCATGTCTGGGTGATCGATCCGATCGACGGAACGCGATCCTTCATCTCCGGCATGCCGCTGTGGGGCACGTTGATCGGGCTTCTGGAAGACGGCCGGGCGGTGCAGGGCATGATGAGCCAGCCCTTCACGAAGGAGCTGTTCTTCACGGAGGGCGACGAGGCGCGCTATGAGGGGCCGGACGGGTCTCGCCCCATGCGAACACGACAAACCACCAGCCTATTTGAAGCCACGCTCTGTACCACCACGCCTGCTCTGTTCAAGGAAGGCGAGCGCGAGGCGTATGACGCGCTCGAACGCTCCGTGCGCCTCGCGCGCTACGGCACCGACTGCTATGCCTATGCCATGCTTGCCGCCGGCCAGATCGACCTTGTCACGGAAGCCGGCCTCCAGCCCTATGACATCGTGGCGCTGATCCCGCTAGTTGAGAAAGCAGGCGGGCGGATCACAGGCTGGAAGGGCGAGCGGGTGGAAGGCGGCGGGCGCGTGCTCGCGGCTGCGACACCCGAACTGCATTCGGCGGCGCTGGAGTTCCTTCAGAACGTTTAAGCACCCGTGCTGCTGCCGGGCACAAAGGCGTCGAAGGCTGCCAGCATCGGCTCGCGGAAACGGTCCGCCTCCTGCAGGATTTCGTGGCGCGCGCCGTCGATGGTGACGAGCGCGCCGGCGCGCAGGCGGGGCGCATAGCGTTCGATCGCCGGGGTCGACACGACCCGGTCCCGCCCTGCCGCAACGAACAAGGTCGGGATGCGGATCTGCGAAACGAAATCCGTCCGCTGCACGAGCGAGATGGCCCGGCAGGCCGCCCGGACCCATGCGGCCGTCGGTCCGCCCAAGGCCAGATGCGGGAAGGTTTCGGCAAGCGCCATGTTGCGCGCGTAGCGCACCGGATCACTCGTCAAAACGTTGTTCTCGAAAGGCCGCGTAGCGCCGCCGCGAGGCTTGCCGCCTAGATAGGCTCGCCCCAGCCCCATGCCTGTTATCGCGCCCGCGAGGCGGCCGATGGCGGCGGGGCTCAGGGGAACGCCCGCTATCTCCAGAAGCGGTGCCGAAAGCACCATCCGCCGCACATGATCAGTCAAACGAGGTGCGGCGAGAAGGGCTACCAGGGCGCCCGTTGAGTGGGCGAGGACATGGAAGGGCGCAGGCATTTCGGGCAGCGCGACCTGGTGGAACAGAAGCTGGAAGTCGGAAACATAATCGCCAAAGTCGCGCACATGGCCGCGCATAGTATCCTTCAGCAACCGGTCCGACCCGCCCTGGCCGCGCCAGTCGAGCACGACGGTGAAGAAGCCGCGGCTTGAGAGGTTGCGGACCGTTTCAAAATATTTCTCGATCCACTCGTTGCGGCCGGTCAGCAGCAGGACCGTTCCCTTTTGCGATCCTCCGGAAGGGGGGAACACGCCGTAGCGCATCCGTTTGCCATCGGCGGCACGGAAGTAGCCGGCCCGGGCACCTTCCGGCACCGGGTTCTGTGGAATGGCGTGGAAGATCGCCTCGGGGGGAGATGGCGTGTCGAGCAAAGCGTGTGAACCCTGCAATCGCGTCCGATCCTTCGGAACGCCGTCAGGAGGATAAAGCAGATAGGTAAAGCGCGCGAGCAGCGGCGAAAAGGCCGGAGGCTCCAAGCCACCTGAAAAAGGGTGCCCGAAAAAAGTGGGACCGAAAGCGCTCCGGAAAAAGCGCTTCCGGCCCCTGCGGATCCGGGCGGAAGGGACATAGCACCCGGCTCAGCTTCTCTGAGCAGCCTGTCGGGGTGGCCGTTCAAGAAGATGGAGCGGGTTTAGAGCAGGGCTCCTGAATGTTCGCCAACGCTTCGGTTCATCTCCCATTCATGGATGCTGTTTCGCGGCACCAAAGTCCTTGAAGCGGATTTCAGGGGTTCCCACATGTTGCTTGCGGTCGCCGAAAACGGGGCCGCTGGCACTGACCTGAAACGCCTTGGAGGGTTTCCATTCAGAGCCAAACGCGAACCTTGTTGCTCACTGGAGAACACGACCATGCGTCACGTTGATTTTTCCCCCCTTTATCGCTCGACCGTCGGCTTCGACCGCTTGTTCGGCATGCTCGACTCGCTCGGCGCTCCCGAAGGCGGGCAGACCACATACCCACCCTACAATATCGAGCGGACCGGCACTGATGCCTACCGTATCTCGATGGCCGTTGCCGGTTTCGCCGAAGACGACATCTCGATCGAGGCGCATCGCAACGTGCTGACTGTCAAGGGCGACCGCAAGGAAGACAAGGAAGCCGAGGGCACCGAGACGCTGTATCGCGGCATCGCTGCCCGCGCCTTTGAGCGCCGCTTCCAGCTGGCCGACCACGTCGAGGTGACGGGGGCCTCGCTCAAGAACGGGCTGCTCTTCGTCGACTTGAAGCGCAGCATTCCCGAGGAGCTGAAGCCGCGCAAGATCGCGATCGGCTCGGCTTCGGCGAACGATGCGAGGCAGATCGAGGCGCAGGCCGCCTGATCGAACTTCCGGGTGTAATAAAGGGCGGGCCGGAAACGGCGCCGCCCTTTTCATTGGTGTCCGGATGACGGACGCTACCGCCCTTCGCAATGCCACATGCCGCCGAGCGCCAGGAGCATGAGGCCCAGTCCGAGAAAGCCTGCGAAGAGAGGCACGCGGTTCACGGATTTCAGCACACTGTCGTTGGTGGCGCGGAAGCCCATTCGCTCGGCGCTCGCGCCGGCATCGCCGCGCAAGGGAACGATGTCAGGAATGCCGGCGCTGACACGTCGCAGCGTGCCGCCGCTTGCTTCGACGGGCTTGCGCAGCACCTCCGTGGTGGACACCACATCCGCGAACTCCGGCGCGTTGATCGGCCCGACATGGGCAAGGGTGCTGAGATCGCCATTTCCGACCTGATAGAGGCCGATCTCACTGGTTTCCACGCTGCCGGAAAACAGGCCGGGCGCCGTGGAGCGAAGCGGCACCTGCAGCGTCTTGCCAGAAGGCGTGATGACCTGAGCCGGGTCAGCCTCGTCGCGCATGGTCTGGCGATTGATCTCCAGCATCATGCCGCGGCCGTTCGCTGTCAGGCGCTCTTCTTCCAGCTCGGGTTCCTTCATCAGCCAGTGGGCGATGCGGCGATAAAGCTGCACGTATGGCCCGCCGCCCTCGAAGCCGCGCGCCCACAGCCAGCCCTGATCCGACAAAAGCATCCCGACGCGGCCTTCGCCTTTCCGGTCGAGCAGCAAAAGCGGGCGGTTGTTCGCACCTTTCAGCACGGCCTCGCCTTCGGGCTGGTCCACGCCCACCATGCGGAACCAGCGGCTCCAGCGCGGTGGTTCAAGCGTCGAGCCTTCCAGCCCGCGCGTCACGGGATGGCGCTTGCCGAGGTCGGTCAAACGGGGAAAGAAGGCCTGCTCGATCACCTCGCCTGTGGGCAGGCCCGGCAGGGCCGCGATCAACGGCGTCAGCGCGATCGACTGGTCCCCGGCATACTCAGGCCCGGCGGCGATCAGAAGCGCGCCGCCCTTTTCCACATATTCGGCGATGTAGTCGTAGTACAGGATCGGCAGCACGTCGCGGTGCTGATAGCGGTCGAAGATGATCAGGTCAAAGTCGTGGATCCGTTCGACGAACAGCTCGCGCGTTGGAAAGGCGATCAGCGAAAGTTCCTCGATCGGCGTGCCGTCCTGCTTTTCGGGCGGGCGCAGGATGGTGAAGTGGACGAGGTCTACCGAGGCGTCGGATTTCAGGAGGTTGCGCCAGGTCCGCTCGCCCGCATGAGGCTCGCCTGAAACGAGCAGCACGCGCAGGTTCTCACGGATGCCGTCGATCAGCGCCACGGCACGGTTGTTGGCATCGGTCAGCTCATCCTCGCCGCCGGGAATGCGAAGCTCCACGATCGTGCGTCCGGCATTGGGCACGGTGATTTCGAGCGGCATCTTTTCGCCGATCGTGGCCTGCTCGACGGCAACCTGCTCGCCATTGACCAGAATGCGCACCTCCACCGCGCCGCGTTCGTCGCCGCTCGCAAGCACGCGGTAGCTCAGCGCAAGCGGCCTGCCCACGATGCCGAAGCGCGGCGCTTCCTCGAAGCGGACGCGGCGGTCGCGCTCGTCTTCCTGGCCCGTGACGAGGGCATGGAGTGGCGCGCCGGTCGCGCTTGCCTCCGGCGCGTCATGCACCTGGCCATCGGTGATCATCACCGCTCCGCCGATCCGAGAGGGCGGCACGTCGCGGAGAGCGCCGTCGAGGGCAGAGAAGAGCCGCGTTTCGGTGCGGTCGTCGGCCGCCTCGCCCTGTCCGGCTTCCACCACGCGGAGATCGAACTGCTTGAAGCGGCCGAGCTTCTCGCGCAGGGCGGCGAGTGCGGCATCCGTCTGCGACGTGCGGTCTCCGATTTCCTGGCTCTGGCTGCGGTCCACCACCACTGCCACGACTGATTTCAGCGTTTCCCGCTCCTCATCGAGCAGCACGGGATTAACGAGCGCCAGCGCCAAGGCGGCGAAAGCCAGTGCGCGGACCCATGCGCCGCGCGTAGAGAACCAGAGACCCGCTGCGGCAAGGGCCGCCATCAGGAGAAGGCAGGCCGCGAGAAGCGGCGAGGAAAGGAGCGGCTCGAAGGAAACGGACCAGTTCATCGGCAAAGCCTCACTGCCCCAGCCGTTCAAGCAGCGCGGGCACATGCACCTGGTCGGATTTGTAGTTGCCCGTGAGCATATACATCATGATGTTGACGCCGGTGCGCAGCGCATAGAGGCGCTGCATGGGATCGCCGGTGGCGATCGGAACCAGGGGCTCGCCGTTCCCGTCGACCGCCCAGGCGCCGGCAAAGTCGTTGCCCGTGATCAGAATCGGCGACACGCCGTCGCCGGTACGCACTGGGCGATTGTCGGCGCTTTCCGTATCGAGTGAAGCTTCGACCCAGAGCGGGCTTCCTGAATAGCGGCCGGGAAAACTGTTCAGGATGTAGAAGCTCTTGGCGAGCACATGATCTTCCGGCACGGGCTCGAGCGGCGGCACGTTCAGATCCGCGAGAATGTCGCGCAGCCGCTCGTTGGCCGGGCTGCCGCCCGCGTCGAAGCCCGAGGAAAGCTGGTCGCGCGTGTCGAACAGGACGGTGCCGCCTTCGCGCATATAGGCGTCCACGCGCGCGATCGCGTCCGTATCCGGCATCGCGGCACCGGCATCGATCGGCCAATAAAGCAGGGGATAGAAGCTCAGCTCGTCACGGGCGATATCGACGCCGGTCGGCTCGCCCGGCTCCAGCGCAGTCTTGTCGAGCAGGAAGCGCGTGAGGCCTTCGAGGCCCGCGCGGCTGATCTCGTCCACGCGAGTGTCGCCAGTGACGACATAGGCAAGGCGGGTCTGCGTGATGGCAGCGATCGCCTCGGCATCGTTCGGGCGCGCGTCACTTGCCTGCGCCCGCGCGTCGGTGAAGCCGAGACCCGGCACGGCCAGCAGGAACAGCATGGCGGCCGCCACGCCGTTCGCCGCCGGGCGCTTGCGGCCCCTTCGGGAGAACACCCCGCCCATCCAGAACACCACCAGCGTGTCGAGCGCGAGGAGCGCAAGGGCGGCGATGAAGAACGGACCCTTCAGCGGCACGGACTCGTCAAAGGCATAAGCGAGATTCGTGGTGGGAAGCGTCGTCGCGGGCTTCACGATCGGCGCGAAACTGGCGTCGGCTGCCAAAAGATTGTGCGCGAACACACCATCTTCTCCGCCATAAAGGCCGGGCGGATTGCCGATCGTCACAGGCGCGGTGGTCGAAGCGATCGGACGCGCTTCGGGGCCGGGGGGCACGAGCGTGCCGTTGGCCGCGATCATGCGGAACGGCTTGAGGCTCGTCGCTGCCTCATTGCCGCTTTCGGTTACCGTGCCCTGATTGCGCGAGAGCCGCACGATCCGCCGCAGCATCTCGACAAAGGAACCGGAGATCGGAAGGCTCGACCATGTGGCGTCCGGCGTTACGTGGAAAAGGACCACCGACCCCTGCCCACGTTTGGCACCTGTGACCAGCGGCGTGCCGTCGGCGATGCTCGCCCAGGCATGTTCGGTGATGTCGATGCCCGGCTCGGCCAGAACCTGGCGCGAGACGGTCACATCGCGCGGAGCGGGGAGGCCGGCGAACGGGCCGGCTGCGGGAAAGGTTGCGACAGGCTGCGGCTCGGTCCATGACAGGGAGCCGCCGAGCGAGCGCTCACCGCCGCGAAGCCGGACGGGCAGAAGCTCCTCGTCAGGCCCCGCGGAAGCAAGCCGGGAGCCGGCGAAGCGCACGAGCGTGCCGCCATCATGCACCCATTTCACCAGCGCATCACGGCCGGTGTCCGGCACGGTGCCGACATCCGCCATCACGATCATCGCGGGCTTCTGGGCAAGCAGTTCCGGGATGGCTTGGGTCAGATCGGTCGCTTTAGGCTCGACCAGATCGGCAAAGGGCTCGAGCGCGTGGCGGATATAGTAAAGCGGGGAAAGCAGCGGCTGCGCGCCGTCCGCTTCATCCTGGCTCAAAAGCCCGATGCGCCGGCGCTTGTCATTGTCATCGGTGACGCGCACCCCCGCTGCTTGCGCCTCGCCGTCGATGCTGAGGCTCGCGAAATCGTTGCGGAGCTCGAACGGCACGCGCATGACGCCTTCGCCGGTCGCCTTGCCCGGGCCGAGGGCCAGCGTGGCGGTTGCGATGCGCCGGCCTTTCTCGTCATAGGCGCCGACCGACGCCTCGCGGAGGGCGGTGTCACCCGCCATGCGCACCGCAGTCAGGTGGAGGCCATCGACTTCGTTTCGGGCGGCGGTGAGGCCAAGCGCGGCGAAGCGTTCCGGTTGCGCCCACACGAAGGACGCCGCTTTTCCGTTCAGCAGCGTCTTGAAGGCCGCTTCGTCGCCCGACGCAGCCAAGCCATCGGTCAGCACCGCGAGCGCTGCGCCGTCGCCCGCAGGGAGTGCAGCGGCGACGCGTGCATAGGTGTTCGCGCGATCCACCGGAACCGGGCGCGGCACTGCCGCGCGAAGCCGGTCCAGTGCGGCGGCTGCGTCGAAGGGACCGATCTCCGCGTTTGGCGCTTCGGCGGTCAGCGCGAGGATCACGGGCGTACCACTGTTGTTGGCGTCTGCGATCAGGCGCTCGGCGGTGGCCGTGCGCCTGTCCCAGTCGGGCGCGGAGGCCCAGCCATTGTCGATCACTAAGGCCAGGGTCGAGCCCGGTGCGCTCACCTGCTGGCGCGGGTTCCAGACCGGTTCAGCGAGCGCCGCGATCACGAAGGCGGCCAGCATAAGGCGCAGGAGCGTCAGCCACCATGGGCTGCGGCTGGGCGTCTCCTCGCGCTTGAGCACAAGGCTCAGGATGCGCAGGGGAGGAAAGGTTTCTGTCTGCGGCCGGGGCGGCGTGAGGCGCAGCAGCCACCATATGACGGGAAGCGCCAGCAGACCCCACAGCACGGGCGCGAAGCCGAAGGACAGCGGCAGAAAACTCATCTCGGGAGCCCGCCGGCGCCCATCGCGCTGTGCACTGCGACCAGCGCCTCGGAAGCAAGACGGTCTGTGTGATTGACGGTATAGCTCCAGCCCTGACGCTTGCACCAGCGCGCGAGTTCCTCGCGCCGCGCGGTGTAGATCGCGCGATAATCCTCTGCCAGGACTTCGGCGCGGCCGGCGGTCAGCGTTTCGCCCGTTTTGGGATCGCGGAACTCGGTGCGGCCAGAGTAAGGAAAGCTTTCCTCGGCAGGATCGGCAATCTCGATCAGATGCACGCGCGCTCCGCGGCGCGACAGGCCGTCGAGCCAGCTTTGCGTTTCCTCGACGGGATCGAGGAAGTCGCTGACGAGCACGACATCGGAAAAGCGCCGGACATTGCCGAGATCGGGCCGGTTCGGCGGCGCGCCCGCGTGGAGAAGGCGGGAAGCCAAACGCTCCGCGCCGTTGCGCGAGGCCGACGGATCGGTCAGCCCGGGCCAGGCGATGCGCTCGCCCGAGCGTGACAGGAGCTCCACCAGCGCGAGAGCGAGCACCAGGGCTCGTCCTTCCTTGGACACGCTCGCGCCGCGCGACTTGAAGAGCATGGACGGCGAAGCGTCCGCCCAGAGCCAGACTGTGTGGGCAGCCTCCCATTCGCGATCGCGGACGTAGGTGTGGTCGTCGCGCGCGGATCGACGCCAGTCGATGCGAGCGGTCGCGTCTCCTTCGAGATAGGGGCGGAACTGCCAGAAATTCTCACCGACGCCGCGCCTCCGGCGGCCATGCCATCCCGAGATGACGGTGTTGGCCACGCGGCGCGCTTCCACGAGCAAGTCCGGCACGAGCGAGGCGCGCAGGCGGGCGCGCGCGAGCGCCTCGCTCGGGCTTGTTCCGGCGACGATCTCGCCGATCGCGGCCATCAGATCGTCTTCGCCAGCCGGGCCACCACGTCGCGCACGCTCATGCCTTCCGCACGCGCCGCGAAGGACAGCGCCATGCGATGCTGAAGAACGGGCTCGGCCAGGGCCCGGACATCATCGATCGAGGGCGCGAGCCTCCCGTCGTAAAGAGCACGGGCACGGGCACAAAGCGTGAGCGCCTGCGACGCGCGGGGCCCAGGCCCCCAGGCGACGTGGCGATCGGTTTCACCGTTGCCGCTGCCGGGGCGGGCCGAACGAACGAGCTTGAGGATCGCCTCCACCACGGATTCGGAAACCGGCATGCGCCGGATCAATTGCTGAATTTCCTGAAGCCGCGTTGCTGGGATGACGTTCTCGGCGCGTGCCTCGCTTGTGCCGGTCGTTTCGATCAGGATGCGCCGCTCGGCTTCCAGCTCGGGGTAAAGGATGTCGATCTGCATCAGGAAGCGATCGAGCTGCGCCTCGGGCAGCGGGTAAGTGCCTTCCTGCTCCAGCGGGTTCTGCGTTGCCAGCACATGAAAGGGCGCTGGAAGGTCATGGCGGTGGCCGGCGACCGTCACATGATATTCCTGCATGGACTGGAGCAACGCGGATTGCGTGCGCGGCGAGGCGCGGTTGATCTCGTCGGCCATCAGAAGCTGCGCGAAGACCGGACCGGGGATGAAGCGGAAGCCGCGCCGTCCGTTCTCGTCCTGCTCCATGACTTCCGAGCCGAGGATGTCCGACGGCATCAGGTCCGGCGTGAACTGGATGCGGCGGCTGTCGAGGCCAAGCACCGTGCCGAGCGTTTCGACCAGCTTGGTCTTGGCAAGACCCGGCACGCCCACGAGCAGCGCGTGGCCGCCAGCCAAAACCGCTACTAGCGCGCGCTCCACGACGCTTTCCTGACCGAAGATCACGCGGGCAACGCCGTCGCGAACCTTGCGGATATCGGCAAGCGCGCTTTCGGCCTGCGCGACCATCTCGCTGTCGCTCAGCGGCGCTTCCTTGATCATCACGCTCATTCAGGCAATTTCCTCAGGGGAACAGAAGGCCGGCGGAGAGAAAGAAACTGTGCGGCCCGGCGGTACGGCCGCCCATGGCAAAACCCAATCGAGGTTATTCCCGCCAGTCAGGCTGACAATCCTTTCAACAGTGACTATTTCGTGACGATGTCTTCGTCACCTCAACCTCCTCAAGAAAGCTTGACCGCCGCGCATGACGCGGCCGGGCTACAGGCGCTGGTGGCGCGCGCCGCGCGTGCGGGCAAGGGTGCGCCGCCTGTCGAGCGCTGGAACCCGCCCTTCTGCGGCGACCTCGACATGGAGATCAAGGCGGATGGAACTTGGTTCTATCTCGGCACCCCGATCGGGCGCGCGGCGCTCGTGCAGCTTTTCTCGTCCGTGCTGCGCAAGGACGAGGATGGCCGGACCTATCTCGTCACGCCGATCGAGAAGGTCGGCATCCGCGTGGCCGACGCACCGTTTGCCGCGGTGGAGATGGATGCGCGCGGGGAGGGCGACGAAAGAGTGCTGACCTTCCGCACCAATGTCGGCGACGTGGTCGAGGTCGGCCCCGATCATCCGTTGCGCTTTGTGGACGAGAGTGAGACGGGCGGGCTCAAGCCCTACCTTCATGTGCGCGGACGCCTTGAGGCGCTTCTTTCTCGCGCGGTGACCTATCAACTCGTCGAACTCGGTGAGGAGATCCAACAGGACGGGCGCTTGATGTTCTGCGTCCGCTCAAAGGGCACCGTGTTTCCGATCATGCCTGTGGCGGATCTCGAGCGTCTGAGCGCATGACGGACATCGCGCTTGCCGACTTCACGGTGGCCGATTTCCGCCGCCGCGCGCGAGCCCATGCTTTGCCGCCCGAAACGGGAGACTATGGCGACCATCGCTGGAACGGCGGCCTTGCGGACCTGTTTCCGCGCGAAAACCTGCGCGAAGCCGCCGTGCTGGTCGCCGTCGTGGAGCGGGCCGGCGAGGCGAGCGTGATCCTGACTAAGCGAACCGAGACCTTGCGAAGCCATTCCGGCCAGATCGCCTTTCCCGGCGGGCGAGTGGATCCCGACGACGAGTCGGCGGAAGCGGCTGCTCTGCGCGAGGCGGAGGAAGAGATCGGCTTGGCCCGCGCCACTGTCGAGGTGGTTGGGCGACTGCCCGATTATCTGACCGGCTCCGGCTACCGGATCGCGCCTGTGCTCGGCATCGCCCAGCCGTCTTTCACGCTGACGCTCAATCCCGCCGAGGTGGATGCGGCTTTCGAGGTGCCGCTGCGGTTCCTGATGACCGAAGCCAATCATCGCGAGGAAAGCCGTCTGTGGCAGGGTGTCGAGCGGAAATATTATGCCATGCCCTGGGAGGACCGCCGTATCTGGGGCGTGACGGCCGGCATCCTGCGCGTGCTTTATGAAAGGCTTTATCGTTGAAGCTCGACCTTGCTCGCGCGCCCTGGCTGGATGACGCCGGTTTGCAGCACCTGCTTTCCGTGCTTACGGCAGACGGCGAAGAGGCGCGGGTGGCAGGCGGCGCGGTTCGCAACGCGCTTCTCGGTGAGCCCGTCAGCGACCTCGACATCGCCACGACCGTGCTTCCGGCGGAAACGGTGAAGCGCGCGGAAGCCGCCGGCTTCAAGGCCATCCCGACCGGCTTCGATCATGGCACGGTGACGGTCGTGGTGGAGGGACGGGCTTTCGAGGTGACGACGCTGCGCGCGGACATCGAAACGGATGGCCGTCATGCCAAGGTCCGCTTCGGGCGCGACTGGAAAGCGGATGCCGAGCGGCGCGATTTCACGATCAACGCGCTTTATGCGAATGCGGACGGCACGGTCCTCGATCTGGTGGGCGGCCTCGACGACATCGCCTCGCGGACTCTCCGCTTCATCGGCGATGCCGAAACACGCATCCGCGAGGACTATCTGCGCATCCTGCGCTTCTTCCGATTCTTCGCCTGGTATGGACGTGGACGCCCCGACGCCGAAGGGTTGAAGGCCTGCGCGCGGCTGAAGGGCGGGCTCGACACGCTTTCGGTCGAGCGCGTCTGGGCCGAGCTTTGCAAGACGCTCGCCGCACGTGATCCCGCCCGCGCGCTGCTCTGGATGCGACAGGCCGGAGTTCTTTCCCGTGTGCTTCCCGAAAGCGAGAAGTGGGGGATCGACGCGATCCACGGGATGGTGGAAACGGAAACGGCGTTTGGCTGGCCGCCGGATGCCCTGCTGCGTCTTCAAGCGATCGTGCCGCCCGATCCCGCGCGGATGGAAGCGCTCGCGCGGCGATTGAAGCTCAGCAAGGCCGATGCGGGCCGGCTGCGTGAGTGGGCGATGACGGAAATCACGGCGCCGGACCTGTCCGATCTTGCCCTGCGAAAGCTGCTTTATGTCGGCGCGCCGGGCGGCGTGCGGGATCGCCTCCGTCTTGCGCTGGCCGGCGCGCGTGCGCGAGCGGGAGGAGAAGAAAAGGCTTTGGTGGAAGCCGCTTCGTTTGGGCGACTGCTCGAACTCGTTGAACGATGGCAGAAGCCGCGCTTTCCCGTCAGCGGTGGCGATCTTTCGGCGCTGGGCTTCAAGGCCGGGCCAGAAATGGGTCGGACGCTTGCACGGCTCGAAAAACGCTGGATCGAGTCCGGTTTTGTCCTCGGCCGGGAGGCGCTGCTTGCCAAGGCCGGCGCGGCCTCGGCTTAAGCCGCGTCATTGTGCTGCGCCCGCTCGATGCGGGAGCGGATCGCCTCGATCGTGGTTTCACGGACATCCATGCCATGCGTCTTGCTCAGATGCTCGGCCGCTCGGCTGATGATCTCCGCCTCATGATCGTGGCGCGTGTGCCAGTCACAGCCGGGCACGAGGGATCCACACTGGAACTCTTTCATCGCTGCTCCTCCTGAAGCTTGGGGAAACAACGCTCGTCGTTCGCGCCGGGTTGCAGACAGCAGGCCCGTCGCTTGTGGGAGTCACTTCGTGAGACGGACCATAGTCAGTGAATCCGCGATGTCGCCGAAGGCTTCCAGCAATTTGTCTGGATCGGACGCGTCGTAGTAGTGGTCTTTGTCGCTCGCGCAGTCTTCCAGCATTTCCTTTGCAGGCCCGTCATCGACCTTGAAGGCCACCGTGAAGATCTCGATCTTCTGCTTCTTGACGTAGTCGCACAAGGTAACGGTATCGGTGTTGACCTGCGGCCGCTGTGCCTCCGTGGCGGCGATATTGTCGCCGATCAGGTTGCCGCTTTTCAGGAAATCGAAATTTGTCTTTCCGGTTGTCGCTACGCGGCGGGTATTCAACCCGTCTGTCATCAGGACGATTGCCTTGCGCGGCTTGGAGTTCCTCGGGTCGTAGTCGAGTCCCTCCTCGAACGGCGCAGCCGGGGACAGCGTGTTCAAACCCCACTGCAAGCCTCCCGGGATATAGGTATTGGGAGTGTAGCCGGATCGGGAAGTGATCATTCCATCGATGGCCTTCTTGAGCCCGGTTTGATCGTCCGAAAGGGGCACGATCTCCTTCAGGCACTTGATGGCGCCGCTTTCTGTCACATAGCCGGGATATTTGACCGTCGGCTGCAGGTCGTCGAGCAACAGCTTGCTCGCATTGATGCGTGAACCGACGCAGCCATACCAGCTATAGGTCTTCGTCGTCGGCTTGGGATAAACCCAGTAGGGGTCGCCGTTCTTCACCTGCTTGTATTTCGAGCAGGAGCGAGGCCAAGTCGTCGTGACCTTGACGCCATCCTTCTCTTCGACTTTGCTTCCTGCCTCCTTCCAGGTCTCGCATTCGGTGGTGTTCTTCATCGGCTGGGTAAGATACGGGTCCGCCGCCGGCGTCGTGACCGACTGGTCGGGCGGCACGGAGACCCAAGGCTCCTTGCGGTACTTCGTGCCCACATTGATCTGCTCGGCGTAAGGAACGAGCGCGATGCGGATATCGGCGTCCTTGTTGGAGAACAGGGTGTCGACCAGGTTCTTCGCCGCGACTTTCAGCGTCTGGATCTTGTTGTCGTAATTCATCGACTCGGTGTTATCGAGCACGAGGCTCACCTCCACCGTGCCCGACACACCGCGCACGGCAACCGCGGTGGTGCCAACATCCAGGGTGCGGATATTGGCGAGGCTCATGAAGTAGGCTGGGATGTCGCTTTGCAGCGACAGCGTGATCGCGCCGTCATTTTCCGAAAGGGTCGAGATCTCAGCCTTCTGCACCACATCGGTTTCGATGTTGGAGGCGATAAAGTTCTCGGCCAGCGTGGTGAGTTCGGTCTTACCCGTCTTGCGGGAAGCCGCAAGCGCCAGCACCGTTCCGTCCGCCAGTTCCTGCATGTGGCTGCGGGCGCGGATCAAACGTCCGTAATCCACCGCGAAACCGATCCCGAGCAGAACCGGGATGATCGCGATCCCCATCGCGACCGCGTACGCGCCCGACTGGTCGCGCATGAATTTCCTGAACAGTTCCAAGCCCCGCCTCCGCGCCCGCCTGAGGCCCGAAGCGGGCATGGCGGTCGTCATCCTGTGAGCGCGGATTCATGGAGCGGCGGTGCTTTCCGAAACCTTGCCCGCGCGCGCCTTCCGTTGGGCAAGGTGAACGTTGCGTTGCCGGCGGTTGTGGAATCTAGGGGAAGCGGACCAGCGGCGGCATGCTCGACAGGATGGCGGGCACATAGCCTCCCGTTTTCAGACCGAAGATCGTGCCGCGATCGTAAAGCAGGTTGAACTCCACATAGCGGCCCCGCCGCACAAGCTGCTCTTCCCGCTCGGCCTCCGAGTGAGCGAGATCGAAGTTCCGCCGGACAAGAAGCGGATACACCACGGCGAAGGCACGCCCGACATCCTGCACGAAGGCGAAGTCGGCGTCCCAGCCGCCTTGTTCCTCCTTTGAATGCTGCCAGTCGAAGAAGATGCCGCCAACACCGCGCGGCTCGTTCCGGTGGGGAAGAAAGAAGTAGCTGTCGCACCATTCCTTCAGGCGATCGTAGTCGGCGACCGTGCCGTGCTTGTCGCAGGCGAAGCGCATGGCCCTGTGAAAGGCTTCCGTGTCGGGGTGATCCTGGGTGCGACGCGCATCCAGCACCGGGGTGAGATCAGCCCCGCCGCCGAACCACCAGCGCGAGGTCACGACCATGCGCGTATTCATGTGAACCGCGGGTACCTGCGGGTTGCGCGGATGGGCGATCAGCGAGATGCCGCTGGCCCAGAAGCGCGGGTCTTCGGCCGCGCCCGGCATGTTCTGGCGGAACTCGGGCGTGAATTCGCCGTGAACCGTGGAGGTGTGGACGCCCACCTTCTCGAACACGCTTCCATTCATGACCGACATGGTTCCGCCGCCCCCATGCCCTTCCTCGCGCTGCCACGGGGTTTGCACGAAGCGACCGACATGGTCGCCGCCGCGTTCATCCTCGATGGCTTCGAACTCGGCACAAATGCGATCCCGCAGCGATTCGAACCACAATTTCGCCTGTTGCTTCCTTTCGTTTATGTCGGACGGCAGTCCTGCCGGGATTTCAGGGCGTTGCATGGTGCGGAGCCTCGTCGTGCGAGCATGTCGCCCTTATTGTCATCATGGGGCGTTAAGGAAGCAACTGGCGCACTGCTTCGCCCGCGCCCATGGCAACGCTCATCGCAAGATTGAGGCTGCGCCCGCCGCCCTGCATCGGGATCGTCACGCGCGCATCCGCGGCCTCGTGGACGTGAGGAGGCACGCCGGCGGACTCGCGTCCGAACAGCAGCACGTCATCTGCCGCAAAGCGAAACGCGGTATAGGACTGCTCGGCGGCTGTGGAGAACAGGACAAGCCGCTGCCCGCTTTCCCGCCGCCAGCTCTGGAAGGCGTCCCAGTCAAGATGCCGCTGGAGGGTGGCGAGCGCCAGATAGTCCATGCCGGCACGCCTGAGATTGCGGTCGGACAGGTCGAAGCCCGCCGGCTCGATCACATCAACCGCGATCCCGAGACATGCGCCGAGCCGCAGGATCGCGCCGGTATTGCCGGCGATGTCGGGCTGGTAGAGGGCGATGCGCAGCTTGGCTGTCGACACGGGTTGCTTTCCTGCGATGAAGGCGTTGTGTCTGCTCATCGCGCGCATTGCCAGGGCAGCCCTTTCCAATGCGCTGCCGAGGCATTATCTCAGCCGCCTGGCTGTGGACTCAACCCGGCCGATATCCCATTTTCCTGCCAGCCGTCGGCGCGAAGCCAGTCGCGGGCAGCTTTCGTTGTCCAAGGTTGCCCCATGTTCCGCTGGTTCGAAGCCCGACTCGACCCGTTTCCGCCGCAAGAGCCTGTTGAGCCGCCGAAGACACTGGTCGCCTTCTGCCTTCATTATACGCGCGGAGCCTGGCCCTATATTCTCGTGACGGCCGCGCTGATGTCGGTGATCGCAATCATCGAAGTTTGGCTGTTCGGCTTTCTCGGCTCGGTGGTCGACTGGCTTTCGGCGCAGAACCGCGAAACCTTCCTCGCCAATGAAGGCTGGAAGCTCGCTGCCATGGGCTTTGCCGTGCTGGTAGCCCTGCCGTGCACCGTTCTGGTCCATGCGCTGCTGACGCATCAGACGCTGATGGGCAATTACCCGATGCGCATCCGCTGGCAGGTGCATCGGTACCTGCTCAAACAGTCCATGACCTTTTACCAGGACGAGTTTGCCGGCCGGGTCGCGACCAAGCTGATGCAGACGGCGCTCGCCGTACGCGAATGCGTGATCAAGCTGATCGACGTCCTGAACTATGTCGGGGTTTACTTCCTCGGCGCGCTCTGGATCGTGGGCTCTGCCGACTGGAGGCTCGCGCTGCCCTTCGTCGGCTGGCTCGCCGCCTATGCGCTTCTGCTGCGATATTATATTCCGCGCCTGGGAGCGGTCGGCGAGGAACAGGCCAATGCGCGTTCCACCATGACGGGCCGCGTGGTGGATTCCTACACAAACATCCAGACGGTGAAGCTCTTCAGCCATGCCCGGCGCGAGGCGACCTATGCCAGGGACGGCATGGCAGGCTTCCTCGGCACCGTGCACCGCTCCATGCGGCTGGTCACCCGGCTTTATGTCTCGCTCTACAGCCTCAACGCACTCCTGCTCGCCTCCGTGGGCGGGCTCGCGATCACGCTCTGGCTCGATGAGGCGGTGTCGATCGGCGGGGTAGCCGTCGCGCTCGGCATCGTGCTTCGCCTGTGGGGCATGTCGCAGTGGATCATGTGGGAGATGTCCGCCTTGTTCGAGAATGTCGGCACCGTGCAGGACGGGATCTCATCCATCTCCATGCCGCGCTTGGTCGAGGATCGCCCTGACGCCAAGCGGCTGGACGTTTCGCGGGGCGAGATCGTGTTCGATCGCGTCGGCTTCCGCTACGGGCCGGAAAAAAGCGTGATCGGCAATCTGTCGCTGAACGTTCGTCCCGGCGAGAAGGTCGGCGTGGTCGGGCGCTCGGGCGCGGGCAAGTCCACGCTCGTCAACCTGCTGCTGCGCTTCTATGACCTCGACGAGGGCTCGATCCGCATCGACGGGCAGGACATCGCATCGGTCGATCAGGATTCCCTTCGCGAGAAGATCGGCGTCGTCACGCAGGACACGTCGCTGCTGCACCGCTCGGTCGCCGACAACATCCTGTACGGCCGGCCGGATGCGACCGAAGTGATGATGATCGAAGCCGCGCGTCGTGCCGAGGCGAGCGATTTCATCGCTGGCCTGTCCGACCTTCAAGGACAGCGGGGCTTTGACGCCCAGGTCGGAGAGCGCGGCGTCAAGCTGTCGGGCGGCCAGCGGCAGCGCATCGCGATCGCGCGCGTGATGCTGAAGGATGCGCCGATCCTGATCCTGGACGAGGCGACCTCGGCCCTCGATTCGGAAGTGGAGGCCGCGATCCAGGAGAACCTTTACCGCCTGATGGAGAACAAGACGGTGATCGCCATCGCGCACCGGCTTTCCACCATCGCCGCGATGGATCGGCTGGTGGTGATGGACAAGGGACGGATCATCGAGGAAGGAACCCATGATGCGCTGGTGGCAAAAGGCGGACTTTACGCCCAGCTCTGGCAGCGGCAGTCGGGCGGATTTCTGCTGAACGACGCATCCGACCCCCAAACGCACGGGGTCGCGCAAAGCGTGTCGCGCGAGATGATCCAGGAAGAGGCCGCCGAGTAGTGGCGCTGCTCGCACCCCTCTACCGCACCTTCGAGCGGTGGATCGACCCGTTCCGATCGACTGCCGATTCGCGCCCGCCGGCCGGCGTCGCGCACTTTGTCTGGCACTATGTCAGCCAGGCGAAGGGCCCGTTCCTCGTGATGCTCGTTCTAGGCGGCATCTCGCCGCTCGTGGAGGCCGGGCTTTTCTATTTCGTCGGACGGCTGGTGGATCTGCTGGACGGGTTGCCGGCCGAGCGAAGCTGGGCGGCCCTGTGGGATGCAGCGGGCTCCGAGCTCCTGTTCATGCTGGCCGTGGTGCTCGTGATCCGCACGCTCGTGGTCGGCCTCTCGGCGATGGTGGACAATCAGACGATCAATCCGAGCTTCTACAATCTCGTGCGCTGGCAGGCGCACCGGCATGTCTCGCGCCAGTCCTACGGCTTCTTTCAAAGCGACTTCGCGGGCCGCATCGCCACCAAGGTCTGGCAGACGGGCCAGGCGACAGGCGACCTGATGAGCAGCTTCGTCGAGGTCATCTGGTTCATGATCGTTTATACGGCAACGACGCTTGCGCTGGTGGCCGGCCTCGACTGGCGGCTGGCCGGTCTCGTCGTGCTCTGGATCGCGATCTTCGGGCTCGTCGCCCGCAAGTTCCTGCCTGAAATCCGCGCCCATGCGACGGCGACCGCCGAGGCCGGCTCGATGATCAACGGGCGGATCGTCGACTCCTATTCCAACATCCAGACGCTGAAGCTCTTCGCAGCCGATGGCGACGACCGCTATATCCGCGACGGCCTCGAGAAGTATCTTGCCGCCCTCTTCCCCTTTGCGCGGCGGCTGTCGGGTGTGCGCATCGCGCTGACCACGCTGTCGGGGGTGATGATCTCCGCCATCGGTGCGCTTGCGGTGTCGCTCTGGGTGGAAGGCGCCATCAGCGTGGGTGCGGTGGCATTCACGCTGTCACTGATGCTGCGGCTCAACATGCTGCTTGCGCGGCTGATGCTGCAGCTCAACGGCATCCTGCGGAACCTGGGCGTGCTTGAAAACTCCATGGCGCTGATCTCGCAGCCGCTCGCGCTGGCCGACCGGCCGGATGCGGGAACGCTTTCTGTAACGGGTGGCGAAATCCGGCTGGAAGAGGTTTCCTTCCACTATGGCAAGGGGGAGGGTGTGCTCGATCGCGTCAGCCTCGTCGTCCGGCCGGGCGAGAAGGTCGGCCTGGTCGGTCCTTCTGGAGCGGGCAAGACCACGCTCGTCAACCTCATCCTGCGCCTGTACGACGTGGAAGGCGGGTGCATCACGATCGACGGGCAGGATATCGCGAGCGTGACGCAGAACTCGCTGCGCGGGCAGATTGGCGTGGTCGCGCAGGACACCGCGCTGTTTCACCGCTCTCTTGCCGACAACATCCGCCTTGGCGCGCCGGATGCGCCGCTCGAACAGGTGGCCGCGGCGGCCCACAAGGCACAGGCCGACGACTTCATCGCCACGCTGCGCGACGACACGGGTCGCGAGAACTACGGCGCCTTTGTCGGCGAGCGCGGCGTGAAGCTTTCCGGCGGGCAGCGCCAGAGGGTGGCGATTGCGCGCGTGTTCCTCAAGGACGCCCCGATCCTGATTCTGGATGAAGCGACCTCGGCGCTCGATTCGGATGTTGAAGCCGCGATCCAGGAAAACCTTGCCCGCCTGATGGAGAACAAGACGGTGATCGCCATCGCGCACCGGCTGTCCACCATCGCGGCGCTGGACCGGCTCATCGTCGTTGACGACGGGCGGATCGTGGAGCAGGGCACGCATGACGAACTCGTCCGCCGGAACGGGCTTTATGCTCGGCTCTGGAAGCGCCAGTCGGGCGGGTTCCTTCCCGAACAGATCGCAGCGGAGTAGGCTCGGTGAGCGTCCGTCCGCCAACCTCCTTCTCCTCGATCGATCCGCGCGAAGCGGCCTTCGACGCGCTGGGTCACGAGATCGCCGGCGAGAAGGCGTCCGCGCTCGGCCGCACCGGACGTCGCGTGGAGGAGGCGCTGCGCCGGCTTGCCGCGAATGAGGAGGCGAGCTTGCGCGAGGAACTGCTGCGCGACGCGGCGGATGCGGTTTATGCCTATTTCATCCAGCGTGAGCTTTGCGGGTTCCGGCGGCATGGCGACGTGATCCGCGAATATTCCATCCCGGAGGCTGTGCTTGCCCGGCTCGGGGCATGTTGAGCACCCGGTAGATGCGTTGAACAGCGCGGTTTGTTGATCGAAGAATACGCCTTCCGGAACGCGCTCCGATCGTTCCGCGACAAACTGCCCCCGAGCCGTCCTGCTCTATGGACAAGGCCTTGGCTCCCGCCTAGAAAATGCCGCAAACCGCCAGCCTGTCCCGTGGGCGGCGCAAGTCTTGCGCAAGAACGGGAAAGACAAGCAGGTTCAAGCATTTGGCCGATGGAACGCGGGAGATTTCCCGCAGCAACGCCGGTCCGGATGCCCAAGAGGGAAGAAACGTGAGCACGCACGACGCAACCGAGCCGACCCGCCGGGATTTTCTTTATGTCGCGACCGGTGCCGTCGGCGCCGTCGGCGTGGCTGGCTTCGCCTGGCCTTTTATCGACCAGATGCGCCCGGATGCCTCGACCCTGGCGCTCGCCACGGTGGAAGTAGACGTTTCCACGCTTGAGCCGGGCATGTCGCTGACGGCCAAATGGCGCGGCAAGCCGATCTTCATTCGCAACCGCACGCCTGAAGAGATCGAAGCGGCAAAGGCGGTCGATCTGGGTGAGCTCAAGGATCCGGTGGCACGCAACGCCAATCTTCCTGCCGATGCGCAGGCGACGGATGTTGACCGCTCCGCCGGCGAGGGCAAGGAGAACTGGATCGTGATGGTCGGTTCCTGCACCCATCTGGGCTGCGTGCCGCTCGGCCAGTCAGGCGATTTCGGCGGCTGGTTCTGCCCCTGCCACGGCTCGCATTACGACACGGCGGGCCGTGTCCGCAAAGGCCCTGCGCCGCAGAACCTCGCGGTGCCGGCCTTCGCGTTCGTTTCCGACACCAAGATCCGCATCGGCTGAGGCAAGGGAGGATATCATGAGCGGAGGTCACTCCACCTATTCGCCCACCAGCGGCATCGGCCGCTGGATCGACGCGCGCATGCCGCTGCCCCGGCTGGTGCACGACTCGTTCGTGTCCTTCCCCGTGCCGCGCAACATAAATTACGCCTACACCTTCGGCGGCATCCTTTCGATCATGCTGGTGGCCCAGATCGTCACCGGCGTGGTGCTCGCCATGCATTATGCTGCCGACACGCGCTACGCCTTCCAGTCGGTCGAGAAGATCATGCGCGACGTGAATTCAGGCTGGCTCCTGCGCTACCTGCACTCCAACGGCGCCTCGATGTTCTTTATCGCCGTTTACCTGCATATCGGGCGCGGCCTTTACTACGGTTCCTACAAGGCGCCGCGCGAGCTGCTCTGGATCCTCGGCTGCATCATCTATCTCCTGATGATGGCGACGGGCTTCATGGGCTATGTGCTGCCCTGGGGCCAGATGAGCTTCTGGGGTGCCACCGTCATCACCGGCTTCTTCAGCGCCGTGCCGCTGGTGGGCGAGTGGGTGCAGCAGCTTCTGCTCGGCGGCTTCGCGGTCGACAATCCGACGCTCAACCGCTTCTTCGCGCTTCACTACCTGCTGCCCTTCATGATCGCCGGCGTGGTGGTGCTCCATGTCTGGGCGCTGCATGTGGTGGGGCAGACCAACCCCACTGGCATCGAGATCAAGTCGAAGACGGACACGGTGGCCTTCACGCCCTATGCGACGGTGAAGGACGCCTTCGCGATGGTGCTGTTCCTGCTCTTCTTCGCGTATTTCGTGTTCTACATGCCGAACTATCTCGGCCATCCCGACAACTACACCATCGCCAACCCGCTGAAGACGCCGGCCCATATCGTGCCGGAGTGGTATTACCTGCCCTTCTACGCGATCCTGCGGGCCATCACCTTCAACATCGGACCGATCGACTCCAAGCTTGGCGGCGTGCTCGCCATGTTCGGGGCCATCGCAGTGCTGTTCTTCGTACCTTGGCTGGACACGTCGCGCGTGCGTTCGGCAGCCTATCGCCCCTGGTACAGGCTGTTTTACTGGCTCTTCGTGGTCAATGCGATCTTCCTGGGATGGCTCGGCTCGCGGCCGGCGGAAGGCGCGTATGTGATCATGTCGCAGCTTTCCACGCTCTACTATTTCGGCTTCTTCCTGGTTGTGATGCCGCTGCTCGGCCTGTTCGAGACGCCGCGCACGCTGCCGGGCTCGATCACCGAAGCCGTGCTTGCCAAGAACCATGCGGGCGGCGGAATGGCGCTGCCTCACGGGGCAACCGCTTCGCCGGAGTCGAAGGGGTGAGGGCGGCGATCGTGAACCGGCGTCCAAACGGGAGCGGAAAAGGAATGCGCATGAGGACGTTGGCTGCCGGTTTCGCTGCGCTGTCCCTGCTCTGCGGCGCTACGGGCATCGCTGCCGCGCAGGAAGCGGAGCACAGCGCGGCCGAGCCGACCCATTTCCCCATCCATAAGCCGAAGGAAATGGACTGGAGTTTCGCAGGCCCGCTCGGCTCCTATGACAAGGGCCAGCTTCAGCGCGGCTTCAAGATCTACCGCGAGGTCTGCGCCGCCTGCCACTCGCTGCAATATGTGCCCTTCCGGATGATCGAGGGTCTTGGCTATTCAGAAGCGCAGGTGAAGGCGCTTGCCGCTGAGTCTGAGGTGCAGGACGGTCCGAATGCCGATGGCGAGATGTTCACCCGCCCCGCGCTCGGTTCCGATTACTTTCCGTCGCCTTACCCCAACCCTGAAGCTGCGGCCGCCTCCAACAATGGCGCTGCTCCGCCGGACCTTTCTCTGATCGCCAAGGCGCGGGGCGTGGAACGCGGTTTCCCGCTCTTCATCTTCGACATCTTCACGCAATATGCCGAGAACGGGCCGGACTACATCCACGCGCTTCTGACCGGCTATGACGAGACGCCGCCGGAAGGCATGGAGATCGCGGAAGGCACGCACTACAATCCGTACTTCATCGCGGGCAAGTCGCTCGCCATGCCCAAGCCGCTGTCGGACGGGCAGGTGACCTATGATGATGGCGCGCCGCAAACGGTCGACCAGTATTCGCGCGATGTCGCCGCGTTCCTGATGTGGGCCGCCGAGCCGCATATGGATGATCGCAAGCGCACCGGTTTCCGAGTCATGATCTTCCTCGCCGTGCTCGCCGGCCTCGCCTACATGACCAAGCGCCGCATCTGGGCCGACGTGGCGCATTGAGGCGCGAGCCGACCTGTTGATCAAAAGGGCGCGTTCGAGCGCCCTTTCTTTTGAGGTCTCCGCCTCAGCCTGCCCTTTCTTCGTGCAACTGGACTGAACGGATGTCGTCGATCGAGAACACCCTGATTTCCGCCATCCGAACCATTCCGGACTATCCCCGGCCTGGCGTCCTGTTCCGCGACATCACCACGCTTCTAGGCAATGCGCGGGCCTTCCGGCGTGCGGTTGACGAGCTTGTGCAGCCCTATGCCGGATTGAAAGTCGACAAGATCGCCGGCATCGAGGCGCGCGGTTTCATCCTGGGCGGTGCGATGGCGCACCAGTTGTCCGTCGGCTTCGTGCCGATCCGCAAGAAGGGGAAGCTGCCCCATGAAACGATCCGTATCGCCTACAGCCTGGAATATGGGCTGGACGAGATGGAGGTGCACAAGGACGCGGTGATGCCGGGCGAGAAGGTGATCCTGGTGGACGACCTGATCGCCACGGGCGGCACGGCGGAGGCCGCGGTCAGGCTACTGCAGAAGATTGGCGCGGAGATCGCTGCGGCCTGCTTCGTGATCGACCTGCCCGATCTGGGCGGGCGGAAGAAACTTGAGGCGCTCGGCGTGGATGTCCGCACGCTGATCGCTTTCGAAGGCCACTGAAAAGCGCGTCAAGTTTGTTGCTTGGCTGCGTACGCGGTCAGGCCGCCTTTACCAGCACTGCACATTCGAACTCCAGAACCTTGTCTCCCTGCGAGTCGATCCCCTCCGCTTCGACGCTGAGCAGCCGCCACCCGGGTCGGGATGCAAGCCGCCGATGCGCCTTTGCGGTACGGAAATAGTCCACCGTTTCGCCTGAATAGACCGGCTTCGGCCAGCGCACATTCTGGATGCCGGGAGAAGGGCCGAACTGGGGAAGGGCGCCGGGTCCTGTCCACTGCTCCACGGTCGCCGAGGGTGTTTGAAGGTTGAGCCTCATCCAGACGGACGCCGTATGCCAGCCGGAAGCGCAGAGCGCTCCGAAGACGCTGCCGCGAGCCAGTTCCTCATCGAGGTGGAAGGGCTGCGGGTCCCACTTGGCGGCAAAGGCCTTGATGGCGTCTGCTTCGAAGGTGTGGGAGCCGAGCGCGATGCGGGAGCCGATCTCGAAGAACTCGTCCAGCGTCATGCGCCGTTCTCCTCAATCGACGCACGCGTGGCGAACATCCCTATGTTCTGGAACTCGCATACGGACTCGCCGCGCTGATTGAACATCTCATGGCGGAAGCCGACGAGCCCGAGCCCTGGCCGCGATTTCGACAGGCGCGCGCTGGTGATCGTCGTCTGGCCCGAAAGCGTGTCGCCGGCGAGAACCGGCTTCTTCCAGCGCACTTCATCCACGCCCGGCGCGCCTTGCGAGGTCGAGTCGTTCAGAAAGGCGTCGCAGAGCATGCGCATGAAGATCGCGCAGGTGTGCCAGCCCGATGCCGCGAGCCCCCCCAGCAGGCTTCGGCGACCCGCTTCTTCGTCGAGATGCATGGGCTGGGGGTCGAACTCGGATGCGAAGTCGATGATCTCCTCGGCCGTCACCACGCGCTCGCCGAGGGGGAAGACGCGGCCGATGGTGAAATCCTCGAATGCCCACCGCTTTTTCGTCATGGCCGTCACACGTTGAACTTGAACAGCATCACGTCGCCGTCATGGACGACATACTCCTTGCCTTCGTCGCGGGCGCGGCCCTGTTCGCGTGCCGCTACTTCGCCGCCGAGCTCGACGAAGTCCCGATAGGCGATGGTCTGCGCGCGGATGAAGCCGCGCTCGAAATCGGTGTGGATGACGCCCGCCGCTTCCGGCGCGCGCGCGCCGTTGCGCACGGTCCAAGCCCGCGTTTCCTTCGGACCAGCGGTGAAATAGGTGATGAGATTGAGCAGGCCGTAGCCTTCACGGATGAGCCGGTCGAGGCCGGGCTCTTCAAGGCCGAGATCGGACAGGAACTCGCGCGCGTCCTCGTCCGGCAGCTGTGCCACTTCAGCCTCGATCGCCGCCGAGATGACCACCGAGCGTGCGCCTTGCGCCTCCGCCATCTTTTCCACCGCCTGCGTATGGGCGTTGCCGCTCGCCGCATCGCCCTCGGCGACGTTGCAGACATAAAGGACCGGCTTGGAGGTGAGCAGGTTGAGGCCCTGGAGGATGCGCAGGTCCTCCGCAGCGATGCCGCGCAGCATCACACGCACCGGGCGGCCTTCGTTGAGAAGCGTGATCGCCTGCTCCATGACTGGCAGCACCGTTGTCGCTTCCTTGTCCTTGCTGGCGGCCCGCTTGCGGATCTGGACGACCCGGCGCTCCAGGCTCTCGAGGTCAGAGAGCATCAGCTCGGTTTCCACCGTTTCGGCGTCGGCCACCGGGTCGATGCGGCCTTCCACATGGGTGATGTCGTCATCCTCGAAGCAGCGCAGCACATGCACGATGGCGTCCACCTCGCGGATATTCGCCAAGAACTGGTTGCCCAGGCCTTCGCCCTTTGATGCGCCGCGCACGAGGCCGGCGATGTCCACAAAGGAGATGCGGGTCGGCACGATCTCCTTCGACCTGGCAATGCCCGCAATGGCGTCGAGCCGCTTGTCCGGCACCGCCACTTCGCCCGTGTTCGGCTCGATGGTGCAGAAGGGATAATTGGCCGCCTGCGCGGCGGCCGTGCGCGTCAGGGCGTTGAAGAGCGTCGACTTGCCGACATTCGGCAGGCCCACGATGCCGCATTTGAAACCCATGTCGTGAATGCCTCAGGAGGAAAGGATGTGTTCGGGGCTATGGGCGAAGGGATCGACGGTCGTCAAGCTTCGCCTTGCCCGCCTCGTCTCCCGCAGCCGCTGCTGATGACGGCCTATTCCTTGCCGAGGAGCTTTTTCAGCATCGCCGCCATTGGACCGCCTTCGGGCAAGCGCGGCACTGGCGCCGGGCGCGCCTGTCGGATGTGGCTCTGGCCCTTCGGCGGCCTGGCTTCGGCGGGTGCGGGCTTATCTCCGTTGCCGGTCAGGACGCTGACCTTGTTCATGAAGCCCGCTTCGTCGCCCGATGCGAGCAGCGGAGCCGCATCGGCGATCGCGTCGAGCAGCGGGTCCAGCCATTCGGTGTCCGCCTTGGCAAAATCGCCCAGAACGTGCGGCGTGACGAGATGCTTGGCGCCGGGATGTCCGATCCCGATTCGAACGCGGCGATAGTCCTGTCCGCAATGTCCGTCGATCGAGCGGATGCCGTTGTGCCCGCCGGCACCGCCGCCGCGCTTGACGCGCAGCTTGCCCGGGATGAGGTCGAGCTCGTCGTAGAAGACGGTGAGGGCGGCCGGATCGAGCTTGAAGAAGCGCAGGGCCTCGCCCACCGGCTCGCCGGACAGGTTCATGAAGCGCTGCGGCTTGAAAAGCAGGATTTTTTCCGTGCCAAGGCGCCCTTCGGCGATCTCGGCGGAGAATTTCTTGCTCCAGGGTTGGAAGGCATGACGGCGATGGATCGCATCAGCCGCCATGAAGCCCACATTGTGGCGCTGGCCGGCGTGCTGCCGGCCAGGATTGCCGAGGCCCGCCCAGACGAGCATGGTCGAGGAGCGAGGAGCTTACTCCCCGCTTTCGCTTTCGTTTTCCGCTTCCGGAGCCGCTGCGGTGTCGCCTTCATCGGCGGCCTCAGCGCGCGCGGCCGATGACGACGCGATGGTCGCCACGGTGAAGTCGCGATCGGCGATCACGGGCCTCGTGCCGGCGGGGAGCGTGATGGCCGAGATGTGGATGGAGTCGCCGATCTCGAGGCCGGTCACGTCGAAGGTCAGTGCATCGGGGATGCTGTCGGCGGGGCAGTGAAGCTCCACCTCGTGGCGGACGATGTTGAGCACGCCGCCGCGCGTGAGACCCGGCGAGGCATCCTCGCCCGTGAAGTGGACAGGCACCATGACGTTCACTTCCGTGCCGCGACCGATGCGCAGGAAGTCGACGTGAACCGGCGTGTCGGACACGGGATCGAGCTGGTAGTCCTTCGGCAGGACGCGGATCTTCTGGCCGCCCACGTCGATCGTGGCAACCGTGGTCATGAAGCCGCCGCCGTGGATCTTGTAGTAGATGTCCTTGTGGGACAGGGCGATGGCAAGTGGGGTCTGCTTGTCGCCGTAGATCACGGCGGGAACCTGACCGTTGCGCCGAACTGCACGGGCGGACCCCTTACCGACCCGTTCGCGCGCTTCGGCCTTGAGCTCGTATGTTTCGCTCATGGCATTTCCTTTTCGGTTGCTTCTGGAGCGCCTGCGGCTCGCCCGAGAGCCTTGTCCGCAAACGACGAAAGCCGCGCATGATCGGCACGGCCCTTCGCCCGCGCTGCCTCCAAGGGTGTCCGCGCGGGTGGCGGCGCTATAGCGGAATGCCCGTTTCTTCGCAAGCTCGGCGGCTCAGCGCCCTTCGCGGCTCATATGCGGCAGGAAGATCGTGAGCAGGCCGAGGAAGGGCAGGTAGGAGCAGATGCGGAAGACATAGTCGACGCCGCGCGCGTCGGCCACCACGCCGAGCACGGCTGCCGCGATGCCGCCCATTCCAAAGGCGAAGCCGAAGAAGATGCCTGCCACCATGCCGACGCGGCCCGGCACCAGCTCCTGCGCGAAGACCACGATGGCCGGGAAGGCCGAAGACAGGACCAGCCCGATCAGAATGGTCAGGACGATCGTCCACTCGTAGTTCGCGTAAGGAAGCAACAGCGTGAAGGGCAGCACGCCGAGGATGGAGAACCAGATCACGAAGCGCGCACCCCAGCGGTCGCCGATCGGCCCGCCGAGGAAGGTGCCAACCGCCGACGCCCCCAGGAAGACGAACAGCATGATCTGCGAGCCCTGCACGGACACGCCGAATTTCTGGATGGCGTAAAAGGTGTAGTAGCTCGAAAGGCTGGCCGTGTAGATGTTCTTCGAGAACGTCAGCAGCGCCAGAACCACCAGCGCGGCCGCGACGCGGTGGCGCGATAAAGTGTGGCCGAGTGAGGCGCCTGCCTTTCGGGCCTGAGCCCAGCGTGCGTACCAGTTCCCGACCTGCCACAGGATCACCATGCCGAGAAATGCGGCGAGGGAGAACCATGCGACGCTCGATTGTCCGCGCGGCACAACGATGAAGGCGGCGAGCAACGGGCCCATCGCACTGCCGAAATTCCCGCCGACCTGGAACGTCGATTGCGCAAAACCATAGCGGCCGCCCGATGCGAGCCGTGCCACGCGCGAGGATTCCGGATGGAAGATGGCCGACCCAATTCCGATCAGCGAGGCGCCGAGCAGAAGCAGCGGGTAGGTCGGGGCGAAGGCGAGGAACAGGAGGCCGACAAGCGTCGAGCCCATGCCGCAGGCGAGCGAACGCGGGAGGGGATGGCGATCCGTATAGATGCCCACCAGCGGTTGAAGCAGGGACGCCGTCACCTGGAACATCATGGTGAGCAGGCCGATCTGCCAAAAGTCGAGCCGGAAGTCGGTCTTCAGCATCGGGTAAAGCGCTGCCAGAAGCGACTGCATTGTGTCGTTCAGAAAATGGCAGAAGCTCACCGCAATGATCACCGCATAGGCGGTGCCAAGCGCGGCAGGCTGCCGGGAAAGAACGGCGTTGCTCATGGGAAGCGGCTCTGGGGAAAACGGTTCGGCGGCGAACCGCCCTCTTAGGGGAGACGCATCGGTCGCGGAAGTGCCATGACGCATCAGCGACCGGGCCAGAGCCCGTCGCTCCCGAAAATGTGTCACCGATGCGCGATCAGTCGAACAGGCTCGAAACCGATTCCTCGGTGGCGGTGCGCGAGATGGCCTCGCCGATCAGGTCGGCGATCGAAACCACCCGGATATTATGCGCGGCCTCAATGCCGGGCGTGGGCTGGATCGAATTGGTGATCACCAGTTCCTTGAGCTTGGAAGCGGTGATGCGTCCCACCGCGCCGCCCGACAACACGCCGTGAGTGATATAAGCCGTCACGCTGGTCGCTCCGTCGGCGATCAATGCGTCGGCGGCGTTGCAAAGGGTGCCGCCCGAATCGACGATGTCGTCGAACAGAAGGCAGTCCTTGCCGGCCACATCGCCGATGATGTTCATCACCTCGGATTCGCCCGGCCGCTCGCGGCGCTTGTCCACGATGGCAAGCTGCGCATCGATGCGCTTGGCGAGCGCGCGGGCGCGCACCACGCCGCCCACATCGGGCGACACGACCATCACGTTGGACAGGTTGTGGTGCGCCTTCACGTCGCGCGACATGACCGGCACGGAGAACAGGTTGTCCGTCGGGATGTCGAAGAAGCCCTGGATCTGGCCGGCATGGAGATCCATGGTCAACACGCGGTCGGCGCCCGCCTGGGTGATCAGATTGGCGACGAGCTTGGCCGAAATCGGCGTGCGGCCGCTCGCCCGGCGGTCCTGTCGCGCATAGCCGAAATAAGGGATCACCGCCGTGATGCGCCGCGCCGAAGAGCGGCGGAAGGCATCGATCATGATGAGCAGTTCCATCAGGTGATCGTTGGTGGGAAACGAAGTGGACTGGAGGACGAACACATCCTCGCCGCGCACATTCTCCTGGATCTCGACAAAGATTTCCTGATCGGCGAAGCGGCGCACCGAGGCGCGTCCAAGCGCGACATTGAGGTAGCGGGCGACCGCTTCGGCGAGGGCCCTGTTGGAGTTGCCCGCGAAAAGTTTCATTGCGTCGATGTTCCGGAACCTGAAGGCGTTTGCTCTAGCGAACGTCGCGGCTATTGCAAGCGCCCCGCATCATGGCAGCCGGCGCCAAAAGAAAGGTAAAGTCTGCACGCGGACTGCGTCAGCCAATCCGGCTTCGCTTCCAGGCGGCGAGCTGATTGAGGGTTTCATCTGCGATCATGCGCACGGTCTTGTTGCCGACTTCAACCGAGCCGCCGCTTTCGGGCATGGGAATTCGGCCTTCGATGCGGTGAAGAGCTGTGCCGGACGGGTCGCACACATCCCACTGATAAACGACGGCAGTTTCTGCGCCGTTTGTTTCGGCCGAGACCTGGCCCTTCAGTGTCAGGGCATCCGATGAATCCAAACCCTCATCGAAGGTGAAGCCCGCCGCGGGCGCAGCCTCACGCAAGGCGTCGGCCAACGGCCCGGTGACCGCCTGCGCCTCGCCCTCAAGCGGAAGAAGGGAAAGTGGGACCGGTTCGGAGGACGGCAAAGCCGACGCCAGCATCGGCTCTTCGTCCGCATCGGCCGAATAGGACGCACCAGGAAAGGACTCGGGTTCGCCAGCGGACGGTGCGGCCTCAGCCTCGGCCATGTTGGTCATGCCCGGAATATCGGCCGGCGGGCGCGGAGCATCGGATGAGTAGGCGATGGGCTCGACGGTCTCGACCGTGCCGAGAGAGCTGTCGCCGATATTGAGCGGCGGAACGCGGCGCTCCACCGAGGCGCCGCAGCCCACGAGAAGGGCGCATAATGGAAGGGCGACCGATGCCTGAGTGCCTGCCATGACGGAGCTCCCTCTGGTCATCCGTCCTGTTTAGGGCGGATTCGATAAAGGAGGGTTCACCGGAGTGGTTTACGGTTTCATCAGGCCTCGCCGCGGCCGATTGAGCGCAAGGTTCCTATCGCACGATCAGATCGAGCGAATGGCGCGAGAGGGGACGCGGCGCGGTTTCGGTGGTGATGTAGGTGCGGCCCAACGTCATCGCCGTGTTTGTTTCCGAATCCATGATGATCATATGGGCGAACAGCGTCATGCCGGGCAGGATCGGCTCGGGATTGTTGCTGTAGAACATCTGCGGGTCCATCCATGAGGGCGCGAAGCGTGCGCCCACCGAATATCCGCAGGCGTTCAGCCGGTGGCGGGTCAGGCTGTGGGCTTCCATCGTGCGGGAATGCGCGTCAAAGACGTCGCCGAAGCTGTTGCCTGGCACCATGGCTTTCTCCGCTGCCAGAAGTGCCGCCTGTGCCGCCTCGAACAGTTCGCCATGACGCGATGTCGGCGTGCCGACGACCACCGTGCGTATCATCGGCGCATGGTAGTTGTGAAAGACGCCTGCCCATTCCAGTGTGAGTTGATCGTTCTCGCCGAGCTGCCGTCTGCCTGCCTTGGTGCGGCAGAGAAGCGCGTCGGCGCCTGAGCCGATGATGAAGGGGTTGGCGGGATAATCGCCGCCGCCCCGGAACACCGCGCCCTGCATGGCGGCCAGGATGTCGCCCTCGTTGCCGCCGGCCTTGATTAAGGGGAGGGCGGCATCGAGCGCGTCGTCGGCCAGTTCGGCCGCGCGCACGGTCTTCTCGATCTCCGCCTTGCTTTTGACGAGCCGCAGCCGGCTGACCATGTTCGAGGCATCCGCGACTTCGCCGAAGGAATGGAGCTGTTCGTCAAGCAGCCTCCCGTTCCACGCGGTGAGCCCATGCGTGTTGTATTCGACGCCGATGCGGCAGCCGAGCAGGTCGAGATCGTTGAGGAGGTTGCGAAGGTCGAGCGCCGGATTGGCGCCGTCGCGGTCAGTCCACAGCGTGATATTGTCGATGGTGGAGGTGTGCCGCGCCTGGCGAAGGTCGGCGGAGCGGGTCAGCAGCACCATCGTGCCGTCGGCCTTAATCACGAGGCACTGGAAGAAGCAGAAGCCGAATGTGTCGTAGCCGGTCAGCCAGTACATGCTCTCCTGCGCGAAGAGCAGCACGGCGTCGAGCTTCTTTTCGGCCATGTCGATCATCAGCCGGTCGCGCCGCGCGTCGAATTCCGCGCGCTCGAAATGCAGGGCCATCAATGGTTCTCCAGGACGATCACGGAAATCTGCCGGCCGTAGTCCGGCTCGCCGCGATGGGTCGTGCGGCGGAAGGAGAAGAACAGGTCCTCCTCGCCATAGGTGCAGCGGTTCAGAGCTTCTGCCGCGCCAACGCCCGCCGCGTGCAGCAGGTCGATTGTGTAGGCATTGAGGTCGAACATGGCGTGGCTGGGCTTTGCCGATGCGATGAAGTAGCGGTCATTTCGGGCGTCGCCCTGCACGAAGCGTTGCACGAATTCAGGGCCGACCTCGTAGGCAGCCTGCGAAATCGAAGGTCCGAGCACGGCCTGGATGCGCTCGCGTTTCGCGCCAAGCTTCTCCATGGCGGCGATCGCGCTTTCCAGCACGCCGCTGATCGCGCCCTTCCATCCGGCATGGGCTGCGCCGACGACGCCCGCCGCTTCATCGGCGAAAAGGATCGGGCCGCAATCGGCGGTGGACACGCCGACGGCCAGTCCCGGCCGGTCCGTGACGATCGCGTCCGCCCTCGGCCTGTCGCCCGTGAAGGGCTCCGAAACCGTCACCACATCCGCCGAATGGAACTGGTAGGGCGTGAGAAGCCGGTCGGCCGAAACCCCGATGGCCGCTGCCACGCGGGCACGGTTTTCCCGCACGCGCGCAGCGTCATCGTTCGAGCCGACACCGACATTAAGGCTGTCATAGATGCCGTCCGACACGCCGCCAAGGCGAGTGAAGAAGCCGTGCCGGATGCCGGGCAATCGGTCGAAAAGAGGCGCACGGAGGGGTTCCGGCGTCGAAGATGGGAGCATTCTGCGCTTTGCCTCTTGTCTGCTGATCATCGTCCGCCAGCCGTCCTCCACCGTCCGGGGCGGCGGACAGTGGGCCGGGCGCTTTGTTCTTGTCAATCTTCCGCAAGCGTGCCGAACCGGCGTAGGCCTGGAGGGGAAATACCCGGCTGTGCCACCGCAAGAACCTTGAACAAGGTGCCCATCGCCTCCGGCGCGGCCAGCCGCTCGACCTCGCCTTGAAGACGCGCACGCGTCGCTTCATCGGCCTTTGCACCGAGCAGTCCGGCGCGTTCGAGCAGGCCGAGCGAAAGCAGGAAATCGCCCTGTGTCGCGCTCCATGCCGCCAAACCATGATGCTGCGCGACGGCCGCGAGGCTCGCGAAATCCACGTGGCTTGTCAGATCCGCTTCGCCGGGGCAATCGAAGACGGACACATAGCGATGGTTCCCGACGGCCTGGAACGTGTCTCCAAAGCCGGGCTCAAGATGACCATAGTCGATGAAGAGCGCAGCGCCCCCTGACCCTGTGATACGCGCGGCGATCTGCTCCATCAGCCCTTCCCGCGCGGGCGAGAGTTCGACCACGCTGTTCTCCGCCGCGTCGTCGGCGCCAGCGGGCAGGAGCGCCGGATCAGGCGCGCCCGGGCCTGCCACGAAGCCGAGCGCGTCGTCTTCTCCAAGCCCGATCAGGCGCTCCCGCCACATGCCGTTCACCTTGACATATTGGCGGATCGGAAGCGCGTCGAAGATCTCGTTACCCAGAAGGAAGAGGGGGCCTGATGGCAGGGCGTCAAGGCCGTCGCACCATTGCACGTCCGCCACCGCGCCTAAGGTTTCCGCCTGCACGGCGCGCAGCTTCGGGCTCGCCTCGATAAGGAATGCGGAAAGTTTCGGCGCCCAGCCGCTGTCGATTTGACGCAGTGTCCGAAGCACGTCCTTCATCAGCGTTCCGCGTCCCGGTCCGATCTCGGCGAGAACCGCGTTCGGCGAACGGCCGCTTGCAGTCCATGCCGCGTGCAGCCAGGTGGCCAGCAGCTCGCCGAACATCTGGCTGATTTCCGGCGCGGTGATGAAGTCGCCGTTCCGTCCAAAGGGTTCGCGCGTGGTATAGTAGCCGTACGCAGGATCGAGCAGGCAGGTCGCCATATATTCGGCAACGCTCATCGGCCCCTGTGCCACGATCCGCGCCTTGATGCGCGCTTCGAGCGGGGTCATCGAGCGTTAAGGGCGCGGCTCGAAGGTCACAGGCCTGGCCGTCCAGAGGCCCCACAGGCCGGCCAGCACCATCGGCACCGACAGCACCATGCCCATGGTGAGCCAGCCGCCGAGAAGGTAGCCGAGCTGTGCATCCGGCTCACGGAAGAATTCCACGAAGATGCGGCAAAGCCCGTATCCCATGATGAACGCCGCGCCGACGAAGCGAGGCTGGCGCAGCTTCAGGCGGCTGTGGGTGAGGAAGCGCAAAAAGCAGAACAGCACGACGCCTTCAAGCAACGCCTCGTAAAGCTGGCTCGGATGGCGCGTGAAGGGCCCGCCAGTAGGGAACTCAATGGCCCAGGGCACATCCGAGATGCGGCCCCAAAGTTCCGAATTGATGAAGTTCGCGCAGCGCACCAGTCCGAGCGCCACCGGCGTGCCGGCCGAAACCACATCCAGCATCGACCAGGGCAGGATGCCGCGCCGGCGCGAGAACCAGACCATCGCGATGATCGCGCCGAGCATGCCGCCGTGGAACGACATGCCGCCCTGCCAAAGGGCGACGATGTCGAGCGGATTGGCGAGATAGCGGGAAAAATCGTAGAACAGGACATAGCCGATCCGCCCGCCCAGCACGATGCCGAGCGCCGCCCAGACGAGGAAGTCGTCGATGTCGGCTGGCTTCATCGGCGCCACGCCGTTCGCCCAGAGCTTCTCGTTCGAAAGCAGCCGCTTGGCATACCACCAGCCGAACAGGATGCCGACGACGTAGCCCATGCCATACCAGTGGACCGCAAGCGGGCCGATCGAGACGATCACCGGGTCGATGTTCGGAAAGGGCAGAGCGGCGAGGAAGAGCAAGGGCGGTCCTTTGAGCGGCGGCGGACCATGGCGGAGCAGGCACGAGCGGTCAAGGCAAGCAAGGCGCGTGCAGCGAGCGGCCGTCGCCCCGACTTGCCAAGCCTCTTCGCAACTCCTACCTCGAAGCGGCAACCAAGCGAGGCTTTGGCGATGAACACGGGCTCCAACCGCATCCTTGACGATCTGGCGAAGCTGATGACCGACGCGGCAGGCGCTGCCCAGGGCGTGCGCCGCGAGGTGGAAACAGCCTTTCGCGCACAGGCCGAGCGGCTGCTCAACACCATGGATGTGGTTCAGCGCGAGGAGTTCGAGGCGGTTCGCGAAATGGCCGCGAAGGCACGCGCCGAGAACGACGCGCTGTCTGCCCGGCTGGCGGTGCTCGAGGAGCGTCTTGGCCCACCCTCTTCACCCGCAGCGCCGACAGCCTTCGGCGAAAGCACGTTGGGCGAGATCTGATCGAGTCCCGCTTCGGCTCTCCTTGGGAAATCTCGGGAATCGTTGAGGGAATCGGCATCGAGTTGTCCACAGGGAGGGTCGGCCGAAAATCCCTTTGGCTGGAGTCGTTTAACAGAATCGCCTGAATCAGTTCGGGAGCCGGCTTCGGCGTTTTCCAAAGCGCCGGAGGAAAAAGGGCTTCCCCCGCGACTCGTCATCAATACACTGAAAACGTTACATGATTCGGCAGGGTGCCGGCACCGGAGATCCTTTGCGGCTGTTGCTGCGTCGGGTTCCGGCGGGCTTTGCCATGGGCGGGACGGGTTCATGGAATTGCACACAGTCGAGTTCTTGCGGGAGCGCCATCCGGTGGACCTGATCGAGGGGGTCGCCCACCGCAATGCGTGGAGCTTCGAGCGTACGGGCGATGACGAGCTTTCCGTCTGCGTGACGGGCGGCTGGTCCGACTATCAGGTGTCCTTTTCCTGGATGGAGGATTTCGAATCGCTGCATCTCGCCTGCGCTTTCGATCTCGCTGTGCCGGAGCATCGCCGGCTTGAGGTGATGCGGCTGCTGTCGCTCGTCAATGAGCAGATGCTGTTCGGGCATTTCGATCTCTGGAGCCAGGAAGGCGCAGTGATGTTCCGCTCGTCGCTGCTGCTTGCCGGCGGCGTGGAGCCTACCAGCCGGCAGGTCGAGGTGCTGCTGTCTTCTGCGCTCGACGCTTGCGAATGCTATTTTCAGGCATTCCGTTTCGTGTCGGTCTCCCGGATGGGCGCGCGCGATGCGATGGCCGGCGTTCTGTTCGAGACGGCAGGGAACGCCTGAGCATGGGGACCGACAGCGCGCGCAGGCCCGAGATCACATTCGCCGACTTCGACCGCGTGGACATCCGCGCCGGCACGATCGTCGAGGCAGAACTGTTTCCGGAAGCGCGCAAGCCGGCGATCAAGCTGCGCATCGATTTCGGTGTGGAGATCGGGATCAAGAAGTCGTCCGCGCAAATCACCAAATATTACCGGCCCGAGGAACTGGTCGGTCGGCAGGTATTCGCCGTGGTCAACTTCCCGCCTCGCCAGATCGGTCCCTTCATGTCCGAAGTGCTGACGCTGGGCTTTCCCGACGAGGAGGGCGCGGTGGTTCTGGGCGCGATCGAGCGACGCGTTGCCGATGGCGGCAGGCTGTTCTAGCTGTCGCGTTTAAGGTGCGTGAGGACAGGGGCAGTTCGAGCGTGAACAAACAATGCGCTCATGGCCATCGAGCGCAGGCAACAAGAGCGCCGTGCCCGCGTTGAAGCGCGCCGTCATGGCACCGGGTCCTTCCTTCTCATGACCACTCCTCAACTGCTTTCCGCAGCCGTCATCGTACTGATGATGGCTGCCTTCATCTGGGGCCGCTTCCGCTATGATGTGGTGGCGGTGCTGGCGCTTCTGGGCGCTCTTGCCGTAGGCATCGTTCCGTTCGACGCTGCTTTCTCGGGATTCAGCGACGACATCGTGATCATCGTGGGCGCGGCGCTCCTGGTCAGCGCCGGCGTGGCGCGCTCGGGTATCATGGAAGTGGCCGTGCAGCGGCTGGCGCCAGGGGTCAATTCCGTCACCGCGCAGCTTGCCATACTGGTGGTCACCGTCACCGTCCTTTCGGCGTTCGTGAAGAATATCGGCGCGTTGGCCATCATGATGCCGATCGCCTTTCAGTTCGCCCGCCGCTCCAACACCTCGCCCTCGCGCTTCCTGATGCCGATGGCGTTCGGATCGCTTCTGGGCGGGCTGATGACGCTTGTCGGCACCTCGCCCAACATTGTCGTGTCGCGAATGCGCGGCGAGATCACGGGCACGCCGTTTTCCATGTTCGACTTCACGCCGGTGGGCGCCGCACTCGCCGCGGTGGGCGTGGTGTTCCTCGTGCTGTTCTATCGGCTTGTGCCCGTGCGGACTCGTGAAAGCTCCGGCCTGCATGAGGCGATCGACATCAAGAACTACATGACCGAGGCCCGGATCGAGGCCGGTTCTGCTGCAGTCGGCATGACGGTGGGCGACTTCATGAAGCTGTCGGGCGGCGATGCGCGCGTCACCTCCATCTTGCGCGCTCGCACCCGCAGGATCACGCCCTTGCCCGATGCGATATTGCGGGAGGACGACCGGCTCCTGATCGAAGGAGACGCGGACGCGCTTGACCGGCTTGTCGGGCAGGCCGACCTGAGCGTTACCGGCGGGCGCACGTTCCGTGATGAGGCGGGCAACGAGGCGGAAACCCATGCCGTGGAAGCCGTGATCGGCGAGAACTCCTCTCTGATCGGCGCCTCCGCGCAGGGGCTCGGGTTGCACGACCGCTTCAACGTCAACCTGCTGGCGGTCAGCCGAAAGCGCACGCGCTTCCAGGATCGCCTCGCTTCCGTCGGCCTCCAGCTTGGCGACGTGATCGTGCTTCAGGGGGATCCGCAGCGGATGCCGGCGGTGCTTCGCGAGCTCGGCCTCCTGCCGCTTGCACAGCGTTCCCTGCGTCTGGGCAGCGTCCGGCGCGGGCTGGTGCCCGTCATCATCCTGGCGCTTGCCATCGGCGCCACTGCTTTCGGCGTGCTGCCTGTTCCCGTGGCCTTCTTCGCGGCGGCGGTCGCGATGGTGCTGTTCAAGGTGATCCCGCTGCGCGAGGTCTATGACGCGCTGGACGGGCCGATTCTCGTCATGCTGGCAGCCCTTATTCCGGTCAGCGACTCGCTTCGCGCGACCGGCGCGACCGACCTGATCTCCGCCAACCTCGCGACTTTTGCGACCGGCCTGCCGCCCTACGGCGCGCTCGCCTTGATCCTGGTGGTCGCGATGGCGGTGACGCCCTTCCTCAACAACGCCGCCACGGTGCTGGTGATGGCGCCGATCGCGGCGGGGTTCGCTGCCGACCTCGGCTTCAGGCCGGACGCCTTTTTGATGGCGGTGGCCATCGGTGCCGGCTGCGACTTCCTCACGCCGATCGGCCATCAGTGCAATACATTGGTGATGGGGCCAGGCGGCTACAAGTTCGGCGATTACGCCCGCCTTGGCCTGCCGCTGTCCGTGATCGTGGTGCTGATCGCCGTGCCGCTGCTGCTGTTCGTGTGGCCTGTCATCTGAATCTCAGGCGGGCACGCTGATCTCCGCGCGCAGGCCGCCCTGAGGGCTGTCGGAAAGCGTGATGTCGCCGCCGTGGCTGCGGGCGATGTCGCGGGCGATCGACAGGCCCAGCCCGGTGCCGCCCGCATCCTGGTTGCGCGCCTCATCGAGGCGGACGAAGGGTTTGAACACGTCCTCCCTGCGGTCTGATGGAACGCCCGGCCCATTGTCGTCCACGATCACCGAAAGGGTGTTTCCGGTGTGGCTCACCGCGATATGTACGCTTTCGGCATATCGGAAGGCGTTGCCGACAAGGTTGTTGAGCAGCCGGCCGAAGGCGTTGGGCCGTACATGGACACTGGGCTCGCCTTCCAACGTGAAGGTCACGGTCTTGCCCCTGAGTTCCGCCTCCTCCTCGACCCGCGCCAGCCAGTCCTCCATGTCGAAAGAGCCGGCGGGCTCCCGGGCCTCGCCCTTGGCGAAGGCCATATAGCCTTCCAGCATGGACTGCATGTCGTCCACGTCCTTGTTGAGCGCGTCCGCGTCGATAAAGGCGCTGCCCATGGCAAGCTGGAGGCGGAAGCGGGTCAGGATCGTGCGCAGGTCGTGGCTGACACCGGTCAGCATGGCGGTGCGCTGCTCGATCTGGCGCTCGATCCGCTCGCGCATCTGGTTGAAGGCGAAGCCGGCGCGACGCACCTCCTCTGCCCCGCTCGGGCGGAAGCTGCGCGGCGGGGAGCGGCCCTTGCCGAAGCTCTCGGCGGCTTCGGCAAGCTGCGCGATCGGCTTGACCTGATTGCGCAGGAAGGGGATCGCGATCAGGAGCAGCACCACGGAAGTGCCCACCATCCAGACCAGGAAGATATGCGTGTTCGAGGCATAGGTCTGTGAGCGCCGGGTGAAGACCCGAAGAACGTGGTCGTCGAGCTGCACACGGATTTCGACGAGCTTGGAATCGCCCATCGTGTCGATCCAGAACGGTCGGTCGATATGGTCGCGGATTTCGTCCGACAGCGTCTGGTCGAGGATGTTGAAGAAGGGCTTCGGCCCCGGCGCGGGCAGTGCGTCGGGCGGCAGGAGATCGATGTTGAGCGACAGCCGTTCGCGCGCGATGCGGATCACGTCGGCATAGTCGTTGCCCGGCGGAAAGGTCTCGATCATGTCGATGACGGCACCGATGTCGCGCGTGGTGGCGAGCGACAGCCGCTGCGTAACGAGCTGCCAGTGGCGTTCCATGAACACGAAGGCGACCACCGACTGGAGCAGGATCATCGGCGTGATGACGATCAGCAGCGAGCGCGCATAAAGGCGCTTGGGCATGTAAAGCGCGATGATGCGCCAGAACCGCTTCCACAGGCGGCGCGCCTCGGCGTGAACGAGCCGCGTCCGCGTCCAGCCTCGCTTCCATGCGGGGGCGGTCTGCTGATCCTGCGCGCTTGTTGCCGTCATGAAGCTCCGTCGCGCCTTGCTGCCGCGCGTCCTATTCCACGCTCAGCCGGTAACCTATGCCGCGAACCGTCTGGAGCCAAACGGGGTTGGCCGGGTCCCGCTCAACCTTGCGCCGAAGGCGGTTGATCTGCACGTCGATGGTGCGCTCGCCGACATCGCCTTCGCCGCCGACAAGCTCGTGGCGCGGGATGGTCTCGCCGGCGCGCACCGCGAAGATCGCCATGATCTCCTGCTCGCGATCGGTCAGCCGGATCGGTTCCCCCGCCTTCTTCAACTCGCGCCGCGCGATCTGGAACGTGTAGGGCCCGAACACGATCTGTTCGAGCTTGGGCGTTCCCGGTTGGCCGCCGCGGCGGATGATGTTGTTGATGCGGAGGATGAGTTCGCGCGGGTCGAAGGGCTTGGGCATGTAGTCGTCCGCGCCGGCCTCAAGCCCCGAAATCCGGCTGTCGGTTTCCGACAAGGCTGTCAGCATGAGGATCGGCACGTTGCGCGTCGCACGAAGCGACCGCGTCAGTTCCACGCCGGTTTCGCCCGGCATCATCACGTCGAGCACGAGGAGGTCGAAATCGAGCCCCTCGAGCTTGCGCCGCGCCTCGGCCGCCGTGCCTGCCACCGAGACGCGGAAGCCGTTCGCGCCGAGATACTGCTTGAGGAGGGTGCGGATGCGGGTATCGTCGTCCACGACCAGCAGATGCGGGGCATCGTCGTCGGGAATCGCTGCACCATCGGTGCGCGGCTTGACGGTGCCCGTTTGGTCAGCTGTCTCCATCCGCCTCACTCCCGTTTCTGGTCAAGCCGCGGAGCGCGACGGGCAGGTCGTCCATCCGTTCCCGCCAGGGCGGATCAACCATGTTCTTCAGGAAATGCTCGACCGCCTGTCGCTCGTCCGGGTTTAGACCGTCCAGTGCTGCTTCGATGCGGCGTGACTGTGGCCGGGCGAGGGCGAGCGCAAGCTCCCGTCCCTTCGCCGTCGGATAGAGTTCGCGCTGGCGGCGGTCACGCGGACCCTGCACCTGTACGATGTGACCGGCGTCGATCAACTGCTTCAACACGCGAGCAAGGCTCTGCTTGGTGATCTTCAGCACATCGAGCAGCTCGGCAACCGTTAATCCGGGAAGACGGTTGACGAAGTGGAGCACCCGGTGATGCGCGCGGCCGTAGCCGTAATTATCCAGAATCTGGTCGGGATCGGACGTGAAGTCGCGATAGGCAAAAAAGAACAGCTCGATCAAAGTGAGGTCGAGTTCATTCTCACCATCATGCGCAGGATGCACCAGCGGTACCTGCCTCGCCGATTCAGCCATCGTCTTCGTTGTTCCCAAAATTACGTCAGCACTATTGACATATTTTTTGACGCTCGGTAACTTTCAGAAAGCAGGTAGGCGATCCGCGCACGAAATGGCAAGATTTTGCCGTTGTCGGAGAGGATTATCGCTTCTGCGCTCAAGGCTCGACCAGCTTTCTTTCCAGCCTACTGGCCGAAATGGAATCTGTCGCATCGTGTAGAACAGCCGCGCCGACTCGCGGATATGGAGGATATGACATGGCATCGGTTCCTTTCGACCAGCTTGATGGCTTCATCTGGATGAACGGCGCTTTCGTGCCGTGGAAGGATGCCAAGATCCACGTGCTTACCCACGGCCTTCATTATGCCGGCGCAGTGTTTGAGGGCGAGCGCGCTTATGGCGGCGAGATCTTCAAGCTGACCGAGCACACGGAGCGTCTTCACGCATCCGCGCAGATGGTCGGCTACTCCATTCCCTACTCGGTTTCCGAGATCAATGATGCCTGCCGGGAACTGCTCCGCAAGCAGGGTCTCTCTGACGCTTATGTGAGGCCGATCGCGTGGCGCGGCTCCGAGCAGATGGGTGTTGCGGCACAGGCCAATCGCATCAATCTCGCGATCGCCATCTGGCAGTGGCCGAGCTATTTCGACCCGGCGCAGAAGCTGAAGGGCATCCGCCTCGACCTCGCCGAGTACCGCCGGCCCGATCCGCGCACGGCGCCCGCGAAGTCCAAGGTGTCCGGCCTTTACATGATCTGCACGATCTCCAAGCATCTCGCCGAGGCGAAGGGCTATGCCGATGCCATGATGCTCGACTGGCGCGGCCAGGTGGCGGAAGCGACCGGCGCCAACATCTTCTTCGTGAAGGATGGCGCCCTCCACACCCCGGCGGCGGACTGCTTCCTCGACGGCATCACCCGCCGGACCGTGATCGATCTGGCACGCCGCCGCGGCATCGAGGTGGTCGAGCGCGCTATCCAGCCGGAAGAACTGGAAGGTTTCGAGCAGTGCTTCCTGACGGGCACGGCTGCGGAGGTCACTCCGGTTTCGGAGATCGGTCCCTATCGCTTCGAGGTCGGGCAGATCTCGAAGACGCTGATGGACGATTATTCGGCCGAGGTGCAGCCCGCCCACGCCATCGCCGCGGAGTAAGGTAGGCGTTGATGCAGGTTGCAATGCCGGGGCGGCCTAAGGGCCACCTCAACGCGCGGATCGTGCCGGTGACGCCATTCGGGCAGAACTGCACGATCCTGTTCGACGATGCGACGCGCGAGGCCGTGGTGGTCGATCCCGGCGGGGATGTGCCCGACATCCTGGCGGCAATCGAGCGGGATGGGCTGAAGGTTTCGGCCATCTGGATCACGCATGGCCATATCGACCATGCCGGCGGCGCGATGGAGCTCAAACAGGCGCTCGGTGTGGAGATCATCGGTCCCCACGAGGCCGACAAGCCGCTGCTTTCCCGGCTCGAGGAGCAGGCGCGCATGTTCGGATTGGAAGGCGCGGTGCGCAATGCCGAGCCGGACCGCTTCCTGAGCGAAGGCGAGACCGTATCGCTTGGCGGGCACCTCTTCGAGGTGCTGCACTGTCCCGGCCACGCGCCAGGACATGTGGTGTTCTTCAACCGCGACGCCCGCTTCGCCCATGTAGGAGACGTTCTGTTTCGCGGCTCGATCGGCCGCACCGACCTTTTCGGCGGCGATCACGCGGCCCTGATCCGCTCTATCAAGGAGAAGCTTCTGCCGCTCGGCGACGATGTGGGCTTCCTGTGCGGGCACGGGCCGGGCGGACGCTTCGGAGAAGAGCGCCTGACGAACTCCTTTCTGCTTTAGACGCGGCGACCTGCCCGGTCGTGGCAATGGCAGGTTTCCTTTCACTGCATCGCTAGTCTCGACGATTATCGTCCTCGTGACGCGGCGGCCCGCGGGCAGGAACAGGCATGAAGGTTTCCGATGTCAAAACCTGGGTCGTCGGCAACCCTCCGCCAGGCATCGGCGGGCGCTACTTCATCTTCGTCAAACTGACGACCGATACCGGCGTTCATGGCTATGGCGAGGCCTATGCCGCAAGCTTCAGCCCGCATCTCACCGCCCGGCTGATCGAGGATCTGGCTGCGCGTTACCTGGTGGGGCACGATCCGCACGACATCGAGACCTTCTTCCGCCGCTGCTACGCGTCCGGCTTCTCGCAGCGGCCGGACCTCTCCGTCATGGGCTGCGTTTCGGCGCTCGAGATCGCCTGCTGGGACATCATCGGCAAGGAGGCGAACAAGCCGATCTTCAAGCTGCTGGGCGGGCAGGTGCACGAACGCCTGCGCTCCTACACCTACCTTTACCCCCATAGCGGCAGCGTGGTGCCGTCCGAGGCCGACGACCCCGAGCGCAACGTTTACAACGATCCCGATCTCGCGGCGGCTTGCGCGGTGGAATATGTGGCTCAAGGCTTCAACGCCGTAAAACTCGATCCGGCAGGGCCTTACACCGCCTTCGACGGGCATCAGCCCCGGCTGATCGACATCGACCGCTCCGCCCGCATGATGAGGGCGATCCGGGAGGCGGTCGGCACAGGTTGCGATATCATCTTCGGAACGCATGGGCAGTTCACTGCGTCCGGCGCGTTGCGCATGGCGCGCGCGATCGAGGCCTTCGATCCGCTCTGGTTCGAGGAGCCCGTGCCGCCGGACATGCCGGAGGTGATGGCGCAGGTCGCGCGGAGCACATCGATCCCCATTGCGACAGGGGAGCGGCTGACCACGAAGTGGGAGTTCGCCCGCGTGATCGAGAACCGCGCGGCGGCGATCATCCAGCCCAATCTCGGCCGGTCGGGTGGTCTTCTGGAGACCAAGAAGATCGCCGCGATGGCGGAGGCTTACCACATCCAGGTGGCACCGCATTGCTACTGCGGTCCGATCGTGGGCGCGGCCAACATCCAGCTTTCCGTCACGCTGCCGAATTTCCTGATCCCCGAATCGCTCAGGCAGTGGGGCGGATTTCATGCGACGCTGCTTAAGCGGAAGATCGAATGGGAAAGCGGCTCGGTCATTCCCTCCGGTGAACCGGGCCTGGGCGTCGAACTGGATGAAGCGGTCTGCGACGCGCATCCCTACCACGGGGCGCATCTGCATCTCGCCTCCGCGGATGAGCCGCTTTTTCCGTGACGCCTGCTCACTTTGATGTGGGCGTGTTGCTCTTCCGTTCCGGCACGCGACGCGCCATATTGAACCGATGTCCGACAACTCGAAGAATCCTGCGCCGCGCGGCAAGGCAGCCTCCAACAAGGTGCGCCGGTCCGGCCCGCTGACCGCGCTTCTCGATGCCTCGACGCCGCTTGAAGCTCCCTTTGATGCGGGCGGCTTCGGCGAAGCGCCACAGGCGGAGTTCACCGGCGCGCCGTTGGCCGGTCCAGTGTCCGACTGGGCGGCTGCGATCGAGCGCGAGGTGGAAGGGGCAGGTGCCGAGCAGGCAGGGGCCGTCAAGCCGAAGCGCATTCCCGAGCGCTCGGAAGCCCCGACGCGCAGCGCACGCGGCACCTCCATGGGAGGCGCGTCCACACCGCGCGGGCGTGCAGCCGCCGGCCTGAATCCGGTCGCAGGCCTGGATGTGACGCTTGAGGAGGCCGAAGCGCTGTCGCCTTCGGGCGTCACGGCGACGGTCGCCGCTTTGTCCAGCCTGATCGAGTCCGGCAATCCGCTGCACAAGAACGGCCAGATCTGGACCCCGCACCGGCCGGCGCGGCCCGAAAAGTCGGAAGGCGGCGTCCAGCTCGTGATGAAGTCGGAGTTCGAGCCGGCTGGCGATCAGCCGACCGCGATCCGCGACCTGGTGGAAGGCGTCCAGTCCGCCGAGCGCACGCAGACGCTGCTCGGCGTCACCGGCTCGGGCAAGACCTTCACCATGGCCAAGGTGATCGAGCACACGCAGCGCCCGGCGCTGATCCTCGCGCCGAACAAGACGCTGGCCGCACAGCTTTACGGCGAGTTCAAGCAATTCTTTCCCGACAATGCCGTCGAGTATTTCGTTTCCTATTACGACTACTATCAGCCCGAAGCCTATGTGCCGCGCTCGGACACCTATATCGAGAAGGAATCCACCATCAACGAGCAGATCGACCGGATGCGCCATTCGGCCACTCGCTCGCTGATCGAGCGTGACGATGTGGTGATCGTGGCTTCCGTGTCCTGCATCTACGGTATCGGCTCGGTCGAAACCTATACGGCAATGACCTTCGGCATGACCATCGGCGACCGGCTCGACCAGCGCCAGCTTCTCGCCGACCTAGTGGCGCAGCAATACAAGCGCCGCGACATGGATTTCACGCGCGGCTCGTTCCGGGTGCGCGGCGACACGATCGAGATTTTTCCTGCGCACCTGGAGGACCGCGCCTGGCGGATTTCGATGTGGGGCGACGAGATCGAGTCCATCTCCGAATTCGATCCGCTCACGGGGCACAAGACCGGCGACCTGAAGTCGGTCAAGATCTACGCCAACTCCCACTATGTCACGCCGCGCCCGACGCTGAACCAGGCGATCAAGTCGATCAAGGAGGAGCTGGTTCATCGGCTGGCGGAGCTGGAAAAAGCAGGACGCCTGCTCGAAGCGCAGCGGCTGGAACAGCGCACCCGTTTCGACCTTGAGATGCTGGAAGCCACCGGCTCCTGCCAAGGCATCGAGAACTATTCGCGCTATCTGACCGGCCGTCAGCCCGGCGAGCCGCCGCCGACCTTGTTCGAGTATATCCCGGACAATGCGCTGATCTTCATCGACGAGAGCCATGTCACCGTGCCGCAGATCGGCGGCATGTATCGCGGCGACTTCCGGCGCAAGGCGACGCTGGCCGAATACGGCTTCCGCCTGCCGTCCTGCATGGACAACCGGCCGCTGCGCTTCGAGGAATGGGACGCCATGCGCCCGCTGACGGTCGCCGTGTCGGCCACGCCGGGCGCATGGGAGCTCAACGCTTCGGGCGGCGTCTTCGCCGAGCAGGTGATCCGTCCGACCGGCCTGATCGACCCGCCGGTGGAGGTGCGTCCCGTGCGCGCGCAGGTGGATGACGTGCTGGGTGAAATCCGCGAAACCGCCCGCAACGGCTATCGAACCCTTTGCACCGTTCTGACCAAGCGCATGGCTGAAGACCTGACGGAGTACCTCCATGAGCAGGGCGTCCGCGTGCGCTACATGCATTCCGACATCGATACGCTCGAACGCATCGAGATCATCCGCGACCTGCGGCTCGGCACATTTGACGTGCTGGTGGGCATCAACCTTTTGCGCGAGGGCCTCGACATTCCCGAATGCGGTCTTGTCGCCATCCTCGACGCCGACAAGGAAGGTTTCCTGCGTTCTGAAACCTCGCTGATCCAGACCATTGGGCGCGCCGCGCGCAACGTGGACGGCAAGGTGATCCTGTATGCCGACAAGGTAACGGGCTCCATGGAGCGCGCCATGGCGGAAACCAAGCGCCGGCGCGAAAAGCAGGAGGCGTATAATACCGAGCACGGCATCACGCCGGAATCGGTCAAGTCGCGCATCGCCGACATCCTCGACTCAGTCTACGAGCGCGACCATGTGCGGGCGGATATTTCGGGCTTCGCCGAGCAGGGCGCGATGATGGGCAACAATCTCAAGGCCCATCTCGAGCATCTTTCCAAGGAGATGCGCGATGCGGCAGCCGATCTCGACTTCGAAAAGGCGGCACGTCTGCGTGACGAGATCAAGCGCCTGCGCGAAACCGAGCTTGCCATCTCCGACGATCCGATGGCGCGCGACGTGGAGGGGGAAAGCCCGCATTCGGGCCAGGAAAAGGGTAAGCACAACAAGGGCCGCCAGCGTCACCGAACGGTCGACGAGGAACAGCGGCGCTCGCTCTTCGCCAAGCCGTCACTCGATGCGATGGGACCGGGCACCGATCTCGAAACACCTGCGGGCAAGTCGCTATTCCGCAAGAACGATCTCGACGAGATGACGGTGCGGCGCACCGAAAAGCCGGTTGAAGGCGACAAGCCCGCCAAGCCGCGCATCACCCGCGAAACGCAGGAAGAACTTGAAGCCAAGGCCGTGAAGCGCGAACGGGCCGGTGTCGGTTCCTATGAGGATCCCGCCGAGGCACGCCAGCGCAGCCGGCGCAAGCAGAAGACGGGTCGGCCAGGGCGGTGACGCGCCATCGCGCGTTTGGAACTTCCCGTCCGTCTGATTGTTGGCTTGCTGTCATTCGATCCTGAGGAGGACGCCATGAGTATCGGAAGCAAGCCTGAGGAAGCCGTCGATGTGGTTCCGTCGGGCAAGAAGAAGGAAAGCCAGGGCACCCATTCCCATATCGAGCATTCCGTGACCGAGCGCGAAGCGCTGCACAAGGATTCCGGCGAAAAGGTCGAAGAGGGTCGGGATAAAGCTCGACAGGAATAAGAACGGTCAGCGGGCAGCGGAAGCGCGTTACGGAGCAGTGGCATAAACTAACGGGATGAGCCGCCGCATTACTCTTCCGGCTCGGTGGTGAACATCAAGGGATAGCCGTTCGAGCGGCCCGCGTCGGTGGCGCGGGTCGCTTTCGTTTCGGCGACGTCCTTTGTGTAAACGGCCACGACGCAGACGCCGCGACGATGCGCCGTGACCATCACGCGGTTCGCCTGATCCTCGCTCAGGCGGAATTCGGCCTTCAGCACGGTGACGACGAACTCGCGCGGCGTGAAGTCGTCGTTGAGCAGGATCACCTTGTGGAGCTTCGGCCGCTCAAGCTTCAGCTTTGCCTTGGTGCGGGGAATAACCGGGGCTTCGGGCATCGGACGCCTTAAGGATCAAGGTGACGCAAAGCGTCAGAGCCGGTGTCGAACCGGCTCTGATTCAGCCCGGCGAGACTGCTACCCACCGACTCCACGTTTCGCCACTCAGCACGACCCATCGGAGATGATGCGGTAATCCGCGCTTCGCGCCTCGCACTCGTTGCCGAAAGTGCGGACCTCGCTGCCGCGGCGGGCGCAAACCGGGCGATACTCCCGTGTGCAGATGCTCGGGCCGTCATCGTCGGGACGCTCGCGCCGGCACTCGCCGTCAGAGGTGATGCGGTAGCCTGCCTCTTCCGCGAGGCAGCCATTGGAAAAGGTCCGGCGGTCACCGCCTCGCCGGGCGCAGACGGGTGCATATTCTCGGGTGCACAGGTCGCGCCGGGAAGGGGGCGCGTCGCGACGGCACTCGCCATTCCGGACGATGCGGTATCCCGCACGTTCCGCCAAACAGCCGTTCGAAAAGGTCTGACGGTCGCCGCCACGGCTGGCACAGACAGGAGCGTATTCGCGCGAGCAAAGCCTTGGACCAGAGTCCACCGGCACCTCCACAGGTTCGTCCACCACCACTGTGCAGGCCGACAGAAGGACAAGAAGCAGGGCCGGCAGGCCGAGCCTGTTCAGAAAGAACCTGAGCATGCGCATGTGTTTCTCCCATGCGGACGCCATCATTGCAGAACACGCCGCGAGCGCGATTCTAAGAGCGGGCACGAGGTTCTTGCAATCCCCGGCTCGGCACTTGATCGTGGAGGATGTTGCCTGCCTTGCAAGAATTTGCATCCTGTGGCATGAAATCCATGTTCGGGCATTCTCTGACCCGGTGACTGGAACGTTTTGGACGACCTTTCCCCGACACTGCGAATCTCTGACGTCCTGCCGCAAGGCGGCAGGAAGCCCTTGGCCTTGCCCGAGGCAGGCCTGATTTAACCAGCGGCCCTTTCCTCGGGAGAAGGACGGGGCTTCGATCCGGAAAGGAACTTCCTCCAATGGCGCAGAGCGGCACCGTTAAATTCTTCAACTCTACCAAAGGCTTCGGCTTCATCACGCCCGATGGCGGCGCGAAGGACGTTTTCGTCCACATCTCGGCGGTCGAGGCTTCGGGCCTGCGCACTCTGGTCGACGGCCAGAAGGTGACCTTCGATGTAGAGCCCGACCGCATGGGCAAAGGCCCCAAGGCGGTCAATCTCCGCGCGGCCTAATCGGCTGACACCAGGCGGTTCTAGCATCCGCCCGGCCAGAAACTGACTGATCGACAATTGATCGCCGCGCGCAAGGTTTATCCGGGCGCGCGGCGAAAGTTTTTCTTGCCCTTTTCCGAAAAGAATGGACAAATTCCGGCTTCGGGCATCGAGCGGCCCGGAGACCGGAATGGACTGCGGCCGATGCTTCTGCGTTTTGCGAAGCACCTGGTCTGGCCTTCTGGTGGAAGCGGGAAGACCGGGATGTTTCCGCAACCGCCGTCGGGCGATGCCCATTCGTCTCCACCGAATGATGTCCGAACGCGCGGGTTTGAAGGGGCTCAGCGCCAACCAGCGCGACCGGATGTCCGGCGCTCGAGGAAAAACGAGGACGTCTCCCATGCCGCAATCCGGCACCGTGAAATTCTTCAACCACTCCAAGGGGTTCGGCTTCATCACGCCGGATGACGGCGAGAAAGACGTGTTTGTTCATATCTCCGCCGTGCAGGCTTCCGGCCTGACCGGCCTGGAGGACGGCCAGAAGGTCAGCTTCGACACCGAGCCGGACAAGCGGGGCAAGGGTCCGAAGGCAATTAACCTGACGATCGGCTGAACGCGCGGCATCCGGTTGTCACGTCGTGGCCTGACTTCAGGCATTGATCCCGTTGAGACGAAGCGTATCGTGCCGTCTACCCGGCTGCTCAGCCGTCACCGCGTGGCGCCCTTTGAAAAGAAGGCAAGTCTTGATGAAGGAGAGCCGGCCCAAGGGCGAACTCACCCTGCGCACGCTCGCCATGCCATCGGACGCCAACGCCGCCGGCGACATCTTCGGCGGCTGGGTGATGGCGCAGATGGATCTGGCCTGCGGCATTCGCGCCGCGGAGCGCGCGAAGGGCCGCGTGGTGACGGCGGCGGTCAAGGAGATGTCGTTCGCCAAGCCGATGAAGATTGGCGACACGCTCTGCATCTACACGCATGTCGAGCGAGTGGGCCGCACCTCGATGCTGCTTCAGGTGGAAGCCTGGGCGCAGCGCTATCTGTCCGACCTCATGGAAAAGGTCACCGACGCGGACTTCGTGATGGTGGCGCTTGACGTGGAAGGAAAGCCCACACCGGTTCCGCCTGAAGGCGCTGGCCGGGGCTGAAGCTCCACAACGCTCAAGCGATGCCGGTCCGGTCAAAGCGTTGCCGCGCCCTGGATACCGCTTCCATATTGGCTTTCGCCCAGTCGCCCAATGCCTGGACCGGTGCCCAGAGGTCGTGCCCGAGTGGCGTGAGCTCGTAATCCACGCGCGGTGGGATGGTCGGCGTCACGGTGCGCGTCACGAAGCCGTCGCGCTCGAGGCCGCGAAGCGTCGTCGTCAGCATCTTCTGGGAAATCCCGCCGACAGCGGCACGCAGTTCGGAGAACCGCATCGGGCCGTTGCCGAGAATCCCAACCACCAGCACGGTCCACTTGTCGCCGACACGTTTGAGGATGTCGCTGACGGCCCGGCAATCCGAATGGCGGTGCGGCGCGGTTGCGTCGATGAAACTCGGTTTCAAGAAAGTGCCTCCTTGCGCGCCCCGTCCTGCTCGATATCTAAGGCAGTCACCATTAGATACCAGAGCACCAAAGGAAATCGCATGAGCAAGCTCAAGATCGGCATCATCATCGGCAGCACGCGCCAGGGGCGCTTCGCCGATACGCCGGCCAACTGGATCAAGGCGCATGCCGAGGCCCGAGGCGACATGGAAGTGGAACTGGTCGACCTGCGCGATTTTCCGATGCCCTTCTTCGATGAGGCCTGGTCGCCGGCATGGGGACCGTCGAGCAATGAAGTGGCACAGGCCTGGCAGCGTAAAGTGGACAGCCTGGACGGCTTCATCGTAACCGCCGCCGAATACAATCACGCGCCCACCGGCGTGCTCAAGAACGCGCTCGACTACGCCTTCAACGAGTGGAAGAACAAGCCAGTGTCATTTGTCGCCTATGGCGGCGTCGGCGGCGCCCGCGCGGTGGAGCAGCTCCGAATGATCGCGGTGGAAGTGGAGATGGCACCCATCCGCAACGCTGTGCACATCGTGCTCCCGGATTTCGTTTCCATCATGCAGGGCAAGAAGATGGAGGAGATCGAGCATCTCAACGCAGGCGCCAAGGCCATGCTCGACCAGCTTGCCTGGTGGGGCAACGCCCTGAAGGCTGCGCGCCTTGCGGGCACGAAGGCCGCCTGAGGTTTTCCCAGCCCGGCTTGGAAGAAGTCAGTCGCCGCGTGGCATCGGCGCGCGGTGGCTGCCAGCGAGGCGCGAAGCGATCAGCTTGTCGATGCGGCGTCCGTCGAGATCGACCACCTCGAAGCGCCAGCCCTGCGTGTCCATGGTTTCACCGGCGGAAGGCAGCCGGTGAAGGCCGGCCAGGATGAAGCCGGCTGCCGTTTCGTAGTCGCGGTTCTCCGGCAGTTGCAGCCCAAGCAGTTCCGCCATCTCGTCGGCCTGCATATAGCCCGCGATCAGCCATGAACCGTCTGCGCGTTGCGTCGAAAGCGGCTCGTCCTCATCGAGGTCAGCGCGGAAAACGCCGGTGATAGCTTCCAGTATATCCGCTGGAGTCACGACGCCTTCGAAATGGCCGTATTCGTCGTGGACGAGCGCCATCGGCACGTCGGCCTCGCGCAGGCTGGCCAGAACATCGAGCGCATCGGCCTGGTCGAGCACGATAGGCGCCGTGCGCACATGCCGGCGCGGGTCGAACGGTTCGCCCGCCAGCATGGAGGCGAGCACTTCGCGCGTCTGCAGCACGCCCACCATGTTGTCCACCGTGCCTTCGCCGACCGGCAGGCGGGAATGCTGCGTTTCGGTGAGACGTGCGCGGGCGGCGCCCTCGTCCGCCTCGAGATTAAGCCAGTCCACTT
>CAUQXI010000022.1:0-55276 GCA_963522145.1 uncultured Mesorhizobium sp. | reverse complement strand
GTGTTCCGCTATGCCCACCAATATGATCGCGCGATCGCCTTGATCTCGTCGTGCAAGGTGGATCTCAAGCCGCTGATCTCCGCCACCTACCCGTTCGATGATGCGGTTGCAGCCTTCGACCGCGCGGTCGAGGCACGGCCGACCGACGTCAAGATACAAATCCAGATGGCGTCATAAACAGCACTGCGCCTTCCACATTTCTTCGGACACGGCTGGGCGTCATACACAACGGACATGGCGTCGATCGTTATAGCAGGTGATACATAAGCAAAGTGCCGGATGCTCCGCGAGCACGGCGCGAGAAGTCAGCCTTAAATTCTACATCGATGCTAGCTCGAGCCACTTCCCCACTCTGAACATGACCGATAGATATAGTCGAACGAACATATCGACTCGGGTCACAGGGAGAAGCTCGGCAATGCATATGAAGATGAAGTTCCGGCGATTGATGTTGGCGCTGTCCGCCATGAGCGCGTTCGCTCTTGGCGGATTGCAGGCCGTTCAGGCACAGGAGAAGCTGACCGTGTTTGCGGCCGCCAGCCTCAAAAACGCGCTGGATGCGGTCAATGCGAGCTGCGCGGCGAGCGTGGGCGAGAACGCCTCCATCTCCTATGCGGCGAGCTCGGCGCTCGCCAAGCAGATCGAGGCGGGTGCGCCGGCCGACATCTTCATTTCAGCCGACCTCGACTGGATGGATTACCTTTCCAAGAAGGACCTTGTCAGAAAGGAAACGGAAATGCAGCTGCTCGGAAACTCGATCGTCCTGATCGCGCCGGCCAATACCGACGCCAAGATCAAGATCGGACCGAACTTCGATCTGGCCGGCCTGCTCGGGAGCGGCAAGCTCGCCATGGGCAATGTGGAGTCTGTGCCGGCTGGAAAGTACGGCAAGGCGTCTCTTGAAAAGCTCGGCGTCTGGGGCTCGGTTCAGGGCAAGGTCGCACAGGCGGAGAATGTGCGCGCGGCGCTCGCGCTTGTCTCTACCGGAGAGGCGCCGCTCGGCATCGTCTATAAGACGGACACGGCGGCTGATCCCAAGGTGAAGATCATCGGCACCTTTCCCGAGGACAGCCATCCGGCGATCATCTATCCTGTCGCGCAGCTGAAGGAGTCCAAGGACGCGGATGCGCCGAAGTTCCTCGACTGCATGAGGGGCGCGAAGGCGAAGTCGCTGTTCGAGAATCAAGGCTTCACGGTGCTCGCCGCGCCGGCCAACTGACAACAGAGCCGCGCTCCATGGAATTGCTGACACTCAGTCCCGAAGAGTGGAGCGCGGTTCGCCTTTCGATTCGCGTCGCAACATGGGCCACAGTTGCCAGCCTCCCTTTCGGGGTTGCGCTGGCGCTTCTGCTCGCGCGAAAGGAGTTTCCCGGCAAGACGCTGCTGAACGGCGTCATCCACCTCCCGCTGATCCTGCCGCCCGTGGTTACCGGCTATCTGCTGCTGCTCGGCTTCGGCCGGCGCGGCCCGATCGGCGGATTCCTGGATGAACAGTTCGGCATCGTTTTCTCCTTTCGCTGGACGGGAGCCGCGCTCGCTTGCGCGGTGATGGGCTTTCCCTTGATGGTGCGCGCCATCCGCCTGTCTCTGGAAGCGGTGGACCGCCGGCTGGAAGCGGCGGCAGGCACGCTCGGCGCATCTCCGTTTCTGGTCTTCCTGACCGTCACCCTGCCCCTGGCGCTGCCCGGCCTGATCGCCGGCGCCATCCTGGCCTTCGCGAAGGCGATGGGCGAGTTCGGCGCGACCATCACCTTCGTGTCCAACATTCCGGGCGAAACCCAGACTCTGCCATCCGCCATCTACACGTTCACCCAGGTGCCCGGCGGCGAGACCGGCGCGTTGCGCCTTACGCTCGTCTCGATCGCCATCGCGATGGCGGCGCTTGTCGCCTCCGAGGCGCTGGCGCGCCGGATCGATCGCCGCATGCGGGTCGCATGACGCTCAGGGTCGATGTCGAGCACAGCGCCGGCCAGTTCAACCTCTCGGCGTCGTTCGAGGCGAAAGGCCGCCTAACCGCGCTGTTCGGTCCGTCCGGCGCAGGCAAGACGATGCTGATCAACATGATCGGCGGCTTGCTGCGACCGGATTGTGGCGTGATCTCAGTGGAAGGCCGCGTTCTGGTCGATACGGCGACCAAGACCTTCCTGCCTCCGCACAAGCGCCGCATCGGCTATGTCTTTCAGGATGCGCGCCTGTTTCCCCATCTGACCGTTTGCCAGAACCTTCGCTTCGGCCGCTTCTTCAGCCCGCGCGCCGGCCGCTGGGCGGATGAGGGCGCGATCATCGATCTGCTCGGAATCGGCCATCTGCTCGACCGGCGCCCCAGCCTGCTTTCGGGCGGTGAAACGAGCCGGGTTGCGATCGGGCGGGCGCTTCTCGCTAGCCCGCATCTGCTTTTGATGGACGAGCCGCTGGCCGCGCTTGATGAGGCGCGTCGGCGCGAGATCCTTCCCTTCATCGAGCGCCTGCGCGACGAGATGGCGGTGCCAATCGTTTATGTCAGCCACTCGGTCGCGGAGGTGGCGCGTCTCGCCAGCGACGTGGTCATGCTGCGCGACGGCCGGGTGACCGCGAGCGGACCGACCGATCAGGTCTTGTCGCGCCTCGACCTTCTGCCGGAGCCCGAGCAGGGGGAAGGCGGCGCGCTTCTCGATCTCAAGGTCGTCGGCCCGCCCGACTGCTGGGGGCTGACGCCCCTGCGCTCCAGGGGCGGCGAATGGCGCCTGCCGGATGTGGACGCGGCCCCCGGCACACACATCCGGGTCCGCGTCAGGGCACGCGACGTGATGCTTGCGACCAGCCGACCCGACGGCGTCAGCGCGATCAACATGCTTGAAGGCCGGGTTGCGAGCATGGAGCCGGCATCAGCCTCGGAGATGCGGGTCGCGGTCGATTGCAGCGGCGACCTCATCATGGCCCGGATAACGCGCTTCTCCGCTTCCGCGCTGGAGCTCGCACCGGGCAAGCCGGTCTTCGCCATCGTGAAGGCGGCGAGCTTCGACCGCTCGAATACGGGCATTCCGGTCGGCCGCGCGAGCGCGTAGCACAGGCACGAAGCCGTCTGCTAAAGTCGGAGCGCCGCAGGAACAGCACAGATGCCCTCGCTCAGCCTTCGCATCAATCTCGATCCCGATGGACGCATCGGTCCGGGCAAGATCGAGTTGCTTGAACATATTGCAAGCTTCGGCTCGATCTCGGCCGCCGCACGCGCCATGGACATGTCCTACAAGCATGCCTGGGATCTGGTGGAGGAAATGAACCAGCTGTTCAACAAGCCGGTGGTAGCCGCGCAAACAGGCGGCAAGCGGGGCGGCGGGGCGCAACTGACACCCGTTGGCCTTGCGGTCGTCACCCGCTTCCGCGCCATCGAGCGCGCCGCTCAGTCCGCAGCTGCCGGCCACATCGAAGCGCTTCAGGCAGAGATCGAGGCGGCCTGAGGCAGAGAGCGCCAAGGAGTGGAAATTTCCCTCACTGCGCGCATTAGCGAAACAACTTACTCCGAACAGGCTGCACAACGCAGCGTGGCACGCGTGTCTTTGCTCCGGCTGACGTTATCCTGCGTTTCGATCCAGAAGCGTCCCCGGAGTTTTCATGAAGCGCATCCTCGCCGCCGGCCTCGGCCTTGCCGCCCTTTTTGCGGCATCCGCGCCGGCATGGTCCGCCGACAAGCTGCTCAACGCTTCCTACGACGTCGCCCGGGAGCTCTTCGCGGCCGTCAACGAAGCCTACATCGCCAAGCATCCCGGCGTGGTGATCGACCAGTCCCACGCGGGCACCTCCAAGCAGGCGCGCGCGATTGTGGAAGGGCTCGAAGCCGATATCGTCACCTTCAACCAGGTGCCGGATGTCGACTTCCTCGCCAAGAACGGGCTGGTCTCCGTTGACTGGCAGAAGGACTTCCCCAACAAATCCTCGCCCTTCTATTCGCTGCCGTCCTTCGTGGTACGCGCGGGCAACCCCAAGAACATCAAGGACTGGGGTGATCTGGTGCGCGATGATGTGGCTGTGATCTTTCCCAATCCGAAGACCTCGGGCAACGCCCGCTACACCTATCTCGCCGCCTACAACTACGCCAAGGAAACCTTTGGCGGAGATGACGCCAAGGTGAAGGATTATGTCACGCAGCTGTTCAACCACGTTCCGGTCTTCGATACCGGCGGTCGTGCCGCCACGACGACCTTCGTGGAACGTGGCATTGGCGATGTGCTGATCACCTTCGAGGCGGAAACGCGCGGCATCGTCAAGCAATACGGCACCGACAAATACGAGCTGGTGACCCCATCCGTCAGCGTGCTGGGCGAGTTCCCCATTGCGATCATCGACACGGTCGTGGACAAGCACGGCACGCGCGATCTGGCGAAGTCCTATCTCGATTTCCTGTACTCGCCCGAGGGCCAGAAGATCGCCGCGGATTATGGCCATCGCGTCCACGACGAGACGGTTGCGGCCGAGTTCAAGGACCAGTTTCCGGAAGTGAAGCTCGTGACGGTCGAGGACGCGTTCGGCGGCTGGGAAAAGGTCCAGTCCGAGCATTTCGCCTCCGGCGCGCTGCTTGACCAGCTTTACGGCGAACGTTAATCCCATCCCCATCGTTCAAGGCGGGCACCGGTTTCGGCTGGCCCGCCTTTCCGCTTGAATAAGGGTTCCACGCTTGGCACGCCGCGTTCTGCCGGGACTGCCGCTGGCCCTCGGCTTCACCCTCCTCTACCTCGCCGTGATCGTGCTGCTCCCGCTTGGCGCGCTGGTTTTCAAGGCGGCAAGCCTGGGTTTCGAGGATTTCTGGCGCATCGCCACCTCTGCCCGCGCGGTCGCCACCTACCGCGTGACGGTGTCCTGCGCACTTGCCGCCACAGCCTTCAACCTCGTTTTCGGCATGGCGCTGGCCTGGGTTCTGACGCGCTACCGCTTTCCCGGCCGCCGCATCCTCGACGCGCTGGTGGACCTCCCCTTCGCGCTTCCCACTGCGGTCGCCGGCATCTCGCTCACCGCGCTGTTCGCGCCGAATGGATGGTTCGGCGCTGGCCTTGCTCCCTTGGGCATCAAGGTGGCCTACACGCCGCTCGGCATCATGGTCGCCATGGCCTTCACCAGTCTTCCCTTTATCGTCCGAACGGTTCAACCCGTGCTGGAAGACCTCGACCCCGCGCTTGAGGAGGCGGCGCAGTCGCTGGGCGGAAGCGATGCCGCGATCGTCCGCAAGGTGATCCTGCCCCTGCTCACGCCCGCGATCCTCGCCGGAGCCTCACTCACCTTCGCCCGATCGCTCGGCGAGTTTGGTGCCATCATCTTCATTGCCGGCAACCAGCCGATGCGCACGGAGATCACGGCGCTGCTCGCCTTCATCCGGCTGGAGGAATACGACTACCCGGCCGCCGCCGCGATCGCTTCCGTGATGCTGATCGCCGCCTTTCTCATGCTGGCGCTCACCAACGCGCTCCAAGCGCGCGCGCTGCGCTACACGGTGAGAAGCTGATCATGGCCGCGAGCCGAACACGCCAGCCGCCACGCGTGGGCGACAGCCCCCTCGTCAAGTGGACGCTGATCAGCTTTGTGGTGCTTGTCGCGTTGGTCGTGATCGTGTCGCCGCTGGTCGTGATCGCTGCAGAGGCCTTCAAGGATGGCCTGCCGACCTATCTGGCGGCGATCGCGGAGCCTGACACCCGCGCTGCGATTGGGCTGACCGTGCTGGTCGCGCTGATCGCCGTGCCGATCAACACGCTGTTCGGCGTGGCCGCCGCCTGGGCGGTCACCAAGTTCGACTTTCCCGGCCGACGGCTGCTGATCGTGATCGTTGAGATTCCCTTTTCCGTCTCGCCGATCGTCGCGGGCGTGGCCTATCTCTTTGTTTATGGCCTGCAGGGCTTGTTCGGCCAGGCGCTGCAATCGGCCGACATCAAGATTCTGTTCGCCCTGCCCGGCATGGTCATGGCCTCGATGTTCGTCACCGCGCCCTTTGTGGCTCGCGAGCTGATCCCCTTGATGCAGGCGCAGGGCCGCGATCTGGAGGAAGCCGCGACCTCGCTCGGCGCATCCGGGTGGCGCACCTTCTGGGCGGTCACCCTGCCCAACGTCCGCTGGGCGATGCTCTACGGCGTGATCCTGTGCAATGCCCGCGTGATGGGCGAGTTCGGCGCGGTGTCGGTGGTGTCGGGCAACATTCGCGGCCAAACCAACACGTTGCCGCTGCATGTCGAGCTGCTTTATCACGACTATCAGACGGCGGCCTCATTCGCGGCGGCCTCGATCCTCGCTCTGCTCGCGGTGCTCACATTGATTGCCAAGGTCTGGCTTGAGCGCCAGGGTGCCGGCCGCGCGAATCGCCCGCATCTGTCCGGCCCGCCTGCTCCCATTCTGGAGAAAAGCCCATGAAGATCAGGCTCGATGCGGTCGAAAAGACCTTCCAGACCTTTCGCGCCGTGCGCGGCGTTTCCATGGAGATCAAGAGCGGAGAGCTGGTCGCGCTGCTCGGTCCCTCGGGCTCGGGCAAGACCACCATCCTGCGCATGATCGCAGGCCTCGAATATCCGGATGGCGGCCGGATCATGTTCGACGAAACGGACGCAACGCACATTCCCGTGCGCGATCGGGGTGTGGGCTTCGTGTTTCAGAACTATGCCCTCTTCCCCCACATGACGGTGGCGGAGAATATCGGCTTCGGCATGTCTGTGTCCAAGCACAAGAGGCCAAGAGCGGAGATCGATGCGCGCGTGACGGAGCTTCTGCGGCTAATGCAGCTCGACGGTCTCGGCGAGCGCTTTCCCGGGCAGATTTCGGGCGGGCAGCGGCAGCGCGTGGCCTTGGCACGCGCGCTCGCCGTCGATCCCGCGGTTCTGCTTCTGGACGAACCCTTCGGTGCGCTCGACGCCAATGTGCGGCGCGAGCTGCGGCGCTGGCTGCGTGAGATCCATGAGGAGCTCAAGCTGACCACGCTGTTCGTCACGCACGATCAGGAGGAGGCGCTCGACCTTGCCGACCGCGTGGTGATCCTCGACAAGGGCGCCATCGTTCAGGAAGGCTCGCCGGAGGCAGTGAGCCGCTCGCCGAATTCGCGCTTTGTCATGACCTTCCTGGGCGACACCAACCGGATCAGGACCACCGTGGAAAACGGCACGGCCCTGATCGGCCAGGCGCGCCTGCCCGCGCCCAACGCCGCCGATGGGACAGCCGAGCTGCTGGCGCGCCCCCGCGATCTCGGCTGGGACGCCGAAGGCCCCGGCATCGCCGGCCGGATTCAGCGTGTAATCGACCGTCCGGAGGGCCGTAGGCTGGTGGTATCGGCGGAAGGCGGCGACGTGCTTGAGCTCGACGTCGCGCCCGAACTGCGCGCCGCGGTCGGTGAGCGGGGCTTCGTGACGATCCGCCGGGGCCAGGTGTTCAATCTTTAGCCGATGACCCACCGGAACGGCGTGCCTTCAAAGGCGTCCGCGCCGCGCCCGATGCCTTTGATCGCGGAAACCATCCTTCCATCGCGGCCGAGCAAGTCGTCGGCCAGCCGCACGAGATAGGGGTTGGGCGTAGCGCTCGGCGCGAGAGCCCGAAGCTCGGCGGCAAGCTCGGATTCCGGCCGCGCGGGCTGAAGGCTGACTGCGAGGATGAAGGCTGCCGCCGTCGAGCGCGAAATGCCGGCATAGCAGTGGATGAGAAGCGGCGCTGCGCGGTCCCATTCGCCTCCGAAGCGGAGCATCGCCTCCACCTGCGAGGTGGTGGGAGAGACGAGGCCCGGCCGGTCCGCGGCTATGTCGTTCATCACAAGATGAAGCTGGTCGCGCTCCGCGATGTCGGGCGGGATGAAAGGCGCCGCATCGGGTGAGCGGAGCGACAGGAAGCGGCTGAACTGCATCTCGCTCAGCACCCGCTCGATCTGCAAACGCGGCGAAACGACGATCACTCGCCAGCGCTCCACTGCTTCAGCGCATGATCGAGCCGCGCAAGCCCTTCCTCGCTTTCGGGCAGGCCGATCCGCAGCGCATCCGGCATCCGATCAAAGCGACGGAGATAGATGCCGTGTTCACCGCACGCGGTGAAGATGTCAGCCGCGCGTGGATGGCGCAGAAAGCGATACAGGCTGGTGCCGCCTGCCGGTCGCAGGCCATGGGATGCAAGAACCCGATCAAGGGCCTCAGCCGCTCGTGCCAACCGCAGCCGCATCGTGTCCTGCCACCCGCGATCGCGGAGCGCCTGCGCGCCGATCACCGCTGCCGGCCCAGACACCGCCCAGGGACCAAGCTCGTCGCGCAGGCGCCCGGCGATTTCATTCGACGCCAGAGCAAAACCCAGGCGGAGCCCCGCGAGGCCAAAGAACTTGCCAAAGGAGCGCAGCACCACAAGGTTCGGTACGGCTTCCACCGCCCCTGCCACGCTCTCTCGCCGCACCTCCATCGCATCCATGAAGGCTTCGTCCACGACAAGCAGCCTGTGGTGGCCGGCAAGCCGCGCGGCAAGCGCGAGCAGCGCGTCCGCGGAGATTAACCGACCGTCCGGATTGTTGGGGTTGACCACGACGGCGAGGTCGGCATCGCCCAACGCGTCAAGGCTTTGCACCTCCTCGACCCGGTGGCCCGCAAGCGTGGCTGTCCGCGCATGCTCGGCGTAAGTGGGGCCGAGCACCCTCGCTCGGCCGGGCTTCACCAAGGCTGCCACGCGCGGAAGCAGGATCTGCGTGCCCGGGGCTGCCACCACGTTCGCCGCGTTTGGCGCGCCATAGGCTCTAGCTGCAGCCTCGCACAGCGCCTCGATCATTTCCGGCTCTGGCAGTCGTTGCCACGCACTGGCCGGAAAGAGCCCGAGCGGGTATGGGTGCGGATTGATGCCGGTCGAGCAGTCGATCCACGGCTTCGGCGCGAAGGGAAACAGCGCCTCAGCCTTGGCAAGGCTGCCGCCGTGGTCGCGCACCTCCTCCGGTCCTGCCATGTCACTTCTTCTCGCGCTTCTGGCGCTGTTGCTCGAGCGGCTGCTCGGCTATCCCGACCGCCTCTTCCGCGCGATCGGTCATCCCGTGACATGGATCGGCGCCTTGATCGGCACGCTGGACCGCTGGTGGAACAGGAGCACCGCGCAGGTCCACGAGCGGCGTCTCGCCGGATGCGCCGCGCTGCTGGTGATCGTCCTGGCGAGCGGCGTCCTGGCGGCTCTTGTGCAGGTCCTGCTGGTCGAACTGCTCGGCCTTCTCCTCGGCATCGTCGCGGCAGCGCTTCTGGCGAGTAGCCTGCTGGCGCAGAAAAGCCTCGCCGCGCATGTGGCGGCGGTAGCAATAGCGCTCGATCGCGACGGGCTGCCCGCCGGCCGCCGCGCCGTTTCGATGATCGTCGGCCGCGATCCCGACGCGCTGGACGAGGCCGCAGTCTGCCGCGCGGCAATCGAAAGCCTTGCCGAGAATTTCTCCGACGGCATCGTGGCGCCCGCTTTGTGGATGGCCGTGGCGGGCTTGCCCGGAGCAGCAGCCTACAAGGCGATCAACACGGCCGACAGCATGATCGGCCACCGCACCCCGCGCCACGAAGCCTTCGGTTGGGCATCGGCGCGGCTCGACGATCTCGTGAACCTTCCCGCCTCGCGGCTCTCCGCTCTGCTGTTCGTAGGCGCAGCTTTTCTCGTGCCGGGAGCGTCCGCCTGTGCGGCTTGGCGGGCCGTGCGGCGTGACGCCCGAAAGCACCGCTCGCCCAACGCGGGATGGCCGGAGGCGGCAATGGCCGGCGCGCTCGGCCTCGCTCTCGCCGGCCCTCGCACCTATAGCGGAGTAATGACCGATGACGGCTTCATGGGCGAAGGCGGACGGCGGGCTGCCGTGCCGGGCGACATTCGCCGCGCGCTCCGCCTTTACTGCGTGGCCGACGCGCTGCTGCTTGCGCTCCTTGGCGGGCTGGCAACGGCCTGGGTGATTGCGTGGACCGCCTAGCCCTTCCACGCAAGCCATATCAGCGCGCATGGCGGAGCAGCCCGTCAACGTCGCAGAAGCGCTCCAGGTGGTCGGCAAGCCGGTCGAGCGCCTCCTCCACGCCCGCCTCGTAGTCGAGACCGCTGGAGCGCCCACCCAGCCGCTCGAGCCATGCAGCGCGTTGGCGATCGTCGGCGAAAAGCCCGTGCACATAGGTGCCCGATACGCGGCCATCGGCTGAAACGGCACCATCCGCTACCCCGCCGATCCGGGCGAAAGGCCGGGCGCGATCCGGCCCTTCCGTTTCGCCCATATGCATCTCATAGCCTGAAAACGGCACGCCATCGGCGGTCGTGCCGGAGACGCTTTCGAGCCGCTTGCGATCGCCGAGCCGCGTCTCGACATCGAGCAGCCCGAGCCCTTCCACGATCGCCGGAGGACCTTCGATTCCGTCGGAATCCTCCAGCCTTGTGCCGAGCATCTGGTAGCCGCCGCAAAGCCCCAGCACATGACCGCCGCGGCGGTGATGGGCGCGGATATCGATATCCCATCCGGCCTCGCTAAGAAAGCGCAGGTCGGCGATGGTGGATTTTGATCCCGGCAGGAGCACGAGATCGATATCGCCCGGCAGCGCCTCACCCCGGCGAAGGCGGATCAGCGTCACGTCGCGCTCTGCTTCTAGCGGATCGAGATCGTCGAAGTTCGAGATGTGCGGCAGGATCGGCACGGCTATCTTGATCGCGCCGCCCATTCTGTTCGACGGCGGGGCATGAGCAAGAGCTAGCGCATCCTCGGCCGGCAGCCTGCGCGCGTCCTCCAGAAACGGCACGAGGCCGAACGGAAGCCAGCCGGTCGCTTCCGCGACCGTGCGTATCCCTTCGCTGAACAAGGCCGCGTCGCCACGGAAGCGATTGACGATGAAGCCCACGATGCGCGCCGCATCGGCCGTCGGCAGCACGTGGCGCGTGCCCACCAGGCTCGCGATCACCCCGCCGCGATCGATGTCGCCGATCAGCACCACGGGTGTGCCGGCCGCTTCCGCGAAGCCCATATTGGCGATGTCATTGCGCCGCAGATTGACCTCCGACGCGCTGCCCGCCCCCTCCACCAGCACAAGGTCCGCCTCGTTCCTCAGCCGCTCGAAGCTTTGCAGCACGAACGGCATCAGGCGCGGCTTGATCTCCTGATACTCCGCTGCGCGCGCCTGTCCCCAGACACGGCCCTGCACCACGATCTGCGCGCCCGTCTCGCTTTGCGGCTTCAGGAGCACCGGGTTCATGTGGACGCTTGGCGGAATGCGCGCTGCGCGCGCCTGCAGCGCCTGCGCCCGTCCGATCTCGCCGCCATCCACGGTCACAGCCGCGTTGTTGGACATGTTTTGCGGCTTGAACGGCCGCACGGACAATCCGCGCCGGGTGAGCGCGCGGCACAGGCCCGCGACGATCAGCGACTTGCCCACATCCGAGCCGGTACCCTGGAACATGAGGGATTTGGCCGTCACCGCACTCCCCTCGCGCCGGCCGGCATCTCAGAACTCGATGCCTTGCTGCGCCTTCACGCCTGCCTTGAAATGGTGCTTCACCAGCCCGAACTCCGTCACGAGATCGGCCGCCTCGACCAGCTCCGGCTTCGCGTTGCGCCCGGTGGCGACCACATGAAGGTTTGGACGCCGCGCCTGTAGCGTCGCCACCACCTCATCCAGTGCAAGATAGTCATAACGCAACGCGATATTGATCTCGTCCAGCACGACCAGCGCGATCGCCGGATCGGCCATCAATTCCTTGCCCTTGTTCCATGCCGCGCCGGCCGCCGCGATGTCGCGTTCGAGATCCTGCGTTTCCCAGGTAAAGCCCTCGCCCATGGCGTACCAGCGGACACGATCGCCGAAAAGCGCGAAAGCGTCCTTCTCGCCCGTGTGCCAAGCACCCTTGACGAACTGTACCACGCCCACAGTCTTGCCATAGCCGAGCATGCGGAGCGCAAGCCCGAAGGCGGCCGTGGTCTTGCCCTTGCCTGCCCCGGTATGGACGATCAGCAGGCCCTTCTCGATCGTCTTCTCGGCGACCTCGGCGTCCTGCGCCTGCTTCCGCTTCTGCATCTTGCGGCGGTGGCGGGCGGCTTCCTGCTCGTCGATGGCGTTCATCCGGCAAATCCGTTCATTTCAGTCGGAGCGGCAGGCCTGCCGCCACGAACAGGACGCTGTTTGACACGGCGGCGACATCCTGGTGGAGCCGGCCGGCCGCGTCACGAAAGCGGCGGGCGAGCACATTGTCGGGCACGATGCCAAGCCCGACCTCGCTCGACACGACGACCCAAGGCCCACGCGGGCGTCGCAGCACGTCAACGAGCTCGGCGCATTGCATTCCGAGATCGCTTTCGGCGAGAAGATGGTTGGACAGCCAGAGGGTCAGGCAGTCCACCAGAACGGGGCGGCCATCCGGCACGGAATGAAGCGCCCCGGCAAGATCGAGCGGCGCATTCAGTGTCTGCCACCGATCATCGCGCCGTTCCTGATGGAGACGGATGCGCTCTTCCATCTCCGCGTCGAAGGCCTGCGCCGTGGCAAGGTAGGTCCAGGGCGCAGGCGAGTCTCCGACAAGTGCCTCGGCGTAGCGGCTCTTGCCCGAGCGCGCCCCGCCGAGAACAAGTGTCAGGCTGGGGTCAGGCAAGCTTGTGCTGAAGCCGGGGCTCAGCCGCCACCACGAAGCGGTCCCGCAGTCCTCCAGCCACTGCGCCAAGCACAAGCCAGAAGACGAGGTTGGTCATCGTCACCGCCACGACGAAGCTGTGATGCAGCCCTTCGGGAATCGCCGTTTCAAATGAATCCGGCTGCGGCGCTCCCACTATATGGGGCACGACGATGAGCACGACTCCCGCCAGCGCGAGAATTGGCGAAGCGCGAAAGAAAATCAGCGCCAGGCCGATCGCTGTGGCCGCAACAGTTCCGATCCACCAGACCTGCCTCGCCAGCAAGTCTGCGGCCGGCATGGCCGGAAGCTCCGGCGGCAGGCCGAGGCCCGGTGCGAGCGTGAAGACGGTGAAGCCCGCGAGACCCCAGAACAGTCCCTCGCGCCACGAACGAAGACCGCCGGCCCATTCGCTCGCCGCAACCAGCACAAGTGCGAAGCCGATGCCCGACACAGCATTGGCAAGCACATTATAGGCGAAGCGCTCGAAGCCGTCGGCGGGCGCCCAGCCGCCCTCCTCGTGCTCGTGTTCCTGCGCGGCGACGGCCGGCGCGGCGGTCTCCGCAGGGGCGGCCGTGTGGTCATGCGCGGCAGGCGCGGCATTTTCGAAAGTTTCCGCCTGAAGAATCAGCGGAACGGTGGTGAAGCTCTGAATGGCGGCCAGCGCGATGCCCGCGACAAGGCCGGCGAGCGCCGCGAGGAACACGACGTTGCGAAAGATCGACATGGATGAATTCCCCTATTGGTTGACGGCGGTCAGTGGCAGGGGAAAGCCATCGAATGGCGATAGTCATGGGCCGCGTTGTGAACGGCCTCGATATGCGAGAAGCCGGTAAAGCCGGTGATGAAGACGCCGAGCAGCGCCGCAAATGCAAGCTGGATCGTCCGAGATGAGGAAGAAGCACTCGTGCCGAGTGTTGATGTCGCCGTATTCATTTCCGATATCCTTTTGCCCTCCACCCGAGGGCTTTCGAGTTCATCCTGTCGCCGGCAGGTTTCCTGGCTTGCGGCTCGGCGCCTTTTCCCCGCCTTCCCGGGATGGCTCCCAGTGGCACAATGGAGAACAGGCTCGCCGCTCACAGTTGCGGGGGCAGCCGCGGCTGGGGATGATCCCCGCCCGCGTTCCCTCTTGGTCTTTCTCCCGAAATCGGGAAGAAAGAACCGACGACAATGTGATCATTACCTAACGAGCGGGTTGGCCGCAAACGGATTTGCGCCACCGCCTGTCGCTCGATCGACGATGTGTCGAGCGAGGCCGAGAAGGCGCTTGCTGCGATGGCAGGAGAGATCGCCACGCGTCGTCTCCTGCCATTGTCCCGGCCTCCCCTAAGTCGGGAGCCGGACCAGCCGTCGCGTTGACAGGCTTGAGCCACCCCGCGTAAATGCCTCTTGTGACGGTCCTTCTTTTTTCGAAGAAGGCGCAAAAGGGAATGCGGTGCGGGCTGACAGGCCCAAATCCGCGGCTGTCCCCGCAACTGTAAGCGGCGAGCTTCCATCCGAACGCCACTGGGATCATCCTCCCGGGAAGGCGGCTGGAAGCCAAGACCCGCGAAGCCAGGAGACCTGCCGTCGCTGATCTTTATTCCGATTGTCCGGCGGGTGCCCCGGACGGGAGCGAAAGCGTGCGGCCTGATCCAGGGCATGATTCCGGCGCAAGCGCCGAAAGCCACTCCGTTGTCGCGACGGTGATCGTCTGCTCGTCCTGTCGCGGGCCGGACGGTTCGGACGCACGTCCACGGCCCGGCGAGCGGCTGGCAGAAGCTGCGCGACATCTCGCCGGCGACGGCGTGGAGGTGCGGGAGGCCGAATGTCTCGGCAACTGCAAACGCCGGTTGAGCGCGGCCGTCGTTTGTCCCGGCGCCTGGACCTATGTCTTCGGCGACCTGACTGAGGCGAACGCTTCCGACCTCGTTACCGGCGCCATCCTCCTGCGCGAGGCAGCTGACGGCCTCATGCCGTGGCGGGGCCGGCCTGATTGCTTGAAACGCGGGCTTGTCGCCCGCATCCCTCCCCTGAACATTCCGGAGAATCCATGACCCAGTCGCTTTCGCACGTTCCCTGCACGGTCGTGACCGGCTTTCTCGGCGCAGGCAAGACCACGCTGATCCGCAACATCCTCGAAAATGCGGGCGGGCGGCGCCTTGCCATCATCGTCAACGAGTTCGGCGATGTCGGCATCGATGGCGAGATCCTGAAGGGCTGCGGCGTCGACGCCTGCCCCGAGGAGAATGTCGTCGAACTGGCGAATGGCTGCATCTGCTGCACCGTGGCCGACGACTTCGTGCCCGCGCTGGACACGATCTTGTCCCGCGAGCCGAAGGTCGAGCACATCCTGATCGAAACCTCCGGCCTCGCCCTTCCCAAGCCGCTGGTGCAGGCATTCGGCTGGCCGGCCATCAAGAGCCGCGTGACGGTGGACGGCGTGGTGGCGGTGGTGGACGGCCCGGCCCTTGCCGAAGGCCGGGTGGCCGCCGACGAGAGCGCCCTCGCCGCTCAGCGCGCGGCCGATGACTCGCTGGACCACGACGATCCGGTCGAGGAAGTGTTCGAAGACCAGGTCGCCTGCGCCGATCTCGTGATCCTGTCCAAGAGCGACCTGCTCGATGAGGACGCGCGAGAACGCGCGATCGGGCGGGTGACGGAACATCTCAACCGCGCCGTGCGCGTCGTTCCGGCCGCCAACGGCAGAATCGATCCTGCGATCCTGCTGGGTCTGGGCGTCGGCACCGAGAACGACATCGAGAACCGCCGCACCCATCACGATGACGAGCTCGATCACGAGCATGATGACTTCGACAGCTTCGTGGTGGAGCTGCCTGCCATCAGTGATCCGGAAACGCTCGTCCGGCGTGTCGCACGCGCGGCGGAAGAAGCCGACGTGCTCCGCATGAAGGGCTTTGTGGCCGTTGACGGAAAGCCGATGCGCCTTCTCATCCAGGCGGTCGGCGCGCGCGTCGGCCAGAACTTCGACCGCGCCTGGAAACCGGACGAGGAAAGGCGCACGCGGCTTGTCGCCATCGGGCTCAAGGGCCTCGACCGCAAGCGGGTCACGGACATCCTGTCGGGAGCCGCCTGAACGCAGCCATGCACATCCTCGCCACCAGCTCAGCCTCGCTCGACGATGCGGTCGAGCCGGTCGATCTCCGCCAGGAGCCGGCCGAGATGGTGGCTTTGTCGTTTTCTCCGAGTGACCTGATGGGCATGGGCGCGGCCTGGAGGACGGGCACCGATCTTCCCGGCCTGCGTCTGGCGCCTCTCGGCGAGCTTCGTCACCCGATGTCGGTCGATCTCTGGATCGATCGCGGCGCGGCGCATGCGCGCGTGATCCTGGTTCGCATTCTGGGCGGGTATGACTGGTGGCGCTATGGCTGCGAACGGCTTGGCCCTCTCGCGCGGGAGCGCGGCATCGCGCTCGCGCTTCTGCCAGGCGAATGCCGCGACGAGGATGCCGAGCTCGACCGCCTATCCACTTTGCCACGCGAGGAGCTGCGCGGCCTGCTGAGCTATTTCCGCGAAGGCGGCCCGGCGAACATGGCGGCCCTTCTCGATCGGCTCGCCACCCACGCGGGACAAGAGAGAAAGGCGGCAGCACCCCAGCCGCTGCCGCGCTTCGGCTTCTACGATCCCCGGCGCGGCATCATCGACGGCGCGGAGATGGAGAACAGCCTGCCTCCAACCGCTCCCGTGATACCGATCCTGTTCTACCGCTCCCTTCTTCTTGCCTCGGATGCAGGCCCGATCGACGCGCTCTGCGCGAGCCTCGAAGCGCGTGGACTGGCGCCGGTGCCGCTCTTTCTGTCGAGCCTCAAGGATGAGGCCGTCGCGGGCTTCGTGGAGGACACCTGCATGCGCCTCCGTGCCGCTGCCGTAATCACCACCACCGCCTTCGCAAGCGGCGAGCCGGGACTGAACCTCTTCGACCGCATCGGCGCGCCCGTGCTGCAGACCGTGATCGCCACCACCCGCCGTGAGGCGTGGGAGAATAACGCGCGGGGCCTCGCGCCCGCCGATCTCGCCATGCATGTGGTACTGCCCGAGATCGACGGAAGGGTGCTCGGCGGGGTGCTCGGCTTCAAGGCCGAACAGGTTGACGAAGAACTCGGCTTTCGCGGCACGATCAACCTGCCCGAGCCGGCTTTGGTGGAAGCGGTCGCGGAGCGCGTCGCGCGCCTCGTGCATCTTGGACAAACGCCGCCCGCCGAGCGCCGGGTCGCAATCATCCTGCCGGACTACCCCGCCGCGCGGGGCCGCACCGGCTACGCGGTCGGGCTCGACGTGTTCGAAAGCACGCTGGCCATTCTGCATGACCTCAAGGAAGCCGGCTACCACATTGAACTGATTCCCGATTCTTCACGTCTCCTGCTTGAATCTCTGGAGGAAGTTGAAGGCGTTGATTCGAAACATTATCGCGCCTGGTCCGAAGCGCTTCCCGCAGATGCGCGGGAGGCGGTGGAGGGCGCATGGGGCGCACCTTCTCTCGGAACCTTCCGCTTCCGCGCTGCCCGGTTCGGCAATGTCACGGTAGTCCTCGCGCCCGATCGGGGACGCGCCGCCGACCGTCGCACGGACTACCACGACCCGGCTCTTCCGCCACGCCACGAACTGCTCGCCTTCGGCCTGTGGCTCCAGAAAAACACGGATGCGCTGATCCATTTGGGCGCGCATGGCACGCTGGAATGGCTGCCGGGCAAGACGGTGGCGCTAAGCCGGAACTGCTTTCCGCAGATCGCAACCGGTGCCCTGCCGGTCATCTACCCCTTTATCGTGTCCAATCCCGGCGAGGCGGCGCAGGCCAAGCGGCGGATCGCAGCCGTGACGCTCGGCCATCTGCCGCCGCCCTTGATCGAGGCCGGAACCGACGAGAATGCCCAGGCGCTTGAACGGCTCGTGGATGAGTATGCGCAGGCGGACGGGCTCGACCGTCGCCGCCGGGAGCGGCTCGCAACACTGATTGTCGCCAAGGCGCGTGAAACCGGTTTCGCAAGGCAGGCGGGCGTGGACGAGGCGGACGATGCCGAAAGCGCGCTGCTGCGCATCGATGCATGGCTCTGCGACCTGAAGGACATGGCCATCAAGGATGGGCTGCATGTCTATGGTCGAGCGGCGTGCGACGAGCGCGACCCGCTGCGCCTCCAGAGCGCCGATGGCGAGCGGAGCGCCCTTCTGACCGCGCTTGATGGCCGCCACGTTCCCGCCGGGCCCTCGGGCGCGCCGGCGCGCGGCCGCACCGATGTGCTGCCGACGGGGCGCAACCTGTTCACCTCCGATCCGCGCCATCTGCCCACTCAGACAGCCTGGGAGCTTGGCCAGCTCGCCGCAAACGAGGTGCTGCGCCGCTATCTTCAGGATCACGGCGACTATCCGCGCGGCGTGGTGATCGACCTGTGGGGCAGTGCCAGCCTGCGCAATGGCGGCGAGGAGATCGCGCAAGGACTGGCTCTGATGGGCTGCCGTCCGCGCTGGACCGCGTCCACCGGCCGCGTGGACGAGGTGGAAATCTTGCCGCCTGCCGCGATCGGACGGCCGCGCGTGGACGTGTCCTGGCGCATCTCCGGCCTGTTCCGCGACATGTTCGCCTCGCAGATCGCCCTGCTCGATGCCGCCGCCAGAGCCATCGCGGCGCGTGATGAAGCAGAGGGCGACAATCCGCTGGCCGAGATTACGCGGGAGGAGGGAGCGGTGCCGCCCCGCATCTTTGGCTCCGCGCCGGGCAACTATGGCGCGGGCGTGGAAGAGCTTCTGGCCTCCGGCGACTGGAACACGCGCGCGGAGATCGGCCAAGCCTATCTGGATGCCGCCTCGCACAGCTTCGGCGGCGCGGATGGGAACGGCACCGCCTCTCCCGGCGCATTCGCCGCGGCGCTGACACAAACCGATCTCCTCATTCACACCGGCGACGATCCGGGCCGCGATCTTCTGGAAGGCTCCGCCGATGTGGCGTTTGCTGGCGGCTTCTCGGCGGCGATGCACGCGCTCGGACGCAGCGCCGACGTGATCGCGCTCGATACCACGAACCCGCACAGACCCCGCGCCCGCTCGCTCAACGAGGCGGTGAACCGCGTGGTCCAGGCGCGCGCGCTCAACGCCCGCTTTCTTGCCGGCCAGATGCGCCATGGCCCGCGCGGCGCGGCCGAGTTGGCGGAAACCGTCGATCGCCTGATCGGCTTTGCCGAAACCACCGATGCCGTATCCCCCGCTTTGATCGAGGCGCTGCACGACCGCTACCTCGGTTCAAACGAGATTCGCGCGTTCCTGCTCGACCAGAACCCGGAAGCCGCGCGTGCGATTGCGGAGCGCTTTCAGGATGCCCGACGGCGCGGGCTGTGGCATCCCTTGCGCAACTCCGTCGATGATGACCTCGCCGGCCTGATCGCCGAAGCCGGCGGCACGCCGATCAGGATCGCGGCGGAATGAACGCGTCCTTCACCCCGCGCGGCGCCTGCCCGACGCTTCTCGATCCGATGCCCACCGGCGACGGGCTTCTCGCGCGCCTGCGCCTAGCTGAAGGCGGCTTCTCTCCCGCTCAATTGGCAGGTCTCATGCGGGCCGCGCATGCGCACGGCAACGGCATCGTGGAGATCACCCGGCGCGGCAGCCTGCAAATCCGCGGCCTGTCCGATCGATCCGGCGCATTGCTCGCGCAGAAGGTCGACCGCCTCGGCATCGTGCCACGCGAGGGTGTGCCCGTCGAAACAAGCCCGCTCGCGCGGCTCGACCCGACCGAGCTGACCGACGCTGTTCCCCTTGCCACCGACATCCGTGCGTCACTTGCCGCAGCCGGGCTCGCCGAAAAACTCGGACCGAAAGTGTCTGTGGTCGTGGATGGCGGCGGCATGATGCCGATGACGGATGTGATGGCGGATGTGCGGCTCGACGCGGTGTATCAAGGCGCGCAGGTGATGTGGCGCCTCGGCATCGGCGGAACGGCCGGTGAGGCTCTCCCTGTCGGCTTCCTGCACGAGGCGGATGCACCTGCGGCAGTCGTCCGGCTGCTGGCTGAGATCGCAGCCGGCGGACGAAAGGGACGTGGTCGCGATCTGACAAACGAGCGCATCGAAGCGGCACTTGCCGGGATCGTCGTGGCGAAGATAGGGGCCTTGTCGGTTGATCCACCCACCAGTACGGCAGCGGAAGGAAGCGCTGAACGTCCCTTAATCGGAACCATCGCCTCGCGCGAGGATACCGTTCTCGCTCTTGCATTGCCGTTCGGGCAGGCGAAGGCAGGCCAGCTCGAAGCCCTCGCGGAAGCTGCCCATGATGAAAGCGCGGCGGAAATACGCCTCGGGCTTCATCATGGTGTCCTGATCCTCTGTGCGCCGGACGCTGCCGTGGCGCTCACGCGAACCGCGCAGCGGCTCGGATTCATCACTCATGACGACGATCCGCGCCTTCGCGTGTCCGCCTGCGCCGGCGCGCCGGGCTGCGCTTCCGGTCATCTCGACACCAGAGCCCTTGCCGCGGCCCTCGCGCCGGCTCTTCCGCCGGGAACAGCCACCGTGCACCTGTCCGGCTGCGCCAAGCGCTGTGCCGAACCGCGCGCGAGCCTGACGGTCACAGGGGACGCGAAGGGCGTCAGCGTCGACGGCGCCTCCCCTGTCGCGCAAAAGGAAGCGCTCGCCGCGATTGCGCATTCCCTCGACAGCCGGCTTGCGGCAGAAAGCGGCTTTCCGCCTGTCGAGAGGGCGGTCCGGGAACTTCCTTTTTCATGAAATCCGCCTTCGACTACATCCATGACGGGCAGGCGATCTACGAGCGCTCCTTCGCGATCATCCGCGCCGAAGCGGATCTCGAGCGTTTTCCAGCCGACGAGCAGGATGTGGCAATCCGCATGATCCATGCCTGCGGGCAGGTGGAGGCCGCGCGCTTCTTCGAGTTCTCGCACGGCTTCACCGCTGCCGCGCGTGACGCGTTGAACAAGGGCGCGCCGATCCTGTGCGACGCCGAGATGGTGGCACACGGCGTCACCCGCGCGCGGCTGCCGGCCGGAAACGAGGTGATCTGCGCCCTGCACGATCCGCGCACCCGTCCGCTCGCCGAGAAGATCGGCAATACGCGCTCGGCGGCCGCCCTCGAACTCTGGCGCGACCGGATGGAAGGCGCGCTTGTGGCCATCGGCAACGCGCCCACCGCGCTTTTCCACCTGCTCGACATGCTGCGAAACGGTGCGCCGAAGCCCGCCGCGATTATCGGCATGCCGGTCGGCTTTGTGGGCGCGGCCGAATCCAAGGATGCGCTGATCGCGGAAGACAGCGGCATTCCATTCGCCACCGTGCGCGGCCGCATGGGCGGAAGCGCGATGACGGTTGCCGCGATCAATGCGGTGGCGAGGCCCGGCCTGTGAGCGAAACGCTGCCGGGAAAGCTTTGGGGCGTGGGCACCGGCCCGGGCGACCCCGAACTGATGACGCTTAAGGCCGTGCGCGCGCTGGAAGTTGCCGATGTGGTGGCCTTCTTCGCCAAGGACGGCAACCCTGGCAACGCCCATCGCACAGCAAGCCGCTGCTTCAGGCCCGGCGCGGTCGAGCTGCCCCTGCTCTATCCCGTGACCACCGAGATCGAGAAGGAGCACCACGACTATCGCTCCGCCATAGACGGCTTCTATGCCCGCTCGGCGGAGGCGGTGACGGAGCATCTCGAAGCGGGCCGCAGCGTCGCAGTGCTGAGCGAGGGCGACCCGCTGTTCTACGGCTCCTACATGCACCTGCATGTGCGGCTCGCCCACCGCTTTCCGACCGAGGTCATTCCCGGCATCACGGCCATGTCGGGCTGCTGGTCTCAGACAGGCCTGCCGATCGTACAGGGCGACGATGTTCTGACCGTGCTGCCCGGCACCATGGCCGAAGACGAGTTGACGCGGAGGCTCGGCGACACACAGGCGGCCGTGATCATGAAGGTCGGCCGCAACCTGCCCAAGATCAGGCGCGCGCTTCTCACCACGGGCCGGCTGGAGCAGGCGACCTATGTCGAGCGCGGCACGATGGAAAACACTTGCTCGATGCCGCTGGCGAGCAAGCCGGATGACCGCGCGCCTTATTTCTCGCTGGTGCTGGTGCCCGGCTGGGAGAGCCGACCGTGACAGGGCGGATCGCGGTCATTGGCCTAGGTCCAGGTGGGCTGATGCAGGTCACGCCCGAGGCCAGCGCCTCGGTGGATGCGGCGAGCGATTTCTTCGGCTACAAGCCCTATCTCGACAGGCTCTCGCTCCGCTCCGACCAGCAGGCCCACGCTTCGGACAATCGGGAAGAGTTGTCGCGCGCCCGCGCCGCGCTGGAACTGGCCGCAGCCGGCAGATCGGTCGCCGTGGTGTCGGGCGGCGATCCAGGCGTCTTCGCCATGGCGGCGGCGGTGTGCGAAGCGATCGAGCATGGGCCGGCCGAGTGGCGCGCGCTGGACCTGGAGGTGGTGCCCGGCGTCACCGCCATGCTGGCCGTCGCCGCGCGCGCGGGCGCGCCGCTGGGCCACGACTTCTGCGCAATCTCGCTCTCGGACAACCTCAAGCCATGGGACGTGATCGAGCGCCGGCTACGCCTTGCTGCCGAGGCCGGCTTCGTGATGGCATTCTACAATCCGATCAGCCGTGCGCGGCCCTGGCAATTGTCGCGGGCCTTCGAGATTCTGCGCGAGTCCCTGAGCGCCGAGGTGCCCGTGATCTTTGGGCATGCGGCCGGACGCCCCGACGAGAGGATGGTCGTGGTTTCACTCGGCCAAGCCCAAGCCGAACAGGCCGACATGGCGACCTGCGTGATCGTGGGCTCTCCCGAGACGCGGGTCGTGGAGCGGCCGAACAAGGCTCCTCTGGTTTATTCCCCCCGGTACATGGGGGCCAGAAGTTGATCGAGCCGCGCCAGAGTCACCTCGACCGTGTTGACCGTTTCGCTCGCGATGGGCGGGCGGCGAACCATGAACACGGGAATCCCGAGTTCTCGCGCGGCGGCGATCTTGCCATAGCTCGCCGCACCGCCGCTGTTCTTGCAAACGATGGCGTCGATCCTGTTTTCGCGAAGCAGTTGAAGCTCATCCTGCTTCGCGAAGGGGCCTCGATCAAGCAGGTAGCGCACTTGGGGAAGTGCGGGCGGAGGCTCAACCGGATCGACGCTGCGGATCACGAAATGGTGCTGCGGCACCGCCTCCAGCGGCGCGAGTTCCTGCCGCCCCAGCGCCACAAAGACGCAGCGCGGAGCTGTGCCGACCAGCGCCAGCGCAACGGCAACACTGTCGGCCAGATGCCATGTGTCGCCGGGCCGCTGCTTCCATTCCGGCCGTCGCAGAACCAGAAGCGGCACGCACACCTGAGCGGACGCCGCGACGGCATTGGCGGAAATGCGCGCGGCGAACGGGTGGGTGGCATCGATAAGAAGGGCGATATGCTCGGCCCGCAGAGTGGCCGCCAGCCCATCCACGCCGCCAAAGCCGCCGATCCGCACCGGCACCGGCTGACGCAAGGGCGCTCGCGTGCGGCCTGCAAGCGACAGCGTGACGGCAAGGTCCGTGCGATGCGCGAGGCGTTCCGCCAATTGCCGTGCTTCCGTGGTGCCGCCAAGGATCAGCACGCGGCGCGGTTCGGGCGGGATGGAAAGCATCATGCCTTCTAATGAACCCGCACAGACGCTGGCAACCGGCCCGACGGCCGTCAAGGCGCAATGGCTTGCGATCGTCGGTATCGGGGAAGACGGCATCGTCGGCCTCGGAGAGCGTGCGCGGACACTGATCGGTGAAGCGGAGTGGGTCTTCGGCGGCGAGCGCCACCTTGCGCTTGCCGCGCCGCTGATCACCGGCACCGCGCAGGCCTGGCCAAAGCCCTTCGATGCTGCAGTGGAAGCCGTGCGCCGTCTGTGCGGCCGTCCCGTCTGCGTGCTCGCATCCGGAGACCCTTTCATGCATGGCGTGGGCGTGACGCTCTCCCGCTATGTGGCGGCGGAGGAAATGGAGGTGCTTCCCGCGCCCTCCGCCTTCAGCCTTGCCGCGAGCCGCCTGGGGTGGGCGCTGCAGGACACGGAATGCGTTTCCCTGCACGGCAAGCCGGTGGAACTGCTTCGTCCATTTCTTCATCCCGGCCGCAAGCTGCTTGTGCTCACCTCGGACGAAAACGGACCTGCAGCGGTCGCGACACTGCTTGCCGCGCACGGCTTCGGCGCATCACGTGTGACCGTGCTCGAAGCCTTGGGCGGCACCGCGGAAAAGCTGTCGCATTTTCGCGCTGATGCGCTCGCCGGCACGTTTCATCCGCTCAACCTGCTTGCGATCACCGTCGCGGGAAGTGCGGAGGCGGATGTGATCCCGCTGACTTCCAGCCTGCCGGAAAAAAGCTTCCGGCATGACGGGCAGATCACCAAGCGCGCCATCCGCGCCCTCACGCTGTCGGCGCTTGCGCCGCGACGAGGCGAGCTCCTGTGGGACATCGGCGCAGGCTCCGGCTCCATTGCCATCGAGTGGATGCTGCGCGACCGCTCGCTTCGCGCGATCGCGATCGAGCCGCGCGCCGATCGCGCCGCCAACATCCGAGAAAATGCACGAAGACTGGGTGTTCCGGGGATCGACCTACGCGAAGCCCGCGCACCGGAGGCGCTCGACGGCCTGCCTGCGCCGGACGCGGTCTTCATCGGTGGCGGCGGCAGTGTGGACGGCGTGCTGGACGCTGCGATCGCTTTGCTGAAGCCCGGCGGGCGCCTCGTCGCGAATGCGGTGACGCTCGAGATGGAGGCGCTCCTGTTGCGTGAGCATGCCACGCGCGGTGGGGAACTCGTCCGTCTCGCAGTCGCCCGCGCGGAAGGAGTCGGCGGCATGACCGGCTGGCGTCCGGCCATGCCTGTCACGCAGTGGGCCTGGGTCAAGCCTGCAGAGGTGCGGCCGTGATCGTGGCAGGCGTCGGTTGCAAACGAGGAAGCTCAACGGAGGCCGTGCTGAAGGCGGTCGCCGCCGCCTTGTCGCGCCACGCGCTTGAATGCTCCAATCTCGGCGCGCTCGCGACGTCAAACCGCAAGGCGACGGAGCTGGGCATCCATGAAGCGGCCGCAAAGCTCTCCGTTCCCCTGCACGCCATTTCGGATGAAGCCCTGCGCGACGCGCAGAAAGGAACACTCACCCATTCCTCCCTGTCCATGGCAGTGAGCGGCGTGTCCTCGCTGTCCGAAGCCGCGGCCCTTGCAGCCGCCGGTCCTCGAAGCCGGTTGCTCGGCCCGAGGCTCGCGAACGAGAACGTAACCTGCGCGCTGGCGAGCGATGACGGGGTGCTGCCGTGACCGTCCACTTCATCGGCGCCGGCCCCGGCGCGCCGGATCTCATCACCCTGCGGGGGCGAGACCTCGTGGCCGCCTGCCAGGTCTGCCTTTACGCCGGTTCGATCGTGCCGGCCGCGATCCTCGATCATTGCCCAGCAGGTGCACGCATCGTGGACACCGCGCCGCTCTCGCTCGACGAAATCGAAGCGGAGTTCCGTGCTGCTAATGAACAAGGCCAAGACGTCGCCCGGCTTCATTCCGGCGACCTGTCCGTGTGGAGCGCGATGGGCGAGCAGACCCGGCGGCTCGATCGCCTCGGTATCCCCTGGACAGTGACGCCCGGCGTCCCCTCCTTCGCGGCGGCTGCGGCAGCGCTAGGGCGCGAGCTGACGGTGCCCGAAGTCGCACAAAGCGTCGTGCTCACGCGCGTCAGCGGCCGCGCCTCGAAGATGCCTGAGGGGGAAACCCTCCAGGGTTTCGGGCAAACGGGCGCCACGCTCGCCATTCATCTCGCCATCCATGCGCTTCGTGAGATCGTGGCGGAGCTCTCGCCGCTTTACGGCAGCGACTGTCCCGTGGCGGTCGTCGCCCGCGCCTCATGGCCGGAAGAGCGGGTGATCCGCGCAACGCTTGGCTCGATCGAAGACGAGCTGGCCGCCGAGCCGATCGAACGCACGGCGATCATCTTCGTGGGACGCGGGCTGGCGTCCGAAAACTTCCGCGAAAGCGCGCTTTACGATCCGCATTACCAGCGCCGCTTCCGAGGGCGCGAGGAATGATCCGGCTACTTCCCTGCCGTGCGGAACGGCGCCTGGCCGAGAAGCGCGCCGGAACGGTCGAAGACCAGAATCTCGAGCGCGGTTGGCGCGTCGCGAAGCACGGGCAGCGCCGTAGCCTGCGCCCTGACCGCCACGAAATCGCCCAGGGGGATACCGGCTTGGCCAGCATGGGAAAATGCTTCGGCCACAGTGTTGGCGGAGGCGATCACCGCGCGAACGGCCCGATCGGCGCCTGCCTGTTCGGCCAACGCCGCCAATGCCTCAAGATCGGCCGCTCCGCGTTTGGAATGAACGTCGAGCATGCCCTGCGCGAGCTTGGTCATCTTGGCGACGCCGCCTGCCACGGTGACACGCGGCACAGGATGGGCGCGGAGATATTTGAGCATTCCGCCGACGAAATCGCCCATGTCGATCAGCGCCGCTTCCGGCAGGGCGTGAAAGGCTTGAACGGCGCGCTCCGAGGCAAAACCGGTTGCACCCGCCAGATGCGTCAGCCCTTCCGCGCGGGCCACGTCGATGCCGCGATAGATGGAGTGGATCCAGGCCGAACAGGAATAGGGAATCACGATGCCCGTCGTGCCCAAGATCGACAATCCGCCCAGAATACCGAGACGGCCGTTCAGCGTCTTTTCCGCGATACGCGCGCCATCAGGAATGGAAATCTCGACTTCCCAATCGCCCTCCGCCACCTCCGCGAGCGCCGCGCGGATCATCGCGCGCGGACCGGGATTGATGGCCGGCTCGCCCACTGGCAGGGGCAGGCCGGGCTTTGTGACAATGCCGACGCCCGCGCCCGCGCGGAACGTCACTCCGGCGTCAGGATGTCCTTGCCGCACCGTGCTGACCACAAGCGCGCCGTGGGTCACATCGGGGTCATCCCCGGCATCCTTGACGATCGCCGCGCTTGCCTGATCTCCACGCAGTTCCCAGCGCGCGAGCGCGAAAGCGGGCCGCTGTCCGCCGGGAAGCGTGATCGCGACCGGATCGGGAAAATCGCCCGAGACCAGTGCCTGGAGCGCTGCCTTTGCCGCCGCCGCGGCGCAGGCGCCCGTGGTCCAGCCGCGGCGCAGGCTGGCGCGCTCGGCCGGCTCCGGCTCGAAGGATGGCTCGCTCATGGGCCTTTCTATAGAAGCGCGGGGTTCCAGCGTCACGGGCAAAAGGCCGTAGCCGCATGAGCCTGAGCGACGCCATCGTCCGCCTTTCACCCGACTTCGCGCGCTTCGAGCCGGGCCATGTCTGGCTCGCCGGCGCAGGGCCAGGCCGCGCCGCCTCGCTCACGCTCGAAGCGGTGGCCGCGCTCGCGGAAGCCGACCATGTGGTTTATGACGCGCTGATCGATCCATCCATCCTTCGCGCGGCGGCGTCCGCGCGGCTTCACCCCATGGGCAAGCGCGGGGGACAGGCCTCAGCAGCACAGGACGACATCTCTGCGACATTGATCCGGCTGGCGCGGGAAGGCGGGCGCGTCCTCCGCCTCAAGGGCGGCGACCCCTTCATCTTCGGACGCGGCGGCGAGGAAGCTCTGGCGCTCGCCGAAGCCGGTATCCCCTTTCGCGTGCTGCCCGGATTGACGGCCGCGCTCGGCGCGCTTGCCAATGCTTCGATCCCAGCCACCATGCGCGGCTTCAACAAGGCGGTGATCCTCGCCACTGGCCACGCGGCGGACACAGGCGACGATCTCGACTGGGAAGCGCTTGCCCGCACCGGCCAGCCGCTTGTGATCTATATGGGCCTGAAGAATCTGGCCGTGATCGCGGAACGCCTGATGGGAGGCGGTCTGGCAGGGCAGACGCCTGCGGCGATCCTGATGTCGGCCACCACGAGCGCGGAGCGCGTCCTAGTCGCCACGCTCGACACGATCGCGAACCGCGCATCGGTTGAAGGCTTCGCCTCGCCGGCACTGATCGTCGTGGGCTCGATCGTTTCGCTGCGCGCGACCCTGCGCGGGGAGGCCCGATGAGCGCGCGGGGGCTGATGATCGGCGCGCCGCGTTCCGGCTCGGGCAAGACCTCCGTCACGATCGGCATCCTGCGCGCGCTGAAGCGCCGGGGCATCAGCGTCAGCGGTATTAAGTCCGGGCCGGACTATATCGATCCGGGCTTCCATCAGGCCGCGACGGGCCATCCGGGCGTCAATCTCGATTCCTGGGCCATGGAGCCTGCGCTGCTCGATACGCTTGCGTCCGGCGCCGCGGCAGATGCGGAAGTGGTCGTGGTCGAAAGCGCGATGGGCCTCTTCGACGGCATCCCTGCCCCACCGGAACGTTCCGGCGCGGCGGCAGACCTCGCCAAGCGCTACCATTTGCCTGTGCTGCTGGTGCTCGATGTGTCCGGTCAGGGCCGGACGGCGGCTGCCACCGCGCTCGGCTTTCGCTCCTATGATCCGGCGGTCCAGATCGGTGGCGTGATCCTTAACCGCGCGGGCAGCGAGCGCCACAGGCGGATGTCGGGCGATGCGATCGAGGCGCTCGGCATCCCGGTTCTGGGCTGCGTCATGCGCGATCCGACGCTGTCCCTGCCGGAGCGCCACCTCGGCCTCGTCCAGGCCGGCGAACATGCGGCGCTGGATGCCTTCATCGAGCGCATGGCCGACACGATGGAAACATCGCTCGATCTTGATCGCATTCTTGCGCTTGCCGCTCCATTCGAGCCGGCTCACGCGCGCGCCACGGCACTGTCCCCGCCCGGCCAGCGCGTCGCGATCGCGCAGGATGCCGCCTTTTCCTTTGTTTATCCGCACCTGACCCGCCAGTGGCGCGAGGCGGGCGCGGAACTGGTGCCCTTCTCACCCCTCGCCGACGAATCGCCCGACCTGTCCTGCGATGCCTGCTGGCTGCCGGGCGGCTATCCCGAGCTTCACGGGAGCCGCTTGAGCGAGGCAAAAGGCTTCCAGGCCGGCATGTCCAAATTCGCCCAAAGCCGCCCGGTTCATGGCGAGTGCGGCGGCTTCATGGTGCTCGGCCGATCGATCACGGATGCCGACGGCATCGAGCACCCGATGCTCGGCCTCCTGGGCCACAAGACCAGCTTTGCCAAGCGTGCGATGAATCTCGGCTACCGGCAGGCCCGCCTCCTCCACGACTGCGCTATCGGGCGCGCGGGCGATACCGTGCGCGGTCACGAGTTCCATTATGCGCGCGTGACGGATGCGGGAAGCGACACGGCTTTGGCCGAGATCGCCGATGGCGGTGGAACAGTCCTGGGACCCTCGGGGGCGCGGCGCGGGCATGTGTCCGGCACTTTCTTCCATGCTATCGCGCGGGGCTGAGGCAATGATCTCCGCGCTCGACCTTCGCGCCGATCTCGCCGCCTCAATGGGCTTCTTCACGCGCCTGCCGATGCCGTTCATTGATCGCGGCGCACGACCTTTTGCCGAAGCACTGTGGGCCGCGCCCGTGGCGGGCTTCGCCGTCGCGCTGATTGGCGGTGTGACCTACTGGATCGCCTCGGCGGTGGGCCTGCATCCCTCGATCGCCGCGCTGCTCTGTCTTGCCGCCACCATGCTCGCCACCGGCTGCCTGCACGAGGACGGCCTGGCCGATCTGGCGGACGGGTTCGGCGGTGGCAGGACGCGCGAAGCGAAGCTCGCCATCATGAGGGACAGTCGCATCGGCACTTTTGGCGTCGCAACCGTGATCGTTGCGATCGGCCTGCGCTGGGCCGCGCTTGGCACGATTGCCGAACATGGAGAAGTCTGGACCGCGCTTCTCGCAGCGCATGGCGCGTCACGCGGCGTGCTGCCGCTTTTCCTGTCCGCCGTGCCGCCGGCGCGGATCGATGGTCTGGCGGCCGGGCTCGGCCATGTGCCGGCAGCGACGGCCTGGACGGCCCTCGCGCTGGGATGCGCTTCAACGCTTTGTCTCGGCCTGTCGGCCGCCCTGACCGCCCTGCCCGTCATAGCGCTCGCCTTTTTGCTTGTCCGCCGCCTGTGCCTCAAACAGATCGGCGGGCAGACAGGAGATGTCTGCGGCGCTCTTCAGCAGGCGATCGAAACGCTTCTGCTTCTTCTCGCCTCCGCCCGATTTTCCTGATCCTCACGCCCACTCCACCGGACGCTGAACCAATGCGCTTCTCTTCTCTCGACGATCTCCGCGCCGCCTGTGCCGATCTTTTCACCGGCAGCGACGATGCCGCCCGGGCGGCGCAAGCGCGACAGGATGTTCTGACCAAGCCGCAAGGCAGCCTTGGCCGTCTGGAGGAACTCGCCGTCTGGCTCGCCCGCTGGCAGAACACCGCGCGGCCCCGTCTGGACAGAGTGCAGGTGGTCGTCTTCGCCGGCTCCCACGGCATCGCCGCGCGCGGCGTATCGGCCTTTCCAGCCGAGGTGACCGCGCAGATGGTGGCCAACTTCGCGAGCGGCGGTGCGGCGATCAACCAACTCGCCCACGCGATGGGAGCCACGCTTTCCGTGGTGCCGCTGGAGGTAGACCGGCCCACGGCGGACTTCACCCAAGCAGCAGCGATGACCGAACGGGAGTTCCTGCACGCCGTATCCGCCGGCTTCAATGCGGTGGATGCCGACGCCGACCTTCTCTGCCTGGGCGAGATGGGCATCGGCAACACCACGGCCGCCGCGGCGTTGTCCGCCGGCCTGTTCGGTGGTGACGGCTGGGCCTGGGTCGGGCGCGGAACAGGCGTGGACGATGACGGCTTGCGGCGAAAAGCGGCGACGGTGGATGCCGGATTGGCCCGCCACGCCTCCACCCTCGATGATCCCCTTGCCGTCCTCATGTGCCTGGGCGGGCGCGAGCTTGCCGCGATCTTCGGCGCCACGCTGTCAGCCCGTCGCCATGGCGTGCCAATGCTTCTGGACGGCTTCGTCTGCACAGCCGCAGCGGCGCCCCTGTTCAAGCTCGCACCGGGCGGACTCGCTCACGCCCAAGCGGCGCATGTCTCGGCGGAAGCCAGGCACCGCCGCCTTCTCGACAGCCTCGGCCTCAAGCCCCTGCTCAACCTCGACATGCGGCTGGGCGAAGCCTCCGGCGCCTGCCTCGCGGTCGGCATCTTGCGCGGCGCGCTCGCCTGTCACAACGGCATGGCGAGTTTCGCGGAAGCCGGCGTTTCGGATGCTTGAACGGATCAGCCGCGTGAGCTGTATCTACCGGGCGGCGCGACGCTTCTGAGCGGTCGGCAGACCGACTTCCACGCGTTCCGGCGGGGCGGGGAAGGGAATAAGCACGGCGGTGCCGGCTGATGGGCGCGCGGTCACCGTTTTCTTTGCCGCCGGCTTCAGTTTGTTGCGTATGGCTTGAAGGGCGATGTCGAAACGCAGCATCGCCTAGATCAGCCTCCCGATCGACAGTTCCATCAGCCCCTCCCGTCGCACCCGCGATCAGCGCCTTGAATGTGCGCGCCCGCGCGTGGTTCCACCCATTTGGCGCAGCGGATGGGAGACCGCGAAAACGGTCAAACCAAGGCGGCGTGAGGCGCAGGCCGCGCGCTCACCCCACGTCGAAGCTCACCCCCTGCGCGAGCGGGAGGGCGTGAGAATAGTTCACGGTGTTGGTGGCGCGCCGCATATAGCTTTTCCAGGCATCCGAGCCGCTTTCGCGTCCGCCGCCCGTTTCCTTCTCGCCGCCGAACGCCCCGCCGATCTCGGCACCGCTCGTGCCGATATTGACGTTGGCGATGCCGCAATCCGAACCGTCCGCGCCAAGGAAGCGTTCCGCCTCGCGCAGGTCGGTGGTGAAGATGGAGGACGAGAGCCCCGCGCCCACGCTGTTGTGCAGCCGGATCGCCTCGTCGAGTTCCGAATAGCGCATGACGTAAAGGATGGGCGCAAAGGTTTCGCGCTCGACCGGGCCTGCATGGCCCGGCATCTCGACAAGCGCAGGCCGCGCGTAGAACGCGTCCGAGCTGTCGGACTCAATCCGCTCGCCGCCCGTCACCGTGCCGCCGGCCGTCTTCGCCTCCCCTAGCGCGCTTGCCATGTTCTCCCATGCGCCGCGATCGATCAGCGGGCCGATCAGCGCGTCGCTCTCCAGCGGATCACCCACCTTCACGCTTTCATAAGCGCGCTTCAGGCGCGGCACGAAACCGTCATAGATGCTGTCATGCACAAAGAGCCGGCGCAGCGTGGTGCAGCGCTGGCCCGCCGTACCCATCGCGCCGAAGGCAACCGCGCGAAGCGCCATGTCGAGATCGGCGGAAGCGCAGACGATGCCGCCATTATTGCCGCCGAGTTCCAGGATCGCGCGAGCGAAGCGCGCGGCGAGCTTCGGCGCAACGATCCGGCCCATGCGGGTCGAGCCCGTGGCGGACACGAGCGGCACATGCTCGTTGTCAACGAGCGCCTCGCCGACCGTCTGGTCGCCGATCAGCACCTTGAGCAGGCCGGCCGGCGCATCGCCGCCGAAGCGGGTCACCGCGCGCTTGAAGATCGCCTCGCAGGCCAGCGCCGTCAGCGGCGTCTTTTCAGACGGCTTCCAAACCACCGCATTGCCGCAGACCAGCGCCAGCGCAGCGTTCCACGACCACACCGCGACGGGAAAATTGAAAGCCGAGATCACGCCTATGACGCCGAGCGGATGCCAGGTTTCCATCATGCGATGACCGGGGCGCTCGGTCGCGATCGTCAGGCCGTAGAGCTGCCGGGACAGGCCGACCGCGAAGTCGCAGATGTCGATCATCTCCTGCACCTCGCCCAAGCCTTCGGACGGGATCTTGCCGACCTCGATCGAAACCAGCGCGCCGAGATCCTCCTTGGCGGCGCGCAGCTCCTCTCCGAGCAGGCGGACAAGTTCGCCGCGACGTGGCGCGGGCACATTGCGCCACAGCCAGAACGCTTCTCGCGCCTCCGCGATCGCCTGGCCGGCGGCAGCCGCATCGATCGCAGGAACCGCACCGATCTCCTCACCCGTCAGCGGGGTGCGAACGGAAAGCCCGCCACCCTCGAACGCATTCGCCTCGACGCCGAGGCCCGACAGGATGGATTGAACGCGTTGGGCATAGGAGGTCATTGAAACTCCGAAAGGCGGGCTGGATCTCAGCGCTTCATTCCAAGCCACGGTGTCGGCGTCAACCCGGAGCGATTAGCCCAGGCGCAATGCGGCCATGCCCGCGACGATCAGAAGCGCAGCCAGCCCGCGCCACAAGGTCATACGTTCCTTGAGCCAGAAGACCGCAATCCCCATGGCGAACAGGATCGAGGTTTCACGAAGCGCGGCGACGGACGCCACCGGTGCGTGACGCATGGCCCACACCGCGGTGCCATAGGACAGCGCGCTCAGCACCCCGGCGCAGCCAGCGACAACCCATTCCCGGAAAGAGATGGCAAGAACGGCCTGTCCGCGCAGCATCAGGCAGAGGCAGGCGGTCCAGACGCCGTCCACCACGAACATCCAGGCAAGATACCCGACCATGTCGGCCGTCAATCGGGAACCGCTGCCATCCGCCAGCGTGTAGCCGGCGATGAACGTGCTGGTGAGAAGCGCGAAGCCGACTGCGCGCCGCTCCACTCTTCCCACGCCGCCGCGCAGCGACATGAACAGCGTGCCCATGCAGAGAAGGACGATGCCGGCACCGGCTATCGGGCTCGGCACCTCGCCCAAGAGGATCACGCCGCCTAGCGTCACCAGCAGCGGCGCCGTTCCGCGCGCCAGCGCGTAGGTTTGCGCCAGATCGCCGGCCTCATAGGCCTTGGACAGAAACAGGCGGTAGCCGTTCTGCATGGCGATCGACAAGAGCAGGAAAGGCCAAACATGCGGTTCGGGCATCGCCACGAGCAACGTCAGGCACAGCGACCCCACGCCCATGCTCATCGTCATCAGCGAGATCGCCAGAAAAGGATCAAGCCGCAGCTTGATCAAGGCGTTCCAGGTCGCGTGCATCAGGGCAGCGCCGAGAACGGCCGAGAACACGGCAAGGCTCACCGGGCGATGCCTTTGGTGGGAAGAGCGGACGTCATCGCGCCCGCTTAGCCGGCTCGGCGCCGCGAAGCCAGCTTAGTCGTTCAGAACGAGTACGTCCCGAGAAGAGAAGCCGATCCGCGCAGGCGCACCCGCGACCGGTGGCGGGGACGCGGGGTCATTGAACGTGTCGAGCATGACGGCGTTGCGGCCGACCCCCACGCGCACGCGGAGAACCGAGCCAAGGAAATGCACGTCGCCGATCGTTCCGGACAGGCCCTGCTCCCGCCCGGCGGCATCTCCCAGCGAAACCGCCTCGGGGCGAAGTGCCAACGAGATCGGCCGTCCGGCCTCGCCCGAAAGCGGCCGGCCGAGTTCGATGACTTGACCATCAACTTCCACGGAGCCGGACGGGCCATTTGCCACCCGACCTTCGAGGATGTTGAGCGTCCCGACGAACGAGGCGACGAAGCGCGAGGCCGGGCGGTTGTAGATCTCGAACGGCGTTCCCGTCTGCTCGGCCCTGCCGCCATACATCACGACCACGCGGTCGGACATGGACAGCGCTTCCTCTTGATCGTGCGTCACAAAGATCGTCGTGATCCCGAGCCGCTTCTGGATGGCGCGGATTTCCTCGCGCAGCGAAATACGCACCTTGGCGTCGAGCGCCGACAAAGGCTCGTCGAGCAGCAGCAGCTTCGGGCTTGGCGCAAGCGCGCGGGCGAGCGCCACGCGCTGCTGCTGGCCGCCCGACAACTGGTAAGGATAGCGCGCACCGAACTCCGCAAGCTTGATGATGCCCAGCATCTCGGCCACGCGGGCGTCGATCTCCGCCCTTGGCCGGCCGGCGACCTTGAGCCCGAAAGCGATGTTCTGCGCGACCGTCAGGTTGGGAAACAGAGCATAGGCCTGGAACACCATGCCGATATCGCGCTGGTTCGGCTTGAGGTTCGTGACATCGCGCCCGCCGATGGTGATGCGTCCGGCACTGGGCTCCTCGAAGCCTGCCACCATTCGCAGCATCGTCGTCTTGCCGCAGCCGGAAGGCCCGAGAAAGGACACGAACTCGCCGCGCCCGACATCGAGGTTGAACTCGGTCACCACGGTCGTCTGCCCGAAGCTCTTTCGGACGTTCTGGATGGAAAGAAAGGGATCGGCCATGAAACACTCAGCGCGGCTGGTTGGCGGACTTGGGCGCATAGCGCGCCAGGAACTGGATCACCGCCATGCACGCCCAGGTGATGGCGAAGGCGATCACGGCAAGCGCCGCCGGCTCATAAGCGCGATTGGCGCCGATGTTCTGGAGATAAGGCCCGAAGGCGGGGCGATTGAGCAGGCTCGCCATGGTGAACTCGCCGATCACGATGGCGAAGGTGAGAAAGGCGCCCGACAGCACCGCGATCAGCACATTGGGCAGGATCACGCGCGTAATGATGGTGGCCCAGCCCGCGCCCAGAATCTGCGCGGCTTCCGTCAGCGTGCGCACATCGATCGTTCGCAGCCCGGTATCCACCGCGCGATACATGTAGGGCAGCGCCAGCGTGGCATAGCCGATGACAAGCAGCGCGTCCGTGCCGCGCACGGTGGCAAGAAACGGCAGCGGCGAGTTCGAGCCATACATCCGGATATAACCGAACACGATCACGATGGCCGGGATGATGAGCGGCAGCAGCGTGATGAACTCCACCACAGGCCGCAGGTGAGGCATCCTGAGCCTGATCCAGTAGGCAGTGGGCACGACGATCAGCACGCCCAGCAGGATGGTGAAAACGGCCACCAGAACGGAATAGCCGAAGGTGGCCTGGAAGCGCTCGTCGCCGAACACGACGCGATAGGCGTCGAACGTATATTCGCCGCGCCGCATCCGCATGGAAAATTCCAGCGTGGCGATGAGCGGCACGAAGAAATAGGCCGCGCCGACTGCGAATGTGATCCAGGCCCAGGCGCGCGACCGCTTCATTTGAGCCAGCGCTCCGAGCGCGTGCGGAACCAGATGTAGAAGATATTGGCTAGTCCGGTGATGAAGATCATGCCGAAGGCCAGCGCATAGCCGAGATGCGGGTTGTGCAGCACGTCGCCCCTGATCTGCGCATAAAGCAGGATCGGCACGATGTTGAGCGAGGAGCCGGTGAGTGCATAGGCGGTCGCAATCGCGCCGAAGGCGTTGGCGAACAGAAGGATCACCGTGCCAAGGAACGGTGGCCAGAGCACCGGGATCACGACCATGCGCCAATACTGCGCCTGGGTGGCGCCCAGCGTCGCGGCAGCCTCGCCCCACTCCTTCTTCAACCCGTCGATGGCAGGCGTGATGATCACCACCATGAGGGGAATCTGGAAGTAGAGGTAAGTGAGCGTCAGCCCCCAGAAGCTCAGGATGTTGAAGCCGGTGGAGTAAAGGTTGAAGCCGATCAGATCACGCAGCAGCACGGTGACGAGGCCGAGCCGCCCGAGCGTGGCGAGAAAAGCAAACGCAAGCGGCACGCCGGCGAAATTGGATGCCACGCCGGAGAACGTCATCGTGGCCGAGCGGATCCAGTCCGGCAGTCCGCCGCGCACGATGGCGACCGCGATACCGAGTCCGACCAGCGCGCCGAGCAGTGCGGATGCAAGGCTCACGCGAATGGATATCCAGTAGGCGGCGAGGATCGTAGGCTGGAAGAGGTCCCGGATATTTTCGGTCGTCCACTCGCCCGCATTGTTCTGGAACGCGCCGAGAATGAGATAGGCGGTGGGCAGGATCAGGAAAAGCAGCGCGAACAGAAAGAACGGCGCCATGCCCAGCCACTGCATGGGCAGGCGCACGGGCCTCGTGCCTGCCGGCGGCGCAGCCGGCTTGACGACGGCGCCCGGTTCGATGGCGGCGATATCGGTCATGGTTCGCGCTGTGGCAAAAACGGGCGACCCTGAGGCCGCCCGCAAAAAGCCGTTACTGTACGTTGGCGCCGACCACCGTGTCCCACTGCTTGGTGATAGCTTCCTTCGCCTTGCCCTGCTCGTCGAGCGTCGGGAACACGGCGGCCTCATAGGCAGCGGCCGGCGGAAGCTTGTCGATCATCGCCTGCGGAATGACCTTGTTCTTGGCGAGGTCGTTGTAGCGGATGGGGTGGCAGTAGCCCTTGAGCCAGCCGAGTTGGCCTTCATCCGAGTAGAGATATTCCATCCAGAGCTTGGCGGCATTCGGATGCGGCGCATAGGCGCTGATGGCCTGCACGTAAACGCCGGCCACCACGCCCGTCTTCGGCACAACCACCTCGACCGGTGGATTGTTGTTCAGCGTGTCGCGGCCGGTGAGCGCGTTGTAGTCCCAGGTGATCAGGATCGGCGTCTGGCCCTGCGCGAGCGTCGCGGCCTTGCCGATTACTGGCACGAAGTTGCCCTTGGCATTCAGCTCCTTGAAGAAGTCGAGCCCGGCCGTGCCGGCAGCCTCTCCCGCAGCCGCACCCTTGGACAGGCCGGCGGCATAAACGCCCTGGATCGCCTGGTTGGAAGCGCGCGGGTCGCCCGCGAGCGCGACCGCATTGGCATATTCCGGCTTAAGCAGGTCGGCCCAATCCTGCGGCGCGTCGCCGGTCACGATGTCCTTGTTCACCTGGAACGACAGCACGCCGTAATAGTCGCCATACCAGTAGCCTTCGGCATCCTTGGCATCATCGGGGATCGAGTCCCAGGTCGCCACCTTGTAGGGCTGGACCAGACCATCGGCCTTCGCCTGCGGGCCGTAGGACAGGCCGACATCGATTACGTCAGGCGCCTGCGGCCCTTTATTGTCCTTGTTGGCCTTGATGGCCTCGATCTCGTCCGACGAGCCCGCATCCGGGTTCAGTTCGTTCACTGTGATCTCGGGATACTTCGCCTTGAAGCCGGCGATCACATCGCCATAGCCACACCAGTCGTGGGGCAGCGCGATCGTGGTCAGCTGGCCCTCGGCCTTGGCCGCCGTCACCAGCTCATCCATGCTGCTCTGCGCCGAAGAAAAGGCCGTCGTCGCCATGAGGGCTGCAGCCGAAAGGGACAGCACCTGTCCCGCCATCTTGAACATTCCGAAACTCCCGTTGAATGACGCATTGAAGCGCCCGTGACGCCCCTATCCCCGCCACGTGACAATCCCGTGAAACCCGGCATTCCCGGCTCCAACGGTTGTGGACGAGCCCGCGCGCCTTGAGCCCTGACCGGAGCTAAGCGCGTTTCGTTGCCGCCCGCAATCCACCGGACCGTGTTTTTCCAGAGCCGGCAAAGCCGGCCCACAAAACTCTACACGTTACCCATCAAAGCGTCGTCCAGCAGGTCGCGGGTTTTTTCGGGCGTCAAGGGCATGGGATTCCCGCCTGCCGTGGGGTCCACGACCGCCATGGCGGCGATCAGATCCTTGCGCTCCTCATCAAGAGTCACGCCCTTCAGGAACTCTTCCAACGTGTGGGGAACATTGAGATTGCGGCGAAGGCCGATCACGGCCTGAAAGAAGCCGTCGAAGCCGCCATTGATGCCGCAATAGCGCGCGAGCCGCTCGATCTTCTCCTCGATCACGGCGCGGTTGAAGTTCAGCACATAGGGCATGAAGACGGCATTGGTCATGCCGTGGTGGGTGTCATAAAGAGCGCCCACGGGGTGGCTCAGCGAATGGATGGCGCCGAGGCCCTTCTGGAAGGCCGCAGCGCCCATCGCGGCGGCAGACATCATATGCGCCCGGGCGGTTAGATCGTTGCCGTTGGCAAATGCGCGCGGCAGGTTCTCGAAAACGAGGCGCACGCCTTCGACCGCGATCCCGTCGGCCATGGGATGGTAGCCCGGCGCGCAATAGGCTTCGAGGCAGTGCGCCAGCGCGTCCATTCCCGTGCCGGCCGTTATGAAGGCCGGCATCCCGGCCGTCAGCGCCGGATCGGCAATCACGATCGCGGGCAGAAGCTTGGGATGGAAGATCACCTTCTTGGTGTGGGTGGCCTCGTCGGTGATGACGCCCGCTCGGCCGACTTCCGAGCCGGTGCCAGCGGTAGTAGGCACGGCCACGATCGGCGCGATGGCGTCGGAGTTCGCGCGCGTCCACCAGTCGCCGACATCCTCGAAGTCCCAGACCGGCCGCGTCTGCGCCTGCTGGAATGCGATGAGCTTGCCCAGATCCAGCGCCGAACCCCCGCCGAAGGCGATCACGCCGTCATGGAGGCCGGCGCGATAGGCGGCGATGCCGGCTTCGAGGTTGGACGCGACAGGGTTGGGCTTTACGTCCGAAAACACCGCATGGGGCACACCGGCCTCGTCCAGGATGCGAAGCGTTTCCGCTACGACCGGGAGCCTGGCCAGGCCGGGATCGGTCACGAAAAGCGGCCTGGAGATGCCTGCAGCCTTTAGCGCATCCGGCAATTCGCGGATGCGGCCTTCGCCGAAGCGAACGGTGGTGGGATAGTTCCATTTGGAAACGAGGGTGGTCATGGCGTCTCGCTGTGTGGTTCGGTCATGCGCGCTGCCGGCCTGTCACAACGCGCGGAAGCGGGCGTGGAGGCTTGAGGTCAGATCGCCTCGCGCAGGTGATAGCTCTTCGGCCGCGTGAGATTGTCGTAGCCGACAGCTGATAGCGCGGCACCGCGGCCGGTGTCCTTGACGCCGGTCCAGACGAGCGCGGGGTCAAGGTAATCGCAGCGGTTCATGAAGACCGTGCCTGTCTCGATGCGGTCGCCCAGGCGCGCGGCGTGCTCCACATCGCTCGTCCACAGCGAAGCGGTCAGTCCGTAGGGGCTGTCGTTCATCAGCGCCAGCGCTTCCTCGTCGTTGCGCACCTTCATGATGCCCACAATCGGCCCAAAGCTTTCCTCGCGCATCACGCTCATCTGGTGATCCACATTCGTCAGAACTTCCGGCGCGAGATAGGGCGAGCCCGCGCGATCTTTTTCCACGCGCATATCGATATTGGAGACCGCGCCCTTGCGCAGCGCCTCCGCCTTCTGCTCGCGGATCAGATCGGCAAAGCGCGGCTGCGCCATGGGGCCCATCGTGGTGGCGGCGTCGAGCGGATTGCCGACGACATAGTTCTTCGTTTCGGCGACGAAGCCCTCGACGAAGTCGTCATAGATGTCCCCATGCACATAGATGCGCTCGATGCCGCAGCAGCATTGCCCGGAATTGAAGAACGCGCCATCCACGAGGTTCGCCACCGCATGGTCGAGCTTGGCGTCGGGCAGCACATAGGCGGGGTCCTTGCCGCCGAGTTCCAGGCCCAGCGTCATGAACGTGCCTGCCGCCGCCTTTTCCACGGCGCGACCGCCGGCGACCGAACCCGTAAAGTTCACATGGTCGATGCGCCCCGAGCCGAGAAGCTTCTCGGTCTGGGAGTGGCTCATCACCAGGTTCTGGAACAGGTTCGGCGGCAGACCAGCTTCCTTAAACGCCTGCACGAAGCGTTCACCCACCAGCAGTGTCTGCGCCGCATGCTTGAGGATCACGGCGTTGCCCGCGATCAGCGCGGGCACGATCGTGTTCACGGCCGTGAGATAGGGATAGTTCCAGGGCGCGATCACCATGACCACGCCAAGCGGCACCTTCCGGACGTAGCGCCGGAAGCCTTCCTTCGGGTTCGACGCGTTGACGGGAGCAAGCGCGCTTTCCGCGATCTCCGTCATGTAGCGGGTGCGCTCCGTCACCCCTCCCATCTCGCCGCCATAACGCACCGGCCGCCCCATCTGCCAGGCGATCTCGGGCACGATCTCCTCGCCCATGGCGAGCAGCGCATCGAGAAAGCGCAAGGCAAATCCAGCCCGCTCCGCAACCGGACGCAGGCTCCAATCGGCCTGCGCCGCCCGCGCGCGCTCCACCGCTCCATTGATCTCGCCGTCGGAGGCAAGCGGCCGCTCGGCATAGACCGAGCCGTCGATGGGGGAGATGATCTTGACGGTATCCAACTTCCAAACTCCGGAATCAGTAGCGCTCGAAGCCGCGCTGGCGCTCCCAATCGGTTACGCGGCGATCATATTCAAGCTGTTCCCACTCGGCTGTGTGGAGATAATGCTCGACCACGTCCTCTCCGAAGGCCTCCCTGAGCATGGTGGACTGGCGCAGAGTGTCGATCGCGGCGCGCAGCGTCTTCGGGATTTCGGTCAGGCTTTCCGCAGCATAGGCGTCGCCTTCGAAGGGATGAGCGAGCTCCAGCTTCTCGTCTATGCCGCGAAGGCCGGCGGCGATCAGGGCGGCGAAGGCGAGGTAGGGGTTGAGGTCCGCGCCGCCGACGCGGCATTCGATGCGGAGGCCTTTGGTCCCCTCGCCGCAAAGGCGGAAGCCCGCCGTGCGGTTGTCGCGGCTCCAGGTGATCTTGGTGGGCGCAAAGGTGCCGGCCTGGAAGCGCTTGTAGGAGTTGATGTAGGGGCAGAGGAACCAGGTATAGTCGCGCGCATAGCGCAGCTGACCGGCCACCCATGAGCGCATCAGCGGCGTCATGGAATATTCCGCATCCTTGTCGAAGAAGAGCGGCGTCTTTCCGTCCGCGCTCCACAGCGAATTGTGGATGTGGCTGGAGCTGCCGGCCAGCGCGTAATCATATTTGGCCATGAAGGTGACGGCCTTGCCCTGCGCTTCCGCGATCTCCCGGCAACCGTTTTTCAGGATAACATGGCGGTCGGCCATTTCCAGCGCATCGGAATAGCGGACATTGATCTCCTCCTGCCCCGGGCCCCATTCGCCTTTGGAGTTCTCCACCTCGATGCCGGCGCCCGCGAGCCCGTTGCGGATCGCGCGCATCACCCCCTCTTCCTTGGTGGTGAGACCGATCAGATAATCCTCGATATAGGGCGAGGCCGTTTCGAGATCGCTCCAGTGCTTGGCGCGGGCGGTCTTGTAGGTCTCGTCAAAGAGATAGAATTCGAGCTCGGAGGCAAAGAAGGCGAGGTAGCCGCGCTCCTCCAGTCGAGCCACTTGTGCCTTCAGCATCGCGCGGGGGCTGTGCGGCAGGTCCTGGTGGCTGTGATGGTCCTGCAGATCGCAAAGCACAAGTGCGGTCTTTTCGAGCCAAGGGATGCGACGCAGCGTGTCAAGATCGGGCTTCATGACAAAATCGCCATAACCCTTGGTCCAGCTCGCGGCCTTGTAGCCCGGCACCGGCTCCATATCGATATCGTTGGCGAGCAGGTAGTTGCAGCCATGCGTCTCGTCATAGGCCGAACGGCAGAAGAAGCCCGCTTCGAAGCGCTTGCCGATCAAACGGCCCTGCATGTCCACGCCGGCGACCAGCACGGTGTCGATCGAGCCGTCGCCCGCCGCCTTCTTCAACTCGTCGAATGTCAGGTTGCCGGCCATGAAACACGCCTCACTGTCTTTGAACGGTGCTTAAACGAAGCGCGGCCTGCAGATGCCGGCCGACGCCGCATGAATGGGTCTTTCAGTTGCCTCCTTCGCCCACGGCGCGCTCCGCGGCGGCGATCTCCGCCTGCCGCCGTGCGACTTCGTCCCCGATCGGCGGGCCGGCAAAGCGGCGACGCTCGAACGCGAACCAGATCAATCCAGCAAGAACCAGGAAGCCGACCGTGATGTAGAGAGCCCAGTCATTTGGCGGCTGGATGCCCAGCACGAAGATCAGCACCATCGCAAGGATTGAAAGAACGGCAAACAGCTTGAACACGCCCTCGCCCAGGTTCCACGGCCCCATGACCTGCCAGCGATGCGAACCCCACGCGAAGAGGCCGAGCGCGATCGGAATGGCGAAGGAGAAGAACAGGAAGATCACGGTGCAGGACACCACTACCGTGTAAACCGGCGTTTCTCCGATCGACACCAGCGAAGACCCCCAAACAAAGAGCACGGACAGGATCGCGCCCGTCCAGATCGCGGCCACGGGCGTGCGGTGGAGCGGGCTGACCTTGGCGAGCGCGCGCGAGGCCGGCAGACCGCCATCGCGGGAGAACGCGAAGATCATGCGCGACACGGAGGTGACGGTCGCAAGCCCGCAAAGCCACTGGCAGACCAGGATCGCGAGGTAGAGAACGTCCTTCACGATCGGATTCACCTGGGTGTCCATCGCCCAGAAGAAGACGTTCCAGCCCTGCCCCGCCGCCTCGTCCATGGAGGGAAGCATGAGCACGAAGGCGCAGAGCATGATGTAGCCGAACAGCGCGGACCACAGCACGGACGACACCATGGCGCGCGGCACGGAATGCGCGGCCTTGAGCGTTTCCTCCGACGTATGCGCCGAAGCATCGTAGCCGGTGATGGTGTAGATCGGCAGCAAGAGGCCAAGCAGGAACACCCAGCCGCCCGACACTTCCGGCCACACATTGCCGCCCGCCTCGCCCGAGTAATTGGCGAAGGTGAAGAGCCGGGCGAACTCGTAGGAGTCGGCGGAGATCAGGCAGACCAGAGCCAAGGCAATCGCAGTGATGAAGATCAGATAACCGGAAAAGTCTGTGAGCTTCGCTGTCAGCCCGATGCCCATATGGTTCACCAGCGCCTGCGCGGCGGTGATGACGGCCAGAAAGATGATGCGCACGGTGGTGGAGTCTTCCAGCCCGAAATAGGACGTGCCGAAGGAGCCCATGAAGAAGTAGTAGGTGCCGACATTGATGGCGCCGAGCACGGTGACCAGGCCGAGCAGGTTGAACCATGCGGTCAGCCAGCCGGTGAAGCGGTTCCCGAGAATGGAGCCCCAATGGTAGAGCCCGCCCGCCGTCGGATAGGCGGAGGAGATCTGCGCCATCGCCACCGCGAACACGAGGGACACGAAGCAGCCGAGCGGCCAGCCGATGCCGATAGCCGCTCCTCCCGCACCCGCCGTCGCCTGGGCCAAACTGTTGATGCCGCCCGACAGGATGCAGATGATCGAGAACGAAACGGCGAAATTCGAGAACTGGCTCATCCGCCGTTCGAGTTCCTGGGCATAGCCCATGGAATGAAGGACCTTGACGTCCTCGCTCTTATCCTTGTCCGAATACTGATGCAGCGTCATGCCCGCTTGAACCCCCATTGCCCCTGATCGACGGGTCGCATCTCGCGAGCCTGACGCCCCAGCGAATACGCCCGCCTTGCCTTGTCTCCGAAGGAGCAGCGTCCCCTCACGCCTTCAACGGCGCGTTCGCTGTTCTTCCTGCGGCAGCCGGATCAGATTCCTGCCCAGAGCCTTTGTCAAAGGGGCGGAGAAGCGAATGCACCATTTCTTTCAGGAAGACCGCTGCTCGCAGAATAGAACGCTTCCCAACCTTGCGGATATTTAACGTGCGGTCCGCAGGCCCGAAGGTCATAAAGGAGCCACGTGCGTGTGGTTGGGCAGACGACGCTTGTTCTCGAGCGGATATCGGCCTTGAAGCACGGATGAATGCGGTGCGGCTTTGTCCGCTCCGCACCAACCTGGAAATTGCATGTCAGCAGCCTCCAAACAAATCGTGGTCGCTTTGGTGATCGTCGCTTTAGCGGCGCTCGCTTGGCTGCGCTTCGTACCGGGCGCCGCGGACACCCTGGCGGGTTGGGGCATCGACAACAGTTTCGTCGCGTCCATCGCCCCCACCCCTGAGACAGGTCCGGGGGGTGAAGGTGGCCGAGGTGCCGGGGCGCGCGATGGCGGGCGCCGCGGACAGCAGATGCCGGTCGTGGCGAGGCCCGTCGGCGAAGCCACGATCAATGACCGCCTGTCGGCGATCGGCACCGGCCGCTCGGCTGCCTCGGTCGCGGTGAAGCCTTACGCCTCCGGCCGTCTCACCGAAATCGCGATCAGCTCGGGGCAGATGATCGCGGCCGGCGACGTGATCGCGCAACTGGATGCGGAAACCGAGGAGATCGCCGCCGATCGCGCGCGGATCGCGGTGAAGGATGCGGAAGCTTCGCTGGAACGCATCACCGCGCTGCGCCGCTCCAACACCGCCTCCGGCGTTCAGTTGACGGAAGCAGAGCTTGCGCTGAGCAACGCCAAGCTGACCTTGCGCGATGCGGAACTCACGCTGTCACGGCGCTCGGTGATCTCGCCGATCGCGGGCGTCATCGGCATCGTTCCCGTCGAGCTGGGCAACACGGTGACGGGTGACACCACGATCGCCACGGTGGACGACCGCTCCTCCATCCTGGTGGATTTCTGGGTGCCCGAGCGCTTCGCCAGCACGATCGCGGTCGGAGCACCACTGACCGCCACTTCCGTCGCGCGGCCGAACGAAGTCTTCGAGGGCCAGGTCGGCGCGGTAGACAGCCGGGTCGACGAGGCGAGCCGCACGCTTCAGGTGCGCGCGAAGATCCCGAACCCTGATGACACGCTGCGTCCGGGCCAGAGCTTTCAGGTTTCCATGCGCTTTCCCGGCGACACCTATCCGTCCGTCGATCCGCTTGCGGTTCAATGGGGCACGGATGGCGCATTCGTTTGGGTGGTGCGCGACGGCAAGGCCGAGCGGATGCCAGTGCGCATCATCCAGCGCAACACGGAAACCGTGCTGGTCGAAGCTGCGCTGAATGAGGGCGAGCAGGTGGTGACCGAGGGCATCCATACGATCCGCCAGGGGGCGCCGGTGATGATCGCGGGCGAAGCAGCACCTGCCGCCCAGGCGATCCCCGCCGCCGACAATGATGCAGCCCGCCCGAAAACGGCGGCGAGCGAGCTCTGAGCCGATGGCGACCGCAGCGCACTCCAATTCGGGGCATAGCCCGGCCATGGGCGCGGGCCTCACCGAACTGTTCGTGCGTCGGCCCGTGCTGGCATTTGTGCTCAATGCGCTGATCATCGTCGCCGGACTGGCAGCCTTCTACGGCATCGAGATCCGTGAGCTGCCGGACGTCGATCGGCCGGTGATCACCATCAACGCCGACTATGAGGGCGCCGCCGCCGAAACCATCGACCGGGAGGTGACCGCGATCCTCGAGGGCGCGGTGTCGCGCGTCTCAGGCGTCAAGTCGATCTCGTCCTCCTCGTCCTTTGGACAGAGCCGCGTCACCGTCGAGTTCGGCGACGGCGTCGACCTGAACGTCGCGGCGTCCGACATGCGCGACGCGGTGGGTCGGGTGGTCAACCAGCTTCCCGACGACATGGATCAACCGCGTATCGTCAAGGCCGACGCGAATTCTGATGCGGTGATGCGGCTCGCCGTGACATCCGACACGATGAGCGTGGAGGACATGACGATCCTGGTCGAGGACGAGATCTCCGACGCGCTCGCCGCCGTCGACGGCGTGGCGGATGTGCAGATCTACGGCGATCGGGAAAAGCTCTTCCGGGTGGACATCAACCAGGCGAAGCTTGCGAGCCTCGGCCTCACCGTGGCCGATGTGTCGCGCGCACTTTCCACCGTAGCGCTCGACGCGCCGGCCGGTTCACTCACGTCGGGCACCTCCGACATCATCGTGCGCACGACGGCCAGCGTCACGACGCCGGAAGAGTTCGAGAACCTGGTGGTTTCCGGCCGCACGAGGCTGCGCGACGTGGCCAATGTCACGCTCGGCGGCGATCCCGGCACCACCTCGCTGCGCTCCGACAACAAGACGGGCATCGGCCTTGGCATCATCCGGCAGGCGCAGTCCAATACACTCGACATCTCGCATGGCGTGCGCGAGGCGGCCGCTCGCATCGGCGAAACCCTGCCGCCCGGCATGCAGATCAAGGTGACCAGCGACGATGCGACATTTGTCGAAGGCGCCATCCACGAGGTCGAGATCGCGCTGGGCCTGTCCGTCTCGATCGTGCTGCTCGTGATCTACCTGTTTCTGTTCGACTGGCGCGCGACCCTGATCCCCGGCCTTGCCATGCCGGTGGCGCTGATCGGCACGCTGGCCGCGATCTATCTCGCCGGCTTTTCGCTCAACATCCTGACGCTTTTGGCGCTCGTTCTCGCCACGGGCCTCGTGGTGGACGACGCGATCGTGGTGCTCGAAAACATCGTGCGGCGCCGCAACGAGGGCATGGGGCCGCGTGCCGCCGCCGTGCTCGGCACCCAGGAGGTGTTCTTCGCGGTGATCGCCACCACGGCCACTCTCGCCGCCGTGTTCGTGCCCCTCTCTTTCCTGCCCGGCCAGACCGGCGGCCTGTTCCGCGAGTTCGGCTTTACGCTCGCGATCGCCGTGCTGCTGTCCTCGATCGTGGCCCTTTCGCTTTGCCCCATGCTGGCTTCCCGCATGTTGAAGGCGGCACCCGCAGACGCGCAGGAGCAGCGCAGCCCCGGCCCGTTCCTGCGCGTTGGCAACAGCCTGTCCGGCTTCTATCGCCGCATGCTGCGCGCCTGCCTTGCTGCTCCCCTCATCGTGATCCTCGTTTCCGTGCTCTTTGCGGCGGCAGCCTTTGGAGCCTTCGGGCTGATCCGCCAGGAGCTGACTCCGAACGAGGACCGGTCGCTGGTCATGCTTCGCGTGACCGCGCCGCAAGGGGTGAGCCTGGATTACACGACCGGACAGATGCGGCGCATCGAGCAGTTAATCGAACCCTTGCGAAAAAGCGGCGAGATCGTCGCCACCTTCGCCAATGTCGGCCAAGGCGGCTCCACCAGCAACGGCTTCATGGTTCTGTCGCTGGCGCCCTGGAGCGAGCGGACGCGCAGCCAGGCCGACATCTCCGCCGAAATTAACCGCCTCCTGCGCGACGTGCCCGGTGTTCGCGCGGTAACCATGCAGCCCAACTCGCTCGGCATCCGCGGCGCGGGCTCCGGGCTGCAATTCGCGATCGTTGGCAACGACTATGCCGAGCTCGGCCAAGCCGCGCAGCGCATCGTAGCGGAGATGGAAAAGGACAGCCGGTTTCAGCAGCCCCGCCTGTCCAGTGACGCCACGCAGCCGCAACTCGGCATCGACATCAATCGCGAGCGCGCTTCCGATCTCGGCATCGACATCACGGGCCTGGCACAGGCGGTTCAGTCCATGCTCGACGGACGGGAGGTTGGCGAGGTCTTCATCAAGGACCGCGCTTATGCGGTGAAGCTTGTTTCCACCACCAACCCGATCAACGATCCGACCGACCTTGAGAACATCTTCCTGAAGACCGCCGATGGCCGCTTCGTGCCGATGTCCACCATCGCGACCCTGACCGAACGCGCCGTGCCGCCTTCTCTGGCACGTGAGCAGCAGCTTCGTTCAGTGGCAATTACCGCGAGCCTTGCACCGGAATTCGCCCTCGGCGAGGCGCTGAGCGAGGCGCAACGGATCGCAGCGCCTCTTCTGCCGCAGGGCAGCCGCATCGTGCCGCTTGCCGAGGCCGCGACGCTCGGGGAGCAGTCGAGCTCCATGCTGGTGATCTTCGGCTTCGCGCTGGTGATCATCCTGCTCGTGCTCGGCGCACAGTTCGAAAGCTTCGTCAGCGCGGTGATCATCATGGCGACCGTTCCGCTCGGGCTTGCCTGCGCGGTTTTCGCGCTGCTGCTGACCAACACCAGTCTAAACGCCTACAGCCAGATCGGCCTCGTTCTGCTGGTCGGCGTCATGGCCAAGAATGGCATCCTCGTCGTGGAATTCGCCAACCAGTTGCGCGACCGCGGCATGAGCGTGCGTGAAGCCGTGGAGGAAGCCGCGACTATTCGCCTGCGGCCGGTGATGATGACCATGATCTGCACGGTGCTGGGCGGCGTTCCGCTGATCCTCGCGAGCGGCGCCGGTGCTGAAGCGCGTATCGCACTCGGCTGGGTGATCGTCGGCGGCCTGGGGCTCGCCACGCTTTCCACCCTGTTCCTCACCCCCGTCGCCTACCTTCTGCTCGGCCGCTTCATCACGCCCAAGGCGGAAGAAGATGCGCGGCTTGAGCGCGAGCTGGACGAAGCGGCGTCGATCGAGGAAGGGCTTCAACCGGCGGAGTAAGCCTCCGCTTCAGGCTCGGCATCTCCGGTGAAGCGCCTTCCGCTGCGACTCCGAGGCTTGATGCCCTGCGCGTTTAAAGGCAGGAAGCGCGCCTGACATCTCCATGGAGACTTGGCATGAGCGAAGCGGGATCACCGGAGGGGACGTCGCGCGTCCGACTGGAGCCGGTGACGCTGGACGAGCTTCAGGCGGCAGTGGGCAAAGAAGTGGGCGTGTCGCCCTGGCGCGCGGTCACGCAGGCGATGATCGACACATTCGCCGATGCGACGGACGATCACCAGTTCATCCATGTGAACCCTGAGCGCGCAGCCGCGGAAACGCCGTTCGGCGGCACGATCGCGCACGGATTCCTGTCGCTTTCGCTCCTGTCGGCGATGTTCTTCGAATCCATCCGCCCGCTTGAAGGCGATGGCATGGGCATCAATTACGGCTTTGACCGGCTTCGCTTCGCTGCTCCGGTCAAGAGCGGCGCGCGCATCCGGGCGCGCTTCACGCTGGCCGAGCTCAAGGTGCGGCCATCCGGCTGGGTCAACATCACCCATGATGTGACGGTGGAGATCGAAAACAGCATCAAGCCCGCGCTGACGGCGCGCTGGCTGACGCTGATCGGTCCTGACCCGAATGCCGCGCCGTGAGCCCGCCGGAGCATTGACGATCAGGCCGCCGCGTCCCTCGCAGCGGCGGACAGAAGCGCGAAGGCATAGGCGCTGAAGGAGCGCCAGCATTCGACGCGATACTCCTCCTCGGCTGTTCGCCACAGCACGATCTCGATCTTGCCCAGCACCGTGCGCGAGCAGGCTCCCACCGGAAACACCTCCGGCAGCAAATTCTGCGGGCATCCGCCGCTGATAGCATCGACCGCATGTGCGCCGGACACGATGATGCCGGCATTGCGATGCGAGATGTCCACCGCCGAATGCAGCGCCTCCACACTCCGGCAGTCAAGAAGCGGGTCGCGGGCTTCGTCGATCACCAGCCACTCATCCGGACCAAGCCAGAGCGCGGCGCGCGTGCCGTTTTGCGTTGATGTCTTCCGCCGGCGCGGCAGGTCCAAGCCCAGCGCCGCGCTCAGCGGGGCCACGGCTTCTTCCCGCGCGCGCAGCGAAACTCGAAAGGCGAACGGCGCCGTCGCGAGTGTCACGCCCGATGCGGCCAGCCCAAGCGTGCCGAGCGGCCCGCGCCGCTCTGCTACCACGATCCCGCCTGCCTCCACGCCCATCGCCTCAACCATTGAGCCACTCTCCTGTCGGATCAAAGAACACCGTGCCGCAGACTTCCACCTCGACCGCGCCATCCGGCATCGGCACGTAAAGCGTCTGTCCGATCCGCCTTTGCCCGTCGAGCAGTAGCGCGAGCGCGATTGAGTGACCGCAATTCTCGGACCAGTAGGACGAGGTCACATGGCCGATCATGGTCATCGGGATCGGCTCGCGCGGATTGGCGACAAGTTGAGCGCCTTCCTCGAGAACCGTCTTGGAGTCCTTCGTGCGCAGGCCGACCAGCTGCTTGCGTCCATTTGAAACGAGGTCGGGACGACGCAAGCCGCGGATGCCGACGAAGTCGCCCTTCTTCTTGCCGATCGCCCAGTCGAGCCCCGCATCGCTCGGCGTCACGGTGCCGTCGGTCTCCTGGCCGACGATGATGTAGCCCTTCTCCGCGCGCAGCACATGCATGGTTTCCGTGCCATAGGCGCAGGCACCGTGCTTCCGCCCTTCCGCCCAAAGCGCCTCCCACACGGCCTGCCCGTAATCGGCCGGAACATTGACCTCGAAGCCGCGCTCGCCGGTGAACGACATGCGGAAGAGCCGCGTCGGCACACCGCAGATGCGCCCCTCGCGCACCGACATGTGCGGCATGGCAGCATCCGACACGTCGATGCCTTCCACCAGCGGCTCGATGACCCGGCGCGCGTTGGGACCCTGTACCGCGATCACTGCCCATTGCTCTGTGATGGAGGTCAGCCACACCCGCAGGTCCGGGAACTCGGTCTGGAGATAATCCTCCATATGGCTCATCACGCGCGGCGCACCGCCGGTGGTGGTGGTCACATGGAAGTGGTCGGGCGCCAGCCGCCCCACCACGCCGTCATCATAGATGAAGCCGTCCTCGCGCAACATGATCCCGTAGCGGCAACGGCCGACTTCGAGCTTCTCCCAGGGGTTGGTGTAGAGGATCTCCATGAACTTGGCGGCATCCGGCCCGACCACCTCGATCTTGCCGAGGGTGGAAGCGTCGAAGAGCCCCGCCGTTTCGCGTACCGTCTTGCACTCGCGGTTGACGGCGGCGTGCATGTCCTCGCCGGCTTGGGGAAAATACCAGGCCCGCTTCCACTGGCCGACATCCTCGAACACAGCACCTTGCGCAGCCGCCCAAGAATGGGTCGCTGTCTTGCGCGTGGGATCGAACAGTTCCCCTTGCGCATAGTTCACGATCGCGCCGAATGTGACCGGCGTATAGGGCGCGCGGAAGGTGGTGAGGCCGACGGCGGGAATGTCCCTGCCCAGCGCCTCGGCAGCGATCGCCAACCCGTGCATATTGGACGTCTTGCCCTGGTCGGTCGCCATGCCGTTGGTGGTGAAGCGCTTGACGTGCTCGATCGAATGCATGCCTTCGCGCACCGCAAGCCGGATGTCCTTGGCGGTCACATCGTTCTGGAAATCCACGAAAGCCTTGACCGTCGTGTTGTTCTCGGCACCCGGACCACTGCCGAGCAGCCCACCCGAGAAGGTCTCGCTCTCGACCTGCGCCGGCCGTGAAGTGGAAGCAGCCCTGCCCGATGTGTCGCGCGCGGCCTTCTCGCCGGCGGCAAAAGCCTCGTCCAGCGTCGCCGCCAGCCCATCCGTGCCGTTGCAGGCGCCGACTGAAACGCAGTCCTGTGCATAAGTGCCGGGAAGAAAGCGCTGCGTCGCCTCGTCGAAGGCGACGCGTCCGCGCGACTGCGAGAAGAGATGCACAGACGGCGTCCAGCCCGCCGACATCAGCAGCGCATCGATCGCGATGACACGATCCGCGCCGCCCGCGATCGGGCGCACGGCCATGGACGAGACGCGCAGCCGGCCGCCGGTCTTCACCACGGCATGGCCGGCAAGCACCTCGATGCCGAGCGCCCTTGCCCGCTCGATCATCGGGCTTTCCGGAGCCTGCCGCAGATCGACGATGGCCGCGACCGTCATGCCTGCTTCCGCAAGGTCGATCGCCGCCGCATAGGCCGAGTCGTTGGCGGTGAAGACACCGACATTCCGGCCGACCGCGACGCCGAAATGGTTGAGATAGGTCCGTGCGGCGGAGGCCAGCATGATGCCGGGACGGTCATTGTCGGCGAACACCATGTGGCGCTCGATGGCGCCTGTGGCGATCACGACGGTCTTCGCCCGCACCTGCCAGAGACGTTCGCGCGGCAGCGCCGGATCGGGATCGGCGAGATGCTCCGTCACGCGCTCTACCAGGCCGACGAGGTTCTGCGCATAATAGCCGAAGGCGGTGGTGCGCGGCAGAACGCGGATGCGTTCATGCGCCCTCAAAGCCGCAATCGTGGACTGCGCCCAGGCCCATCCGTCCACACCATCGATCCGCGCGCCGGCTTCGAAGCGAAGTGCGCCGCCGAACTCGGCCTGCTCGTCGCACAATATCACGCGCGCGCCGGACTCGGCTGCGGCCACTGCCGCCGCGATGCCTGCGGCTCCTCCTCCCAGCACCAGCACGTCGCAATGAGCATAGCGCTGCGCATAGTGGTCCGGGTCGGGCTGGTCCGGTGCGGTGCCCAGGCCGGCGGCAGCGCGGATCCTCGGCTCGTAGAACTTTTCCCACGCCTTTTTCGGCCACATGAAGGTCTTGTAGTAGAAGCCGGCGGAGAACATCGGCGAGGCGACGTTGTTCACCTCGCCCACGTCATAGGCGAGGCTCGGCCACCGGTTCTGCGACACGGCATTCAGGCCGTCGTAAAGCTCCTGCACGGTCGCCCGCACATTCGGCGTCTTTCGTGCGGCGTCGCGTTCCACGCCCACAAGCGCGTTCGGCTCCTCCGCCCCGGCGGACAGGATGCCACGCGGGCGGTGATACTTGAACGAGCGGCCGACGAGGTGCACGCCGTTCGCGAGCAGGGCGGATGCCAGCGTATCGCCTTCGACCCCTTCGAGCTTCGTTCCGTCAAAGGTGAAGGCAGCGGGTTTCGCCGGAGCGAGACGGCCCTTGCCGGATAGGCGGAACGCAGCGGTCATCGAGCGTTTTCCTCATTGCCCGCGGGTAGCTCCGCATTGATCTGATCCGGCGGAACGTTCGCCCATGACCCCGGACCTTGGTCAGCCGGCATGTCGCCCCGCCCCTCATCCATGCGACGGTTCGCATTGGCGGCGACCAGCGCGTCGAGATCGGGCTGCGGCTCGCCGGCCTTGTAGGTGTGGTGGAACTTGTCGGTGATCGTGTCGCGTACCGCGTTGAAGAAGCGGCCGCAGCCGTGGATATGGCGCCAGCGCTCGAAGATGACGCCCTTCGGATTGTCGCGGATGAAGAAGAAGCGCTCGAAGGTCTCGTCCGACTCCTGAACGATCGTCGGGGAGCGCGCGATATGAGCCTGCCCGCCATTGCTGAATTCGAGTTCCGGGCGCTCTTCCTCGCAATAGGGGCAATGGATCAGGAGCATGGTAGCGTTCCGTTGTTCAAAGCTCGCCGCCCGGGCCGATCGTCGTTCCGCGCGGCTGTTCGCAGAGGCGCTCGCCGGCCTGAACAAAAGGAGCCACGCGCCCGACCAGCGTGGCCAGATCATCGCGCGGGGTGAGAAGCTCGGTTCTGCCGAGATTTGCCAGCGCCAGATCGAATGGATTGGTCGAGAGCACGACGACGCGCGGTTCAGGCGTATCCGTCTTCTCGACGAAGTAAACCGCCCTCTGACCCATGACATAGGCGCAGGCCAGCGTCCCCTCATCCACCGTGAAGGGCCATTCCGTTTCTCCAGCCGTCCGTGACACGGTCTGGGTGCGGAAGTCCTCCGTTCCCGGCATGTGGAAGAAGCTCTTCTCGTCTGCGACGAAGACGGGAGCGGATGCAACAAGGGCGAGCGCGAACATCATGAATTTTCCACGCGATGGACGGGCTCGGTCATGTCCACCAACTCAATGGGCCACGGCGGCGGCTGCCGCCTCGTCGATCAGGCGGCCCGAGCGGAAGCGTTCCAGTGTGTAAGGTGCATTGATCGGGTGCGGATTGTCGTTGGCGATGGTGTGGGCGAAGACATGGCCGGAGCCGGGTGTCGCCTTGAAGCCGCCGGTTCCCCAGCCGCAATTGACGTACAGGCCGGGAACCGGGGTCTTGGCGAGGATCGGCGAGCGGTCCGGCGTCACGTCCACGATGCCGCCCCACGAACGCAGCATCTTCATGCGCGTGAAGATGGGAAACATCTCGCAGATGGCATCCAGCGTGTGGTTGATGATGTGCAGGCCGCCAGTCTGCGAATAGGAGATGTACTGATCGGTGCCGGCGCCGATGACGAGTTCGCCCTTGTCGGACTGCGAGATATAGGCGTGCACGGTGTTGGACATCACCACGCAAGGGAACACCGGTTTCACCGGCTCGGAAACCAGCGCCTGGAGCGGGTAGCTTTCAAGCGGCATGCGCACATCGGCCATCTGCATCAGCACGGACGTGTGGCCGGCGGCGACCACGCCCACTTTCTTCGCGCCGATGAAGCCGCGCGTGGTCTCGACGCCGGTGACACGGCCGTTGCCGGAGCGGCGGATGTTCTTGACCTCGCAATTCTGGATGATGTGGACGCCCCGCGCGGATGCCGCCCGCGCATAGCCCCAGGCCACCGCATCATGCCGCGCAGTACCGCCACGCCGCTGAAGGGCCGCACCCACCACCGGATAGCGGGCTTCCTTTGAGATGTTGAGCGGCGGGCAGAATTCTTTCGCCTGCTCCGGCGTCAGCCATTCATTGTCGACGCCGTTCAGCCGGTTGGAGTGGATGTGCCGCTTGAAGACCTGCACGTCATGCACGTTGTGCGCGAGCATCATCACGCCGCGCGGGGAATACATGACATTGTAGTTGAGGTCCTGGGACAGCCCGTCCCACAGCTTCACCGCATGATCGTAAAGGCGCGCCGACTCATCATAAAGATAGTTGGACCGGATGATGGTGGTGTTGCGCCCCGTATTGCCGCCGCCGAGCCAGCCTTTTTCCAGCACGGCCACGTTGGACACGCCGTGCTCCTTGGCGAGGTAATAGGCGGTGGCTAGCCCGTGACCGCCGGCGCCGATGATGATCACATCATATTCGGAGCGCGGCTCGGGCGAACTCCACTGCTCGTCCCAACCCTTGTGCCCGCGCATCGCTTCGCGCGCGAGGGCGAATACCGAATATTTGCGCATGGAAGCTCAAACCTCATCGCTCGGTTGCGGGAGCCGGCCATCTGTCGTGTCGGGCGAATTTTTAGCAGTAGCAGCGGATTGTGGCGAGCTTTGCACTGATTGCGACCACTCTCGCCGTTTTGCGTCATGAGCGTTCGTCTAGCGGCGCAGCATGCCGACGGGGGGTGGCCCGGTCATGGTCGCGTGAAGCAGTGTCGCCAACAACAGCGTCGCGAGCATTGCCGGCATCGCATCGCCGCTGTTCTTCGGAGCAGTCTATGCCTTCACCGCCAAAAGCGACATGTCGCCTGCGCTATCGGGCACATCTTTCGGCATCGCCGCCGCGATCCTCGCATTGGCAGGCCTGATCGGGATGGTGGTTCTTCGCCGCTCTGCGCCTCTGCCGCATGCCAGCGAAAAGAACGGCGCATGAGGCTCGACATCACAGCCCCTTTCTGATAGTAGCCCGCGCGAAATTTGCGGTGCAAGCCGCTATGGAAGCGTGTCCTGTGGCGCGCTTTTCTGCTCAACCGATCTCGAAACCGGGCGTTGTCGGCCCGCAAAACAGGATAGCCCGTGCAGGTACTCGTTCGCGACAACAATGTTGACCAGGCGCTTCGCGCGCTGAAGAAGAAGATGCAGCGCGAAGGCATTTTCCGCGAATTGAAGATGCGCGGCCATTACGAGAAGCCGTCCGAGAAGCGCGCCCGCGAAAAGGCGGAAGCCGTGCGTCGCGCCCGCAAGCTGGCTCGCAAGCGCGCGCAGCGCGAGGGCCTGCTGCCCGGCGCCAAGCCGGCCCCGGCCACCGCGGCCC
>CAUQXI010000021.1:0-57248 GCA_963522145.1 uncultured Mesorhizobium sp. | reverse complement strand
GCCACGGCGTTAAGCAGTTGCATCTGGCGCGGGGCGGGACAACGGCCCGCCCCCGGCAGAACAGGAAAGTGTCATGAACGGACAAAATATCCGCATCCGCTTGAAAGCGTTCGACCATCGCGTGCTCGACGCTTCGACCCGCGAGATCGTTTCGACGGCCAAGCGCACAGGCGCCAATGTGCGCGGTCCTATCCCGCTGCCGACCCGCATCGAGAAGTTCACCGTGAACCGCTCGCCGCATATCGACAAGAAGAGCCGCGAGCAGTTCGAGATGCGCACGCATAAGCGTCTGCTCGACATCGTGGACCCCACCCCGCAGACCGTGGACGCGCTGATGAAGCTCGATCTCGCTGCAGGCGTGGACGTTGAGATCAAGCTCTAACGGGCGATGAAGCGCTGGCGCCTTTTGGGCTGCCGGCAAGAAGGTTCGGAAGGAATTCGGAACGATGCGTGCAGGTGTTATCGCACAGAAGGTCGGGATGACCCGCATCTACAACGATGCGGGCGAGCATGTGCCGGTCACCGTTCTCCGCATGGAGAACTGCCAGGTGGTCGCTCAGCGCACCGAGGAAAAGAACGGCTACACCGCCGTGCAGCTCGGCGTCGGCCTTGCCAAGGTGAAGAACACGCCAAAGGCGCTGCGCGGTCATTTCGCGACGGCGTCGGTGGAGCCGAAGGCGAAACTCGCCGAGTTCCGCGTGTCGAGCGAGAACCTGCTTGATGTAGGCGCTGAGATCACCGTCGACCACTTCGTGGCCGGCCAGAAGGTGGACGTGACGGGCACTACGCAGGGCAAGGGCTTCCAGGGTGTCATCAAGCGCCACAATTTCGGTGGCGGTCGCGCGACGCACGGTAACTCCGTTTCGCACCGTTCGCATGGTTCGACCGGTCAGCGTCAGGACCCGGGCAAGGTTTTCAAGGGCAAGAAGATGGCCGGTCACATGGGGCATACCCGCGTGACGACGCAGAATGTCGAAGTCGTTTCGACCGATGCCGATCGCGGGCTGATCCTGATCCGCGGTGCTGTTCCCGGCTCCAAGGGTGCGTGGATCCTGGTGCGCGATGCCGTGAAGGTTGCGCTGCCTGAGACCGCTCCGAAGCCGGCTGGCCTTCGCGCCGCCGCCCAAGCCAGCGAGGGGGCTGAATAATGGACTTGAACGTCACCACGCTTGCCGGACAGGGCGCCGGCACGCTCAGCCTTTCGGACGAGATCTTCGGTCTTGAACCGCGTGAGGACATCCTGCAGCGCGTCGTGCGCTGGCAGTTGGCCAGGCGTCAGCAGGGCACGCACAAGGCAAAGGGCCGCGCGGAGATCGCGCGCACCGGCGCCAAGATGTACAAGCAGAAGGGCACGGGTCGCGCTCGTCACCATTCGGCACGTGCGCCGCAGTTCCGCGGCGGCGGCAAGGCTCACGGGCCTGTTCCTCACAGCCATGAGCATGACCTGCCCAAGAAGGTTCGTGCGCTCGGGTTGCGGCACGCTCTTTCTGCCAAAGCCAAGGCGGACAGCATCATCGTTGTCGATGAGCTGTCGCTGACCGAGGCCAAGACGAAGGCGCTGGTGTCCAGCTTCGAGACGCTCGGGCTGACCAATGCTCTGGTCATCGGCGGCGCGGAGCTCGACCAGAACTTCGCCCGTGCTGCGACCAATATTCCGAATATCGACGTGCTGCCCGTGCAGGGCATCAATGTCTACGACATCCTTCGGCGCGGCACGCTGGTTCTTTCCAAAGCCGCCGTCGAGGCTCTCGAGGAGCGCTTCAAGTGACCGATCTTCGACATTACGACGTGATCGTCAGCCCCGCCATCACCGAGAAATCGACGATGGCGTCGGAGCAGAATCAGGTGGTGTTCAACGTCGCCCGCAAGGCGTCGAAGCCCGATATCAAGGCTGCTGTCGAGGCGTTGTTTGGCGTCAAGGTAACGGGCGTCAACACGCTGATCCGCAAGGGTAAGGTGAAACGCTTCCGCGGCACGGTCGGCCGACAGTCGGACTTCAAGCGTGCCATCATCACGCTTGCCGATGGCGACTCGATCGACGTCGCGACTGGTCTCTAAGACCGCGGGCTGAGGAAAAGAAAATGGCATTAAAAAGCTACAAGCCGACGACGCCGAGCCAGCGCCAGCTGGTGATCGTCGACCGCTCGTCCCTTTGGAAGGGCAAGCCGGTCAAGGGGTTGACCGAGGGTCTTACCTCGTCGGGCGGGCGCAACAATTACGGTCGTGTTACGGCTCGCTTCATCGGCGGCGGTCACAAGCGTACGTACCGCGTCATCGACTTCAAGCGTCGCAAGTTCGACGTGTCGGCCACTGTCGAGCGGCTGGAATATGATCCGAACCGCACGGCTTTCATCGCGCTCCTGCGCTATGACGACGGCGAGCTTTCCTACATCATCGCGCCGCAGCGCTTGTCGCCGGGCGACAAGGTGGTCGCTGGCCAATCGGCCGACGTGAAGCCAGGCAATGCGATGCCGCTTTCGGCCATGCCGGTGGGCACGATCGTCCATAATGTAGAGCTGAAGCCGGGCAAGGGCGGTCAGATCGCTCGTTCGGCCGGGTCCTATGCGCAGCTAGTCGGTCGTGACCAAGGCATGGCGATCCTGCGCCTCAACTCTGGCGAACAGCGTCTGGTGCATGGCTCGTGCTTCGGCACGGTCGGCGCTGTATCGAACCCGGATCATGGCAACATCAATCTCGGCAAGGCCGGCCGTTCGCGCTGGCTGGGTCGCCGGCCGCATAATCGCGGCGTGACCATGAACCCGGTCGATCACCCGCATGGCGGCGGCGAAGGCCGCACCTCGGGCGGCCGTCACCCGGTTACGCCCTGGGGCAAGCCCACCAAGGGCAAGAAGACGCGGTCCAACAAGTCGACCGACAAGTTCATCATGCGCTCGCGCCACGCGCGCAAGAGCTAAGAGAGGTAGAAACCCGTGACCCGATCAGTCTGGAAAGGCCCGTTCGTCGATGGCTTTCTGCTCAAGAAGGCAGACAAGGTGCGCGAAGGCGGCCGCAGCGAGGTCATCAAGATGTGGAGCCGTCGCTCCACCATCCTGCCGCAGTTCGTCGGCCTGACCTTCGGTGTCTATAATGGCCAGAAGCACATCCCCGTTTCCGTGAACGAGGAAATGGTCGGCCACAAGTTCGGCGAGTTCGCTCCGACCCGTACCTATTACGGGCATGGTGCGGACAAGAAGGCGAAGAGGAAATAACGATGGGCAAGGCCAAGGCCCCCCGCAGGCTTCCCGATAATGAGGCGCGCGCCGTGCTCCGCACGATCCGCATCAGCCCGCAGAAGCTCAACCTCGTCGCGGCCTTGATCCGTGGCAAGAAGGTGCAGGCTGCGCTGAACGATCTGGAGTTCTCGCGCAAGCGTATCGCCGGTACCGTCAAGAAGACGCTGGAGTCGGCCGTTGCGAATGCCGAGAACAATCATGACCTTGACGTGGATGCGCTGATCGTATCCGAGGCCTATGTCGGCAAGTCGCTGGTGATGAAGCGTTTTCATGCTCGAGGCCGCGGCCGTGCAAGCCGGATCGAGAAGCCGTTCTCGCACCTGACCATCGTGGTGCGCGAAGTGGCAGAGCAAGTGGAGGCCGCCTGATGGGCCAGAAAGTCAATCCCGTCGGGCTTCGTCTCGGCATCAACCGCACCTGGGACTCGCGCTGGTATGCGAATACCGGCGAATACGGCAAGCTGCTGCACGAGGACATCAAGATCCGCGAGTATCTGCTTAAGGAGCTGAAGCAGGCCGCGGTGTCCAAGGTCGTGATCGAGCGTCCGCACAAGAAGTGCCGCGTCACGATCCACGCCGCCCGTCCCGGCCTTATCATCGGCAAGAAGGGCGCGGACATCGAGAAGCTTCGCAAGAAGCTGACCGAGATGACGCAGTCAGAAACGCATCTCAACATCGTCGAGGTGCGTAAGCCAGAGATCGACGCGACGTTGGTTGCCCAGTCGATTGCGCAGCAGCTCGAGCGCCGGATCGCGTTCCGCCGCGCCATGAAGCGCGCCGTTCAGTCGGCGATGCGTCTGGGCGCCGAGGGCATCCGCATTAATTGTGCGGGCCGTCTCGGTGGCGCGGAAATCGCGCGTCTTGAGTGGTATCGTGAGGGGCGGGTGCCGCTTCACACGCTGCGCGCGGATGTTGATTATGGCACGGCCGAAGCGCAAACGGCTTACGGCATCTGCGGCGTGAAGGTTTGGGTGTTCAAGGGCGAGATTCTGGAGCACGATCCGATGGCTTCCGAGCGTCGCGCGACCGAGGCCGAGCAGGGTGGCCAGCGTCGCCGCGAACGAGAGCACGCCTGAGTTTATCTGGAGTAGAACGAGATGCTGCAACCAAAGCGCACGAAGTTCCGCAAGCAGTTCAAGGGCCGCATCCACGGCACTGCGAAGGGTGGAACAGACCTCGACTTCGGTGCCTTCGGCCTGAAGGCGCTTGAACCGAACCGCGTCACCGCGCGCGAGATCGAGGCGGCTCGCCGCGCGATCACCCGTGAGATGAAGCGCGAAGGCCGTGTCTGGATCCGCGTGTTCCCGGATGTGCCGGTGACCTCCAAGCCGACCGAAGTCCGCATGGGCAAGGGCAAGGGCGCGGTGGATTATTGGGCCTGCCGGGTGAAGCCGGGCCGCATCATGTTCGAAATCGATGGCGTGCCGGAAGAAACGGCGCGCGAGGCGCTTCGCCTTGGTGCTGCCAAGCTTTCGGTCAAGACGCGCTTCATGCAGCGCATCGCCGAGTAAGGAAGGGTCCGGACATGAAGGTTTCCGACATCCGGGCCAAGACGCCCGACCAGCTTGCAGACGATCTTGCGGCGCTGAAGAAGGAGCAGTTCAACCTGCGCTTCCAGAAGGCGACTGCGCAGCTTGAGAAGACTGCTCGCGTGAAGCAGGTTCGCCGCGATATCGCGCGCATCAAGACCATCGCCGCCGAGCAGTCGGCCGCCAAGAAGGCTTAAGGACAAGAACAATGCCAAAGCGCGTTCTCCAAGGCACCGTCGTCAGCGACAAGAATGAGAAGACGGTTGTCGTGAAGGTCGAGCGCCGCTTCACGCATCCTGTGATGAAGAAGACGGTTCGCATGACCAAGCGCTACAAGGCGCATGATGAGAACAACCAGCACAAGGTCGGCGACCAGGTGTTCATCCAGGAGTCGAAGCCGATCTCCCGGGACAAGCGCTGGATCGTCGTGACCGAGGCGCAGGCCGAAGCCTGAGTTTCCATTGTATGTTGTCGGGCCGATTTTCGAGATGGTCGGTTCGAGCAGGAAGAAGGTGATCAATCATGATCCAGATGCAGACTAACCTGGACGTTGCCGACAATTCCGGTGCGCGCCGGGTCATGTGCATCAAGGTGCTGGGCGGCTCGAAGCGCAAATATGCTTCAGTCGGCGACATCATCGTGGTGTCGGTGAAGGAAGCCATTCCGCGCGGTCGCGTAAAGAAGGGCGATGTGATGAAGGCTGTGGTGGTCCGCACGGCGAAGGACATCCGCCGCATGGATGGCAGTGTCATCCGCTTCGACAATAATGCGGCTGTTCTGGTGGACAACAAGCGTGAGCCGGTCGGCACTCGCATCTTCGGCCCGGTTCCGCGTGAGCTTCGCGCCAAGAACCACATGAAGATCGTGTCGCTCGCTCCCGAAGTGCTGTAAGCCGGCGACGCAAGGAAGAAGACGATGCAGAAAATTCGCAAAGGCGACAAGGTTGTTGTGCTCGCCGGCAAAGACAAGGGTCGCACCGGGGAAGTTCTCCGCGTGATGCCGAAGGACGACAAGGCGGTTGTGCGCGGCATCAACCAGGTGCGTCGCCATCAGCGTCAGACGCAGGCTCAGGAAGGCGGCATCATCACCAAGGAAGCGCCGATCCATCTGTCCAATCTCGCCGTGACCGATGCTGCCGGAAAGGCGACGCGCGTCGGCTTCGAGGTTCGTGACGGCAAAAAGGTGCGCGTGGCGAAGACCACGGGAGAAGTGATCAATGGCTAATGCTCAATACCAGCCGCGCCTGAAGACCGTTTATCGCGAGACGATCCGTGCTTCCATGCTGGAGAAGTTCTCCTACGAGAACGAGATGCAGGTGCCGCGTCTCGACAAGATCGTGCTCAATATGGGCGTCGGCGAGGCTACGGCGGATTCCAAGAAGCCGTCGGTCGCGGCGGAAGATCTTGGTTTGATCGCCGGCCAGAAGGCCGTGGTGACGCGGGCGCGCAATTCGATCGCTGGCTTCAAGGTTCGCGAGAACATGCCGATCGGTGCGAAGGTCACCCTTCGCAGTGAACGGATGTATGAGTTCCTTGATCGTCTGGTGAACATCGCGCTTCCGCGTGTTCGCGACTTCCGTGGTCTAAACCCGAAGAGCTTCGACGGCCGCGGCAACTATGCGATGGGCATCAAGGAGCATATTGTTTTCCCGGAGATCAACTACGACAAGGTCGATCAGATCTGGGGAATGGACGTCATCGTTTGTACGACTGCCAAAACGGACGAAGAGGCGCGGGCTTTGCTAACCGCGTTCAACTTCCCCTTCCGGCAGTAACGGCAGCGAGAAAGGATCAAGCGAGATGGCAAAGACCAGCTCAGTCGAGAAGAATAATCGCCGCCGCAAGATGGTGAAGCAGTTCGCCAAGAAGCGCTCGGACCTCAAATCCATCGTGATGGATCAGGACAAGCCGATCGAGGAGCGCTTCCGGGCCCAACTCAAGCTGGCTTCGCTTCCGCGTAATTCGGCCAAGGTGCGTATCCGCAATCGCTGTGAGGTGACGGGCCGTCCGCGCGCTTATTACCGCAAGCTTGGAATGAGCCGTATCGCGCTGCGCGATCTTGGTTCGCTCGGGATGATCCCGGGTCTCATGAAGTCCAGCTGGTAAGGAGGCGCCGCAATGTCTTTAAGCGATCCCCTCGGCGATATGCTGACCCGCATCCGCAACGCCTATGGCCGCAAGAAGCTGACCGTTTCTTCTCCGGCGTCTACGCTCCGGGCACGCGTGCTGGATGTGTTGAAGTCGGAAGGCTATATCCGCGACTACTCGCAGACCGACTTTGAGAACGGCAAATCCGAGCTCAATATCGAGTTGAAATACTATGACGGCATGCCGGTGATCCGTGAAATCGCCCGCGTGTCGAAGCCCGGCCGTCGCGTTTATGCTTCGGTCAAGTCAATTCCCCAGGTCGCCAACGGCCTCGGCATCTCGATCCTGTCCACGCCGAAGGGCGTGATGGCCGATCACGAGGCGCGCGAGCAGAACGTCGGCGGCGAGGTGCTCTGCCAGATCTTCTGATCGGGCAGGCGTCAAGAACAGACGAGGACGAAACCATGTCTCGTATCGGCAAGAAGCCGGTCGCGCTGCCTCAGGGCGTGACGGCCACCGTTGACGGCCAGACCGTTACCGCGAAAGGCCCCAAAGGTGAGATGCGCTTTGTCGTGAACGACGAAGTGCTCGTGAAGATGGAGAACGGCGAGGTTGCCGTTACCCCGCGTGACGACTCCAAGGCTGCTCGTTCCAAGTGGGGGATGTCGCGGACACAGATTGTCAATATCCTGACCGGCGTGAAAGACGGTTTTGAGCGCCGTCTTGAGATCACGGGCGTCGGATATCGTGCAGCGATGCAGGGCAAGAACTTGCAGCTTGCTCTTGGCTTCAGCCACGAGGTCGTTTACCAGACCCCGCAGGACATCACGATTGCCGTTCCGCGTCCGACTGAGATTGTGGTCACCGGCATTGACAAGCAGCGTGTCGGCCAGGTCGCTGCTGAGATCCGCGAATATCGCGGCCCCGAGCCCTACAAGGGCAAGGGTGTGCGTTATGCCGGCGAGCGCATCGTGCGCAAGGAAGGCAAGAAGAAATAAAACGCTGCCGGTTGCGAGGGCGATGACCTTGTGATCGGCGCGTGTTGCGCATCGCTCTTCGCGATCGCGCATCCGAAGCAAGGACAGGGATTATGGCTTCCAAGGAAAGCACGCAGCGTCGCGCCCAGCGCGTTCGCGGTCAGATTAAGAAGGTGTCGGGCGATCGTCCCCGGCTTTCCGTTCATCGGTCCTCGAAGAACATCTATGCCCAGGTGATTGACGACGCGCGTGGTCATACACTGGCTGCTGCTTCGACGTTGGATGCGGATTTCAAGAGCGGCGGTAAGACCGGTGCAGACGCTGCTGCTGCGGCACTCGTCGGCAAGCTCGTTGCCGAACGCGCGGTGCAGGCTGGTGTGACCGAGGTGGTCTTCGATCGCGGGGCTTACATTTATCACGGCCGCGTAAAGGCGTTGGCCGAGGCTGCGCGCGAGGGCGGCCTGAGCTTCTGATCTTTCGCACCGACCGCGACATTGAGCGCGATCGGATTTTTCATCAACCCGTGCTGTCCGGAAAAAAACAAGGAACAGGATCATGGCACAAGAGCGCAGGGAAGGCGGCCGCGAGCGTGGCCGTGACCGCGAAGAGCGCGACGATGGCTTCGTCGACAAGCTCGTTCATATCAACCGGGTCGCCAAGGTGGTGAAGGGTGGCCGTCGTTTCGGCTTTGCTGCTCTCGTCGTCGTCGGCGATCAGAAGGGCCGTGTCGGCTTCGGCCATGGCAAGGCGCGCGAAGTCCCGGAAGCCATCCGCAAGGCAACTGAGTCGGCAAAGCGCGAACTGATCTTCGTGCCGCTGCGTTCAGGCCGCACGCTGCATCACGACGTCGAAGGGCGCCATGGCGCCGGACGCGTTCTTCTCCGCTCGGCCAAGGCCGGTACAGGCATCATCGCCGGCGGTCCGATGCGCGCTGTTTTCGAAACGCTCGGCATGCATGATGTCGTGGCGAAGTCGATGGGTTCGTCGAACCCTTACAACATGGTTCGCGCCACCTTCGACGCGCTGAAGAGCCAGATGCATCCCAAGGACGTGGCGGCTCAGCGCGGGATCAAGTATTCGGCTCTTCAGGCTCGTCGCGGTGGCACCGTGGCAGTCGAAGAGTGACGGCTCTGGCGAAGGAGATTTCCCATGGCTGATATCCAACAATCCAAGACCGTGACCGTTGAGCAGATCGGCAGCCCGATCCGTCGCGAGAAGAGCCAGCGTGCGACGCTTGTCGGACTCGGTCTCAATAAAATCCGCCGCCGCCGTACGCTGCAGGACACGCCTTCCGTGCGCGGAATGATCGCTTCGGTCAGTCACCTCGTCCGCGTCGTGGACGAGGCCTGACCCGGCCGAAGCAGGAGATAGTTTCATGAAACTCAACGAGATCAGCGACAATGAGGGCGCGACGCAGTCGCGCAAGCGCGTCGGTCGCGGCATCGGTTCAGGCCTTGGCAAGACGGGCGGCCGCGGCGTCAAGGGTCAGAAGGCGCGCTCAGGCGTGGCTATCAACGGCTTCGAAGGCGGCCAGATGCCGCTTTATCGCCGGCTCCCCAAGCGCGGGTTCAAGAATCCGTCTGCCAAGAGCTATAACGCCGTTTCGCTATCGCGGCTTCAGGCTGCGATCGATGCGGGCAAGCTTGATGCTTCCCAGTCGATCAATGCGGAGAGCCTCATTGCAGCCGGTGTGATCCGTCGCGCGAAGCATGGCGTGCGCGTTCTTTCCGACGGAGAAGTGTCAGCCAAGCTGAACCTCAATGTGGCAGGCGCTTCCAAGGCGGCGATCGAGAAGATCGAGCGTGCCGGTGGGTCGGTGACTTTGCCCGCCGAAGCTACAGCTTCGGAGTAAATCGCGGCGCGGCGCGGCATTTCGCGTCGCTTGCAACCTGATCGGAGGCAGCCTATCTCGGCTGCGATCCGGCTGCCCGCTCGGCTCGTGTCTCGCGTGGCAGCCTAGCGGAGAATGCTTGATGGCATCGGCTGCAGAGCAACTGGCCTCCAATCTCAACTTCGCGGCTTTCGCGAAGGCTGAAGATCTCAAGAAGCGCATCTGGTTCACGCTGGGTGCGCTGCTTGTTTATCGCCTCGGAACATATATCCCGCTGCCGGGCATCAACCCAGCCGCCTTCGCGCAGGCGTTCCAGGGGCAGGCCGGCGGCATGCTCGGCGTGTTCAACATGTTCGCAGGCGGTGCGGTCGCGCGCATGGCGATCTTCGCGCTCGGCATCATGCCCTACATCTCCGCGTCGATCATCATGCAGTTGATGACATCGGTGATCCCGTCGCTTGAAGCCCTCAAGAAGGAAGGCGAGCAGGGACGCAAGGTCATCAACCAGTATACGCGCTACGGCACCGTGCTTCTCGCGCTGGTTCAGGCCTACGGCATCGCGGTTGGGCTCGAGAGCGGCAACGGCATCGTGTCCGATCCCGGCCTCTTCTTCCGCGCCTCGACCGTGATTACGCTCGTCGGTGGAACCATGTTCCTGATGTGGCTCGGCGAGCAGATAACATCGCGAGGCATCGGCAATGGCATTTCGCTGATCATCTTCGCGGGTATCGTTGCAGGCCTGCCGCATGCAATCAGCGGCACTTTGGAGCTTGGCCGTACGGGTGCTCTGTCCACGACGCTGATCCTGGCGATCATCGTGCTGGCTGTGGTCGTCATCGCCGCGATCGTGTTTTTCGAGCGCGCGCAGCGCCGTTTGCTGATCCAGTATCCGAAGCGTCAGGTCGGCAATCGCATGTTCCAGGGCGACACCTCGCACCTGCCGCTGAAGCTGAACACCGCCGGCGTCATTCCGCCAATCTTCGCATCCTCGCTGCTGGTGCTGCCCGCAACGATCGCCGGCTTCTCGGCAAGCACTACGCTCCCCGGCTGGGCCAATACCATGCTCGCCTCTCTTGGGCACGGCAGGCCGCTCTACATGCTGCTTTACGCAGGCATGATCATCTTCTTCGCCTTCTTCTATACGGCGATCGTCTTCAACCCGAAGGACACAGCCGACCAGCTCAAGAAGCATTCCGGCTTCATTCCCGGTTATCGGCCCGGTGAACGCACCGCCGAATATATCGACTACGTGCTTACCCGCATTACGGTGATCGGCGCCATTTATCTTGTGCTCATCTGCCTGATGCCGGAATTTCTGATATCCGCGACGGGCGTCCCGTTCTATCTTGGCGGCACGTCGCTTCTCATCGTGGTCAGCGTGACGCTTGACACCGTAGCCCAGATCCAGGGCCACCTAATCGCGCATCAGTATGAGGGGTTGATCAAGAAGTCCAAGCTGCGTGGGGGCAAGAGGGGACGATGAGGCTGATTCTGCTTGGCCCGCCCGGCGCGGGCAAGGGAACTCAATCCAAGCTTCTATCCTCGAAGCACGACATCCCGCAGCTTTCGACAGGGGACATGCTGCGCGCTGCGGTTGCTGCGGGAAGCCCGATCGGCTTGAAAGCACGCGCGGTGATGGAAGCAGGTCAGCTTGTTTCCGACGAGATCGTCAACGAGATCGTTTCCAATCGCGTGGACCAGGCAGACTGTGCACGCGGCTTCATCCTCGACGGTTACCCTCGCACGGTTCCGCAGGCTGAATCGCTTACGCGGATCCTCAATGATAAGCACCGTCAGCTCGACGCGGTGATCGAATTGAAGGTGGACGACGGCGCGCTGGCGCGCCGGATGGAGAACAGAGTTGCCGAAACTCTGGCTGCCGGCGGCAGCGTCCGGGCCGATGACAATGCGGACGCCTTTCGTCAACGCATGATGGAATATTACTCGAAGACGGCACCTCTTTCGGACTACTACCAACGGATAGGCTTGCTGCGTGTCGTCGACGGCATGGCCGAGATGTCGCAAGTCACTGCGGCGATCGAGAAGGAGCTCGCGGCAGTCGCCGAGCGTCAGCCGGTTTAAAGCCCTCTTTGCCAGTGGTATTGACTTTCGCCGCCAGCTGAACTATCGCGCCGCATCTCCTCTCGATGCGACGTTTGCCGCGCCCGTAAGGGACGCAGCCGGTTTCCTGAGTCGTGTCGAGAGAATAATCACCCGCAAGGGCCGGACTCCACCGGACGCGGGTTTCAAAAGCGCCGGTTCAGCCGGCCCAGATGGAGAAGGTGAAAGATGGCCCGTATCGCCGGCGTCAACATTCCGACCAACAAGCGCGTCGTGATCTCGCTTCAGTATATTCACGGCATAGGCAAGAAGTTCGCGCAGGAGATCGTCGACAAGGTCGGCATCCCTGCGGAGCGCCGTGTCAACCAGCTCACAGATGCTGAGGTGCTTGCGATCCGCGAGGCCATCGATCGCGACTACCAGGTCGAGGGCGATCTGCGCCGCAGCGTGTCGATGAACATCAAGCGCCTGATGGATCTCGGCTCATATCGCGGCCTGCGTCATCGCCGCTCGCTGCCGGTTCGCGGCCAGCGCACCCATACCAACGCGCGCACCCGCAAGGGGCCAGCCAAGGCGATCGCCGGCAAGAAGAAGTAAGAAGTCGCAGAGACGTTCTTCGGTCGCTCAGCCGGCCGACAACGTTTCTTCGAGGTGTAGCCGCTGGCATTACGGCGGCGTCGATATCATGCAAAGGAAGTATTGAATGGCCAAGGAAGCCACACGCGTCCGCAGGCGCGAGCGGAAGAACATCTCTTCGGGCACGGCTCATGTGAGCTCGACCTTCAACAATACCATGATCACGATCACCGATGCGCAGGGTAATGCGATCGCGTGGTCGTCGGCCGGTGCTCAGGGCTTCAAGGGCTCGCGCAAGTCCACTCCATTCGCCGCGCAGATGGCGGCGGAAGATGTGGCGCGCAAGGCTCAGGAGCATGGGATGCGCATGCTCGAAGTAGAGGTTTCCGGGCCGGGCTCGGGTCGCGAGTCGGCGTTGCGCGCCTTGCAGGCTGCGGGCTTCACCATTACATCCATCCGTGACGTGACCCCCATTCCGCACAACGGATGCCGCCCGCGCAAGAAGCGCCGGGTTTGATCGCGCCGCTCTAACAACAAGATTTGCTGCTCCAGCGCGTCTAAATCGCGCTGTTCTCGCGGCTTTCTCCCTCGGCCGTCACGATTGGATAGTGGCGGCGAACGGAAGGAAGACATCATGATCCAGAAAAACTGGCAGGAACTGATCAAGCCGAACCGCATCGACTTCCAGTCGAAGAAGAAGACGATGACGACGCTTGTCGCCGAGCCGCTTGAGCGTGGCTTCGGCCTGACGCTCGGCAATGCGTTGCGCCGCGTGCTGCTTTCTTCGCTGCGTGGCGCGGCCGTCACGGCCGTGCAGATCGACGGCGTTCTGCACGAATTCTCTTCGATCGCAGGTGTCCGTGAGGACGTGACCGACATCGTCCTGAACATCAAGGAAATCGCCATCCGCATGGAGGGCGATGGGCCCAAGCGCATGGTTGTGCGCAAGCAGGGTCCCGGCGCCGTCACGGCTGGTGACATCCAGACCGTCGGCGATGTCGAAATCCTGAACCCTGAGCATGTGATCTGCACGCTGGACGAGGGTGCCGAGATCCGCATGGAGTTCACCGTGGATTCCGGCAAGGGCTATGTGCCGGCTGACCGTAATCGGGCCGAGGATGCGCCGATCGGGTTGATCCCGGTCGACAGCCTCTACTCGCCGGTCAAGAAGGTTTCCTACCGCGTGGAGAACACGCGTGAAGGGCAGGTGCTCGACTACGACAAGCTGACCATGACGATCGAGACCGATGGCTCGATCTCCGGTGAGGATGCCGTTGCCTATGCCGCGCGCATTCTTCAGGACCAGCTTGGCCTGTTCGTCAACTTCGACGAGCCGCAGAAGGAGCAGACATCCGAGCAGGTGGCAGAGCTGGCCTTCAATCCGGCGCTGCTCAAGAAGGTGGATGAGCTTGAGCTGTCCGTCCGTTCGGCCAACTGCCTGAAGAACGACAACATCGTTTACATCGGCGACCTGATTCAGAAAACGGAAGCCGAAATGCTGCGGACCCCCAATTTCGGCCGCAAGTCGCTGAACGAGATCAAGGAAGTTCTCGCTTCCATGGGGCTGCATCTCGGCATGGAAGTGCCGGACTGGCCGCCGGAGAACATCGACGACCTCGCCAAGCGCTACGAAGACCAGTATTGAGCCGAGACATCGGCAGGGACAATCCCGGCGCACCATGGCGCGGGTTTTTGAAGGAGAGAAACAATGCGTCATGGGAAGACAGGCCGTCGTCTCGGCCGCTCGGCCAGTCATCGCAAGGCGATGTTCGCCAACCTCGCGGTGTCGCTCATCGAGCATGAGCAGATCGTGACCACGCTGCCGAAGGCCAAGGACCTGCGGCCAATCGTGGAGAAGCTGGTGACGCTCGGCAAGCGCGGCGACCTGCATGCACGCCGTCAGGCGATCTCGCAGATCCGCAGCGAGACGGTCGTGCGCCGTTTGTTTGATACGATCGCGCCGCGCTATTCCGCGCGCAATGGCGGCTATCTGCGCATCATGAAGGCCGGCTTTCGGCATGGCGACAATGCGCCGCTCGCGGTGATCGAGTTCGTGGATCGCGATACTTCCGCGAAGGGCGCCGGCGATCGCGCCCGCGTGGAAGCGGAACAGGCTGCAGAGGCTGACGCGGCCTGAGACGCTGCCAGCTACAATCGTTTTGAAGGGGCCTCACGGCCCCTTTTTCGTTCCGAGTCCTGATGAAGCCTTTGTGACGTGGATTTCGCGTTGCCGATCTTGACCCGCTTTCCTTCTTGCATGACCTATCGCCCATGCCGCTCAACATGGTGAAACTCTGCGTCGGATGTGACTCCGTCGAGGAACTTGAAGGCTGGATCTCGTCGCGTCTCGAACACCGACGCGCTGCAGGAGAGCCAGCCGAGCAGTTCCACACGACACGAATGGTACCCGTGCGGCGGGACGATCTGTTGGGTGGAGGATCGCTGTTCTGGGTGATCAAGGGGGTGGTGCAGTGTCGCCAGCGCCTGCTCGACATCCGGCCCTTCACCGACGGCGAGGGAATCGGTCGTTGCCACCTGATTCTCGAACCCACCGTCGTTAGAACCGACCTACTGCCGAGGCGGCCTTTTCAGGGATGGCGTTACCTCAAGCACGAGGATGCGCCGGACGACATCACTGGCGACCGTGCGGATGTGCTGGCAATGCCGCTGGCGCTCAGGCGCGAGCTAACGGAACTCGGGCTTTTGTAGAGGGATCGCCGGTGAGGCTCTGGAAGGCAGTGTTCATGCCGCCTGTGCTTCTCCTTAGCCTGGGATCGCTTGTATAGGATGGGCTCGCTCACGCGGACAGAGTTTCACCGAACTCTGCTGTTCAGCGAGAAACAGGGTACAAAACAGGGATAACGCCAGCCTTCGCGCCTCAACGTTGCGCCTTGGTAGAAGGACCGCGAAACGATGCTCCCGGCTTTGTTCGTGCTGGCCTTGGCTGCATTCGGTGTTCTGATCTTCCTATGCTCGGACGCTGCGCGGCTGGCGACTGTGCTGCGGTGGAGCGGGCCGGCTTCGCTTACGGGCATCGGCGTTGTCGCGAGCGTTGTCGGATTCGCTCCGGCGGCTGCGGTCGCCGTGATGCTGGCCGTGGTCTGGGCGCGCAGGCTGCGTCGAAGGGGCGTGGACGCGCTTGATCTGCCGCAGGGAAGAACGTCGATCCGCGCGGCGGCACTGGAGATGGAAGTCGATAGGGCTACCAAGGCTATTGGCGGTTTCGTGCTGGCTGGAAGCTTCGAGGGCAGGGCGCTTGCCTCCCTCGACCTCGATCAGCTCGTCGCGCTTTGGCGCGAATTGTCGATCGACCGGGAAAGCCGCGAGCTACTCGAAGCTTATCTTGACCGCCGCTTTCCCACTTGGCGCATAGGCGCGAAGGCGAACCACCGCCTGAGGCATGGAGCCTCGCCAACTGCGGGCGCCATGAGCAAGGAGGAGGCTTACCAGATCCTTGGTCTTGAAGCGGGGGCCGCTGCCACGGATATCCGCGAGGCGCATCGCCGCCTGCTGCAAGGCCTGGATACCGGCATCGGTCGCGCGTCGTTCCTGGCGGCGCGGATCAACGAAGCCAAGCACGTCCTTCTCTCCGATCACGACTGAACTCCTTCGACGCAAGAACTATCCGGGAGGGTTGTGTAAACAGGGCTACTGCTGAACGGCGTAGCAGGAGACCTTCTTCTTCTTCAGTGCGGCGCAGGCATCCCAGGCGGCGTCCTTGCTGGCGAAGCCGCCGAACCGGGCGCGGTAGAATGTGGTTCCGCTCTTCTTGAAGGGCACTGTGTAGCCGGAGGCCGATGCGAGCAGAGAGCCGGCTTTGGCGGTCGTGCTTTGCAGGAATGCTCTCGCCTCGGTCTCGCTCGGCGAAGAGGCGACCTGTACCGCCCAGCCCTTCGGCGCGATCGACGCTGTCTCGATCGGATCGACGGCGACAGACTTCACGGGCAGCCGAACGGGAGCGGCTGCATAGGCTTCGGCGCGGGCCACGCGAGACGACTTGGCTGTTGTGGTAACAACATTCTCGTCTTCGGCAACAACCACATCCGCCTCGGCGACTGCTGCCTCAAGGACAGGCGCAGGAGCGTTCTTGGCCGGTGCGGAGGTCTCGGCGCGTGCGCGGCGGGGCGAGCCGGAAACGGAAGCGACAAGGGCTCCGTTGCCGTCCACAGCCTTGGGCAGGTATTTCTTGATCAATCCCGCCATGTAGTCGTCACGGCTCCGGCCGCTGCGGCCGCCCATCACGACGGCGACGATGCGCCGGTCACCGTCCACGACGGACGACACCAGGTTGAAGCCGGACGCGTTGGTGTAGCCGGTCTTGATGCCGTCCACCCCCTTGATGCGGCCAAGCAGCCTGTTGTGATTGGGCATGCGCTGGCGACCGAGCGTGAAGGAGGGAGTGGAGAAATACGGATAGTACTGCGGAAAGTCGGCTCGCAGGGCGAGGCCAAGCGTGGCCATGTCGCGTGCGGTGGTATGCTGATCCGGATCGGGCAGGCCGTTGGCGTTCTGGAACACGGTGCTGCTCATCCCGAGCCGACGCGCCTTCTGCGTCATCAGAAGCGCGAAGCGCTGCTCCGAGCCGCCAAGAAGTTCGCCAAGCGCGGTTGCGGCATCGTTGGCGGACTTTGTGACCAGCGAAAGGATAGCGGTTTCGACCGTAACGGAGTTGCCGGCCTTCACGCCGATCTTCGTAGGCGGCTTCGCTGCGGCCTGGGCCGAGAAGGGCACGCGCGTGTTCTTGGTGATCTTGCCTGCCTTCATCGCCTCGAAGGTCAGGTAGAGCGTCATCATCTTGGTCAGCGAAGCAGGGAAGCGCTGCCGATCGGCATTCTCCTCGAACAGCGTCCGCCCCGTGCTGGCATCCACCACGATCGCCGCATGCTTCGGGTTCTGTGCCGCCTGGACACTGCCGATGCCGATCGCCGTTGCGACAACAAAGGCGGGAAGGGCGGAGAAGCACCGAATAGTGCGGGAGGAGATGCCGGCGAACGCTTGACGCACTGCGGATACCTTTTTTGTTCTCGTGTTGCGCGAGCGACACCGGCGACGGCGGTAACGCTGACCCTCAAGGTAGGCAGACCGCGTTACCATTCGGTTTATGGTTTCCGAGCCGTTCATTTTCGACGCTGATTTCTATCGACCGGCGAGCGGATTTGGTGCCGCTGGCTGCTTCCTTCACGATCGGGGGAGCATCGGCGGATAAGCCCGGTCCGGCATATTGTGCGACGGCGCGAAGGGCTTACAATCGCCCCGGGAACACCTACATCTGAGCCCGGTGAGGCTCCCCAATCTTTGGTGATGGAAGGACGTCGAGTTGAGCGGCGAGGCGGGCATTTTCGATCGCATGATCTCCGTCGGACCTGCCCGTCTGCAGGGCGAGGACGGAGGATCGAACGGAACGGGTCGAGGCACTGCCGTGATCACCCGCACGAAGACGCGCACCAAGAAGCCGAGCCTTTATCGCGTCCTGATCCTGAACGACGACTACACGCCGATGGAGTTCGTCGTGCAGGTGCTGGAGCGTTTCTTCCAGAAGGACAAGGAAGCCGCGACCCGCATCATGCTTCACGTTCACAACCATGGCGTGGGCGAATGCGGCATCTACTCCTATGAGGTGGCCGAGACGAAGGTCTCGCAGGTCATGGATTTTGCCCGCCAGAACCAGCATCCGCTGCAATGCGTGATGGAAAAGAAGTGAGGTATTGAATGCCTGCATTCTCCCCCGGCCTTGAAAAGGCGCTGCATCAGGCGCTGACTTTGGCCAATGAACGCCATCATGAATATGCGACGCTGGAGCATCTGCTGCTCGCTCTGATCGATGACTCAGATGCGGCAGCCGTCATGCGTGCGTGCAATGTGGATCTTCCGGAGCTGAAGCAGACCGTGCTCGGCTATATCGACGCGGAGCTGGATAATCTCGTCACGGGCTACGACGAGGATTCCAAGCCGACCGCCGGCTTCCAGCGCGTCATCCAGCGCGCGGTGATCCATGTGCAGTCATCGGGCAGGGAAGAAGTGTCGGGCGCCAATGTGCTCGTTGCCATCTTCGCCGAGCGCGAGAGCCACGCCGCCTATTTCCTGCAGGAACAGCAGATGACCCGCTACGATGCGGTCAATTATATCAGCCACGGCATCGCCAAGCGCGGCGGCAGCAGCGAGAGCCGCACGCCGCGCGGGGTGGATGAGGAGCAGGCAAGCACGAGCGCCGGCGAAAGCGAGGGCGGCGAGAAGAAGAAGCAGGATGCGCTGACCGCTTACTGCGTCAACCTCAACCAGAAGGCCAGGACCGGCCGCATCGATCCGCTGATCGGTCGCGCCAGCGAGATCAACCGCACGATTCAGGTCTTGTGCCGCCGTTCGAAGAACAATCCGCTCTATGTGGGCGATCCGGGCGTGGGGAAAACCGCGATCGCGGAAGGCCTCGCCAAGCGCATCGTTGAGGGCCAGGTGCCGCGCGTGCTGGCGGACGCCACCATCTTCTCGCTCGACATGGGCACCTTGCTGGCAGGAACGCGCTATCGCGGCGACTTCGAGGAACGCCTGAAGCAGGTGGTGAAGGAACTCGAGGAGTTTCCTGGCGCCGTTCTGTTTATCGACGAGATCCACACCGTGATTGGCGCGGGCGCGACCTCAGGCGGCGCCATGGACGCGTCCAACCTGCTCAAGCCGGCGCTGTCGTCGGGCGCCATCCGTTGCATCGGCTCAACCACTTACAAGGAATATCGCCAGTTCTTCGAAAAGGACCGCGCGCTCGTGCGGCGCTTTCAAAAGATCGACGTGAACGAGCCGTCCGTGGACGACGCGATCGAGATCATGAAGGGGCTGAAGCCTTACTTCGAGGAGTTCCACAAGGTCCGTTACACGAGCGACGCGATCAAGGCCGCGGTTGAGCTTTCCGCGCGCTACATCAACGACCGCAAGCTACCCGACAAGGCGATCGACGTGATCGATGAAACCGGCGCGTCGCAGATGCTGCTGCCTGAAACCAAGCGCAAGAAGACCATCAGCGTGAAGGAAATCGAGGCGACGATCGCATCGATGGCGCGTATTCCGCCAAAGAGCGTGTCGGCAGACGATGAGGCAGTGCTTGCCACGTTGGAAGACGAGCTTAAACGCGTAGTATACGGACAAGATACGGCGATCACAGCGCTGTCCTCCGCGATCAAGCTGGCGCGTGCCGGGCTGCGTGAGCCCGAAAAGCCGATTGGCTCCTACCTGTTCTCAGGCCCGACCGGCGTCGGCAAGACGGAAGTGGCCAAGCAGCTCGCCGCATCACTTGGCGTGCAACTTCTGCGCTTCGACATGTCGGAATATATGGAGCGTCACACCGTGAGTCGCCTGATCGGCGCGCCTCCGGGCTATGTCGGCTTCGATCAGGGTGGACTTCTGACGGATGGCGTGGATCAGCACCCGCACTGCGTTCTGCTTCTGGACGAAGTCGAGAAGGCGCACCCGGACCTTTTCAACATCCTCCTGCAGGTGATGGACCACGGCAAGCTGACGGATCACAACGGTAAGCAGATCGACTTCCGGAACGTCATCCTCATCATGACCACCAATGCCGGTGCATCGGAGATGCAGCGTGCGGCAATCGGCTTCGGATCGTCCAGACGGGAAGGCGACGATGTGGAGGCGATCAACCGCCTGTTCACCCCGGAATTCCGGAACCGCCTTGATGCGATCATTCCCTTTGGGCCACTGCCGGTTCCTGTCATCCATCAGGTGGTTCAGAAGTTCGTGCTTCAGCTCGAGGCTCAGCTTTCCGAGCGTGGCGTGACTTTTAATCTGTCGCCGGAGGCGATCGCATGGCTGGCCGACAAGGGCTATGACGAGCGAATGGGTGCGCGGCCTCTCGGCCGTGTGATCCAGGAGCACATCAAGAAGCCGCTGGCGGACGAGGTTCTGTTCGGGAAGCTGCGGCACGGCGGAACCGTAAAGGTGACGGTGGAAGCCAAGGAAAGCGGCGAGAAAACGCTGCATCTTGAATCCATCGCCGGCGAAATCCCTGTGAAGCCCAAGAAGGAAGATCCCGAGGAGGGCGCTCCACGGCGTAAGGCGTCGCGCAAACCTGCCAAACCCGTGCCTGACGGCGACGACGGGGAGCCGAAGTCATCGGAAAGTGGCAGCGCGGGCAAGGAAGGTGGCAAGCGCAGCCTCGTGCCTCAGCTGCCGCGTCGCAACTGACAGGATTTGAGGCCGGAGCCTCCGCATGGAGGCTCCGGCTACGCATCGACAAAATCAGAAAGAGGTTGCGCGAGGCGTCATGGAAGTCGGCTCGCGCTCTCGGTCGTCACAATCGTGGTTCCTTCTCGGTGTCCGCACGGCGGTCACGCTTCCGGGCTGGATTCTTGCCAGCGCCTTTGTGGGCTTCGCCGGTCTCGCGAATGAGGCTGGGTTCACGCTTGCCGAGACCCTGTTCATGGTCCTGACGATATGGGCGCTGCCCTCTATGGTGGTGCTGGTGGGCGCCATCCAGAGCGGGGCTTCCATGCCGGCCGCGGCGCTGGCCGTCGCTCTCTCCGCCGTCCGGCTGATGCCGATGGTGGTGGCGCTCGTCCCCGAGATGCGAGGCTCCAGGAGCCGGAGCATCACGCTCTATGTCCTATCGCACTTCATTGCGGTCACGTCCTGGGTCATGTCCTTTCAGCATTTCCCCTCGGTAGAGCGCGAGGGTCGGACGCAATTCTACGCGGGGATCGCAGCTGCACTGATGATCATCATGCTGGCGGTCACCGCGATCGTGCATCCGCTCGCGAGCGATCTACCGCCGGCACTTTCCGCCGCTCTGCTTTTTCTTACCCCGATTTATTTCCTCACCTCGCTCTGGGGTTCTGCCCGTGAGATCGCCGGCAAATACGCCATAGGGTTCGGCCTCGTGCTGGGGCCGCTTTTCCACATGGTGCTGCCGCGGATCGACCTGCTTGCGGCCGGCCTCATCGGAGGAGGTGTTGCCTATGCCATGCAGCGTTGGTGGAGTGGGCCCCAGCGCTCATGACCTTTGATGCCTTCGACGCGCCGTGGTGGCCGTTTCTGTTCATTCTTGTCGCCGGCTCCTTTGCCACCGACATCTGGCGCTTCCTGGGCGTTTATTTCGGCGGGCGCATCGCGGAGCAGTCTGAGGCGCTGGTCGTGGTGCGGACATTGGCGACGGCGCTGGTCGCCGGCGTTATCGGGAACTTCATCGTGTTTCCCAGCGGCGCACTTGCCGACACGTCGCTTTTCCTGCGCATCGGGGCAGCCACTGCGGGTTTTGCAGCCTATCTTGCCTTCGGCCAGCGCATGCCTGTTGGCATCCTTGTAGCCGAGGCAATCCTGCTGTCGGGCATCGCTTTCCAGTGAAGCTATAGCGCCGCTCGGATCCGCTCGGCTTCAGCCGCGAGAACCTCCGGCTTCTCCATCGTCGTGGCAGGCGGGAGCAGGGGCACACCGGTGAAGCGCGGAATGACGTGGAAGTGAAGGTGGAAGACAGCCTGCCCGCCGGCCTCCTCGTTGAATTGCTGCACCGTCACGCCGTCAGCCTCGTAAGCCTGCTTCACGGCACGCGCCGCGCGCTGCACGGAGAGGGCGACCGCCTGGAGGCTGTCGGCCGAGATATCGAGGATGTTCCGGGCGGGTGCTTTCGGGATCACGAGACAGTGGCCGCGACCGCGCGGCATGATGTCCATGAAGGTGAGGGTGGCTTCGTCCTCATGGACCTTGTGGCAGGGCAGATCGCCGCGCAGAACCTTGGCGAAGATGTTGTCTGCGTCATAATCCGTCATCGTCGCGCTCCTCGCTGTTCTTCCGAAATGGCGCATGCTCGTCATAATAGGCGCTGGCCATTGCCACCTGCTGCCGCTCCTGCTTGAGGTAGTCGGCGACCGCCTTCCGCAAGGAGGGATGGGTCAGGTAGTGGGCCGAGAGCGTTTCCACGGGGCGGTAGCCACGCGCAAGCTTGTGCTCGCCCTGAGCGCCCGCTTCCACGACTTTCAGCCCGCGCTCGATCGCGAAGTCGATCGCCTGATGGTAGCAGACCTCAAAATGCAGGAAGGGGTGATGCTCGATGCAACCCCAGTTGCGGCCGAAAAGCGTGTCCGCGCCGATGAAGTTGATCGCACCCGCGACATAGCGGCCGGCCCGCTTCGCCATCACCAGCAGAATGTCGTCGGCCATGCGCTCGCCCGCAAGCGAGAAGAAGCGGCGGTTGAGGTATGGCCGGCCCCATTTGCGGCTGCCGGTGTCGGAGTAGAAGGCGAAGAAGGCGTCCCACGCTTCCTCCGTAATCGAGGCGCCGGTCAGCTTCTCGACCGTAATGCCTGCCGCAAGCGCCTCGCGACGCTCTTTCTTCAACGCCTTGCGCTTGCGTGAGGCGAGGGTGGCAAGGAAATCGTCATAGCTTTCAAAGCCTTCGTTGAAGAAGTGGAACTGCTGGTCGATGCGGCGAAGAAAGCCCGCTTCCTGCAGCGCCTGCATGTCATCTTCGAGCGCGAAGGTGACATGGGCGGACGAAATGTCGAGCTTCTCGGTGACGGCGCGCAGCCCGGCTGCCAGTAAGCTTCTTCGCTGGTCCTGTCCGTTCGGCACCAGGAGCCTTGGTCCCGTCGCCGGCGTGAATGGAACCGAGCATTGCAGCTTGGGATAATAGTCGCCGCCGGCGCGTTCCAGAGCATCGGCCCAGCCGTGATCGAACACATACTCGCCCTGGCTGTGCGACTTCAGATAGCACGGCACAGCGCCAAGCAGTTCGCCCTCGCTCGATTCAAGCCGAAGATGGTGGCCGTGCCAGCCGGTGCGCGCCGCGACGCAGCCTGAATCCTCGAGGCTGGTCAGGAAGCTGCGTGACAGGAAAGGATTATACCGACCCGGGCCGCGTCGCGATGTGCCGCAAAGCGTGCCCCACTCCTCGGCCGTGAGAGAGCCGACGCTTTCGGCAATGCGGATGACCGCACTCGTTTCCGCCTTTTCAGGCAAGCGCTGTAAGCTCCGGCTCGAAACTCTCGAACGTCATCTGATCCGCATGAAGCCGCGTGAGTTCGCGCGCAGGTTCATCGCGGACGGTCCAGCTTATGACCGGCATCTGGAGCCTGTTTCGGACAAAGGATGTGAAACGATTGGGCAGGGCGGCAACGTCATAGGACACGAAATCTATGCCATGGGCGAGCATGGAGAAGTGCGCCTCGATCAAAGCTTCGTCAGCGCCCCAGGCGGTCAGGCCCGCCGGCACGCCCGGCGCATCCTGCGTGAAGCGGCGAATGATCCAGTGATCGAAGGACATCACGGCGACCTTGCCTCGATAATCGCCGAGCAGCCGGCCGACTTCGGCCACCAGACCCTCATCATGGCCGGGAATACCCTTGATCTCGACGATCAGCGGCACGCGGCCCTCGATGAGGTTCAGCACTTGAGCGAGGGTCGGCACGGTGTCTGCGGTACCGCCGACGCGTGACGCCCCCAGTTCGGCAGATGTGCGCTGCCAGATGAAGCCGTCCTGCCTGGTCAGGCGCATCAACGCGTCATCGTGGAAGACCACCGGCACGCGATCGGCCGCAAGGTGAACGTCGCATTCGATGGCATAGCCGCGATCCACCGCGCGGGCGAACGCGCTGAGCGTGTTTTCCCAGCAGAAAAGGTTGTTGTCGTGCAGGCCCCGATGGGCGATCGGCCGCTCGGTCAGCCAGGCGAGGCCGGCATTCATGAAGCGACCTCGATCACCGCCTCCACCTCGACGGGAGCGTTCAACGGAAGCGCAGCCATGCCCACGGCAGAACGCGCGTGCTTGCCCTTGTCTCCAAGCAACGCGACCAGAAGGTCCGAGGCGCCATTCGCGACCTTCGGCTGGTCGGTGAAGCCGGGCGCGGAGGCGACAAAGGCCGTGAGCTTCACGATCCGCCCGATCCGCTCAAGGTCGCCCAAGGCGGCTTTCGCGACCGCCAGGATGTTGACCGCGCAGTTTCTGGCCGCCTCCTGTCCTTCCTCGATCGCGACATCCTGACCCAGCACGCCTTTATGCGAGAGCGCTCCGTTCACGAACGGAAGCTGCCCGGCCGTGAAGATCAGGTTTCCGCTTTGAACGAAGGGAAGGTAGTTGGCGGCAGGCGCTGCCGGCTCGGGCAGCACGATGCCATGGTCCTTCAGCCTTTGTTCGATGCTGCCTTCCATGATGATGCCCTCGTGAATTCCGGTTGAACGTATCGAGCGCGTTTTGCCTCGCTTCCGCCACCGGAGTCATTATGCTGAATCGTGAAAGCGCGGCACGCGAAAAACGCGGCGATGGAGCATTCGGATGAAAGTTTTGTGGCGCGCGGCGTTCGCGGTGTTCTGCTCGGCTATGTCGGCGTCTGCGGCGCCGCTGCTCGCGCCTCACCGCGCGGTCTATGATCTCGTGCTCGACAAGGCCACGGACAGCTCCGGGATCGCAGGGATCCAGGGGCGGATGGTTTACGAGTTCAACGGCGGACCGTGCGAGGGCTACACCGTCACCTTCCGCTTCGTGACCGAGATCAACACGGGCGAATCCACCAGCGTGACGGACCAGCAGACCACCACCTTCGAGGATGCGGAGGGCAAGACGTTCAGCTTCGTGACCAAGAACTTCGTCGACCAGAACCTCGACAAGGAGGTGAAAGGCACGGCCACGAGCGGCGGCTCCGGGCTCGACGTGGAGATCGAGAAGCCGAAAAAGGAAAGCCTCGACCTGTCCAAGACCCAGTTTCCGACCCAGCATCTGATCGAGCTGATCGACCGGGCGAAACGCGGTGACACCTTCTACGAAACGACCCTGTTCGACGGGTCGGACGATGCGAACGAGGTGATGACCACGACCGTCGTGGTCGGCAAGAAGACCGGGGGCAAGGATGCCGATCCCGAGCGGCCGGCGCTGCACGATCTCGCCGCCGACCAGTACTGGCCGGTCGACATCGCTTATTTCGGGGCGAAGAACCAGGGCGGCGAGGAGCTTCCGGAATACCGCATCAGCTTCAAACTGCACGAGAACGGCGTGACCCGCGATTTGACCATGGACTACGGCAACTTCTCGATGAAGGCGAAGCTGGTCGACCTGTCTCTGCTCAAGCCGTCCGAGCAGAAGTGCAGCCGCTGAGGGAGCCCTTTCGTCCGCTTGCGTAAAGCGCCGCGCACGATTATATGCGCGGCTATTCCACACACGGGCTTTGGGTCGCCGTCCGGGAGAAATCCGGCTGAGACCTCCGGTGGCAACCGGAATTGATCCGTTTGCCGATGGTCCGTGGAGGCTCAACCGGAAAGGACATGGGAATGGCTCTGCCTGACTTCAGCATGCGCCAGCTTTTGGAAGCTGGTGCGCATTTCGGACACCAGACGCATCGCTGGAACCCGAAGATGGCGCCCTACATCTACGGCGCCCGCAACAATATCCACGTCATCGACCTCAGCCAAACGGTGCCGCTTCTGCACCAGGCGCTGAAGCTGGTATCGGACACTGTAGCGCGCGGCGGCCGCGTGCTGTTCGTCGGCACCAAGCGTCAGGCGTCGGACATCATCGCCGACTCCGCGCAGCGCTCCGCGCAGTATTATGTGAATTCCCGCTGGCTGGGCGGCATGCTCACCAACTGGAAGACGATCTCCAACTCGATCTCGCGCCTTCGCAAGCTCGACCAGACGCTGGGCGATGAGGGCTCGGGTTTCACGAAGAAGGAGCGGCTGAACCTCGATCGTGAACGGGAGAAGCTCAACCGCGCCCTCGGCGGCATCAAGGATATGGGTTCGACACCGGACCTGATGTTCGTGATCGACACCAACAAGGAAGCGATTGCGATCCAGGAAGCCAAGCGTCTCGGCATTCCCGTGGTCGCCATCATCGATTCGAACTGCGACCCGGACAACATCGATTATCCGATCCCCGGGAATGACGACGCGGCGCGCGCGATCCAGCTTTACTGCGACCTGATCGCCAAGGCTGCACTCGATGGCATCGCTCGTCAGCAGGGCGCGTCCGGGGTGGATATCGGCGCATCCGCCGAGGCTCCTCTTGAGCCGGCGCTGGCGGACGAGGCTGAGCCCGCAGAAGCGCAGGCCTGAGCGTTTCGAGGCCTTATCCAGGCCTCTGCATGAATTTGCGCGGATAAAGAAGCGCGCTGGCACGGCGCATCGTTTGACGACGATGCGCCGGAGTCGTTTCCAGAATTGAAGAGGATGAGATGAGCATCTCCGCTGCACAGGTGAAAGAACTCCGCGAACTGACGGGCGCGGGCATGATGGATTGCAAGGCTGCGCTGGGCGAGACGGCCGGCGACATGGAGGCGGCAGTCGACTGGCTGCGCAAGAAGGGCATCTCCAAGGCCGACAAGAAGGCGGACCGCACTGCAGCCGAAGGGCTGATCGGGGTGGCGTCGGAGGAGACGCGCGCCGTTGTCGTGGAGGTAAACTCCGAGACCGATTTCGTGGCGCGCAACGACGCCTTCCAGCAGATCGTCCGCAACGTGGCGCAGGTCGCGCTTGAGGTCGGCGGCACGACCGACGCGGTGGCCGAGGCGCGTTATCCCGGCGCCACCACCTCCGTCGAGGAAACCATCAAGGATGCGGTCGGCACGATCGGGGAGAATATGAGCTTCCGTCGTTCGAAGCTTCTTGAAGTCAGCGCCGGCGTCGTTGCCACCTATGTGCACAACAGCGTGGGCGAAAATCTTGGCAAGCTTGGCGTGCTCGTCGCGGTGGAGACCACCGGGAACGCGGATGCTGCCCGCGCCTTTGCGCGTCAGGTCGCCATGCATGTGGCCGCAACCAACCCGCTGTCGCTTTCCGAATCCGAGCTCGACGCGGCTGCCGTGGAACGTGAGAGGGCGATCTTCTCCGATCAGGCCCGCCAGTCCGGCAAGCCGGAGAACATCATCGAAAAGATGGTCGAGGGCCGGCTGCGCAAGTTCTATGAGGAAGTCGTGCTGTTGAAGCAGGCCTTTGTGCTCAATCCCGATCTCACCGTGGAGAAGGCGCTCAAGGATGCCGAAACGGAGATCGGCGCGCCTGCGAAGATCACCGGCTTCGTTCGCTTCGCCTTGGGCGAAGGGATCGAGCGCGAGCAGTCGGACTTTGCCGCAGAGGTCGCTGCGGCGGTCAAGAAGTAAGCCATCGGCAACCGGCTTAATTCAAAAGGGCGTCGCGTGACATCGCGGCGCCCTTCGTGTATCCGGCGCGCCGCACCTTTATCCTTCAGCATGACAGCGGAGCCTCGATGACGGAGAAGCCACTCTATCGGCGTGTGCTCTTGAAGGCGTCCGGCGAGGCGCTGATGGGCAGCCAGGGCTTCGGGATCGATGTTTCCATCTCCGACCGCATCGCCTCCGATATCGCCGAGGCGCGATCGCTCGGCGTGGATGTGGGCGTGGTGGTGGGCGGCGGCAACATCTTTCGAGGCGTGGCGGTGGCGTCCAAGGGCGGCGATCGCGTGACCGGCGACCATATGGGCATGCTGGCCACAGTCATCAATTCGCTTGCCTTGCGCACCGCGCTCCACAAGATCGGCGTTGACGCGGTGGTCCTTTCGGCCATCGCGATGCCTGAACTCTGCGAAAGCTTCTCACAGCGGCAGGCGACGAGCTACATGGATGCCGGCAAGGTGGTCTTGTTCGCGGGCGGCACGGGCAACCCGTTCTTCACCACGGATACGGCAGCCGCCCTGCGCGCCGCCGAGATTCAGGCCGACGCGCTGTTCAAGGCGACACAGGTGGACGGGGTGTATTCGGCTGATCCCAAAAAGGACCCGACGGCGATCCGCTACGACCGCATTACCCATGATGAGGTGCTTGCGCAGGGCCTCGCCATCATGGATACGGCGGCGATTGCGCTTGCACGCGAAAACCACATTCCGATAATCGTTTATTCGATCCAGGAGGAAGGCGGGCTTGGCGAAATCCTGCGCGGGGGCGGGCGGCGCACGGTAGTGTCCGACGCCTGAACGACGCCAAGCTGGCGAAGGGGAAAGAAGATGAGCACTGGTTTGGAATTCGGCGACGTTCAGCGGCGTATGGACGGCGCGATCAGCGCGTTCAAGAACGATCTCGCATCGCTGCGTACGGGTCGGGCTTCAAGCAATCTGCTCGACCCGATCCAGGTGCAAGCCTATGGCAGCCCCACGCCGATCAACCAGGTGGCAACGGTTTCAGTGCCCGAACCGCGCATGATCTCGGTCTCGGTCTGGGACAAGTCGATGGTGGGTGCGGTGGACCGCGCCATCCGCGAATCCAATCTCGGGTTCAATCCGATCATGGACGGCACCACGCTGCGCATCCCGCTACCGGAGCTCAACGAGCAGCGCCGCAAGGAACTGGTGAAGATCGCGCATCAATATGCGGAGCAGGCGCGCGTTGCCGTTAGGCATGTCCGTCGCGACGGCATGGAGCAACTGAAAAAAGCCGAAAAAGACGGCTCCATCAGCCAAGATGATTCGCGTTCCCAATCCGACCGCGTGCAGAGGATAACCGACGACACGATCTCGGGAATCGAGAGCCTGCTTTCGGAAAAGGAAGCCGAGATCATGCAGGTCTGAGGCGAGGCTTGATCCGGCCCGCAAAAGGCGCAACGACGATGACCAGCCTCGCGCATGTCGCGATCATCATGGACGGCAACGGACGCTGGGCAAAGGCGAGGGGATTGCCGCGCCTCGCGGGTCACCGGGCCGGCGTCGAAGCTCTGCGCAGGACGGTGCAGGCTGCAGGCGACCTCGGGATCCAGTGGCTGACGGTTTACGCGTTTTCTTCCGAGAACTGGTCGCGCCCGAAATCGGAGGTGAGCGACCTCATGGGCCTTCTCAGGCTCTTCATCCGGCGTGATCTTGCTGATCTGCATCATAAGAATGTCCGCATCCGCGTGATCGGCGACCGGCATGGCCTGGAGCCGGACATCCGCGTTCTGCTGGACGAGGCGGAAGCGCTGACGATCAACAACCGCCGCCTCAACCTCGTAATCGCCTTCAATTATGGCGGCCGCGATGAGATCGTGCGCACCGTCCGCCGCATCGCTCAGGCCGCGGAGCGCGGGCTGATCCGTGCCGATGAGATCACGTCCGATTCATTTGCCGCCTTTCTCGACACGGCGCATATTCCCGATCCCGACATCGTGATCCGCACCAGCGGGGAACTCAGGCTGTCCAACTTCCTGCTCTGGCAGGCAGCCTATAGCGAGCTCGTCTTCCTGCCGTGCTACTGGCCGGACTTCTCGGAGCGCGACCTGCGAGAGGCCGTGGCGACATTCAGCAGGCGCGAGCGCCGATTCGGCGGGCTGGCTTCGGCCGACGCCGCGGCTTCATGACAGAAGCTGCAACCACAGCAGGATCGAGCGAGCTTCGGCTCAGGATCATGTCCGGCCTTGTGCTGGCGGCTCTTGCAATCGCCGCAACCTGGGTGGGCGGCACTGCTTTCCGTATCTTCTGCCTTGCCATCGGAGCCACCATCTTCTGGGAGTGGTCGACGATCACCGCCGGCCGAACGTTTGCTCGTTTGCGCTGGACCGCCGCCTTCCTGATAGCGGTCGTGCTGGTGCTGCTTGTCGTGGCGCGGCCTGAAACGGCGGTGTTCGCAGCGCTTGGCGTGATCGTTTTGGTCGCGCTGGCAGGCGTGGCGCTGGATCGTAGCGGATGGACAGCCGGTGGGCTTGCCTACGCTCTTGCGGCAGCGCTCCCCTTGGCGCTCCTTCGCGGAAACGATGCAGAAGGCTTGTTCACCATCTTGTTCCTCTACGCGGTCGTGTGGGGCACCGACATCTGCGCCTATTTCGTCGGCCGCGCTCTCAAGGGCCCGAAGCTGGCTCCAGCCATCTCGCCGGGCAAGACATGGAGCGGCGCAATCGGCGGGGCTGCGTGCGCAACAATCGCGGGCGTGACGGTTGGCTATTTCAGCGGAATCATCGTGGACTTGAGCCTCGTGCTGCTTGTTCTTCTGCTTTCCATAGCGTCGCAGGGCGGTGACCTGCTCGAATCTTGGATCAAACGTCGCTGTGGCGTCAAAGATTCGAGCCGCATCATTCCCGGCCATGGCGGCGTGATGGATCGGGTCGATGGATTGCTCGCGGCGTCGCTGCTTCTGTGGCTGATCGGCATCACTGTCGGCAGTATCGCCCACCCAACAGGCTGGCTTTTCTCCGCTTGAGCCCTCTCATCGCCCCTTGGTCACGCTTCGGCCGTGATCTCGTTTCTCGTGAACTTGTGGCCACGCGGGCCGCTACCCGGAACCAAGCATTTGAGTGACGTCTTTTTCGCCTTGTTCGGCTCGGACGGGCTCCTTTTCGGGACGCTCGTCCCATTCCTTTTTGTGCTGACGGTCGTCGTCTTCGTGCATGAGATGGGGCATTACCTGGTCGGCCGCTGGTGCGGCATCGGGGTGAAGGCCTTCTCGATCGGGTTTGGCCCGGAACTTGCCGGGTTCAACGATCGCCACGGCACGCGGTGGCGGCTTTCGGCCGTTCCGCTCGGCGGCTATGTGAAGTTCGTAGGCGACATGGGCGCCACCAGCGCGCCTGATCCGGAAGAAACCGCTCGCTTGACCGAGGCCGAGCGGCGCGTAGCCTTTCACATCCAGCCCGTCTGGAAGCGGGCGCTGACGGTGTTTGCCGGGCCGGCCTTCAATTTCCTTCTGACGATCGCCGTGTTCGCGGTCATGTTCGGACTGTATGGCCGCTACGTCCTCGAACCGACGGTCGCGAAGGTGCAGCCGGGAAGCGCTGCGGAAGCAGCGGGCTTCCTGCCGGGTGATCGGTTCGTCAGCATTGATGGATCGCCGGTAAGCTCTTTCGAGGACGTCCAGCGTCTCGTGAGTGGTCGAGCAGGCGATTCGATCCGGTTCGTGGTTGCGCGAGACGACCGCGAGGTCGATCTGACGGCCGTTCCGGAACTGACGGAACAAACGGACACGCTCGGCAACAAGGTCCAGATCGCCCTTCTCGGCGTTGTCACGGATCGGGAGGTGGGTCAGGCGCGCAAGGTCGAGTATGGGCCGGGTTCGGCCTTGGCCGAGGCGGTGCGGGAAACTGGCCATGTTGTGCAGGGGACTGGAAAGTTTTTGAGCCGCTTCGTGACTGGCCGTGAGGATCGCTGCCAGCTCGGTGGACCCGTCCGAATCGCCGGCATGGCCGGCAAAGCGGCGCAACTCGGCTTCGAACGCCTGGTTCAACTGGCGGCGTTCCTGTCCGTCGGCATCGGCATTCTTAACCTTCTGCCCATCCCGCCCCTCGACGGTGGCCATCTGGCCTTCTATGCCGCCGAAGCAGCGATCGGTCGGCCGGTGTCCGAGCGGATGACGGAGGCGGTCTACCGGGTCGGGTTCATGCTCGTGCTGGCCTTCATGGCATTCGTTTTTTGGAATGACCTTTTCGGATGCTGACGAGCCTGGTGCCCACGAAGACATTGAGGGTTCGTTCACCATCGTGGCGAATTGGCGTGACGCGAATGCCACGCCGGCGCGCTTAGTAAATGCTGATTAACCAGAAACCTTGCGTGTAGGGAAATAACGGCTATGACGAGACCAGAGTTGGGGTCACGACGTCCGGTTTCTCGCCGTGGGGACTTCGAGAAAAGGTTGCATGAGCCTATGAAGGCATCTTCCAGTTTGTTGAGCGCCGTGTCTGCGGTTGCCCTGTCTGCCGGCCTGGTTATTCCCGGCGCGGTTGCTGTTCAGCTTGCGGGCGTTTCATCCGCCTATGCGGCCGTGGTGAACAATGTCGAGGTGCGCGGGAATCAGCGCGTCGACGCAGCAACGATCCGCGACTATGTCGGGATCCGTGCCGGTACGAATTTTTCTAGCGGCGACATCGATGACGCGACGAAGCGCCTCTTCGCGACCGGACTGTTCTCCGATGTGAGCGTGAACCAATCCGGTTCGACGCTCGTGGTCGAGGTGCAGGAATATCAGATCGTCAACCAGGTGCTTTTCCAGGGCAACAAGAAGGTCAAGGACGCGCAGCTTGCTGCAGGCGTGCAGCTCAAGCCGCGCGGCACCTTCTCGCAGGCGACGCTTGATGCGGATGCGGAAACCGTTCGCCAGGCCTATGCCACCATCGGTCGTGACGATGCGACAGTCACCACGCAGGTGGTCGATCTCGGCGAGAATCGCGTCAACGTGGTGTTCGAGATCAACGAAGGCGATCGGACCAAGATCGCGTCGATCAATTTCGTCGGCAACAATGCATATAGTGACCGCCGTTTGTCGGAAGTGATCTCGACCAAGCGGTCGAACTTTCTTTCCTTCCTGTTCCGCGACGACGTGTATGACGAGCAGCGCCTGAAGGCGGACGAGGAGGCGCTGCGGCGGTTCTATTTCAATCGCGGCTACGCGGATTTCCAGGTCGTCTCGTCATCCGCCGATCTGGATGAGGCCAACAACCAGTATGTGATCAACGTCACCGTGGACGAGGGCGAGCGCTATACGTTTGGCAATGTCTCGGTCGAAAGCACGATCCCGGGCGTGGACGGCGAGGCACTTCGCTCCTCGGTCGAGACGCAGACCGGCGAAGTGTATAGCGCCGACGACATCGAAGATTCGATCGTCGCGGTGACGGAGCGCGTGGCTGGTCTCGGCTACGCCTTCGCCCAGGTGACGCCGCGCGGCGACCGCAATTTCGAGAACCGTTCGATCGACGTGGTCTATGCCGTGGATCAAGGTCCGCGCACCTATGTCGAGCGCCTCGAGATCCGTGGCAACAGCCGGACGCGCGACTATGTGATCCGCCGCGAGTTCGATGTTAGCGAGGGCGATGCCTTTAACCAGGTGCTTATCCAACGCGCCAAGAAGCGGCTTGAGGGACTTGGCTACTTCGAATCGGTGAATGTCTCCACTGTTCCGGGGTCTGAGGCGGACCAGGTGGTTCTGGTGGTCGACGTGGTCGAGAAGTCGACAGGCGAGTTCTCGATCGGCGGCGGCTACACGACCGGCGGCGACTCGTCCGGCCCGTCCGTGGAGGGTTCGATTGCGGAGCGTAACTTCCTCGGCCGCGGCCAGTTCATCCGCTTCTCTGCGGGCGGCGGGAAGAACTCGCGTGACTTCCGCTTCTCGTTCACGGAGCCATACTTCCTCGGCCGCCGGATTGCTGCCGGCGTCGACGTCTTCCGTTCGACGCGCAAATACACCAACTATGATAGCGAGGCGACGGGCGCGACGGTGCGCTTCGGCTTGCCGATCACACAGAAACTCTCCTCCCAGATCGCCTACAATTACGTTCAGGAAGAATACGATCTTACGAATAACTGCGCGGATGACACGGTAGATAATGTGGGTGATCCCCTAGCCGTGCGTTGCTTTGGCGAAGTTTCAATCGCCATCTTGGATGCTATCGAGAAGAGTCCTTGGATCAAATCTTCTGTTTCTGCATCGCTCCTTTACAATTCGATCGATGACCTGAAGAATCCGCATTCCGGCATCTATGCTTCGGCAACCGTAGAAGGTGCGGGTGTCGGCGGTGATGCGGAGTGGGTCAAGTTCACCACGCGGGGCACCTATTATCAGACTCTGTCGGAAGAGATGGACATTGTCGCCTTGCTGACGGCGGGTGCCGGTTATGTGACCAGCTACGGCGACGATGGCCTGCGTGTGTTCGACCAGTTCCGCAGCAGTGATCGCATTATCCGTGGCTTTGAGTCTGGCAAGCTCGGCCCAGCTGTGGATCTTCAGAACGGTGACTATGATCACATTGGCGGTACGACCTACTTCCACGCTTCGGCCGAGGCGCAGTTCCCGCTGCCGGCTATCCCTGAAAGCTTCGGTTTGAAGGCAGCGGTTTTCGCTGATGCAGCAACGCTTTATGGCAACGAAGTCGATTCTGGTGGTCAGGACATCGTCTCCGTCGACTCTGCGCTTCGTGCCTCTGTCGGCGCAGGCCTGATCTGGGCTTCGCCCTTCGGTCCGCTTCGCGTCGATTATTCTGTCCCGCTGGAGAAGCAGGACAGCGACGAGGAAGAGAACTTCAATTTCGGCATCTCCACGCGGTTCTGATGAGTGCAGCTTCGAGCCGTTTGCTTCGGCGGACGGCTCCCTCAGCACCTCTTACTGCGCGTAGCCGACAATGATCGACGCCCAGTTCTTTTCTCCGGCCGTGGCGCTCACCGTGGCCGAGGTCGCAGCGATGACCGGCGCCACGCTTGGTTATTCGGGGCATGGATCAGTCCAAATTAGCTCCATTGCTCCCGCATCGGGTGCAGGTGAAGGCGATATCGCCTTTGTCGAAGGCAAGCGGAATGCCGGGATGCTCAGTGGCCTTCGGGCTTCGGCCGTGCTTTGCACACCCGATCTGGCGGATGCTGTTCCAGACGGTGTTGCAGCCCTTCTTACCGCCCGACCGCAGCAGGCTTTTGCTGCCGTCGGCAGGAAGCTCTTTCCCGGTGCCGCGTTTCCCGAAGCGCTGACAGCGCAAGCCGGTATCTCCTCTCATGCCTTTGTCGATCCAGCAGCCCGCCTTGAACCGGGCGTTGTCGTGGAAGCCGGTGCGGTGGTGGGGCCTGACGTGGAGATCGGCACGGGCACAATTGTTGCGCCGAATGCTGTGATCGGGCGAGGGTGCCAGATCGGGCGCAACTGCTTCGTCGGCCCCGCTGCAAGCATCCAATATACCCATATCGGCAACGGAGCAGTCATCCACGCCGGCGCGCGGATCGGGCAGGATGGCTTCGGCTATGTGGGCGGAGCCCGCGGGCCTGAAAAGGTTCCGCAGGTCGGGCGGGTCATTATCCAAGACGGCGTGGAGATCGGCGCGAATACGACGATCGATCGTGGTGCGATGGACGATACGGTGATCGGCGAGAACACCAAGATCGACAATCTGGTTCAGATCGCCCACAATGTGCGCATCGGACGCAACTGCCTGATCGCGAGCCATACCGGGATTTCAGGGTCTAGCACGCTTGGCGACGGCGTGATGCTCGGCGGGCGTGTCGGGCTCGCCGATCATGTCAATATCGGAACTGGCGCCATGCTGGCTGCATCCAGCGGCGTGATGCACGATGTGCCGGCGGGCGAGAAGTGGATGGGCACGCCCGCGCAGCCGATCCGAGAATTCTTTCGAGGTGTCGCCGCGCTTCGGCGGCTCGCGGACGGCCGGGGAAGGAACAAGAATGGCTGAGCCCGTCAGGAACGAGCTGGGGTCGCTCGATATTCTCGAACTGCTCAGCCTGCTGCCGCATCGCTATCCGTTCTTGCTCGTGGACCGCATCATCGAGATCGACGACGACAATTCGGCGCTCGGCATCAAGAACGTGACGTTCAACGAGCCACATTTTCAGGGGCATTTTCCCAGTCAGCCGGTAATGCCGGGCGTACTGATCATCGAGGCCATGGCGCAGACGGCCGGCGCCATCTGCATCAAGAGCGCAGGCGGCGGAGAGGCGTCGGTCGTGTACTTCATGACGATCGACAATGCCAAGTTCCGGCGACCGGTTGTGCCCGGCGACCGGCTGGAGATCCATGTCCGCAAGCTCAAGAAGCGCGGCAATATCTGGCGCTTCGCATGCGAGGCGATCGTGGACGGCAACAAGGCCGCCGAAGCGGAAATTTCCGCCATGATGGGTCCGCCGGCGCGAAAAGCCGTTTCGAATGCCTGATACGATTATCCACCCGATGGCAGTTGTCGAGCCGGGCGCTACGCTCGGCACCGGTGTGCTGGTCGGTCCCTTCTGCCATGTCGGTGCAGATGCCGTTCTGGAAGATGGTGTCTCGCTCGCAAGCCATGTGACCGTTACCGGTGCCACGACGCTCGGTGCGAACTGCAAGGTATCCCCTTACGCCGTGCTCGGTACGCCGCCGCAAAACACGCGTCATAAAGGCGGGCGCACCACGCTCATCGTCGGCGCAGACACGGTGATCCGCGAATTTGTTTCCATGCATACGGGGACCGATACGAGCCGTGGCGAGACCCGGATCGGGCCGAATGGAAACTTTCTCGCTTACTCCCATGTAGCGCATGACTGCATTATCGGGCGCAACGCGACTTTCGCCAATGGCGCAACCCTTGGCGGTCACTGCGAGCTGGGCGACAATGTGAATATCGGCGGGTTAAGTGCCGTCCACCAGTTCGTTCGCGTCGGCGATGGCGCATTCCTCGGCGGCTGTTCGGCGATCCTCGGCGATGTGATTCCGTATGGCATCGTCGCCGGAAACCGCGCCAAGCTGCGCGGGCTCAACGTAATCGGCATGCGCCGCGCGGGGATGGCCCGGGCAGACATCCACGAGCTTCGCCGGCTGGTTCAGCAGATCTTCGATCCCGCCCGGCCGATGGCCGAGAACCTTGCCCTCCTGCAGCAGGAAGACGCTCCGCGTTCCGCCGACGCCTTGAAGATCATCGACTTCCTTTCCGTGCGTGGAAAGCGGCATTTCACGGTGCCGCCGCTTGGCGAGCACGTGCCTGATGGCGATGACGAGGGCTGACAGCGCCTTTGTCTTGAAAGCCGGTGACCGTGTCGCCGTGATCGCCGGCGAGGGCCGCCTGCCGCTCGATGTCGCCGAGCAGGTGGAACGACTTGGAAGCGCGCCCTTCATCGTAAAGGCCGGCGAGGCCGGGAAGATGGATGCGGGCCTCGACAGGTTCGAGCACGCGCCGCTTGCCGTGGAACAGATCGCCGAACTCGTGCCGCTTCTGAAAGGCCGGCGTATCACCCACACCGTTCTGTCAGGCGCGATTACGCGACGGCCGGCATGGTCCGCCTTCCGCCCGAGCCTTCGGCTGCTCGCGTTGGTGCCAACCCTCCTGCGTGGGCTCGCCAGAGGCGACGACGGCCTGCTCCGCGTTCTCGTGCGCCACATCGAAGAGAATGGGATCAAGGTCGTGGGCGCCCATGAACTCGCGCCGGACCTGCTGATGCCGGCTGTAACACTCACGCGAGCAGAGCCGACCGCGCGTGACCAGCGCGATCTCCAAGCCGCCATGATTGCTGCTCGTGCCATCGGTGCCCTGGATGTCGGTCAGGCTGCGGTGTCGATCGGCGGGCGTGTGATTGCGCTTGAGGGCATCGAGGGAACCGACGGCCTCCTGGAACGCGTGGCGACACTGCGGAATCATGGGCGCCTTGCCGGCGCATCGGGGGGCGTGCTCGTCAAAGCCGCAAAGCCGGAGCAGGAACTCCGCGCGGATCTTCCCACGATCGGCCCCGACACGGTGATTCGCGCTCATGCGGCGGGACTGGCCGGCATCGGCGTCGAAGCGGAGCGGTCGCTCGTACTTGACCGCGCCCAAGTGGTGGCCGAGGCCAACCGCCTTGGCCTCTTCGTTGTCGGACTGAGCTAGACATGAGGATGGATCGAGCCCGATCTTTGCGGATCGGCATCATTGCCGGCGAAGAGTCGGGCGAACTGCTCGCCGTTGATCTGATCCGTGAGCTCGAGGAACGCAGTGGCCGAAAGATCGAATTGATCGGCGTCGGTGGCACTCTCCTCGCGGAACGGGGGCTGCGAAGCATGTTCGATCCGCAGGAGATCGCGCTGGTCGGCATCGGCGCGGTCGTCGGACGGCTCCCGAAGCTGCTGGCGCGCATTTCCTCCACCGCCCGAAAGTTGTCGGCCGCAGATCTCGACTGCCTGCTGACCGTCGACGTACCGGACTTCGCGCTCCGAGTGGCACGACGGTTCCACGAGGCATGTCCCGGCGTGCCGGTCGTGCACTATGTCTGCCCCAGCGTATGGGCGTGGCGACCGAAGCGCGCGGCGGCGATGAAACAGTTCATCGATCACGTTCTCTGCCTGCTGCCTTTCGAGCCGGACGCTCTCCAACGGCTGAACGGGCCGCCGGGCACCTATGTGGGACACCGGCTTGTCCATGATGCCGCGCTCGCAAGCGCCTTCGAGTCACGCCGGGAGAGGGGCGGGGCAGGGGGAAAGCGGCCCACCCTCCTTCTGTTGCCAGGCTCGCGCCGCAGCGAGGTGTCGCGCCTTCTTCCGGATTTCGGTGAGACACTAGTTGCGCTAGAGGCGAGGGGCAGTCACTTCGATCTGGTGCTTCCAACCGTTCCGCACGTCGAGGGCCTCGTGCGGAGCGGTATTGCCGAGTGGAAGCGCAAGCCGCTTGTGCTGACAGGCGCTGACGAGAAACGGGCGGCGATGGCCGATGCGAACGCGGCGTTGATTGCTTCCGGCACAGTGTCGCTTGAGCTCGCGCTCGCCGGCGTGCCGCATGTCTCCTGCTACCGGCTGGACGCGGTATCTCGCCCGTTCAAGCACCTGATCCGCTCCTGGTCGGCAAACCTCCCGAACCTGATCTCCGACCGCCCGGTCATCGCCGAGTTCTATGATGATGCGATCAGGGCTGAGAACCTTGCGCGGCAAATCGAATCGCTTGCCGCTGATACCGAGCTTCGGCGCTGGCAGATGACGGGCTTTGAGGAGGTTCGCCGGCGGATGGAGACCTCACGTCCCGCTGCTGAGATCGCGGCAGACGTGGTGCTCGACCTGATCAAGCGCCGAGGGCGACCCGCCTAGCGCTTGGCGATTGGCACGTAGTCGCGCTCGGGATAGCCGGTATAAAGCTGGCGCGGCCGCCCGATCTTCTGGTGCGGATCCTCGATCATCTCCTTCCACTGCGCGATCCACCCCACCGTACGCGCCACCGCAAAGAGAACGGTGAACATGGTGGTGGGGAAGCCCAGCGCCTTCAGCGTGATGCCGGAATAGAAGTCGATGTTCGGGTAGAGCTTCTTCTCGATGAAATAGTCGTCGGTGAGCGCGATCCGCTCCAGTTCGATCGCCACGTCGAGGGTCGGATCGTCCTTGATGCCGAGCTCGCCCAGCACCTCATGCGTCGTGCGCTGCATGATCTTCGCGCGCGGATCGTAGTTCTTGTACACGCGATGGCCGAAGCCCATCAGGCGGAACGGGTCGTTCTTGTCCTTAGCGCGCGCGATGTATTCCGGGATCCGATCGACGGACCCGATCTCCGACAGCATGTTGAGCGCCGCCTCGTTCGCGCCGCCATGGGCAGGGCCCCACAAGCAGGCGATGCCGGCAGCGATGCAGGCGAAGGGGTTCGCACCGGATGAGCCGGCGAGCCGGACGGTAGAGGTCGACGCGTTCTGCTCATGATCCGCATGCAGGATGAAGATGCGATCCATGGCGCGGGCGAGAACCGGGTTCGCCTTGTACTCCTCACAGGGCACGGCAAAGCACATGTGCAGGAAGTTAGCCGCCATCGACAGTTCATTGCGCGGGTAAACGAATGGCTGGCCGATATGGTACTTGTAGGCCATTGCCGCGATCGTGGGCATCTTCGCGATCAGCCGGATCGACGCCACCATGCGCTGGTGCGGGTCCGAGATGTCGGTCGAGTCATGGTAGAAGGCCGACAGGGCGCCGACCACGCCGCACATGACGGCCATGGGATGCGCATCGCGGCGGAAGCCGGTGAAGAAGCGCGACATCTGTTCATGCACCATCGTGTGGCGGGTCACGCGATAGTCGAAGTCGTCCTTCTGCGTCTTGGTCGGCAGTTCGCCATAAAGAAGCAGATAGCAGACTTCCAGGAAGTCGCCCTGCTCTGCAAGCTGCTCAATCGGATAGCCGCGATGAAGCAGAACGCCTTCATCGCCGTCGATATAGGTGATCTTCGATTCGCAGCTGGCGGTAGAGGTAAAGCCGGGGTCGTAGGTGAACGCGCCCGTATCTTTGTAGAGCGCGGCGATGTCGATCACTTCCGGACCAACCGAGCCTTGCCTCACTTTATATTCGAAGTTCTTGCCGCCTAGGTCCAGCAGTGCCTTCGAATCAGCCATCGACCACTCCTTTGCACTGCGGAAGGCCCGGTCTCAGCCAGAGCCGCAGCAATAAATAAGGCAAGAACGCGACCTCGCTAGCCCATTTGTGTGATGCTGCCAAGACGGTTGCGACTGGCGCATGTTGCGTTGCAACAGGGGGACACTTGCGCTCAACGAAGCTGATCGTCAATGCGGGCGAGGCTTTCCTCCGGTCCAAGAAGCGACAAAAGGTCGAACACGCCGGGGGAGGTGCTGCGGCCGGTCAAAGCCGCGCGCAGCGGCTGAGCGAGGGCGCCGAGCTTGACGCCGCTTTCTGCGGCAACCGCGCGAATGGCGGCCTCGGTCGACGCGGCGGACCAGTCGTCAGTCAAGGCATGCAGAGCGCGCGCCGTTTGGCCAAGCGCTTCCTGGCCCCCTCGGAGGATTTCCCTTGCCTTCTCGTCCAAATCGAGAGGACGGGAAGCGAACAGGAAGGCGGCGCCATCCGCCAGTTCCACAAGCGTCTTCGCTCGCTCCTTAAGCCCCGGCATGGCGGCGAGAAGGAGGTCGCGCCCCTCGCTGGACGCCGCCTTCGCAAGCAGTTCGCCATTCGGCAGATGGGGCAGGGTGGCGAGCAGGGCCTCGACGAGTTCTTCGTTTCTCATGCGCCGCATGTAGAGGCCGTTGAGTGAGGCGAGCTTGTCATAGTCAAAGCGCGCAGCGCCGCGATTGACGTCGGTGATGTCGAACCAGCGGATCATGTCGTCGAGGCTCATCACCTCGTCGTCGCCATGGCTCCAGCCGAGCCGTGCAAGATAGTTGCGAAGCGCTGCCGGCAGGTATCCCATCGCGCGGTACGCCTCGACGCCGAGCGCACCGTGGCGCTTGGACAACTTCGCCCCGTCGGCACCGTGGATCAGCGGGATATGCGCCATGATCGGCACATTCCAGCCCATGGCCTCGTAGATCACCGTCTGCCGGGCCGCGTTGGTCAGGTGATCGTCGCCCCGGATGATGTGGGTGACGCCCATGTCGTGGTCGTCCACCACCACCGCATGCATGTAGGTGGGCGTGCCGTCGGAACGCAGGATGATGAAGTCGTCCAGATCCTTGTTGGGGAAGCGGACGTCGCCCTGGACCTTGTCGCGCACGAGCGTTTCACCATCACGCGGCGCCTTGATGCGGATCACCGGCTTCACGCCCGCCGGCGCCTCCGCCGGATCGCGGTCACGCCAGCGGCCGTCATAGCGCGGCGGACGGCCTTCCGCCTTCGCGCGTTCTCGCATCTCGTCGAGCTCGGCTGGCGAGGCATAGCAACGGTAGGCCGCGCCACGAACAACAAGATCTTCCGCCACCTCGCGATGACGGGAAGCACGCGCGAACTGCGAGATGGGCTCGCCTTCCCAATGGAGGCCGAGCCAGTCGAGGCCGTCGAGGATTGCGGCTGTCGCGGCTTCCGTCGAACGCTCCCGGTCGGTATCCTCGATGCGAAGAAGCATCGTGCCGTGCGTGTGCCGGGAATAAAGCCAGTTGAACAGCGCGGTGCGCGCACCGCCGATATGCAGATAGCCTGTGGGAGACGGCGCAAAACGCGTTACGACGCGATCGGTCATGGTGTTCTCTTGATCATGATTGTGGCAGCCGGCTGGAGGTCGCGCGGAACAAGGCACGGTTTCCACCGAAGGGGGACGGCCAAGTAGCCTTTCACTCGCGCTCATGTAGCATAGGCGCGACACCGCGCAACCGCGGAGCGGCGAGGATGAGAGCAGCAGCGGGGCGGGCGGCACTTACGTTGAAAGCGGCATCCGACTCGGTCGCGCGACTTCTGCCGGCGGTGTCGAGCATCCACCTCGCGCGTCGCGCGATCGGTTCGCGCAGGTCGATGCGGCTCTCCTCCACGCTGGACCTCGAGCAGGAGCGCGGGGCAGGGTTCCTGCTCGCGCCGGTCCTGATCGGTGCGGGCGCCGTCATCTACTTCACGCTGCCGTTCGAGCCCAGCCTTCTGCAGCTTTCTCCCATTGTGATGCTCCTTGCCGCACTCTGGATGATCGCGCGAACGCAGCGCATGGCACGTGTCGTTCTTGCGGCTCTTGCGCTCTGCGTTTTCGGGATCCTTGCGGGCAAGTTCGAGACATGGCGCGCGTCGACCCCCATGCTGGGCTCCGAGATCACCACGAGGCTCTCCGGGAAAGTCGCCATGGTGGAGCGCATGGCGAACGGCAGGGTCAGGCTGACCCTTGATGTTGTCGCGACGGAGCGGCCCAAGCTGCGGTACTCGCCAAAACGCGTCCGCGCTTCTGCGAGGAAGGTGCCCGATGGGCTCGCCGCCGGCATGGTGATCAAAGGCGCGGTGCGGCTGATGCCGCCATCCGGGCCGGTGCGGCCTGGCGGCTATGACTTTTCATTCGAGAGCTTCTTCGATGGGATCGGCGGCAACGGCTTCTTCCTGACCAACCCCGAAATCGTCGATGACGGCAGGCGTGGCTCCGTGTCCTTCGCGGCAAGGCTGGAGAATGTGCGGCAGGTCATTGCCGGGCGCATCAGCAATCGGATCGGCGGAGCCGAGGGCGCCATCGCTGCGGCTCTCGTGGTTGGCGTGCGCGCCGGCATTCCGGAAGAAGTGAATGAGGCGCTTCGGAAAACGGGAATCGCCCACGTGCTTTCGATCTCCGGTCTCCACATGGCGCTCGTCGCGGCGACCGTCATGGGCTCGATGCGAGCCTTCTTCGCCTGCTTCCCAATCCTTTCTTCGCGCCGTTCCATGAAGAAAGCTTCGGCGGCCTGCGCGCTGGCCGTGCTGTCACTTTATCTGCTCGCTTCGGGCACCGACGTGGCCGCGATGCGAAGCTATCTCATGCTGGCGGTGATCCTGGTTGCTGCAATCTTCGATCGCGCGGCTCTGACCATGCGCAACGTGGCAATCGCGGGAATCCTCATTCTTCTGTGGACGCCGCACGAGGTGCTGGGTCCGAGCTTCCAGATGTCATTCGCCGCCACCGCCGCGCTGATCTCCGGCTATGGAATATGGACGCAGCGCCGAGCCATGTATCCGGCGCCCGTGCGTCGCGACGTGACAAGGATCAGGAGGATCGCCGACCACGTTGGGCACCTCGCGGCCGGGCTTGCTGCAACCTCGCTGATTGCGGGAACGGCAACGCTGCTTTTCGCGGCTTACCACTTCCACCGCATGTCGCCGTTCGGGCTCTTCACGAATCTGACCGCCATGCCCTTTGTGTCCGTTCTGGTGATGCCATTCTCGGTGCTGGGCGTGCTTTTGATGCCGGTCGGGCTCGATGGTCCATGCTGGGCCGTGGTCGGCTTCGGGCTTCATGCCATGCTTGTTGTGGCTCAGTGGTTCGCGGACCGCTCACCGCCGGACGCCTTCGGCCTGGTCCCGCCGGCCGCTCTCCTGGCTGCCATCTTGGCGCTTATCGTCGTTTCCGTGAGTACGACCTGGCTACGGGCCGTCATGATCGCTTTTGTCGTGCTCGGCGCGGTAGGAACAAGGCTCCGCAACGTTCCGGACGTGTTCGTTTCAGAAGATGGGCGGCTTGTCGCGGTACGATTGCCCAGCGGACAACTCGCGGTCAACCGGACCCGCCCCAATCAATTCACGCTTGATAACTGGAAGAATGCCAGTGTCTCGTCGGGCGTGAGCAAGCCCGTCATGTCGGATGCAGTTCCCAGCCTGCCTTCGGAAAAAGCAAGAGAGCAGAAAGGCGGACAATTCCACTGCGGGGAGGGGCTGTGCGTGATCACGCTCGCAGATGGTCGCATCATCGCGCATGCGGAAACATCCGCAGCGGCGAAGCAGGTCTGCGGAAAAGTGGAGCTTCTCGTGGTCGAAGACGCGACCTTCGATGCTGCATGCAATGGTTCAGGCGTGTCGACAACAACGATCACGGGGCGTGACCTCGCGCAAGGAGGGGCAGCATCGTTCTGGAGAAGGAACACCGCCGACGGCAGGCCGACGGTCGTGCAAGCCATTTCCCGGCCATATCGCCCCTGGCATGAACAACGCCGCTATTCGCGAGCGGCGCGGGGGCTCGCGCCGTACACTTATAAAAAGAGGCAGCCCGCAGGAGAAAATCCGTAGCCTGCAGTGTGTCTCGAGCGGCTCTCTTCAGGCGGGCGCTGACCTCATTGGGCCTTGGATCGGAAGCTCCGCGAGGCACACGTTGAGGCCGATAGGTGCGTCCCTTGCAGAACACAGGCGGAACGACTAGTGTTTGTTCTGGTTTTGTTTTGTTTTGATTCTTGAGGGCCGCGATGCTCACCCGAAAGCAGCATGAGCTTCTTCTTTTCATTCACGAGCGGATGAAGGACTCCGGCATCCCGCCATCCTTCGACGAGATGAAGGAGGCTCTGGATCTTGCCTCGAAATCGGGCATTCACCGGCTGATCATGGCGCTCGAGGAGCGCGGCTTCATCCGCCGCTTGCCGAACCGGGCACGGGCGCTTGAAGTCATCAAGCTTCCGGAATCGGCAGCGCAGAACGCCGCCGCGCCGAGGAAATTCTCTCCGAGCGTGATCGAGGGGAGTCTCGGAAAAAAGCCTGTCGAGATCAGGAAACCGGCGACTGACGTGCGGGACGCATTCGTATCGCTGCCGGTCATGGGACGCATCGCGGCCGGCGTGCCGATCGAGGCAATCCAGCACCAGACGCATTCGATTGTCGTGCCGCCCGAGATGCTTGCCGGCGGCGAGCATTATGCGCTGGAGGTGCGGGGCGACTCGATGGTCGATGCCGGCATTCTCGACGGCGATACCGTGATCATCCGCAACACGGCGACCGCCAGTGCCGGGGAGATCGTGGTTGCGCTGGTGGACGATCAGGAAGCCACGCTGAAGCGGTTCCGTCGCAAGGGCGCTTCCATCGCGCTTGAAGCCGCCAATCCAGCCTATGAAACGCGTATCTTCGGGCCAGACCGCGTCAAGGTCCAGGGCAAGCTCGTCGGCTTAATCCGGCGGTACTGAGACGGACATGCGTGCTGAGGCTGTCAAGTTGAACGCGCGTAGTTTGGGGCAGTGTGAAAGGTCGTTATCTTTCACGTTGATGATGCTGCTCATCGAGCTTCGTCACTGGCGTATCAACTCACAGTCGACTGAAAGCTGGCAACGGTAGCGTAGGCAACGATGCCTCGCACTGGCTGCTGTGCGGAAGCCCACTCGCTTGCTGAGGAAAGCCCGGCAGCGCCGACCGGTAGACCTTCAGCATAGTCATGCCACTGTATGTTGGATTGTTGGATGCCTGCAGCTTCGCTGCCTGCATAATGGACGCCTAACGCCTCTCCATTCTCATCCACCTATGATGTCCTGTCGCTAGACTGCGAAGCATAAAAGCGGCTGACTGGGAGGATGGCGGCGGCTCTTGGAGCGTGCAGAGCCATACATTTGGCTCATAGTCGTCGGGGTGTTCTTCGACTCGGGTTCCAATGGTCTCGCACGCGCTTCTCGTTGTGCCGCTCTAACATTGCGCAGGCGCAGGCGCCGAAGGCAGCCGGGCGTCCGATCTGCGGCGCTCATCAGGAATCGCGGCACCAACGCCTCGTGAGGTCGAGGCACGGGTGGGTGTTGAGGGTCAATCCTCACTCAGTCGCCTACCACCAACGTCAGTTCCATAATATATCTTATGCGACTGAGATGCTGGTGCGACCTCTTTTCGCTGTGACCGCGACGTTTAGGTCGAAGGTGCGTCGATCGTCTGCGCATCGCGGTGTCCTCTCCCCCGTTTTCAATCAGCACGAACTTGCAATCGAGGCGGAGTTCGTCAGTTTGCGCGAATGAGCTTCGAGCCGTCCCGCGATCCTGCTGTCCTACTGCGCATCATGGCTGCGTTGCGCGATCCCGTGGATGGATGCGCTTGGGATATCGAGCAGCACTTCGATTCAATCGTGCCTTATACGATCGAGGAAGCTTACGAGGTGGCGGACGCGATTGAGCGCAAGGACATGGGAGACTTGTGCGACGAACTCGGCGACCTGCTGCTGCAGGTCGTATTCCACGCGCAGATGGCGTCCGAGATCGGCGCGTTCGACTTTGGCGATGTGGTGACGGTGATCACTGCAAAGATGATCCGTCGGCATCTGCATGTTTTTGGTGAAGCGTCAGCACGCGGATCGCGGATGGCCAAAGGTGCATGGGACCGCATCAAGGCCGAGGAGAAGGCTGACCGTGCGCTGAGGCGCGTTCACGAAAATGCGGGCGATCCTCAATCCGAGGGTTTTCTGGCAGAGGTGCCAACCTCTTTTCCGCCGTTGCTCGCGGCCCGCAAGCTTCAGGAAAAAGCATCAGTTGTCGGCTTCGACTGGGGCTCGGCAGGTCCTGTGCTCGACAAGATGGACGAGGAAGTTCAGGAGTTGCGCGGCGCGGTGGCGGACGGGTCAACCGAAGCGATCACGGATGAGCTTGGCGATCTGCTGTTTGCTGCCGTCAACCTCGGTCGTCACCTGAACATCGATCCCGAGATGGCGCTTCGCAGCACGAACACGAAATTCCGTCGCCGCTTCGACTTCATCGAGCGGTCGCTTGCGGCTCGCGGGAGCAGTCTTGAGGAAGCCTCGCTGGAGGAGATGGAACAGCTTTGGATTGAGGCGAAGAGGTCGGCGCCATCCGATCTCTGACCTCTGCTTCGCGTCCATGACCGCGGCACCATCGAAGTTTCGAATGAGGAAGATACGGAGTGGCCGGGTTCCCGAAGGTGCCCTCCGATCCTCAGCTTTGGCGCCAGCTTAGCAAGCAAGGGAGAGCGCCGAATTCAGCCTGACTGAACTCGGCTGCGTATTTCCTCTGCCGCTCCGCGCGTGGCCTGCATGACCAAAGTGACCTGGCCGTCCTCGCCATCGGTCCGGGACGTGACGTCGCTGTTCTCATATAGCCAGCCCAGAACGCCGAGGCGCTCCGGCGGCAGCGTGATGGTCACCGATTCAAGCTCTCCCGCCAAGCGGCGTTCGATGATGGCGGCCAGTTCATCGATGCCCTCGCCGCTTATCGCGGAAATCGTCACCGGCGGCTGCGTGTGGCTTCCTGTCCCGAGACGCTCGCGATCTTCGATCGAAAGCAGATCGACTTTGTTCCAGACCTCCACGACGCGGTCGTCGTCGGATTTGACACCCAGATCTTCCAGGATGTGTCCGACATCCTCAGCCTGCGCCGCAGCGTCCGGATCGGAAATGTCACGGACATGGAGGATGAGATCGGCCTCTACGACTTCTTCAAGCGTGGCGCGGAAGGCGGCCACAAGGTGTGTCGGCAGGTCGGAAATGAAGCCCACCGTGTCTGACAGGATCACCGGTGTGCCATGCGGGAGCCGCAGCCGCCGAAGGGTCGGATCGAGCGTGGCGAAAAGCATGTTCTCTGCCAGCACCGATGCTCCGGTCATGCGATTGAAAAGCGTCGACTTGCCGGCATTGGTGTAGCCGACGATCGCGACAACCGGGAAGGGCACCTTGCGACGCTTGGCGCGGTGCAGATCGCGCGTGCGTCGGACGGTTTCCAGCTCCCGCTTGAGCCGGATGATCTTTTCCTGAAGGAGGCGCCGGTCGGCCTCGATCTGGGTTTCGCCAGGTCCGCCAAGGAACCCTGCCCCGCCGCGCTGACGCTCGAGATGGGTCCAGCTGCGTACCAGGCGCCCTTTCTGATATTCGAGATGGGCGAGCTCGACCTGAAGCGTGCCTTCCTTCGTGCGAGCGCGTTCACCGAAAATCTCGAGGATGAGGCCGGTGCGGTCGAGTACCTTTGCCTTCATCTCCTTTTCGAGGTTGCGCTGTTGCACGGGCGTCAAAGGGTGATCCACAATCACCAGCTCGATCTTCTGCTCGGCGACCGCTTCGGCAAACTCCTGCACGCGACCGCTTCCTAGCAGCGTCGCGGGACGCGGATCGTTCACCGTGACGATGTAAGATTCGACGATATCGAGCGCGATGGCGCGGGCAAGCCCGACAGCCTCGTCGCGCCTCGCTTCGGGCGACCGCATTGGCCGAGGCCGCGTTCCAGCGCGACTGTCATCGCTGCCGGCGCCACGTCTGAGAACAGGCACAATGACAAGCGCGCGAGCACCAGTGGTGCGATCAAGCTGGTCGACCGGCGTGTTGCGGGCAGCCCGCGTCGAACCGTCCTGGGAACCCTGTTCGCGCGAAGCCAACTAGCCGTCCCGCTCCGCGTCCTCACCCTCGAACATGCTCACCGGCTGGCTCGGCATGATCGTCGAGATCGCGTGCTTGTAGACCAGTTGCGAGTGACCATCGCGGCGAAGAAGGACACAGAAATTGTCGAAGGAGGTGACAACGCCGGTGAGCTTGACGCCGTTGATGAGGAAGATCGTCAGCGGGTTCTTGCTTTTGCGAACCGAGTTGAGAAAAAGATCCTGCAGGTTTTGCGAGCGTTCAGCCATTTTTCTTGTCTTTTCTTTATTGTTCTTGCCTGGAACGACCATAGGATCGCGCATCGCTAGTCAGAATGCCTGATGGCAAGAGCCTGAGGAAACGTCGCGAGACAGGCTGCGGTATCAAACCGGTTTCTTTTCCGCAACGTCAAAAAAAGCATCGCGCAGGGAAAGTGAGATCGAGCCCGGATGGCCGTTGGCGATCGGCTTTCCATCGATCGCGACAACCGGCATGACCAGCGTAGTAGCAGCGGTGATGAAAGCTTCGCGCGCGTGCAACGCCTCTTCCACGGTGAAGGAACGCTCTTCCACCTTCAGTCCGAGCCCGGCTGCGACGTCGATCAACGTCGTGCGCGTCACGCCGCGCAGGATGCCGTGATCAGCCGGACGAGTGACGAGAACACCCTCCCCGGTCACGATCCACGCATTGGTCGCGGCGCCTTCCTTCACTGTGCCGTCGGGGTCCAAGAACCACGCTTCCTGTGCGCCTTCCATCCGCGCTTTCTGACGCGCCAGCACATTGGGCAGCAGCCCGACCGTCTTGATGTCCACCCTGTCCCATCGGTTTTCGGGAACCGTGATGACGCGAATTCCATTTTCCGCCCGTTTGTTGCCGGCCAGCGGATCAGTCCGCTTGGCTGAAACCACAAGCGACGGCACAGTGCTCGCGGCGGGAAAGATGTGGTCGCGCGGTGCGACGCCGCGCGTGACCTGCAGATAGATCATGCCGTTGGTGATGCGGTTGCGCCGAGCGACCTCACCCATCACCATTCCGAGCGCGGCGCGGCTCAACGGCCAGCGGATCGAGAGCTCGCGCAGAGACCGGTCAAGCCGATCAAGATGGCGGGTCTGGTCGATGATGAACTCGCGAGCAACCTCGCAGACCTCGTAAACCCCGTCTGCGAACTGGTAGCCGCGATCCTCGATGTGAACGCTGGCTTCGGCATGGGGAACGTAGCGTCCGTTGACATAGGAGATGCGCGGCAAGGGAGATGTCCTGTTTGAAAGGATTGACGAAGGAAGGCGATCAGACGCCGAGCGACTTCAGCTTGCGATGGAGTGCCGAGCGCTCCATCCCGATGAACTCCGCCGTGCGCGAGATATTGCCCCCGAAGCGGTTGATCTGCGCCACCAGATATTCCTTCTCGAACATCTCGCGCGCTTCTCGTAGCGGCAGCGCCATGATGTGCACGTCCGACTGCGAGGGCGCACGCGGCATCACGTCGCCGATCTCCGCTGGCAAGAGATCGGCAGTGATCGGCGCTTCCACGTCATCGCCGCGCACGAGGATCAGCAGCCGTTCGATGTTGTTGCGCAACTGCCGAACATTGCCTGGCCAGTTATGTGCCTGAAGGACTGCGAGCGCGTCGTCGCCGATGCGGCGCGGCTTGATGCCCGCCTGACGCGACACCTGCTTCATGAAGTGATCGACGAGATAGGGAATGTCCTCGCGCCTCTCGGCAAGGGCCGGAACATGGACGGGCACCACCGCCAGACGATGGTAGAGGTCCTCGCGAAAACGCCCGTCTGCGATCATGGCTTCGAGATTGTGTGCGGTGGAGGAGATGATGCGGACATCCACCTTCACCCGCTTGGTGCCCCCTACCCGCTCGAACTGCTGGTCCACCAGAACGCGCAGGATCTTTCCCTGGGTCTCGCGCGGCATGTCGGCCACTTCATCCAGGTAAAGCACGCCGCGATGCGCCTCCTCCAGCGCGCCGACCTTGCGCTCGCCGCCGTTGGACTCCGTGCCGAACAGCTCGATTTCCATCCGCTCCGGCGTGATGGCGGCGGCGTTGAGCGAAACAAAGGGGCCGGTGCGCCTTGCGGAATTGGCATGGATCGCCCGCGCCACCAGCTCCTTGCCTGAGCCGGATGGGCCGATGATCATGATGCGGCTGTTGGTGGGCGCAACGCGCTCGATCGTCTGGCGCAGCTGCACCATGCCCGACGACATGCCGATGAGGTCGAAGGTTTCACCGCTCCGCAGCTTCAGGTCGGACACCTCACGCTTGAGCTTCGACGTCTCAAGCGCCCGCTCGGCGATCAGGATGAGCCGGTCCGCCTTGAAGGGCTTCTCGATGAAGTCATATGCGCCACGGCGGATGGCGGAAACAGCAGTCTCGACGTTGCCGTGACCGGAGATCATCACCACCGGAAGGTTGGGGTGGATGGTCTTGATCTGGTCCAGAAGCGCCAGACCATCGAGCTTCGAGCCCTGAAGCCAGATGTCGAGGAAGACCAGGCGCGGCACGCGGTCGGCGATCGCCGCGAGCGCGCTGTCGCTGCTGTGCGCCGTGCGTGTCTCGTGACCCTCGTCGCTCAAGATGCCGGCCACCAGCTCGCGGATATCGGCTTCATCGTCCACAACGAGAATATCAGACGCCATTTTCGACCATCTCCGCTTTGTTTTTGATTGCTGCCGAAGGCTCGGCGGGGGGCAGGCGCACCGTCACCATCGCACCCCTGCCGCGGTGGAAGTTCGAGGGTGCATCGTTGAGCTCGATCGTGCCGCCGTGGTCCTCCACGATCTTCTTGACGATTGCGAGGCCAAGGCCGGTACCCTTCTCACGGGTCGTCATATAGGGCTCGAGAAGGCGCTGCCTGTTTTCACGTGGCAGACCCTTGCCGTTGTCGACCACATCGACGCGCAGCTTTGCGCCCTCGCGCGCGGCCCGAACCAGGATCGAGCCGCTCTCGCCTTCTTCATATTCAGCCGCTTCAATCGCTTCGGCGGCGTTCTTGACGATGTTGCCGAACGCCTGCGCCATCAGGCGGCTGTCGAACGTGCCCATCAGCGGCTCGGAACTGAACTCGCGGGTAAAGGCAATGTCGGCGCGGGTGACCTCTACGAGGAAGGATGCTTCCCGTAACGGTTCCCGCAGATCGAGAGCCTTCATCTCGGGCTTTGGCATTCGCGCGAAGGCCGAGAATTCATCCACCATGCGGCCGATATCGCCGACCTGCCGGATGATCGTATCGGTGCATTGGTCGAAGACCTCGCGGTCCTCCGTGATGACCTTGCCGTAACGGCGACGGATACGCTCGGCCGAGAGCTGGATAGGGGTCAGCGGGTTCTTGATCTCGTGAGCGATGCGGCGCGCCACGTCCGCCCAGGCCGAGGTGCGCTGCGCACTGACCAGATCGGTGATGTCGTCCACCGTCACCACGAAAGACTGGCTTTCAAGCTCGGCGCTTTGCCCCTCCTCTACCGTCACCTGCACGTTGAAGGTGCGCTCGGCCGCGCCGCGATAGAAGGTGACCTGCTCGCGATGAACCGGCTTGCCAGAACTCCGGCCGATCTCGAAAACGCGCCCGACATGCGGAAGCACCGAGGACAGGTTCTGGCCGACCGCATCCTGCTCGAGGAGGCCCAGCATCGTTTCCGCCGAACGGTTGACGATGGTGACCGTGCCTTGAGGGTCGACGCCGATGACGCCGGCAGTCACGCCTGAGAGCACGGCTTCCGAGAATCGGCGCCTTTCGTCGATCAACTCCGTGGCCTGCAGAAGCTCGTTCCGCTGAGACTTGAGTTCGCCGATCATGTTGTTGAAGGTTTCACCGAGCGAAGCCACATCGCCGTCCGTCGGCCTCACCGGCACCGACACGTCCAGATTGCCGGTCGCGACCTCGTCAGCCGCACCGATCAATTGCCGGATCGGACGGACGAGGCGGTCGGCAACCGCGATGCCTGTCCAGATGGCCGACAGCACGATGATCAGCGTGACGCCGAGATAAAGCAGGCCGAAGGCGACCTGCGTCGTGCGCCGGTTGGCTTCGAGCCCGCGATACTCGTTCGTGTTGGCGGTCACGATCTGGCGCGCGCGGATGACTTCGGGATCCACCAGCCGGATCGTGTAAAGATACGCATCGTCATACTTCTTCAGCTTGACGATGGCGCCGACGATGTTGCGCGTGCGCGGCTCGATGAGGACAGGCCGGCCATCCGCGGCGGTTCTCACCGCATCGCCGGGCGGCTCCGGCATGGCGAATTCCGCGGCAGTCTGGGCTGTCATTTCAAAGGAGCCGTCGCCCCGGAGCAAAGCCGCATGCGCAAGGTTGCGCCCCGTCGCCTGCTCGCTCATAAATTCTCGGAAGCCGGTGCGGTCGAGGCCGTAAAGCGTGCGCGCGTTGTCGAGGTCATAGGCCATGGACAAGGTCGTGCCCTGAAGGCTGCGCGCATTTTCCTGCACATAGGCTTCGGCGATCGACAAAGACGAATTGACGATCGTCTTGGTGCGGATTTCGAACCAGCGGTCGAGCCCGACATCGAGCGTGATGGAGGCGATGATCGCGACCAGGATCGCGGGCAAGGCCGCGACCAGCGAGAACATGGCGACGATCCGGACGTGGAGACGAGACGCCGCGCGGCCCGCGCGCCGGGCCATGATGATCCGGTGAACCTCACGCGCGATCAAGCCGAAGAGAAAAAGCACGAACGCGGCGTTCACGCCGATCAGCGTCAGCGTGGTGGTCTCGTCAGGCCGGATCGGCGTCGCGCCCATCAGGATGGCGAAAGAAGCAGCCGCAGTGAGCAGCGCGCCGACCACGGCCACCACGCCGGGCAAGGCAAGAAGCCGCCGCCCGTCAGAGGCAGCGCGTGATGCGAAGAGTGGACGATGCAGCAAAGGCTGCGCCTGAGTCGCCATGAAGAAGTGCGGTTCCGATCTGCCTCTCAGCTATGCAACGCATTGTGGCGATTATGCAACAAGGCGCAAGCTTGGCGGAAAGAAAGCGAAGGGTCAGCCCTTGGCCGTGCGATAAACAGACACGTTGAGATCGCGAATTTTCTTGCGCAGCGTGTTGCGGTTCAGGCCGAGAAGCTCCGCGGCCTTGATCTGGTTTCCGCGTGTTGCGGTCATGGAGGCAAGCACAAGTGGATATTCCACCTCCGCAAGGATGCGCTGATAGAGCCCCGGCGGCGGCAGCTCATTGTTGAAGCCGGAAAAGTAGCGCTGCAGGTAATGCTCGACCGCCTGCCCTACCGAGAGGTCATCGGGCAACGCGCCGTCAGCCGCCGATGGCGCGTGAGACTCGGCGCGCAACTCGCCTGCTATGATGTCCGCTGAAATCTCGTCCTGCGGATAAAGCGCCGCAAGCCGCCGCACGAGGTTTTCCAACTCGCGAACGTTGCCTGGCCAGGAATAGCGCTTCATCAGCTCCAAGCCCTGCGAAGCAATGCGCTTGGTTTGAAGCCCTTCCGCTTGACCCTGCTTGAAGAAATGCCGGACGAGATCGGCGATATCCTCCGTCCTTTCGCGCAAGGCCGGCAGGCGCAGCGGCACAACATTGATGCGGTAGAAGAGGTCTTCGCGAAACAAGCCCTGATTGATGAGAGTCCGCAGGTCCTTGTTGGTTGCGGCCACGATGCGAACATCCGTCTTGATCGGGGTGCGTCCGCCGACGGTGGTGTACTCGCCCTGCTGGAGAACCCGCAGGAGCCGGGTCTGCGCCTCCATCGGCATGTCGCCGATCTCGTCCAGGAAAAGCGTGCCGCCTTCCGCCTGCTCGAACCGCCCCGTCGAGCGATGCTGCGCGCCCGTGAAGGCGCCCTTCTCATGGCCGAACAGCTCGGACTCAATGAGGTCGCGCGGAATGGCCGCCATGTTGATCGCGACGAAGGGGCCGGCGCGGCGGCGGCCATATTCGTGCAGTGCACGCGCCACCAGCTCCTTGCCCGTGCCGGATTCGCCGGTGATCATCACGGTCAGGTCGGTCTGCATCATGCGTGCAAGCATGCGGTAGATGTCCTGCATGGCGGGCGACCGGCCGATCAGCGGCATCGCATCGGGCTCGTCCGTGCGGGGTTCTGATGCCGGAGCCTTCGGTTCCGCAAGCGCGCGGCCTACGATCGCCAAAAGCTCCGCCAGATCAAAGGGCTTGGGCAGATATTCGTAGGCACCGGTTTCGGAGGCGCGGATCGCTGTCATGAAGGTGTTCTGGGCGCTCATCACCACCACCGGCAACTCCGGGCGAACCTTCTTGATGCGCGGCAGCATGTCGAAGGCGTTCTCGTCGGGCATAACCACGTCGGTGATCACAAGATCTCCCTCGCCTGCCTGGATCCATCGCCACAGCGTGGCGGCATTCGGCGTGGTGCGCACCTCGTGGCCGACGCGCGACAGCGCCTGGTTGAGCACGGTGCGGATCGCCGCGTCGTCATCCGCGACCAGGATGCGCCCTCGGACCGTCATTCCTCGTCTCCCGGCTGAGCCGATGCCGCCTCGCCCTTCCAAGCCGGCATCAGCACACGGAAGGTGGTTCCGCGCGCGGAAGAATCACACTCGATGATCCCGCCATGCTCACCGACGATCTTGGCCACCAGCGCGAGGCCCAATCCCGATCCATTGGGCTTGGTGGTGATGAACGGATCGAACAGAATCGGAAGCAGGTCTTCCGGAACGCCGCTGCCATTGTCGCTGACGCAGAATTCGAGCGGCAGCGACACGCGTGTCTGGACACCTGGCAAGGTCACCCGCATGCCCGGTCGGAAGGCGGTGGAAAGCTTGATCTCGCCTCCCTCTGCCTTTCCAATCGCTTCAGAGGCGTTCTTGACCAGGTTGAGAAAAACCTGGATCAGCTGATCTCTGTTCGCGTGGACCGGCGGCAAAGACGGATCGTAGTCCTCCTCGAAGCGGATGTTCCGCGCAAAGCCGTTGCTGGCGATCGCCTTCACATGGTCGAGCACCACATGGATGTTGACCGGGTAACGGTCGATGGGACGCTCGTCGGAGAATACCTCCATGCGATCGACCAGGGACACGATGCGGTCGGTCTCGTCGCAGATGAGTTGCGTCAGGGCGCGGTCGTCGTCTGACACTGTGCTTTCAAGCAGTTGCGCCGCTCCGCGAATGCCAGACAACGGGTTCTTGATCTCATGCGCGAGCATGGCAGCCAGACCGGTCACAGACCTCGCTGCGCTGCGGTGCGTCATCTGGCGGTCGATCTTTTCCGCCATCGAACGCTCCTGAAGCATGATCACGATCGAGCCCGGAAGCTCCGGCACGGGCGCGGCGTAAATATCGACCACCTTGTCGATGCCGAGGCGCGGCGAGGAAATATCCACCCGGTATTCGTTCACCGGCGCGCGGCGCTCTCGCACCTGCTCGACCAAGGTCAGGATCGGGCTGCCGAATGGCACGAGGCGCGATAGCGTGGTTCGGGAGAGAACGGCGGCGCTTGCGCGAAAGAAGTCTTCCGCGTCCGCGTTGGCGAAGGAGATGGTGCTTTCCGCGTCCAGCATCACGACGGGTCGACGGATCGTGTTGAGCACGATCTGCGCGGCGCGGGCGTCACTCTCCAAAGGCTCGACCAAAGCGTTCACGCTGCCCGCCTGTCATGATCGGAGTGTGAGAGAGCGTCGCGAATGGCCGCGATGACCTCGGTGGGATTGAGGGATGTCATGATCCTCGTTCTCAGTGGTGCGGCGGTGTGGGCGGAATGGCGATCAAGGTACCAGCCAAGGTGCTTTCGCGCCTGCCGAATGCCCTTTTCCCGTCCGTGGAAGGTGAGCATGTCCTCGTAATGGGCGACCACATAGTCGGAAAGGTCGCTCGGTTGCGCTGCACTTCCTCCGGCAATCACGCCCGGCTGCCACGGCGCTCCGTAGGAGGCGCGGCCGACCATCACCGCATCAGCGTTCGACTGGGCAAGCATCTCCAAGGCGTCGGCACGCGTCGCGACATCGCCATTCGCGACCACCGGAACCGAAATCGCATCCTTGACCCTGCGAATGGCTCGCCAGTCCGCCCGGCCCTGATAGAACTGGCAGCGCGTGCGGCCATGCACGGTGATCATCCGCGCGCCCGCACCTTCCGCGCTTTTCGCGATGTCGGGCGCGTTCAATGATGTGTCGTCCCATCCCAGGCGCATCTTGACCGTCACCGGGACGCTCACAGCGGCCACCGTCGCCTCAATCAGCCGGAGCGCGAGATCGGGATCGCGCATCAGGGCAGACCCGCAATAGCCTCCGGTCACCTTCTTGGCGGGGCAGCCCATATTGATGTCGACGATGTCGGCACCCTCGCCTGCCGCGATCCGCGCCGCTTCCTGCATCGCGTGAGGTTCCCGGCCGGCGAGCTGGACGACGTGGATCGGAATGTCCGGCCGCTTCAGCCGCTGCGACGATTCTCTACGCTCCTTGACCAGTTCGCCGCTCGCGATCATCTCCGTCACGACGAGCCCCGCGCCATGCGCATAGGCGCGGGCACGGAAGGGCTCGTCGGTGACGCCCGACATCGGCGCGAGGAAGACGCGGTTGCGTATCGCGAGACTATTGAGGAAAAGCGGCTGCTCCAGCATTGCGTCTGAATATGCCTAAAAACCGAGCACTGCAATCCGGTGCCTTCTCCATCATCATTGATGATGCGAGGAGTACTCATCGAAGTGACTTTGCACTGGCGGATGTGTCGCCTCGCCGCTAATTCCGTCTGATGACAATGGCGCACGATGGAGAGGTCGCAGCGGTGCTCGTGGCGGCCGGTCGCGGCGAGCGGGCGGGCTCGGCGGACGGGCCGAAGCAGTATCGCCGCATCGGCGGACAGGCGGTCGTGGCGCAAAGCCTCGATGCCTTCGTCCGCCATGAACGGGTGGGATCGCTTGTGCTGGTCATCCACGCCGACGATCATGCGCTGCTGGCCGAGGCCTGCCCCGCCTTGCCGGCTGATGTGCTGGTTGTTGAGGGAGGGGCTACGCGCCAGCAGTCCGTGCTCAACGGCCTACGTGCACTACGCTCCGCGAGCCCTGCGAAAATTCTTATCCACGATGCAGCGCGGCCTTTCGTCGATCAGGCGCTGATTTCGCGTGTGATCGACGACATTGATGAGGAAGCAGGAGCCGTTCCGGCGATGCCGATCGCCGAAACGGTCAAGCGTGAGGCGCCCGACGGCACGGTGCTCGAGACGATGCCGCGCGCCGGTCTCTGGGG
>CAUQXI010000020.1:0-57275 GCA_963522145.1 uncultured Mesorhizobium sp. | reverse complement strand
GCCATAAGTCGCGCCGGAGTTCTCGAGGATCTTGCCGGCAACGATCGAGGCTTCCGCCCCGGCGTTCTGCGCGATCTGACGGGCCGGAGCCTGCAGCGCACGGCGAACGATGTTGACGCCCGCATCCTGGTCGGCGTTGATGCCCTTCACCGTCAGGTTATGGGAAGCGCGCAGGAGAGCCACGCCGCCGCCGGCGACGATGCCTTCCTCGACGGCTGCACGTGTCGCGTTCAGCGCATCGTCCACGCGGTCCTTCTTTTCCTTGACCTCGACCTCGGTCGCGCCGCCGACGCGGATCACCGCAACGCCGCCCGCGAGCTTGGCGAGACGCTCCTGGAGCTTCTCGCGGTCGTAGTCCGAGGTGGTCTCCTCGATCTGGCCCTTGATCTGACCGACGCGGCCCTCGATTTCCGGCTTCTTGCCGGAGCCGTCCACGATGGTGGTGTTTTCCTTCGTGATCGACACCTTCTTGGCGCGTCCGAGCATGTCAAGGCCGACATTCTCGAGCTTGATGCCGAGATCTTCGGAGATCACCTGGCCGCCGGTCAGGATCGCGATGTCCTCGAGCATGGCCTTGCGGCGATCGCCGAAGCCGGGAGCCTTGACGGCCGCGATCTTCAAGCCGCCGCGCAGCTTGTTGACCACCAGCGTGGCAAGCGCCTCGCCTTCCACGTCTTCCGCAATGATGAGGAGGGGACGCGAGGACTGCACCACGGCTTCGAGAACAGGGAGCATGGCCTGAAGGTTGGAAAGCTTCTTCTCGTGCAGGAGGATGTAAACGTCCTCGAGCTCGGCGACCATCTTGTCGGGGTTGGTGACGAAGTAGGGCGAGAGATAGCCGCGGTCGAACTGCATGCCCTCGACCACTTCGAGCTCGGTCTCGGCGGTCTTGGCTTCCTCGACGGTGATGACACCCTCGTTGCCGACCTTCTGCATGGCCTCGGAAATCATCTGGCCGATTTCCTTCTCGCCATTGGCGGAGATGGTGCCGACCTGGGCGACTTCTTCCGATGTCGCGATCTTCTTGGCGGAGGAACCGAGTTCCTTGACCACTTCGGCGACCGCGAGGTCGATGCCGCGCTTGAGGTCCATCGGGTTCATGCCGGCGGCAACCGCCTTGGCGCCTTCCTGCACGATCGCCTGGGCCAGAACGGTCGCAGTCGTGGTGCCGTCGCCGGCGATGTCATTGGTCTTCGAGGCCACTTCGCGCACCATCTGGGCGCCCATGTTCTCGAACTTGTCCTCGAGCTCGATCTCCTTGGCGACGGTGACGCCGTCCTTGGTGATGCGGGGAGCGCCGAACGACTTGTCGATCACGACGTTGCGGCCCTTGGGGCCGAGCGTGACCTTCACCGCATTGGCGAGGATGTCGACGCCGCGGAGCATACGCTCGCGGGCGTCACGGGAAAACTTTACGTCTTTGGCTGCCATTTTTGGTCTCCTGGGCCGAAAAGCCCGACGATTGAATGGATAGGGAAGAGTTCGGCTTCGATCAGCCGATCACGCCCATGATGTCGGATTCCTTCATGATCAGAAGGTCTTCGCCATTGAGCTTCACTTCCGTGCCGGACCATTTGCCGAACAGGATGCGATCGCCGGCCTTGACGTCCAGCGGAACGATCTTGCCGCTCTCGTCGCGTGCGCCGGAACCCACGGCGACGATCTCGCCTTCCTGCGGCTTTTCCTTTGCGGTGTCGGGGATGATGATCCCGCCCTTGGTCTTTTCCTCGGAATCGACGCGCTTGACGACCACACGGTCGTGGAGCGGGCGAAAGTTGGTGCTTGCCATCTTCTGTCCTCGATCTGAAAGCAGTGAGCTTGCGCCCGGTCATGCCGGGCGTTGGTTGGCACTCGTGATATGAGAGTGCTAACGAGGGGCGAGATAGTCGCGCCCGCTTCAACTGTCAAGCGACTGGCTGTTCCGCATCAACGGCTTTATCAAACGGTGCAGGGAGGTCGAGCCGCTCAGCCGAGCCGACTCGACCTGCCCCAGAGCGCTGCCAACTAACGCGGACAACTCGACCGCGCGACGTCCCGCTCGAGCATCAGCTCGTTCTCGACAGGTTCCTTCAGCGACAGGCGTCTTCGCGGCCTGTCAGCTCACGATGCGCAGGTTGGAAAGCTCGTCGGCGATCGCCTTGAAGTCCTCCGCGAGGCTGCTTCCCGTGGCGTTCCAGAACATTTTTGCAGCCTTGCCGTCCGAGCCTTTACGGATACGGGACGGCGAGGCGCAGGCCGTCAGGGCGTCAATCTGGCTCTTCTCGGCCGTGTCCCTCGTGCTGAGGTCGAGAGCGACCGTCATCAGGATGATATTTCCGTCCTTGGCCCCTTGGCAGAGCGTGGCGAAGTGGTCGTTCATCGCCTTGGTGTAGTTGCTGTTGGAATAGTCGTTCTTGCTTACGGTGCTTCCGGTTCCCATGAACAGGCGGGTGGTGCCCGTTCCGTTGTAGCCTTGGGCAGTGTAGCCATAGGCCGAATAAATCGAATCGTTGTTCGCCAGATCGTTGCCGCCGTAGCTGGAATAGGTACCGGAATAGCTTTGCGCCGTGACGGATTCCGGCGTGTAATAGGTATTGGCGCCGTCGGTCAGGACGATCACCACCTTGTCGTTGCCTCGTTCCGCATCACCTCTCCCTTCCGTGAACGGTTCGCCGGAGGAGATTGTCCGCCACCCCCAGGCGAGGCCCTCCGTCACGTTGGTCGCGCCGCCGGGCTCCATGTCGTCGATGGCGTCCTTGATGGAATTCAGGCCTGCAGCGTTGGTGACGTCGGTGAGCTTGGTGATGGCCTTCGTCGAGCAGCCGGTGTTCGGACCCTCGTCGGTGCCATAGGCGGACTTCTCGGCCGTGCCTGGCTGAAGATATTTCGGCATGTAGCGCTGGCGTGTCCGGTCATTCGTGCTGGAGCTGCCGTCCGCCCACCAATTGTTGTTGGCCGGCCGCCTGGAGGAGTCGGTGCGGTCCGTCTCGTCGGGCGCGAACATAGGAACGAACAATGTCGCCGGCGTGCCCTTTGAGGGCGTGGCGTCATTCACGTTGTAGGGATATGGCCGTGCCTCGACGCAGCCGCCCCAGCTTGCCAGCGGAGCATAGGTGTAGCTGTCGACGTCCGAATAGGTCCTGCACGATCCATTGGAGTAGCGCGCCGTGCAGGTGCGCGTGGTCGTCTTCTTTGAAACCCGCTGCATCGCATTGAACAGCGAGAACCGGGTCAGCACCCTGTCCTTCTGCGATGTGTCCCAGCCGCTGCCGCGTGCATAGTAAAGGCCCCCGGAAAGCTGGGCATATTGATCAGGCATCACGCTTGCGGTGAGCGTGCTCCAGTCGAAGTTCTCCTGGTGAACGGGAGAGATGCCTGTGGTGTCCATCCAGGACGCATTGTCGTTGTTGGCGCCCACATTCACCGAACCCGCGAAGGGAACGAGGCTGAAGCGCACAGGCTGCGCCACCTGCTTCATCAGCTTGGCCTGGTCGGCCAAGGTATCCACAAGCTGCTTGGCGGCCGCCTTCAGGAGCTCGATCCGCTGCTTGCCGGAACCTGTGCCCGTTTCCTTCATGGAGCCCGAATTGTCGAGTGCGAGCGCGACTTCCAGTGTGTTCTTGAGCCGCACCTCGGAGGCTGCGGAAAAGGAAAGCAGTTCGTTGCTGGTGCCGCCCGTGAGCAGCATGCGGAACGTGTCGAGGAAGAACGGGTCGTATCGATGCGTGGCGGACAGCTTCAGCGTTCCCCCGCCGACATCCGACTGCGGCAGGGTGACCGAAAGGGTGGTGCCCTGGGTCGTGGCGGCTGGAAAGTTCGCCGTGAAAAAATTCCAGGCGAATGTCTTCGCGGCGTCGTCCGAAGAGCCTGAAAGGATCACGCGCGCCGTGGCGATGGCTGATGCATCCAGCGCATTGAGCATGTCCCGCCTTTGACGCGACATCTCGGCGTAGTCGATGCCCAGCGTCAGCGCGCCGAAGATCGGGACCATGGCGATCATCGTCGCGATGGCATACTGCCCGCTGCGATCGTTCCAGAACCTGCGGAGAATCGGAAACATGCCTGTCTGCCACTCTACCCTGTAGAAGAGGCGAACATGCACGCGCAGGTTTGAAAATCCTGTTTCACCCGCCGTTCAAATCGCAGGCCCGCTGTTCACGCGCTGTTAGGTTCCGGGTGGCTTGCCGCCACAGCGCACTGTCGCGAGACGCGGGAGCAGTGACATTTGAGACGCCTCCGATATATGCGGAGCAATCACGCTGCGCTGCGCCCGACGCCATGGTGGGCGAGGGCGCGCCAGCCTTGATCCGATGCTACCTTCTGGAAGCCGAATGACTGATATACCCAATATGATCGCCGCGCTGGACACGATCACCGAGCGCTACGCTGTGATCCTGTGCGACGTATGGGGCGTGGTCCATAATGGTGTGACGGCTTTCCGCGAGGCTTCGGTCGCGCTTTCGACCGCTAGGGCGCGCGGTCTCGCGGTGGTGCTCGTGACCAACGCGCCGCGGCCGCATCCGCCCGTCGCAGCCCAGCTGGATGGACTCGGCGTTCCACGTGACGCCTGGGACCGCATCGTGACCTCGGGAGACGTGACCCGGGAACTGATCCGCCAGGGTCCGCGCCGGATCTTCCACCTGGGGCCGGAGCGCGACATCAACCTTTATGACGGCCTCGAGGTCGAGCTCGTCGAGGAAAGCGAAGCGAGCGCCGTGATCTGCACGGGGCTGTTCGACGACACGACGGAGACCCCGGAACACTATGGGGAGATGCTGCGTCGCTTTCGTTCGCGCGACCTGCCCCTGATCTGCGCCAATCCTGACGTGATGGTGGAACGCGGCGAGACGCTGATCTGGTGTGCCGGCGCGCTTGCACGCGATTACGGCCTGCTCGGAGGCCGCACCCAGATTGCGGGAAAGCCATTCCGCCCGATCTATGAGGAAGCATTCCGGCAAGCGGCTGAAGTCCTCGGTCGTCCCATCGAGATCCGCGAGGCGCTTGCCATCGGCGACGGGATGCTGACGGATGTGCGCGGCGCGGCCGATTTCGGCCTCGACGTGCTTTATGTGTCAGGCGGCATTCACTGGCGCGACTATGGCGACGAAAGCCAGTTTCCCGATCCGACGCGCCTTCATGCTTTCCTGACCAAGCACGGGCAGCAGCCAGTCGCCGTACTTTCCGGCTTGCGCTGACAGCGATGGCATCCGCACCCTTCCGCCGCGTGCCCGGCGCCTCTCACCTGCCTGAAGAACTCAGGGGCGGTGTTGTTGCGATCGGCAACTTCGACGGTGTCCATCGCGGCCATCAGGCGGTTCTGGACGAAGCGCTGGCACTCGCCCGCGCGCGAGGCGCGCCTGCCATCGTGCTGACCTTCACGCCGCATCCCCGGCGCTTTTTTCGCCCCGATGCGCCCTTGTTCGAGCTGACACCCCCGCCGATCAAGGCGCGCCTGCTTGCCGCGCTGGGCTTTGACGCCGTTGTCGAGCAGCCGTTTGATGCAGGGTTTGCCGCGCTGGATGCGGAGGAGTTCGCGTCGAAACTGCTTGCGTGCGAACTCGGCATCACGGCGGCCGTCACCGGCTACGACTTTCATTTCGGCCGCGAGCGAGGGGGCAATCCCGCCTTTCTCCAGGCGGCAGGCGGGCGGTTAGGCTTTTCCGTGGCCTGCGTGGAGGCCTTTGCGGATGAAGGGGGCGAAACCGTCTCGTCCAGCCGCATCCGCCATCGTCTTGCGGGGGGGAAGGCGGCGGAGGCCGCGGGGCTTCTCGGCTATCGCTGGACGGTGGCAGCACCCGTTCAGAAGGGCCGTCAGCTTGGACGAACCCTCGGCTATCCCACCGCCAACATGGTTCTGCCCGAAGCAACCGGGCTGCGTCATGGCATCTATGCCGTCCGCCTGCGCCGCGCCGACAACAGCCTGCACGACGGCATCGCGAGCTTTGGGCGGAGGCCGACGGTTGAAGCGGACGGCGTGCCGCTCCTTGAAACGTTTCTGTTCGATTTCGCAGGCGATCTCTACGACGAGGCCTGCGCGGTGTCCCTGTTCGGTTTCCTGCGCGCGGAAGAAAAGTTCGACGGGCTGGACTCTCTCGTGGTCCAGATGCACCGTGACGAAGCGGAAGCGCGCGCCCTCCTTTCCGATGTGCGGCCGTTCTCAGGACTGGACGCGACGCTCTGCTTCTAGCGCCTTCGTTCGATCCTGCTGGAAGGACGACATTTCATTCAAACTTTACCCTGTCTGGCGATGCTGCGCGGTGAGTTCCTGTTGCAGCGTGTAGGGTGGGTTGAGTGTCGAAACTTCTGAGATGCGCGCTGGTCGCGATGGCCGCCATGGGCACCACGCCTTCCTTTGCCGCCGACAGAATCCAGGCGGACGGCGGTTCGGAGGAGCAGCCATCGGGAAGCTGGTTCAAGGGCGACTGGTACCTGACGGTCGGCGTGACGGGCTTCGTGGCGCCGCGCTTCGAGGGCTCGAAGGACATGGTCTTCGGGGTGACTCCGATCGTTTCGCTCGGCAAAGCTGGCCCGGAAGCGCGCTTCACCTCCCGCAACGACAACATCTCCTTTGCCCTGATCGATCACGGTGCGTTTCGCGCGGGCGCCACGGGCAAGATCATCTGGGGCCGCGACAGCGACAAGGACGGGCTGGAAGGCCTAGATGATGTCCGCTTCGGCGGGGAGGCGGGCGCCTTCGCGGAAGTCTATCCCACCGACTGGCTGCGCGTGCGCGGCGAGGTCCGCCATGGCATACGTTCGCACAGCGGCGTGGTAGTGGATGCCTCCGCCGATGCCTTCACCGATCTGAGCGACACGGTGCGGCTGTCGGGCGGCCCGCGCGTGTCCTGGGCGTCGGAGAAGTTCTTTGACGCCTATTACGGCGTCGATGGGGGTGAGGCGGCAGATTCGGGCCTGGCCGAGTATTCACCTGGCAGCGGCTTTCGCTCAGCGGGCGTGGGCGGCGCGGTGACGTGGAAGGCGACGGATCGCGCAACTGTCAGCGCCTTCGCCGAATACGCCCGCCTGCTCGGGCCGGCGGCCGATTCCAGCCTGGTGAAGGAAAAGGGTTCGGCCGATCAGGTGAGCGTCGGCCTTTCCACCACCTATCGGTTCGACCTGATTTCCCTGCCTTGATGCAGGAACAGCTGGCGAGGCCCCTTTATTCCGCCGCCTGCCTCCTTTAAGGAGCGCGGTCATGGAAGCCTCGGCGCCGCACGTCTTCATAGCCCGAATTACCGGCACGGCCTTCCGGGCGGCGTGAGCCGCGCCCGAAGGCTGGACGCGCACGCTCGCTTGTCTCCTGTTCCTGCCCGGTTCCTGTTTGCCTGCCGGGCCTCACGCCCCGCCGAGCCATGACCGACACCGCACTCGATTATTCCAAGACGCTTTATCTGCCTGAAACGGCCTTCCCGATGCGAGCCGGCCTGCCCGAAAAGGAGCCGGCGATCGTTGCGCGCTGGGGCGAGATGGACCTTTATCGTCGCCTGCGCGAGGACGCGGCTGGCCGCCCGAAATTCGTGCTCCACGATGGGCCACCCTACGCGAACGGCAACATCCATATCGGGCACGCGCTCAACAAGATCCTGAAGGACGTCATCAACCGCTCCTTCCAGATGCGCGGATTCGACGCCAATTACGTGCCCGGCTGGGACTGCCATGGACTGCCGATCGAGTGGAAGATCGAGGAAAAATACCGCGCCGCGGGCAAGAACAAGGACGAGGTTCCCGTCAACGAGTTCCGCCAGGAATGCCGCGACTTCGCCGCCCACTGGATCGCGGTGCAAGGCGAGGAGTTCCAGCGCCTCGGCGTCGTGGGCGACTTCAAGAACCCCTACACGACCATGGCCTTTCACGCCGAAGCGCGGATCGCGGGCGAGCTTCTGAAGTTTGCCATGTCCGGCCAGCTCTACCGCGGCTCCAAGCCGGTGATGTGGAGCGTGGTCGAGCGCACTGCGCTGGCCGAGGCGGAGGTCGAGTATCAGGACTACGAGAGCGACACGATCTGGGTGAAGTTTCCTGTCAGGGACTTCAATCCTGATCTCGACTTGCACGAAGACACATCTCCAGACGATTTCAACGCAATGACGGGGGCCATACTCGGGTCGTCTGTTGTCATTTGGACGACGACGCCTTGGACTGTTCCAGGCAACCGCGCGGTAGCCTACTCAAGCCGAGTAGAGTATGGTATCTACGAGGTTACGGCGGTTGAGAATGACTTCGGGCCGCGCGTTGGCGAAAAGCTGATCTTCGCGAAGAAGCTCGCAGAAGACGCAGCCACGAAGGCTAAGCTTTCAATACGTCTTCTACGCGATGTCTCGGCAGAAGAACTTGCTGATATTGAGCTTTCGCACCCGCTAAGAGGCCTGAGCAGAGGCTACGAGTTCGTAGTTCCTATGGTTGCCGGCGATCACGTCACTGACGACGCCGGCACCGGCTTCGTTCACACCGCGCCGAGCCATGGCCGCGAAGATTTTGACGCCTGGATGGATGCCGCGCCCATGCTGCGCGAACGCGGCATCGACACCACAATCCCCTTCACCGTCGATGACGCCGGATACTTCACCAAGGATGCTCCGGGCTTTGGTCCGGATCGGGAAGGCGGGCCAGCGCGGGTCATCGACGACAGCGGCAAGAAGGGCGACGCCAACAAGGCCGTCATCGACGCTCTGATCGAAGCCGGAATGCTGTTCGCGCGCGGGCGGCTCAAGCATTCCTATCCCCATTCCTGGCGCTCCAAGAAGCCGGTGATCTTCCGCAACACGCCGCAATGGTTTGTCCACATGGACAAGGAACTGGGCGCATACGGCTTAACGCAGGTCGCCGGGGGAGGGGGAGGGACTCGAACCTCCGATACATTACGTTCACGCGCACTCGCAGCCATCGATGCCACGCGCTTCGTGCCCGCCGGAGGGCAGACGCGGCTGCGCGCCATGATTGCGGAGCGGCCGGATTGGGTGCTGTCGCGTCAGCGTGCCTGGGGCGTGCCGATCGCGATCTTCGTGGATGAGAACGGCGAAATCCTCAAGGACGAGAGCGTCAATGCCCGCATCCTCGAGGCCTTCGAGGCGGAAGGTGCCGATGACTGGTTCGCGGAGGGCGCGCGCGAGCGCTTCCTCGGTGCCCAGGCCGGCGAGCCGTGGACCATGGTGACCGACATCCTCGACGTGTGGTTCGATTCCGGCTCCACCCATGCCTTCACGCTGGAAGACCGGCCCAACCTGAAATGGCCGGCCGATGTCTATCTCGAAGGCTCCGACCAGCATCGCGGCTGGTTCCATTCCTCGCTGCTCGAATCCTGCGGCACGCGCGGCCGCGCGCCTTACCAGGCGGTGGTCACCCATGGCTTCACCATGGACGAGCAGGGCCGCAAGATGTCGAAATCGCTCGGCAACACAGTGGTGCCGCAGGACGTGATGAAGCAGTCGGGCGCCGACATTTTGCGCCTTTGGGTCATGACGACCGATTATTGGGAAGACCAGCGGCTCGGCAAGAACGTGCTGCAAACCAATATCGACGCCTACCGCAAGCTGCGCAACACGATCCGCTGGATGCTCGGCACGCTCGCCCATGACGAGGGCGACGAGGTGGCCCTGGCCGACATGCCGGAGCTCGAACGGCTGATGCTCCATCGTCTTCACGAGCTCGACCGGCTTGTGCGCGACGGCTACGACGCCTTCGACTTCAAGCGCATCACCCGCGCGCTGATCGATTTCGCGACCGTGGAGCTATCCGCCTTCTACTTCGACGTGCGCAAGGACGTGCTTTACTGTGACGCGCCCTCCTCGATCCGCCGCAAGGCCGCACTGCAAACGGTGCGGGCACTGTTCGAGTCGCTGGTGAAGTGGCTGGCCCCCATGCTGCCTTTCACGGCGGAGGAGGCATGGGCCGACCGGCATCCGGAAGCCCCCTCCGTTCATCTTGAACAGTTTCCCGCGGTTCCAGCGGAATGGCGCGATGACGCGCTGGGCGAAAAATGGCGCAAGGTCCGCCAGGTTCGCCGTGTTGTGACGGGAGCGCTGGAGATCGCGCGCGCGGAGAAACGCATCGGCTCCTCGCTCGAAGCCGTGCCGGAACTGTTTGTCGGCGACGACGCCCTGCGGAACGCGCTGAACGGCGTGGACATGGCGGAAGTGGCCATCACCAGCGCGATCGATCTGGCCTCGCAGATGCCGTCCGCCGCCTTCACCCTGGCCGAAGTGCCGGGCGTCGGCGTGGTGGTCGGCAAGGCCGAGGATCGCGGTTTGAAGCGCTGTCCGCGCTCATGGCGCTGGACCAGCGACATCGGCAGCGATGCAGCCTTTCCCGAGGTCAGCGCGCGCGACGCCGCCGCGTTGCGGGAGTTGCAGGCGCTGGGACGCCTCTGAACGTTGCCGCCCGGCAACGTTCGGCATAGAACTGGGCACGAGGGTGGGATGCGGACCCTCGCGCCCCATTGTCGCCGGATTTTCTGTGACTAAGGGGCGGCGGATCGGCGCAAGCTGGCGACAAAGCGCGGAAAAGCCGGGAGAAAACCCGGAACGGCGCCGCCGGCATTGAAGGGAAGGTGGATGAGCGTGCAGCAAAGGGCAAGCTTCGGGCGCCGTGCAACGGCTGGCGTTTCGCTCGCAGTGCTGGGCACCATGCTCGGCGGCTGCGTCGGCTCGCCCACTTACGGCACGGGCACCACGGCCAACCAGCAGCTGGCGTCAGATGTCACCAACGTTCTCCAGATCGGCCCCAAGAAGCGCAACGATATTGAATACAAGCCCCGTGCGGAGCTCGTGAGGCCTGCACCGGGCACGCGCGAAGCGCTGCCCGAGCCGCAAAGAAGCGTGGCAAGCGCGGACAATGCCGACTGGCCGGAATCGCCCGAGCAGCGCCGTGCCCGCATCCGCGCGGAAGCCACCGCCAATCAGGACGATCCGACTTATCAGTCTGAAGTGGTCGCAGACGGCTCGGTAAAGGGCAGCTTCAGCCCCAAGGTCGGCACATCGCCGCGTCGCGAGCAACGCATGGTCGGCGTCGAGGTCGATTCCACCCGCAGCCGCAGCGATTTCAACCAGAAGCTTGCGCAGTCCCGCCAGGGTGATCCGAACAGCCGCCGCTATCTGAGCGAGCCCCCGCTTGCCTATCGCCAGCCCGCCGACAACGCGCCGGTCAACGACGTAGGTGAGGACGAGTGGAAGAAGGAGCGCAGGCTCAAGGCCGAGGCTAAGAAGAAGAGCGGCGGGAGCAGCGGCTGGTTCGACTGGCTGCCTGGGACCTGATGCGTCAGAGTTCTTCCTGCCGCCGCGCTTGAAAGAAGTCGCGCAGGATCGAGCCGCTTTCGGTTTCGCCCATGCCTGAATAAACCTCCGGCGCGCTGTGGCATGTCGGCTGCGCGAAAAAGCGTGCGCCGCTGACCACCGCTCCACCCTTTGGATCGGTCGCGCCGAAGTAAAGCCGCCGGATGCGCGCAAATGAAATCGCCGCCGCGCACATGGCGCAGGGCTCAAGCGTGACGTAAAGATCTGCGCCGGTGAGCCGCTCCGAGCCCAGCGCCGCGCAGGCTTCACGGATGGCGACGATTTCGGCGTGGGCGGTGGGGTCGAAACGCTCGCGGGTACGGTTTCCACCCTTGGCAAGTACCTGGCCGTCGCGCACGATCACAGCGCCCACCGGCACTTCGCCGCGAGAAGCAGCCGCGCGCGCCTCGGCAAGCGCCAGTTCCATGAAGCCGGGCCGGGTCAACGAAGCTCCTTTTCGGTCATTCGCCCCCGCGACACTTCTGGCCTTTCCTGTTAACTAGCCGCCGCACCGGACAAACGCCACATGGACGACGACAAGAAAACCCCGACCGAGCGCCCTGCCGTGCGCAAGCCTGGCTTCGGCAAGCCAGCCTTTGGAAAACCTGGCTTCCAGAAGCGCGGGCCGGAGAAGCGTGCAGGCGGCGCCCAGCGCGAACGCTCGCGCAGCAAGGTCGATGCGCCGGAAGCGGTGGAGGCCGGCGAGCGCATCGCCAAGCGGCTGGCGCGCGCCGGCGTGGCATCGCGCCGTGAAGCCGAGGCGCTGATTACGGACGGTCGCATCCGGGTCAATGGAGAAACGCTCACCAGCCCCGCCCGCAATGTCCGACCGGAGGATCGGATCGAGCTTGACGGCCAGCTTCTGCCCCCGCCCGAGCGCACACGGCTGTTTCTGTTCCACAAGCCGGCCGGTGTGGTGACCACCAATCATGATCCCGAGGGCCGGCGCACGGTATTCGATGCGCTGCCAGAGGGCCTGCCGCGTCTGATGACGGTCGGCCGCCTCGACATCAACACCGAAGGGCTTCTTCTGCTGACCAATGACGGCGGGCTGGCGCGGGTGCTGGAACTGCCCGCGACCGGCTGGCTGCGCCGCTACCGCGTGCGCGTTCATGGCGAAGTGGATGAGGTGCGTCTCAAGGAGCTTTCCGAGGGCATCGCTGTCGACGGCGTGTTCTATGGCGCGATCGAGGCGTCGCTCGAGCGCAAGCAGGGCACCAACGCCTGGCTTTCGGTTCAACTGCGCGAAGGCAAGAACCGTGAGGTCAAGAACGTGCTCGGCTCGCTTGGGCTGGATGTGACGCGCCTGATCCGCGTGTCGTTCGGGCCGTTCCAGTTGGCTGAGCTGGAAGAAGGCCAGGTGCAGGAGCTGAAGGGCCGCACCCTGCGCGACCAGCTCGGCGAGCGTTTGATCGAGGAAGCCGGCGCGGATTTTGAGGGCGAGATCCAGAAGCCTTTCAGCAACAAGCCCGTCCGTCGCGGACAGGAGCCGGAGCAAACGCGGATCGACAAACCCGCCGCGCCCGCGCGGCTGGATATGGGCGAGGGCGGCCTGGTCAAGAACCGGAAGCGGTTCCGCGAAGAACGCCGTGAGGATGCGCTGGGCCGCTTAGGCACAACTGCACCGAAGCGCTTTGGCAAGCCGTCCGGCGAGCGCCGGTTCGGTGAAAAGCCGGGCCGAAAGCGCGAGGACGAGGCCGCCCGATTCCCGGAGCGCGAGCGCGGGCGAACCACCAATGTATGGATGGCTCCCGGAGCGCGGCCGCAGAGCGAAGCCAGGCAGGCGGCAGCCGAGGAAAATAAGAGCGACAAGCCCGAAGGCGGAAGAACACCATACCGCGCCCGTCGGGAAGCTGATCCTGCCGAAAGAGCATCGGAGCCAGGAATTCGCAGGCCGAGAGGTGCGGATACCGCTTCCGGCAGCGGCCGGCCCTCGGACAGACCACGGGCTGACGGCGATAAACCACAGTTCCGCAAGCCGCACCGGCCGGAAGGAAGAGAAGGCGGTTCGCCGCGTGAGGATCGTCCGCGCCGACCAAATGGCGGCGAGCATCAGGGTCGCCGTGAAGGCTTTGACGAGAAGCCGCGCCGCGCCGCTGCCGATCCCGGCGAAGGCGCGCGTCCGTTCCGCAAGCGCTTCGAGGGTGCCGACCGTCCGCAGGGTGCTGGAAGGCCGGAGCGTCCCCATGGTGAGCGTCCTCAAGGCGAGCGTTCCCGCAACCCTCGTCCGCAGGATGGCCGCCCCAACGCCTCCCCGCCAAAGCGCTTCAACTCCGCCGATGAAAGCCCGGGTGGTCGTCCACAAGGCAGAACGCGAAGCGAGAGCGACCGGCCGGCTGACGGTAAGCCTACTCGCACCTTCAAGGGAGGCTTCAAGTCCGGTGCTCCCCGCAGCGATCGGCCCGGGGGCGGGCAGCCCCGCAGCAGTGCTCCGGGCGGCTTCCGTCCGGAAGGCGGCCGCGTAGCGCGAGAAAACCGTCCACGCGGCGAGCGCCCGGCCGGCGCTGCGCCGTTCAAAGGTCCGCGCAAGCCTCGCACGGGGCCGGAGGGAGGAGCCGGGGGAGCACCACGAGGAGATGGCCCGAAGCGTGGTCCGAAAGGCGGGAATGCGGATCGTCGGCGGTGAGCTTCGCGGGCGCGCGCTCGCCGCGCCGCGCGACGCGAGCGTTACCCGGCCCACGAGCGACCGCACGCGCGAGGCCGTGTTCAACGTGCTGGTCCACCGCTTTCCCGAAGCGCTCGAAGGCGCCCGAGTGCTCGACCTGTTCGCCGGCACAGGCGCGCTCGGGATCGAAGCTTTGTCGCGCGGCGCGGCGTCCTGCCTGTTCGTGGAGGAAGGCGCGGAAGCACGCGGGCTGATCCGCACCAATGTGGAAGCACTGGCCCTGGGCGGTCGCACCAAGATCTTCCGCCGCGATGCGACAAGGCTGGGCGAGGCCGGCACGATCCAGCCCTTCACCCTGCTCTTCGCCGACCCGCCGTATGGCAGGAACATGGCCGTGCCCGCCCTTGAGAGCGCGCGAACCGGGGGCTGGCTCCGTCCCCAGGCGCTGTGCGTGGTGGAGGAAGCCGTTGATGCGCCGTTCGATTCGCCCAACGACTTCGAGATGCTCGACATCCGCCATTATGGTGACACGACCGTGCGCTTCCTGCGTGCCGGCTGAAGGCAGAATGCTGCGCGGCCAAGGAGGAACGATTCCCGATGCTTGATCTTCGATTGCCTGCCGTGCGCCTGATCGCGGGCGGCTTCCTGCTGCTGGGCGCGACTGCGGCGAAGGCCGAGGATGTTTCGAACTTCCTTCTGTCCAATGGAATGGAAGTTGTGGTCATTCCGGATCATCGCGCGCCGGTCGTCACCCAGATGGTCTGGTACAAGGTCGGCAGCGCCGATGAGCCGCCGGGCAAGTCGGGCATCGCCCATTTCTTCGAGCATCTGATGTTCAAGGGCACGAAGAACCATCCGGCCGGCGAGTTTTCCCGCGAGGTGACCGCCATCGGCGGCTACGAGAATGCGTTCACCACCGCCGATTACACTGCCTATCACCAGACCGTTTCGCCCGATGCGCTGCCCGCGATGATGCGCTTCGAGGCCGACCGGATGCGCAACCTCGTGCTCACCGATGCGGTGATCGGGCCGGAGCGCGATGTGATCCTGGAAGAGCGGCGCATGCGAGTGGACAACAATCCGGATGCGGTGCTGGGCGAGGAGGTGTCTGCGACCCTCTACCAGAACCAGCCCTATCGCATTCCGGTGATCGGCTGGATGGGCGAGATCGAGAAGCTGAACCGCGAGGATGCGGTCGCGTTCTATGACAGCTACTACGCGCCCAACAATGCCGTGCTGATCGTGGCGGGCGACATCTCGGAGGCCCGCGTCCGCACGCTAGCCGAGGAAACCTACGGCAAGGTGCCTCGCGGCCCCGACCTTCCGCCGCGTCTTCGCCCGCAGGAGCCCGAGCAGAACGCATCCCGCACCGTGACGCTGCGCGACGAGCGCGTCGGCGTTCCGAGCTTCGCACGCTACTGGGTCGTGCCATCCTACAACACCGGCGAGGACGGCGAGGCCGAGGCGCTGGACCTCCTTTCGGAAGTGCTGGGCGGCGGCCCGCAGAGCCGGTTCACGCGGGAGCTGATGGTGAAGCAGGGCATCGCTTCGTCGGCCGGCGCCTACTTCGAGGGAACGACGGTCGATCCAACAAGCTTCACCGTTTACGGCGCACCGCGCGGCACGGAAAAGCTCGAGGCGGTGGAGCAGGCTCTCGATGCCGAGATCGCGAAAATCCAGGCCGACGGCGTTTCAGCCGACGAACTGGACAAGGCCAAGAACCGCTATGTCCGTTCCATGGTCTTCGCGCGCGACTCCGCCGCGGGGCTCGCCAACATCTACGGCTCGACACTTGCCACCGGGGGCACGGTGGAAGACGTCGCCGAATGGACTGAGCACATCCGCGCCGTCACGCCGGCGCAGGTTCAGGCGGCGGCCAGGAAGTACCTCTCGCCCGACCGGTCGGTGACGAGCTATCTGCTTCCGCGAACCCCGCCGGGCAGCAAGACGGACGCCGCTGAGACGCCCGCAGCCGAAATGCCCGCCACAGTGCCTCCGCTCGGCGCTGAAGCACCGCCTGCGGACGTTGAAATATCCACTCCCGAAGCGCCCGCCGCGGCAAAGGAGCAGCCATGATGCGCCGCGCCATCGGAAAGGCTCCTGCCTGGGCGGCAGCCGGCCTTCTGCTTGTTGCCCTGTCCTTCGCTGTTCTGCCCGCACAGGCGATCGAAATTTGCGAGGTGACCTCCTCCAAGGGCATTAAGGCGTGGCTCGTCGAGGACCACTCGCTTCCCCTCGTCGCCCTCCGCCTCGCCTTCAAGGGCGGCAGCACACAGGATCCGGCCGGCAAGGAAGGGCTCGCCACGCTGATGACCGGCCTGTTCGATGAAGGAGCGGGCGCGCTTGACCGTGAGGCATTTGCCGACCAGCTGGACGAGGCCGGCGCCGAGATGGGTTTTTCGGCGGGGCAGGACGCCATCTATGGCACGATGCGCGTGCTGTCGGAGAGCCGCGAAAAGGGCTTTGCGCTTTTGCGCGACGCGCTTGTCGCCCCCCGCTTCGACGACGAGCCGTTCGAGCGCATCCGTGCCCAGCTTCTGTCCGGTGTCGCCGACCGCGCCAACGATCCTCAGTCCCAGGCCGCCCAGCGCTGGCGCAAGGCGCTTTACGGCAACCATCCTTATGCGCGTGACGACAACGGCTCGGAAGCCTCCCTTCGCAGCATGACCCAAGACGACCTGCGGGCATTTCACGCTGCCCAGTTCGCGCGGTCGAACCTCACGGTCGGCGTGGTGGGCGCGATCGATGCCGAAACCTTGAAGCGTGAGCTTGACCGGCTGTTCGGCGATCTTCCTGCCGAACCGAAGCTGACGCCCGTGCCGGACGTCGCACCTGTTCTCGCACAGGAGGTGCGCTTCGATTACCCGCTTCCCCAGGCCACGCTCCAGCTTGCTTTTCCGGGCGTCAAGCGTGCCGATCCGCGCTATTTCGCGGCGGTGCTCATGAACGAGATCCTCGGCGGCGGTGGCATGGGATCGCAACTGTTCGAGGAGGTGCGCGAGAAGCGCGGTCTGGCCTACGGCGTGGACTCTTCCTTGGTCGGCTACGATCATAGCGAGTCGCTGACGATCAGCACCGCGACGCGGGCTGAGCGCACGGCAGAAACATTGGCAGTGATCCGCGAAACGGTGCGTCGCATGGCAACGGATGGCCCGAGTGCGTCCGAACTCGCCGCCATCAAGCGTTATCTGATCGGCGCCTATGCCATCAACAATCTCGGCTCGTCGGGCGCCATCGCCAGCACGCTGGTCGAGCTCCAGCGCGACGATCTTCCGATCGACTACATGGATCGTCGCACGGCGCTGATCGACGCGGTGACGATCGAACAGGTCAAGCAGGTTGCCCGCGATCTTCTTCTGGCTGAACCAGCCGTGCTCATCGTCGGCCCACCACTCGTGAGCAAGGCCGCGCCCTGAGCGAACCTTTCGGTCCGCCGACCTTTCTGTCCGCTCCTTGCGCGGCGAGGGGCGGAACAATAGATGAAGCGGAGGGCAGGCCACCGGTTCTGCCCTCCCTCCTTTTCCGTCAGGACTCCCCATGGCCGTCGCCCCGGACACCGAAAAGCTTTCCGCGCGCGTGGCGGCCCTTGTGGATGCTGCCAAGCGCGCCGGCGCCGATGCGGCCGATGCGGTCGCCGTGCTAGGCCGGTCGACGGGCGTCTCGGTCAGGCTAGGCAAGGTCGAAAACACCACATCGGCCGAAGGCGATGACATGGCGCTGCGCGTGTTCGTGGGCCACCGCGTCGCGAGCGTATCGGCAACCGCCGCTTCCGATCCTCACGCTTTGGCCGAGCGAGCCGTGGCGATGGCGCGCGTGTCGCCAGAGGATCCTTTTCAGGGCCTGGCCGATCCGGCTCTTCTCGCGCCTGGCTTTCGCGATCTCGACCTATTCGACAACACCGAAGTTTCCGCAGAGCGGCTGCGCGAAGATGCGCTTACGGCCGAAGAAGCGGCGATGGCCGTACCGGGTGTCACCAATTCGAGCGGTGCAAGCGCCGGCGCCGGCCTTGGCGGGCTCGTGCTCGCAACCTCCGACGGGTTCCTCGGGCAGTATGTCGCCTCGCGCTTTTCCCGCTCCGCCAGCGTGATCGCAGGCGAGGGCACAGGCATGGAGCGCGATTATGATTTTTCCTCGCGCCTCCACTTCAATGAACTGGAAAGCGCTGAAGCGATCGGCCGTCGCGCGGGCGAGCGGGCGGTGAAGCGCCTCAACCCCCGCAAGGCCAGGACCGGTTCGGTGACGGTGGTGTTCGATCCGCGCGTGGCGCGCGGCATTGCCGGCCATATCGCCGGGGCCATTAACGGCGCGGCGGTAGCGCGCAAGACATCGTTTCTGCGCGACATGATGAACAAGCAGATCGCCTCTGCCGCGATCACAGTGACGGACGATCCGCTGAAAGTGCGCGGCTCGTCCTCGCGGCCCTTCGACGGCGAAGGTGTGGCGGGCAAACCGCTGACGATGGTGGAAGAAGGCGTGCTGAGGCACTGGTTCCTGTCCACTTCGGCCGCGCGCGAGCTTGGGCTCCGCACCAATGGTCGCGGCGCGCGCGGCGGCTCTTCCGTCTCGCCGTCCTCCACCAATCTCGCGATCGAGCCCGGCGAGCGCGCGCCGGAAGACCTGATCGCCGCGCTGAACACAGGCTTCTACGTCACCGAGGTGTTCGGTCAGGGCGTCAACATGGTGACGGGGGAATACAGCCGCGGCGCATCCGGCTTCTGGATCGAAAACGGCCAGCTCGCCTATCCGGTGTCGGAGGTGACGATCGCCTCCAGCCTCAAGGACATGTTTCTTCGCATGGTGCCGGCGAGCGATCTCGACCGCAGCTTCGGCACGGCGGCGCCTACCTTGCTCGTGGAAGGCATGACGCTTGCCGGAAGCTGAGGTGTTGACGCGAGCAGAGGATGACCTCGCTCTGTTGAGCGAGGCTGCGGCAGAAGCCGGGCGCATCGCCATGCGCTATTTCCGCCGGAATCCCGAAGTCTGGATGAAGGCGGGCCAGTCGCCCGTCACCGAGGCTGACTTCGCGGTTGATCGCTTTCTTCGCGAAACGCTGCTCGCCGCTCGTCCCGATTATGGCTGGCTGTCGGAAGAAACGGTGGACACGCCCGACCGCCTCGCCGCCGCGCGGGTCTTCGTGGTCGACCCGATCGACGGCACCCGTGCCTATGTGGACGGGCGCGACACCTGGTGCGTCAGCGTGGCCGTGGTGGAGCGCGGTCGCCCGATCGCGGGCGTGCTCGACTGCCCCGCCATGCGGGAGACCTTTTCCGCTCAAGTGGGCGCAGGGGCCTTTCTCAACGGCCGGAAGATCGCGTTGCGCGCGCCTGGCAACATGCTTGATGTTGCCGGCACGAAGGCCTTCACCGACTCTCTGCCTCCGGAATGGCACGACCGGATACACCGTGTCGGCCATGTGCCCTCCCTGGCCTATCGCATCGCGATGATCGCCAAGGGCGCACTCGACGCGACCTTCGTGAGGCCGAACTCGCATGATTGGGATCTTGCCGCTGCCGACCTGATCCTGCGCGAAGCCGGCGGCAGCTTGCTGGATGCGGAAGGGCGTCCGCCGCTTTACGCGTCGCGCGCCGTCGCCTTTCACGGGCTCCTCGTCGCCGGTTCGGGCGCGCTGCTCGAAGCCGGCGCCCGCACCATCGCCGCGATGGCGCGGTTGACATGACGCCCGAGCGGCAGCAAACCCCCAGCAACTTTGAAAATCTCGGGAGCTTGGCATGACGGAAGAGCGCAAGCAGCTTCTTCACCTGGTTTTCGGCGGCGAGATGAAGTCGCTCACCGGCACTGAGTTCCGCGACCTTGATGCTCTCGACATGGTCGGCATCTTCCCGGACTACGCGTCGGCGCGCGATGCGTGGAAGGCCAAGGCGCAAGCGTCGGTGGACAACGCCCATATGCGCTATTTCGTGGTTCATCTTCATCGCCTGCTTGACCCCGAAACCGGTACGGAAGCGGGACATTAGCGCCTTGACGGAGGTGCCGGCCGCCGCTCGCCTCGATGTCGGCGCGGAAGAGAAGGCGAAGGCCCGCGCGAAGCGAAAACGGAAGCGCCGGCGCAAGGCCGGGTTGTGGGGCAGGCTGCGCGCGCCCCTTCAGGACTCGCGGATCGCCAAGAACGCGCTCGCTCGCGCGATCGCCGGCGCGCTGCGCTTTGTGCGGTTCACCAACCCACTTGCGGAGGGGTCGATGCCGATCCCCTTCGAGGGGCGAGAGCCGCTGATCATCGCCCTCTGGCACGGCCAGCATTTCATGACGCCGGCTTTTTATCCCAAGGATCACGGCCTGGCCGCCATGGTGTCGCGCAGCGCGGACGCCGAGCTGAACGCGCTGGTGCTCGAACGCTTCGGCGTGGAAACCGTGCGCGGCTCGGGCGGGCGTGGCAAGCGCAGAGCCAGCGACAAAGGCGGTGCGCGTGCCCTTGTCGCCCTCAAAAAGACGCTCGATCGCGGCAAGAACGTCGCCATGATCGCAGATATTCCCCACGGCACGCCGCGCGACGCGGGCCTCGGCATCATCACCCTGGCCAAGATTTCGGGCCGCCCCATCATGCCGTCAGCCATTGCCACCACGCGCCGCAAGGTTCTGCATAAGAGCTGGGACAAGACCACGATCAGCCTGCCCTTCGGCCGCTCGGCGCTGGGGTTCGGACCCTTCATCGACGTGCCGGCCGATGCGAGCGAAGAGGTGATGGAGCAGAAGCGCCAGGAACTGACGGCAGCGCTCGATCTGGCCACGAGCGAAGCCCAGCGCCGTGCTGCGGGCGGGCGCTGAGATGGCTCGGCTGTATTCGAAAGCAGACCGGCTGTGAGCGAACGCTGGGCGCGAACGCTTCTCAAGACCTACACGCTTGCGGGTGCTGCGGCCTTTCCGCTGGTGGGCGCCTATGTGGGCTGGCGCCTGCGAAAGGGGAAGGAAGACCCCCGCCGCAAGCGCGAACGCTACGGCCGTGCCGGGCGGCCGCGCCCCGAGGGTCCGTTGATCTGGGTCCATGCCGCAAGCGTGGGAGAAACGCTCGCCGTGCTGCCCCTGATTGAGCACATCCTTCATCGCGGCGTTCACGTGATCCTCACCACCGGAACTGTGACCTCCGCACAGCTTGTGGACGAGCGTCTGGGCGACCGGATCATCCACCAATATGTGCCGCTGGACGTGAAGCCCGCCGTCAGGCGCTTTCTCGATCACTGGCAACCGGATCTCGCCGTGATCGCTGAATCCGAGATATGGCCGATGACGGTGATGGAGCTCGGCCGCCGCCGCGTGCCGCAGGTGCTGGTGAACGGCCGCATGTCCGACCGTTCCTTCCGATCCTGGCGCAAGCGCATCCATGTCGCCGAAGCGCTGTTCGAGAACCTGGCTCATGTGGTGGCGCAGTCGGAAGAGGACGGCGAGCGCTTCCGCACGCTCGGCGCGCGGCCGGTGACGGTGTCGGGCAACCTGAAGGTCGATGCAGCGCCGCCGCCCGCTGATGAAAAAGCGCTCGCCGCGCTCAGGCGCCAGATCGGGGCGCGGCCGACCTGGGCGGCCGTCTCGACGCATCCCGGCGAGGAGATCACGGCGGCGGAGGTGCATTCCGCGCTGCGCCATCGTCATCCCGGGCTGCTCACCATCATCGTACCGCGCCATCCCGAGCGCGGTGCCGCGCTGGCATCGGAACTGTCCGCCTTGGGGCTCCACGTTGCCCGGCGCAGCGCGGAGCAGAAGGTCGTCCCGGAAACGGACATCCTGCTCGGCGATACGATCGGCGAGATGGGCCTGTTCCTGCGGCTGACCGAGATCGCTTTCATGGGCCGCTCGCTCGGCGCGGAAGGAGGGCAGAACCCGCTGGAGCCGGCCATGCTGGACACCGCAATATTGTCCGGCTGCGATGTACAGAATTTCCGCGATGCTTACGGGCAGCTGATCGACAAGGGCGCCGCGAAGCTGGTGCGCGACCGCGACATGCTCGTGGGCGCGGTCAACTTCCTCTTGAGCAACGAGGCTGCGCGCCACGCCATGATGGTGGCCGGCGCGGAAGCCGTGAACGAAATGCGTGGGGCGCTGGAGCGTACGGTCGGTGCGCTTGAGCAGTTCATCCAGCCGCTGAGCGTCAAGTCACGCTTGAAGAACGCCGGCGAGTGAAGCGATGCCGGGCCGCGCGCCGCGCTTCTGGAGTCGGAACAACAGCTTTGCTGCCGGTGCTCTGACACCGCTCTCGCTTCTATACGGCTGGGCAGCGACGCGCCGGATGAAGCGCGCGCCGCGCGTGCCCGTTCCGCTTCCCGTGATTTGCGTCGGCAACCCGACGGTCGGCGGCAGCGGCAAGACGCCGGTCGCGATCGCGATCGCGCAAGCCGCGCACGGGATAGGCCTGAAGCCGGGCTTCCTGTCCCGGGGTCACGGCGGAAAAGACCACATGCCAAGGCTCGTCCGCCCTGACGACACGGCGGCCGAGGTGGGCGACGAGCCGCTGCTGCTGGCCAAGCACGGATCTGTCGCCGTCACCCCCGATCGCGCGGCCGGCGCGATGCTCCTGAAGCAGGAGGGCTGCGACCTCCTGATCATGGATGACGGTTTCCAGAGCGCCCGCATCGCGATCGACTGCGCGCTTCTCGTGGTGGATCGGAGCTATGGCTTCGGCAATGGAAGGGTGCTCCCCGCCGGGCCGCTTCGCGCCCCGCTCACCGCTCATCTCGCCTACGCTGATGCGGTGATCGCGATGGGCGAGGGTGACAGGCCTCACGCGTTCCTCCAGCAGGCAGCGGCGTCCGGTCTTCCCGTTATCGCCGCCCGCCTGGTGCCGCGTGATGCCGAAATTGTCCGAGGAAGGCGCCTTCTCGCCTTTGCCGGCATCGGCCGGCCGGCCAAATTCTTCGCAACGCTTGAGGAGGCGGGAGCGCGGGTCGAGGAACCGCGCGCCTTTGGCGACCATCATCCCTATTCGTCGCGCGAGCTTTCCGCTCTTCGACATGATGCGAGCCGGCGCGGGCTGACCCTCGCAACCACAGCCAAGGACGCAGCCCGCCTTCGCGGCCATGCCCCGGCTGACTTCCTTTCCGAGCTTCTCGTGTTTGAGATCGAGGCCCGCTTCGACAACCCGTCCGCACCCGCCGAGCTGATCGCGCGCGCGCTGGCGAACTGGCAGGCGCGGGACTGAGGCGGTCAGCGTTTCCGCAAGAGCGGGTTGGCTTCGATTTCCCGGGTGAGGCTGACCTGACCATCGCGATAGGGTTCCTGGCGCGCCACGCTCCAATAGCGCAGCTCGTCGATTGGGATGGTGTCGCCCGTCACTGCGCATCGCACAAAGGCGCCAGGCGTCAACACCTGAAAATCTCCGTCGAGGTAACGGATGCAGGCCTCCCGGCCGCCGGGGCCTTCGAAGCGGTTCATAAGCGAAGTTCCTGTTACGGTGTTGTTTCCGTTACCCGGGCGGCGAGGTCAAGCCGGCACAATGACTGCTAGTTATCGCCGCCCGAACAGCCGCTCGATATCGGCGAGCTTAAGTTCGATATAGGTCGGGCGACCGTGATTGCAGGTGCCGGAACCGGGCACGGCTTCCATCTGGCGCAGCAGCGCGTTCATCTCATCGGGCTTGAGCCGCCGTCCTGCGCGCACCGAACCGTGGCAGGCCATGGTGGAGGCGATGGCATGGAGCCGCCGCTTGAGGCCCTCCGGCCCGTCGCCTTCGGCGATCTCGTCGGCCAAGTCGCGGACCAACTTCCCGGCGTCGATCTCGCCCAGCATCGCGGGCGTTTCGCGCACTGCGACCGCGCCGGGCCCGAAGCGCTCCAGCGCCAGCCCGAAGCGGGCGAGCGTTTCGGCATGCGCGCTCAGCCGGTCCGCATCGTCTTCCGCCATGTCGATGATCTCGGGCAGAAGCAGCATTTGTGAGGGAAGCGCCTGCTTCTCGAGCGCATCTTTCAGCGCTTCATAAACCAGCCGCTCATGGGCGGCGTGCTGGTCCACGATGATCAGCGCGTCCTCGGTTTGCGCCACGATGTAGTTGGCATGCACCTGCGCCCGCGCCGCACCGAGCGGAGCCGTGACCGGCGGAACCGGTTCTTCGCTGAACCGGCTGTCGGCGCTGGGTGCGGTCGGAAAGCATGCCTGCCCCTGCTCGGCAAACCCGGCTCCGAGCGGACGCGAAGAAGACATCGCCGGATCAAACGCATCGCGGATGATTGATCCCGGCGCGGGATGAGCAGAACCGCGTGACGTGAAGCCGGGCCGGAACGCGCTCTGCATCGCACTGCTGCCGCTTGTCGAAGCCCGGATGCCGCTGCTCCCCAGCGCTTCGCGCACGGCACCAATCACCAGGCCGCGCACCAAGCCGGGATCGCGAAAGCGGACATCGGCCTTGGCCGGGTGCACGTTCACATCCACGTCGCGCCCGTCGATCGTGATGAACAGTGCTGCCAGCGGATGCCGGTCGCGCGGAAGACGGTCGGCATAGGCGGCGCGGAGCGCCGAGCCCAACTGCCGGTCGCGCACGGGCCTTCCGTTGACAAAGAAATATTGCTGCAGCGCGTTGCCGCGGTTGAAGCTCGGGATCGACACATGGCCGCGCAGCGCGACGCCCTCGCGCATAGCCTCCACCGGCACCGCATTGCGCGAGAACTCGGTGCCCAGCACCTGCGCCACGCGCGCCAGTCGGCCCTCCTCGTCATCTTCGGTCGGCAGCAGATCAAGCGTGGTCCGGTCTGCTCCGGACAGGGTGAAGCGGACACGGGGAAAGGCGACCGCGATGCGTCGCACCGCATCCGTGATCGCCGAGGCTTCGGCGCGCTCCGTCTTGGCGAATTTCAGCCGTGCGGGCGTGGCGAAAAAGAGGTCGCGCACCTCCACCACCGTGCCGCGATTGGCGGCGGCTGGTGCGACATTGCCCACCTTCCCGCCCTCGACGCGGATTTCAGCGCCCTCGCCATCCGCCTGGCGCGAGCGAAGCGTCAACCGCGCCACCGCTCCGATGGAGGGAAGCGCTTCGCCGCGGAAGCCGAGTGTTCGGATGTCGTCCAGCGCGTGGGTGGCTGCCGGATCGAGCTTGGAGGTGCAGTGCCGAGAAACGGCGAGCGGCAGCTCGTGAGCCGGGATGCCCGTGCCGTTATCGGACACGCGGATCAGCCCCAGTCCGCCGCCCGCCGTCGCGATCTCGATCCGCGAGGCACCGGCATCTAGCGCGTTCTCCACCAGCTCCTTCACCACGCTCGCCGGCCGCTCCACCACTTCGCCGGCGGCGATCTGGTTGATGGTCGTTTCAGGCAGGAGGCGGATGGGCATGGCCGGATTATAGCGGAAGGCGTGGGGAAAGGCAGGAGTCCATCCTTGAAATGCACAGCGCTCCAAGGAAACGGCGCCAGCCTGCCTGTTCGTCGCATTGTCCGGAGCGGAACCATCCGAATCCCGTCAAGTTGGCGCCTGAGTTCCCGCAACTGAACAGATTCGAGAATGGAGTCTTTCATGACCCCGATCTCCCGCCGTACAGCGCTTGCCATCGGAACCGCTGCCGCTGCTTCCACGCTGTTCCGCCCGACAGCGTCGCGTGCCGCCGCGCCCTTTGAGCAGCCGCCGCTTCCCTACGCGGAGGATGCGCTTGCGCCGCACATTTCCGCACGTACGGTCGGCCTTCATTACGGCAAGCACCACAAGGGTTACTTCGACAAGCTGAACAAGCTGGTTCCCGGCACGCCCTATGCCGACATGACTCTGGAAGAGGTGGTGGTCGCTGCGAAGAAGGCGGCTGACGATCCGATCTTCAACCAGGCAGGCCAAGCCTGGAACCACATCTTCTACTGGGAACAGTTCAAGGGCGGTCCCGCCGCGCCATCCGACACATTCGCCTCGGCCGTCGAGCGCGACTTTGGCGACATGGACAAGCTGGTGACGGCCATTTCGGCTGAGGCCGACAAGGTGTTCGGCACGGGCTGGGTCTGGCTCGTCTCAGACGGTTCGCGCCTTTCCGCGAAGGGATACCAGGATGCGGGCAACCCGCTGGCCGACGGCTTGAAGCCGATCGTGGGGATCGACGTGTGGGAGCACGCCTATTATCTCGATTACGAGAACCGCAAGCCTGAGCATGTGAAGGCGGTGCTGACCGGTCTGGTGAACTGGAAGGCTGCCGGTGACCGTCTGGCCTGATTAGTCTTTTATCTGCTCGGCCAGCCCGAAGATGTTGGTCGAGCGTGCGCCCGAGCGGCAATAGGCGAAAACCGGGCCTTCCAGCTCATCAAGGGCGGCGCGCATCGCGGAAACGTTTCCGGTTGTCAGCTGCCCGCTGATCACCGGGATGTGGCGGAAGCCGAGCCCCGCCTTTTCCGCCGCTTCCTGAACGTTCGCGGCGGAAGGCTGATCGGTCTCCTCGCCATCGGGGCGGTGACAGACAATGCTGCGAAAGCCGGCAGCGCGGATCGCCTCCACATCGGTTGGCTCGATCTGGGCTGAAACGGCGTAATCGTCGGTGATGCTGCGGATGTCCATGGGATCGCATTCCTTGGCTTGTTGTCCGCCGTTTTGCCACCGCGACGGCGATGTCGCAACTGCGGGAGCATTGAAGAGGTGGCACCGGGTGGCGCAAAGAGTGACGGTAACCCTCATTACGCGCTTCGATGAAATTCCAGCCTCTGTCATTGCTCCGCAACCATCGCGGGGATAATCGGTTAGATCGGGCGCGGGCAGCCCATCTGCCGGCATGCTCGTTCACGTCCGCTTACCCGTCCGCCTTCTGGAAAGTTCCTGCATGAACGCTCAAGCCGATCCGAAACGGTTGCAGTCAGCGCATCCTGTTCCGGCTCCGGTGGAAGTGCCTATCCGCTCCGGCTTCCTGCCCGAGGAAAGGCTTCGCCGCCTCGGCGAAAGCCTGGCTCGCGGCGAGGCATCGGATTTCTACGGGCTGACGCCGTTCGATTTCCATTCCCGCAACCGTGAGAATGCAGAACGCATCCTGGAGGTTTACCGGGAAACCAACGCGGCGCAGTTGCGCGGAGAAACGATCACGCCGGCCGCCCAGTGGCTGCTCGACAACAACTATCTGATCGAGGAAACGATCTTCCAGATCCGGCGCGACCTGCCGCGCCGCTTCTATCGGCAGCTCCCCACGATCACGCTGCCCGACGGACGGCCCGTGCCGCGCGTGCTTGCCATCGCCTGGCTCTATGTCGCCCATTCCGACAGTACCGTTTCGGTTTCCCCCTTTACCGCGATCGTGAACGGCTTCCAGTCCGTCGCGCCGTTGAAGATCGGCGAGATTTGGGCGCTCCCGTCCATGCTGCGCTTCGTGCTGGTGGAAAACCTGCGTCGGTTCGCGCTGCGGGTAAGCCGCGCGCGGCGCATGCGCCTGATCGCCAACGACGTGGCGGACCAGGTGCTCGCCTCGAATGACAATGAAAAGCGCCGCGACATCCTGAGCCGCTATGTGGACCATGCGCGCGACGCCACCTTCGCGACCCAGCTTCTGTATCGTCTCCGTGACGGCTCGCAGAATGCCGGCCAGGCCCTGAACTGGCTGGAAAGCGAACTCGAAAAATCCGGCTCCGACGCCGAGGAGATGATCGCAGGCGAGCATCAAACGCTTTCGAGCGGCAATGTCACTACCGGCAACATCGTCCGCGGCCTGCGCCTGATCAACGATGTCGATTGGACCGAGTGGTTCGAGGAGATCAGCCTCATCGACGTGCAGCTGCGCGAGGCGACCGACTTCGGCGATCTGGAGTTCCATTCCCGGGACCAGTACCGCGCGGCGATCGAGGAACTCGCCCGCCGCTCCTCCTTCAACGAGCATGATGTGGCCGCTCGCGCCATCGCCATGGCGCAGGAGCAGGGTGCCGATGTGGGGTTCTTCCTCGCCGGCGACCGATTGCCGGAGCTTGAGGCTGCGATCGGCTACCGGGTTCCCTTCGGGCTCCGCCTCAAGCGCTCCTTCTCGGGCGCGGACTGGCTTGGCGTCGCTGCGCCCGTCTTCCTTCTCACCGTGCTCTTAATGGGGCTTGCGGCCTTTTCGCTCGTTGCCGCGGGGTTGAGTGCCAGCGCCATCATCCTCCTTCTGGTGCTGTTCTCCGTTCCGGCCAGCGAGGGCGCGCTCGGCTTCTTCAACACGATCGCGCTTCAGTTCCTCCGCCCGTCCCGCCTTGTCGGCTACGAGTTCAAGAACGGTGTGCCCGAGGAGGCCCGCACGCTCGTTGTTATGCCGTCCTTGATCGGCAGCCGCGACGATGTCGACGAAAACACGCGCAATCTGGAAGTGCACTTTCTCGCCAACATGAAGGGCGCGATCACCTTCGCGCTCTTGACCGATTGGCCGGACAGCTCCTCCGAGCAGTCATCCATCGACCTCGACCTTCTCGCTTATGCGCGCGGCGAGATCGACAAGCTCAACGCACGCTACCCGCTCGAGGGCGCGCCGCGCTTTCACATTCTCCACCGCCGCCGCCTGTTCAACGAGGCGCAGGGCGTATGGATGGGCTGGGAGCGCAAGCGGGGCAAGCTGCACGAGCTGAACCTGCTCCTGCGCGGCGACAGCGATACGACGTTCTTCCCGTCTTCGGTTCCGCTGCCCCAGAACATCGCCCATGTGATGACGCTCGACGCGGACACGCGCATGATGCGCGACGTGGTGACAAAGCTGGTGGGCAAGATGTGCCATCCGCTGAACCGCCCGGCAATCGATCCGGCGACAGGGCGCGTGACGCGCGGCTACGGCATCCTTCAGCCCCGCGTGACCGCATCGCTGACCACAGGCGACGAAGCGTCGTTCTTCCAGCGCGTTTTCTCCGCCAATCGCGGGCTGGACCCTTACGTTTTCGCGGTGTCCGATCTCTACCAGGACGTCTTCGGCGAGGGCACCTTCACCGGCAAGGGCCTCTACCATGTCGATGTGATGGAAGCGGCGCTGCGCGGCCGCATCCCGGAAAACGCCGTTCTCAGTCATGACCTTCTTGAGGGCTCTCTGGCGCGCGCCGCGCTCGTGACCGACGTGGAACTCGTCGAGGATTACCCTACCCGCTATGCGGTGGACGCGTCCCGGCATCACCGCTGGGCGCGAGGCGACTGGCAACTGCTTCCCTTTATCTTCGATCCGCGCTCGGGCGTTCCCGCATTGTCGCGCTGGAAGATGCTCGACAATCTGCGGCGATCGCTCACGCCCATCTTCTGGGTACTGGCCTCGGTCGCGGGCTGGACGACGCTGCCCTTCACGCTTGCAGCCCAGTGGCAGGCCCTTCTGATCCTCAGCCTCTTCATGGCGCCGACCTTCGACATCGTGCACGGCATCCTGCCCACCAGCCGTGAGGTCACCGTGCGCGGTCATTTCCGCGCGCTCGCGCGGGACGTAGCCTTCGGCACCGCCATGGTCGCCCTGCGCGTGGTGCTGATGGCGCATAATGCGTGGATGATGGGCGACGCGATCCTGCGCACCCTGTACCGCCTCTTCGTCAGCCGCCGTCACATGCTCGAATGGCGTACGGCGTCCCAGGCCCATTCCGGCGGCGCCAATTCCGTGTCGGGCTATTACAGGCTGATGTTCGGCGCGGTGGTTATCGGCCTCCTCGGCTTCCTTGTTCCGCTGCTGGCCGACTCGACGGGTGCTGTGGTCGCCTTCTTCTTTGCGCTGTTCTGGGCGGCCTCACCCGCTTTCGCCCTGCTGATCAGCCGGTCGGCTGAAACGGAGGACCGGCTGGAGGTCGCGCCGGCCGACATCGCCGCGCTTCGGATCGTGGCGCGCCGCACCTGGAGCTATTTCGAAAGCTTCGTCTCGGCCGAGCACAACTTCCTGCCGCCCGACAACTTCCAGGAGATCCCGAACCCGGTGGTGGCGAACCGCACGTCGCCGACCAATATCGGCATGTATCTGCTGTCGGTCGTCTCCGCGCGCGATTGCGGCTGGATCAGCCTTGAGGAGGCCACCCAGCGTATCGACCAGACGCTTGCCACTGTGGAACGGCTGGAGCGCTATCGCGGCCATTTGTTCAACTGGTACGACACGAAGACGCTTCGGCCGCTCGATCCGAAATATATCTCCACCGTCGACAGCGGAAACATGGCGGGCCACCTCATCGCGCTGGCGGTCGCCTGCGATGAATGGGCCTCTGCGCCGGCCGTTTATTTTCAGGGCGACTTCGAGGGCGTGATCGACACGGTGGCCGTGATCGAGGAAACGCTGGCCGCCGTGCCGGACGACAGGCGGCAGATGCGGCCGCTGCGCCAGCGCCTGGGCGACCGTCTCGCTGGGATGCGCCGCACGATCGCCACCATCCAAAGCCAGCCCGAACTCGCTTCCGTGCGCACCATCAATCTGACTGTTGCCGCGGCCGAGGTGCGCAAGCTCGCGGTGGCGATCCATGGCGAGTTCGGAACCGCCATGAGCGCCGAGCTCGAAGCCTGGGGGACGCGCTTGGAACGCGTTTGCGAGGGGCATGTGCAGGACGCGCATTCGGACGATGCGGCAACGCGCGCCCTGCGTGAAAAGCTCAGCGCCCTCAAGGAACGCGCGCGGCTGATCGCCTTCCAGATGGATTTCTCGTTCCTGCTGCGGCAGGACCGCAAGCTGCTTTCGATCGGCTACCGGCTTGAGGATCATCAGCTCGATGAAAGCTGCTATGACCTGCTCGCCTCCGAGTGCCGGCTGACGAGCCTGTTCGCGATCGCCAAGGGCGACATACCGACCGAGCACTGGTTCCGTCTGGGCCGCCCGATCGTCGAGGTTGGTTTCAGCGGCGCACTCATGTCCTGGGCTGGCTCGATGTTCGAGTATCTGATGCCGCCGCTTGTAATGAAGGAGCCGCAGGGCGGCATCCTGAACCAGACAAGCAATCTCGTGATCGCGCGGCAGATGAGCTATGCGCGCTCCAAGAACGTGCCCTGGGGCATCTCGGAAGCCGCCTATAATGCGCGTGATCGCGAGATGACCTACCAGTACACCAATTTCGGCGTGCCGGGGCTGGGGCTCAAACGCGGCCTGTCGAACAACCTCGTCATCGCGCCTTATGCGACCGTGCTCGCCTCACAGTTCGCACCACGTGCGGCGGTGGAGAATCTGGCACGCCTTCGGACGCTCGGCGCGCTGGGGCGCTACGGCTTCTTCGATGCGGTGGATTTCACACCGAGCCGCGTGCCGGAAGGCAAGACGTCCGCGGTGGTCGAGAACTACATGGCCCATCACCAGGGCATGTCGATCGTGGCGATTGCCAACGTCATCTTCGAAGGCCGCATGCGCGACCGGTTCCACAGCGATCCGGTGATCGAGGCGGCCGAGCTTCTGCTGCAGGAAAAGGCGCCGCGCCAGATTCCAGTTGCGACCGTGCGCACCGATGCCGGCGAGCAGCAGAGAACCGACGAGGAGGAGGTCAATCCGGATACGAGGCTGGTGCGGGCACCGCTCAGGGATCCCCTGTCCACCAACCTCATGGCAAGCGGCCGCTACTCCACCATGGTGACGGCGACCGGCACCGGCTACAGCCGCTGGAATGATCTCGCCGTCACGCGCTGGCAGGCCGATCCAACCGAGGACCGCATGGGCAGCTTCCTGTTCCTGCGCGATCCGGAACTCGGCCGCTGGTGGTCGGCGACGGCGGAGCCCAAGCGGGTGGACGGCGAGAACGCCCATGCCGTGTTCTCCGACGACAAGGCGACCTTCATCAAGACGGTGGGGACGATCCGTTCGGAGGTGGAGTGCATCCTCGCGTCGGAAGCCTCCGGCGAGGCGCGCCGCATCACGATCTTCAATGACGGCTCGGCCGACCGGTATATCGAGGTCACGTCCTTCGCCGAATTGGCCCTTGCGGCGGAAGCCGCCGACAACGCTCATCCGGCTTTCTCGAAGATGTTCGTGCATACGGAGATCACGCCCGAGAAGGATGCAATCTTTGCCACGCGGCGCAAGCGTGCGCCCGGCGAGCCCGATATCGCGCTCGCGCATTTCGTGTCCGATACCGGCGGTCCCGTGGGCGACAGCCTTCTTCGCGATGCGCAGGCCGAAACCGACCGCCGCGCCTTTATCGGGCGCGGACGGACGCTGGGTGAAGCCGCGGCCTTCGACGAGGGTGCGCGGTTGTCGGGTGCGGACGGCTTCACGCTTGATCCGGTCATGTCCCTGCGCCGCCGCGTTCGCGTGCCGGCGAAGAAGAAGGTGACTTTGACCTTCTGGACCGTAGTGGGAGTCAGCCGTGACGAGGTGGCGGAGGCGCGGTCGCGTCTCGATCATCCGGAAAGCTTCGGCCGCCAGTCGATCCTGTCCTGGACGCGCTCTCAGGTGCAGGCACGCCATATCGGGCTCAGCCTGGCCGATGCCGCCAATGTCCAGCGGCTCGGCTGCTTCCTGCTCTACCCGCAGCCCGACCTGCGTATGCCCGGCTCCACCATCGCCGTCGGCATGGGGCGGCAGTCGGCGCTCTGGCCTCTGAGCATCTCGGGCGACTTCCCGATCTTTGCCGTCCGCATCAGTGACGTGACGGATATCGAGATCGTGGCCCAGGCCTTGCGCTATCAGGAATATCTGCGCGCCCATGGGCTCGTGATCGACTTCGTGGTCGTGAACGAGCAGGCCTCCTCCTATGTGCAGGACCTTCAGCAGGCGATCGAGACACTGTGCGAGAATGGAAGGCTGCGCGGTCGCGAGCTTGGACCACGCCAGCATATCTTCGCCGTCCGGCGCGACCTGATGGACGAGACCACCTACCGCACGCTGCTTTCCGCCGCGCGCGTGGTGGTTCATACCCGCAACGGAACCGTGTTCGATCAGATCGAGCGCGCCGAAGCCGCGAGCATCAAATCGCGTATCCAGGCGGAACAGGTCTCGGACGAAGCGCCCGGATCCGGCCTGATGACCTCGGCGGCCGGCATTTCGCGCAATGTCGTTCCAGCCGAGCGCCGCCGTCTTCCATCGTCCGATGCGGACGGCGAAGGCCTTTCCTTCTGGAACGGCTATGGCGGCTTCGACAAAGCCGGCACCGAATATGTGGTCCGGCTCAACGGCGAGGCGGCGACGCCGCAGCCTTGGATCAACGTCATCTCCAACAGCCAGTTCGGTTTCCACACCTCGGCGGAGGGCGCTTCCTTCACCTGGAGCCGGAACAGCCGTGATTTCCAGCTGACGCACTGGTCCAACGATCCGGTGACGAACAGGCCGGGCGAAGCGCTCTACATCTTCGATCAGGCGAGCGGACGGTCCTTCTCGCCCTTCGCCGCCGTGGTCCGCGATCCGGGCATCACCTATGAAGCGCGCCATGGTGCCGGCGTGAGCACATTCATCGCGACGCGCGGCGCGCTGGTCATGGAAGCGGCGCAACTGGTGGATCCGGTGGACCCGGTGAAGCTCACCCGGCTGCGGCTGCGCAATGAAGGCCACGTCGCCATGCGGCTGCGCGTGTATGGCTTCGCCGAATGGGTGCTGGGCAACAGCCGCGCGCGCTCTGCGCCCACGATCGTGCCTTTGCGCGATCCGGACACCGGCGCGCTGCTCGCCCGCAATCCCTTCAGCCTGGAGTTCGGCGACCGCACGGCTTTCCTTGCATCGGACGGCGCGGCGCAATCGGTGACGTGCGACCGCACCGAGTTCCTTGGCCGGACAGGCTCCGTCTTCGCGCCGGAAGCCGTGCTGAAGGGCGCGAGTCTCTCGGGCATCGTCGAGGCAGGGCGTGACCCCTGCGCGGCGATCGCCCGCGATGTCGAGCTTGCGCCCGGCAAGAGTGCCGATCTCCTCTGGCTCATGGGCGACGCGTCCTCCACGAAGGAGGCCGTGAGCCTCGTCACGCGTCATCGCGCGCGCTCCTTCGACGAGCGACTGGAAGAGAACCGGCGCAGCTGGGACGAATTCCTCGGCACCGTGCAGGTGGAGACGCCTGACGAAAGCTTCAACACGCTGGTCAACCGCTGGCTGCCTTATCAGGGCATGGCCTGCCGCATCCGTGCGCGTTCCGCCTTCTACCAGGCGAGCGGCGCGTTCGGGTTCCGCGACCAGCTTCAGGACACGCTGGCGCTGCTGCTCCACGATCCGAATCTCGCCAAGGCGCAATTGCTCAACGCGGCGCGACGGCAGTTCCGCGAAGGCGACGTTCAGCATTGGTGGCTGCCCCGCAGCGGGGCTGGCGTGCGCACAATGATCTCCGACGACGTAATCTGGCTCGCCTATGGCGTTCACCGCTACGTCGAGGTGACCGGCGACCGGACCATCCTCGACGAGCCGGTCCACTGGTCCGAGGGCAAGGCACTGGAGCCGGGCGAGCACGATGCCTTCTTCACGCCGGAAGTCTCCCGCGAAACTACGCCGCTTTATGACCATGCGGCGCGCGCCCTCGATCTTGCGGTCGAGCGCACCAGCGCGCGGGGCCTGCCGCTGATCTTGAGCGGCGACTGGAACGACGGCATGAACCGCGTCGGCGAGAAAGGGCAGGGCGAAAGCACCTGGCTGGCCTGGTTCCTCCTGCGCACGATCGCCGACTTCGCGCCGCTGGCCGAAGAGCGCGGCGATCCCGAGCGGGCTGCTCGCTGGAAAGCCCATGCGATCCGCGTCAAGCAGGCCGTCGAGGCTCATGCCTGGGACGGGAACTGGTATATCCGCGGCACCTTCGATGACGGCACGCCGCTCGGCTCGCACATGAACGAGGAATGCCGGATCGACTCGATCGCGCAATCCTGGAGCGTGATCTCGCGCGAAGGTGATCCCTCGCGCTCGGCCAGAGCCGTCGAGTCGGCCATCGACCATCTGGTCGACGAGGAGCATCGCCTCATCCGCCTGTTCACGCCGCCTCTGGCAAAAACCGAGCAGGAGCCGGGCTACATCAAGAGCTATCCGCCGGGCGTGCGCGAGAATGGCGGGCAGTACACCCACGGCTCGACATGGATGATCGTGGCGCTCGCCATGATGGGGCGGGGGAACGACGCCTTCCGCTGCTTCCAGCTTCTGAATCCGATCACGCATGCGCTGGATCGCGAGGGAGCGGAGAACTACCGCACCGAGCCTTATGCCGTTTGCGGCGATGTTTATTCGGCCGACAAGGCCGGGCGCGGCGGCTGGTCCTGGTATACGGGCTCGGCCGGGTGGCTTTATCGGACGGCGGTGGAAAACATCCTGGGCATCGACAAGCAGGGCGACCGCCTGTTCTTCCATCCGGTGCTTCCGTCAAGCTGGCATGGTTACGCCGCGACGCTGAAGCTCGGCGCCGCAACCGTTCGGCTGCAGGTGGAGCGGGAGCAGGGGCTGGAAGCGCCAGCCCTCACCGTGAACGGCGAGCCGGCGGAGTTCCTGACGGTTGAAGGCGCGGGCGAGGTCGAGGCGCTGCTGCGTATTCCCTGACACCTGTCGTCGCCGCCGGTTTGAGGCGGCGGTGCGTTCGATGCAGGATGAGCGTCTGCAAGGGCGCAGGCATTTGGAGCGCCGCGTCGACGGAGCTTCATCACTCTGTCATGGCTGCACTGCAAAAACGCCTTTGCTGTTCAGTTTCAACCCTTTGCCCGTTCATGCAGCGTTCAGGCACGATATCGTCTTTTGCACCTGCTCAGAAAGGGAGCCGCGCGGCTGCATATTTGCGCGGTCAGCTCGCGGCGAACCGGTTCTGGGGTGTCCATTCGGGATTGCAGTGCATGATACCCGGGAGCGCTCCCTTGTCGTTGCTCGAAGTCTATTGGCGTGCCCTTCGCCATCTTGACGAGGATCGCCGGCGCGCGGCCGTGATCTGCATCGCCAACGTTGTTCTGGCTGTTGTCACCATCGCAGAGCCGATCCTGTTCGGCGGCGTCATCGACGCCATCACCGACAAGACTGGGGTGCCGCAGACGCTTGCGCTCTGGGCCGCGCTCGGCGTGTTCAACATCGTGGCCTTCGTTCTGGTTGCGCGCGGTGCGGATCGCCTTGCGCATCGCCGGCGCGCGGTTGTTCTTGCCCGGGGTTTCGAGCAGGTGATCTCCATGCCGCTGTCCTGGCACCAGGCGCGCGGCACCTCCCAGTCGCTGCACATGCTGCTGCGTGCGGTTGAAACGCTGTTCGGCCTCTGGCTGGAGTTCATGCGCCAGCATCTTGCGACTGCGGTGGCGCTTCTTCTGCTCATTCCTACTGCGATCGCCGTGGACTGGCGCATGTCCGCCGTCCTTCTCGGCCTCGGCGTGACCTATGTTACGGTCGGTCGCCTCGTCATGCGCCGCACCAAGGAGGGGCAGGCGCGTGTGGAGCAGCATCATCACCGCGTGTTCGCCCATGTGACCGACACGGTGACCAATGTTTCCGTTCTCCAGAGCTACAATCGCATCGGTCAGGAAACCAAGGCGCTCAACGAATATATCGGCAAGCTTATCGACGCGCAGTTCCCTGTGCTCGATTGGTGGGCGCTGGCCAGCGCATTGAACCGGCTCGCCTCTACCATCTCCATGATGGCGGTGCTTCTGATCGGCGCATGGCTGGTCGGCCGCGGCGAGCTTCGCGTCGGCGACATTGTTGCCTTTATTGGCTTCGCCGGTCTCCTGATCGCGCGGCTCGATCAGATCGTGAACTTCGTCAATCAGGTCTTCGAGGCCCGCGTGAAGCTGGTCGAGTTCTACGAGCTCGAGGATGCCTGCCTGAAAGCGCGCGAGCCTGCGGGTCTCCGCGTGCTGGAGAACGTCACCGGGCATGTGCGCTTCGACAATGTGTCCTTCCGCTTCGCGAATGGTGGGCAGGGTCTGCGCGACGTATCGTTTGACGTTCATGCCGGGCAGACTGTCGCGATCGTCGGCCCCACCGGCGCGGGCAAGACCACGCTCATCAACATGCTTCAGCGTGTGAACACCCCGAGCGACGGCCGCATCCTGATCGACGGCATCGACATCGCCAATGTGACGCGTGATTCTCTCCGCCACTCCATCGCCTCCGTCTTCCAGGACAGCGGTGTCCTGAACCGCTCGATCGAAGAAAACATCCGCCTTGGCCGCGCCGATGCGAGCTATGAGGAAGTCCATGCTGCGGCGCGCGGCGCCGACGCGCAGGACTTCATCCTCGCCCGCAGTGAAGGCTATGACACGGTCGCCGGCGAGCGCGGCACGCAGCTTTCGGGCGGCGAGCGGCAGCGCATTGCCATCGCCCGCGCCATCCTCAAGGACGCGCCGATCCTGGTGCTGGACGAGGCGACGAGCGCGCTCGATGTGGAGACCGAGGAGCGCGTGAAGGTTGCGCTCGACCGGCTTCGCCAGGGACGCACCACATTCGTGATCGCTCACCGCCTTTCCACCGTGCGCGACGCCGACCTCGTGATTTTCATGGATCGCGGCGAGGTGATCGAGATGGGCGGCTTCCACGAGCTTGCCGCCACCAACGGCCGCTTCGCCGGGTTGCTGCGCGCGGGCGGCCTGCTCAACGACGAGGAAGTGCGTCGCACCGTCCGTCTGACGACGGTTCACAGCGAAGCGGCGTAGAACGCTTCAGGCGGCGGAAGCGGCTGCTTCCGCCGTGGCTTCGAGCCAGCGCAGCAGCAGGGTTTCCTCTTCGTCGAGACCTTCCACCGGCGTTTGGATTGATCGGCGGGCGGCTTCCATGCTGTCAGCCAGGGTGCCTTCACTCCAGTGCGAGATCACGCGCGGGTGGATGTACGCAGCGCGGCATACCGCCCGCGTATTGCCCAGCCGGCTCGCCACCTCGTCCACGATCGCATTGAGGAGCCGTTTCGCCTGAGCGGTGCTTTCGGGCAGCGACTCGGCACGCAAAAGCGTCGCGGCACTCTGGGTGCCGCCCCAGGTGCGGAAATGCTTGGCGGTGAACTCGCCCGCGATCTCGCGCAGATAGCGATTCACGTCTTCCGACTTCACCGCCCGACGCTCGCCGTCTTCGTCCAGATACTGGAAGAGGTGCTGCCCCGGCAGGTCCTGCGCGCCGCGCACGATGTTGATGATGCGCCGGTCGGTGAGGTGCAGGTCCCACTCCTTGCCAGACTTGCCCTTGAAGCGCAGCCGCATCTTGCCGCCTTCCATCTTGGCGTGCCGGTCGCGCAGGGTAGTGAGGCCGAAGCTCTTATTGTCGCGCGCATAGGCCTGGTTGCCGACGCGGATCATGGTGTTTTCAAGCAGCCACACGATCGAGGCCAGGACGCGCTCCCGGCCGAGGCCGCGCTTGCGAAGGTCCGAGTCGATCTGGGTCCGCAACACCGGCAGTGAATTTCCGAAGCCGATCAGGTTGCCGTACTTCGATTCGCCCCGCACCTCGGCCCATCGCGGATGATAGCGATATTGCTTGCGCCCCTTGTCGTCCCGGCCCGTCGCCTGAAGATGAGCGTCGGGATCGGGCGCGATCCAGACATTCATGTAGGCGGGCGGGATGGCGAGGCTGTTGATGCGCGCGATCGTTTCCCCGTCGGTCAGCTTCGATCCGTCCGGATTGGAATAGGCGAAGCCTTTTCCCGCGCGCCTGCGCGTGATCCCGGGCTGGTCGTCGGTCATGTAGTTGAGCGAGGCGAGCCTCGCCGCCACCTCCGGGTTGCGGGGATCTTCGATCTTCTGGAGCATGGCGGAGCCCTGGCACGCGGGAACAATTGGGAAACGAAATCGCGACATGTGCCCGGCGGTTCCACGGCCACCAGCAGATGGTCGTCCAGGGCTTGCGGCTGCGCGCCCGATCCGTCATGGAGGAGGTTATGGAAGCGGCGCTCTCGTCCAAGGAGGGCCCTTCTTCGCCATCTTGGGAGGACGACCATGGCCCTGATCACCCTTCGCCAGCTTCTCGACCACGCCGCCGAGAACGACTATGGCGTGCCCGCCTTCAACATCAACAATATGGAGCAGGGCCTCGCCATTATGGAGGCGGCGGCTGAGACCAACTCACCCGTGATCATGCAGGCCTCGCGCGGCGCGCGCTCTTACGCCAACGACCTCATGCTGACCAAGATGATGGAGGCGCTCGCGCAGATGCACCCTTCCATTCCCTTCTGCGTCCATCAGGACCACGGCAACAACGAGGAAACCTGCCTCACCGCCGTCCAGCACGGTTTCACCTCGGTCATGATGGACGGCTCGCTGAAGGCCGACGGCAAGACGCCCGCCGACTGGGACTATAATGTCGCGATCACCGCTCGCGTGGCCGAGATGGCGCATTGGGTGGGCGCCTCCGTGGAGGGCGAACTCGGCGTGCTGGGTTCGCTTGAATCCGGCAAGGGCGAGGCCGAGGACGGCCACGGCGCGGAGGGCGAACTGTCCCATGACCAGCTCCTCACCAACCCGGACGAGGCCGTCGAGTTCGTGCGGCTCACCAAGGTCGATGCGCTGGCAGTGGCCATGGGTACCAGCCACGGCGCCTACAAGTTCTCGCGCAAGCCCGACGGCGCGGTGCTCGCCATGAATGTCATCGAGGAGATCCACCGCAAGCTGCCGGACACCCATCTCGTCATGCACGGCTCGTCGTCGGTGCCGCAGGAGCTTCAGGACATCATCAACGAGTTCGGCGGCGAGATGCCCCAGACCTGGGGCGTGCCGGTGGAAGAGATCGTGCGCGGCATCAAGCACGGCGTGCGCAAGATCAACATCGACACGGACAATCGCATGGCCATGACGGGCGCCATCCGCAAGGTGCTGATGTCGAACAAGCAGGAATTCGATCCGCGCAAATATCTGAAGCCCGCGATGGATGCGATGCGGGCTTTGTGCAAGCAGCGCTTCGAGGAGTTCGGCACAGCCGGCCAGGCCTCCAAGATCAAGGTGATCCCGCTCGGCGAGATGGCCAAGGCCTACAAGGCCGGCAAGCTCGATCCCAAGATCGGCGCCGGCGCTTCCGCCTGAGCAGCCGGAAAATGGCGCGGCCGATCCTTATCTCGCCTTCGGTTCTGTCTTCCGACTTCTCCCAGCTCGGGGCGGAGATCGAGGCGGTCGTGGCGGCAGGCGCGGACTGGGTCCATCTTGACGTGATGGACGGCCACTTCGTGCCCAACATCACCTTCGGCGCGCCGGTGGTGAAAACCGCGCGACGCCACACGGATGCGGTGTTCGACTGCCACCTGATGATCGCGCCCGCCGATCCCTACCTTGCGGATTTCGCGCAGGCTGGCGCCGACCTCATCACGGTTCATGCCGAGGCCGGACCGCATCTCGACCGCTCGCTGCAGGCCATCAGAAGCTCCGGCAGCAAGGCCGGCGCGGCGCTCAACCCGGCGACGCCCCCCTCCGCCATCGAGCATGTCCTCGACCGGCTCGACCTCGTGCTGGTCATGACGGTCAATCCGGGCTTCGGCGGCCAGGCCTTCATTCCGGCCATGCTGGACAAGATCGCGCGGGTGAAGGCAATGATCGGCGATCGCCCGATCGACATCGAGGTGGATGGCGGCATCACCCCTGAAACAGCGCCGGATGTTGTTCGCGCAGGCGCCAATGTGCTGGTTGCGGGCTCGGCTATCTTCAAGGGCGACCGCACGGCGTATGCCGCCAATATCGCTGCGATCCGCGCGGCAGCCGAGAGCGTGCGTTGATGATGACAGGAAGCGCCCGACCGCCGAAGGCCGTGTTGTTCGACCTCGACGGCACGCTGGTCGATTCCGCGCCCGATCTCCGGGCGGCCCTCAACGAGCTTCTGTCAGGAAGTGGGCTCCCGCCCGTGCCGCTCGACGCGGTCAAGACGATGATCGGCCATGGCGTGCGCACGCTCGTGGAGCGCGGCTTCGCTTATTCCGGCCGCGCCCTTTCGGAAGCGGAGCTGGATCGTGAGCACGAGGCGATGCTGCCGATCTATGGCCGTCATCTCACGGGCCTCACCATCCTGCTGCCGGGCGCCATCGAGGCGTTGACGTTTCTGCGGGCTGCCGGCGTGAAGCTTGCAGTCGTCACCAACAAGCCGTCGCAGTTCACCGGCGCGGTGCTCGACCATTACGGTTTTACCCCGCTGCTCGACTTCTGGATCGGCGGCGATGGCGGCGTCCCGAAGAAGCCAGCGCCCGACATGCTGCTTCACGCGCTGCGCAAGCTCAGCGCTAAACCAGTCGAGAGCGTGATGGTGGGCGACGGAATTGCCGACATGATCTCCGCCCGCGCGGCCAATGTAACCTCGGTGCTGGTGGAGCAGGGCGGCTACAGGACGGCCGCCGTCAACGAGATGGGCGCCGACATCGTCATTCCGACCTTGATCGAGCTTCCCGAAGCGCTTGGCTTCACGATCGCCGCGGCCTGAACAGACCGGCCCCGCATTTAGCGATGGCGTCAGGAAGCTGCGGGAAGCTCGTGGACGGAAACGCTTGGGCACACGGCACGGGCGATGTCGCAGAGGTGCCGGTGATGGGTGAGATAGATCACCTGACCGACCTCGGCCATGCCGGCAAACAACCGGAAGGCCTCCTCCGCGCGGAAGTCGTCGAAGGTTTCCATGATGTCGTCGGCGATGAAGGGCACCGGCTCTCGGGCCGCCGCGAACTCGAAATAGCCAGCCACGCGCAGCGCGAGGTAGAGCTGGAAGCGCGTGCCCTTGGACATGTCGGCCGCAAGCTTGGAGGAGCCGTCCGCCGCGATGCCGATCAGGATCTCGGCGTCCTTTTCAGGCTGGGTGCCAAGCCGGGCATAGGCGCCGCGGCTGATGGTGCGGAAGGCCTCGGAGGCCCGCTCCATCATGGATGAGCGGTGCTGGTCGCGATAAAGGCGCAAGGCCTGATCGGCCGCCGCGATGCCGACCTTGAGCCGCAGATAGTTCAGGGCGCCATCCTCGATCTCGAGCAGCACCGTGCGGCGGCTTTCCTCGACCCGTGCCACCGCATCGTCGCCGCCCACGGCCTCGATCCGGTCGACGGCCCGCGCGTGAGCAGCATAAAGCTCACGCACTCGCGCATCCTCCGCCTCGAAGCGCGCTTCCGCTTCGCCCAGTTCATTCCGGAGAGGAAGAGCCTCGACGCCTTTCAGCACCGCATCGGCGGCAGCCATGTCTGGTAGGCCGAGTCCCTCGGCGATCTCGCGTTCCAGCCGGTCGCGCTCCGCATTCAGGCCGGTTCGCTGTTCCACGGCGCGCAGCTTCAGCGCCACCTCGGCCAGGGAAGCAACGCCGAAGAAGTGCCGCATCTCGCCCGCGCGATGCTCATGCACGCTGACGCGCTCGCCAAGCCGCCGTGATTCATCGGCGGCCCGCTTGCGCTCGAGTTCCTTGCGCATCCGCGCTTCCGCAGCCGTTTCCGCCGCGCGCACCCGCGCGCCGATCGCTTCATAGGCGGGCATGGGATCACCGTCGGCGACCTCTATCTCAAGTGCTGCGGCAAGCTTTGCGACGGACTGCGCAAACGCAGTCTGGTCTGCCTCCATCTTCCTGATCCGATCGAAAAGGCTGTCGGCATCGCGGATGAGGGTGGCCAACCGCTGCACTCCATCCAGCATTTCACGGACCTGTGCGGGCAAAACATCTGGTCCCAGCCATGTGGCGCCAAGCTGAGCCGACCATCGGCGCGCCCAATCCGCATGCTCGGCACTGGCGGCCCGGGCGTCCGCCTGGCGCTTCTCGGCCTGCCGCCTGAGGGAGGCGACGGAATCGCGCAATGATTTCGCCTCGGCCTCCTGGGCAATCCGCTTTTCCGCTTCGCTTGACAGCGTCTCGCCGCCAGCGGAGTCGTCGGTGTCACGGCCAAGCATCTGGCGCAGCGTGCCTGCCGACAGCGCAGCATCCTCCATCGCCGCCCTTTGCTCGCGACGCGCGGCCCGAACGCCGTTCCAGCTTTCCAGTGCGTGCTCGCGCCATCCGAGCCAGGTCTCGCATTCTTCGATTCCCCAGTCGTCGGGAAGCGAAGAGAGAGCCACATGGAAGGCCTGCGCGATCTCGTCGCGCAGCGATCCGAGTTGTTCCCCGGCCTTCTTCGCCAGCTCCCGCGCCCGTGCGAGTTCCGCCTCCGCGGCGGCCAGTGCGCGTGCGGTCGCCTGTGCCTGCGCGGTCTGAGTGGATTGGTTCAGGCGGGCGGCGGAAATGCTGTCATCGTGTCGGAAGGCGCGCTCAAAGGCTCCCGCCGTGGCATCGTTGAGGAGGCGCCGATGCTCCACCCACGCTTCTTCGCGTTTCGCGCGCGCCGCCATGGCCTGCGCGTCATCCACCACGCCGGACGCCTTCTCCGCCGCGCGCTCCGCCGCGAGCCGTTGATGCTCGGTCTGAAGACGCTCGACCTCCGCCTCCCGCCGGACGAGCCCCGCTTCAAGTTCCCGCAGCCGCACCTTCCAGTCTGCCACCCGCGACGGAGGCGGCAGAACGAGCGCGGCCAATTCCTCAGCCTCGCCGCGCCAAGGCAGAAGGCGCTGGAGCCGTCCGGCCAAATCCTCGGCAGCCGCCTCGGTCGCCCTGGCCGCCGCACGCTGTCTCGACCCATGGTCGCCGCCGCGCCATGCCGCGAGCGCTTGAGCAAGGGCGGGCAGATCGAAAGTGGTGCCCTCAGCGCCGATCACGGCAGCCAGAGCCTCGTCGGCGGCCCTCAGCCGCTCCTGCGCCGCTGCCTGTTCGTCTCGTGCCGCTTCCACCTTTAGAGCGATCAGGCTGCCTTCCTCGATCAATCCACGCAGCCGGCCGATCACGGAGGCCGGCAGCAGCAGCGTACGCGGTTCGGCTTCTCCCTGCCTGCCAAGCGACGCAAGCTCGGCATCTATCGCCTGCCGCACGCCATCCATCGCCTGCCGGCGCGCGGGAAGATCTTCCGCTGCGGTCACGAAGCGCGGCGCCTGCTCGCCCAGGCGCTTGAATTCGTCGATCCGGTCGAGCGCTGTTCCGTCAGGCACCAGCGCATCGAGTTCCGCCTGGATTCGGTCGAGCGTCGCGCCGCCGGTTTCGCGCAACACCTTCAGCTCGACCTCGTCGCGCATCAGACCGGGCAGTTCCTCCGCCCAGACCGGGGGCGGCTCGGGAAGGTCGGCAAGCCTGGCAAAAGCCGCGTCTGTTTCCTCCAGCCGCGCGCGGCGGGGAAGCGCGTCGAGCAGGCGCCGGATCTCGTCGATCCGGTTGCGAGTGGCCGAGCGCATGGAAGACGCCTCGGTGAAACGCGCATCGCTCGCGTCCCGCTCGGCAACGAGCTGGCCATAATGCGTGGCCAGGGTGTCGACCGCCTCGCGGCTTTCCTTCAGCTCGGCGAGCCTCGCCTTCATGGTGCTCAGGTCGCTGCTGCGGGAGCGGAACTTGTAGAAGCGGTCGGCTTCGGCCTGGATCGCGGTCAGGGTCTGCCCGAGATCGGACAGGCCCGCGCTTGCGGAAAACAGAAGCTGGCCGAGATCGCCGCGGCTTTCGAGAATGTTCTCGCCGCCTGCTTCCAGCGTATCGTCGTCCAGCGAGAACATGGTGCGGTAGCTGTCCCGACCGATGCCGCCGAGAACGCCTGCGATCGTGTTCTCCGCGATCGGCTGGCCGCCGGGTCCGAGCAGGCTCGCCGCATTGCGCTTGACGCGGACAACATCGTGAGCCGAACCGTCCCACTCCAGCCGCCCGCCGATCTGCATGACGTTGTAGGGGTGGATGAAATTGTACCTGCTGCGCGTTTCGATGCCGAAAAGCAGGTCTAGAAAGGCCGAAAAAGCGGTCGACTTGCCCGCCTCGTTCGGCCCGTAAACGATGTGGAAGTCCGGCTGCCCGGATTGGCGCCCGCCGAAGTCGAGCACGAAATCGGTGAAGCGCCCGTAGCGGGTGAGATCGAGGCGGGAAAGGCGCATCAGGCCTGTTCGTGCGCGGTGTCGGGCGCGCGGGCACGACCGTCGAGCCGAGCCAGCACGTCTTCGGCGCCTCCGCTGAGCAGGCTCGAGACGGAGTGGCGGAATTCTTCCGCGTCACGCCCCAGGATGTGGCGGCATTCGGGCGGAAGCTGCCCACGCAACTCGTCTGCAAGGGCTAGCGCCTGGGCTTGAAGCTCAGGCGAGGAGATGATCTCCTCGTCCACCAGCCGGCGCAGTTCCTGCAGCGGATCGGCAGCCGGCGGCCCGGCCTGTTCGGGAACATCCGGCAGGCACTCGACCTCCACCTTGTCAATCCAGCCCCTGCCGACGAGCGAGGCGCGCTGATCGGCTTCGGCGCGGAGGATGTCGCCATCGCGGCGCATCCGCCAGGCAAGCGGCGTGCGGCCCTTGAGCACCAGCCGCGCCACCATATGCTCGGAGCGGGTCGCGGCACGCGCGGCCTCAAGCGCTTGCGTCATGCGCGGGGCGATCTCCTGCCATTCGGTTGCCCCTTCAAGATCCACGGGCACGCGCACGAACTCGGCCACGCTGGTCACCCGCTCCTCGAGCGAGATTTTTCCATCATCTCCGATCGTCACCAGCGTGACGGACTTCGCGCCCGCTTCGTTGATGTCGCGCCCCTGCGGCATGCCGGGCATCACCACCGAACCCTTCGTTTTCGGCACGTCGCGCTTGTGGATGTGGCCGAGCGCCCAATAGTCGAAACCGGTTTGCGACAGGTCGGCAAGGGAGCAGGGCGCATAGGCGTCATGGCCGGGCGTTCCCGCGAGGCTCGTATGCATCAGGCCGAGATTCGCGACGCCGGGAAGCGCCGCCCGATATTTGGGCAGCAGGCTCTCGGGCGCGTGCGCCTGGGCGAAGCTCACGCCATGGATCGCCACCTCCATCCCGCTGGCCGAATGGATAGACACCGCTTCCGCCCGCCCGCCGAACACCTTGGCCGAAGGCGGCAAGGTCAGCTCGCGCGTAATGCGGGAAAGCGCATCATGATTGCCGCGCACGATGAAGGTGCGGATGCCTGCCTGATGCAGACGCCCCATCTCGCCCGCAAGAAAGCGCGCGGTCTTCATGGACGTCTGGTCGCCGTCATAAAGGTCGCCCGACAGCAACAGCGCGTCGACCCCTTCATGAAGGCACAGGTCAACGATCGCGGTGAAGGCGCAGCGCGTGGCGTTGCCGATCAACTCGGCCAGATCCGGATTGCGAAGCGCGAGCGTCCGGAGAGGCGAGTCGAGATGAATGTCGGCGGTGTGGACGAAGCGGAAGGGCATGAGCCGAAAAGGATTCGCCAGTGTCGTGCCGTCGCACTACAGCGCGAAACACCATCCAAGCAATCACGCTTTCGGCACGAGAGTGCGAGCACGTCTCATCGGCCAGGGAAATGCACAGCATAATGCCGTCGCGTCGTGGCGCTCAAACGCCGGTCGCCCCGCCCGGGCCGTCAGATCGAAGTGTGGCCACCGCGCTCCCGATGTGACAAAGATCGAGCGCCCGAGAGGAGAAAAGGGCGATGAACACAGAGGGAGGAGCGGACATGGCGGAAAAGGGCAAGGTCAGGGTCGGCATCATCGGATCGCGGTTCCAGGCGGACTGCATCGCCCATTCGGTGAAGATGATGCCGGACGAGGCGGAGGTGATCGCCGTGGCCTCGCCGAGCGGCACCAATGCGCGCGACTTCGCCGCCCGTCATGGTATTCGCAAATCGTTCACCGACTACCGCGAACTGCTGGCCGACCCGGAGATCGAGATGGTGTCGATCACCGCGCCCAACCGGCTCCACGCCGAAATGACGATCGCCGCCGCAAAGGCGGGCAAGCATGTCGTTTGCGAAAAGCCGCTCTGCGTGACGCTGGAAGAGGCCGACGCCATGAACGAGGCCTGTGCGGAGGCCGGCGTGCTTCTGATGTATGCCGAGGAGCTGTTCTTCACGCCCAAATACGTCAAGGCCAAGCAGATGGCGGACGAGGGCGCGTTCGGGCGCATCCACCTCGTCAAGCAGGGCGAAAAGCATTTCGGGCCCCATTCAGAATGGTTCTGGGACGTCAACCAGTCTGGCGGCGGCGCGCTCATGGACCTGGGCTGCCACGGCATCGCCTTCTGCTGGTGGTTCCTGGGCAAGCCTAGGGTCAAGTCCGTTTATGCCCAGCTTTCCACGCAGGTGCATGGCGCGAAGACGCAAGGCGAGGACGAGGCCATCTGCATCATGGAGTTCGAGGGCGGCGCAGTGGGCGTTGTCGAGAATTCATGGTGCAAGCCGGGCGGCATGGACGACACCATCGAGATCTACGGCTCGGAAGGACAGGCCTATGCCGATCTGCTGATGGGCAACGCGCTGCCGACCTACTCCGAAGTCGGCTTCGGCTATGCGGTGGAGAAAGCCACCACCACCAAGGGCTGGACCTATCCGGTCTTCGAGGAACACTGGAATTACGGCTTCCCGCAGGAGATGCGCCACTTCGCTCGCTGCGTCCGCGGCAAGGAGGTGCCGATCGCCGACGGCGAAACCGGACGCGTGGTGCAGGAGGTGCTTTATGCGGCCTATGCCTCGGCCGGTCTCGGCCAGAAGATCCAGATGCCGTTCCGCCCGAATGGCATCGGGAAGCCGATCGACCTGTGGAAGAATCCGGAACTCGCGCGCGCCGCGCTGTGATGCCCCATGCAGTCGGCATCGACATCGGCGGCACGTCAGTCAAGGTCGGGCTGGTCGACGAAAGCGGCACGCTTCTGAGCCGGGCTTCTTTTCCCACTCCGCCGGGTGGCGCGCCGAGTCAGCTGATGGATGGGCTTGCGCGCGCCTTGCCCAAGTTGCTTGCGGGAAGGCCGGTTGAAAGCGTTGGCGTTTCGGTTGCCGGCTTTCTCGATCCCGGCCGCGAGGTGATGAGTTACAATGCCAATCTGCCGGAGCTGTCCGGCTTCCCCTTACGCGAGGCGATCGCCGCGCGCTTTTCCTGCGCGGTGCGGCTTGAGGTGGATTCCAACGCGGCAGCACATGCCGAATATCGCTTCGGCGCGGGGCAGGGTGCCCGGCGGCTGCTGTTTCTCACGCTCGGCACCGGCGTGGGCGGCGGGGTGGTCGTAAACGGCGAACTGCTGCGCTTCACGGGCGAATGCGCTGGCGACCTTGGCCACGTGATCGTCGAGCCCGGCGGTCGGCGCTGCCCCTGCGGCGCGCTCGGTTGCCTGGAAGCCTTGGTCTCCCGGCCAACCCTTGAGGAGCTCGGCGGCCGTCCGGCTTACGAGCTGATCGAGGCGGCACGCCGCGGCGAAGCGAAAGCCGTCATGCTCTTCGCTGAAGCCGGACGCTGGCTCGGCCTCGGCCTTGCCTCGCTCTCGCATCTCTTCCAGCCGGACCGGATCGTGATCGGCGGCGGCTTGGCGACGGCCGGGGAATGCCTCTTCGATGCCTCCCGCGCGAGCTTTGCCGCCAATGCCTCGCCGCACTTCTCGGCAGGCGTCGAGGTTCTGCCGGCGCGCTTCCACGGCCATGAAGGCGTGATCGGCGCGGCCGGCCTGTTCTTTTAGGCTCTATTACTCTGGCAACATCATGAAGATCGAAATCTTCGATACACCTGATGCGCTTGGCGACCATCTCGCCGCGCGCCTGCTGGTGCTGATCGGAAAGGCAGAGGAGGCGGGAAGACAGTTCCTGCTCGGCTGCCCTACGGGACGCTCGCCCCTGCCGACCTACCGGGCATTGGCGCGCCACCTCACTGCGAGGCCGCAGACCCTCGGGCATCTCGTGCTCGTCATGATGGACGAGTATCTTGTGGAAGGCGAGGCCCGGCTCGTTCTCGCTTCTCCCCGATCCCACTATTCCTGCCAAGGCTTCGCAGCGCGTGAGATAGTGGAGCCGATCAGTCGCGCGCTTCCCGCCGAGTTTCGGCTTGCGCCGGAGAATGTCTGGTTTCCCGATCCGGACGATCCTGCAGCTATCGAACGGCGCATCGCGGAAGCCGGCGGCATCGACTTCTTCATCCTGGCCTCCGGCGCCGGCGATGGGCACGTCGCTTTCAACCCGCCGGACAGTTCGCGCGAGAGTCGGACGCGGGTAATTCCGCTCTCCGAACAAACGCGGCGCGACAACATGGAGACCTTTCCGGGCTTCCGTGCTCTCAATGAGGTGCCGCGCCACGGCGTCTCACTGGGTATTGGCACGATCGCCGAAGCCAGAGCCGCCGCGATGATCCTGACCGGCGAGGGCAAGCGCGAGGCGTTTGCCCGCACCACAAAGGCGACGCGCTACGACCCGAAATGGCCGGCGACGATCGTGGCCGAAATACTGGATGCCATGGTGCTCGCCGACAACGCCGCAGCTCATCCGATCGTTGACACTGCTTGACGCCAGAGAAAGACATTTCTAATTTCCTCAAATTGGAAATTGGGCGTCATGTGAATGGATCTGTCGCTTGCCGGCGCCGTGCTGATCGTGACCGGCTCGACGCAAGGCGTGGGGCGTGCGATCGCGCTTGAAGCCGCCCGGCATCAGGCCGGAGCCATACTCATCTGCGGGCGGGATGCTGCGCGCGGTGCGAAGGTTGCGGAGGAGATCGCCGACATCGGCGCTCGCTCGCACTTTCTCCAGGTGGACCTCGCCGGCGACGATGCCGCTGACTATATCGCCGACGCGGCGCTGGAACAGTTCGGCCGCATCGACGCGCTGGTGAATGCGGCTGGCGTCACGGATCGCGCTTCCGCGCTGGACGCAACTCCTGATCTGTGGGACCGGCTTTACGCGGTCAACGCCCGAGCGCCCTTCTTCCTGATGCAGCGCGCCATACGCCACATGCGCGAGCGGCAGAAGCCCGGCGCGATCGTGAACATCCTGTCTATGAACGTCCACGGCGGCGCGACCGACCTTGCCGTCTACGCTTCGACCAAGGCCGCGCTCGCGCTGCTGACCAAGAACGCGGCGCATGCCCATCGCTTCGATCGCATCCGCATCAACGGCATCAATATGGGATGGGCCGACACGCCCGCCGAGCAGGCGATGCATGCCGAAACTTTGGGCAAGGTGCCGGGCTGGTTGCGCGAACAGGCCGCCGCGCAACCCTGGGGCCGCCTTCTCGCAGCGGAGGACGTGGCCCGGCTGGCGCTGTTCCTCCTGTCGCCCGCTTCGGAGCCGATGACGGGCGCGCTGATCGACCAGGAGCAGTTCGTGATCGGTCCGAAGGACGCATGACAAGGCTGTCGCCTTCCTCGCTCGCAGGCGCCGCAAGGAACGTCCGCCTGCCTGCCTATGACCGCGCCGCGACCCGCATCGGCTTGGCGCATATCGGCGTGGGCGCCTTTCACCGCTGCCATCAGGCGGAATACTCCGAGGACGCACTCGAGGCGCACGCGGACGATCGCGCCGAGATCGGCATCAACATCCGCCTGCCCTTGATCGAAGCGCAGCTCGGCGCGCAGGAGGGGCTCTACACGCGCATGCTGGTGGAGGGAGAGAGTGCAGAGTTGCGCGTGATCGGCGCGATCCGCCGCGTGATTGACGCCACGGATGGGTCGCGCTCAGCCGTCGATGCCCTGGCTGATCCCGCCATCGACGTGATCTCTATGACGGTGACGGAAAAAGGCTACTGCCACGTGCCCGCCACGGGCGAGCTCGACCTCTCCGCCGCTCATATTGCCGATGATCTCGCTCGCGAAAGCGGCCGCCGAACACTCCCGGGCCTGCTCGCGGAGGTGCTTGGAGCGCGCATGATCGCCCGCGCGCCCGTGACGCTGGTCAGCTGCGACAACATCCCTGCAAACGGACATATGCTTCGGAATGTGGTGACGGGCTTCGCCAACGTGCAAGGCGGCGAACTCGGCAGGTGGATCGCGGAAAAGGTGCGCTTCCCGTCCACCATGGTGGACCGTATCGTGCCGGCCGCGCGGGAAGACGATCGGGCACGCGTCGAACAGCTTGCCGGCTGGCGCGACGAGGGCGTCGTCGTCGGCGAGCCCTTCCGGCAGTGGGTCATCGAGGATGATTTCATCACCCCGCGCCCACGCTGGGATATCGGCGGGGCGGAGTTCGTCGCCGATGTCGAGCCCTACGAATTCATCAAGATGCGTGTGCTGAATGCATGCCAATCCGCCCTGTCTTATCTGGGTGCCTTGGCAGGTCATGAAACGAGCTTCGATGCCGCGCGCGACCCGCTCCTGGCCGATTTCGCCCGCCGCATGATCCTGGATGAGACGGCAACCGTTCTGCCGCATGTCCCCGGCATGGAAGTGGCTCCCTATCTCGCACTTTCCTTCAAGCGGTTGAACAACAGCGCCATTCGTCACCGCTGCCACCAGATCGCGACCGATGGCTCGCAGAAGATCAACCAGCGTATTCTTCAGCCGCTCCGCGACCGCCTTGCGACAGGTCGGGTTTCGCCGCTCCTTGAGACGGCGGTGGGCTCATGGATCGCTTATCTCGCGAAGTCGCAAGCATCTTTCGGTGCGTTGTGGCAGGCCGAGGACCCGTTGATGCCGCTCGTCGCGGATGCTGCGCGGCAGAGCGGCGGCAACATCCGCGTGTTCAGCGAGCGCTTCACTGCCAATCAGGCAGTGTTCGGAGATAGGCTTGCCGAAGATGTCGCCTTCCGCGCGCGGGTGGCGGCGAGAACGGGGCAGATCGTGGAAGAGGGCGTACACAGAACTCTCGGGCAAGCCCTTTCCACATCAGTGGGGTAAGGCTTGCCTTGTAAGCTTTTGACGGTGGGCACCCGGATGCGCCAGAGGAGAAGGGCGGCTTGAGCGAGGCTGGCGAGACGACACGGGATCATGGCGAGTTCGTTTCAGCCCTGATGAAGCGTGCGGATGCCCTGCCGCGCCGCCTTCAGCAGGTCGCCCAGTATCTGCTCAACAACCCCGAGGATGCCGCCATCTTCACCATCGTGGAGATCGCGCGGCGCGCGGGCGTGCAGCCTTCCGCCATCACGCGCTTCGCCAAGGAAGCGGGCTTCGACGGCTTCTCTGGGCTTCAATCCATGTTCAAGCAGCGGCTGCTCGGGCCGCGCATGTCCTATGCCGAGCGCATAAGCGCGGTGAACCGTCCGCCCGCCGGCGACAGCAACGAGCTTGAACCGCACGATCCTCATGCCGTGGCCGATCGTTTCATCCAGGCCGCAATGGACGCACTGCTGCGTCTGCGCGACGATATCGCGGGCGCGGCGCTGGAACCGTTCGTGGATGCGCTCGCACAGGCTTCCGCCGTGCATATCGCCGCCGCACGCGGTGCCTTCGGTGTCGGGAGCTACACCTATTACGGCCTGTCGCGCGTGGGAAAGCGCACATTCCTGCTCGACAATCTCGGCGCGATGCGGGCCGAACAACTGCGCGCGATGCAGCGGGGCGACGTGCTGCTCGCCATCACCTTCGACGATTATACGCCCGAAACGGTGGAACTCGCGCGCGCGGGAAAGACGGCGGGCCGAACGCTGCTTGCGATCACCGACAATGAGTTGAGCCCCATCGCGGGCATCGCCGACCACGTGCTTTTCGTCAAGGAAGCCCGACTCGGGCATTTCCGCAGCCAGGTGCCGGTGATGGTGCTGTGCCAGACGCTGGTGATGAGCTTGGGCTATCGTTCCACGGAAGGGAGCGCCCCTTAGCGAGTCGCCTTTTCGCGGCCATAGACCAGCATGAAGCCGATCAGGATCACGCCGAAGATCATCTGCCGCTCGGCCGGCGCGACATTGACGGTGATCAGAAAGGCGGTGAGCAGCGTCAGGAACACCGCTCCGGCGGCCGTGCCGACATAGTTGCCCTTGCCGCCCGCAAGCGACGTGCCGCCGAGCACGACGGCGATCACGCCCGGCAGGATATATTGCTCGCCCGCGCCGAGGAAGATGTTCCCGGTGTAGCCGAGCAGCACCATGCCGGAGAAGCCGGCAAAAGCGCCGCAGGCGACATAAGCGAGCACACGCGTCAGCCCCACGGAAATTCCCGCCAGCCGCGCGGCGAAGTCGTTCGATCCGACCGCGTAGAGATTGATGCCGAAGCGGGTATAGCGCAGCCCGGCCTCGATCATCACGATGATCAACGCCCAGAGAAACAGGATACCCGGCAGTCCCAAAAGGAAGGGCCGCGTCACGAAGCCCACCCAGGCGGGCGCGGCGGAGCCCGAGGACTGGCCCTGCGTCAGCACTACCAGAAGGCCGGTGATCACGCCGGCCATGCCCAGCGTCATCACGAGCGGGGGAATGCGGAGCACGGTCACGCCGATGCCGTTGAGCAGGCCGACGAACGCTCCTGCCGCGACGGAGACGGCGAGCGCGGGGAGGATGCCGCCGTCGCTCCCATTCATCGTGTTGCCGGCGAGCAGGGCCGCGAGAGTCATGGTGGATCCCACCGACAGGTCGATGCCCTCGCGTCCCGACAGGATCACGATGCCCTGGCCGGCTGCCACAAGCGCCAGGATCGCCGCGACATTGAGCTGGCTGGCGATCTGCGCCACGGAAGCGAAGCCGGGCGCAATCAGCTGTCCTACGACAAGCAGGACGACGCAGCCGAACAAAGTGGCGATTGCCGGCGTTTCGGCGGCGATGGAGAAGGCGCGGACGAGCGCGCCTTGAGAGGAGGGGGCGGCAGCGTCGCTCATCTCGGACGGCCCTTCACGTTTGCCTCCGGGAGGCGAAGACACCGGCTGCAAGTGCCGCGAGGATGATCGCGCCTTGCACGATGGCCTGGTAGATATAGCCGATGCCCGAAAAGAAGATGATGTTGTTGATCAGCGCGAGGATCGCTGCGCCGATGATGGAGCCCGCCACGCTGCCCCAGCCACCCGACAGCGCCGTTCCGCCCAGCACTACGGCGCTGACAGAGCCCAGCGTAAAGGCCTGACCCATCAGCGGATCGCCCGCACCGGCAACGCCGAGGATGGAAAGAGCTGCCACCGACGACATGAAGCCGGCCATCGCGTGGCTGATCGTGGTGATGCGGCGCACGGGCAGGCCGGTCTGGAAAGCCGCCTGCCGGTTGCCGCCCGTCGCGAGCAGGTGCTTCTGGTAGCGAGTGGCGGAAACAAAGGCGGCAACGAGGATCAGTGCAACCAGGATGTAGATGGGCAGGGTAAGGCCGAAGAAGCCGGCGGAATAAACAGAAAAATATTCGGGCGGCAGGCTGCCGCCGGCCTGCGGCTGAACCACCAGCGCAGCGCCTCCGAAGATGATGGAAGTGGCGAAGGTGGTCACGATGGCCTGGAGGCGAAAGGCGCTGATCAGGAAGCCGTTCAGCGCGCCGCAAAGGGTTCCAAGCAGCAGCCCCGCGCCCATGCCGATCAGGATCGCGTCAACTCCGCCGCCCAGCGCCGTGATGAGCACCACCACCGCCACATTCACCAGGCTCACGATGGCGCCAAGGGAAAGATCGATGGAGCCGCCGAAGATCACATAGGTCTGGCCGACCGCGATCAGCATCCAGGGCAGCATGGTGGTGATGATGTTGCCGATGGAATAGGCGCTGAAGAAGTTCGGCTGGATGGCGATGTTGATCGCCACGAACACCACGAGCAGCACCGCCGAAAGCAGCCAAGGCTTGCGCAGGAGGCTGCGATGACGCCTCGTCCGGTTGCGCGACGAAATCTCGAGCACGGCCTCAGACATGGGCGGCCGCCGTTTGAAGCGCGGCCGAATTGAGCGAGAACTCATTCAATTCGGCGCGCGGGATTTCCGCGACCACATGGCCGCTGTTGAAGACCATCACGCGATCGGCGTTGTCGAGAAGCTCCATGTCTTCCGAGGAGTAAAGGATCACTGCCATGCCGCCAGCGCAGAGCTCGGCGATCAGCACAAAGAGATCGCGCTTTGACTGGACGTCGATGCCCTTGGTGGGATCGTCGAGCAGGAGCACGGTCGGGCCCGTCGCGAGGCCGCGGCCCACGACGACCTTTTGCTGATTGCCGCCCGACAGCGTCTCGATCGCGTCCGACAGCCGTCCGAATTTGAGCTTGAGCTGGTCGATCACCGGCTGCACGCGTGTCTTCAGCTTTCCGCGCTCGGCGATGCGCTTGCTGCCCTTCGACAGGATGCCGACGATCAGGTTCTCGATAATGGGGCGTCCGCGAAGCGCGCCGGCACGGCCTCGATCGCCCGACACATAAACAAGCCCGCGCGCGAGCGATGCGGCGGGCGTGGCGCGCTCCAGCGATCTGCCCGCCACGCTGATCTCGCCACTGCGACGTGCGATGCCACCGTAAAGCGCCAGCAGCGTGTCGGACTGGCCCTGGCCATGAAGGCCGCCAAGCCCGAGGATTTCGCCCTCGCGCAATTCGATATCGACACCCTCGGCCTTGCCGCCGGAGAGCCCGCGCACCGACAGCACCGGCTTGCCGGAAAGCTGCCCCGAGCGCTCCGCCGCGCCGTGGCGAACATCGCTGCCCACCATCAGGTTGACCAACTCGTCGCGGCTCGTTTCGGCTACCTTCAGCGCCTGGATGAAACGCCCGTTGCGCATGATGGTGACGGTATCGCCGATCGCGAAAATCTCCTCCATGCGGTGGGAGATGAAGATCATGGAGGTGCCACGCTCTTTCAAGCCGCGCACCAGCTCAAAGAATTCGGCCACCTGCGCGCGGTCGAGCGAAGAGGTGGATTCGTCGAAGATGATGATCCCCGGCTCGCGCGACAGCGCCTTGATGATCTCGACGATCTGCTGCTGGTCGATGGTCAGGTCACCGACGAGCGTGTCGGGATCGAGCTTGCCACCCAACGCGCCGACACGGTGCAGGAGAGCATCGAAGCGCTGGTGCAATGCGGAACGGTCGATGCGCCCTCCCGCTTTGAGGGACTCCTGTCCGAGAAAGACATTGTCCAAGACGCTGAGCGTCGGGATCAGCGCCGTTTCCTGATAAACGGTCGCGATGCCCGCGGCCTGCGCTTCCTGCGGGCTGCGGAAGGCGACAGGCCTCCCATCGAGGGTGACCTCGCCGCCATCGGCCGGAACCGCGCCGGCGATGATCTTGCAAAGCGTGCTCTTGCCGCAGCCGTTCGAGCCGAGAAGCACATGCACCTCGCCGCGCTCGAGCCGGAGTTCTCCCCGGTCAAGCGCGACGACGGCGCCATAGCGCTTCGACACATTCGTGGCTTGAAGGACCGTCGTCAAAGCACGCAACCTGGCTTGAACGAAAGCCAGACGCTTACTGGAAGAAGTCCTTTTTCAACTGGTCAGGACCCACGACGAAGCTCACAACGTCCGTGTCCGGCTTGGGCTCGAGCTCCTTCACCGCATCCTGGAGGTTCTCTTCGCTGACGAGGCGCGTCGGCACGTAGAGCGAATTGCCGTTCGGGCCTTTCAGCACGCCGTCCTTCAGCTTGTTGCCTTCCAGCATCAGCACGGCGACGTTGACCGCGGTGCCCATCACGCCCGGAGGGTTCACCGAAACCGCCGAGTTCCACTTGCCGTCCACCCACTGCTTGACGAAGCTCTTGCGCAGGTCGCCTGTGGCAGGCAGCGTGCTCTTGTTGGCGGCGACCAACGCCTTCCACACGCCGTCTGCCTGGCCGTCCTGCGTCCACACGCCGGCGAGGTTCGGATAGGTGGCCAGAAGCGTCTGCGTCACCTGCTGCGACTTGGCGTTGTCCCAGTCGGCGTTGGCCTCGTTGACCACCTTGATGTCGGGATACTTCTCGACCACGCTGTGGAAGCCTTCCACGCGGGCCTGGTTGGCCGGATGGCCCGCCACGCCGTTGATCGCGACGATCTCGCCCTTGCCGCCCAGCTTGTCGACCAGCCATTGGGTCGAGAGCGAGGCGAATTCCTTCTGGTCGATGCCGACGAAGATGGCATCCTTGGAGGTGACCTCGCCATCCACCGCGAACACCGGGATCCCGGCAGCCTTGGCCTGGGCGAAGGTCGGGTTGAAGGCGGTCGGGCTGTTGGGGTTGACGATGATCGCGTTCACGCCCTGGCCGATGAAGTTGCGCACATCGGCGATCTGGCCGTTCACGTCCACGTTCTTGCTCTGCACCACCACATTGACGGTGATGCCCTTTTCCTTCCAGGCGGCAGCCGCGGCTTCGGCCTCCTGGATCATCTGCGTGCGCCACTCCGAGCCGACCCAGCCATTGCTGAGCGCGATCGTGTAGGTCTTGTCCTGCGCATGTGCGACGGTGGCGAGCAGGGCGGTGGAAACCACAGCCAGGCCCGTCTTGATCCAATTCCTCATATTCTTCTCCCTGTGTTCACGTCCTGTGCCTCGATCGCGTTTCCGCCCGTCGGGCACCCCGGCATTCCAGCGGGAATGTTCAGCGCTGGTTGATGGGCATCCAGATTCCCCCGCCCTCGTGACTGTCCACCGCCGCCTCGATGAAACGCATTCCCAGAAGACCGTCTTCAACCGAAGGCACCTTTGCCGCAAGCCCCTCGTCGGGCTTTTCCCCCCGCCGGCGCGCCCAGATCAGCGCGACCGCGTCGCGATAAAGATTGCCGAAACCTTCCACATAGCCTTCCGGGTGCTCCGCCGGCATGCGCGACAGCCGTGCCGCCTCGCCATCAACACCCGGCCCGCCACGCACCAGGATCGTCTGCGGCTTGTTGAATTCGCCGAAGCGCAGAAGTTCCGGCTCATGACCGTGCCACTCCAGCCCGGCCTTCGAGCCATAGACCTTCACGGACAAACGGTTGAGATTGCCCGGCGAAACCTGGCTCGCCACCAGCACGCCGCGCGCGCCGCTCTCATAACGCAACAGAACATGAGCGTTGTCGTCGAGCCGCCGCCCCGGCACGAAGGTGGACAGGTCGGCGGCAACCTCCGCGGGTGCGATGCCGGAGACGAAATGGGCGAGGCTGAAGGCATGCACGCCGATATCGGCAAGGCAGGCGGAGCGCCCCGCGCGTGCCGGATCGGTCCGCCATTCCGCCTGCTTCTGGCC
>CAUQXI010000019.1:0-66667 GCA_963522145.1 uncultured Mesorhizobium sp. | reverse complement strand
GAAACGGACTCCGCGACGCGCAGCTCCTGCAAGGTGTGCATGGCGCTCCGCAGACCGGTGCCCTGGGCATCCTCGGAAACATCCACGAAGGCGAAGTCGCCAGACTCGGCCGACTGCTTGACGAGCGCCTGGCTGGCGCCGCCGCCCATCGGTGCGGGCAGGTTCTGGTGGTCGGCCGCGAAGCCGAGCTTGAACTCGACCTCGACCAGGGCGCGCGTGGTGGAGGACTGTGTGAACGTGCCGCTGACGCCCTGGATCGCGAAAGTGTCGAAGCCCTTCACCTTTCCCTTCTCGTAGACGCGGCTCAGCGGAACGAACTGCTTCACGGAGGCGTCGTCTGTGCCGGAGGCGGCCGGCGGCTTGAGCGTGAAGTCGGCCGACACCACGGTCCACCCGGCGTCCTCGAGGCGGCGCTTGGCGACCACGCGCCAGACGCCCTGGTTGGACGAGCTTCCCTGCGGGTGGCGGATCATGATCTCGTCGACCACCAGGCTTGAACCGCGCGGGAAGTTGAAGCTCGCCAGGCGGTCGGCCGCGTTGCCCGTGCTCCAGGAGAAGGCGTTGGCGGCATCGGCGGTGTTGTTGCCGTTCACGAGGTTGAGCGGCGAGGTCGGCAGATAGGGATTGACCGTGCCGACATTGATGAGCGTCCGCCTGTCCCCCTGCCCGCCGAGATTGCTGTAGGAGGTCGCCGTCACCGTCGCATCGGCCAGGCCGGTGGTGTTGGTCTCGTCGTTCAGGACGAAGGTGAGCGCGGTGGTGCCAAGCGTGATCGGAGCGGGCGTGTTGCAGCGCCACTCCTGGCCCTTGGCGGCGCCCTCCCTGACATAGAACGTCGCGCCCTGCATCTCCGCCGCCGCATCGGCGTCCTGCGCGCGTGTCGCCGTGCCGGCCGCCGCGGGTGTGACATAGACGCCGTTCGCGGCGCCGGCCGCTTGCGCGACAACGGCGAAACGGTCGCCCGTCGCCAGCGCCACGCCGCCCAGCACGGAGCCATTCGCGATCGTGTTCAAGGCGACGGCCACCGTGGAAAGAGCTCGCACCGCATCAATCTGCCGGAAGCCTGTCGCGAGCGACTGGGCCGTCTGTTCGAGAGTGGAGATGCGAGGGGACAGTAGCGCGACCTGGCTGGTTGTGTCCTGGATCGCGCTCTGAGCCGCGACCAGGCGCGTGTCCTTGTCCGCCAGGGCGGCGGCGATCGGGCCGGCGCCGGCGAGCTGCGTCGCGAGCGCGTTGACCGGGACTCGCCCGGTTCCGGTTTCGCCATTGCCGAGGAGCTCGGTGGCGGTGGAAAGCAGCGGCACGTTCGGAGTCGAGAGACCCATGGCGAAAACCTCAGATGACGGAAACAGTGAACGGCCCGGTTCTCGGGCCTGGCTGGCCATCCGCGTTGAGCGGCTCGACCCAGTAGAAGTGCGCGCCCTGCGCGATGCAGCTCGTGGTTTGCCGGTAGGCGATCACGTCGTCGACCGAGCCGGCGAAGGCGGAGTCCGCGCCGACTGCGAGGGCATTGTTGCCGGTCGCTGCCACGAGCGAGCCGCGGAATGTGCCGCTGGCCGCGCCGATCGGCGCCTCGACGGGGGAGCCGCCGGAAAGACGCAGCACGGCGGCGCCGGCGGTCACGCCGAGCAGCGTGGCCGAGAAGCGGATCGTCTGCCCCGACTCCAGCGCCGTCGCCGGCTGGCTGAGCTCGGACGCCGCGCCGGCCGCATGCGTGGCCTTGCCGCCCGCCACTTCCCAGCCGTCGCCGGCGTCCCAGTCGTTTGGCGCGGAGAAACCGCCATCGAGCACGAAGCTCGATCGCGTGCCGTCGCCATGTACGCGGGACACCGTGGCATAGGCATCGGCCGCGAGCGGCGCGCCGAGCTTGTCTCCTGCCGCCGGCGCCGCCCCAGTCGTGTTGTGGTAGATCTGCACGCTCTTCGGCGCCGCCCCATCGAAGGACAGGACGAGCGTCGCGTGGCCGAGCCAGCCGGACACGCTGACGGCGCCGGCCAGGATCGCGCCGGGCACAGCGGTGTCCTGCGCGCCGATCGTGACGGTGCGGCTGTCGCCCCAGGGGGACGGCGTTCCCGCCCCGCTGATCGCGCGCGGCTGGAACTCCACCGTGTTTCCGCCCAGGTAGCCGGGGATTTCCACGGCGCCGGCAGCGGCCGAACTGGAGGCGGTCGCCCACACTGATCCGCCGAACAGGCGATGCCGAACCTCGAAGCTTTCGAGCGCCGGCACATTGTTTTCGCCCGCACGGAGCCGGATCACCAGGCCATTCGCGCTGTCCGTTCCGCTCACGCCCGAGTCCACGCCGAGCAGGCGCGGCACGGCCGGCACCTGGGCGCTCGTGTCCACCGGCTGGCCGACGCGGCCGTTCCATGCCGGCACCTGAACCGCGTCCGTCAGCTCGTCGATAACCGGAGCGGCCAGCGTGAAGGACAGGTTCTGGCTGAAGTCCTCGCCGGGCTCGACGCCAAGCACGATCGCCGGAAGGGCTTCGGAGGCGGCGGGACCGACCATCACGATCGAGCCTTCGTCGGGCACCTGTCCCGTGCCCTTCAGGGCCAGCGAGAAGGTTTCGCCGGCGGCGCCCTCGATCGCGCGCACTACGCTTTCGCCGACCTCGTCAGCCTCGGTGATCTTCAGGAAGCGGCAGGCCCATGCGGCGCCCGGAGAAAGATCGACCGCGCGATCGAGCTCGACGAGCTGCCCCGTGACACGCTTCACGCGGCCGGAGAACATCACCTTTGAAAGGGTGTCAAAGCTCGCCATCACGAGGTCGCCGCGCTCCGCGACTCGCACAGCGCCGTCCTGCGTGGCGCGGAAGGTGGTCGGACGGTGCAGCACCTCGAAGAAGCGCCGCTTGGCCTCGCGGTAGATCTCGGCCGGGTTCGTCTTGCCCGGCATCGCCAGATCCTCGGTCAGCCCGACCTCATCCAGCGTGCCGCTGAAAGTGGGCGACGGGATCAGGCGCTCGGCCGACTTCCAGCCGTTCGTTTCGTCGAGGAAGCGGACCCGAAAGGCGTCGGGCAGCTTCACCACCGTGTGGGTGCCTTCCCAGGCGCGCGCGTTGCGGCTGTTGATGTGGTCGACGGGCATCGTGCGCGGACGGTCGACCACCACCGTGTGCTTCGTGCCGTCGAAGCGCGGGCTGGCCCGGCCGGCGGCGCAGACGGCGTTCCGCACGTCTCCCAGCGGCGCCTGGTAGTCGTGCGCCTTGTCGTAGTGGAGGCCCTTTGCCGTGTTGAACTCGTGCCAGGCCGCATAGGCGGCGAGATCGATGCGGCTGTCCGGCTGCGGGCGTGGATTGCCCGGCCCCTGCAGAAGGTAGCGGTCCAGGCTCGCCGGGTTGCGCGTTTCGCGTAGGATCCACGTCTTCGACGCGGCGTCCCAATCCTTTGCGATCCGCGAGGCGACGCAGTTCAGCGTGTCGAGCGCCCCGTTGAGCTGGTAGGTCGCGCGGATCTTGCCGGCGATGCGGACCACCGGCCGGGAAAAGTTGATCGGCGGCTCCGGCCGGAAGCTCTGCACCGCCACCAAAGTGAGACGGTCCTGCCTCTGCGGACTGTCGGAATTGGCGCTGGTGCGGGTGACCTCGATCTCGTAGCGCCCTCGGGTCGGGAACTTGCCCTGGAAGCTGCGGAAGAAGGCCTCGCGCTTCTTGGCCTTGATCAGCAGTTTGCTTTGAACCACGGTCCAGTTCGCGCTGTCCTCGCGCCGGATGCGGATGCGCAGGGCGACGTCGATCCCCTTCAGGTCGCCCTCGTCGTCCATTTTGCCCAAGCCGCCGGGAAAGCCGAAGATCAGGGCGAAACCGGAAGCGTCCGCGGCGCTGAAGCGGCGCACCGGCACTTCCTCGGGATCGGAGTCGTCGATCTCCTCGCCGAAGTCATCGAGCGGGCGATCCTTGCGCAGCTCCGTTCCGTCATTTTCTTCCAGCACCTGGGTCGGATAGTATTTCGACGGCGTGTTGTCGGTGATGATCTCCCAGTCCACCTCCTCATAGGTGTCGATAGGCGTTTCACCGATCTTCACTTCCGAGACGACGAGCGGCGCGTAGCCGACCAGCATGTCGAAGTGGAAATACTGCAGATCGCCGACCACCTCGCTCCAGGACTTCGCCGCGTAGGGCGGGGCGAAGCGGTGCCGGCCGAGGATGTCGGGCACGGGCGCGTCAGGCTTCAGCTCGTTGCGGAAGTTGGAGATGGCGAAGGTCGGCTTTTCCTTGTCGGGCGTCGACGGCGGCGGCACGATCGCGTTGATCAGGAAGCCGCCCAGCGCCTGGATGCCGAGCGTCAGCAGCGCCGTGCCGGTCGCCGTGCTGACGCCGATCGCGCCGGCGAATGCCGCGCCCCAATATTGGCCGATGGCGATCGCCGCCACCGCGACGACGATCTGCAGAACGGTGCGCAAGCCTCCCTTGCCGGGGGAAACCCGGATCACGACCGTGCTGCGTTCGGCCGGCCGGACGAGATGCCAGCGCGAACGCGGGATGATCCAGACGCCGGCGACGGTGACCAGGCTGACCGAAACGAGTTCCAGCTCCGCATCGCTCGCGCCCGGCAGTTGGGAAGCGACGATCGCATCGAGGCGAAGGCCCGCCGGCATGCACGTCTCGATCCGCGGGCAGCCGGGATCGACGGGCGCCAGGAGCACGCGCTGCGCGCTGTCAGGATGCGCCATCATCATGCGCGGCACTCCAGCTCGTGCCAGCGATAGATGCCCGTCAAGCGCATGCCGGCCGGGGCGGGACGGAAGGGCTGGATTTTGGATTGGTCCTGCGCCGCCGAATGCAGCATCAGCCACGGCGAAACGGCGAGGCCGGCGTGCGACGCATGCGCGCCTTGGCGGAAGAACACCACGTCGAGCTCGCGGGGTTCGCCCTCGACCGGCAACCACAAGGGCGACGCGGCCTCGCGGCGCACGATCGCCGCGATCTCGGCCTGCTCGTCGGCCGAGGCATAAAGCCCGTCATAGGACGGCACGACGACGCCGGCGCGCTCCTGGAGCGCCAGGCGCACGACGCCCCAGCAGTCCGCGCCGTCGCGGGTGCGGCCCTTGTCGGCCCAGGGGATGCCGAGGAAAGCAGCCGACCAGTGCATCATCGGACAAGCACCGAGAACAGCCACGACAGGGCCACGACCGAGACTGCCCGGACGGTGATCCAAGCCAGCTCATGCCGAGTCTGCTTCCAGCGGAACTTCATGGATGCAGCCCCGGAAAGCGCTGCTTGGTCATGCGGTCGGCCGGATAGGCCTCCCCGTCGATCGCCGGCTGGGTGAAACGGATGCGGACTTCGGACGCGTTGAACGGGGCGTCCACCATCTCGAAGCCGATCCACTCCCAGTCGACGGAGTCCGGCTGCGAGGAAAGCGTCCAGGCGAGCGACACCGTCGCCGGCGTGGTGGTGGAGCGGATCGCGTCGAGGATTTCGTTATCCAGGAGCTCGATGACGAGCGTGCCCGTCGCGGGCGTGTCGTCCTCGTCGGACGGCAGCAGCGCGCCCATGAGAACGAACAGGAAGTCGCGTGGCTTGTTGTTGGGCGAGCGCCAGCGCGAGCGCGTGCCCTGGACGAGCGGCTCGATCGAGAAGCGCACGGCATTGTCCGTGGAAAGCAGGATCGGCGCTTCCAACTCGGGATGCGCTATCTCCGCCAGCACCACCTCGACCTCGTCGCTGGCAGCCAAGTCCATGGCGAGCCGGGCATTGAGCGAGCGGCGCCTCATGGCAGCACCAAGATTTGAAAGGAAGCGCGCCAGCGGTGTCCGAGCGGCACGCGCGAGGGCAGCCCGTCGCCGAACAGGCAGAGCCATGAGGCGGCGATCACCAGCGGCTCGCCGGTCGAAGTCAGCAGGGCTTCTCCTGTCGACGACAGCAGCGGCAAACCGTGGACCGGCCAGTTCGGCATGGAGAACACCTTGGCGCCGCCACGGCAGTCTTCCCGAAAGAACCGATCGAGCCGGCCGAGCTGGTCGGTGGAAAGGTCGAACACCATGGCGACCGTGTCCGGCACGGCCGAAAGCTTGCGCGAGGAGCGCGGCGGGCCGGCGTCCGGCTGGGTGCGCCGGCGCGCGTCGCCCGCCTGGTGCTGGTAGCCTTCGCGGTTCGGGCGCGGCAGTGTGGCCGGCCAGGCGGGAACGGTCATCGGCCCACCATCGGATTGCTCAAGCCCATCCGGCGCAGCTGCCGGTTCGACTTCGTGCCACGCTCGGCGATCATGCCGGAGGTCTGGTCATCGAGCACGGCGATCCACCGCCGTCCGCCCTGGCCGTCATCCTCTTCCCGCTGCTCGACCACCTTCTGCGGCGTGCCGTTGTTGACGAAGCGGATCTCGGGCATGCGGCCCGCGCCGCCCCAGCCTCCGCCGCCAGACGCGCCCCGCGAAGGAAAGCTCGACTCCGGCCCGGCATAACCGCCCTCGGCGAAGCCGTTCTTTGCCGAGCGGTGGAGCTTGTCGAGGTTGCCCACGCCGATCGCGCGGGTTGCCGCGGCCGAGAAGATATACTCGTCGGCATGAGCGATGCCTCTCGGCTCCCACTTACCCCCAGGACCGGTCCAGCCGCCCTCGGCGTAAAGCCCGACGCCACCGCCGGCGATCACCGCGGTCGCCGCCGGGGACAGGCCGGAGCCGCCGCCGAACAAGCCGCCCAGCCAGGAGAAAAGCCCGCCGCCACCGCCCGCCGCCGGCGCCGCAGGAAACCGGCCCAAAGCGTCGCCCATCTTGCCCAGGCCGCCGGCAAAGGTGCCGAGGCCTTCGGTCGCCGAGGTCGAGCCGGTGGCGAGGTTGTCGAGCGCCTGCTTTGCCGTTTCGGAGGAGCCAAGCAGTTCCTGGGCCACCTTGCGGTGGTCGCCCATCTGCAGGTTCCACTTGTCGGCCACCGTGCCCCATGTGCCGCCATTGGCCGTGTCCGACGCGTTGTAGCGGCCTGGGCTGCCGGCATTCACCGTCGAATAGAGGTCGAGGCCCGACATGCCGGGCTTGAAGCCGCGATCCTTGAAGAAGCGCTCGATGCCGCCGAACTGGCCGGCAAGTGTGCCTCCAGGCGTTATGCCGTAGGCCGCCCGCTCCGCCGCGCCCGCCTGGATCAGGCCGTAATGCCGGCCGCCAGTGCCGCCCCAGGCGCCGGGGCGCAGCCCGCTTTCAAAGGACATGAGCGTGGCGAGGTCGGTCGGGTCCGCGCCGATGTTCGACGCGAGCTGGCGGATGTTGCCGGCCATGTCCGTGCCATAGGCGCCGCCCGCCGGCCCCAGCGGGGCGCGGGTGACCGCACCGGGAGCGTAGTTCGCATTGTCGTTCGCAGCCTTGCCGAGCAGGACGTCACGCAGCCCGCCCCACTTGTCGGCCGAGCCGGCGCCCGCCGAGCCGCCGCCCGGCTTGGGCAGCCATTGATCCAGAAGCGCATCGATGCCCGAATTGATCAGCCGGTCCATGATGCGGTCGAGCGAGCGGAGGGCGGCATCCGCCATCCCCTGCCAGCCGGCCGTTGTGTCGCGCAGCGTGCCCGTCAGATCGGTCAGGAGGCCCTTGGCGAGATCGCGGTTTTCGCTCCACTTCTTCTCCGCCTCACGCGCGGCCGCGACGCCTCGGGCGCGCTCCTGCGTGAGCCGCACGATCTCGGCCCCGTTGGCCCGCATGGCGCGCGCCTCGTCGCTTTGCGCGTCGATGCCGAGGCGGCGGATTTCCTGCTCGGTTTCGAGCGAGGCGATCAGCGCCGCCCGAGCGTCCGTCCCCTGATCCATTGCGCCGACCTCGGCCGACAGAAGCGCGATGCGGTCGCGCTGACGGGCGAGCGCCGCATCCGTCTTCTGCGCCTGGCGCTCCTCGGGCGTCGCGCCGCGCTTTTCCGCGGCGGCCGCGTCGTCCAAGCGCTGGATGTCGTTCGGCCGCGACGTCGGCAGCGGCACGCCCGCGCCGGCCTCGGCTGCCTCGATCCGCTTGATGCGGGCATCATAGGCGGCCCGCGCGTTCTGGCCGTCACGGGCATCGAGCGCCTGGCCGGCCGCCTTGATGTAGTCCTGCAGCGCCTGCTCCCGCGCGGAAAGCTGCGGCTGGTCGCCGGCGCCCAGGCGCTCCATCGCATCGGCAAAACCCATGGCCGTCTCGTGCAGGAGCTTCAGCCGCTCGGCCGAGCGGTCCGCCACGCCGCCTATGCTCTCAACCAGCTTCGTGGTTGCCGGAAGCGCTGCGGAAAGGGCGTTCGCTCCTTCGGTCGCCGCCAGGAGCTCGCTCGCGACCGCCTTCACGCCGTCCGACTGGCCAGGGTCGTTGCGGATCTTCGCGATCTCCTCGCGAATGCCGGCGACTTCGGGGCGCGCCTTGCCGGCCTCCTCGCTGATGCGCTCCAGGACGCCAACAAATGGCGCGAAGTCGGGAAAGGTCATCAGCGCTTCGGGGCGCGCGATCGGATTGATGATCGAGTCGTAGGTGGCGGCGACGCCGCTGAGCTCGCCCTGGAGCGCCTTGACCTGGTCCTCGATCCGGTCGGCGCCGAGCGCGCGGAGCACCTGGGCGCTGTCGGCGGCGTAGCTTGCCGCTTTCTTTGCCGCCTCGGGATAAGCTTCCCCGACCCGCTTGATGAAGGCCTCGTGTTCCTCGAGCACCTGATCCGTGCTCTTCACCTCGCCGCGGATCATGTCGAAGGCCCAACTTGCGGCGTAGCCCAATCCGGTCACGGCGGCGAGCGTGATCGTCACGGGATTGACCAGGCTCGCGATGCCCTGGCCGACTCCGGCGATGATGCCGGTGAGCCCGCGCCCGCCGAGAACGTCGGCGATCTGCGGCCCCTGCTGGATCATCGCCATCAGGGGAGAACCGCCGCCTGCGATCTGAACGCCGAGGTCGGCGAGCTGGGCGGAGAGGTTTGTCACCTCGTGGCGCGCGAGCCCGAGGCCCTTGGCCGCCTCCTCGCTGCCGCCCTTCAGCGCGTCTCCGACCTGCCGGCCGGCGTCTGTTGCTCCCTTCGCACCGGCAATGAAGCGGCCGCTCGCGTCGCGCGCACGGCCGGCCGAGGCGGCAACCGCGTCATTCGCCTGGGCGACGCCGGCGAGCTCTGCCTTGGTTTCTGCCAGCGCCTTCTTGGCCGAGCCGGCCTCGCCGGTAATGACGAGGGCAAGGTTGAGGCTCATGCGCGAACACCCCGCGCAACATGGGAATGGACAACCTGCCGGCGGCTCTGGACAGAGCGCAATCGCTGCTCTTTGAATGCCCGCTGTTCATGGCACAAGCGGGAGGCAAACACGTGCGCAGCTGGACCGACGCGATGCCCCTGATCGGCCTGGTCTATCTTCTGGCGGCGATCGGCGCCGGCCTCTGGTGCTGGAAGACGATGGAAGTCAAGGGGCGCAGCGGCCCGGCCGGCTTCTGGCTGGGCTTCCTGTTCACGCTCATCGGCATGCTGGTGGTGGCGCTGCTGTCCGATGAACGTCGCGCCCGGCCGGTTACCGTCCAGGCCGCACCGCCCGCGGCCGCCGGCGGCACAAAGGTCTGCCCAGATTGCGCGGAGGAGGTGAAGGCGCAGGCGCGCATCTGCCGCTATTGCGGCCACGAGTTCGCGTCCGCCTGACACGATCACGACTCCGGACGCGGCGCGTTGAGCACCGGCAGCGCCGCCCGTTCCATCGCGCGAATGTCGGCGAAGAGCTTCCCGTCGACCCGCCCCGAGCCATGCTCGATCAGCGGCCGCAGGCCGGCATAGTCCAGCCCCAGCCAGAGCACGCCACCGAAGCCCGCCACCGCCCGCCACTGCGTTTCGGCATCGAGGAAGGCAAGCAAGCTCCGCCAGTTGCTGTCCCAGACGGGAAACCCGTCCTCCGCCTCGTCGGCCGGCTCCAGCTTGATCTCCACGCCTAGCGCCGCGAAGTCTGCCAGCACCTCCGCGTCGAGCGTCGCCGCTTCCGATGGGTCGCTCGTGCCCGACCGCGCGTGCGCCCAGGAGCGCGCGGCCGCCCTCAGTTTCCCAGGCGGGCATCGTCATGCACCAGCGAGCGAAAATAGGCGCGATACAGCCCGTTACGGAACCAGCCGAGCTCCATGGCCTGGCGCAACGCATCCTCGGAGAACGGCACGGGCTGGTCGTCGTCATCGACCACGTTGCGCCAATCGCGCACGGCGCCGATGAGCACGGCATGTTCGCGTTCCGCGCGCTCCTCGGCCGAAGCAAGCGCCGCGATCTCGCCAGCGATCTTGCGCGCCTCGCTCGCAGGCACGGCCGCGAACTGCGCCTCGAAGCTGTGCGTGTCCCAGGCACCGGAGCGGGTCGCGCTCGGCATCTTGATCTCGACCGGCCACCAGTAAAGATGCTCGGTCACCAGGCGGAATTTTGCGGGCATGAAGCCCTCCCTCGAAAGCGCTTCAAAGCCTGTTTGAAGCGGGTTTGAGGGCGACGCGACGCCCAGGCGCGGAAGTGCTTTCGCTCAGCGGAACGTCAGTTTGAGCTCGTCATTGCCGGCATCGGTCGGCAGGAACATCAGCGGCAGGGTGTTGTTGAGGATGCCCTGCGTCTGACCCTCGCCGGGGCGGCCGATCTGGACCGCCGGCGCGGCGATCTCGCAGATGTTGCCGGCGGTCAGGCCATGGATCAGGCTCATGGCGCCGGTCGTGTGATCCTTCGCCGTCTGGATCCAGTTCTTCACCGCGAGCTGGGTCGCTTCGATGACGACCGAGCCCGTCGACTTTCGATCGACGATCTCCACCGACTCCTCGTTGATGAGCTGGCGCGCCTCGACCTGGTTGCCCAGGTCGATCGAGATGCGTTCGGTCGGCAGCGCCACGCCATGCAGGGTGAAGCTCGTATTCTGCTTGTTGACCGGCACGGGCTTGATGAAGCCGGCTGGCGCCGTCAGCGGCAGCGCTTCGTCGGCGAGCGTGCCGTGCAGGCCGAGGAGATTGAAGCGCAGGCGCGGGATGCTGTTCGGGCCGAGCTCTTTCCGCCATGATCCGCGGGCGCCCAGGACGGCCTGCCGCGTCTTGTCTCGATTATAGTAGATCGTCACGGCCTCCTGGCCGTCGGAGATCGGCTGATACTCGACCTTCGTGCCTGGGGTTGCGAGCTGGCTCATGCCGCAGGCCCGAAGAAGGGGACCGAAGCGCGGCGCCGTTCCGGCTTCGCCCGACCCGGCCAGCTCGACGGAGCCTTCGAGCCGCGCCAGATAGCCGGACAGGATGACGCCCTGATGGCCCATCCAGGGCAGGAGGAGGTCGCGGCTGATCTCCTGCGCCTCCAGCGGCGTGAACTGCACGTCCTGCATGAGGATCGCGTTCGCGGCGCCCGTGGGAACCGCGTCCGCGCCGTAGATCGCTTCGGGCTTGATCAGCGCGGATAGCTTGCGCCAGTAGCGTTTGGCCATGGTCTAGCCTTCCTTCTCGGTCGCGGGGACAAGCGCCGGCGCCGGTTCGGAAGCAGGCGCGGCAACCGGCTGCGGGATCTCCGGCAGCTTCATTTCCGGCTCCACGCGCCGCACCTTCCCCGTCTTCGGGTCGGCCTCATAGGCGCCGCCGGTGCGCTCGGTGATGATCGGTTCCTTGGCCACGTCACTGCTCCTCGAGGTAGAAGGCGACGGCGAACAGTTCCTTCTGCCAGAGCGTGCCGCCGCGCGCCTTCAGAAGCTCGCCGGAGATGTGCTGGACAGGGTCCGCACCCTCGGCGTCGGGAACGAAACCGATCAGAGCGCCGCGCACCTTGGCCTTCAGCGTTTCCAGATCGGCAGCGGCAGCGCCGCCGGTCGCGTCGGAAACATTGTCGGTGACGATCACCACGGCCACGTCCGCCTCGCAGCGCTGCAGGACCGGGCCGGTGCCACGCTCGCTTTCGGCGCTTTCCTCCGTCTCGATCAGGACAAAGGCGGCCGGCATGGCGGTCGGCGGCGACCTGTCGATGGCCGCGAACTCGCCGGCGCCTTCCACGATCGCGAAGACGGGAGGGTCGATTGCCTTGAGGCGGGCGATGAAGTCGGACGCGATGGTCATGGCTGTGCCGCCTCGGCCCTGAAGGCATCCTCGGCGATCTGCTCGATCTCCTTGGCGTCCTGGTCGTCGAGGTAGAGGAAGGGGCGCGCCGGGATCTTCACCTGGTGGGCGCCGATCGTGATCCAGCGCGAAGTTTTCCGCTTGGCAGATGCCTTCACGAACTTCTTGCGGCCCTTGCCGGTGGAGAAATGCGCCTGCTGCGAGCGGGCGTGCATGTCGATCGCGCCGCCGAACTGGTGGATGGCCGCATAGACCACGTTGGTTCCGACCCTGGCTTCGGTTTGGTCGGACTCTCCCACGATGCTCGAATAAAGCCGGCCGGACACGCGCAGCATGTTGGCCGTGCCGCGCCGTCGCTTTCCGATCCGCTTTTCTGCCGTTCGCGGCGAAAGGGCCGGCCAGCGTCCCGTGGGGCCTTTCTCCTTCTCGAAGTGGCGCTGCGTCGAGGTCACAAGATAGCCGGCGATCGCCGACATGACCGCGGCCGGGTTTTGCGCGACGCCGATCACCCGGCTCAATGTGGCCGAGGCGTTGCCTTCGTCGACGCGGATCTGGACGCCGGCCATCACGCCCCTCGCAAGCTGTCGCGCGTGAAGACGCGCGTGGAGGGGTTCGCCTGGACCGTCCCGCCGCCCGACTGCGCCGGCGCGACGCCCTCTGCCTCGAGAGCGACCAGGCCACGCGCAACATCCTTGAGCCAGGCAAGCGCCTGATCGTAGGCGCGAGCCACCGGCCCATCCTTGTCAGCCGCCTTGCCGTGCAGGAAATAGCGCGCGATGTCGGCGGTCATGCGGGTGAGGATGCCGGGCGTGGTCGAAAGCGGCAGGGCGTGGACCTTGGCCAGGTAGCCGTTCACGAAGTCTTCGGCATCGTCCAGCGCCTTGCCGGCGACGACGCTGTCGATCGTGGTCGCGGGACGATTGACGCGATCAGTCAGCTGCATGAGCTCCGTCGCGCCGAACCGGTCGATCAGATCCTGGACGGTGGCGTAGGACATGAAGGTCAGGACTCGCTCGTGACGTGGGGGATGATCTCCACCACGAGCGATGGATCACGGCTGAGCATGGCGACATCCACTTCGCTCAGCTCGCCCGGCTTGAACTCGCGCGTCGCGTAAAACGTCATCCCGGCGCGGCGGAAACCCTCCCGTTTGGTAGTCACCCGGACGCTGAACGACTCGGCGGAGGCGGGTTTCCCTGTGCCAAGCACGCCCGCCTCCGCCCCGCCTTCGCTCTCGGGAGTATTGGTCGCCGGAGAGGTTCCGATCTCTCCGGCCAAGGTCGTGTCGGGCTGAGCTCCGCCCGCAGCGACCGGAGGCTTGCCCGCGTCCGCCGAAACGTCCGCTGCCCCCTCGGGAAGGCTGGCACCAAGTGCCTTGTTGCGTGTGGCCTTCATCGTTCAAACCTCGTTTGAAGCCTCATTCCCAAAACCCGCCGGCAAATCAGGCCATTCCAAGCGCAGCCTTGTAGAGATCGAGGATCGACTCCTCTTCCTCGCGCTCGGAGGCTTCCTTCTTGCGCAGGCGGACGATTGTGCGCAGTGCCTTGATGTCGAAGCCGGTGCCCTTGGCCTCGGCATAGACATCCTTGATGTCGTCCGCGACCTGCTGCTTGTCGGCTTCCAGCCGCTCGATGCGCTCGATCAGGGCCTTCAACTGGCCTGCCGCGACTGACTGAACCTCGTCCTGCTCGCTCACGAAGGGCCTCCGTTGCTTAGGCCGCGCCCGATCAGGCGAGCCAGGGCACCATCAGGAGCTCGGCGCTGCCGGCCCACTTGTTGCTTTCGCCGCCATTGATGAGCTGCGACTGGAGGATCGACTTGCCGGCGCCTTCCAGCGTCGGCGGCACGATCAGGAGATCGGGCACCAGGCCGAGCGGGCGGCCGTGGTCACCCTTCATGCCGGTGATGGCAGTCCGCGCGATCTCATAATTCTCGGCGTTCAGCGTTTGCTTGGAGCCCCAGGCGAACTGCCAGAAGCCGTAGCCGGCGTTCGCCCGGCCATCGACGCCGTATTGGAACTCCTTCTTGCGGAACACGCTCTCGTCCTTGGGATCGTCCATGGCGACGAACTCGAAGCTCTTCCGCTCCTGGAAGATGATCGGCTTCAGCGCGCGCTTCGAGCAGACGAGGAACCAGGGCGCGCCCGAGCCGCCATCGGTGTTGGCGACCGAAACGGTGTTGCCGTTCTCGTCGATCACGGGATGGTCCGTGTCGAAGTAGTACTGCCCGTCATAGCAGGTCGAGGAGAAGCCGTTCTTCAGGAGCGGCCAGACGAGCCGCTCAGGGAATGCGGCCGTCGACATGCCCATCTCCTGGAACATCGGCCCATACATCCCGAGCGTGTCGTCCTCGATCTCGTCGCGCTCGACGCCGATCGTCATCTCGAACGACTTGTTCTTGATCTCGTAGTCGTGCTCCGAAAGGTTCTGCACGAGGCGGTCGCCGATCCACTCGCGGATGTTCGGCATCTTGCCGAGCCAGCCGTATGTCTCCGACCGGGTCGAAGATTGAACTTTGGTGGCGATACGCGGCCACTGCGGCGCAGCCTGGCCGAGCCCCTGCTGGAAGTTGGTCTTGAAGCCGACGCGGAGGTCGTCGAGCGACTTTGAATTGATCTTCATCGGTTTCCTCGTGCCCTCAGCTGAACTTCACAAAGACGCCGGCCGGGTCGACGTCGAAGATCCTGCCGGCGATCGACCGCGTCCCGCCGCCATCGGTCTTGGCGACCGTCTGGTCGTCGACGCCGAAGCAGTCCTTGCCGATATCGGCGGCGGTGATCAGATCGCCCGCCGCCGAGTTCCCGAAGCGGAAGATGCCCGCGCCGACCCGCGCCCTGATCGCGCCGTCCGCGCCGTTCGTGTTGTCGGCGTCCGCCTCGACACGGCCCAAGCCGCGCAGATTGAGCGCGGCCGTCATGGGCACGACCAGGCCGGCAGCGTTCACCGCTGCCAGGGCGCCGATGAAGAGATGGACGCCGCCCTTAACGGGAAGCTCGCGCATGTCGCCGGAGCGCGCGAGCGTGCCGACCCGGCCCTTGTTGAGAGCGACCATTACAGCGCCTCCAGATTGGCCGCCTCGGCGGCGAGGGTGGCGGCATAGGCCTTGGCATCCATGCCGAGCGCAGCCGCAACCGCAGCCTGGGCAGCGTCGAGCACGGGCGCGTCACCCTGCGCTGGCGTCCGCTTCTGCTGCGTCTGCTGAGAGGTAAGCACTGGCGCGCCGGCGGCGAATGCCTGGAAAGCAGCCATGTCTGCCTTGGCGAGGCCCATCGCCCAATCCTTCAGGGAAGGCGCAAGCTTGCCTTCCTTGACCGCGAGGGCCACGGCTTCCTCCGCCTTGTCGGCCGAGAGCGCCGTTTGAAGTGCCTTCACCTCGTTCTGCAGCTGCGTGACGGCGCTGAGCGGCACGAACTTTGTCGGATCGGGCGAAACTGCCTTGGAGTTGAAGGCGGCAATGACCTCGTCCGACTTTGCGCCGGCGGTCAGCCCGGCTGCCAGTGCAACGGCCGTGCTCGACGTGAGCAGGGTGTTGATGGCGGAAAGGGCGGCATCTTCCCCGCTGCCCGCGGGCAGGCCGAGGGCCGCAAGTATCTTGTCCATGGGGGCTCCCTTTTCGGACAGTTCGACTGAGAAGTTCGCGCTGGCCGCGACCTGCGCGAGGTCGAGGGCCGGCGTGTTGGTGAGCGCCGCCATGCGGATGGCAAGCACCTGGCCGGAGCTCTTGCTCTGCAGCAGGACCGGCGAAAGGTAGCGATATTCGCCCGCCCTGATCGCTTCGGCCGCCGCCGCAGTCCATTCGATCCGGCCCCAGATGCCGTCCGCCCGGACCTCGAGCTCCTTCACCCAGCCCGCGGCTTTGGCCGTGCCTCCGACGCCGTCGCGGGCGCCGAAAACGGACTGGTGGTCGTAATCGATCACCAGCTCGGTCGCGCCGGCGATTTCCCTGGTGCGGTCGATGATGGCCTGGAGTGCCGCGCCGCTGCCGGCCTCGAACGGCCCGCGGCCGTCACGCGCCTTGAAGCTGCCGGCCGGGCAAAGCTGCACCCAGCTTCCGGCCTGGGCATCGGCCGGAGCGAGCGCGGCGATGGGCGCCGCGAAAGCAGTGAGGAGCGTCTTGGACATGCCGGCGCATCTAGCCGTGTCCGTTGCCTTGCGTCGGGAGGCCGAATTCGGCCCCCGGAACTCGGCTGCGTGATGCGGTCAGGCGCGGCCGGTTCGATTTCGCACCCTCCGTCGACCGCGACGATCGAATTTGAAGGGGATTTGAACGCCGCTGACGCGATCTTCGCTGGGGGAGGCTAAACCGGACAGGGGCGAGCCGTAAAGACGCGCTGGCGCCGCCCTTTGCGAATTGTGCCCGCAAGCGCTATATTACCCGCAGTCGCCGTGGAGCTGGGAAATCCGCCCCAGCATGGTCGGCCGCCTTCGGGTGGCTGATGCATCACGGGGAAGGTGGCGTACCCCCTCGGCGACGTTCATGCCTCACAGCTCCCCTGACAGCAGCTCATAAGTGCCGGTGTTTTCGAGCGCCGCGCGGTCGACCAGGCTTGCTGTCCGGAACGCATTGCTGACGATCGCGGCGCGCTTCATGTCAGGCGCAGACAGCTTGCCGGCCACGTCGAAGCGCACGACCAGCTTGCCCAGGCGAGGATCTCCGGGAACGTCGACCACATAGATCAATGCGGGATCCTGCTTGTCCCACAGCACGGCCTTGGGATGCGCGAGGAGCTCGGGCAGCCTGGCAAGAAGATCGGCGGGCACGTCCGCGCCCCGCGCTTTCTTGGCGGGCCGGATCGCGTGCGTGAACTGGTTCTGGTGAACCGTGATGGCGGCACTCGTTGGATCCACGTTCCGCGCCCGCGCGGCTGCAAGCAGGCTCGGGTCGAGCACGCCGACGACGAAGGTTCCGCGGTCGACGCGCTCACCCGTCGCAATGGCATCTGCCCAGGCCTTGAACTCGGACGCGATCCGGTCGGCGACGTCGGGGCCACTCCACGCGGCCGCGAGGTCCGGCGGCGCGTCGATCAGCTTTTCAAGCGCGGATGAGGCACGGTGCCCTGCCTTGCCGGGATTGTAGGCCCAGCCGGGATCGATGCCGTCCGGAACGCGGCTGACCTCACCGGTGCGCTTGTTGACGAAGTTGCGGAACGTGTCGGCCGGCGGCTCGAAGCGGAGATCCTCGCCCTCGCGCTTCAGGCGGTCGACGTCGCGCTGCGAAAGACTCTGCAGCGTGCAGCGGCAGTTCCAGCCGCACGGCGGCGCCCAGCGGTCCCAATAGGGATGGTCGACGGGCAGCACGAGGTTGTGCCGCGCGCGGTGCAAGGGCCGCGTCCGCTCGTCCAAGATCGCGACATAGCGCAGGAACGGCCGCGCCGCCTTGTTGCGCTCGAAGCTTTCCCAATGCCCGGCCGCGTAGGACACGCGCATGTTTGTGTCGAAGATCGTGCGCAGCCGACGCGTGCTGCCGAGCTGCGCCGGGCGCTCCTCGCCAGTGGCCGGATCGGACACGATTTGCCGGCCCCACCATCCCTTTTCCTGAAGGCGCGGCGTCAGCTCCCTGGCGAAATCGCGGAAGGTCTTGCCTTCTCCCAGCGCGCGTTGAAGGCCCTCGTGGATGTCCGCCAGGATGTCGAAGCCGGCCGACTTCGCCACGGTGAACATGGAAGCGTGCTCGGCCTCCCAGGCGTCCTGCCAGGAGAATGTCGGATCGAGCTTCTTGCCGCGCCGGCCGAGCGCGGCGATCGCCTCAAGCGGCGGCAGGGCTTCCAGCGTGACGGCCATTTCACACCGTCACGCCAGCGGCTCGTTTGTTTCGCCCGCCAGCCGGGCCGCGAAGGCGGCGCGCGCGAGGTGCTCTGTGAGCGCCGCGAGATCCATTCCTTCGAACTGGGCAGCCAGCACCGCCGTCGCCTCGTCGATCGAGGTGACTTCGGCCAGCCGGTCAGCGAGGCCGGCCGTGAGCGGCACAAGCAAGGGCTCCCAGTCCCGCATTGCGTCGTCGACTGCCCGATCGACAGCGTCGGCGTCGCCGGCGGCGGCCGTGCTGAAGGCTTCCGCCTTTCCAGGCTTCGGCTCTTTTCCCGGTTGCGGTGGTGGCTCCTCCTTCGGCGCGGGCGGGCCGAGCAGCTCCTCATCGTCGCCCGGATCGGGAAGGCCGATCTTGTCGCGCATCACAGAGGCGCTGACTTTGAGGCCGAGCGGCACCAGGGCGGCGACGTTCTTCACCAGCTTCTCGATGTCGACCTCTTCGGGCCGGCCGATCGTCAGCCGCGGATAGATCTTCTGCGGCCCGAAATTGAGGTCGACCAGCGGCCGCACCAGGTCTCGGTTGAGCGTCGCCGCGAGCTGCACGGCGTCCGCGCGCTCGATGTCCTCGCGAACCCGGTCATGCGTCTTACCGACCGCGTGCCCGCCGGCGATCGCGTCGGTGGTCGCCGTCTGGCCGAGCACCAGCTTGGACACCTGGCGGTCGAGCCAGTCCGCCCGCTTCTCGTAGAGCTCGTGCGAGCCGGCCAGCTTCGCCTCGACAAACTCGACCGTCATCGACTCCGGGATGATGGCGGCATAATCCGTGCCGATATTGGTGACGGCTTCGAGCAGAACCGCCTTGTCGCGCTCAGTGGCGCTGCCGTCATACTTGCCCAGGCGAAGCGGCTGGCCATAGGCCTCGCAGAAGATCGCCCAGTCCTTTGCCGTGAAGCTCTTGAACAGGAACGCCCAGGCCGCGCCCCGCGCGAGGCCGCCCCGGATCGGAAGGCCGCTCTTCGCCTTGGCATGGTGGACGATCCAGCCGAACGGCTTCAGGGCCACGTCGCCACCGAGCTCGCGCAGGAGCAGCGTTTCCCCGTCGATCGGATCGAAGTTGAACCATCGTGGCTCGCGCCACTTCAGCGCCCTGGGCCGCCATTGCCCGGCCGAGGTGTCCCAGATGATCTCGGTGGCGGAAAAACCCTTGCCGATCGCGTCGAGCATGTCGCGCAGCTCGGTCAGAAACGCATCCCGCGCCACGACCTCGCGCACCAGGTCGGCCTGCTCGATCGACCTGGCATCCTCCTCCGCGGCTTCCACGTCGATCTCAAGTCCGGCGACCTGCAGCTTGCGCGTTTGCAGCACGCTTCCATAGTGCTGGTCGCGCTCCTCCATGTCCTCGGCCAGCGCGAGATATGGCGCCGGATCGCCCTCGATCGAGTCCCGCAGGAGGCGCGCCAGCCGCCCCGGCGTCAGGCCGGCGGCAGGGTGCATGGCGTCATAGCGCCGGACTCCTGCGGTTGTGGGCGCGGCCTGTTCGGCCTTGAGCGCCCTGGTATCGACCGGACGGCCGAAAGCATCCAACCAGGTGAACGCCATCAGAAGATGCCTCCGGATCGCCGATGCGAGCCCAGGCGCGCGCTCCCCTCGTGGTCGTCGGCACGGGTCTTCCATCCGCCGCCGTCGCCCTCGTCGAAGCGTCCGCGCGGCTTGGCGACCGGCTGATAGCCATACTCATGCTGCGCGCCGCCAGCGGCATGAACCGCGAGAAACGCCGCCCAGGTGCGGTCGGCGTGATCATCGTCACGCTCGGCCACGAAGCGCGGCGCGCCAGTGGCGGACGCCACCTTGCGGAGCTTGTGCAGGTCACTGCGCAGGGGAACGTCGCCTTCGCGGATCCGGATGGTGCGGTCCTCGAACCGTTCCTTGCCGGCGGTGGCGAGCACCAGCTTGTTCGGGCCGGTGAACAGCACGCCCTCGATGCGCGAGCCGTAGCGGCGCTGGGCGTCCTCGACCGGCTTTTCGCCCATGCCCGTCTGATCCATGCAGGCCCGGCCGACGCGATAGCGCGTCATGACATCGTCGAGCGCCTCGTCCTGGGCTGCGAAGGTCGCTCGCTTGAGCTCGATGCGCTCGCGGTCCCACAGCACGTCGCCGACCATCTCAAGAACCTGGATGACGAACAGGTCGTGCCGCCGGCCGATGTCGACGCCGACGAAGCAGACGCCGCCTTCGTAGCCCTCGGGTTTGCCTGCGCGCGGATCCTCGCAGGCGGTGATCAGCTCATAGGTCAGCCAGGCGCTCGCCTCGTCGAGATACTGGAGCTCGTATTCCTGCGCCCAAGCGTCCTCGTCGGCCAGGCCGGCGCGCAGTTCCTCGATGTCGCGCGGCAGCCCGTCCGCCACCGCCTGGTAGATGTCCACCGTGTGGCGTGACCACGTGCTGTCATCGGCGGTGTCCAGCTCATAGAACTTGCCGCTCTTGCCGTTCGGCGTCGAGGTGACGCGCAGCTTCCAGCCGGCCGAGATGACGGGGAACAGCGCCTTCCAGATCGCGCCGGAGTCCTTGTGAAAGGCGAACTCGTCCAGGAACACGTTAGCGGAAAAGCCGCGCGCCGTGTCGGGGTTGGCCGGCAGCGCCGTAATCCTCGATCCATGAGCAAACCCGATCTCAAGCGCGCTGAACTTCACGTCGCCGATCTGGTGCTCGATCTGATATTCCTCGAAAGGCAGGCCATAGGCCTTGGCGTGGATCTTCACGCCCTCGTCCATCGCTTCCTTAGCCTGCCTTTCTCCGCGGGAAAGGATCACCCACCGGGTGCGCGCCTGCTTGACCACGTGCTCGAAGCAGTCATCGACGCATTCGAGCGTCGTGGTGAAGGTCTTGCCCGTCTGGCGAGCGAACTTGCCCAGCTTGAAGCGAGACTGATCTTCGATCCATCGGCGCTGATAGGGGAAGAGGATCGGCGAGGCCATGTCAGCTATTCCCCACGATAGGCCTTGCGGATCAGTGCGAGCACCTGCTCCGCGTTGACTTCGTGGCCTGCCTTCTCGACCTCGCCGGTGGCGGTCATCACCGCATTCTCCAGCCGCTTCTCCGCGGCGGCCGACGCCTTGGCCTTCAGGTTGTTGGACATGTGCTGCGCGGCCACCGTCTGCTTGTAGGCGGAGGCCAGCTCCTTCACGTCCTCCGGCGTCTTCACCTCGTCGATCAGCTCGTCGATCAGCGTCTTGAGGAGCTCGCCCAGGACGATGTCTTGGTCGGCCATGCTTTCCGGCGTGATCGAGTCGATGATGCCGGCATAGATGGCGTTGCGTTCCGCCAAGCGATCGGCGCGACGCTTCAGGCGCACGCTGCGGCGGCTGAAGGCGGACTTGGAGATCGGCCCCTGTCCCTTGACGGCCAGGCGGTCGTTCAGCTCGAACAGGATATCGCTCTGGGTGCGCTCGCGCCCGTTGAGCGCGGTCAGCGCCCAGACGACATCGTCCTGGCAGTCCTCCGGGAGCAGATCGAGGGCGCTGAGAACACGTCTCTCGCGCGCCGGCCGCTTCCCGTCCTCGCCGTCCCCGCCCTCGGCCATAGGCTCAGTTTTCGCGGGTGCGGGCGGCGATGCCGTCGATGCCGGAGCGGCGCTCGAAATGCTCGATGCCGTTCCGGGTGATCGCCGCGACCAGGATGTCGCCGGGCTCTATCAGGCGGACGGCGCCGAGCTCCTCCATCTTCCGCAGCTGAGTCCGCAGCCAATCTCGGCTCCGGCCGAAGCCGAGATTGGTCAGCGCCGTGTTCAGCAGCACCTCGTTCAGGCGCCCATCCGGCTGCTTGTTCAGCTCGCCCAGGATGGCAAGCCGCGCCTCCCTGGCGAAATCGTCTCTCTGGTCGCTCACGGTGTCCTGCTCCTCTTTCTGCCCGGTCAGCTTCTGCCGGCTCCGGGCCGCTTGATGCCGGGGATGATCTGCTTGCGTAGGACGTGGTCCACTCCCGCTTCGGCGAGCTGGCAGACGATCCCCGCACCGATACTGGTGTTGGTGACGGCACGCGCTGAATTCTCCAGCCAGGCGATCTGGGTTCGCACATAGCTGCGCCCGCGATTGATCGCGTAGCGGCTAGCCAACAGATCATCGAGCATGCTGTCCGTCAGACGGTAGTCGTTCTGCTCGGCAAGGAGCCGGAGGATCGCCAGCCTGGCGTTCTGGTCGTAGATGTCGTCGAACCCCTCGAACATCAGCTGACTCCCGTGCGCAACCGGACGGCCGCGGCATACATCTGTTCCTCGATACGGGTCAGCGAGTTCGTGTTGGCTTGGATGGTCATAGAGACAGCGTCGATGCGGCCTTCGAGCCTGGTGAAGGCCAGTTCTAGCTGATGGACCTCGCCTCGCGTGGCCCTGTTGCTGACTTCCTTCTCAACCTCACCAAGGCGCTTGCCGATGTCGGAAAGCTGTTCCTTGATCTTCTCGACTCCGCCCGAAACGGCTGTGATCTTCCTGTCGTCCCCGACGACCTTCGCCTTGTCGACGATGACGGTGATGCCGAAGAACTTCGAGAGGAGCACGATCACGACGATCGTCAGGAACACACCCACGCCGAGTGCGGGCGAGTAGTCAGTGATGAGCTTGAAAAGCTGCTCCATCCGTCAGGCCTTCTTGATGAGGCCGAGATAGATGGCGGTTACAAAGGCGGCGCTCGCCAGCACCGTATTGGTGCGGGCGGCGGTTGGCGCAACGTCCGAGGACCAGAACGAGGCCGCGATCGCCACCCAGATCGCGGCCGCAAGCGCCATCGCAAGGAAGCGGATCAGCGTGGCATGGCGGCTGGGCCAGATCGCCACCAGCTGCGCGACGATGATCCCGCCGATGATCGCGGCCCAGCCGATTGGCGGCAGCCAGGCGAATGACTTGTATCGGTCGCCCGCGAAGATCGCAGGCTGCGCCAGCAGGAACTGAAGCCAGCCCGCCAGGCAGCAAAGGCTGATCAGCTCGACCGGGCGCGCGGGATCGGCAAGGAACGCCTCGCCGAACCACAGGGAAACTCTGCTGCGCCGATTGATCACGCCCGCCTCTTCATCTCGCCGCGCCGGGCACATTCGATGCACTTGCCGGAGAAAGGCGCCGCCCGCCTTCGCGCCTCGGAAATCTCGTCGCCGCAATCGCAGACGACCCGCCCGGAGGTCGCCGACAGGGAGCGCCGGATACGGTCGACGCCGGCCTGGCGCTCCTGTTCGGCGCGCAGGTCGGCGATCTCGTAAGAGAGGTTGCTGAAGTTCATCGGGAGCCGATCAGTGCCCGAGGGGCTTCTTCGCCCGCCAGCGCCCATACCAGGCCCACACGCCGGCGCCGAACGCGGCCACAGCTGTGCCGAGCTGGATGGCCTGGGAAAGGTTCGCGACCCAGAAGGCCTGGTCCTCCACCGACATGGTGAAGCCGAACATCCCGAGCAGGCCGGCGAGCGCAGCCACGATGGCGGCCAGCGTGACATTGCTCTGATACCAGGGCTCCTGGTTGGTCTGGTTGATCACTACCGCCGCGACTTCCTTTGTCACGTCATGGGTGATCTGGGCGGCGTCGCCGGCATCGAGCGCGGGGCTGTCCCGCATGGCCTGCATTGCGGCGGCGGCGATGGCCGGCTGCAGCGCCGAAACCACGGCATCGATCTTGGACATAGGCGTCGGTTCCTTTCTTCTGAGGCGGTCAGCGCGCCTCGGCATCCCTGAGGGCTGCGGTGATGGTGACGTAGGCGGACGCAGCCGCGACCAGCACGTCGCCCGTGGTGGCGGTTTCCGGCGCGACGCAGAGCGGCTCCAAAGCCTGCCACGCGGCCTGCTCCCTCGCGATTGTGCGCGGCTTCACGGCGCCGGCGGCGGCGACACCCTGGAAGCCGGCATGGGCCGTGGAGGCGGCCCTGCAGATCTGCGGGAGGTTCTTCCGTATGGTGGCGTCGACGTCAGCGGTCTGGCAGCCCGCGAGCGCCAGACCGACCAACACGGCCAGCAATGAAAAGCGCTTGAACATGCTCGTCTCCGTGCTTTCCCGGCCTCTGCCGGGCTCGGGTTTCAGGCGGCGCGCTTGGGGCGCAGGATGTCTTGGAGGCGCTCGACCGTGCGCAGGTCGAACTGGCTGGTCTGCTCCAGGCCGTTGGCGATCTGGAAAGCCTTGATGGCCGCCTTCGTCCGCGCGCCGACGAGGCCGTCGATCGGGCCGAAGGCGTAACCCGCGCGAGCGAGAAGGCGCTGGCATTCCACGTCCGTGCGATCGGGACCGTGCCCGGCGTTCGGCGCCGCCTCGTCCCACTCGCCACGGATGTCGGCGGTCGGCAGGACATGCCACCGCGCCCACGGGATCGCGTCGAAGCACGGGCATTCCTTGATCCACTCGGCCCGCTCGATCACACCGTCGCGGTCGCCGTCAGGAGACAGGTCGCGGTGCCCGCAGATCTTCGCGCCCGGATACCGTCCGACCAGCTCACGGAGCAGTGCTACCAGAGCCTTGTATTGCTCGGTCGTGGCATTGTCCTCGGCCCTGCCGCGGGCATTCACGCCGCCGACCATCGAGACGCCGATCGAGGTCGAGTTCCAGCCGGCGACGTGAGCGCCGATCTGTTTTTCGGGGCGGCCATGCTCCACGCGGCCGTCGCGCCGGATGACGAAATGATAACCGATGTCGGAAAAGCCGCGCGCCTTGTGCATGGCGCGCACTTCCTTGACGCCGATATCGGCAGACGGGGGCGTGGCGGTCACATGGACCACGAGCAGCGTCGTCTTCTTGCGGATGGCCATTGGAGCGCCCTGGCATGTTCAATGGCCGGAGATGTCTCTCCAGCCTCCGTGCCATATGCGGGCGGTGGGGCGCTCAGGTCATGGGGCCGGAAACGACCCCCTTGCCAGCTTCAGAGAAGCGAGCCGCCCTCGTCATTGCCGGTGTCGCGGAGTCGCCGGCGATGGTCCTTGACCGTCGAGCGGGCGACGCCGAGCGCCTTGGTGATGCGATTGACCGAGTAGCCGTTGCGGTTCATTTCCGCAATGGCCCGCCAGCGCCGGCGCTTTTCGCCGGTCAGCGCCGGCGGGATGTCGATCTTGCTTCCGCCGAACTCCGCGGCGAGCGACTCGGCCGCTTCCGTGCCGACCAGCCTTTCCAGCCAGTGACCGGCCGGAATGCGGCGCGGGACATAGATCGTCTGGCAGCCTTTTTCCCGACCGAGGATCAGCGCCGCGCGGATCCCGGCAACCGCAGCGATGCGGTTGAGGAGCGGCGACAGCCAGGCCTGGTCGGGATCGTCGGCCGCCATCAGCCGTCACCAGGCCCGCGGGAGTGGTAGTTGCCGGGCAGAACCGTGGTGACCGTCTCCGACCGAAGCACGAGCATCACGCGCTCGATGCGGACGCCGGTCGCGCCCAGCTCCACCGCGTTTGCCGCCAGGCCCTCCAGGTGGCGCCGCACCAGCTCGACGTCGAGCCCATGCGCCCGCTCCAGATAGCGCAGCACGGCGTGATCGGTCACGCGGGGGGCGCTCATGCCAGCACCTCCGCGAACTTGTCCGCCTCGTTCCCCCACACGGCCTGGCCGGGCCACGGCTCGCGGCCGAACAGCTCGCAGGCGAACACGTCGGGGAGCAGCTTCTCGACCATCTCCCGCATCTCGGGCGGCTTGCGGGAATGCTCGCGGCGCGGCGACTCGATCAGGTTGCGGACCGAGCGGGAGCGCCAGGCGGGCCGGCCGATCGTGCCGAGGAGGAAGGGCTCGGTCGCCGAGCGGAAGACGTAGCCCGTGCCGAACGCGGCCTTGCCGTGCCGGGTGCGCTTCGTCCAGGAGCCGCCGGTGCAATAGGAAAAGCCCCAGGCCTCCATCACGCGCAGGGCGAGCGGCAGATGCGGCCAGGTCGACCAGAGAAACAGCGCGCAGTCCCCGCCGGCGAGATGCGACACGGGAAGCGCGCAGATCTCCGCCTCCGTCATCGTCGCATAATGCGCCTCCGGGTTCCGGTCATAGCCCTTGGTCTTCGAGCGCAGGCGGAACGTCCACGGCGGATCGGCCACGATCGCGCCATAGGAGAAGGGCCGGAGCGTGCCGAAGGGCCATGCCTCAAGCATGCTCATGGCGCCCCCCCCGGTCAGGGACTCGGCGCGCATCATGGCTTCTTCACCTTCCGCAGTCGGGCGCCGAGCTGCTTCATCACCGTGACCGGATCGGCATCCAGGGCGAGATCGACCTCGATCCCGCGAGCGGCGAGCAGGCGCGCCTGGGCCTCGATGACGGCGGCCTGCCGCGCGGCGGCATCGTCGCCGGTCCTCGGCCAGCGCACGCCGGCCTCGCGCGCCATCCAGCCTTTCAAGGCCTCGATCACGCGGCGGGCGTCATGCCAGTCCCGCAGCCAGTTCAGGTGATCGATGTTGGTCTGCCGCTTTACGAAGGAGATCAGCGCGGCGTCCGTGCGGTCGCGCACGAGGTCGAGGTGATAGGCCGAGATCCAGAGGGCGCGAATGACCGGCGCGAAACGGCCCGTGACGGTGCTTTGCGGAGCCTTTGAAACGCCGTTGAAGCCGAGCCGGCGCATCTCCGAAACGACGCGGTCCCGCTCGGCGGCATCCATCTGCCCGGCCGAGCTCTTGCCCGTCACCCGCACGAGCAGGGCGCGATAGGTGTCCTCGTCGAGCCCGAGCGCCTTGCGACCGACATGGATGGCGGCGAGCGCGGTCATTTGCCAGCAGCTATCCGAACAAGCCGCTCTAGAGTGCCCGCGCCATACATCCCGTCGAAGTCGAAGGACGAGACCATCGTCCATCCTGGTCGCACCAGGGAAAGCGGCGTGCCTTCGGTTGGCTCTAGCCCGTTGGGATAAAGCTGCACTTTGATGCGGTAGCCTGCAACGTAGTCGAACAGATACAGCCCGTCCGGCCGTTGTCGATCAGCGCGGTTAGGATCGGACCTAGCTTCCTCAACGCCGGCTGCGACGACTTCATCGATTGAAACCTGCCGCATTCCACGAGCGACTTCCTTCCCAAGACCAACCGGCCTAGCCACCGCCAGCAACTCGTTGAGAAGCCTGTGAGCGAAGTCTTCTGGCAGCGGCGGCCGAAGGAAGATCGCGCATATAGTCCGCGGTCCATATACTGCCTCGTAGGTCTCATGCATCACTATGACGTCGTCGGTCATCGGGCGGGTCTCCAGGTGATTGGCTGCTGGTCGCGCGGGATGCTGTGCTTGCCGCGCGCCATGGGGTGCTTGGGCATCCAGCTCCGCGTGGTGCCCAAGCAGATCAAACCCACGCCGTGGGCGCGGGTCGCGCGGGAGCAGAACCATTCGTCCCGGCCGTCCCAGGCGCCATGATTGCCCCATGCAGCCAGCACACGGGCTCCGTTCACGCGGGCATAGGCAAGTGCCGCCTCGATCGCGGCCCCATTCTCCGGCCCGATCGGCGCGGGGTGCGCCATCATCTCGGCCGGCGACGAGGTCCGGATCGAGTAGAGATTGACGACCAGCAGACCGCCGTAGCCCCAGAAGCGCGCGAAGTGGATCAGCGCCAGGATCGTGGGATCGTTGCGACGATGGTCAGCCGTCGAGGGATTGAGCATGCAGACGACGAGGAGCGGCCGGGCGTCATCCCAAACGCGGCGCAGTTCGTCGCGATAGCAGTTGTCGGGGCCGCTGAAGGCGGCCGAGAATTGCATCTGGTCGAAGAGGGAGGGCTGAACGTTCATGCTCGCCCAGCCCGGTATCCGGCGGCACGCCAAGCGCGCAGCTTCACCAACTCGATGCGGGCAGTCTGCAGCGCGGTAGCATTATCCGGGTGGTAAGTGATGTGCAGGCAGGCACGTGCCGTCCTGCACAGTTCCAGCCATTCGCTAAGCACATAACGATAGACAGCCTCCGGCCCCTGCGCCTCAATCGCCGCCAACTGCTCGTCTTCGGCACGAAGCTTTTTGGACTCGGGCAAGCCGCACCAGTCGTCAAAGGTCAAAAAGGCGTCGAGCATCACATCAGCCCCTTTTCTTCCGCCATGCCGCCGGTGACGCGGATCGCGAGCATCCGCCCGACCGCTGGCTCACCGTCGATGTGGATCCTGCTCTTGGGCAGCCACTGCGCGGCCTGGCGATTGCCGTCGATCGAGACGCACAGCGCCTTCTTCGTCTCGTGATGGACGAACACGTCGAGCGCGATCAGCTCCCAGCGCTCCGGACCATTGCCGTTGATGCGGAGGCTCACGATGGCACCTCACCCTCAAGGTGAGCGCAGATGTCCCTGTAGAGGGCTTCGCGCTCAGGATCAGTGCCGCACTCCGCCTCCATCGCCATCTTCGTGGCATCAAGCAGCAAGCCGACTACATCAGCCTCGAACTGGCCCAGAAAACCGTGCCCTTCGCGGTTATAGCGAATGAGCTCAGTCGCTGCTTCCAAGGCAGAGTGACCAGCTGCCAAAGCGAGACGCCGAGCGTCATCTGATCTCCCGGCGCAGGCTGAGCAGAGATCATCGTCCATCCAGCAGCACGGCGTGCCGTCAGCATCCACACAGGCGGACAGTTCGGTGCAGCCGCAGACGCGGCAGGCCCGCTCTGTCCGCGGGCGATGATTTCCTTCCAGATGCGCCGGAGCCCTGACAACGGCATCCGCTGGCGGCAGGCCCTCGACTTCGCCGATCACCGTGCCGCACTCGTCATAGATGAGCCGGCCGGTCATGCGTTGCCTCCGACGACGGGAGCAATCGCGATCTCGAAGGTGATGCCGACATCCGCGCCACGGAAGCCGCGGCTCGCGGCCCGAAAGCCTTGCCACACGGCCTCCGCAAACTCGTAGTCCGGGTCATGGCTGACGTGGAACCCGTCAATCACGCAGCAAAGCGCGGCGCCCAGCGCGAAAGCGGTCACCTGCGTAGAACAGCCCTCATTCTCCGCTCGCGCGCCGGCGATGGCCGCTGCAATAACTACCTCTGACATGATGGCCTGCGCGTCCGTCAGGAAGTCGGGGGCGCCCTTCGCTCGGTTCCTCTCCCGCATCTGCTCGTTTCCTTGGGCGAAGGCCTTGCGCGCCTCGCGCTCGATCTTCGCGAGGTCGTGGTGAACCGGTCGCTCCATCACGCCGCCCTCGCATCGGAGTTGCCGAGCTCGGTGACCTCGATCAGGAAGTCTTCGCCCTCGGACTGGATGGTCACGCCCTGGATCGACCGGGCGATCGCCGGCTCGGCCAGCATCGCTTCTTTGTTGATCTCCTCCTTCACGCGGATGAAACGGTCGAGATTGAGCGAGCGGCAGGCCGCGATCACCACCTCCACGCCCTTGATCGCCACCTTGGGCGGCCGGGCGCGCCAGGAGACGCGCCCCGTTCCGAACTCGTGGAACTTCACCCGATCGTCGTTGGTGAGAAAGCGCCGGTTCGCCTCGCAGTAGACCGTCACGCCATCTTCAAGGCGCTTGAGTTCGGCCTTCAACTCCACCGTGTCGGCGTCGCGCTTCTTGGCGATCTCCGCCACCTGGTTGTCCGCATCGCCCACGATCTGGGCGACGAGCCGGCTGACCACGCCGATGCGCGCGATCGCCGCGACGGCCTCCTGTCGCGACTGGATGGCCTGCGGAACGCTCTTGGACTTCCGCCTGGTGCTGGTGGTGCTCATGCTGCGTCTCCGGGGTTTGGGGCTTGGGGCTCGGTCAGGCGCAGCTCGCCGAGGAGCTGCCGCAGGCTCGCGGATTGCTGCTCAATGGCGGCGGCGCGGCAGGGATGATCGGCGGGCAGGTCGAGCGCCTGCAGGAGGTCCCTCGCGTCCAGCACGATCGACCAGAACTGGTTGATGCCGCAGGCGAGCGCGAGCACCGTTGCCGGAGGCGCGTCGACTGACTGCCGCTCCGGCTGCCCGATGATGGCCCGCGCCACAGCGATGATGTCGACGAGCTCCGCCGCCTTGACGAGGCTGTCACGCGCCATGGACGCCGCCTCCGCCGATGGAATGGCCGAAGTTCACCAGCACAAGGTTGCTGCCAGGGCGCATTGCCTCCAGCATCAGCCTTTCCTGCTCGGCCATCTCGCGCTCGTGCTCGGCAAGATCGGTCGCCGCGAGGGCATTCCAGCGGTGGCGCGAGATCTCGTGCACATGCAGCAGCGCCTGGTCTGCCAGCCGGTCGAGAAGTTCGATCAGCGTTTCCGCCTCGAGGCGTTCAAGCACGCGAGGACGATCCGCGATCGGCTTGAACCAGTCTCGCAGGCCGCGAAGGGTATCGGGAACCTTGTAGAGATCGTGCATCACGCATCCTCCTGTGTGGCGCGGGCGTGCGGGCAGCCGCCTCGGCAGGCGTGGAAAAGCTGGGCGCGGAAGGCAGAAGTGGCGCGGAACGGTTCGCGCTGCTCGCGAAGGCAGCGGTCACGGCCGATCTCGCCAATGACAGGGCAGTCCACCGTCTCTGACATGAGCGCGCCGCGCACCATTTCCTCGACGCGGCCGAGATCGCCCTTGCCATATTTGCCGTTCAGCACATTCGAGATAGCGGCCTTGCTGTAACCGATCTTGGTCGCGCATCCGGTCAGCCCGGCGGCGTCGGCCAGCCGCGCCAGCTCCGCCAGCCATTCGGGAGGCGGGTTGCCATAGGCGTCCGCAACCTTCTGTTCGAAGCTGCGCTCATCGCTTCGGGCGCCTGAACTCGGTCCTCGGTTCATGGGCGTGCCTCCACGGCAACGACCGTTCCAAGCACGCTGCGCGCATTGGGATCGAAGACGATCTTCCCCTGCAGGATCTTCGGCGCGCGCTGCCCGACATTGCGAAGCAACCGGTAGCGGGTTTCGCGGGTGACGCTGGGTATCTTGGCGAGCACGCCGGCATGCACGAGCGTGTTGCAGTAACCGCCGACGTAGGACTGGTTGACCGGACTTCCCTCGGCTTCGGCCAGAGCCGCCAGCTCCTTGAGCGTGAAGGTCTTGGCCATTTTCATGGTGCGCCACAGCGTTTCCATGAGCGGCTCAAGACGCTCGCTGCCGTCGTCATTGAGGCGAGGCATCTCAAGCGGGCGACGCGTAAGCCGATACAGCGGTGCAGCCTGCGGGTTCTTCCCGCGGGTGCGATGCTCTCCGACTTGCGCGGCGATCCCTGCTTGGAGCAGGCGGCGCAGCAAGCGACGTGGCGTCCCCGGATTGATCTGCGTCGCATCGGCGATCATCCGCGCGGTCCACGGGCCGACCTCGTCCAGCTTGAGGATGAGCTTCCAAAGAGCCTCTTCCGAGCGCGGCAGGGTGAGGTCCACCGTCACCCGCTCCAGGTAAGGAAGCCGCGGCATCAGACGGCCCTCCGGATGTTGGGCGCCTTGGAGCCGATGATCTCCGAAGGACCGCCAAACGTTGCGAGGTCCATCGACTCGGTGCCGGCGACGGCGGCAAGTTCCTCCACCTTGGCGAGGTTCACGACGATGCGGCGAGTGTTGCCCCGTGTCGCTTCGAGGATCGCGGACGCCAGGTCGGGCGCGATCTTGATCCTCGGATGGCAGACGCGGACCAGCATGGAGAGATCGTCCGAGTTGCACGGCAACGCGGGCACCCACTCCAGCATGCGGTTGTGCACGCGCTCGTAGGCTTCCAACTGCTTGGGAAGGGTTTCCTCCCCGATCAGGACGATCGGCGCCATCGACTTGTCGTGCAGCTCGCGCACCAGGTCGATGAAGCGCTTGTGCGCGACATGATGCGCCTCGTCGATGATCAGGGGGCGGCGAATGTCCCCGGCCATGATGCGGATCGCCTCCTCGATCATGTCCGTGATCGTCCCGCGCGGCCGCGGCACGCCGATCTCGAGCAGGATCGAGGCCATCAGCGACTTCGCCGTGGTGAACTGTCCGCACTCGACATAGGCCGCGCGATACCGGTTCGCGGCCGAGATCGCCGACTTGGTCTTTCCGTAGCCTGACGGTCCGTAGAACGTCGCAAGGCCGGGAAGGTCGGGCCGGCGCTCCACCACCTTCTCCAGAAGCACGCCGAAATTCACCACGTTGCGAAGCGGTGCCGGCGCATTGATCCTGAGCGGCGTGCTTCCGGCCGTATTGACTTTCGATTGCATGTTCATCAGCTTCCTCGTCGCTTGCTGCCGCTCATCGCGGCGGTTCTTCCCGAGGCCCGGCGCCTGCACGCGCTGGGCCTCTTCGTTTGTTCAGCCCGTCAGCCAGGCGTCTCCGAAGTCGTCGTGGATGCGCTTCTGCGCACGGAACTCTGCGCTCGACTCGTAGCGTCCGAGCCAGACAGCCAGAGCCGCATCGAGTGTCCCCGCATCGAGGGCGAGGCGGCATTCGACGGCGCGGCGATAGCGGTCACGTTCCGTTTCCGGCATGGGCGTCGCGCCTCCATTGAGGCGGGCGATGCGCTCGGCATGAAGAGCATCGAGGCGGGCCGTCACCAGCTCATCGGTCTGCTCTTCCAGCTTCGCTTCCTGTGCGCGTTCGATCTCGGCAAGCAGGCGCGCCTGGGCCGCGGCGGTGCGCGGATCGGTCGGCTCGTCGATGGAGGTTCGCGGCGCCATGGCCTCGATCGCGGCTTCGATCGCCGGCGTGGTGCGGGTGTCCTGCCGCCTCGGGAATGGAAGCAGGTTCGGAGCATCGCGCTTGGCCACATCCAGCACGCGGTCGATCAGTGCCGGGCCTCTGGCGAGCCGCTTCATGTCCCGCTTGATCTCGCGGGTTGCGTCCGCGATGAGTTCGCGCTGCTCGATCTTTGCGGCCGCGACCACTGCCTGCGGATCGAGCCCTGACAGGGCGGGACAGATGGCTTCACAGAGGAAGCGGCCGCCGTTCAGCTCAAATAGCAGAGCCCGGCCGAGGTCGAGCGGGTCTTGCCGCACGAAGACCATGGTGCCGGGCATGACATGCGCGGCGAGGTAGTGAGCGCCATCGATGCGGACACCCTGTTTGCCGACGGTGCGGATGCCGTTCTCGCCGGCGACCGGCATGACCAGGAGGTCGAGCGCGCGAGGGTCCACCGCGGCGACCGCGCGCTTCGACAGCATGGCCACCTGCTCCGGGGTTCTGCCCTGAAGCCCGGCATGTGGCCGGCGCGCATAGCGCTGGGTTGCCCAGTCGTCGATCTTCCCCTGCAGGGCGGCGCCCGTGAGCGTCACGCCGAATGTTTCGGCTTCTGTTTCGCCCAGCCGGGCGGCAAAGCTCTTCCGGCTTTCGATCGCCTTGCGATCGGCAACGCTGTGACCGACAAAGCCCGGCAAGAGCGGGCCGCAGTCGTGCTGGAACGTGCGGATGGCGCGCTCGACATGCCCTTTCTGTTCGGGGCTGTAGGCGTCGGATACGTCCACTTCGACGTCGAGGGATGCGAACAGGCGCTGCGTGTCGCGCGCCACGAAGTCCGATCCATTGTCCGTCTTGATGGTGTCCGGCACGCCCCAGGCGAGCACCGCCTTCCGGATCAGCATGGCGACGGCGGAGGCGCGGGGGGTGCGTGACAAGAGAAGGATGACGCGTCGGGTCGCAATGTCGAGGCAGACATAAACGGAATGCCGCCCGTCCGTGCAGAGCGCGTCGACAGGCGAGGCGTCGATCTGCCAGAGCTGGTTTGCTTCCGTCACATGGGCGAGGCTGCCTGTGCCGGAAAGGGCCATCGTGGAGCGGAACAAGTCGGGATTGGTGAGCTTGGTCAGCTCGACCTTGTGGCGCTGCTTGAGCCCCTTCATGGCATGCTGGAAGGTGCGCACCGGCGGCATCGGAAGTTGCCGTTCAACGCCCTTTGAACAGGCGGTGACCGTGTCGCCGAACTCGCTGCGGCAGTTCTCCCGCACAAGATCGGCGGACAGATGCGGCTGATTGGCGATCAGGGCCAGCACAAAGGCGCGCAGCCGCCCTCCATTGGCCGTTTCGATGATGCCTGTGCCGGCACGGCTCTGGCTCGGATCATAGGCGAGCTGGCTCGCTTTGCCGCCGCGCTTGACGCTCCGCCACCGGATAAGCGAGCGCTTGGAGATGCTGGGCACCAGCTCCAGCACCCAGTCTGCGACCTCGATCGTGCGGCCGTTATACTTGTCCATGAAGATCTGGACGCGTGTCGCGTGGCTCAGCTGAAGCCCGCGGCAGAAGCGATCGAATGCCGCCACGACCGCCAGCCTTGCATCGCGCTCGCGCTGCGCGCGATCGGTCAGGGAAGACTCCGCTACGGGCTTCTTAGGCTCGGAGGGCAGCGCCGCAGCGTCGACCGCCATGTGCTTTTGCGTGAACGTGACCTGGGCGAGCGTGGGCAGCAGATGGACGTGATACTCGGTGCCGCCACCCTTCCCGGAGCGAGACCGGCAATGGCGGTGCTGCTCGTTCCAGCCCGCGCGATCTGCCAACATCTTTATGCCACGCTCGGTCTGAGGCATGTCCGGCAGCATTTCGGCCGCGATCTCGCGCGCTGTCAGCCACTCCTTCATGAACGCCTCGCCTGGATGAGGGAACGAAAGGCGGCTTCGTGGTCGCGCACCAGGCGGAGCACCGAGACGATGGCTTCCTGCTTGCGTGCCATCAGCTCACCTTCGGAGCGGCGCGGCTTGATGCGGGCGGTGCCTTGGGCGTCGCAGCTCCGACGCGTGGCCAGCTCGTGCTCGGCCTCTGCGACCAAGGTGCGGATGTTGAACTCGCTCATGCCGCTCACCTCACCGTCGCACCGGGCAGATGACCCGGTTGTTTTTCGCGAACTGGTAGATGCTGCCCGTCGTCGAGCCGGTCGCCGCCGCTATTTCCGCGGCCGAGTGCCCATCGCTCCACATGCGCCGGATCAAGTCGATCTTTTCGTCGCCGCGCTTCGTTCCTCTCGCCGAGCGTTGCGCGTCAGTTGGAGTGGCAGACGCGCCTGCGATGAGCGAGCGGGCCTCCCGCACCACGGCTTTGCCGGCGCGGAGGATCGAAAAGCCCTCGAAGATCGCGGCAACCAGCGTCGTGCGCACGCCGGTCGCCTTTGAGATCGAAGCGTGATCGGCCTGGCCCGCCAGACACATCACCAGCCTGACCTGCTCGTCGAGCTCGACATCAGTCGCCGGCAGTTCTCGCTCCTGCCCGACGCGCGCAGCATAGGCTGCCTCGAACAGCATGCGCACATAGTCGCTGGGTTTGTAGCCGAGCTTGCGGGCGCGCTCTTCGACGTTCCGTTCCACGAGAGGCGTCACCATGATGGTGATAGGACGAAGGTTCATGCGAGCGCGGCCTCCGCTTCCGCGATGAGGCGTCCGAGCTGTTCGACTTTGCGACGGCAGCGCTCGGTCTCGACGGCTTGACGATGACGTCCGTCGATCATCTCGGCGCAAAGGAGCGCGTGCTGCGCTTCTTCCATCCGCATCTGGAGGCTGATCAGTGTGCCCGCCCCGTCGCTGGGACGGGCACTCTCCGGAGGCGCTGCAGTGGCGTCCTGGGAGTATCGGACCACTGGACCTGCCGAAGAACAGGGTTGAAGTGCCTGCTCGATGCGATCCGCTATGCCGGGCACCCGCAACATAGTGAGCAACATCTTCTGTGCCGCGAACTCACCGCGCTCGTCCCCCATGATGTCGAGAGACATGCGGAGCGCGTCGCGGAAGCACCGCTTTTCACCCTGGACCGTATCAAGAAGGGCTTCGAGCGCCGGTTCGTAATGCGCAGGCGAAAACTGGATCATAGTGCGGCTCCGGATGAGCGCGCCGCCACCCAGGCGAGGATCAGATCCTCGTGCAGCGCAAAGAATGCCTCCCGCTGATGCGGCTTGAGCCGGGAAAAGGAGGCGGAAAGCTTCTCGAAGGGCGCTGTGGGCGTGGGCAGCGGAAGGCCATCGATCGAGCGAAGCGCATCGGCGACGCTCGGCACGGGAAAGGTCCGCAACATCAGCTCTGCGACCTGTTCGCGGCGCGCCGGCGTTTCGCGGGCCAGGGCGAGCAGTTCGACCGAGTTGTTCGCGATCGGCAGCAGGCTGATCTTTGTGCGGAGCGCCTGACCGAGGCTCGCGATCTTCAGGTCGCGAAACAGGGTGGCCCGCTCGACGCGGAGCGCCTCAGACGCCGCGCGAGGCAGGGAAACGGCGAAGCGTTGGTTGAACTGCTCCTGTTGGTCAACCGTCCAGCCTTCCCGGAAAACAGTCTCATCGTGAGACTGTTTTTTCGGCCGGCCGCGCCCGACGACGTCCTGTGTCGAAAGATAGATGTCCCGCCAGTCGGCTACGTCGAAGGCTCGGTCGAGCGCGGAAAGCTGGCGGCGGATAAGGTTTTCACTGATCTCGCGCAGTCGCAACGATTGCTCGGATGCGAATGCCGCGATGGGCTTCACGAAAGCTGGGATGGCCGACTGACCGAGGAATTGAACTGCCGCAAAGCGGTGGTGGCCTGTGACGAGTGCGTGCCTATCGCCCGCTGCGACGAGTTCGATCGGCATAGACAAGCCGTTTGCCTTGATGTCCCAGGCTAGCGTTTCGACGAAAGCTGGATCGAGTGAGCGGCGCCCTCCTGCCACGTCGATCGAGGCGACGGGCACTATTTGCGCGACAAGTATCGCCGAGCCGCTCACTTAACGGCCTCGCGCTTTTCAACAGCTACCCGCGCATTGCTACTATTGTTGCAACTGCCGTTGCGGTTATGTTCCCTCTCTCTGTGCTGACCGCGCAGATACTTGTCGTGGAACAGCTCGCGAAAAGGGACGCCCAAAGCTTGCGCGATTGCCTCAGCCCCAGCTCGGCTATTTCCGAGAATGCCTTGCCGGCACGCGCTCGCATAGAGCCCCGCATCCTTGGCAATATCGGTGAGGTTCAAGCCTGCGCGTTTGACGGCGGCGAGGATCGATTGGTGATCCCACTTTGGCGGCTGAGGCGTAGGCTCAATATGGAAGGGAGGTGCCAAGGCGCGTTTACCACATTACAACATCAGTTGCGGCTATTGTTGCCATTTTTGGGAATAATGCAAGGATATTTTGCGCAAAAGGGATTTTCGGAGTTTCGGCACCGAGCTACCGCTCGACAATTGGAGATAAGTGATTGTTTTATAATTCTAATTTGGCTTTCGCTATTCAGCGAAGCGAACTTGGAAGTCGGTTCGGAGTCGAGGCGTTGAAGGCGGCGAGCTTTGCTGAGCGGCTGAAGACAGCGATGGGCGATGAAAAGATGCTCACGCTTTCGAAGCGTTCTGGCATCCCGAACTCCACATTGCGCAACTACTTCGAGGACAAGGAGCCGGGGAGGGAAAATCTCGTAACGTTGGCGGACGTGCTGAACGTCTCGTTAGATTGGCTTGCTGCAGGCAGGGGCGAGATGCGTCTCGACCTTTCCGGAAGCGAGCTTGAGACGCGCGAGACACCGGAAGGGCGCGTTCGTATCGAACGGCTTGCGGTCGAGGCGTCAGCTGGGAATGGCCTGCTGGCTCTCCATGAGCATGCCGTGGATTACGCCGACATTCCGGAGCGCTGGATGCGGATGCTGGGTGTCAACCCATCATTTGCTCGCGTTCTAACAGTGAGGGGCGACTCCAACGAGCCGACGATCCGCGATGGCGACCACCTTCTGGTCGACATTTCAATCAACCGCGTCGTCGATGAGCGCTTCTATGTGGTGGTGGTGGCCGGCGTCGTGCTCGTGAAGCGGGTTCAGCTCGACCTCGGCGGCGGAGGCATCACACTGATGAGCGACAACGAGGCCTATAAGCCTCAGCGCGTCGCTGCTTCCGATCTCCCTGACCTTCACATCGCCGGCCGGGTCGCTTTTTACGGCCGCTCAATCTGAACCAAAGGGGAAAAGCGGGAATGTGTCGAACTTTCATGGGGGAACTTTCTAAATGGTTGACAGTCACATCTTGCCTCACCTTGGCGGGATGCCTCACTCCCCCAGAGGACATTGACTATAGTTTCGAACTGAGCGGCGAATACAACGCGATCGCAGACTGCGCATATATCAAATTCCGTAACGAATTCACGGATTGGTCAAAGGCCGAATTGACCTCCAGGAAAACTGTTCAGCTCTACTTCGGCAACGGATCAGCGACAGTCAGCACCATCGACTTCATCGATGCGGGACCGAACCGCACGCGCGTTGAGGCACGTCAGAGGTCCGCCATCTATGGGAAGGACTTCCATCGTAACCGCCAGGAGCCGCTCATTCGTGCTTGTGCACTGTCCTGAGAAGATGCCGGAAGCCTGTTGACTCGGCTGCGCGATCAGCCACGTTAGGAACGTTGTCCTAACATGGAGCGTGTCATGCCTTCCGCAGCAGAGCAGTTCGTCATCATTCCCTACCACCGCCAGAAGCATCGCCTGGTTCCGGGCGAGCGTCGTCCCGCACAAACCGAGGCCGGAGCCATCCGGACGGCGGGCGCGATGGCCGCACGGCACGCCGGCATCCTTGCTGTCGCGTGTCATCTCGACCCCGAAACGGGAGAAATGCTGCATCCGCGGGAGATCGCCCGCTACGGCGACGCGCCCGCACTAGAAACGGAGTGACGGACATGGTCCTCCGCAAGCATCCCGACCAGATCACCGACATCAGCCGCTTCGAGGAGCAGATGACGAAGGTCCAGCGCCTCATCGCCGAGGAAAAGGACCGTCTCAAGATCGGCTGCCCGCATCATCAGGCGCTGGACCGCCTGTATGATGCTCTCCTGCAGGCACTGAGGGACGTCACCGGCCACCCGCTCGCTCCGTGGGCGCGCCTTGCCCCCGCCTCGTACCAGGCCGGCTTCGGCGACTCCTCAAACAAATAGCGAACCGGGCCGGAGGCGGTGCCAATCGATCTTGCGCAGCGCTTCCGGCATCCGGTCTCCTGGTGCCAATCGAAGTTGCGCGCCAATCTTCCGCTTCACCGTCGCTCCGTCGGGCGCAAACCCCATCGTTCCCGCGGTTTCCCGGCTGTTCCCGCCTAATCCCGCCCAACTCCAGCAGGTGCCAACCGTTCTTGCGCATTACACACGGATGGGCTACCGCACGGGCACGCTGTCGCGTCCGACCTTCGAGGACGCGCCCGAAGCGTGGGCCGACTGGCTGCCGCAGCGGACGCGATGGTTCAAAGGATGGTTGCAGACCTGGCTGGTCCATATGCGCGAACCCGCGCAGCTCGCGCGGGAGCTCGACCCGCGTTCGCTCTTGACGGTCCAGGTGCTGCTTCTGGGCATGGTCGCGTCAGCCCTCGTGCATCCGCTGCTGGTCGCGACCTTCTTTGCCTTCGCGTGGATGCTGATCGAGGGGGAAGGGCTCGACACGGCGCGCTCGGCCCTGCTTCTTCTCGACGTGGCAAATATCGCTGCCGGCTATGTTTCATTCCTGGCGCTCGGATGGCGGTCGATGGCCAGGCGCGAACGCAAGGGCTTCTGGAAGATCGTGGCGTTGACGCCGCTCTACTGGATGCTGCTGTCGGTCGCCGCCTGGAACGCGCTCTGGCAGCTCTGGCGGCGGCCTCATCACTGGAACAAGACCGCCCACAAGCCTGCGCGATCCCTTTCCCTCCTCGATGAAGCCGCCGGTTCCTGACAAACCTTATTTCTTGAGGAAGTCAGGTCCGGCGCCGACGATCAGCGGATCCGCCTTGCCGATGGCGTCCATGTCGCGTCCCTCGTAGTCGATGCCCGAAAGGATGCGGCGGATGACCTCGAGGCGCGCCCGCCTCTTGTCGTTGGAGCGCACGATGATCCACGGCGTATCAGGCCTGTGGGTTCGTTCGAACATCAGGTCGCGCATCGCCGTATACTCGTCCCACTTGCCGATGCCCGCGACATCCATGGGTGAGAACTTCCAGCTCGCCAAGGGGTCATGGCGGCGGTCGTGAAAGCGCTTGAGCTGCATCTCGCGGCCGATGGAGAGCCAGAACTTGAAGAAGCGGATGCCGTCGCGCACCAGGAGCCGTTCGAAGTCCGGCGTCTCATCGAGGAAGCGCTGGTGCTCCTCGGGCGTGCAGAAGCCCATCACCGGCTCGACGCCCGCCCGATTGTACCAGGAGCGGTCGAAGGTGACGAACTCGCTGTCGGTGGGGAAGTGGGTGATGTAGCGCTGGTAGTACCACTGGCCGCGCTCGGTATCGCTCGGCTTGGTGAGCGCCACATTGCGCGCGTAGCGCGGGTTCATATGCTCGCGCACGACCTTGATCGCGCCGCCTTTGCCGGCAGCGTCCCGCCCCTCGAACAACACGAGCACGCGCTCGCCTGTCTTTTGCTGCCAGGCCTGCAGCTTCACCAGCTCGATCTGAAGCGCGAGGAGCTGCTCCTCGTATTTCTCGGTCTTGAGCTTCTTGTCGTGGGGAAAGCCGCCCGAACGCAACGCGCCTTCCGCGATCCAGGACGGAAGGACGGGATCCTCAATGTCGAAGTCGGACGGCGCCGCTGTTTCGCCGGCTTCATTTCCGCCGCGCTTGTGCTTCATCTCTGGTGATCCCGTCATGATAATGCGCCATGCTAGGCTTGGTGCGCTCTCAAATCCAGCGGCAGACACAAAGGACAGTGCAGTTGTGACGGGCGAAGAGGATTTCCGAGCGTGGAGCCGTATGATTGCCGCCCTTTTTCTCGGGGCAGGGGTCGGCCTGCTGCTTGGACGTTGGGCCGGCGATGCAAGCCTGTGGCCAGGTATCGGTCTCCTTGCCGTTGGCGGCATCGCATGTCTGTTCGGGCCGAAAACGCAGCCGATCGGGCCTTTGCAGCCAACCGCGGATATTCGCGAAGGCCTTGCTGCCGTGTCGACTGAGGCCTTGTCCGCTGCAGTGCCCGACCCGTTGCTGGTGATCGACGCGGGCGGCTTTCTTCTTCATGCCAATCCCGCCGCCCATGCCGAGTTCGGCGCGCTGGCTTCCGGGCTGTCGGTGCCCTTGCGCTTTCGCGCGCCCGAGATGCAGGCGCTGGTCGCAAGCCTCCTTTCGGGCGATGTTGAGCGCGGAGAGGCAGAGTTTTCCGAACGCCTGCCGCTCGACCGCACCTTCCACGTCGCCGCCGCCCGCCTCGACGACAACTTCTTCGCGCTCACCTTCCGCGAGCTCGGGGAAGCCCGCCGGATCGACCGGATGCGGGCCGACTTCGTCGCCAATGCCAGCCATGAGCTGCGCACGCCGCTCGCCTCCATCGCAGGCTTCGTGGAAACGCTGCGCGGCCCCGCCCGCGACGATGTGCGGGCACGAGAAAAGTTTCTCGACATCATCCAGGAACAGACCGCGCGCATGTCGCGGCTGATCGACGACCTTCTGTCGCTGTCACGCTTGGAGTCGCGGCCCTATCTCGATCTCGGTCAGCCGGTCGATCTCGGCGCGGTAATCCGAAACGTCACAAGCGCGCTTGCGCCACTCGCCGAGCAAAGCGGCATCGTGATCGAAACGGAGCTCGGACCCGACAGCATCGAGGTCGGGGGAAGCCGCGACGAGCTTTTCCAGGTGGTCGAAAACCTTATCGAGAACGCCTGCCGCTACGGAGCGGAAGGCAAGCGCGTGCTGGTCACCTTGGGGCGCAACACGGCGGGAGAACCTGAATTCGCGGTGCGGGACTGGGGCGGGGGCATCGCGCCCGAGCACCTGCCGCGCATCACGGAGCGCTTTTATCGCGCCGATCCGCAGTCAAGCCGAACCCGCCGCGGGACCGGACTGGGGCTGGCGATCGTCAAGCATATCGCCACCCGCCACCACGCCCGGCTTGGGGTCGAGTCCGCCCTTGGTCAGGGCTCGACCTTCACATTGCGGTTCCCCGCGCGTTAAGGCCATAAATCCTTCGCCGGCTCGTTATGGTCCTGTCACAATGATGATAAAGGCTGCGAAGCTTGACCTCGCAACCGGGACGGAGGCTCGTGCGATGCGTTCAGCCCATATCGTCGGCGCTTTCAGTGCGGAACTTCAGGCATTGTCGCGCCGCATCGCGGCCATGGGCGGCCAAGCCGAGCGCATGGTCGAGAACGCGATGGCGGCCCTCATCAGCGCGGATGCCGAGCTTGCCCGAAACGTGGTCGCGGCGGATGCGGCTCTGGACCGGGCGCAGCGCGAGGTGGATGAGGCGGCAGTCAGCCTGATTGCGCGCCGCCAGCCGATCGCGGGCGACCTGCGCGAGATCATCGCAGCCATCCGCATCGCATCGGACCTCGAGCGTGTCGGCGATCTGGCAAAGAACGTGGCGAAGCGGGTCGACGCGATCGGGGGCGACCCGTCGCCCGAACTGGGCGGAAGCCTGGGCGCGCTCGGGGAGGGCGCGCTGCTTCAGCTCAAGGATGTGCTCGACGCCTATGCGGCGCGCACCGTGGCTCCATTATCCGCCATGCGGAATCGCGACCGCGAGATCGACCGGGCCTTCACCGCTCTGTTTGGCGCTCTTCTCGCGCGCATGATGAACGAGCCGTCCACGATCACGGCATCGACCCATCTTCTTTTCTGCATCAAGAATTTCGAGCGCATCGGCGATCATGCCACCAATATCGCCGAGACGGTGTTCCAGATGGTGACCGGGCACGAGATGCCGCCCGAGCGTCCGAAGGACGACCTGTCCCACGCGCTGGCTGCGGGGGAAGCAGGCTTCTGAAAACCTACTCGGCGCCTCTGCCTTGATCGATGCGGAAGCCGCCTCAGCGGATGCGCCGGCGCTCCGAAGCGGGCTGGAAGGCGATCTTCGCATGATAGCGGCAATAAGGCCCGGTATCGGCACAATCATTGCCGCAGAAGCTGAAATCCTCTGAAAGCGGATCGCCGTTCGGCCATTTGCAGGTGCGCTCACTGAGCTGAACGAGGCGCAACCGGCGCGAGATCGGCACGACCACATTGTCGGACGGGCGCTGAACTACGCGAAGCACCTGCGGCTCGACCTCGAAGGCCGCTTGAAGAGCGGTTGCCCCGATCGCCGAGGTCATGGGGCGCATCACCTGCGCTGCGGCGACCACTGCCTTTGAAATCATGTGCGCGGAGCCTGCGGCCATCGTGACCGACGCGGCGCCTGCCGAAACGGCTGCTACCGGTACGGGCTTCTTTTTGGCTGCGGGCGCTGCGGCTGCGCGGCCGCGATTGCTCAGCTTCAGGCGATGAACCTTTCCGATCACGGCGTTGCGGCTGACGCCGCCGAGCTGGGCTGCGATCTGGCTCGCGCTCAGGCCCTCGCCCCACAGCTTGCTCAGGAGCTCGACCCGTTCATCGGTCCAATTCATGACCATCTCCTCGACAACGGCGGCGATCATCCCGTCACCCGGAAGGTGAATTTCCAGATGTCGAACACAACTATTGGGGATCGATTTCGCCGCAGGAAATCTGTTTTCGATCGGTCCGAGATTATCCGAGGCAGTGACTCCGTGACAAGAGTCCATCCGAAGACATGAATCGCTTTTTTGGGTTTTCCCCAAGGCTGGTTGATCCGCCGTTGATCATGGCGGAGCCTGGCCCGCAACTTGGCGCGGCATCGGAAAACCTTGCACGTCTAGGCTTTTACGCGTTGACTCTGAGGCCGGGATTTCGCTATCGAAAAGCCTTGGCCGCCTCGTCTCGGGCGGCTTTTTGATTTTTTGCGTCCGTTCTCCTTTGAAGGCGGTCGCGCTTTGGGGAAAGACCGGAGGCCATGGCCGCATCCGCCCTTTACGACACATTCTCCCGCGCGCCGCTGGCCTTCGAGCGAGGAAATGGCGTCTGGCTGGAAACGGCGGACGGCGAGCGCTACCTCGACTTCGCGGCCGGCATCGCCGTCAATTCGCTGGGCCACGCTCATCCCCATCTCGTGGAAGCGCTGACGGCGCAGGCCGGCCGGCTCTGGCATGTGTCCAACCTTTATGAGATCCCGGAGCAGACTCGGCTCGCCGAGCGGCTTGCGGCGCAGACCTTTGCCGACAAGGTGTTCTTCACCAATTCGGGCGCGGAAGCGCTCGAATGCGCCGTGAAGACCGCGCGCCGCTATCACTATGCGCACGGCGCTCCGGAACGTTACCGCATCCTTTCGGTCGAGGGCGCTTTCCACGGCCGCACGCTCGCAACGATCGCGGCGGGCGGGCAGAAGAAATATCTCGAAGGCTTCGGACCCAAGGTCGAAGGCTTCGATCAGGTGCCCTTCGACGACTGGAACGCGCTTGAGGCCGCGGTCACGACCGAAACGGCGGCGATCCTGATCGAGCCGGTGCAGGGCGAGGGCGGCATCCGTCCCGTTTCCGCCGCCTTCCTCCAGAAACTGCGCGCCCTGTGCGACGATCGCGGCCTGCTCCTGATCTATGACGAGGTCCAGTGCGGCATCGGCCGCACCGGCAAGCTCTTCGCCTATCAATGGTCCGGTGCTGCGCCCGACATCATGGCGATCGCCAAGGGCATCGGCGGCGGCTTTCCGCTCGGTGCCTGCCTCGCCACCGCGGATGCCGCGAGCGGCATGACGGCCGGCGTTCACGGCACCACCTTCGGCGGCAACCCGCTTGCCATGGCGGTCGGCAATGCCGTGCTCGATGTGGTGCTGGAGGATGGCTTCCTGGACGAGGTCGCCCGCAAGGCGCTTTTGATGAAGCAGGGACTGGCCGAGATCGCCGATACCTTTCCAGGCGTGATCGCGGAAATTCGCGGCAGCGGCCTCATGCTCGGCCTCAGATGCGTCGTTCCGAACGGGCAGGTGGCCGCGGCTCTGCGCGATCAGAAGCTGCTGAGCGTGTCTGCCGGCGAAAACGTGATCCGGCTCCTGCCGCCGCTCAACATCTCCGACGAGGAAATCCGCGAAGGCCTCAAGCGGATACGCGACGGCGTCGAAGCGCTCGCGGCGCAAGCGCGGAACTGATCGCGATGGCTGCGCCGCGCCACTTCACGGACCTGTCCGCCGTTTCCTCATCCACGCTGCGCGCGATCCTGGAGGATGCCGGCACGCGCAAGCGGCTGCTGAAGGCGGGGCAGAAGGCGCGCCCGCTGGAAGGCCGCGTGCTCGCGATGATCTTCGACAAGCCGTCCACCCGCACCCGCGTGTCGTTCGACGTCGCGATGCGGCAGCTCGGCGGCGAAACCCTGGTGCTGACGGGCGCGGACATGCAGCTCGGCCGCGCCGAAACCATCGCGGACACGGCCCGCGTTTTGTCGCGTTATGTGGACGCGATCATGATCCGCACCACGGACCATCATCGCCTGATCGAACTGACGGAACATGCGGATGTGCCCGTCATCAACGGGCTGACCGACGACACCCATCCCTGCCAGATCATGGCCGATGTGATGACCTATGAGGAACATCGCGGACCTGTCGAGGGCAAGCGCTTCGCCTGGACGGGCGACGGCAACAATGTGCTCCATTCGCTGATCGAGGCCGCTGCCCGCTTCGGCTTCCGCCTCGACATGGCGGTGCCCGAAGGCAGCGAGCCGCAGCCGCGTTTCCCCGACTGGGCGCGAGGCGAGGGGGGCGACATTCGCGCCCACGCCTCTCCCGAGGCCGCAGTGGAGGGCGCGAACTGCGTGGTGACCGACTCCTGGGTGTCGATGAACCAGGAGCACCGCGCGCGGGGCCACAACGTGTTTCTGCCCTACCAGGTGAACGCGGCGCTGATGGCGCGCGCGGCCCCCGATGCGCTGTTTATGCACTGCCTGCCCGCCCATCGCGGCGAGGAGGTGACGGACGAGGTGATGGACGGGCCGCAATCGGTCGTGTTCGACGAGGCTGAGAACCGCCTCCACGCCCAGAAGGCGATCCTCGCCTGGTGCATGGAAGCAGCACCCGCGCAAGGTTGATCCAACCGCCTCCTCTTCCTATCTTCCGCCGACTTCAATCCCGCTTCGCGACCATTCCCGCCTTGCTGCAGCCCTTGGCTCCGGCACATGGCGTTCGAGTGGAAGGACGACCGACCATGCAACTTACCCACTCCTCTCATCCCGAACCCCACCTCGGCGAGTTCGGCTTTGCCGGCGACGATCATGTGGTGCCCTTTGCCGTTGAAGCGCTGGATGTGCGCGGACGCGCGGTGCAGCTTGGGCCGATCCTGGACGGTATCCTGGGTCGGCACGATTATCCGGAGCCCGTAGCGCGTCTTCTGGCCGAAGCTATCACCGTCACGGTGCTGCTCGGCACGTCGCTGAAGTTCGAGGGCAAGTTTATCTTCCAGACGCGTTCCGACGGGCCGGTGGACATGCTTGTCGTGGATTTCTCCACGCCGAGCGCGTTGCGTGCCTATGCCCGCTTCGACCGCGAGCGGGTCGAGGCGGCCGCGGTGGAAGGCCAAGCCGCGCCCGAAGCGCTGCTGGGGCGTGGCGTGCTCGCGCTCACCATCGATCAGGGCGTCCACACGCAGCGTTATCAGGGCATCGTCGAGCTCGATGGCGCCTCGCTCGAGGAGGCCGCGCGACGCTATTTCCGCCAGTCCGAGCAAATCCCGACAGAGGTGCGGCTCGGCGTGGCCAAGCAAATCATGCCCGGCGGCGCCGAGCATTGGCGCGCAGGCGGCGTTCTGGCCCAGTTCCTGCCCGAAGCGCCTGAGCGCCTGCGTCTGCCCGACCTGCCGGGCGGCGACGGTGCGAATGAGGCCGAGGATGTGACCGACAACAGCTGGCGCGAGGTGCTGGCGCTGATGGGAACAGTCGACGCGGCCGAATTGACCGACCCTACCGTGGGCACCGAGCGTCTGTTGTTCCGCCTGTTCCACGAGCATGGCGTTCGCGTCTTCGACAACGCGCCCGTGGCGGACGAATGCACCTGCTCGCGCGAGCGCATCGCGGAAGTGTTGCATGGCTTCTCTGCCGAGGAGATCAGCGACAGCACGGAAGATGGCGTGATCCGCGTGAACTGCGAGTTCTGCTCGACGGAATACGAGTTCGATCCGGCGGAATTCCAGCTGGCCTTGTGAGTCTTAGTTCAGCGAGCGAGGCCCATCCGGCAGGTCGAGCGAGAAGGCGGGAATGGCGATGTCGAAGGTTTCGCCGTTTTCCGTTCGCATCGTATAATGCCCGACCATGATGCCGGACGGCGTCGGAAGCGGGCAGCCCGACGTGTACTGGAAGCTGTCGCCCGGCTCGAGACGCGGCTGCTCGCCGACCACGCCCGGGCCGCGCACCTCTTCCACATGCCCTGCGCCGTCCGTGATGCGCCAGAAGCGCGACAAGAGCTGGACCGTCCGCTCGCTTTCGTTTTCGATCGTCACCCGGTAGGCCCAGACGTAATGGCTCTCATCCGGGTTGGAGCGTGCCGGAAGGAAGAAGGGCTCGACCTCGACGCTGAGGCCGTTTGTGACGGAGCGGTACATGGGGCTGCTTGATCTGACGGTGTATCGATCGATGACGTTTCCGTATGGGTGTCGCCGGGCGTCTTGCTGCCGTCAAGCCCATAGGAGAACAGGCGATGCTTGATGGATGGGCGCGGCGGAGGCTCGATCCCGCGCTTGACGCGGCGGGCCGAACCTTGGCCGGCCGGGGCGTCCACGCCGACGCTGTGACCTTCGCCAGCTTCGGACTCGGCATCGCGGGGGCGGCGGCAATCGCCTTAGGCTGGTTTCCCCTCGCCCTCATTCTGATCCTGCTCAGCCGCTTGGGCGACGGGCTCGACGGTGCGGTGGCCAAAGTGCGGGGCCGCACGGACCGTGGCGGTTTGCTCGACATCGTTCTGGACTTCGCCTTCTACGGCGCGGTTCCCTTCGGCTTCGTGCTGTTCGACCTCGCCCTGAACGCCGTTGCCGGCGCCGCCCTGCTGCTTGCCTTTTATGTCAACGGAGCGAGCTTCCTGGCCTTTGCCGTGATGGCTGAGAAGCGGGGGCTTTCAACGGAAGCGCGGGGACCAAAATCGCTCTTCTTCACTACGGGCCTCGCGGAAGCCACGGAAACCATCCTCGTTTTTGCGGCCATGTGCCTGTTCCCCGCCTGGTTTCCCCTTCTCGCCTGGGCCTTTGCCGCGCTCACCGTCTACACGACGCTGTCACGGCTGGTGCTGGCATGGCGAGTGCTCTAGGCGCGGAGCGCCGCCTTCAGCCCCGCTTCGATGTCTTCCAGCAGGTCTTCGGCGTCTTCCAGCCCGAGCGACAACCGCACCGTGCCGGGACTGATGCCGAGCTCGGCGCGCGCCTCATCCGTCAGGTTCTTGTGCGTGGTGGTCGCCGGATGGGTGACGAGGCTCTTGGAGTCGCCCAGATTGTTGGAGATGCGGATCACGCGCAGCGCGTTCTCGAAGGCGAAGGCGGCTGGCTTGCCCCCTTCCAGCTCGAAGCAGATCAGCGTCGAGCCGCCCTTCATCTGCCGGCGCACGAGTGCCGCCTGTGGGTGATCGTCGCGTCCGGGATAGATCACGCGCGCGATGCCGGGCTGTTCGGCCAGGAAGTCGGCCACGCGTCCGGCGTTTTCTGTCTGCTGGCACACGCGCAGCGGCAGGGTTTCAAGCCCCTTGAGCAGCGTCCAGGCGTTGAAGGGCGACAGGCTCGGACCCGTATGCCGGAAATAGTCGTGCAGGTTCTTGTCGATCCATTCCTTGTCCGACAGGATCACGCCGCCCAGGCAGCGCCCCTGGCCGTCAATATGCTTGGTCGCCGAATAAACCACCACATGCGCGCCGAGCTCCAGAGGCTTCTGCTGCAGCGGCGTGGCGAACACATTATCCACCACCACCCGAGCGCCGCTCCGGTTGGCGATCTCCGCCACACCGGCGATGTCCACCAGTTCGAGCGTCGGATTGGTCGGGCTTTCGAGAAAGAAGAGCCTGGTGTTCGGCTTCACCGCCGCTTCCCATGCGGAAAGATCGCGCCCGTCCACCAGCGTGAAGTCGATCCCGTATCGCGGCATCAGGGTTTCGATCACCCAGCGGCACGAGCCGAACAGCGCGCGCGCCGCCACCAAATGGTCGCCCGCCTTGACGCTGCAAAGAAGCGCCGCCGCCACGGCCGCCATGCCCGACGAGGTCGCGCGCGCGTCCTCCGCACCTTCCAGCGCGCACATGCGCCTTTCGAACATGTCGGTGGTGGGGTTCGCATAACGCGAATAGATGAAGCCGGGTTCCTCGCCCTTGAAGCGCGCTTCGGCACCCTCCGCCGTGTCGTAAACGAAGCCCTGCGTGAGAAAAATCGCCTCGGACGTTTCCCCGAAGCCCGAACGCAGCGTGCCTTCGTGCACGAGCCGGGTTGCGGGGCGCCAATTCCGTGTGTCGGCCAAGACTGCGATCTCCAAAACAAAAAACCGGTCGCGATAAAGTCGCAACCGGTCCAACGGCCTCCTGGCGGCCACGGTCCTTTAGCGACTTGTTTAACGTGGCTGCAAGCCGACCGGCCAAATCACCACGGGATGTGTGCTCTTAAGGCACTCCCGGCGTAGCTGTCAATGCGGCTGCGGGTTGCAAGGCTTTCGCAAAGTTCTATGCGATAGACATCAGCACTGATCGAAGGTTGGTGCGCCTCGCTCGTGGCCGCACCCCGGCGCCCCGCTCGCTCTTTCAAGGTGATCTTGCCGATGAACGCTTCTTCGCTTCTCCAGCCGGCCCCGGGATCGGGCACGAGAGAAGCCGCGCGCGAGACCGGCATCCTTCCGGATCAGGAAATCGCCGCGCTGTTCGAGGCCGGCGCTCTTTCCTCGCCCCGTGCGCTTGATCCCGATCAGATCCAGCCCGCGAGCCTCGACCTGCGTCTGGGCGAAACCGCGTGGCGCGTGCGGGCGAGCTTTCTTCCCGGCCCGAACAGTACGGTGCAGGCGAAGCTCGACCGGCTGACGCTGCATGCGATCGACCTGCGCGCGGGCGCGGTGCTCGAGACCGGCTGCGTCTATATCGTGCCGCTGCTCGAAAACTTCCGCCTGCCTGAAGGCGTCTCGGCCTCGGCTAATCCGAAAAGCTCGACGGGGCGGCTCGACATCTTCACCCGCGTGATGGCCGACCACGCGCCCGAGTTCGACCATGTGCCGGCGGGCTATGCCGGGCCTCTTTTCCTTGAGGTGAGTCCGCGCACATTTCCGATCCTTGCGCGCACCGGATCGCGCCTTTCGCAGATCCGCTTCCGCAAAGGGCGTTCAGGCTTGAGCGAGGCCGAGCTTCAGGCTCTGCACGCCCGAGAAACCCTTGTCACCACAAGCGATCCGAGCATTTCGGGCGGCGGCATCGCGCTGTCCGTGGATCTGGCGGGAGCCGAGCCGGGCGGGATCGTCGGCTATCGCGGCAAGCACCATACGGGCGTGATCGACGTGGACAAGCGCGCGGCGGAGGACGCCTCCGACTTCTGGGAGCCCATCCGCGCCCATCGCAGCGGCGAGCTCGTTCTCGATCCGGACGAGTTCTATATCCTCGTCTCGCGCGAGGCAGTCCATGTGCCCCCGCTTTTCGCCGCCGAGATGACGCCGTTCGATCCGCTCGTGGGCGAGTTCCGTGTCCATTATGCCGGCTTCTTTGATCCGGGCTTCGGCCACTTCGCGGCCGGCGGCCAGGGCAGCCGCGCAGTGCTCGAGGTGCGCTCGCACGAAGTGCCGTTCATCCTGGAGCACGGGCAGATCGTCGGCCGCCTCGTTTACGAGCACATGCTCGCCCGCCCGCAGAAGCTCTACGGCAGCGATCTCTCTTCCAACTACCAGGCGCAGGGCCTGAAGCTGTCCAAGCATTTCCGAAGCTGAGAAGCGGCTGGAGCGGGTAGCGGGAATCGAACCCGCGCGATCAGCTTGGGAAGCTGACAAGCTACCATTACATCATACCCGCCTGCCCATATTTTCTAGCACGGGTGGCACGCGGGCGCAAAGGGGCAGCTTGCAACCGTCCGGAACCCTTCATATGTCGAAGCCATGAGCGAACCATCCCGATCTGCCGCCCGCACGCGAGGTGGCGCCACGCGCCTCCTGGGCGACTCGCCGCTTCGCGTGGCGATCAAGCTCATCGTCGTTTCCGTGCTCGTCGGCATGGTGATGAACTTCTTCGGCTGGAACCCGCGCGACATCCTGTGGGCGATCGAGGATGCGGTGCGCGATGTCTGGAACATGGGCTTCCGCGCCTTTGATAATTTCGTCGGCTACTTCCTTCTGGGCGCCGCCATCGTCGTGCCGGCCTTTATCGTCATTCGCCTGATGAGCTACCGCCGCTAGGCAAAGCGCGCCGCGGTCTCGAACAGGATGGCGTGGCGCGCGGCGATCGCAGCGACATCCGCGCCGTAGCCGCCGCCGATCACGCCGCAAAGCGGTGTGCCCGCCTCGCGGAAGTGGCGGATCACCGTTTCTTCCCGCGCGTGCAGCCCCTCGTCGGTCAGCGCCAGCCGCCCGAGCTTGTCGGCGCCGTGCGGATCGACGCCCGCATTGAAGAAGACCAGATCGAAGCGGCGCTTGGCGGAAAGTTCGGGCAGCAACGCGCAAAGAGTAGCGAGATAGTCCGCGTCGCCGGTCTGGTCGGCCAGGCCAATGTCGAGCGACGAGGGCACCTTGCGGACGGGATAGTTCTTTTCGGCATGGATCGAAACGGTGAACACCTGCGGCTCGTTTCGCAGAATGTCGGCCGTGCCGTCGCCCTGATGCACGTCGAGGTCCAGCACTAGGATGCTCTCAGCCTCACCCTCGTCGAGCAGAGTCAGCGCCGCGACGGCCACGTCGTTGAAGGTGCAGAACCCCGCGCCGTGCGCCCGCCTTGCATGATGGCTGCCGCCCGCCGCGTTGCAGGCGAGGCCGGTTCGGAGCGCAAGACGGGCGGCAAGCAGGGTGCCCGCGGTCGCAAGCTGCGCGCGCCGCGAAACGCGGGGCGATACGGGAAAGCCGATTTCACGCTCGATCCGGTGCTCGACACGGCATTCCAGAACCTGCGCCACATAATCCTCGTCATGGGCGCGAGCGAGCTGCGCGAAGCCGGGCAGTTCCGGCTCATGGGCGTCGGTCAGCAGCCCGCGCGCTTCCAGCGCCTCGCGCAGGAGGCGGTATTTGCTCATGGGAAAGCGATGATCGGCGGGAAAGCCCGCATCATAGTCGGGATGGCAGACGATCGGGAGCGGCATCGCCCTCTCATCTAGGGCGCGCCGCTCAGGGCAACAGCGGCTTGTCTGCCCAGTGATCGAGGCGCGTGTCGCGAAGCGCGCGGATGTTCGCCACGCCTTCTTGCCGGGCGATGGTCCGAAGGCCGCGCAGGATCGCGCGCGGCAACCCCGGCCCACGGTAGATCAGCCCGGTGTAAAGCTGCACGAGATCGGCTCCTGCGCGGATTTTCTCCGCCGCGCTTTGGACGTCATCCACACCGCCGACCCCGATCAGCGCGATCTCCGGTCCGAGCAGCCGGCGCATCTTGGCGAGCGCGATCGTTGAGCGCACGAAAAGAGGCTGCCCCGACAACCCGCCTGCTTCCGCGCGGCGCGGCGTCTCCATTGCCACGGGCCGTGCGAGCGTGGTGTTGGACACGACCACGCCGTCGATGCCGGAGTTCCCGACTTCCGCCGCTACGTCTTCCAGCCCGCCCTCGTCGAGATCCGGTGCGATCTTGAGGAAGACCGGCGGCTGGACCGGCATGCCGCTCCGCGCTGCGGCTACGCGCGAAAGCAGCTCGCGCAGCGAAGCGCGCGCCTGAAGATCGCGCAGGCCAGGCGTGTTGGGCGAGGAGATGTTGACGGCGAGGTAGGAGGCGAGCGGCGCGAAGCGGCGAACGCCGGCCTCATAATCCGCGAAACGATCGAACGAATCCTTGTTGGCGCCGATATTCACGCCGACGACGCCGCCGCGCGTCCGGCGACGCGCGAGCCTGTGGAAACAGGCATCGTGGCCGTCATTGTTGAAGCCGAGCCGGTTGATCACCGCCTGCTCGTGCGGAAGGCGGAAGATGCGCGGGCGCGGATTTCCAGCCTGTGGGCGCGGCGTGACCGTGCCGACCTCGGCAAAGCCGAAGCCAAGCCGAAGAAGCCCGCCCGGCACCTCGCCATTCTTGTCGAACCCGGCCGCCATGCCGAGCGGATTGGGGAATGTGATGCCGCAGAGTTGGACGCTCAGGATCGGGTCGGGGGGCGGCGGAGCGCTCGGAGGAAGGAGCTTGAGCACGCGGATCGCCATGCCATGCGCCCGTTCGGGGTCAAGGCAGAACAAGGGCCGGGAAATAAGCGCGGAAAGGGTCATCGGTCGAGCGGCGGAAAGATGTGCGTGCCGTCGGGCCCAAGCGGCAGCGGCTTCGTCCAGCGCACCCCCGAAAGAGGAAGCGCTCCATAAAGATGCGGAAACCGCGCTCCGCCGCGCGAGACCTCCCACACCAGCGCCGCGCCGAGATCTTCCGCCTGCACCGCGACCAGCAAAAGCCCGGTCTGCCCGCTGAAATGCCTGGCTGCCGTTTCGGCCACTTGTGAGGCATCGGAGAAATGGATGAAGCCATCCGCAAGATCGACGGCCGCGCCACGGAACGCGCCTGCCGCTTCAGCCTCGCGCCACAGACTTTCCGGACAGATCTTGAATATCAGGGCCATGCGCGGGTTCTTACGGGGCGGGGGCAGCGGAGAAAAGCCGTTCCGTGATTTCGCCGCGCTTCGGCCCTAGATGATGAACAGATCACTTTCCGCGAGGAGCTTTCGCATGCGCCGGGTCATCGTCTTTCTTGCCCTTCTGCCCTGTGCTGCTGCCCAGGCACAGGACCGCGTCGAACGCTTCCAGCTCGAGCGGAACGACGACGGCTATGTGCGGCTCGACACGCAGACGGGCGCCGTCTCCGTCTGCCGCGAGGATGGCGACCAGCTCGTCTGCCGGCTGTCCGCCGATGAACGGTCCGCCATGGAAAGCGAGACTGACCGCCTTCGCGCCGATCTCGCGGCCCTGGAAAAGCGCGTCGCGGCTCTCGAAGCCGCACCTGCCGTGAAGCTTCCTTCCGAGGAAGACGTGGACAAGACCCTCGGCCTGATGGAGCGATTCCTCCGCCGCTTCATCGACATCGCCCGCGACCGCGACGAGCCGGCCGCGCCTTCGCCCGACCGGACGAACTTTCAGCCCTGAAATTCTTGGGAGATTGCCCGCAGGATTGATTTTCCCTGCCGTTCCGCGAAGGTAGCGCGTTGCCGTCAGGCAAGTTTTTGTCCTCAACCTTTGGAGAACCGGATGCTCAAGGAATTTCAGGAGTTCATCTCCAAGGGCAATGTGATGGATCTCGCCGTTGGCGTGATCATCGGCGGCGCCTTCGGCCTGATCGTCAATTCCGCGGTCAACGATATCATCATGCCGCTGGTGGGCGCGCTTTTCGGCGGCGTCGACTTCTCCAACTACTTTCTCCCGCTCGCTTCCAACATTTCTGCGACCACGCTGGAAGAAGCGCGCAAGCAGGGCGCCGTCTTCGCCTATGGCAACTTCATTACGGTGGTGCTGAACTTCCTCATCCTCGCCTTCATCATCTTCCTGATGGTCAAGGCGGTGAACGAGATGCGCCGCCGCGCCGTGCGCCAGAAGCATGTCGAGCCCGAGGTACCATCGGCCCCGCCCGCCGATGTAGCGCTGCTGACGGAAATCCGCGACATCCTCGCCCGGCGCCCGGTGGTCTGAGCACGTTGTTTCCATGCCGGCGGCTTTCGGCTAGAGGCTGACGCTTCCACAAGGAATGCTCGTTCGATGGATCTGACCGGAAGCCTGCGCTCCGAAGCCCTGGCTGCGCCCGAAAGCGGCATCGTGGCGGTGCTGAACTACGGCCGGATGCGCGAAGGCCTGATCCCGCTCTGGGCGGGCGAGGGCGATCTTTCGACGCCCGCCTTCATCACGCAGGCCGCGCAGGACGGGCTGGCGCGCGGCGAAACCTTCTACACCTGGCAGCGCGGCATTCCGGAGCTGCGGGAGGCGCTGGCGCGCTATCACACGCGGCATTTCGATCGCACCTTCTCGTTTGACGAGTTCATCGTCACTGGCTCCGGAATGCACGCGATCCAGCTCGCGCTGACTGCGACGACCGGATCCGGTGACGAGGTCGTCCACCTGTCTCCCTCCTGGCCGAACTTTCCGGCCGCCGTCGCGCTTTCGGGCGCGCGCCCCGTTTCGGTGCGGCTGGAGCATGGCGCGAATGGCTGGTGGTGCGACCTCGATCGCGTGAAGGCGGCGGTGACGCCCAGAACAAGGGCGATCTTCCTCAACAGCCCGTCCAACCCGACCGGCTGGACCGCCTCACGCGAGGCGTTGAGCGAAATCCTCGCGCTGGCCCGCCATCACGGGCTCTGGATCATCGCCGACGAAATCTATTCGCTGTTCCACTACGAAGGCGGGCGCGCACCGTCCTTCTTCGACATTGCGGAGCCGGAAGACCGCATCCTCTTCGTCAACTCATTTTCCAAGAACTGGGCCATGACCGGCTGGCGCGTGGGATGGATTCGCGCTCATCCGGCGCTCGGACAGGTGCTGGAAAACCTCATCCAGTATTCCACCTCCGGCGTCGCCCAGTTCATGCAGCGCGGGGCGGTCGCGGCGCTTGATCAGGGCGACGACTTCATTGTGAGCCAGGTGGAGCGCGCGAGAGCCGCCCGCGACCTGACCTGCGACATCCTTTCGGCGACGGGCCACGTGAGCCTGAGCCCGCCCGCTGGCGCCTTCTACCTGTTCTTCAACGTGGATGGCATCTCGGATTCACGTCAGGCCGCCTTCGACATCGTCGATCATGCGAATGTAGGGCTGGCGCCCGGAACGGCGTTCGGCGAAGGCGGCGCCGATGCGTTCCGCCTGTGCTTCCATCGCCGGCTCGACCAGATGGAAGAAGCCGCCCATCGGTTGGCCCGCTGGATCGAGAGCGTCTGACGCCGACAGGGATTTCCTCAGAGCAGGAAGTGCGGGCCTCAGCCGCCGGCCTTGGACACCATCAGCGGCACCACGCGGTCGCTGCGGTGGAATGCCGGCCGGTTGCTTGCATCGAACGGAATGCCGACGGCGTTCCAGGTTTCCACGAGAGCCTCGCACAGCGTGTCGATCAGCGCGTCGCCATGAAGCGGGGTCGGCGTGATGCGCAGCCGCTCGGTGCCGCGCGGCACGGTCGGATAGTTGATCGGCTGGATATAGATGCCGTGCTTGTCGAGCAGGCGGTCGCAGGCCTGCTTGCAGAGCTCTGGATCGCCCACCAGAAGCGGCACGATATGGGTGTCGGACGGCATCACCGGCAGCTTGGCCGCGCGCAGCACCTGCTTGGTGCGTGCCGCCTGCCGTGCCTGTGCCTCGCGCTCGGCGCTTGACGCCTTGAGATGGCGGATCGACGCCGTCGCGGCTGCCGCGATCGCCGGCGGCAGCGCGGTGGTGAAGATGAAGCCCGGCGCATAGGAGCGCACGGCATCGATCACGGCAGCCGTGCCCGTGATATAGCCGCCGAGCGTGCCGAACGCCTTGGCGAGCGTTCCCTCGATCACGTCGATGCGGTCGGCCAGCCCCTCGCGCTCGGTGATGCCGCCGCCGCGTGGACCGTACATGCCCACGGCATGGACCTCGTCGATATAGGTCATGGCGTTCCAGCGCTCGGCCAGTTCCACGATCTCGGCAATCGGCGCGACATCGCCGTCCATGGAATAAACCGACTCGAACACGATCAGCTTGGCGCGCTCGCGGCCCGCCGCCTTGAGCAGGCTTTCAAGATGGGCGATGTCGTTGTGGCGGAATATCTTTTTTTCCGCGCCGGAGCGCCGCACGCCCTCGATCATGGAAGCGTGGTTGAGCTCGTCCGACAGAACGAGGCAGTTCGGCAGCAGCCGGGCGATGGTCGAGATCGACGCCTCGTTCGACACGAATCCGGAAGTGAAGACGAGCGCCGCTTCCTTGCCGTGCAAATCGGCGAGCTCGCGCTCCAGCTCGACCAGAGGATGGTTGGTGCCCGAAATGTTGCGCGTGCCGCCCGCGCCCGCGCCGAGCCTGGATGCGGTGTCCTGCAGGGCCGCGATCACGCCCGGGTTCTGGCCCATGCCGAGATAATCGTTGGAGCACCAGACGGTGATGTCGCGCGCGCTGTCGCCGCTGCGAAAGGAAGCGGAAGGAAATGCGCCCGCGCGGCGCTCGAGGTCGGCGAACACCCGATAGCGGCGCTCGGCGTGCAGCTGTCCGATCGCCTCGTCGAAGAACCGTTCGTAGTTCATGCTTATCCTCGAGAAGTGCGGCGGGATCATAGAGAGTGGAACCCGCACCGTCCATGTCGGCCCAACGGTCAAAATGCCACGGTCCGACGAATGTTTTCGACCATGCGCGGAAGCTTTGCGCCTTGATCCACGTCAAGCCTGTTCCCGGTTTGCCCGCGCCGGGTTTGTATCGAGCATCGGCCTTGATCGTCCCTTACGCCCGCGATAGGCACGAGCCGCGCGCAAGGGGCGCCGTGGAGATGGGCGCCAATGGCGGTTCTGGTGACGGGCGGGGCCGGCTATATCGGCAGCCACATGGTCTGGGAACTGATGGACGCGGGCCAGGAGGTCGTCGTGCTCGACCGCCTGTCGACCGGATTCCCATGGGCGGTGGCGCCCGAGGCCAGGCTGGTGCAGGGCGATATTGCCGACCGCGAGCTGGTGGCCGGCATCATCCGCGAATATGGCATCGACGCCGTGATCCATTTCGCCGGCTCCATCGTGGTGCCTGAATCGGTGGCCGATCCGCTCGGCTATTATGAGAACAACACCTGCAAGACGCGCGCTCTGATCGAAGCGGCGGTGCAGGGCAGCGTTCCGCATTTCATATTTTCCTCGACCGCCGCGGTTTATGGCGGGGCAGGGGCCGAGCCGGTTTCGGAGGACGCGCCGCTGTCCCCTGAGTCGCCCTATGGCCTGTCCAAGCTCATGAGCGAGTGGATGCTGCGTGATGCTGCAGCCGCGCACGACTTCACCTATTCCGCACTTCGCTATTTCAATGTGGCGGGCGCCGACCCGCACGGGCGCACCGGCCAGTCCACGGCGGGTGCCACCCATCTGATCAAGGTCGCGAGCCAGACGGCACTGGGCCGCCGGCCCGCCATGAAGGTGTTCGGCACGGACTACGACACGCCGGACGGCACCTGCATCCGCGACTATATCCATGTGAGCGACCTTGCGCGCGCCCACCTTCTCGCCCTCAAGCGGCTGCGTTCGGGCGCGCCGAGCCTCGTCGCCAACTGCGGCTATGGGCGGGGCTTCTCCGTGCGCGAGGTGATCGAAAGCGTCCGCCGCGTGTCCGGCCGGGATTTTCGCGTCGAGGAGGTGGCGCGCCGTCCGGGCGATGCGCCAGCGGTGGTCGCCAACCCCGCGCGGGCAAAACAGGAATTCGGATGGGTTCCCGCGCGCGACGATCTCGACCTGATCGTGGGCGATGCGCTTGCCTGGGAGGAGCAGCTCGCGCGCAAGAATTCCGCGCAAGGGCTCGCATAAACTGTGTTAACGAGGTGGTGCAGCATTGCCTCACCGCGCGCCAGACCTGCCAGCCTGCGCGATGAAGCTTGCGTGAAGCCTGTTGCTTTCACGGTCTGAGTCCCGCAGGCTTTTTCGAGCACGGATGAAAGCCGCGCACCGTTCCGATGCCGGCCTGCCGGTTGTCGATAATTTCTTAACGCGAGACCTGCAATTTGATGGTCCGCCGAGGAACTGCTTCGAGCCGCATCGGGGATGAGTTATTGAGTAGTGCGGCCAAAAGGCACCTTCCGACCCTTCGACTCGCGGCCAGCGCGGCAACGCTCTGCACGGGCCTCGTGCTTGCGCCTGCGCCCGCCTCGGCCTTCGAGCTGTTCGGCATCCATCTCTGGGGCGAGCGGAAGGATCCCAACGCCGATGTGATCGGCGATCCGCAGCCCTATACGGTCGAGATCACGGTTTCAGGCGAGAACGACGACATAGAAGGTGCCGTTCGCGGCGCGTCCACGCTCTGGGCCGATCGCGACCGTCCCGCCTCGGGCGAGGCCGGCCTGATCGCAAAGGCGCGCGGCGACTACAAGCGCCTGCTTTACGCGCTCTACGGTCAGGGGCGCTACGGTCCCACCATCTCGATTCTCGTCGATGGACGCGAGGCCGCGAACCTGCCGCCCGACACCGTGCTGTCGAGCCCTGCTTCCGTTGTTGTTTCGGTCGATCCTGGTCCGGAGTTCCGCTTCGGCGAAACCAAGATCGTCAACCGCGCGTCCCCGCCCGTCGATGAGGATGACGAGGTGGACCTGCCGGAAGATCAGGGCTTCGAGCCCGGCGAGGTTGCGCGCTCGGGCGCGGTGATCGCCGCCGGCCGCCTGTCCGTGGAAGCCTGGCGCCAGCAAGGGCATCCGAAGGCGGAAGTCGCCAACCAGCGCGTGGAAGCGGCTCATGATCGCGACATCGTGGATGCCGAGCTGACGATCGATCCTGGCGCGCGCGCCGTTTACGGCCCGGTCTCCGTATCGGGCACCGACCGCATGGATCCCGAATTCGTGGCCTTCATGACAGGCCTGGAGCCCGGCGTCGAATACGATCCCGACGACCTCAAGCGCGCCAGCGATCGGCTGACCCGGCTCGACGTGTTCCGTGCCGCGCGTCTCCAGGAAGCGGAAGCGATCAACCCGGACGGCACGCTCCCGATTTCGGTCATCGTGCAAGAACGGCCCTTGCGACGCTTCGGCTTCGGCGCCTCCTATTCGACGGTGGATGGCGCGGGCGTGGAGGCTTACTGGCTGCACCGCAATCTGTTCGGCCACGCCGAGCGACTGCGCCTCGACGCCAAGGTTGCGGGCGCTGGCGGCGCGGGAACAGCCGGCGGCTTCAACGCCGATCCGACCGAACTGACCTATCGCGTTGGCGCGACCTTCACCAAGCCCGGCATCTATACGCCCGACACCGACTTCGTCGCCTCCCTCTTCGGCGACCGGGAAGTGCTGCTGCCCTATACCCGCACCGGCGTGAACGCCCAGGTCGGCTTCACCCACCTCTTCACCGAGGATCTCTCGGCGCGCCTGTTCGCGGAAGGCGGCTACGACCAGTTCCTTGAGGAAGCCTTCGACGACCGGGAGCGCGAGTTCGTTTCCGCAGGCTTCCTGGCCGGCCTGACCTATGACGGCCGCAACGACAAGACCAACGCCACGGAAGGCTACTATCTCGATCTGGTCGCGCGGCCTTATTACGAGTTCGAATATGGTAACCCCACGATGCAGATGACGGCGGAGGGGCGCACCTATTTCGGTTTCGGCGAGGATGATCCCTTTGTGCTCGCAGGCCGGCTGAAGATCGGCACGATCTTCGGCGCGCCGCTCGACGAGACCGCGCCCGACCGGCTGTTCTTCGCCGGCGGCGGCGGCTCCGTGCGCGGCTACGCCTATCGCAATATCGGCATCCCCGTAGTGGATGAGAACGGCGACGAAACCGACGATGTTTCGGGCGGGCGCTCGCTGATCGAGGGCTCCGTGGAAGCCCGCGTGAAGGTGACCAAGGCTATCGGCCTCGTCGGCTTCGTGGATGCCGGCTATGTGGGCGCGGATTCGTTCCCGGCTTTCAACGAGGACCTTAAGATCGGCGCCGGCGTCGGGCTGCGCTACCAGACGGGCCTCGGACCGATCCGGCTCGACGTCGCAATGCCGGTCGATCCCAACGAGAACGATCCCGACTTCGCCTTCTATGTCGGCATCGGGCAGGCATTCTGATGAACGGCCTCTTCCAGGAAGGACGCGCTTTGACACGTCTGCTCTGCGTCATCCTCCTGATCCTGGGCTTCGGCTCGGCCGCGCTCGCGCAGGAATCGGAGGCTGAGGACCGCTCCTATTTCGTCGGCCTCCTGGAAAACAAGCTGTCCACGCCCGACCGCCAGATCCGCATCACCGGTATCCAGGGCGCGCTTTCCTCCAATGCCACGATCGGCTCGATCACGGTTGCCGATCGCGAAGGCGTGTGGCTGCGCATCACCAATGCGCGCATTGTCTGGACGCGCTCGGCCCTGCTGCTCGGTAGGCTCAACATCGACACGCTGGCGGCCGATTCTATCGAGGTTTCCCGGCGCCCCTTGCCCGCAGAGGGCATCCAGCCGGAATCCACTGGCTTCGCGCTGCCCGACCTGCCCGTCTCGATCACGCTCAACCAGCTTCAGGTGCCGCGCGTTTCCTTCGGGCAGGGCGTTTTCGGGCTGGAATCGGTTCTTTCCCTGACCGGGCGCATCAACCTCGCCGACGGCGCGCTCGATTCGGCCCTCGACATCACCCGCGTCGACGGGCCGGGCGGTCAGCTTCGCCTCGCCGCGACCTATTCGAACTCGACCGGCGTGCTCGGTCTCGACCTCGCGCTGAACGAGCCGGCCAATGGCGTGCTCGCCAACCTTCTCGGCATCGAGGGCCGTCCTCCGGTTGCGCTTGCGCTGCAGGGCAACGGCCCAGTCTCGGCGCTCGACCTGACGCTTGCGCTCGACACAAACAACAGCCGCGCGGTGTCCGGCACGGTGCAGATCCGGCAGAACGCGGAAGGCTATGGCTTCTCCGCCGATGTCGGCGGCGACGTGGCGCGTCTGACGCCGCCGCTCTACCGCGACTTCTTCGGCCCGCAAACGAAGCTGACCGCGAAGGGCGCGGTGCGCAATGGCGGCGGCTTCGCGCTGGAAAGCCTGGCGCTGGACGGCGCCGCGCTCGACGTGAATGCCCGCCTGGTCACCGCGGCCGACGGCTTCGTGGAGCAGCTTGGGCTGTTCGCAAAGCTCGGCACCGACAACGGCCAGCCTGTGATCCTGCCCGTTCCGGGCGGCGCAACCACGCTGCGCAATGCCACCGTCAAGCTGTCCTTCGGCGAAACGGGGGAAGAGAACTGGAAGGGCGACATCGACGTGGACGCTCTGTCCACCGGCACCTTCTCTGCCGCCAAGGTCGCGATCGATCTGGGCGGCCTGGCACAGAACCTCAACCAGCCGGGCGCGCGCCGCGTCTCCTTCTCCGCCAAGGGCGCGGCCACCGGCGTCGAAGCACTGCGCGCCGACATCGCGAAGGCCTTGGGCGACCGCCTCGACCTCGACATCGAGGGCGACTGGAATGCGGGTCAGCCGATCAATCTCTCCAAGGCGCTGCTGACCGGCAACGGTCTGTCGGCCTCGCTCGCGGGCCGCATCGCCGAATTCATCTTCAACGGCGACATCGCGGTGGACGCGTCTTCCATCGCGCCCTTCTCGGCGCTCGCGGGCCGCGATCTGGCCGGCCGCTTGCGGCTCGACGCCAAGGGTTCTGTTGCGCCAATCGGCGGCGGCTTCGACCTGACGCTGGACGGCTCCGCGACCGGTTTGAACCTCGGCAGCGCCGCACTCGATCGCCTGCTCGAAGGGGAAACCGTCATCTCCGGCCGCGTTGCGCGCGGCGAGGAAGGCCTGCGCGCCGAGCGGCTGCAACTCGCCAACCCACAGGCGACGATCAATGCCGACGGCGTCTTCGCCACAGGCGCGGCCGACTTCAACTTCGATCTGACGCTTGGCGATCTCGCGCTTCTTTCGGAGCAGGCCAGCGGCCGGCTGACCGCCACGGGACGGGCGAAGGGGCAGGACGGTGTGATCGGCGTGACGATGACCGCGAAGGTGCCGCAAGGCGAACTCGCCGACAAGCCGCTGGCAAATGCGACAGTCTCCTTCGACGGCATGCTCAAGGGCAACGACATCGATGGCCGCATCAAGGGTGAGGCTGCGCTCGACCGCGTGCCGGTTACGCTTGCCGCCGATCTCACCGTGCAGCCGAACGAGCGCGCACTGCGCAACCTCCAATTCGATGCCGGCGGCACGAAAGTCTCGGGCGAGGTGGCGCAAGGGGCAGGCGGGCTCCTGACGGGCGCGCTGAACCTCGTTTCTCCCGACATTTCGACGGCTGCCGCGCTCGCGCTGGTGGACGCCACGGGCGCTGCCACCGCCAATGTGACGCTCGCGCCCGAGGCAGACAAGCAGGGCGCAGCCCTCAAGGCGTCGGTGTCGAAGCTCGTCTTCGGCGGAACGCGCGTCGGGCGTGCCGATCTGGATGCCACGATCGCCGACCTGTTCGGCGTGCCCGTTGTGAACGGCACGGCATCCGCCGCCGATGTGCTTGCCGGCGGCGTGGACATTCGTTCGCTTTCCGCTCGTGCCGACGCGACCGGCGCGCGCACCGCATTTTCCGCCGATGCGGCCTTGCGCAACGGCGCGACGGTCGCGACCGCCGGAGCGCTTCAACCGGAGGGCTCGGGCTATCGCCTGACGCTCGATCGCGCCGACCTCAAGCAGGGCAAGCTTTCCGCCCGCCTGATCGAGCCGGCCTCGCTTCTGGTCGAGGGCTCCAATATCGACATCACCGGGGTGGCGCTCGATGTCGGCGGCGGCGAGGTGCGGGTGAGCGGAACCGCCCGCGAGCAGCTCGATCTCCGCGCGACGATCCGCGACCTGCCGCTCGCCATCGCCAATGCGGTCCGCCCTGATCTCGGCCTTTCCGGCACGGTGAACGGCAATGCCACGGTGACCGGAACCCGAAGCGCGCCGCAGGCAAAGTTTGACCTGTCCGCTCCCGACATCGGCGCTGCGGCCCTGCGCCAGGCCGGGATCCCCACGCTCTCGCTTCAGGCGCGGGGACAAACGAATGCGCAGCGTCTCGAGGTGGATGCGGCGGTCACGAGCCCGAACGGCCTGCGCGCCAACCTGCGCGGCGGCGTGCCGCTCGATGGCGGACAGCTTGCGCTGGATGTGGCGCTGGAAGCCTTTCCGCTTTCCATCCTCAACGCGGTGGTGCCGAACCAGAACCTGGCCGGCACGATTTCCGGCACGGCGCGAGCGACGGGAACGCTCGCCGCGCCGCAGGCGACCTTCTCCCTGCGCGGCACCGGCCTGAGTGCTGCGGCGCTGGCGAATGCCGGCGCCGCTCCGCTGTCTCTCGATGCGTCCGGCCGCTTCGCCGACAATGCGGTGACGCTCGACGCGTTGACCGCGAACGGCCCTTCCGGCCTGAATGTGAGCGCACGTGGAAAACTGCCTTTGCAGGGTACGGGCGCCGATCTGAGCGTCAATGGCGAAGTGCCCTTGTCGCTTGCCAACCGTTTCCTGGCCGAACGCGGCGCGCAGGCGACGGGCACACTTTCCGTCAGCGCCACCGTGCGCGGCAGCCTCGCCCAGCCTGATGTGCGCGGCATGTTCTCGACGCAGGGTGCAACCGTTTCCGATCCGCAAAGCAATGTCAGCCTGACCGGCATCTCCGTCATGGGCACGCTGGACGGCAATCAGGTGACGATCCGCTCGGCTTCAGCCAGTGTTGGCGGCGGCACGCTGTCGCTCAACGGCACGATCGGCACAGATGCGGGCGCGGGCTTTCCGGCCAATCTGCGCGCGAGCCTGAACAGCGTGCGTTATGCCGATGGCAATCTCGTGGTGGCGACCGTTAGCGGTGCGCTCTCGCTGGCGGGGCCGTTGACGCGCGATCCCCTGCTTTCAGGCAGTATCGAAGTCGAGCGGGCCGAGATCACGGTTCCCGGCAGCTTCGGCGGCAGTGCTGCCGCGATTGACGTGGAGCACATTAAGCCGTCCAAGGCGGTGCGCGAAACGCTGGCCCGCGCCCGCGCCGATGACGGCACGCCGACGCCCACCGCGCGCCCGTCCACGATCCGGCTCGATGTGCGGGTGAACGCCCCGGCCCGCATCTTCGTGCGCGGACGCGGGCTCGACGCCGAGCTTGGCGGCGAGGTGCGATTGACCGGTCCGCTGACCGACATCCAGCCGGTAGGCGGATTCCGCCTGATCCGCGGGCGGCTCGGCATTCTCGGCCAGCGCATCACCTTTGACGAAGGCACGGTGACGCTGGTGGGCGATCTCGACCCGTTCATCGATTTTGTCGCGCGCAGCCAGGGCGAGGGCATCACGGTTTTCGTCAATGTGCGGGGTCGCGTGTCCGACCTCGATATCTCGTTCTCCTCGGAGCCCGCTCTGCCGCAGGACGAAGTGCTCGCGCGGCTGATCTTCAAGCGAAGCATCGATGAGCTTTCGCCCTTCCAGATCGCGCAACTCGCGGCAGCGGCCGCCGAACTCGCCGGCGGCGGCAACAGTTCGCTGCTGGGCTCCCTGCGCAACGCGACCGGGCTGGACGATCTCGACGTGGTCACCGACAGCCAGGGCAATGCCGCCGTGCGCGCCGGCCGCTACATCCAGGACAACATCTATCTCGGCATCGAGGCGGGCGGAGCCGGGGGCGCGCGGGGCACCATCAACCTCGACGTGACCGACAACCTCAAGGTGCGCGGCGCGGTCGGCACTGACTCCAGCCTCGGCGTTTTCTACGAGCGCGACTACTGAGCCTTCGCTTTCAGCGATGCGATGCCTATCTTCCCGTCATGGAACGGGAAGAACGATCGATCGTGAAGCCGCTTGTCATAGCCATCCTGATTGGAGCGGGACTGTGCGCGATGCGTCCCGGCGAGGCGCTTGCCGCTTGTCGCGATGGCAACAGCTCGATCTCGCCCTGCGTGCGCACCTATGGCGAACCGGCCGCCCGCGCCGCTTCTCCCATCGATCCCCGGGTCAGCCGTCGTGCGCTGAAGCCGAAGATTTCAGTCGGCCGGCCGGAAGTGTTCGATCCCGGCGTCAATGACCGAGCACCGTTCCTGCGCCGCGAGCAGGTGGGCCGCAACCTGTTCTTCAGCGGCAGCGATGCGCGCGGCAACCTGGTGATCGGCACCTGCGTCAACGGCCGCTGCAACTAAGCGTCAGCCGGCGGCGATGCCTGCTTCGTAGAGGCCGGCCACGATCAGCAGAAGTCCGAAACCCGCGCTGAGCCCGCCCCAGGCGCGCATTGATGCCCGGTGCCAGAAGAAGCGCATGGCGCCGCTTGTCAGGCGTGGCGCGACCAGGAAGCCCAGACCTTCGAGAACGGCCGCACACCCCACGAGGGTGACCGCACTGTCCAGCCAGCCATCCCAGCGGAAGTGAGCCAGCAGGATCGCGCAGCCGAGAAAATACACGCAGACGCCTGTCGTGTAGGACACACCCGCCCGGTCGCGGAGGTTCTCCAGCATGACAAGGAAGCGGTTCGGGTCGAGCAGCACACCGACCCCGGCTGCTAGCGCATAGCCGCCGATCGCGATCGCGAGCCAAGGTGTCAGCATCGGCCTATTCCTCCTTATCCGGCAGAGCTCAACGCAGAAGCCGGCGAGGCGTGCCGCCGTTGCCTCGTTCACGTTTGCGAGCGAGGCTCGTAATTCTTTCTTTCGCGGGAGCAAGTCGCGTGCGGCTCCGTTGGACCTTCCAACGCTTTGTGGAGACCATCATGAAAATTGAGAAGCCTGACCCGTCGCGACGGCTTCTGGTGGGCGGCCTGTCAGCCGGCATCGCGGCTGCCTTCGCGAGCCCCGCCGCCGCGCAAACAAGCGACGCGCCCGCCGGCAGCGGTCCCTCCTCCGTTCCCCAGATGCAGGACCCCTTGACTCAGTTTCCGCGCCCGCCTTTCCCCGCCCAAAGCCAGGAGTGGCCGGGACTGGCGAGTAAGATGGATCCGCGTCCCGATCATGGCGAGACCACCTACAAGGGTTCCGGCCGTCTGATGAACCGCAAGGCGCTCGTCACGGGCGGCGATTCCGGCATGGGCCGCGCGGCGGTGATCGCCTTCGCGCGCGAAGGCGCGGATGTTGCCTTCAACTATCTGCCGCAGGAGGAGCCCGACGCGCGCGAGGTAGTGGCATTGATCGAGGCGGCCGGCCGCAAGGCTTTTCCGCTGCCCGGCGACATCCGCGAAGAAGCCTTCTGTCGCAAGCTGGTGGACGATGCGGCGGCGGCGCTTGGCGGGCTCAACATCCTCGTCAACAACGCCGCGCGGCAGAAGCCGCACAAGGCGCTGGAGGAGATCACCACGGAAGAATTCGACTGGACCTTCAAGACCAATGTCTATGCCATGTTCTGGATCACAAAGGCGGCGCTCGCCCATTTGAAACCGGGATCGAGCATCATCACCACGGCGTCGGTGAACGCCTATGATCCGTCGGAGAAGCTGGTCGATTACGCGATGACCAAGGCCTGCAACGCGAACTTCACCAAGAGCCTTGCCAAGCAGCTTGCGCCGAAGGGCATCCGCGTCAACGCGGTCGCGCCCGGCCCGATCTGGACGCCGCTGCAGCCGAGCGGCGGGCAATTCCCGGATGAGCTGCCGATGTTTGGCGCAGACTCGCCCATGGGACGCCCCGGGCAACCGGGAGAGCTCGCCTCGATCTATGTGCTGCTGGCCAGCCAGGAGGATTCCTACGCCACAGGCCAGGTCTACGGCGCGGTGGGCGGCGGAGGCGGTCCTTAAACTGCAAAGAAGCGGGGCTTATTCCGGGAGGGCCGGCGCAGAGGCTGATCGTCCGGCCGGCCGGACGATCAGCCTCTGGATAAACGCCTGAGCAT
>CAUQXI010000018.1:0-74485 GCA_963522145.1 uncultured Mesorhizobium sp. | reverse complement strand
GGAGGACACTGATCCGGCCGACGCGATCCCCTCGATCACGCCCTATGTCGTGATGCGTGTCGGGCGCGTGCCGGTCGTTCCCTACACCCGGCCGGGTTCCTCCGAGATCAAGCCGATGATCGAGGCCTTGGCCGGCGAGCATCCGGCGGTGCTGCTGGAAAACCACGGGCCCGTCGTCGCCGGAACCAGCCTGGACGCGGCGGTGTTCGCAATCGAGGAACTGGAAGAAGCGGCGAAGCTTGCGATCCTGCTCCGGGGCCTCAAGGTTCGGCATCTGAGCGCCGAGGCGATCGCCGACTTGAACAGTCACTTCCGGCTGAAATGACTATGCTGCGCTTTTCAGCCAATCTCGGATTCCTGTGGCCGGACCGGCCGTTGCTCGACCGCATCGATGCGGCTGCGCAAGCGGGGTTCGAAGCGATCGAACTGCATTGGCCCTATGACGTGCCGGCTGAACGGGTTCGCGCGGCTTGTGCCCGTCACGGACTGACGGTTCTCGGCATCAACACACCGATAGGGGAGCGCCGGGGCGATTTCGGTCTGGGCGCGGCGGTGGGCCGGCAGGCCGAGTTCCGCGCTGGCTTCGATCAGGCCCTGCGCTATGCCCACGAAGCCGGAGCAGAAGCCGTTCACGTCATGGCGGGTTTGACGGATCCGGCGCAGAAGGATGAGGCGCGGCGTATCTTGTCGGCAAATCTCGCCGAGGCGGCCGAGCAGGCTGCCGATCTCACGCTTCTTCTCGAACCGATCAATCAGCGCGACAGGCCGGGTTACTTCTATTCGACCTTGGAGGAAGCAGCGTCGCTGATTGAAGAAATCGGCGCCGCAAACCTCAAGCTCATGTTCGACGTCTACCATGTCGGCGTCAGCCAGGGAGATGTTCTGCGGCGGCTCCAAAATTTCCTGCCGCTGAGCGGCCATGTGCAGATCGCGGCCGTGCCGAGCCGCGCTGAACCAGACGAAGGCGAAATCAGCTACCGTGCTGTTTTCGAAACGCTGGAGAAGCTCGATTACAACGGCTGGATCGGCTGCGAATACAAGCCGCGCGGCGATACAAACGAGGGCCTGCGCTGGCTCGATGCGCTCGGGATCAGCCTTCCAGGCCCCCGTTCCCTGTCGCCTCCGCCTTTGCTCTGAAGCGCCTCACGCGGCTGTGGGTGCCGCAGCTTTCGTCCGAGCACCAGCGCCGCTGGCCACCGCGTGAGGTATCGAGAAACAGCCAGCCGCAATTCGGGCCCCCGCACTCGCGCACCGCGCGCCGATTGTTCCGCTCCACCAGGAATTCGGCAGCCGCGAAGGCAACGCGGTTGGTGATCGTCTCGAGGCTGCTCCCGTCCGCCCAGCCCCAGGTGAGTCGGATGCCGTCACTGGCGAGTTCGCGCTTCGGCATCGCCTGGGCAATGGCCTCGCGGACCGTGCCGAGGGCATCGGACGGCAGGGGATCGCCTGCCGCTTCGGCAAGGAGCACTGCGTAGAGCGCCTCGCGCAGACACTTGGCCCGCTTCAGCGCTTGTTCCGCCAAGGCCGGCCGGCGCGAAGCTTCGGCAAGAAGCTCGCTTCCTTCCCCGGCTTCGACCAAATCCGCGCGCTCAGCCCAGGCGACCAGATCGGCAAAGCTCAGCAGCAAGTCAGGCCCCCAGCGGTCGCGTCGCGAATCCACCGTGTTCACGAAATCGAGGCAGGCGTGGCCGCCCACCATGCGCATGTCGGTGATCGTCTTCGTGAATTCCATGCCTGAAAGATCGGTTCACGGAACCCGGATGGCAAGCGGACAGTTGTAACGCGATAAAATAATTTTACACGTTACGAATTGAGCCGCCTTGGTTCCGTCGGAGATTGCCAATGAAGCGCAACACGATCATCTTCCTCGTCCTCTGCCTGATCTGGGGCATGACATGGATCGGCATCAAGGCGGGCATCGCCGTCGTTCCGCCTTTGATGTTCGCAGGCACGCGCTTCTTCGTGGCCGGCATTCTTATCCTCGGCGCCGCGCGCCTGCGGGGGAGGCTGCCGCGGGTAGCCGCAAAGGATTGGCCAAAGCTTCTCCTCGTCACCTGTCTCATGATCCCGCTCTGCTACGGCCCTCTCTTCTGGGGCATGCTCTATGTCGATTCCGGCACGGCTGCGGTGCTGGAGCTTTCGCTGACACCCGTCGCGCTCCTGACCTTCGCGCTGCTTCTCCGCGACGAGCAGTATGACGGCCGCATGCTCTTTGCGATCATGCTCGGGGTTGCGGGCCTTTGCCTCCTGTTCGCCCCGGAGATCTACAACAACTGGATAGCTGCGGGCGGGCAAGGCACTTCGTTGAAGCTGCTCGGGGCTGTCGCGGTGTCGTCTGCGGCGGTGATCTACGCTTGGGGCTCGGTGCTGGCGCGGCCGCTTCTCGCGACTTACTCGTCAGACTTCATCGCGGGCTCCACCACGCTGCTCGGCGGTGCGATGCTCATTCTCGTGTCACTCGTTGTGGAGCCGGACAGCGCTGCGGCACTTTCAGGCGACTGGGGCTGGCAGGCCTGGGCCGGATGGCTCTTCCTCGTACTCTTTGGCTCATTCATCGGCTACACGCTCTTCATGCGCCTCCTGCGCGACATCGGCGCCTCGCGCGCCGGCGCCTTTGCCTTCGTCTCGCCTGTGATCGCGGTTTTGCTCGGCATCGTCACCTACGGCGAGCAGGTCGGCCTCATTGATGTCATCGGCATGGGCGTGATGCTGGTCGCGGCCTTTCTCGCGCTGCGCGACCCGAGCAGAAGCAGGGATCCGGTTGCCGTTCCAGGGAAGGCAGGCTCCGCGCGCCAGGAAGCGAGGGCATAACGGGGCGTCGGCTTGCTCAGGCGGCCACGGTTCCATACCCCTCGACGACGAGCCCGTTCCTGAACTTCAGCACCTCCGTGCGCGGAGAGCCCTGCTGGTTGCGGTAGGCGATCACCAGGAGATCGATGCCGGAGAACACGCGCATGAGGTCGAAGTGCAAGTCGGGGTTCTGCGCCAGAGCCGCCGTCCAGTAGCGCCGCAGCTCTGTCTTGCCGCGCACGATGCCGTCCGAACTGAAGCCGATGCGCTGCGCGACAGGCGACGTGAACACAACGTCCTCCGCGAAGTTGCTGAGCACGGCGTCGACGTCGCGGCGGTTCCAGTCGGCGATCCACGCTTCCGCGAAGGCTTGTGCGGTCGTCTCAGCCGATCGCTTGCCCTGCATCATCTCTCATACCTCCTCTGCACGACGAGCGATCCACGCGCCCCAGAACAGGCTGGAAAAGAACAGCTCGGGACCGTCGAACCCAGCCAGCCTCAGCAATTCGATAACCTCCACATCGGAGGCAGGCGGATCGGCGCCTTGCTTGATGCGCGCGAGCTTGGCCTCGACCTCCTCGTCCGCAGCGCCGGTAAGGCGCCAGCGCGCGGCCCATGCATGGAGGAAGAGCGGGCGGTCGGCGTAGGCGTTACGATTGCACGCAAGGATCAGTGGCGCATGCGGCTTCAGCCGCGCTGCAATCGACTTCAACAATACCAGCTTGGCGTCCCGGCCCGGTACATGATGCAGAACGCCGATCAGGGTCGCGGCGTCGAGTGGGTCGCACGGCGGCAGATCCTCGACGGTGCCGAGATGCCACCCGACCCTTGCGGAGAGACCCGCCGCATCGACTGCGTCCCGCGCGGCATTCAGCATGGGCGGCGAGGGGTCGACGGCGGCAAAGCGCCAGTTCGGTTCGAGCCGCGCAGCAACGAGAATCTCCTGCGCGGTGCCGCCGGCGCCGACCGCGAGAACCCGGGCCGCGCTGTTGCGCCCCAGCCTGGCCGACAGCAGGCAGGCCGCCAGCTCGTGGCAGGCGTCATAGCCGGCCAGTGCGATGCGCGCCTGTTCGGAATATTCACCGGCCCGGCTGGCATCGAACTTGGCAGCGGAAGCGGCGGTCGCGCTCATGCCGCGACCGCCTCGATCATCATCACATCGAGCAGGAACGAGCCGTCTTCCTCGATCGCGAAGTAGGCTGTCGTCTCGGCCGAAGCTGCCTTCTGAAGCGCGCGGATCGCGCGCTCATTCTCCTCCGGTGTCCGCATGCGCGCCGTCCAGACCGGAAAGTCCATGCGCACGCGCCAGGTCCGGCACGCCGTGAGCCGAAAGCCGGAACGGCTCAGCGCGGCGATCCACTCGGCGACACCGTAGTCGCGCACATGGGAGGTGTCGCGCAGCAGCTCGACTGCTTGAAGATGGGTATCGAACAGGGGCAAGCCGGGTGCACAGGCGTCGATGAACACGGCCGGGGAGCCGGCCTGCAAGACTCGTCTCCCCTCGCGCAGCCCCTGCTCGAAGCCACGCCAGTGATGCGCGGAGTAGCGGCTGACCAGGAACTCGAAGCTGCTGTTGTCGAAGGGCAGCGATTCCGCCGCCGCTTGAACGGTCCGGATGTTGGGGAGCTGCTTATCCAAGGCGACCGCCGCGACAGCGGCCAGCATCTCGATCGACAGGTCGGCCGCGGTAACCTCGGCGGCATGCCGCGCCAGCAGGTAGGATACGTGGCCGCCGCCGGTTCCGAGATCAAGCGCGCGGCGGGGATGCACCTCGCGGACGACCGCCTCCAGCGCCTCGAGGTCCGGTCCCTGCGCGTGAACCGCGCTTTCGACATAGGCCTTGGCGCGCGGCCCGAACTGGGCGTCGACCTTCTTCTCGTGGGCGGTTTGCATCGTCTGCTCCTTTGCTGCCACGCAGGATCGCGAATGCCAAAGCTGTTACAATGCAGAAGCTTATCCTATTATACTCGCTTCCATGCTTCAGGATGATCAACGCCGCCTGCTGGGAGACTTCATCCGTGCCCATCGGGAGCGGGTGCGGCCACCCTCGTCAGGGGGGCGACGACGCACGCCCGGCTTGCGTCGCGAGGAGCTTGCCGCGCAAGCCGGCATCAGTGCAACATGGTGCACTTGGATCGAGCAAGGGCGGCCCGTCCAGGCATCACCCGAAACGCTCGGCCGGCTGGCGCGTGCGCTTGCGCTGACCGTTGCGGAAAGGGCCTACCTCTTCGAACTCGCCGGCCGCCTCGACCCTGATCTCGCGGAGCAGCCAGAGAGCGACGCGCCACCGTCGCTGCTTGCCGCCGTGAACGCGCTTGTCCATCCAGCCTATGGTCTCGATCGCCTTTGGAACGCGTGCTGCTGGAACGAGGCCGCTGCCAGGCTCTTCCATGGCTGGCTGGACGGCGACCATCAGCGCAACCTGCTTCGTTTCGTGTTCCTCGATGCAACGGCGCGCGCTCTGATCCCGGACTGGCAGGATCGGGCGCGCCGGCTCCTGGCGGAGTTTCGCGCCGACTTCGGTCACACGTTCCGGGACGCGCAGGTGAAGGCGTTTATCGCTTCGTTGAAAGCCGAGAGCCCTCTCTTTGCCCGCACCTGGGACGATCAGGACGTCCAGCACCGTGTCGGCGGACCGCGCACCTTCCACCATCCGAGCGATGGCATCCTGCACTTCGAACAGCACACGTTCAGCCCGGCAGAACGCCCGGATCACAAACTGGTCATGCTCGTGCCGATGCACCGCGCCAAACGTCTGGCGTGACGGGTGCGGGATCTACCGTGATGCCAGCATCTCGGCGCTTCAGCCTGCTGCCGGTTCGGCACCGATCGGAACGACGAGAAGGTTTCGAGGAGTCTGGGTCAGGCGAACGCCCCCATCGGGGGTGACGACGACGGTTTCACTGAATGCAAGACCCTTCGCAACAGTGTACATGTGAAACACCATGTTCTCCACGAGAGTCCAGTTGTCGCCGGGCCGGAACGTGTAGGTGAAGTCGCTGGAGCGTGAGGTGAACTGCTGATAGTAGCCAAGGCTATAGCCGGAAATATTGCGGTATTCTTTCTTGAGTCCCGCTTTCAGCAGCCCATCACGCACGATCGCGTCGACGTCGCCGGCCTTTGCACCCGGCCGCATTGCCTCGAACTGACCATCCTGGATTGCAACAATGGTTTCGGCGATCTCCGTGATCTCTCGCGATGCGGGGCCGAAAGAGACTGGCCGCATGATGCGCGAGGAATAGCCCTGGAACTGCGGGATAAGCTCGAGATGCAGCAGGGACCCTGCGCAGAGCGGAACGTCATCGACGATCGCGTGCATCTTCATTTCGTCGATCGCCCGGGTAACCACGCCGATCACACCGAGATCGCCGCCGAGCCGAATGACATGCTTGGAGGCCAGGGCGATGCAGTCGCGAGCACTGTGACCCGGTTGGATTTCTTGGAGCAGGGCCTCGATTGCCTCGTCCGCTATGCGCGATGAGCGACGGAGCATCTCGACCTCCTCATGCGATTTCCCGGCTCGGAACGCGATGAGGAATTCGGAGAAATCGACGAAAGACGCTTCCTGGAACGCCTCTTGCAGCGCATCGAACCTGCGCAGCGTGAGGCTGTAGGAGTTGCGGTCTATTCCGATCCGGTTCGCCCGCATGCCTCGGGCAGACAGCGTCTTCGTCAACACGGAAAGCGGATCGTCCCAGTCGCGAAACCCGACAATGTTGCCGTCATCGACATAGGCAAACTCCCGGCAGGTGCCTTCGTCGACGGTCCGCAGGACCACGACCGGATCGCCTTGCTGCGGTATGGCGCAGAACTGGTGGTAGCCTTCCGACATGGCATAGCCGACGAAGTGGAAAATCATCTCGGGCTGGTCGAGCAGCAGGAGCTCGACCCCGCGCGACCTCATCTCCGTTTGTATGGCATCCAGCCGACGCCGGAATTCGTCCAGGGTGAAGATCGGAGTCTTCGCGCTGGTGGACATGAGAGTGACGTTTTCCATTTCAGGCTTTCAGTGGATGCGATTGTGATCTTTGGGCCGCATCATGCCTCTTCATCTCCAATGCCGTTGAGGAAGACGAGGCAAACGTCGCGGGCTGCTGGACTTTGACAGGGTTGTTGGAACTCGCTCGCAGGAGCATTCGCGAGGCTGCCAAGCTAGGCTCGCCTTCTCCGGCTTAAGAACATGCCGACGACCGACAGCGCGAGCAGGCTGAACACCACCAGCAGCGTGGATACGGCGGCAAGGGTCGGCTCGATCTCGAACCGGATGCCTTCCCAGAGCTTCTTGGGGAGGGTGGACACGGTCGGGCTGGAGATGAAGAGCGAGATGAGCAGTTCATCGAAGGAGATCAGGAAGGCGAACAGCGCCGATGAAACGACGGCCGGCATCGTGACCGGAATCGTGACCCGCCGGATGGTCATCAGGCGACTGGCGCCCAGGCTGCGCGCCGCCTTCTCCAGCACCGGGTCCATGCCGCGCAAGGCGTTAGACATGATGGTGATCACGAAGGGGAGCGCGATGACTGTATGGCCGATCACGAAGCCGGCGAGCGTTCCCGTCAGACGGAGATAGGACATGATGTTGAAAAGCGCGATGGCTGTCACCAGCGAGGGAATGATGATCGGCAGCATGAGCAGCGATTCGACGAGGCGCCGGCTGCGCAAATTACCGCGCACAAGGCCGTAGGCCGTCAGTCCCCCGAGAAGCGTGGACAGGAGTGCCGTCAAGACGCCGACAATGAAGCTGTTGACGGTCGCGTCCAGCCATCCCGGCAACTCCCAATATCTCTGGTACCATTTCAACGAGAAGCCCGTAGGCGGGAACTGCAGCAGGGAGGAACTGCTGAACGAAATCGGGACGACGATAAAATTCGGTATGATCAGGAAGAAGATCACCAGGCCGACGAATAGATAGAGGAACGCTTTGCCGAGCGTCAGCGGGCCATCCATGTTCACGCCGGCGCTCCCGTCCCGTAGATCTTCTCCACGTTGATCAGCTTATTGTAAGCGACATACAGGATGATCGTGATCACGACCAAGATGGACGACAGCGCCGCCGCAAATCCCCAGTTCAGGGTCTGGTTGATCTGTATCTCGATCAACTGGGAAAACATGGTGTTCTGAGGTCCGCCCATCAGCGCAGGCGTGATGTAGAAGCCGAGGCTGAGAATGAATACGAGCAGGCTGCCGGACACGGCGCCGGGAAGGCTGAGGGGCAGGAATACCCGCCAGAAGGCGACGAACGGCGTGGCGCCGAGGTTCGCTGCTGCCTGCGTCAGGTTCTTCGGGATCGCCGCCATCGCCGCGAAGCACGGCAATATCATGAAGGGCAGCATGTAGTGGGTCATGCCCAGTGTGACCGAGAAGAAGTTGTAGAGCAGCGGCAGCGGCTGACTGATGATGCCCAGTTCCACCAGATTGCTGTTGATGACGCCGTTTTGGCCAAGCAGCGCCAGCCAGGCGAACATCCGCACGAGGATATTCGTCCAGAACGGGATGATGACGAGGACGAGAACCACCGTTTTCTTCCGGCCGCTCATATGCGTGAGCAGAAATGCGACTGGATAGCCGAGCACCAGCGTCGCTAGGGCGGTCACAAACGAAAGGAACAGTGTCGTCCAGTGCACTGTCGCATAGACCGGACGGGCGAAGAACTTCGCGAACGGCTCTGTCGTGAACGAAGGATCGAAAATGCTCTGGGACAGGAAAATGGAGATCGGAACGAAGAAGAAAACCGCGACGAACAGCAGGCACGGCAACATCAGGTTGAAATGAACCCACCGTTCCGAGCGCTCGATGCGCCGGAACTGCGTCGTGCTCGTGCCTGCTGCGATCTCTGTCATCGTGCTACTGCGATGCCGTGGGTGGCGGGCGTCCAAAGGGAGGCCCGCCTAGCACAGATCAAGCGCTCTTCCACTCCTGCCAGCGTTCCAGCACCTTGGTGATGTTGGGACCCCACCAGTTGTAGTCGCAGACGATCATCTCATCGACATGCGGCGTCGGAAGGATGTTCTCGTATTTGCGGGAAGCCAGCGGGATGGCGTTGGCATTCACCGGACCATAGGCGATCTCTTCGGAGATGCGTGCATTGTTCTCCGCGTTCGACGCCCAGCCGATGAATGCCATCGCCACGTCGGAGTTGGGCGCCTTGGCGGGAACCGACCACGCATCCACCAGAAGATGCGAATCCTTCCAGACGATCTCGACCGGAACCTTCTCATCGAGAAGCGTGCCCACGCGGCCGTTCCAGATGTGGGCCAGGGCGACCTCCTTGCTGGCAAGCAGCTGCGCCGGCTGCGCACCGCTGGTCCACCAGATCACCTCGCCCTTGATCTCGTCGAGCTTCGCAAATGCCCGATCGAGCTTTTCGTCGGTGATCGGATAGATCTCGTCCTTCGAAAGGCCGCTGGCCAGCAGCGCCCATGGAATGGCGTCGAGCGGATAATCGCGCATGGTCCGCTTGCCGGGAAAGCGCTTCAGGTCCCAGAAATCTGTCACGGAGGCGGGCTTCTCCCCGCCGACAGCATCGCTGCGGAAAGCGAAGACGCTGGCCCATGTGATGTTTCCGATGCCGTATTTCGTCACAAAGGCTTTCGGGATGCCATCGGTATTGATGACGTCATAGTCGAGAGGCGCGAGGTAACCGTCCTCGCCGGCGGCAAACGCCTGCTCCAGCCCGACATCGCAAAGATCCCAGGTGACGGCATCGTTCTTCACCATCGCAATGATGCGCGCGTTGGTGGGGTCGGTGTCCTCGCTGACCGTCACGCCCGCCGCCTTCGCGAAGGGGGTGAACCAGGCGTTGCGCTGCGCTTCCTGAAACGCGCCGCCCCATGAGGAGACGGTCATGCTCTTGCCCTTGAGGCCAGCCATGACCTCGTCGAGCGACGCCGCACGGGCTGGAACGAGAGCGCCCGGGCTAGCGAACCCCGCGCCGACCGCTGCTCCGGCCAAAGCGGTGGTTCGCAAGAAATCTCTACGTGTATACTTCAATGTCGTTCTCCTCGTTTTATGATTGTGTTGAGCGTCATCTGTCAGCCGGAAAGCTTCTGGTTAGTTGCTCTCGATCAGGAGCATGTCTTGTTTGTCCCATCCGACTGTGATCGTGTCCCCGGCCCGAAGACCAAGTGAGTGGGGCGAGGCCTGAACCCGCGCCTTGATGGAGATGCCGGGCGTCAGCTCCAGAAGATATTTCGTGGAATTCCCGACAAACAGGAATTCCTGGACCTTTGCAGTGAAGCTGTTGTGCTTGCCTTTGGCAGCGTCCCCCAGAACAACGGGCTCGGGCCGCAGCGTGTATGAGGCGGATTGTTGCGGCGTGGCCCATCCCGGACGCAGCGGCGCGGTCACCTCGATGTTCTCCGCCAGGCTCAGTCGGCACTCATCGCCATCGATTGTCCGCACCGCGCCGGTGAGCAGGTTGGTCTCACCGATGAAGTCGGCCACGAACTTGTTTTCCGGGCGGCTGTAGAGGGCATCGGGGGTGCCGAGCTGGGCCGCCTTCCCACCCTCGAAGACCATGATCCGGTCCGACAGGGTCAGTGCCTCTTCCTGATCGTGCGTGACAAACAAGATGGTTGCGCCGACCTTGTGATGAAGCTGCTTGAGCTCGAACTTCATTTCCTCGCGCAGCTTGGCGTCGAGAGCCCCAAGCGGCTCATCCAGCAGAAGGACGGGCGGCTTGAACACGAGCGCGCGGGCAAGGGCGACGCGCTGCTGCTGGCCGCCGGAAAGCTGTGCCGGCCTGCGGCCGCCGAACTTTTGGAGCCGGACGAGCTCCAGTGCCGCCTGGACACGCGCGCCGATCTCCGCGCGCCCGACGCCGCGCATTTCGAGCGGGAAGGCCACGTTCCGCTCGACACTCAAGTGAGGAAAGAGCGCATAATTCTGGAACACCATCCCGATATTGCGCTTATGCACCGGCTGCGAGACGATCGAGGCGCCGTTGAGCAGGATATCGCCGGCCGTCGGCGTGACAAATCCCGCGATCATCATCAGCGTGGTCGACTTTCCGGAGCCGCTCGGCCCGAGAAATGTCAGGAACTCGCCGGCTCCAACGGTCAGATCGATATTCTCGACCGCGGCCGCCTCACCGTAGAACTTCGAAAGACCACGCAGCTCTATCTTTGCGCCAGCCTTGGGAGCGTCACCCGTCACCCGCTGCTCTCTCATTGCCGGAGAAACTTTATGGCAAGGTGGCGAGGTCGTCCATTTCATATTATTCCTGGTTACATAACCTGATGGAATGGGGTGAGGCTCGCGATGGACGTTCGGAAACTGAGAGCCTTCATTGCCGTCATGGAAAGCGGTTTGATCTCAAGGGCCGCCGATGAGATCGGCGTCACGCAGCCAGCGATCAGCAAGACGATCAGGAGCATCGAGAACGACGTCGGCGTCACGCTTTTCGAACGTTCGAAAGGGCGGCTCAACCCGACACCGGAAGCATTCTACCTGCGGAATGTGGCGAACTCGATCATGAACCAGTTGAACGAGGCGACACGATTTCTAAAAGACTACGGCAACATGCGTGTCGGGGACCTCAGGATACTCAGCATTCCCGGACCGTCACTGTTCTTTCTGCCCAGTCTGATACGCGAGTTCGTGCCCGGTGACAGCGATATCAACGCATCGCTGCTGTCCTGGAACAGTTCCAGCATCATGAACTGGATATCGAACCATCAATCCGGGATCGGCCTGGTGGAGGTTTATGAAACGAACCCGTTCCTGGCGATGGAAAGGATCAGCGTGCGCTGCCATTGCGCGATCCCGGTAAACCATCGTCTCGCTGGAAAGACCCTCATCACACCAAAGGATCTTTCGGAAGAAGCTCTTGCCTTGATTGTCTCCGATCATCCGGTCTTCGGCGACATACAAAAGATATTCCGCGATGCCGAGTCCAGCATGCGCGTGAAATTTCAAAGTGATCTCTTCGTCCCCCAATTCCACCTGATCGAGAATGGCGATCTGATCGGGATCGTCGATGCGATCAACATCGAGAATTATCATATCTACCGGAAAAAGGATCGCAGGATCGTCTTCCGACCGTTCGAGCCGCAGGTCGATCTGAAGATCAGTGTGGTCTACCCGTCAATTCGTCCGCTTTCGCGACTGGAAGGCGAGTTCAAGAATACGCTTATCGAGCGATTGAACAGGTTGAACGAAACGACTTGGGCGCATCTCTGATGACGGCGATGGCCCAGTCTGGCGGAGGCCGGCGACCGCACGCCGGCTCCCGGCGGAACCTATCACGAGTTCGCAGCTGCCGAGAGCGATTGCCTGCGCTGCAGCCATCATCTCGAACGCAACGAGCTGCTGCCACAGCGCTACGCCTGAAGCAGGACATCCCCTTTTATCATCCATCCACCGGAATGGGACTCCGGCCAGCATACGTCATTCGCAAATGGCTTCCTGTTCGATGCCGCACAGTTAGACACTAGTTTCTTCCGGCGCGTGCTGGGCTTTCATCGGAGAAAAGCTGCGCTTCATCCTTTTCGCCTTCTATCCTCAAGACCTGCAGTGGCGTCCCGCGCTGGTCGTCGCCCTGATCTTAGGCCTCGTGGCGCTGTCGCTGTGGCAGCGATTGTGGAACGCCCGGTTGCTCCTCCTATGACCGGTAATGATCCTCTCCTGCTGGGTGCTCTTGTCCGGCGCGATGCTGCCGACGCCTGTTTCCACCAATCAGTGGGGCGGTCTGCCGGTCACGCTGTTCGTCTGGGTGACGTGCTTCTCGGCCGCTTTCCCCCTCGCTCTGCTCCTGGCGCTCGCGAGGCGCTCCTCGCTTGGCCTTCTCCGCGCGGTCGCTGTTGCTTTCATCGAATGCATGCGGGCCACGCCCATGGTGGCGATCCTGTACGTTGCGATGCTGATCCTGCCCATGGCCCTGCCGGGCGGCGCGTTCCTCGACAAGACGATCCGCGCGATGATCATGATCACACTGTTCTGGTCGTCCTATCTCGCCGAGGTGATCCGCGCGGGGCTTCAGACCATTCCGCGTGGTCAGGAGGAGGCCGCCACCGCCCTGGGGCTCGGCTATTGGCGCACGGTTAAGCTGATCGTGCTGCCGCAGGCCTTGCGCGTGGTGATCCCTGGCATCGTCAATCTCGCCATCGGGTTTCTGCTCGCCACCTCGCTGCTGGCCGTGATCGGCATCTTCGACCTCCTGAACGCCGCCCGCACCGCCGCGACCGACCCGAAATGGCTGGGCTTCTACGACGAAGCCTACAGCCTGGTGGCGCTCGTTTATTTTGCTTTTTGCTTTTCCGGCGCCCGCTACAGCCTCTGGCTTGAAAAGCAGCTCAGTCGCCGCGCATGATAGAGCCGCATGAGCAAGCCTCCTCAAGTCTCACTACAGGGAAGTTCACTGAAACTTATTCGCTATCAAGCACTTGAAGGGTGCTTGGTGCCCAGGGGCGGAATCGAACCACCGACACTGCGATTTTCAGTCGCATGCTCTACCAACTGAGCTACCTGGGCATTCCAGCCGGCATCCCAAGGAGGCCGGCGGGACCGGGAACCGCTAGACGGCTGCCGGAAACGGGCGGGGTTATAGCATGCGTTCGAATGGTGTCCAGCGTGTTGAACGGGGTGCCGTCTTCTTTCCGCGCGCCCTCGCGCGAACCCCTTGATCAGCCCTCGGAATCCGTCTCCTGCGGCATCTGCGCGGAGCCTTCCCCATCATCCTCGTCAATCGTTCCGGGGATCACATACACACCCGAAAGCCAGCGGTTCAGGTCGACGTCCTTGCAGCGGTTCGAGCAGAAGGGATAGTGCTCACGGCTCGACGGCTGGCCGCATTCCGGGCAGGGCCGGCGCGGACGCAAGTGCGTGACATTGGGCGGCGGCACGCCCGGGGGAGGGGCGGTCGTTGTCATGCGCCGGGAATCCAGCCGCCGCGCACCGGAAATCCCTCGCCGTCCAGCAGCTGCATCGTTTCGTAAAGCGGCAGGCCCACCACATTGGTGTAGGACCCCACGAGCTTCACCACGAAGCTGCCGGCGATGCCCTGCACGGCATAGCCGCCGGCCTTGCCGCGCCACTCGCCGGACGCGATGTAATCCTCGATCTCGCGCGTCGACAAGCGCTTGAAGCGGACGCGCGTTTCCACCAGCCGCTGGCGCAGCTTGTTGCCGGGCGCGATGAGGCAGACACCCGAATAAACGCGATGCGAACGGCCCGACAGCAGGCCGAGGCAGTTGGCGGCTTCCTCGGAATAATCCGGCTTGGGCAGGATACGACGACCGACCGCGACAACCGTGTCGGCGGCGATGATGAAGGCCCGTTCGAGGCCGGGCTCGCGGCGCAGCGCCTCGTCGGCCTTTTCCGCCTTTGCTCGTGACAATCGCTTGGCGAGCGAGCGCGGATGTTCCGCCCGCTGCGGCGTCTCATCCAGGTCGGCAGGAAAGAGCCGATCCGGCGCGATGCCGGCCTGGGCGAGAAGCTCAATGCGGCGCGGCGAGCCGGAAGCAAGCACGAGCGGATGGGGTTCGGTCATGGCGAAATCGGCTCGAACAGGAAGTAGAACCACGGGCCGGGAGAAATCCCTCGACGCCTTTCAGCCGCACGCCCGCAACGAAACGCGCTTACTTGAAGCGATAGGTGATCCGGCCCTTGGTCAGGTCATAGGGTGTCATCTCCACGAGCACCTTGTCGCCCGTCAGCACGCGGATGCGGTTCTTGCGCATGCGGCCGGCGGTATGGGCAACGATCTCGTGCTCGTTCTCGAGCTTGACGCGGAACATGGCATTGGGCAGCAGTTCGGTCACGATGCCTGGAAATTCCAGGACTTCTTCCTTCGGCATTCTCGTCCTTTGACTTGAGCTCCGCCACGAAAGAGCGAGCTTCTACGGGTGCGCAAACAACGAAACGGGGCCCCAAGCCCCGCCTGGCACCCTGAAACACCGGTGAACCTACCTGATTGTTTCCCCGATGTGAACACGGGCGCGGCAAAATCGGATGCTCGGCGCAGGCGCCTGCTCAGGAACGGTCGTCCGCGTCAGCCGCTTCTTCATTCGCCACCGGGGGAAACCGGCTCGCGATCCGGCTGCGGAGCCGATCTCGCGTGTCACGGTAGCTTGCCATGATCTGCTCGCGCGTGCCCGTGGCGCTCGTCGGGTCGGGCGTCGGCCAGTACTCCACCTCGGCGGCGAGCGAGCGCGTGAGATCGAGCGCGGCATGGTGCGCTTCGGGCGAGAGGGTGACGATCAGGTCGAAGTAGTCGTCCTCCAGGTCGTCGAGCGTATGCGGCTGGTGCTCGCCGAGGTCGAGTCCGATCTCCGCCAGCACGGCGTCCACGAACGGGTCGCGCTCGCCCGGGCGCACGCCGGCGGACGACACGAAAGTGCCGGGCGGCAGGAGTGCGCGCGCGAGCGTCTCAGCCAGCGGCGAGCGCACCACGTTCTGCCCGCACATGAACAGCACCGAGCGCGCCCGCGCAGGCCGCTCTTCGTCACCCGGCAGCGTCAGCCCCGCCAATGCAGCACGCAGAGCAAGGTGAAGAGGCGACGCGCGGTCGGAAAATCCATCTCGATCTTGCCGCCCAGCCGCTCGATCAGCAGGTGACTGCCTTCGTCATGCAGCCCGCGCCTGCCCATGTCGATCGCCTGGATCTTGCTGGGCGAGGCAAGCCGGATCGCCTGATAGTAGCTGTCGCAGATCATCCGGTAATCCTTCACCAGCCTGCGAAAGGGACCGAGCGACAGGATGTGGGTGGCAACCGTCTCTCCCCCGGGCCGCGCGATCGCGAACACCATTCGGTGTTCGATCAGTGAAAGGCGCAGCGCATAGGGGCCGTCCTGATCGTCGCCCACAGGAAAGAAGCTGTTTTCCTCGATCAGATCGAAAATCGCGACGGCGCGCTCATGCTCGACCTCCGGGGTCGAGCGGCCGATCGTTTGGTCGAGCGAGATCTCGACGAGCCTGCGAGCGTGATCGGCAGCAGCGGTCATCAGCTCATTCAGATGTTGAGACGCACCGCAATCGATCGCGCATGGGCATCAAGCCCTTCAGCCGCGGCCAGGGCCATGGCCGGGCCGGCCAGAGCCCGAAGCGAAGCCGCGTCGAGGCGCAGCACCGAGGTGCGCTTGACGAATTCCCCCACGGACAGGCCCGACGAGAAGCGCGCGGAGCGCGCGGTGGGCAGAACATGGTTTGAGCCCGCCACATAGTCGCCGATCGCCTCCGGCGTATGCCGCCCGAGAAACACCGCGCCCGCATTGCGCAGCTCCGCAAGCAGCATCTCAGGCTCGGCCACCGCCAGTTCCACATGCTCGGCTGCGATCCGGTCGGCGAGCGGCACGGCGTCCTGAAGATGCGCCACCACGATCACCGCGCCGAAATCGCGCCAGCTCGCCGCCGCGATCTCTCCGCGCGGCAGGCGGGCCAGCTGGCGTTCCACCGCCTGCTCCACCGCGCGGGCAAAACCCTCGTCGTCGGTGATCAGGATCGACTGCGCGGCCGTATCGTGCTCGGCCTGAGCGAGCAGGTCGGCGGCGATCCAGTCGGGATCATTGTCGCGATCGGCGATCACCAACACCTCGGAAGGCCCCGCCACCGCGTCGATGCCGACCGCGCCGAAGACCTGCCGCTTGGCCGCCGCGACATAGGCATTGCCCGGCCCGACGATCTTCGCCACGGGACGGATCGTTTCTGTGCCATAGGCGAGGGCGGCAACGGCCTGCGCGCCGCCGACGCGGAAGATCTCGTGCACGCCGCCGAGGCGGGCCGCGGCCAGCACCAGCGGATTGATCCGGCCCGACGGCGCCGGCACCACCATCGCGATGCGCGGAACGCCCGCGACGCTCGCGGGGATCGCATTCATCAGCACGGATGAGGGATAGCTCGCCGTGCCGCCCGGAACATAAAGCCCTACGGATTCGATCGCCGTCCAGCGCGAGCCGAGCTCGACGCCGAGCCCGTCCGTATAGCGGTCATCCTGCGGGCGCTGGCGCTCGTGATGCGAGCGGATGCGCCGCGCCGCAAATTCCAGCGCCTCGATCGCTTGAGCATCGCAGGCTGCGACCGCTTGCTCGATCTCGTCCTCCCCGACCCTGATGCCGAGCGCGGCAAGGTCGGCGTGGTCGAACTCTTCCGTGAAGCGAAGCAGCGCCGTGTCGCCCTCGGCCCGCACCGCCGCGATGATGTCGCGCACCGCGCGCTCGACATCCGGAGACGCCTCGCGCTTGGTGGAAAGAAAGGCGGAGAATGCCTGCTCGAATCCGGGATCGCTGTGATGAAGACGCTGCGCCATGCCGCCTATACCCTGTGCGCGGGCCGCGAGGCGGTTTCCCACGCGCTGCCGAGATCGGCCAGCCGCGCCTCGATGCATTCCACCTCGATGCGGATCGTGGCCCCACCGGAAAACACCAACTCTACCGCGCCAGCCGGCGCTTCCCCCCCGTTGAAGCGCACCGCGAGAAGCGACAGCACGTCCTCTCCCTTTGCCCGATCGATGCCTGTGGTGCGCACCGCGTTCACCCGCGCGAATTGCAGCACGGCGCGCCGCCTTTGATGCTGCCGGCGGAAGAACGAGCCGCCGCGCGCCTCCCAGGCGAAGCGGTTCACCGCAAGCGCGAACTCCTTGCGCTGGGGCATGTAGTCGATGTCGGACACCTTCAAGACGGCATCCTGCAGATGCGCCGACATGACGGAAAGGTCATCGGTGTCGAGCGCTGCGAGCTTGAGCGGCGTCATGGCAAGAACTCCAAGCCTTTTCGCGGTTCCCCGAGGCAAAATCGGTTGGTGTAAGGAACACGAGCCGAGAGGTAGCGCATTTCTTTCAGGAAACACCCGGCCTGTGCGCAAAGCCCGCGGAGAGAGCCTCGCGCGTGCTCTCAGCCCGAAATGCGCTCCACCTCCGCGCCGCAGGCGACGAGCTTTTCTTCCAGCCGCTCGAAGCCGCGATCGAGATGATAAACGCGGTTGACCAGCGTTTCCCCTTCCGCCGCCAACCCCGCGATCACCAGCGACACGGAGGCGCGCAGGTCTGTCGCCATCACGGGCGCGCCCTTGAGCCTCGAAACACCTTCCACCAGCGCCGTCTGCCCGTTGAGCGAAATCTGCGCGCCGAGACGCGCGAGTTCGCTCACATGCATGAAGCGGTTCTCGAAGATCGTTTCGGTGATATGCGAGCGGCCCCGCGCCATGGTCATCAGCCCCATGAACTGCGCCTGGAGGTCGGTCGGGAAGCCGGGGAACGGCTCCGTCGTGATGTCCACCGGCGAAATGCCTGCGCCGTTGCGATAAACGCGGATGCCGTGGTTAAGCGCCGTGATCTCCGCGCCCGTCTGGCGCAGCACGTCGAGAGCGGTGTCGAGCAGGTCGGCGCGCGCGCCCTCCAGCACCACGTCGCCGCCCGTCATCGCCACCGCCATCGCATAGGTGCCCGTCTCGATCCGGTCAGGGATCACGGGCACGCGCGCGCCGCGCAGCGTATCGACACCCTCGATGCGGATCGTCGCGGTGCCGGCACCCGTCACCTTCGCGCCCATCGCGTTGAGGCAGTCGGCGAGGTTCACCACTTCCGGCTCGCGCGCAGCGTTTTCCAGCACGGTCTCGCCCTTGGCGAGCGAGGCCGCCATCATCAGCACATGGGTCGCGCCGACCGACACTTTGGGGAAAACGAAGCGCGCGCCCTTGAGCCCGCCTTTGGCCTTCGCCACCGCATAGCCGCTCTCGATCTCGATCTCGGCGCCCAGCGCCCGCAACCCGTCGATGAAAAGGTCCACCGGCCGCGTGCCGATGGCGCAGCCGCCCGGCAGCGACACGCGCGCCTCGCCCATGCGGGCAAGAAGCGGGCCGATCACCCAGAAGCTCGCGCGCATCTTGGACACGAGCTCGTAAGGCGCGGTGGTGTCCACGATGCGGCGCGCGGTGAAATGGATGGTGCGCCCGTGCCCGCCCTGCTGGCGCTCGCGCCGGCCATTCACCGAATAATCGACGCCGTGATTGCCGAGGATGCGGATCAGCTGCTCGACATCGGCCAGATGCGGCACGTTTTCCAGCGTCAGCGTGTCGTCTGTCAGCAGCGAGGCGATCATCAGGGGCAGGGCGGCATTCTTCGCGCCCGAAATGGGGATCGTGCCCGAAAGCGCGTTGCCGCCGACGATTCTGATGCGGTCCATGACTGGAAACCTCGCGCGAGAAAAACAATGCCCGCGCGGAGCTGGAAACCTCAGGCGCGGAAAACCAAACGCGCCCCTTACCTCAACATGTGGCGAAATTAAAAGCCCGCCCGCCTCCCGCGCATGATTTCACCCCGCATCCGTGGCACGCTTGCCGCGCTTCGCGCGTGGAGGCGCGTTGCCCGTCGCGGCGCGGCTCTGCCTGTCGCCCGCTGACCGTCACTCTGCCTCTTGATTGTTAGCAGCCGAACTTATCGCTTTTCAGCAAGCCGGTGCCCGACTCCTCGCCGCGGATCTCCTCCGTGCTCATTCCACTACTTCCCGACGCGGTCGCGTGCGCCCTGATCCCCAGCCTATCCGGCCGCTGATCCGCCGCACCCTCGCGCCGCGCCCGCGCCTGCCCCTTGCGGCGCGCCAGATTGGCCCGCAACTCCTCCGCCAGCCGCGCCTTCCGCGCCGCCTCTCACTCTGGCTCTTGATTGCTAGGAGACGAGCTTATCGGTTTCCAGTTGCACGGTACCGGGCTCCTCGCTCACCGCTTCTTGCGCGTCCATCCCTGAGGTTTTCTGCGCGACCTCGGGCCTTCCGACACCCAGCCCATCCGGCCGCTGATCCGCCGCACCCTCGCGCCGTGCCCGCGCCTGCCCCTTGCGCCGCGCCAGATTGGCCCGCAGCTCCTCCGCCAGCCGCGCCTTCCGCGTTGCCTCGCTTCCACCCGGTTTCTTGTCCACCATCCGCTCACCCCGATGCGGCGCGAGCCACGGCCGCAAACCCCATCATATCACCTTGCACCCTCCCGCCCGATATGCCAGAAGTCCGCCCCGTTCAAAGGGCTGCGGTAGCTCAGTGGTAGAGCACTCCCTTGGTAAGGGAGAGGTCGAGAGTTCAATCCTCTCTCGCAGCACCATTTTCACACCCCAGGTTTGGTCTTGTCTCAAGCTGCTGTTGCGCAACGGGCAGCATCCTAAATCTGCGCCGGAGGAACAGGATCACCTTTTATGGGCTGTAGGCTCACTGACTCTTCGCATCCACTTCATGAGTGCGGCAATTTGAGTAATATGATGAGCGACTATGTATTCATTTATTCTTGCAATATGAGGGTGAGCGTTTTTGCTGAAATCAAGTGCATTTAACCAGGGGCTTGCAATCGAATGGGCGTCATCATCGCTTATGAGATTGTCGTCTAATAACGAGTTGAGATAATTCAATCTTCCGAAAAAATCATCGAAAGAATCTCTTATCGCTGTGTGCTTAGGTGTATTTGAATAGAAGCGATGGCCCGCCTCTATTCTCTCAGGTGTAAATGCATCCTCAACGTCCTTCCAGTTGACCGGGTGATATCGATCTGCAGGATCAGCGGCATCCCATAGTGGAATCTCGCGATCGGAACTGAACAGCATCAAAGTTGCATTTCGTGCGCCAGGAGTTTTTATGAAGTCATCGGTGAATTTTGCGCGTGCTGCTTTTCTTCGCTCCTTCAACTCGTAGTTCCATTGTCGACCCGCTTTCATAGCGGCGCAGGCAAGGAGAAGTGTTGCTAACGCAAGTACAGCGGTAGCACCTGCATACACCCATGTCGCGGCTGTTAGACCTTCAGGCGAAAACCACCAGCTTACCAACTTTCCGCTCAGCATGTTCTCGCCGCATAATCCCTTAGTCTAAGCTAATGTGGCAGGTGCTTCACCCCCGCCCCAACTCCACCGACCGTTCCCGTGCCGCCTCCACCGCGCGGCTGAGCAAACCCTCCAACCCGTCTTCCCCCATCAGCACCGACAGCGCGGCAGCCGTGGTGCCGTTGGGGCTGGTGACCTGGCGGCGGAGTTCGGCCGGGGGATGCGGCGATTCCGCGGCGAGGCTGGCTGAGCCCCACACGGTCTGGCGGGCGAGGATGGCGGCGGTGTCGGGCGGCAGGCCGGCGTCGCGCGCGGCCGCCTCCAGGCACTCGATGAACAGAAAGAGATAGGCCGGGCCGGAGCCGGACACGGCCGTCACCGCATCCATCAGCTCTTCGCGGGGCAGGGCGGTCACCACGCCGCTCGCGCCGAGCAGGCGCGCCACGAAGCCTTGCGCCTCCTTGCTCACACGCGCGTTCGCGAATGTCGCGAGCATGCCCTTGCCGATCGCGGCCGGGGTGTTGGGCATGCAGCGGATCACGGGCGTTTCCGCGCCCAGCACCGCCGTGAACAGGCTGATCGGCGTGCCCGCCGCGACGCTCAGGAACACTGTTGCGCCATTGCCGAAGCGCTTGTATCCGTCGAGCGCGGCCCGGATCACCTGCGGCTTCACCGCGAGAACGATCAGCTCGGGCGCGACGTCCGCGGGCAGCGCGTCCGCTCCGGCAAAGCCACGCGCGCCCGTTTCGCCGGCGCGCGTGCGCAAAGCCTCGTCGGGCTCCACCACCGCCACCTCGGCCGGCGCCACGATGCCGCCGTCGAGCCAGCCCTTGAGCATGGCGAAACCCATATTGCCGGCGCCGGCGAGGATGATTCTCGTTGTCATGACAACACCCTAGCGCGGCGGGTGGCGCATGGGAAAGCTCTCGCGCCCCGTGCGTCAAAGCATGGCGCGCCCCAACCGGCGCTTGGCAGGCGCGCGCGACAGGAGTATCCGCAGACCAACCCCCGCCGGAGTGCGCCATCCCATGCCCGCCACCATCATCGACGGAAAGGCCGAGTCCGAAAACGTGGCCGCGCTCGTCAAGCAGCGCGCCGCCGAGTTCTCGGCCAAGACCCACCGCAAGCCGGGCCTGGCTGTGGTGCTGGTGGGCGAAGACCCCGCCTCGCAGGTCTATGTCGGCGCGAAGACCCGCAAGGCCGCCGAATGCGGCTTCCATTCCGTCCAGCACACGCTGCCCGACGATACCACGGAGGACCAGCTCGCCGAGCTGGTCGACAGCCTCAACGAGGATGACGCGATCCACGGCATCCTCGTCCAGCTTCCCCTGCCTGAGCAGATCAATGCCGGCCGCATCATCCAGTCGATCGCGCCCGAAAAGGATGTCGACGGCTTCCACTTCCTCAATGTCGGCATGGTGGGCGTGGGCGAGTTCACGAAAAGCTTCGTGCCCTGCACGCCGGCGGGCTGCATGCTCCTGATCGAGCAGATTCACGGAAGCGACCTGTCGGGCCTGTCCGCGGTGGTGATCGGCCGCTCCAACATCGTCGGCAAGCCGATGGCGAACCTGCTCGTTGCGGCCAACGGCACGGTGACGATCGCCCACAGCCGCACGAAGGATCTGCCCGGCGTGGTGCGCGGCGCCGATATCGTGGTCGCTGCCGTGGGCCGGCCCGAGCTCGTCAAGCGCGACTGGATCAAGCCCGGCGCCACCGTGATCGATGTCGGCATCAACCGCGTGGCAGCGCCTGAGAAGGGGGAGGGCAAATTCCGCCTCGTGGGCGACGTGGCGTTCAAGGAGGCGGCGGAGGTCGCGGGCGCCATCACGCCGGTGCCGGGCGGCGTCGGCCCGATGACCATCTCGCTCCTGATGGCCAACACGCTTGTCTCCGCTTTTCTCGATGCGGGCCTCGAGCGCCCCTCCTTCTCGCTTCCCGTGCCGGGTGGAAAGGCCGATCCGGTGCAGCCCGTCACGATCACCTGAACACGGGAGGCGGGAGGCCGGCGTCGCCCGTCTCGCCAGCTTTCCCCCTTCGCGCTAGAACATGCTCCGCGCGCAACTCGCGCCGGAGATCCGCACCCCCATGCCGGACGGCACGCCTCTGGAAACCCGCCGCAGCTTCGCTTTCCTGCTGGTGGACCGGTTTCCCATGTTCAGCCTGGCGGCCGCGATCGACACGGTGCGCTCCGCCAATCGCCTGCTGAACCGCGACGTGTATTCCTGGACCACCGCTTCCCCCGATGGCGACGCCGCGGTGGCGTCGAACGGCCTTCCGCTCAAGGTCGATTACGCGGTGGCCGACCTGCCGCCGGCCGACATCCTTTTCGTCTGCGCGGGGCTGTCGCTCGAATTTCCAGGCAAAAGCAAGGTGCTCGCCGCGCTCCGCGCGCTCGGACGCCGGGGTGCCGCGCTCGGCGCGCTCTCGGTCGGCTCCCAGATTCTCGCCGAGGCCGGGCAGCTCGACAATTGCCGCTGCACCATCCACTGGGAGAACCGCGCGGGGTTCCTCGAAAAATTCCCGGAGATCGAATGCACCGGCAATGTCTTCGAGATCGACCGCAAGCGCTACACCTGCGCCGGCGGCACCACCTCCATCGACCTTATGCTGGAGATCGTGCGCACCGATTGGGGCGCGAACCTCGCCAACGCCGTCGCCAACCAGTTCCAGCACGAGCGCATCCGCTCCGCCGGAGACCGTCAGCGCGTCGGCCCCGAGCGCGATCTCACGGGCAAGTCCGAGAAGCTGCGTCGCATCGTGGAAAAGATGGCCGACACGTTGGACGAGCCGTTGTCCGCCGTCCAGCTCGCGCGCGGGGCAGGATTGTCGGTGCGCCAGGTCGAGCGCCTGTTTCTGCGCCACCTCTCCGTCACCCCCGGCCGCTACTACATGCGCCTCCGCCTCGAACGCGCCCGCGAGCTCCTCCGCCAAACCAACATGCCCATCCTCGACGTCGCCATCGCGACGGGCTTCACCTCACACAGCTATTTCGCGCAGAGCTATCGGCTGCTGTTCGGAAGGCCGCCGAGCGAGGAGAGGCGCACGACCTACTAATCGACAGAAGGTGGCAGGAGGCGGAACAGCCGCGCTGGCATCAGGCCAACCGGAGTCTCGAAGCCGAATTCAGTTCGGCGGTTCAAACCACAAGTTCGCGGACCCAGTCTTCTGCCTCACCGAGGCTTTCAAAGGTTTCCGTGCGACGTAACTTGCCGAAGCCCGCCTCCAGGAACCATTTCCCCCGATCCGCTTCATGCATTGCGTCATCGAGCTTGACAAGGATGGCTACAAGCTCGTCGTCGGCCATTACCAGACAACCCACGGTGTCCTTACAGCCCGTGCGTACCGCAATGGGCTTCAAGTCGATTGCCACCATGGTTCTTCTCCAGCTCGATCTATCAACGCTTAAGATAGTGCGCAGGAGGTAGGTGACTATTACATAGATTTCTGAGCCGCCGCCCTGTTATCCTGCAGCGCGACTGACAGATAACCCGCCTTGAAGTCGGCCAAGGTTTTGAGGCCAAACCAGTCGTAGATCGTCACCTTGTCACGGGTGACCTCAACGAGGCCACGCGCCCGAAGCTCCTGCAGCGAGCGGTTGACATGCACGGTCGACATGCCTGTCGCGTCGGCAAGATCATTCTGCGTAAGGTGCCACGAGAAGGTCCTGTTGCCACTGATCTCGATGGCGAGACCCACCTCCGTCAGTCGCGAAACGACCTCGCAGATGAGATGCGCGATACGCTCCTGCGCGTTGCGCTGTCCGACATTGACCACCCACTCCCGGAACACCGCCGCATCGGCAAGCGTAAGACGCCAGAGCGCCTGCGCAATGTCGGGATGTGCATGCATAAGATCCAGCAATGCCTGATGCGGGATCACTCCGACCGTGCATGGAGAGAGGGCTGAAATGCTGTGGTCCATTGCGCCGCCCACAAACCCGTCCAGGTCGAGGAAGTCGCCCGGCATCGCGAAGCGTACGATCTGCCGCTTGCCTTCGCTCAGCCGTTTGTAAGCAGCAGCCATACCGCCCAGCAGCACATGGCAATTGTTTTGCCGCGTGTCCGATACCACGATGTCTTGGCTTGGCCTGACGGTAAAGGTGCGGATCACCGCATCCACGATTCCCGGTGCTGCGGCTTCGCTGAGCGGGCCGAGCGACTTCAATCGCCTTATCATCACCTGGGTCAATGGAACTCCTAACTGACTGATTTCAAAGATCTGTCTTCCACTTGCCGATCTGGTGGCTGACGGCGGCCTCTTTGCGCATTCTGGAAGCACGATCGACGGTGCGGCGGCGGCCACCGCCTTTAACAGCGTGTTGCAATCCAAAGGCTTTGAAATCCAGGGCAGGCCGTTGATCACGGGCGGCGTGTCGGCTTCATCCGGCCGCCACCCGGAATGAATGACGATGGGCACGTCATGCTCGCGCAAGGCGTTCACGAGCGGCGTGCATTCGCCATCGCGAAGCTTGTAATCGAGCACTGCCACATCGGGCTTGTTGACTTCGGTCCATGTCAGCGCATCGGCGACGCTGGCGAAGGGACCTGCGACCGACACGCCGATCTGGTCGAGGCAGGCCTCGACATCTAGTCCGATCAGTATTTCGTCTTCACAGACAAGGCATACAGGGCGAGGCATGGGTGCGGAGCTTCAGGTCGATACGAAATTTTGCTCAACCTTTGTGCGCCCGGAGCGCAGCCAGCGATAGCCTCGCGTCGGTCTCGGTATCAAAGCGAACGCTTCATCCTTTCAAATTAAGCTAAACCGCTGAAGCACTTGAAATTTATCACGTCTTCACAGCGAGGAAAGGTGCTTCCGGCGTGCATCGTCCGAGCGTACCAAATCATACCAAACCCACGTTGGCGGTCGAAACTTACATTAGCTATTGCCTTGGATTGATCGGAGGAAGATACATGGACATCGCTTGCCGACTTGTTCGGGCGCAGGCGGCTGGGAGACAGCTTCAGAAAGCTTAGGCTCTTGCCCCCGACCAGGAGGCTAGAGCGTGGCTCAGCTTGCGCAGTCAACAATATACAACCGTCTGCTGGCATCGTTGTCGCCTGAAGACTTCGCCCTCCTGCAGCCCCAGCTTGAAGCCGTCACATACGAGATGCGGCAGAACCTCTTCAGGGCGGAACAAACGATCACCCATGTCACCTTCCCCGAAAGGGGCATCGCTTCGATTGTGGCCGATACCGCGGAAGGCCGCTTCGAGGTCGGCATGGTGGGATGGGAGGGCCTGGTCGGCGCGCCTGTGGTGCTCGGCGTCGAGCGCACGCCGCACACCTGCGTTATCCAAGCTCCGGGCGATGCGTTGCGCATCGAGGCGGTCAACCTGACGGCGGCGATGGACCAGAGCGATACGTTGCGGGCTGTTCTCCTGCGCTTCGTTCATACCTTCATGGTGCAGGTCAGCCAGACGGCCTATGCGAATGCCGGCTACTCCCTTGAGGAGCGGCTGGCGCGCTGGCTCCTGATGACCCATGACCGGCTGGAGCAGGACGAGATGCCTTTGACGCACGAGTTCCTGGGCATCATGCTGGGCACCCGCCGTCCTGGGGTGACACTGGCGGTGCAGATGCTGGAGAGCGGCGGCATGATCCGGGCATTGCGCGGTCGCATCACGATCCGCGATCGCGAAAAGCTGGAGCAGATCGCTGGCCAATCCTATGGGTTTGCCGAACGGGAATACTCCAACGTGTTCCAGTTCCCGATCAAACGGGAAAGGTGACGTGGGCGAGCGCTACTTCCTGAACGTGCGTTATCGCAGCCGGCTGATTCCTGATCGCGAAGGCGATGAGTTGCCGAACGAGGAAGCGCTGCGTTTGCATGTACTGAAGACCGCGCATGATCTTGTCTTCCGCACCCGTATGGACGCGATCCGCGACTGGTTCGATTGCAGCTTCGAGGTCACCGACGAGAGCGGCGGGACCGTGCTGGTGATGCCGTTCGGCGAGGTGGTCGAGGAGCGGGAGGCCGGGTCAGCCTGACCGGCCCTCCCACCGGAAACGTGTCGCGCAACCGGCGCAGACGAAAGACGCGGGAACCGAATACCGGTAAACAAAGCGGCATGTGACCCGAACGGAAGCAGGGACACGGCGTTGAGTGGGCCATGACCCATACCGATCCGTTTCTCGCCGCTGGCGATCCGAAAACCCTGTTCGCCGGCGCGCTCGAAACCTTTCGCCGCAACAGGCCCGTGCTGGTGATGGGCCATTTCGATGCGGACGGGCTGTCGGCCACCGCGATCGTCCTGCGCGCCTTCCGCGCCGCCGGCTGGGAGGCCGAGCCGCGCCTCGTCGGTCGGGGCGAGAATGCGTGGTCCGCTACGATGCGCGCCGAGCTGGACGGGGCGGATTGGGGCGGGCTCGTCGTCACCGATCTCGGCACGCGGGCGGAAGACATCGCGCCCCATCTGCCGACCGTGATCGTGGACCATCACGTGCCGACCGGCTTTTCACCGCGCGCGGTGACGATCTCGGGCGCGGGCGACACGCCGATCCCGACTTCCAGCCTGCTCGCCTTCCGTGCCTGCGCCGCACTTGGCGGCACGGACGACCTGCTCTGGCTGGCCGCGCTCGGCATCATCGGCGACATGGCCGACAAGGAGTTCTGGCCGGAGCTGGAAGCGGCACGGCAGCGCTACGGCATCACGGCGCTGCGCGCCGCCGTGACCCTGATCAACGCCCCGCGCCGCTCGGCCTCCGCCGATGCGCGCCCTGCGCTCGCACTGCTCTTGAAAGGCGAGGGGCCGAAGGATGTCACGAGCGGCCAGTTCGCGGAAACGGACGTGCTGCTCGCCGCCAAGGCCGAGGTCGCGGCCGAGCTCGACAAGGCCAGGCGCGTCGGCCCGAAAGTGGTGGGCGACGTGGCGATCATCCCGTTTTCCTCGCCCTGCCAGATCCACCCGCTGATCGCGCAGAACTGGCGCACGCGCCTCAAGGGAAAGATCGTGATCGCGGCAAACAGCGGATATGCGCCCGACCGCGTCCACTTCGCGGCGCGCACCGCGACGGATGCCGACCTGATCGCCTTCTTCGCCGCGCACCGTCCGCCCGGCGCGGACGAGCAATATGGCAACGGTCATCGTCAGGCGAGCGGCGGCGCGCTCCGCTTCGAAGACTGGAACGCCTTTCTGCGCGACCTGAAATTCGGCCCCGAACTGGAGATCCACCCGTGAACGAACATTCGATGCGGCTGGGCTTCCCGGTCAAGGTGATGGGCCGCGACGACCTGAAAAGCAACGATACCCGTCGCTGGCAGTCGAACCCGCACCTCAAGGTCAGCCTCGGGTATCTCGACGCGGTGCTGGATTACCTCGCGAAACACCGGATCAACATGTACCGCATGTCGTCGGATATCGCGCCCTACGCGACGCACCCGGACATGCCGCAGTTCCACGACTTGGTGAAGGAAAGCGACGCCGAGCTGCAGGCCTTCGGCCGCAAGGCACGCGAACTCGACATGCGGCTGTCCTTCCATCCGAGCCAGTTCATCCTGCTCAACAGTCCCGACCCGGAACTCACGCGCAAGAGCATCTGGGATCTCGCGAGCCAGGCCGAGATGCTCGATCGCATGGAACTCGGGCCGGAAGCCGTTCTCGTCACCCATGTCGGCGGCGTCTATGGCGACCACGCAGCGTCCCGCGCGCGCTGGGCGGAGACGTGGGAAACGCTGCCCGAGCCGGTGCGGCGGCGCTTGGTGCTCGAAAACGACGATCTGCGCTTTTCCGTGTCCGACGTGCTCTGGATCCACGAGCGCACCGGCGTGCGGCTGATCTTCGACTACCAGCATCACTGGTGTCTGAACCCGGAGCGCCTCGACATGGTGGAGGGCCTGCGCGGCGTGCTCCGAAGCTGGCCCGAAGGCGTGCGCCCGAAGATCCACTTTTCCTCGCCGCGCACGGAGCTGCGCACGCTCGAGCGCAAGGACCGCAAGACCGGCAAGAAGCAGAAGGTGCTTGCTCCTCCGGTCTGGACCGGACACGCGGATTTCGTGAACCCCTTCGAGTTCGCCCGCTTCATGCGAGACGCGGAAGGGCTGGTCTTCGACGTGATGCTGGAATCGAAGAGCAAGGATCTGAGCCTGATGAAGCTCCGCCCCGATCTTCTCCGCTACGCGCCCGACATCGCCGCCCGCTTCGGCCTCTTCGCCGAAGACGGCGCAAGCCTGGAAGCGGAGGAAGCCGCACTCGGCGGCGATGAGGAGGATCTCGGCGAGGCCGCGTAAGACGCGATCAGGGCGCCCAGAAGACGATCGGCGGGCGCGCGACGCTTTCCAGCACGCGGCGGATGGGCAGGCGCTCCGGCCCTGTCATCGCGCGCTCGAACGCCGCGCGTTTCGCGGCGCCTTCGATGTGAAGCACGACGTTCCGCGCCTCTGAGATCAGCGGCAGCGTGAGCGTCAGCCTCGGCTCCCCCGCGCTCGGCGCGTGAATGGCGATCACACGAGTTTCGGAAGCGGGATCAAGCGCTGCTTCAAGCTCTACCGCGTCGGGAAAGAAGGAAAGCGTGTGCCCGTCCTCCCCCATGCCGAGCACGGCCATGTCGAGCGGGAGTGGCAGGGCGCCGACAGCATCGTCCGCCGATAACGCTGCCTCCTCGACACTGGCGATATCCGCGAACAGGGGAAGGAAGCGCGCCTCTGCCGCGCGTCCCTGAAGCAGATAGTCCCGCACTAGCGCTTCGTTGGAACGAGATGAGGTGGGCGACACGAAACGCTCGTCGCACAAGGTGATCGTCACGGCATCCCACGGCAGATCGGCTTGCGACAGCCGCTCGAAGAGGAGCTTCGGCGTCGAGCCGCCGGACACGGCAAGCGATGCCGCGCTCCGCTCCAAGATGCCGTCACGCAGAACTTGTCCCGCATGCTCGCTCAGCGCCTTGGCAAGCGCGTCGCGCGAGGAAAACTCGCGCCACTGGTAGCTCGGTGATCCGGCCATCAGTCGCTTTCGTGCCAGGTGCGGCCGTCGCGCTCGATCAGCGCGATCGAGGAGGACGGGCCCCAGGTGCCGGCCGTGTAGAGCTGCACCTCTTGCCGGTTCTCCGCCCAGGCCTGCAGGATCGGGTCGACCCACTTCCATGCGGCTTCCACCTCGTCGCGCCGCATGAAGAGGGTCTGATTGCCGCGCACGACATCCATGATCAGGCGCTCATAGGCCTCCGGATTACGCTCGGCAAAGGACTCCGCAAAGGTCATGTCGAGCGGAACGCTGCGCAGGCGCATGCCGCCGGGACCGGGTTCCTTGATCATGATGATCTGCTTGACGCCTTCATCCGGCTGCAGGCGGATGACGAGCTGGTTGGCCGAGATGGTGCCGGCACTTTCCTCGAAGATGGAATGCGGGATCGCCTTGAACTCGATCACGATCTCGGACACACGCGACGCCAGGCGCTTGCCCGTGCGGAGGTAGAACGGCACGCCGGCCCAGCGCCAGTTCTCCAGTTCGGCCTTGATCGCCACAAAGGTTTCGGTCGAACTGTCGCTGCCAAGCTCCTCCGTATAGCTCTTGACCGCGCCGCCTGCCGAGGCGCCCGCCTTGTATTGTCCGCGAACGGTCATCTTGGGCGACTCGGCGCCGTTGATCCGCTTGAGCGTGCGCAGGACCTTGAGCTTTTCGTCACGGACGGCATCCGCTTCCAGCGTCGCCGGCGCCTCCATGGCGACGAGGCAGAGAAGCTGGAGCATGTGGTTCTGCACCATGTCGCGCAGAGCCCCTGCCTTGTCATAGTAGCTCACGCGATCCTCGAGCCCCACGGTTTCTGCCACCGTGATCTGCACATGGTCGATATGGGCTGAGTTCCAGAGCGGCTCGTAGAGCGAATTGGCGAAGCGCATCGCCATCAGGTTCTGCACCGTTTCCTTGCCGAGATAGTGATCGATGCGGAAGATTTGGTGTTCGGAGAAGTGGCGGCCGATCTCGTCGTTCAATGCCTCGGCAGAGCGGAGATCGCGTCCGATCGGCTTTTCCACCACGATCCGCGAGGCCGAAGTGACGAGTTCCTTTTCGCCGAGATGTTTCGCGATCGAGCCGAACAGTTCAGGTCCGACAGCGAGATAGTAGACACGGATGCGCTCGTCGCTGCCCAGCAGCTGCTTGATGCCCTCGAAGCCCTCGCCGGAGCGCGCATCGACGGTGACATAGGAGAGTCGGTCAAGAAACGTCTTGAGCTGATCCTCGTCGAGCTCTTTTGCAGGCACATGGTCGCGCAGCGCCTTTTCGGCGAACTCGCGATACTGCGCCGTGTCCATGCTGGTGCGCGACGCGCCGATGATCCGCGTCGGCTCCTGGAACTGGCCGCCTTTCTGACGCTGAAACAAAGCGGGCAAAAGCTTGCGCTCCGCGAGGTCGCCAGTCGCGCCGAACACGATGAAGTCGAACGGATCGACGGGAATAATCTGGCTGGTCATGTTCTGCCCTGCAGGGTTCACCGGATGGACGCGGCTTCTGCTGCCCGCCATCGAATCGACTCAAGAATTACCAGTGCTTCGGCGCCGCATTACGACAATGTGGAAGTGCCCGCTCGGCGGCTTCTCGCCTTGCGGCGCGGAACCTAATGAATGGCGCCACCGTCCGCAAGGATCGGCGCATGAACGAACCGTCTGTCATCGATCACTCATGCGCCATGAGGCACAAGCACTCTCGGGCTGCGATGCCGCTCTTGCTGGTCGCTTGATCCGTATGTGAACAGAGCGTTCGTCCTCGCGCGCCTTGTGTGCTGGCGGCAAAGGGAACAGTGTCGCTCACCATCATTTTCAGGAGAGCCAGCACCCGTGTTCGATCGTTTTTCCGTTTACTCGCCTTACGCGCTTGCCGCGCTTCGTATCATCACAGCGCTGCTCTTCATCGCGCATGGCACGCAGAAGCTCCTCTCCTTTCCGGCGCCGTTCCCCTATCTTCAGGCCGATGGCAGCCTGCCGCCGCTTCTGCTCGTGGCCTCCGTCCTCGAAATCGTCGGTGGCATCCTGGTCCTGGTCGGGTTCCTGACACGGCCGGTCGCCTTTGTGCTGAGCGGCCTGATGGCGTTCGCCTATTTCATGATGCACGCGCCACAGAACTTCTATCCCGTCCTGAACGGCGGCGATGCAGCCATCCTGTTCTGCTTCGTTTTCCTCTACCTCTTCTTCGCCGGACCGGGCGCACTCAGCGTCGACAAGCGCTGAACCAAGCCGGCAGCTGACATGAGAAGGGCGCCGTTCGGCGCCCTTCCTGGTTTTAGATCCGGTCGCGCAGGGCAAACCAGCTCAACGCTAGAAAGAGCAGGGGTGCGCGGAAGCGCCGCCCGCCGGGAAAGGCTGGGATCTTCAATTCCTCGAAGAGTTTCAGGCGGTCGCGATTTCCCGCGACCGCTTCGGCGTAGAGCCGGCCGGCGAAGTTGGAGAGCATCACGCCATGGCCCGAGTAGCCGCCGGCATAGATGACGTTCGGCATCACCTCGCGCACGAAGGGCTTGCGCGGCACCGTGATGCCGACCGATCCACCCCAGGCATGGGTGATCTCGATATCCTTGAGACCGGGATAGACTTCGGCGATCTGCCGCCGCATCTGCGCGGGCAGATCGGCCGGGCGGCCGCTCGTATAGGCCTCGCGCCCTCCGAACAGAAGCTCGCCCGTCTTCATGCGGCGGAAGTAGCGCACCACGAAGCGGGAATCGTCCACAGACTCACGACCCGGCAACACCGGACTATCGGCGGGCAGCGGAGCGGTCGCCGCGATAAAGGAGCCGATCGGCATCACATGCGCGGCGCTCTTCGGCTCGAGGTTGCCGCCATGGGCGTTTACCGCCATCAGGCACTTTTCAGCCGAAACGATGCCGCGCGGCGTCTGGAGCTTCACCCTTCCGGCTTCGGTCCAAAGCTTCGTGACCGGCGATTCCTCGTGAAGGTGTGCGCCTGCCTTTACCGCTGCACGCGCGGAGCCAATCACCAGCCGCATCGGATGGATGTGCCCTGTGCCGGTATCGCGGATGCCGCCATGATAGTGGTTCGAGCCGAGCCGCTCAGCCGTCTCCGCCCGGTCCATGACGGTGATATGCGGATAGTCGAAGCGCTCCCGCATGATGGACGCGTGGGCATGATAATCGGCGAGGTAGCGCTTCCTGTGCGCAACCGAGAGCTGCCCCGGCATGTAGTCGATCGCGATCCCGTGCGTGTCGGCGAAGTCGAGAAGATGCGCCTTGGCTTCCTCCGCGAGGTCGAACAGTGCCTTGGCGCGCGTGAAGCCGAGCTCGCCTTCCAGCTCTTCCGCCCAAGCGCGCTGGCCGGTGCCGAGCTGTCCGCCATTGCGTCCCGATGCGCCGTCGCCGAAGCGCGCGCCATCGAGCAGAACCACATCCGCGCCGCGCTCGGCGAGGTGGAACGCTGCGGACAGTCCGGTGAAGCCGCCGCCGATGATCGCGACATCCGCGCGCGTGTCGCCATCGAGCGGCATGTAGCGCGGGCGCTCGCCGGCCGTTGCCTCGTACCAGGAGATGCCGGGCGAGATGGGAGACTGGTAGGTCATGCGCTGCGTCAGACGTTGAGCAGCAGATATTCCCGCTCCCAGGGACTGATCACCTCCATGAAGGTCTCGAACTCCGCGCGCTTGATCGCGGCGTAGGTCGAGACGAAGGAATTGCCCAGCATCGCGCGCAGGTCCTCGTCCTCCTCGAAGAGATCCACGGCTTCCAGGAGCCCGCGCGGCAGGTCGATCTCGTCCTCGTTGGCGCTGGTCAGAACCGGTGCGTCCGGGCTGATCTGCCGGGTGAGACCGATCAGCCCGCAGGCGAGTGAGGCCGCCATCGCGAGGTAAGAGTTGGCATCGGAGGAGGGGATGCGGTTCTCCACGCGGCGCGCGGCGGGGTCCGAGCGCGGCACTCGGAAGGCCGTGGTCCGGTTGTCGTAGCCCCATTTGGTGTTGACGGGTGCGGACGCCGCCTGCGTCAGCCTGCGATAGGAGTTCACATAGGGGGCGAACATCACAAGCGCATTCGCCACATGCCGCTGCATGCCGCCAAGGAAATGGGCGAAGTCATCCGTTTCGGAGCCATCCGGTGCGGAAAACACGTTGCGACCCGTCTTGATGTCGATCACCGACTGGTGGATGTGCATCGCGGAGCCAGGCTGTCCCTGAATGGGCTTGGCCATGAATGTCGCATAGGTTCCGTGCTTGAGTGCCGCTTCCCGGATGGTGCGCTTGAACAGGAACACCTGATCGGCGAGCTCCACCGGATCGCCATGGCGCAAGTTGATCTCGAGCTGACCCGCTCCCTCCTCGTGGATCAGCGTATCGATCTCCAGGCCCTGACCTTCGGAGAAGTGGTAGATGTCGTCGATCAGCTCGTCGAACTCGTTGACCCCGGCGATCGAATAGCCGGCGCCGCCGCCGATCGGCCTGCCTGAGCGGCCGACAGGCGGAACGAGCGGATAATCCGGATCGGGGTTCTTGCGCACCAGGTAGAATTCGATCTCAGGGGCTACGACCGGCCGCAGCCCCTGCTTCTCATAAGCAGCGACGACTCGTTTCAAGACATTGCGCGGCGTGAACTCCACCGTCCTGCCGTCCTGATGCACGAGATCGCAGATCACCTGCGCGGTGGGGTCGTCCTCCCACGGCACCCTGCACAGGGTGGAAAGATCGGGCACGAGCTTCAGGTCGCCATCGTCTTCCGGATAAGCGAAGCCATTGCCATTCTCGGGGTAGCCGCCCGAGATCGTGGTCATGAAAACGGCGGAGGGAAGTGCGAGCGAGGTGTTGGAAGTGAACTTTTTGGACGGCATCATCTTGCCGCGTGCGACACCGGCCTGATCGGGTGTGATGCACTCGATGTCCTCGATCCCGCGCCATTCGAGCCAGGCGCCGGTCTCTTTCCAGTCCTTCACCCCGCGAAGGCTTTCCACGAAAGGCGGCGTGCGAGGGCGCCCCCCGTTCTTCGACGGTCGGGCTTCCTTTTTCGCGAGCGGCATCAATCACCAGAAAGAATTGCGGATCGGCGGACTATAGCTGGACCGCCGCGCGGAAGCAAAGCATGCCCCGCACTCAAGCTGGTAGTTAAGCCGCGTCATGGGCAGGGAGAGCACGAATCGCCGTTTGCAGCCGTTCCGGAGTGATCGGCTTGGACACGACGGCGTCGACGACGCGTTTCAGGAGGCCTTCCAGCCTCATTGTATTGTGACTGGAAAGCAGGATCACGGCCGGCGACAGGTCGGCATTGCCTCGTGCCGCCAGAAGCGGCGTCAGGAGCCCATCGCAATCTCGATTGTCGAGGCCTCCATCAAGGATCACAAGACCTGGCAAGGGTAAGACCAGCAGGGATGCGGCCAATTCGGGAGGATGTGAAACAGGCTTCAATCCCATCCGCTCGACGATGCGGGACACCACGACGCAGGTGATGGAGGACCGGCCGATCACGGCAACCCTGGAAGGATCGAGATCGGGAGCATCCAAGGGGGTGCCCCTTGATGGAGAGCCTGCCGTACTCGACCCTGTTATATCCATATGCGCAGCCTGAAGCCTGTTCGGCTAAGCTAACGAAGAGAGCTTAAAGAACAATGGTTTCGCCGGAGGCTGTCGCCTGCCCGGTTCCTTGGGATGGAAGCGCAATGCTGCCGCTTTACTGCCTGCTCGGCGTTGATCAATCGCTGCATGGTCGGACTGTGGGCAGTGCACTTCATCCGCGGTAAAGCAGGTGTCTTCAGACAAGATTCGGTCTTGCCTTACCCGCATACCACTGGCGCCCCGATGAGCCCTGCACTTGCCCCCTCCCATCCACAAGATCTGTCGTCCCGGTCGCGGGAGGGACTTGGCGCTCTGCTCGTGTTCCTGTCGGCCGTGGTGTGGAGCGTAGGCGGTACGATCGCGCTTTTCTTGGACGGCATTCCGAGCTGGACCCTCGTTTTCTGGCGCTCCTTCTGGGCAGCGATCTTTCTCCTTGGCTTCATGCTCTGGCGCGATGGGTTTGCAGGCACGAAGGCGCTTTTTCGCAGCATGGGCCTTCCGGGCTTGGGCGTCGCGATCTGCTTCGCTGTGGCAGGAACCACGTTCGTGGTGGCGATCGCCTATACGACGGTAGCGAACATCGTGCTCATGCAGGCCGGCGTGCCGTTGCTCGCAGCCCTTTTCGCATTCCTGCTTTTCGGCGAGAAGGTGGGCGCGCTTACCTGGATCTCGATCGGCGCGGTTCTCGTCGGCGTCGCAGTGATGGTGTCCGACTCGTTCGGCAACAGCGGCGGCTCGATGACCGGTAATGCGTTGGCGCTGCTGATCGCCATTGCCTTCGGCTGGGCGACGGTGATCACGCGCCGCTACTCCCATGTGCGCATGACACCGGCCACCTGTCTCGGCATGATGATCGCGACGATCTTTGCAGCGTTTCAGGCGCCCCGATTTCTCGTCAGCGCGTCAGACATGGGCATCCTGATGATTTTCGGCGCGCTCAACCTCGGCTTGGGTTTGGCGCTTTTTGCGTCAGGTGCACGGCTGGTGCCGGCTGCGATCGCCGCCCTGCTCGGCACCATGGAAACGGTGCTGGGACCGGTCTGGGTTCTGCTTGTCCATGGGCAGGTTCCGGCGACTCGAACAATGGTCGGCGGCGCAATCGTGTTTGCCGCGCTGCTGCTGCATCTGGGTATGGAAGTCCGACGCCAGACAGGGCCTCGCCGTCCCGGCGTGACCGGAATGCCTAATCCGCAGTGAGCCGATGCGGGTTCATATCGCAACGCCGCGGCGTCATCATCTGGCCGCTTGCCGGGTCGCATAAAGGCCAATAGGCTTCATGATGGTGGCTGCGGCATTGTTGCGGACGCAGCTTTGAACAGGAGTTTCGGATGATCCGCAGGACGCTTCTCTGGTCCACGCTTCTCGCGCTGACCGCAGCATTTGCACCTCCTGCTTCCGCGCAGGATCGGGTGGTCAATGTCTATAACTGGTCGGACTACATCGATGACTCGATCATCCAGGATTTCACAAAGGAAACCGGCATCAAGGTCGTCTACGACGTCTACGATTCCAACGAGATTCTCGAAACCAAGCTTCTTGCCGGCGGCAGCGGCTATGACGTGGTCGTGCCCACCAGCTACTTCATGGCCCGCCAGATCCAGGCCGGCGTCTACCAGAAGCTCGACAAGAGCAAGCTGCCCAACCTGTCCAATATGTGGGACCTGATCACCGAGCGCGCCACCAAATACGATCCCGGCAACGAGTACTCCGTCAACTACATGTGGGGCACCACAGGCATCGGCTATAACAAGCGCAAGGTGAAGGAAGCGCTGGGCACCGATGTGATCGACAGCTGGTCGGCCGTGTTTGACGAGAAGAACATGTCCAAGCTTGCCGATTGCGGCGTTTACATGCTGGACAGCCCGACCGACATCATTCCGAGCGTGCTCGTTTATCTCGGGCTCGACCCGAACAGCACCAACCCTGACGACTTCGCCAAGGCGGAAGAGGCGATGCTGAAAATCCGCCCCTATGTGCGCAAGTTCCACTCCTCGGAACTCATCAACGCGCTCGCCAATGGTGACATCTGCGTGGCAGTCGGCTTCTCCGGCGACCTGTTTCAGGCACGTGACCGGGCCGCAGAAGCCGATCAGGGCGTGGAAATCGCCTACTCCATCCCCAAGGAAGGCGCGCAGATGTGGTTCGACCAGATGGCGATTCCGGCCGATGCTCCTCATGTCGCCGAAGCGCATGAATTCATCAACTTCATGATGAAGCCCGAAATGGCGGCGCGCGCTTCCAACTTCGTCTTCTATGCGAATGGCAACAAGGCTTCTCAGCCGCTGCTGGACGAGGCGGTCGGCAAGGATCCGGCCATCTATCCCGATGACGCTACCTTGCAGAAGCTCTTCACGGTGACGCCCTACGATCCGAAGACCCAGCGTGTCGCCACGCGGGCGTGGACCAAGATCGTCACCGGGCAGTAACTCCCGGCCAGCAGGTCGATGACGTCAGGGCAGGCAAAGGCAGGCGGGGTTGGATGAAGTCTCTCGGCAGCATCAGGAGAAGCTTCGCCCCATGGGCCGACCCCAAGGCCCGCCCCTACATCCTCTTTGAAGGGGTCACTAAGAGGTTCGGCGATTTCACGGCCGTGAACGACCTTACACTCGGCATCTACGAGCGCGAGTTCTTCGCGCTTCTGGGTGCGAGTGGATGCGGCAAGTCCACACTGCTGCGCATGCTGGCGGGGTTTGAAACGCCGACCTCGGGCCGCATCCTGCTCGACGGGCAGGATCTTGCCGGCATCCCGCCCTATCGCCGGCCGGTCAACATGATGTTCCAGTCCTATGCGCTGTTCCCGCATATGAGCGTGGAGGACAACATCGCCTTTGGCCTCAAGCAGGAGGGGATGCCGAAGGCCGAGATCGCCGCACGCGTTTCCGAAATGCTCGCGCTTGTGAAGCTTGAAGGTTTCGCCAGGCGCAAGCCGCACCAGCTTTCCGGCGGGCAGCGGCAGCGCGTGGCGCTTGCTCGCTCGGTCGCCAAGCGCCCGAAGGTGCTGCTGCTGGATGAACCCCTTGGCGCGCTCGACAAGAAGCTGCGCGAGGAAACCCAGTTCGAGCTGATGGACCTTCAGCAGGAACTGGGCCTCACCTTCATGGTCGTGACGCATGATCAGGAGGAGGCGATGACCATGGCCGACCGCATCGCCATCATGGACAAGGGCGAGGTCTGCCAGGTCGCGACACCGGCCGAAGTCTATGAGGCGCCAAACTCGCGCTTCGTGGCCGATTTTGTCGGCACGGTGAACCTGTTCGAGGGCACTGTCGGCGAGCGCAACGGCGCGGGAACACTCATCCGCAGCGGCGAAGCGATGACGATCCGGACGACGGATGGAACGGAGACATCGGCAGGCTCTACCGTCTGGTATGCCGTGCGCCCCGAAAAGATCAAGGTTTCGGCCCGGCCTCCGGAGGGTCAAAGCGTCAATGCGGCCGAAGGCGAGATCTGGGACATCGCCTATCTCGGCGACATGACGCTCTACCATGTCCGCCTGCCTGACGGCCGCGTGGTGCGCACCAGCCAGCTCAACCGGGAGCGCGTGACGGAGGAGCCACTGACCTGGAACGATCGGGCATGGATCTCCTTCAAGCCCGATTCCGGCATCGTGCTGACGAGGTGACGGCATGACGGAGTCCGTTCTCGATCGGCCGGAAGCGGATGCGCAAAGCCCGTCAACCTTGCAGCGGGTTTTCCGCGGGGTCGCTTCGCGGTTCGTGATCGCCGTCCCCTATTTCTGGCTGCTGCTGTTCTTCCTCATCCCCTTCGTGATCGTCTTCAAGATTTCGCTTTCGCAGACGGCGATCGCCATGCCGCCCTACACGCCCGTCTTCGACGGCGCCGGCGGCGCACCAGGCTGGATCGCGCGCCTGTGGGAGCTTTCCTTCGACAACTATGTCTGGCTCACCGAGGATGCGCTTTACTTCAACGCCTATGTGTCCAGCGTGGTCATCGCGGGCGTTTCGACCGTTCTGACGCTGCTTGTTGGCTACCCCATCGCCTATGGCATGGCGCGTGCGCCCGCGAGCCTCCGACCGCTACTCCTGATGCTCGTCATCCTGCCCTTCTGGACGAGCTTCCTGATCCGCGTTTATGCCTGGATCGGCATCCTCAAGCCCGAGGGCCTGCTCAACCAGTTCCTGCTCTGGCTCGGCGTGATCGATCAGCCGCTGATCATCCTCAACACGCATGCGGCAATCTTCATCGGCATCGTTTATTCCTATCTGCCCTTCATGGTTCTGCCGCTTTATGCCTCGCTCGAGAAGATGGACCATTCGCTGATCGAGGCGGCGCAGGACTTGGGCTGCACGCCGACGAGCGCGTTCTGGAAGATCACCTTTCCCTTGTCACTCCCAGGCGTCGTGGCCGGCGCGCTGCTGGTGTTCATCCCGGCCGTGGGCGAGTTCGTGATCCCCGACCTGCTTGGCGGTTCGCAGACGCTGATGATCGGCCGCACGCTTTGGAACGAGTTCTTCGCCAATCGTGACTGGCCGGTGTCCTCGGCCGTCGCGGTGATCCTGCTGCTGATCCTGGTCGTGCCGATCGCGCTCTTCCAGCGCGCGCAGGCTCAGGCGCAGGAGGCGGGCCGATGAATACCGGCTGGAGCCGCTTCAACATCGTCTCGATCGTGCTGGGTTTTGCCTTCCTCTATATTCCCATCGTGATTCTGGTGATCTTCTCGTTCAACGAGTCGCGGCTTGTCACGGTATGGGCCGGTTTTTCCACCAAGTGGTATGTCTCGCTGTTTTCCAACCAGGGTCTGATGGACGCGCTCTGGGTCACTGTGCGCGTCGGGCTCATATCGGCCACGGCTGCCACCGTGCTCGGCACAATGGCGGCGCTCGCGCTCACGCGCTGGACGCGCTTTCGCGGGCGACTCCTGTTTTCCGGCATGGTCTTCGCGCCGCTCGTCATGCCCGAGGTGATCACCGGCCTGTCGCTGCTGCTGTTGTTTGTCGCGATCGGGCTCGATCGCGGCATGATGACGGTGACGCTGGCGCACATCACCTTCACCATGTGCTTCGTGGCGGTTGTGGTGCAGTCGCGGCTCGTTTCGTTCGATCGCAGCCTGGAAGAGGCGGCGATGGATCTAGGCGCGACGCCCACCTGCACCTTCTTCGCCATCACGCTGCCGGTGATCCTGCCCGCCGTGGTGGCAGGATGGATGCTCGCCTTCACGCTCTCGCTCGACGACCTCGTGATCGCGAGCTTCACTTCTGGCCCGGGCGCCACGACCCTGCCCATGAAGATTTACAGCCAGGTGCGGCTGGGCGTAACGCCCGAGATCAATGCGGTGTGCACCATCCTGATCGCGCTGGTGGCAACAGGGGTCGTTATCGCTTCGATCGTCAACAAGAGGCGAGAGGTGCAGCGCGTGCGCGACGAGCAGGCCGCACGCCAGGGGTAGCCCGGATCCGGGGATGGTTAGCAAAGGATTGCCGCGAAATTTACCGCGTTCCGAACGCTTACCCGATCGTTAAAATCACCTTGGAAGCGGTAAGGTTTTATTAAGCGGCTCTCCGCAATAGTTCACGAGACGTCACCAAGGATGTTCGCCCACTCCTGCAGACGTGACAACTTCGATCGTAGCCCCTCCTCGACGCCGCCCGGCGTTCCCTTGTTCAGCAATGCCCCTCAGGGGCGCCCTTTGCAGGGCGCCCCCTTTTCTTTGGCTGATAGGGCTATCCGCGCGCTCTTTATGAAGCGCGATCTTTGGCAAGCGCGCCGGACAGCAGCAGAACCGGCACCAGCGCGGTGAGGATGATCAGCAGCGCTGCCAGTGCGCCGTCTTCGATCACGCCGCGGGACGCGTTTTCGTAGACCAGCGTCGCCAGTGTGTTGAAGCCGAAGGGTCGCAGCAGGATCGTGGCCGAAAGCTCCTTGGCCGTATCCACGAAGACCAGCACCAGCGCAGTCAGGATCGCAGGCTTCAGGAGCGGCAGGAGAATCGTGGAGGCGCTGGCAACAGGCCCATGGCCGAGGCTGCGCGCGGCTTCATCGATATTGGCGGGCAGCTTCTCCGCGCCCGCGCGGATCGCGCCCTCCGCCAGCGCCACAAAGCGCAAGGTGCAGGCGATCACCACGCCGGCGACCGAACCGGTCAGCAGCAGCCCGGGCGAAACGCCGAACCAGGTCTTCGCCAGGCCGGCGAGCCAGTTATCGAAATGCGCGAGTGTCCACAGCAGGCCGAGCCCGAGGATGGTACCGGGGAAAGCATAGCCAAGACAGGCGAGGCTCGCGATCGCGGCCATGGACCGCGAGCGCACGACGCGGATGGCGTTCACGACAAGAAGCGCCACGCAGACGGTAAGGATGGCCGTCAGCCCGGCAACAAAGGCCGTGGTCAGGAAGGCATCGAGCAGTTCCGGCGACAGGAGCCGGCCGATGCGCGACAGCGCATAGCGCCCGAAGACCAGAATGGGAATGCCGAAGCCGAAAAAGACCGGCAGACAAAGGCCAATCGCGAGGCTTGCCGCCTTCCAGCCCCGCAGCCTCTTGCGCGGCGGACACGTGAAGACCTGGGTGGCGCGGGCATTGTGGAAGCGCTGCCGCCGCCGTGCCCATCGCTCGGTGCTGACAAGGGCAAAGACGAGCAGCACGATGACCGTGGCAAGCTGCGCTGCGCCTTCAAGGCTGCCGCGATTGAGCCAGGTGGTGAAAACCGCGATCGTCAGCGTCCGCGTGCCGAGATATTCCGCCGCGCCAACATCATTGATGGTTTCCATGAGCACAAGCGCCACGCCCGCCACGATTGCCGGTCGGGCAACGGGCAGCAGCACGCGCCAGAACACGGTGGAGGGGCTGGCGCCAAGGGTCCGCGCGACGTCTGCGATCGCCCGACCCTGCATTAGGAAGACGACACGCGTGGTGAGATAAACATAAGGAAAGAGCACCGACGCCATGACCAGCGCCGTGCCGCCGACCGAGCGGATGTCGGGAAACCAGTTGTCGCGCGGGCTGATTGGCCCGGTTAGCAGGCGGAGCAGGCTCTGCACCGGTCCGGCATAATGGAAGAAGTCGGCGAAAGCATAAGCCGCCAGATAGGGCGGCACCGCCAGGGGCAGCACGAGCGCCCAGGAAAGGAACTGCCGCCCACGGAAGTCGAAACCCACAACTGCCCAGGCTGCGATGACGCCTACGGTAGCGGTTCCGCCGGCAACGAGAACAAGCAGCCAGACAGTGTTCCAAACGGCCCCCGGCAGCACGTTCCGCGCAAGGTGCGGCCAATCGGCACCGCTGCCGGTCATGGCGAGCAGCACAAGCATAGCGATCGGAAGAAGCACGGCTCCTGCCGCCAGTGCCGACAGGCCGAACAGCCACGGATGGCGCGGCTGCCTTACGGCGGCCAGGGGGAGGGAACGGGCGATGCTCAAGGTCGGCTGCGGGAAAGAGTGAGGCCAGCGCTAAGGCCGACCTCGTCATCGGAAGGTGAGGGCTTAGCTGCCTGGCCCGTCATCGAGCCCGACGCGATCCACCATCTCGGAGGCGAGCTTCCGGTTCTTGGCAATCTCGGACAACGGCAGAGTGTCGGCGGTCAGCATGCCGAAGCTTTTTACGGTCGCGGACGGCTCCAGACCAGGCTCGGCGGGGTACTCGTAGACCTGCTCGGCGTAGATCTGCTGGGCTTCGTGGCTCGCCAAGAATTGGATCAGCTTCACCGCATTATCGCGGTGCGGCGCGTATTTGGCCAGCGCCGCGCCAGAAATGTTAACGTTGGTGCCGCCATTCTCAAAGGTCGGGAAGATCACGCGGATGGCCTTGGCCCATTCCTTCTGCTCGGGCTCCAATTCGTTGTTCTGCATGAGTCCGACATAATAGGTGTTGCCTAGTCCGAGGTCGCATTCGCCCGCCGCGATTGCCTTCGCCTGATCCCGGTCGGCGCCGTTGGGCTTGCCGTTGAGATTGGCCTTGAGCCCGCGCATCCATTCCTCGGTCTTCGCCTCGCCCCAATGCGCGATTGCGGCCGAGAACAGTGCCAGATTATAATCGTGCTGGCCGGAGCGCATGCAGATGCGGCCCTTCCACTTCGGATCGGCCAGATCCGCATAGGTGAGAGCGGTTTCCGTGACACGGTCCCTCGAGGCATAAACGACGCGCGCGCGCTTGGTGAAACCGAACCAGAAGCCGTCCGGATCGCGGTATTCAGCGGGCAGCAGCTTGTTCACGGTCTCGTCCACCAGCGGCTGGGTGACGCCTTTTTCCTTCGTGTTGGTCAGCCGTGCGATGTCGACCGTCAGGATCAGGTCGGCTGGCGAGTTCTCGCCTTCGGCCGCCATCCGGTCCTCGAGCCCCTTGTCGAGGAAAAGCACTTCGGTTGCGATACCGGTCTTCGCCGTGAACGCGTCGAGCACGGGCTTGATGAGGTCGGGCTGTCGGTAGGAATAGATGTTGACGGTTTCCTGAGCCTGCACGCTGCCGGAAAGAAGCAGCAGGGAGACAGCGCAGCCGGCCATCACCGACGCAAGTCGCGCGCCGACGGTCCTTGAGATCATCGGTTTGTCCTCTTCGCAAGAAGCCTGCCCGTCACCGGCGGCAAAGCCAGCGGGCAGCGCTTATTCCGATAGTGGACAAGGCGCGTCAACAATAAACAGAAGTAAAATCAGTAGTTTGGAGAAGTTCTAAAGTAACATTTCCGCGCGCGTCAGCCGGCCAGCACGCGGGTGACAGGAAAAACGATCTCGACCAGCGTGCCTTCTCCGGGCGCCGAACTGATGGAGAACTGCGCCCGGTTCGCTTCCGCCATGGCCTTGGTCAAGGGCAGGCCGAGGCCGGTTCCGTCGCCGCGAGGCCGCTTGAGCGCATTGATCTGGCGGAAGGGCTTCATCGCCTGTTCCATCTCGCCCTGCGTCATTCCTATTCCCGTATCCCGCACGCGCAGTGCAACGTCGCCCGAGGCTTCGAGCGCTGTCGACACGATCACTTGGCCGCCGGCCTGCGTATAGCGAACGGCATTGGACAGGATGTTGAAGGCGATCTGCCGGACGCTGCGGAGGTCGGCCACCACGTCGGGCAGATCGTCCGCGAAGCTCGACCGGATGATCACCCTCTCGCGATTGGCTTGGGGCTGCATGGTGGCCACCGCCTCCGCTAGCGCATCGTTGAGCGATACCGCCTCGTAGGTCATGTCCTGCTCGCCGGCCTCGATCTTGGAAATGTCGAGCAGGTCGTTGACGAGATCGAGCACGTGATTGCCCGAGCGGTTGATGTCGCGCAGGTAATCGCGATACCGATCGTTGGAAACCGGCCCGAATTTCTCATCGAGCATCAACTCGGAAAAGCCGATGATCGCATTGAGAGGCGTGCGGATTTCGTGGCTGACGCGAGCGAGGAAGTCGGTCTTGTGCGAAGAGGCGAGTTCCGCCAGCGTGCGCGACTGTGTCAACTGCTCCTCGGCGCGCTTCCACTGGGTGATGTCGCGAAGCACGGCGCAGAAGCCGCTGCCTTCGGGCAGCTTGCCCACTGTCATGAAGAGCGGGATCAGGCCGCCGCTGCTTTCGCGGCCCATCACCTCGCGCCCGTCATGCAGCACGCTTGCGACGCCGTTGTTCGACAGGCCGTCGAGATAGTCTGCAACGGAATGCTGGCTTTCGATCGAAAACAGGCTGCCGAACGGCCTGCCGCCCGCTTTGTCCGAATCGATCCCGAAGAGGGCCTCCGCCGGCTGGCTCAATGAGCGGATGGTGCCATCCGGCGCGATCAGCACGACGCCGTCGGTCGCCGTATCGACGATGGCGCGCATCTCGGCAACCCGCCGCTCGATCTCGTCACCCGATCTCTCGCCCTCCGCCGGGCTGGCATCGAGCCGCCGCACAACCAGCAGAAGGACAGACCCGCCCGCCCATGGCACAGACCGCAGAAGCGCGTCCACCGGCATCGTCGCGCCTGAAGCAGCAGTAAGGCGCATCCGCCGGTCGTCGGGATCGCCCTCCATGCCGCTGTCATCCGGTGCGGAAAGCAGCGCGTCGAGCCCTCCCCGCGCCCGCAGAGGATCGAGCGACTCGTAGCCCGTCAGCGCCAGAAACTCAGGGTTCGCGTAATGCAGCACATCGCCGGAATGGATCAGCACGGGAACGGGAAGCCGTTCAAGGATCGATGTGTCGGGCCGTGGTCTCGGCGATGGCTCGTCCGCCGGCGCACGCTGACTCTCCACGCCGCGCGATTGGTCCGTCAACCGGCTATCGCCCTGTCCAGCCTCCGGCTCGACCTGTTTGCTCTCGTTGCCGCCCTCGTCGAGCGCGGCAGCAGCAAAGTCCGCGTTGTCTTTCGCCGGGATGACAAGCGCCGGTATGGCCTTGTCATGCGCCTCAACCGGGGGGGACTTCGCGGCCGGCAGAGCATCTCCCTCAGAAGCGGGAACCTGGTCAACGCGCGATCCGCCGTTGATCGGTCGCGCCGCGCTTTCCGCCCCAAGAATGGAAGGAACGACCGGCGCGGCTCCTTCCAGTCGCAAGCGCTCGCCGATCTCCTGAAAGGCAGTTCGTTCATGCGGCGACAATTGAGGTGCTGCCGGCGCGGCGACGAAGCTGGGAACCCCGCGCTCCGCCATCGGCCCAACGGCCGCTTCAGGGGGGCGATCCTCTTTCACCTCGGTCGCCGCTGCTTCCACCGGCCCCGGCTGCAACTCCTCAGCATCCTGCAGCCGCGCGATGCCGAAGCCGCGAAATCCTTCAAAGGTGCGGTCTGCGCTGTAAACGGGAAGAGCCGCGAGATCGACAGGAACCCCGTGCCCATCAAGCGGCCAGTGCACGGTGCGGCCGGACCATGTGTCCTGGCGCGTGAGCAGCGTCGCGATCTCCTGATCGGGGTCGAAGCCGAAGCGATCCGCGACATCGGAAAAGAGCTGGCCAAGCAGCTCTTCCTCGCGCAGTCCCATCGCGTCGGTAAACTCGCGCGAAAGCGCGGTAAAGCGGCCATTCGCATCCGAGCGCCATGTAAAGCGCACGGGGCCGTCATCCCAGGCGACTGGAGGCGCTGCCGTGCTCTCCTCGATCTGCGCCTCCTCTGTCCTCGTCTCCTCGAAGCTCCGTTCGTGCTGCGCCGATCCCACCGCAACCGTGGGGCTCCCGCTCTCACCATGTTCGATCAGGCCGCCGTCATCGCCAGCCAGGGCATCATCTGGCGCATCACCACCTTCGACGGCAGGATCGCCGTCAGGAGGCACGGTGGCGGAAGAAGGCTCATCGCCGGACGAAGGCTCGTCCTGCTTCTCTCCCGATCCATCAGCTGATACTTCGGTGGATTGATTGCGATCCTGCTCTGCGGCAGCTTCCGGAGTGTCCAACTCCACCAGCCCAACGGTTTTTGTCGGCTGCTCGGACGGGCTATCCTCCGAAGCATCATTTCCGCCGGTGATGAAATCGGTATCCTCTTCCGACGCGGGCTCGATGGCCGAAGCGTCGGCCTCTGCTTCATGCGCGGCGCCATCCTCGACTTCCGGCACGATCCCCGGCTCCGCCGCATCGCTGGCTGCTAAGGTTCCAAGCGCCTGCCCCGTCGCGTGTTGCCGCGCGTAATCTGATACCGAGTTCAGAGCGAACCCAGTCTGATAGGCGGTCTCGATTCTCTCCAACGCCGGGAAATCGCCCGGATCATCGTCGGAGACGGTCAGAAGGACGGTATTCTGATCCAGCCGCAGCGCTCGAACCGGCCTCGACGTTGATGCCCCCGGAACCAGACGGTTGATCGGCGCGCCCGCGTTGACCTGCGCCGCGAGTGCCGTCAGCACGGACGTGGAAAATCCGAGCGCCGCAAAGCCGGGAGAAGCGGCGAGCGGGCGGCCTTCGGAATCGGTCAGAGCAGCCGAGAAGCCCGGCGCCGTGAGCCCAGAGACGGCAGCCGCCGGGTCACTCTCCGAGGCTGGTTGCGCCAGCAGGATGCCCCGCTCACCGCCGGGCAGAACGACGGCGCTCGCAAGGAACCCGAGCGTTCCCCTAGCGGCGCTCAGGGACACTGGACTGTCGCGCGCGATGTCCGGAAAGCCCCGCGCTGCCTTGAGTTGCCGCCGTGCCGCCGTACTGAACGGCGCCATCGCGTCCTTTGCGGCCCACGTATCGGAAAAGCCGAAAAGCTGCGCGCCGCCGCCGTTCGCCCAGGCAATCCTGTCGAGGCCCGCATCGAGGATCAGCATGGCGTCGCCACGCGCAAAACGCTCGCGCACCCTATCGAGGGCCACGAAATCCATCAGTGATTGGGAGCGGGACGTCATGCGCTTGCCCGTCAGCCTCGTGGACGCGAGTCTTCCACCCTGATGTCCCGGGCGGTTAACACATTGTTACTAAAGACTTGCCCGGGGCAGGTCCATTGCTGTGGAGGAACATCGCTGGGGATTGTGGAGCGACAGTTAATCCCGCTGATTTTTGATGCGCCGCAAAATTTATGTTGCAGTGCAGCATAGAGGGGAATAAGGAAAGGTCATTGTTTGATCCGACAGGTGCGCGAGAAAAGCCGCCGTCGTTGCAAAGCGAGGAAATCTCATGTCCGACCAAGCCAGCTACACCGACAACGTCGAATTTCCCTCCTTCGACACCTCTAAAACCGCCGAGCAGTTCCGCGCCTTTGCGGAAAAGGGCGCAGAGCAGTCCAAGGAAGCTTACTCCCGCCTGAAGTCCAGCGCCGAGTGGGTCCAGAAGACGATGGAAACAAGCGTTGAGACCGGACGCGCTGCTGCAAGCGAATTGTCGCTCAAGACCATCGCCACGATGCGGGCCAATGCAGAAACAGGCTTCAACCATCTGGAAGGCTTGGCGCGCGCCCGTTCCGTGTCGGAGATCATCGAACTTCAGGCTGCCTATGTTCGCTCCGCGGTTGAGTCGGTGATGAACCAGACCAGGGATATGCAGGCTGCCGCATCCAAGGCCGCCGAGGATGTGTCCCGCCCCGTGAAGGAAGGCTTCGAGTCGGCCATGAAGGAACTCAAGGTCGCCTGAGACCGCCAGATGGATCGAGAGGCTTGTCCGCTTACCGGGACAGGCCTCGCGTCGATCTACAAACCGAAAAGGCCGGATTTTCCGGCCTTTTTCTTTGAACATGCCTCTCCCGGTGCGAGGGCCGGAGGCTTGAACTGAAAACCGATTCTGCGTAAGGACATCGCTTCTGACGGGCGGTTGTAGCTCAGATGGTTAGAGCGCCGGATTGTGGATCCGGAGGTCCTCGGTTCGATCCCGAGCAACCGTACCAGAATTTCCCCAACGTTTTCTGCCACTTGCGTTAGTCGCATCTTTAATGATCTCCGGCTTCAAGTCGCGTCATGTTGCAGACCAGTTTCCTTGATTTACAAGGGGTTCAACTGACGCTCGGCTACTCGACGCGACATCGATGCAACATGGATTCGCACCGCGGCGCGCTTCCTTGCATCTGAGCCGGACAACGTGCGGGCGTGGAGAAGGCTGACCTTCTTCAGGATCGCTGGAGTGCTGCGATTGCTCGCGCGGCCGGGATTGACGCATCTTCTATCAGCGCAACAATGGCGCATGACCGAGACCGAGCTCGTAACTCTCATGATAGCCGACAACCGAATGATCGCTGAGACTACGGTGGCCTTGCTGAACGGCTATGGATTATACGCCATCGCCGCTCAGCGGCAGCCGAAGAACGAAGGCATCCCGATCCATGTAGCCGATAGCGATCTTGATGATGCCAGAGCACTGCTTGCCGACATCGAGCGCGAGAACGCCGAGCATTCCGGCTCAGGAGCCGAGGCTTAGCCGACGCTGAACGTTTTCACTGACCTGCCGCGACTATCGGCATAGTTTCCGATATGGCTAAGTCTTCGACGGATTTGGACAAGGCGTTTTCCGCGCTTGCGGACCCGACCCGGCGCGCGATCATCGGCCGTTTGTGTGGTGGACCGCAGTCCGTCACCGAACTTTCCGAGCCATTCGACTTGGCTCTGCCATCGCTACTCAAACATGTGCGGGTTCTGGAGCAGAGCGGGCTGATCAGTTCCGAAAAGATCGGGCGGATTCGAACCTGCAGGATCGAACCGCGTGCCCTTGAAGCGACCGAGGCTTGGATACATCGGCATGTCGCTGCGTGGGAGGCGCGCCTCGATCGCATGGAAGCCCACATCGAACGCATGAAGAGGAAGACTTGAGACCATGGCTGACCCGCTCGAACCACGCGACTCTCCCTGGCAAGGCTGGCCTCTCGATCGTGAAATCGTGCTCGGTCGGGTGATCGATGCTCCCCGGCGCCTTGTTTACGCCGCCTGGACGGACCCGGCTCAGATCGTCGAGTGGTTTGGTCCCGATGGAATAGCGATCGAGACCAAGGAGATCGACCTTCGTTCGGGTGGCGTCTGGCGGTTTGACATGGTCGCTCCCGACGGCACGCGCTACGGCAACAAAATGGTCTTCCTTCGCATGGAAGCCCCGATCCTCGTCGAGGTCGAGCATGGTTCGGATAAGGACAACGATCCAGACAGGTTCAGAATGCTCGTCACTTTCGATGAACAAAGCAACGGCAAGACAGTCATCACGCTGCGCCAGATGCATCCCTCCAAGAGGCGGCAGGAATGGGCCATCGGCTTCGGCGCTGTTGAATATGGAGGGCAGACGCTGAAGAAGCTGGCCCGCCATGTGGCGAAGCTCCGGGGGTAAGTGAACGAGTTCCGGAGCGACGCGTGATCGATGACCAGCGATCTGCTTCGCGGAAGCCATCGGCTGCGGTCGTAGTTCGGGACGCTAGAACAGAGATCCCTGCCGGTTCGGCGTAGATGATGCCGACGCGCGTGCGGCCGCCTTGCGCTTGGGCTGTGCCTGTTCGTCCAGGCTGATGGTCGCGGAAGCGCGGCCATCCGCGAACGTAATGGCGACATGCTGCCCCGGGGCGGTGGCTGCTGCGGAGGTGATGGGCCGGCCATTCTCTGCCTGAACTACCGCGAAGCCGCGGGCAAGCACGTTGCGATAAGACAGCGTGTCGAGAAGGCGCTTGAACTGGGACAAACGTTCAGTGCGTCCTTCCGTAATGGTCCTGCCCGATCGAGCGAGACCGGTCGCGGTGACGTCAAGCTGCACGCGCATCGTCTCGACTCGCGCCGTGATCGGCTGAAGTCGCAGGCGCGCGGCGATGAGACCTGCCTTGTCCGCGCGGCGCGTCATCACAATTTGCCGAGCGCGACGCAGCGCCTCTCCCAGCCGAAAGGACGCCCGTCCTGCTTCACCGAGACGGCGGCGCAGCGGCTCGACAGTGAGGCGCTGGGCGGCATGCCGAACAAGCCGCCGCTTGTCCCGTCGTGCGGCGCCTTCTGCCCGGATCAACAGATCATGCGTCCGTGAAAGGGAGCGCCGCGTGTCTTCGAGCTTGCGGCTGAGCTGGCCGGGGTTCAAGCGCGCAGCCACGAAGCGTGCGCGCTTGGCGCGGGTGGAAACAGTGAGGCTCCGTTCCAGCCTGCTTGAAGCTTCATCGAGCGACCGGCGCGGCAGTGCAAGCAGCTGATCGGGCGCGGGAAGAGCGCGCGTCGCGGCGCGCGCAGCCTGCCTGCGGCGATCGATCAAGCGCGTCAGGGCCGCACGCAGGCGGGCCGAAAGCGAAGCAAAGGCCGCTTCAAGCTCGGCCTTCACGGGCACCGCCATCTCGGCGGCCCCGGTGGGCGTCGGCGCGCGCCGGTCGGCGGCGAGGTCGATCAGCGTCCAGTCCGTTTCGTGCCCCACGGCCGAGATCACGGGAATTCGCGAGGCGGCGACCGTGCGGGCGAGATTCTCGTCGTTGAAGCCCCAAAGGTCCTCAAGGCTTCCGCCACCCCGCGCCACGATCAGAAGATCGGGTCGCGCGATCTTGTCCGCATCTGTCAGCGCATTGAAGCCTGCCACCGCCGCTGACACCTCCGCGCCTGTGGTTTCGCCCTGAACGCGCACCGGCCAGACGATCACATGCAGCGGAAAGCGGTCGGCGATGCGGTGAAGGATGTCCCGGATCACGGCTCCCGTCGGCGAGGTGACCACGCCGATCACGCGCGGCAGGAAGGGCAGGGGCCGCTTGCGCGAGGCCTCAAACAAGCCTTCGGCGGCGAGCTTCCGCTTGCGCTCGTCCAGCAGCGCCATCAGCGCGCCTGCGCCGGCCGGCTCCAGCGTTTCGATCACGATCTGGTACTTGGACGAGCCGGGGAAAGTGGTGAGCCGACCGCCCGCGATGACTTCCATGCCCTCCTCGGGCCGGAAGCGCATCTTGCCCATCGTGCCTTTCCAGATCACCGCCTCGATGCGCGCCCGCTCGTCCTTCAGCGCAAAATAGGCGTGGCCCGACGAGTGCGGGCCGCGGTAGCCGGAAATCTCGCCGCGCACCCGCACATTGCCGAACGCCTCCTCCACCGTGCGCTTGAGCGCGCCGGAAATCTCGCTCACCGAATATTCGGCAGCGTTGGTCGCGCGGGTGGGGGAGAGGGTTTCGCTCACGGCGTGTTCCGCTCGAAATGAGAACCGGGCAAAGGCCTCACCATCCCGGAAGCATATGGCCCGGCTTCTGCCGGCGCGAGCGGGAAAAGGTCAGGGCCCCAAAGTCGAAGCCGCCGTTGTCCTCGGCCAAGGGAACGGAGATATTGTCGAGGCTTTCCGCGATATGGCGGGCGAGCGCATCGACGAGCTGGCCCTTGCTGTTCGCCCCGCGGACGATACCGATCTGGATGTCAGGCAGCGGCCCGAAGCCCTCCTTTTCGCCCAGCACGCGCATGCCAGGTCGGAGCGCGCATTCAGGCAGGATCGAGACCGCCAGTCCGGAAAGCACCGCGGCCCCGATCACGGTGGCCGACCACGAGGAAAACAGCACGCGGTAGTCGCGGTTTAAGCGGTCGAGATAATCCACTGCTGCCCGGCGCCACAGGCAGTTGGGCCGCCCGAACGCCATCGGGAGAACGTCCTCCTCATGCACCGGATGATTGGCGGAGCCGACCCAGAGCAGCGGCTCGCGGCGCACCACTTCCGAGCCGCCACGGCTGCTGTCATGGGTAACGAGGGCGAGGTCAAGCTGGCCGCGCTTGATATGATCCATGAGGTTGGCGGTCGGCTCGCATAGAACCGAAAGCTCCACGCGTGGGTTGGAGCGCGTGAATCGCCCCATGATTTCGGGCAGGAAGCGATCGGCATAATCGTCTGGCGTGCCGATGCGGATCGTGCCTTCCAGGCTGCGGTCGTCAAAAGCAGCCAGCGTTTCGCGATTGAGGTGAAGCATCCGCCGCGCATAGCTGAGAAGCCGCTCGCCGTCTTCCGTCAGCCTGTTGGAACGCCCGTCCTTTTCAAACAGCGTCTTGCCGATGCGCTCTTCCAGCCGCCGCATCTGCATGGACACGGCCGACTGGGTGCGGAACACCTCCGACGCCGCGCGGGTGAAGCTGCCGGCATCGGAGATCGCCACGAATGTTTGAAGCTGATCGAGATCAAGAGGCACCGACATCAGACGCACCCATAAAGGAAACTGATGCGAACGATTAGAAACATTCGTTGGAATAATCAATTGCCCTGAGTCATGACTGTGTCATTCGAGCTTGGCAGTGACATCTGAAGGGCTGGCGGAACAACCCCGCAGCCTTGCCTTTCCCGCACGCCGCCGCTCGAACGGACCTGAAGGACGAGAACAATGAATGGTTTTGCCAGCATTCCTGCTCCCCGCTATCAGGCTGTCGCTGCTTACCAGCGCGCCGTGGCCACCGTGATGCGGATGGTGGCAGCCGTACGGCTGGCCCTGAAAACATGGCGAAACCGTCGCGAGTTCTACCGCCTGGGTGACATGACCGATGCGGAGCTGTCCGACATCGGGCTGACCCGCGCCGACCTTCACGTCGCCATCGCTCCTCCGTTCGGCGCCGATCCGACATCACGTCTGGGCGCGATTGCCAGCGCGCGCATCCGTACCATTGAGGACGGCGCGCGGCTGGTGTCGTAGCTGCCGATCACCCTTCGCAGGCGGAGCAGACTCCCGTTGGCTTCCCAAGCCGCCTGCATGACTGCCCGGTCCGTTCGCGGACCGGGCCTTTTTCGTTTCGCGGATCTAGCGCGGGGCTTGGCCGTTCTTGCTCCAGAACTGGTCGAAAATCGACGCCATCCTGCGCTCGTAAGCCTCATGCTTCTGGTTGAACAGCTGGCTGAACAACTCTTCATAGGACGCCATCGGCTTCTCGGCTTTGTTGCTCGCTCCTGACTCCTGCCCCACGAGAGCAGCCCACTGCTTCATCATGCGGGTCCAGGGATCCCCGGTCGGCGGATCCTTTGCTTCGGAGCCGGGCATCGTGTTCTGGCCGAACATGGCTTGCAGCGCCTTGTTCCAGTTCTCCGCCCACACAGGCGAGGGCGCGGCGGCGGCGCTCCCCATCGCGCTGCGGCTCTGACGCGCAACCGTCTCGAAGTAATCCTGAAGCGGGTTCCGTGCTCTTCCTTCCGAAGATGCGCCGAAACCGTTCTGCGCCATTCCAGCGACACCGCCCATCATCATGGTGGCGATGGCGGGAAGCATGATGCGCAACGTTTCGCTGCTAAGCCCGGTCAACCGCGCAGCCTGATCGGCAATCGCGCGTGACAGCTCGCTGGAACCAAAGAACGGATCGATGGTCGGATTGCCCGCCTGCTGAGCGGAAACGCCGAAGGCGCGGAGGGTATCAGCGAACGTTGGGGCAGTCTGACTACCCGTCATCATCTGGAAGAATGTGCCCAAGCCGGAAGGATCGCTGCTCGCTCGCCGCAATGCTTCGCTGAAGGCCGGAAGCAGCGCTGCGATCGCAGCCGTGGCCTGTGCCCGGCTGAGATCGAATTGCCGCGCCAGCGCGTCCGGTCCCTGACCGGCCTTCAGCATCATCTCCCAAAGCGGCAGCATCGCGACCTCCACCTTCCGTGGACAGGGATGCTAGAACGGACACGCTGTTGTTGCCAGCGGGGTCGATCCGTTGTCGCCTGGTTTTCCGCTAGTAAGCATATTCGCCGAAAACGGGTTCTACCGAGCCGTCCCAGCGCGTGCGGAAGGCTTGCAGCATTTCCTCGGCCGAGTTCGCGCCGCGGGTGATCACCTCGTCCAGCGTGCCGAGGAAATGCGTTTCGTCATAGCCGTCGCCGTTGAGCCGCGCACGCGCCTCTAGTCCTTTGCGGCAGATGCCGAGCACCTCGCGCCCGATCTCGCGCAAGCTGGCACCGCGATGAGTGACGCCAATCCCATCGCGCGGAACGGCGTCGCGCATGGCCTGTACTTCGGCAAAGGTCCAGTCGGCGGTCATCGTTTCCGCCGCGTCGAGCGCCTGCTCATCGTAAAGCAGGCCGACCCAGAAGGCTGGCAGGGCGCAGATGCGCCGCCATGGCCCGCCATCCGCGCCGCGCATCTCAAGGAAGCGCTTGAGCCGCACGTCCGGAAACAGGGTGGAAAGGTGATTGGCCCAATCGCCCATCGTCGGCAGGCCGTCAAACAGTTCACTGCGTGCGGCACCCGCCATGAACTGGCGGAAGGTCCAGCGCGTCATGTCGTGGTAGTGACCATCGCGGATCACGAAATACATCGGCACGTCGAGCGCCCATTCGACATAGTCGGCATAGCCGAAGGACGGCGAAAAGCAGATGGGGAGGAGGCCGGAACGTCCGTTATCCGTGTCGCGCCAGATCTCGCCTCGCCAGGATTGGAGTCCGTTCGGGCGGCCTTCGGTGAAGGGCGAGCTGGCGAAAAGCGCGGTGGCCAGCGGCTGAAGCTTCAGTCCCACCTGCATCTTGCGCCGCATGTCGGCTTCGGAGCTGAAGTCGAGATTCACCTGGATCGTGCAGGTGCGGTACATCATGTCGAGCCCCTGCGCGCCGACCTTCGGCATGTAGTTCGTCATGATGTCGTAGCGCGATTTCGGCATCCGGGGCGTGTTGGCCAGGCTCCACTTCGGGCTGCCGCCGAGGCCTAGGAAGCGGATGCCGAGCGGCTCGGCGATCTCGCGAAGCTGGGCCAGGTGCGCGTTGCTTTCCCGGCAGGTCTGGTGAATCGTCTCAAGCGGTGCGCCTGACAGCTCGAACTGCCCGCCCGGCTCGAGTGAGATCGCGCCACGTCCAGTGGGCTCCACCAGCCCGATGATCCGACCTTCATCCAGGATCGGCTCCCAGCCCAGCATGGCCTGCATGCCTTCAAGCAGCGCACGGATCCCGCGCGGCCCGTCATAGGGAACGGGACCGTTGTCGTTCTTGTAGAACGGAAACTTCTCGTGCTCCGTGCCGATGCGCCATTTCTCGCGCGGCTTTTCACCCTCCGCGATATGCGAGACGAGATCGTCGAAGCCCGCGATTGGTTCGTCGTCAGTGGTGTCGCGCGCCATTGGGAAGCTCCTCAGGCCGAAGAAACTTCAGCGGCGGGAGTGATGAACAAGGGGCAGTGGCCGATCAAGCGAAAAATCCTTGATCGAACAGGTTAAGGAGTTGATCGGCTCCAGTCTCCGACGGTGGCCTGGATCAGGGCGAGTGCGGCCACGGCCGCCGTATCGGCGCGCAGGATGCGTGGTCCGAGCGGAATGGCGCTCACGAAGGGCAGCGCTCGGAGCGTCTGACGCTCCTCCTCTGAGAAACCGCCCTCTGGCCCCACCAGCAACGCGAAGCGCTCGGCCCCCATCGCCTGCAACATCGGCAGCGGATTGTTCGTATCTGCGCTTTCGTCGCAGAAGATCAGGCGCCGCCCTGCATCCCAGCCGTCCAGCAGGGAAGCCAGCCGCACCGCCTCGCGGATCGTCGGCAGCGCCAGCACTCCGCATTGCTCGGCCGCTTCGACGGCGTTGGCGAGCAGCTTGTCGTGGCGCGGCGGCGCGCCCTGCGTATGCTGGGTCATCACCGGCTGGAGCACGCCCGCTCCCATTTCCACGGCCTTCTGCACGAGATAGTCGAGACGTCCGACTTTCAGCGGCGCAAAGCAGTAAATGAGGTCGGGAGCGACGGGCTGGCAACGCGTCGGCTCCATGAGATCAAGCCGCACGCCCTTCTTCCCTTCAAAAGCGAGGCACGCGAGCCACTCGCCATCACGTCCGTTGAACAGCAGCAGTTCTGCCCCATCCCCCATGCGCAGAACATGCAGGAGATAGTGGAGCTGCTGGACAGAGGGCCGGACACTCGCATCAGCCGCAAGATCGTCCGGCACAAACAGCCGCTGCATCCGGTAATTTGCCCGCATGAAGTCACGACTGGACGAGGGCGCGCGCGCGGTCAAGCCGCAGGCCTTTCTCAAGCGAAAGTCTCGCACAAGGGATATCGACGCTGATGGCCATACCGGCGATTCGGCGACGGGGGAAACCGATGCGGTTCTTGCGCGACAACGGTCTGACGCTTGTGCTGATGGCTGCCTTCCTTCTCAGCCTGTGCGGCATGGCGCTGACTGGCTGGACCAGCCGAAATGAAGAACTCACCTTGCACGGCGCGCCGGCGCTCACGCTTCTAGGCTATCTCCTGGAGCCGCAATTCGTGTCCGCGCTGTTCGAGAACTGGGAAAGCGAGTTCCTCCAGATGGCCGCCTATGTGATGCTGACGGCCTATCTGTTTCAACGTGGTTCGGCTGAATCACGAGATCCCGATGATCCGGAGCGTCCCCATGACAGCATCCATGATTCCCGCTGGCGTGCCCGGCCGATCCTGCGCTGGCTTTATGCCTACTCCCTCGGTATCGCGCTCATCTCCCTGTTCATTTTGAGCTTCGTGCTGCACTGGCAGGGAAGTGTAGGCGCTGCCAACCAGGATGCCGTCCTGCACGGACGTCCGACCCAGACGGCGCTCGAATATCTCGGTGACCCGCAGCTCTGGTTCGAATCGTTCCAGAACTGGCAGTCGGAGTTTCTGTCCACTGCGGTTCTTGCCGTGCTGTCGATCGTGCTCCGCTTCAGCGGCTCGCCGGAATCGAAGCCTGTGGGTGCCGCCGACAGCGACACCGGCGCGTAAGAGGCGCCCGCCATGAAGATCCTCGTCGTGCAGAACTACGACAATACCGGGCTGGGCCAGCTTGGCCCGATCCTCGAAGAGACCGGCGCGACGATCGACATTCGCCGCCCGGATCAAGGACAGGCGCTTCCGTCCAACGCTCGCGAACACCATGCGCTGGTGATGCTCGGCGGCGCACAGAACGCGCTCGACGATGTGCAATGCCCGTATTTTCCTGCCCTGCTTGATCTTGCGCGCGACTTCGTCGGAGCGGATCGCGCGGTGCTCGGCATCTGCCTCGGCGCGCAACTTCTTGCGCGTGCGCTCGGTGGAACGAACCAGATCGGAACCACGCGTGAGTTCGGCTGGCAGGAGGTTGGACTGACGGAGCACGGAAAGGCTGATCCCGTGCTTGGCGGCTTGCCCGAGCGCTTTCCCATCTTCCAGTGGCACGACGACACCTTCACGCTTCCGCCGGGCGCGGTCCCGCTGGCCGGCAGCGCCGTCACTGAAAACCAAGCCTTCCGCTTTGGCCGTGCGGCCTACGGGATGCAGTTCCACTTCGAAGCGGATCGCGCTCTGGTCCGCGAGTGGATGGGTGCCTTCGCTGCGGAGCTGGCGGAGCGTCAACCCGGTTGGGTGGGTCGCCTGGAGCGCGAAATGGAGCTCCACGGCCCGGCGGCCGACGGGGCCGGACAAGCAATCGGACGTGCCTGGAGCGCCCTGATCTGACCGAAGTCTGTGGCTTTTCTGCCACGTGTTTCGTCGGACTGCGCCTAAACGCCTGCCAAAGGCTGTTTGCGGCCAAATTCGACCTTTAAAGCCGCCTGCGCCATGGAACGAGGCTGACCGCCGATACGTTGTGGCGCCGTCTTTGAAGAACGCTTGAAGCCTCGCCGAAACACAATTGTAACCGCGTCCGTGTCACCTCATGGCGCATCAGGTCCAGTCTGGAAAACCACCCGTGAAAGCCGCTCTCCTTTCCTTCGCCATGCTTGCCGCGATCGCCGTCTGGGGCGCGGGCATCTATTCCGCCGATGCGGCCGCCGGCCATGCAGTCGTCGATGGCTATGGGGTCACCAGCGCCCGCTGAGCCGGCTTTCCATTACTTCTCGGGGGAAACCTCGATAAGGCGCTTTTGCGCTCCATCGATCATCAAGGCGGTCAGCCGGTTCGTCTTGAAAGCGCCGGTGTCCACATTCACCCGGTTCATGTGGATTTCGCCGGACGCCACCGGTGTGTGACCGTGCACGACTACCTTCGGGTGGAGTTTTGTCCAGTCGAGGAAGTCCTCGCGGATCCAGACCAGGTCGTCATTGCTCTGGTCTTCGAGCGGCAAAGTCGGGCGGATGCCCGCATGGCAGAAGAAGAAGTCGCCAAATTCGAGCCGGAAGCTGAGGTCGCGCAGAAACGACACATGTGATGGCGGAATGGCGCGAACCAGCGCCTCATGCCCGGCGCCAAACTTCGCCAGGCTCTTCGTGTCGAGATCGATCCCGTAGGAGCGGGCGGTGTCCACCCCGCCATAGCGCGCGAACAGGCCCGCACGCTGCGGATCTCGCAGGAAATCGAGCATGCCGACATCGTGGTTGCCCGCGATGGCAAGCATGCGCGGGTCTCGCGCCTGCGCATCCACCAGCCATTGCAGCACACCGCTGGAATCGGGGCCGCGATCCATATAATCGCCCAGATGGATCACGCGCCAGTCGCTCGGTTTCCGCTCCGCGATCTCCGCGAAGATGCGCTGATGCATGGCCTGAAGCAGGTCGAGCCGGCCGTGGATGTCGCCGATCGCGAAGATCAGCATATCTTGCGGACCACGCGCCTCGGTGAAGGAAACTTCTCCGCTCACCGAACCTCGCCCACCACGATCAGGTGCAGCGCGCGAGGGCCATGGGCACCCAGAACCAGCTTCTGTTCCACGTCGCCCGAGCGGGACGGACCGGAAACGAAGTTCAAGGTGCGCGGCATCAGGCCCTTGCCGTAGCGCTCGCGCACGCGCGCCAAAACACCTTCGAGGGTAGGTTCGACATCTCCGGCCTCCACCACGACGATGTGATGGTCGGGAAGGAAGTTGATCGTGGTCGGGTTGTCCTTTCCCGACACCAACGCGATCGTGCCGGTTTCGGCGATGCCCGCGGTGGCCTGGCTCACGCCGACTTCGTCATTTCCATCGGAAGGTCCATACCGGATGTCGAGTGTCGGCTGTCCGTCCCAAGGGAGTTCAACCAAACGCGGATCCGCGCCCATGCGGAAGGAAGCCGGCAGGTTGCGCTCGCGAAGATAGCCTGCGATCGCGGTCGGCACGTCCTCCGGGGCAGGAACGCGTTCCACCGTGGCCGCAAGCGAAAGCGCCCGCTCGCAGAACAGCGCGATCCTCTCGGAAGGCGGCAGATGCACGGCGCGACCGGGCAGAACGCCGCTCGGGGCGCGATCGAGCCGCTGAGCCACAACAGCCGCCCGGTTGTCCGCGAGCGCCGGGGTCGAGCCGATCGCGCCACGCACCTTGTTGAGGATCGCCTCGCGCCCGCTCATGCCGCCCTTTTTCCTTCGCGATCTTTCCACTGCTGCATGAAGGTGCGGCCCTGCGGCGCAGGCAGGTCACGATATTTCGTCCACCCTCCGGCAAGCGGCAGCGACGAAAACCGCCGACGGCGCCCACCGAGCTTGGACAGGATCGGCATCAGAAACGAAACGCCAGCACGATAAAGCGCTGGACGCCTGGCGAAGAACGCCCAGAAGCGGAGGCCCGATCGCTGTGTCGCGGGGTTGAGACCTCGCTCCCATTCGCGCTCACGCCAATGCCGCATCATCTTGGGCAGCGGTATCCGCATTGGACAAACGCTCTCGCATTTGCCGCAGAAGGTCGAGGCATTCGGAAGGTTGCCACCCTTTTCCACGCCGATTAGCGCCGGCGTCAGCACTGCGCCCATCGGGCCGGGGTAGACCCATCCATAAGCATGCCCACCCACCGCGTGATAAACGGGACAGTGGTTCATGCAGGCGCCGCAGCGGATGCAGCGCAGCATGTCCTGGAATTCCGTTCCGAGCATTGCGGAACGGCCATTGTCCAGCAGCACGACGTGATACTCCTCCGGTCCGTCGGGATCGTCCGCGCGACGCGGCCCGGTGGACATGGTGGTGTAAACGCTCATCTCTTGCCCGGTGGCCGAGCGCGCGAGCACGCGCAGGATCTGTGCCGTGTCTTCGAGCGTCGGCACGATCTTCTCGATCGAGGCCAGCACCACATGAACGCGCGGCAGGATCTGGGTCAGATCGCCATTACCCTCGTTGGTGACGATCGTCGAGGTGCCCGTCTCGGCGATCAGGAAGTTGGCTCCCGTGATGCCGACATCGGCCTCGAAATATTTGGCGCGCAGCACCTGCCTCGCCTCGCGCAGCAGCAGCTCCGCCTCGCTCAGGTCGCGGTCATGGGGAAGATGGTGGTGGATGCGCCTGAAATCCGCCTCCACCTGATCGGCGTTGAGGTGGACGGCTGGTGCGATAATGTGGCTCGGATGCTCGCCGCGCAGCTGGATGATGTATTCGCCGAGATCGGTCTCGACGGGCTGGATGCCGTTCTTCTCGAGGAAATCGTTTAGCGCGATCTCCTCCGTCACCATGGACTTGCCCTTGGTCACGGTGCGCGCATTCGCATCGCGGCAGATTTGCAGGATGATGTTGCGCGCGTCCTCCGCCGTTTCCGCCCAGTGCACGTGGCCGCCGGCCTCGATGACGCGTTTCTCATAGGCCTCGAGATAAAGATCGAGATGGGCCAGCGCGTGATCCTTGATGGCGCGCGCAGAATCGCGCAGCGCGTCGAATTCGGGAAGCGCATCCACCACCTTCTGGCGCTTCTCGATGAAGCCGGAGCGCACATTGCCGAGCGCTTTCTGAAGCTGCCGGTCGGCAAGCGCTGCCGCCACATTCTGCTTGAAGCCGGGAGAGGTGATGAGCATCAGTTGCTTCCCCCGATCGGCGCTGCGTCCGTCATGCCGGCCAGCACCTCCGCCACATGCCGCACTTGGACGGCCGAATTCTTGCGCTTGAGCTTGCCGGCCATGTTCATCAGGCAGCCGAGATCGCCGGCAAGAAGCGTGTCTGCGCCGCTCGCCTCGATGCCCTGCAGCTTACGCTCGAGGATGGCATTGGAAATGTCGGGATATTTCACGCAGAAAGTGCCGCCGAAGCCGCAGCAGACATCCGCTTCCGGCATCTCGCGCAACTCCACGCCCGGCACACTGGCGAGGAGCGCGCGCGGCTGCTCCCGCACGCCGAGCTCGCGCAGGCCTGAGCAGGAATCGTGATAGGTCACGGAGCCTCCGCTGCCACGCGCTTCCACGTGCCGCACGCCCATCACGTCGACAAGGAAGCTCACCAATTCATGCACCTTGGCGGAAAAGGCAGATGCCTGCTCTTCCCACGCCGCGTCACCATGAAATAAATCGACGTAATGCTTGCGCAACATGCCGGCACAGGAGCCGGACGGGGCCACCACGTAGTCGAAGCCCTGAAACGCCTTGATCGTGTTCTCGGCGAGCGCGCGTGCATCCACACGGTCGCCAGAGTTGTAGGCCGGTTGGCCGCAGCAGGTCTGGGCGAGCGGCGCGTCCACGACACAGCCGGCGTCCTCCAGAAGCTTCACGGCGGCGAAGCCGACGCTCGGCCGGAACAGATCAACCAGGCAGGTCACGAACAGTCCGACGCGCGGGCGGCGCTCTGACGGGTTCATCGTTCGTTTTCCTCCTGCCGAAGCTGCAGTGTCTGCGAAGCGGCCGACGAGCCCAGGCGCTGGTGAAGGCGTAGTCGCGCGTTGCGCTCCCGCTCGCTTCCGCGTGCCGCCTCGTTCATGGCACGGGACACAAAGGCGATGTGCTCCATGGCAGTGACCCGAGCCGCTTGCGCATCGCCGCGTCGGATCGCATCGAAGATGGCCTCATGTTGGGCAAGCAGAGACCCGCGCGCCCCGGGGAGGGCGAACACGCCTCTGCGGTTCTGGAACACGCCGTTCGACAGGAGCCGGTAGCACGAACGGAGCGTGTGCAGCAGGATGATGTTGTGCGCGCATTCACCCACGGCCTGGTGGAACTCGACGTCGATCCGCGCTTCCGCCTCGAAGTCGTTCGCCGCATGGGCTGCGCGCATCCGCTCCACGATCTGGCCGAGAAGCGCCAGGTCATCGGGCGTGGCGCGCTGCGCCGCATATTCCGCCGCCCAGCCCTCGATCTCGCGGCGATATTCGAGATAATCGGCCGCGGCGCGCGGCGAGGCGGTGATCAGCGCGGAAAGCGGTGCCGAGAACACTTCTCCGGTGAGGTCGGCAACAAAGGTGCCGCCCCCTTGCCGCGAGACGAGAAGCCCGCGCGCCTCCAGGCTTTTTAGCGCCTCGCGCAGGGATGGGCGGGACACGTCAAGCTGGCGCGCAAGCTCACGCTCGCCAGGCAGCCGATCGCCAGCGCCGAGCACGCCTTCAAGGATCAGCGCCTCGATCTGCTCCACCACGTCATCGGCCGTGCGCCCTGGCACGACATGAGAAAAGACTGCGCCCAAGATGCTACGCTGCCATGATGCTTCGCGAGGCAGTTAGCGGATCGAACGTGAACTGGTCAAACAAAATGTCCGAAGGCGGGCCGGCCAGCCGAGCGTTCCGGTATGTCCTTGCCGTTGCTCGCTTCAATTGGTAAGTCGCTTTGACCAGTCGCTCGCAAACGAGGCGCGCATGCACGGGCCGTTGATGCCCCCGCTTGATCGTGGAACGCTCGATCGCCGTTCGGCCATCGTCGCGGCGCTGCGCGCCATCGTGCCGGGTGAGGGCGTGGTGGAAGCCGAACGTGAGATGCGCGCCTTTGAAAGCGACGGGCTCACCGCGCATCGCCAGCTCCCTCTGGTCGTCGTCCTGCCCGAAACCACGGCGCAGGTTTCGGCCGTTCTGCGCTATTGCAACGCTCAGGGCATCAAGGTCGTGCCGCGTGGCTCGGGTACGTCGCTTTCCGGCGGCGCGCTTCCCCTGGGCGACGCCGTGCTGCTCGTGATGAGCCGCTTCAATCGCATTCTTGCGGTCGATTACCCCGACCGCTGCGTCGTGGCCCAGCCGGGCGTCACCAATCTCGGCATCACGCGCGCGGTGGAGGAGGAAGGCTTCTACTACGCGCCCGATCCGTCATCGCAGATCGCCTGCTCGATCGGCGGCAATGTGGCGGAAAATTCCGGCGGCGTTCACTGCCTGAAATATGGCCTCACCGCCAACAACCTGCTCGGCATCGAGATGGTGCTGATGGACGGCGAAGTGGTCCGCCTCGGTGGCAGGCATCTCGACGCCGAGGGCTACGATCTGCTCGGCCTGATGACGGGCTCGGAAGGCCTTCTGGGTGTCGTGACGGAGGTCACCGTCCGCATTCTCAAGAAGCCGGACACGGCGCGCGCGCTGCTGATCGGTTTTCCGAGCAGTGAGCAGGCTGGGCAGGCCGTGGCCGACATCATCGGCGCGGGCATTATCCCCGGCGGCATGGAGATGATGGACCGCCCGGCGATCCACGCGGCCGAGGACTTCGTCCATGCCGGTTACCCGCTCGACGTCGAAGCGCTGCTGATCGTGGAACTCGACGGCCCCGCCGTGGAGGTGGATTTCCTTATCACCCGCGTCGAAGCCGTCGCGCTCGAAAACGGCTCCACCACATGCCGCATCTCTACCTCGGAAGAAGAGCGGCTCGCCTTCTGGGCGGGACGAAAAGCGGCGTTTCCGGCAGTGGGCCGCATCTCGCCCGACTATTACTGCATGGACGGCACCATCCCGCGCAAAGAGCTTCCGCGAGTCCTGCATGGCATGCGCGAAATGTCCGAGAAATACGGGCTGCGCGTCGCCAACGTCTTCCATGCCGGCGACGGCAATCTCCACCCCCTCATCCTTTACGATGCGAACCAGGAGGGCGAACTGGAGCGCGCGGAAAGTTTCGGCAATGACATCCTGCGCCTTTGCGTGGCCGTGGGCGGGGTTCTGACCGGAGAGCACGGCGTCGGCGTGGAAAAGCGCGACCTGATGGGCGAGATGTTCTCCCAAGGCGACCTCGACCAGCAGATGCGGGTCAAATGCGCCTTCGATCCGCAGCATCTGCTCAATCCCGGCAAGGTCTTCCCTCAGCTTCGGCGCTGTGCCGAGCTTGGCCGCATGCATGTGCATCGCGGGCAGATGACCTTTCCCGACCTTCCAAGGTTCTGACGCACGGCATGACCAGTTTCACGCCGACTTCGCCGCAAGATGTGCTCGATCTTGTGGCTTGGGCCGCAACCGAGGAGCAGCCTCTGGAAATCGTCGGCGGCGGAACGCGCCGGGGCGTCGGCCGCCCGATTCAGGTCGCCCATACGCTCGACCTTTCCGAGCTTTCCGGCGTCACCCTGTATGAGCCGGCCGAACTGGTGCTGTCTGCCCGCGCGGGAACACCGCTCCCCGAGATCGAGGCGCTGCTTGCGGAGAACGGCCAGGAACTCGCCTTCGAGCCGATGGACCATGGTCCGCTGTTCGGGCATCCGGCCGGCGAGGGCACGATCGGCGGCGTGCTGGGCGGCAACGTGTCTGGCCCGCGGCGCATTCGATCGGGCGCGGCGCGCGATCACATTCTGGGCGTCAGCGCGGTGTCCGGGCGCGGTGAAATCTTCAAGGCGGGCGGACGCGTGGTGAAGAACGTCACCGGCTATGACCTGTCGAAGGCCATGGCGGGTTCCTGGGGAACCCTTGCTGTGGTCACCGACCTCACCTTCAAGGTGCTGCCTGCAGCCGAAACGGAGGTGACGCTTGCGATCCGCGATCTGTCCGACGAGAATGCAGCCGCCGCCATGAGCCTCGCGCTCGGCTCCTCCGCCGATGTATCGGGCGCCGCGCACCTGCCCTACGGCGTCGCGCCGCGCCTGGGTGATGCTGCTTTGTCGAGCGATCCAGCCACCCTCCTGCGTCTTGAGGGCTTTGCGGCCTCCGTTGCGGATCGTGCCGCGCGGCTGCGTGATCTTCTGCGCGGCGCGGGCGAGATCGAACTGATCGAGGCGGACGCTTCACGGCGGCTCTGGCGCGGCGTGCGCGATTGTCTGCCTCTCGCGGATGGCACGGAGCGCCCGGTCTGGCGGGTATCCGTCGCGCCGTCCGAAGGCTGGCGCGTGGTGGACGCGTTCCGCCGATTGGCCGGCGCGGACGTCTTTTACGATTGGGGCGGCGGCCTCGTCTGGCTCCGCATGGAGGCCGAGCCGGAAGCTGATGCCCTGCGTGCCCTCGTTGCCCGCGTCGGCGGCCACGCCCGGCTCGAACGCGCCAGCCCAGCCGTGCGAGCCGCCGTGCCCGCCTTCCACTCGCAACCCGGGCCGCTCGCTGCGCTGTCACAGCGGCTGAAGGATCAGTTCGATCCGAACGGCATCCTCAATCCGGGGCGGATGAACTGATGCAGACCACTTTCACTCCCGCCCAGCTGGCCGATCCCCATGTTGCCGAGTCCGAGTCGATCCTGCGCAAATGCGTGCATTGCGGGTTCTGCACGGCGACCTGCCCGACCTATGTGACACTCGGCAATGAGCTGGATTCCCCGCGCGGGCGCATCTACCTCATCAAGAACATGCTGGAGGAAGGCAGGCCGGCGGATCGCGAAACGGTCACCCATATCGACCGCTGCCTGTCCTGCCTCGCCTGCATGACGACCTGTCCATCGGGCGTCCATTACATGCATCTCGTGGACCATGCCCGCGCGCATATCGAGAAGACCTATCGCCGCCCGCTGCTCGACCGCCTGATCCGCGCGAGCCTTGCTCACATCCTGCCCTATCCGTCGCGTTTTCGCGCGGCCTTGAGCCTCGCGCGGCTGGGACGGCCGCTTGTGCCGCTGCTTCGGCGCGCAACAAGCCTGAAGCCGCTTGCCGCGATGCTCGATCTCGCGCCGCGCGGACTTCCGGCTCGGCGGAGGGAAGAGCAAGCCCGTCTGGCCACGAGCGGCAGGCGGGTCGCCGTCCTCGCCGGCTGCGCGCAGAGCGTGCTCGATCCGGGCATCAACGAGGCGGCCCGGCGGCTGCTCGCCCGCTTCGGCGTCAGCGTGGTGCCGGTGCCGGGCGAAACCTGCTGCGGCGCGCTCACCCATCATCTGGGGCGTGAAGACGAGGCGCTCACCTTCGCGCGCCGCAACGTGGACGCCTGGACGAAGCTCATCGACGATGGCGGCCTGGACGCCATCCTGATCACCACATCCGGCTGCGGCACGGTGATCAAGGATTACGGCTTCATGCTGCGGCTCGACCCTGCTTACGCTGAAAAGGCCGCGCGTGTGTCCCGGCTGGCGCGCGACGTTACCGAATACCTCGCGGCGCTCGAACTGCCGGAGGCGCCTGAACCTTCCGGCATGGTCGTCGCCTATCATTCGGCCTGCTCCATGCAGCACGGCCAGAAAGTGGTGCGCGAGCCGAAGATGCTGCTCGCCCGCGCTGGCTTTGTCGTGCGGGAGCCGCGCGAAGGGCATCTCTGCTGCGGCTCGGCCGGAACCTACAACATCCTCCAGCCCGAGATTTCGGCGCGGCTCAAGGAGCGCAAGGTCCGCAACGTCGAAGCGACGGGCGCAGCTCTTGTCGCCACAGGCAATATCGGCTGCATGACGCAGATCGGCTCCGCCTCGAGCCTGCCGGTCGTGCATACGGTGGAACTTCTCGACTGGGCCTATGGGGGCCTGAAGCCATCGGCGCTCGCGAACATGCCCGCCCTCGTTGCGGCGGAATGAAAGGAGGAAGGGCGGCGCAGGTCCCTTTGAACCGCACCGCCCTTCACGCAGACCTGCTCCGTGGACAGGCGCGGGTCACATCACGATGACGGTCGCGCCCACATTCACGCGCTCGTAGAGGTCCGTCACATCCTCGTTGCGCATGCGGATGCAGCCGGACGACACCGCCCCGCCGATCGTCCAGGGCTGGTTGGTGCCATGGATGCGGTAGAGCGTGGAACCAAGGTAAAGCGCCCGTGCGCCCAGCGGATTTTCAGGCCCGCCCGCGAGATAGGTGGGAAGGTACTTTCCCTTCTTCCGCTCCCGCGCGATCATTTCAGACGGCGGGCGCCAGTCGGGCCACACCTGCTTGCGCGTGATGGCATGCGTGCCCGCCCATTCGAAGCCGGGCTTTCCCGTACCCACGCCATAGCGCCGCGCCTGGCCGTTGGCTTCCACGAGGTAAAGGAAGTTCGTGCGCGTATCGATCACGATCGTGCCGGGCGCCTCCCTGCCGGCATAGGCGACCTGCTGCGGCAGGTAGATCGGGTTGATGGCCCGGCGCACGGGCCGCGCCACCGCCGCAGTGCGCACCGGATCAGCATCGACGCGCACGCCGTTCTGGCGGGCCGGTCCACGCAGGGCCGCCGCCGGCGCCACCTTGCGGCGGAGCGGCTGCGCGGCACGTTGCTGGGCACGGCCGCCAAGCTGCATGACCCAGGGCGCGGACAGGTCCGGACTGACCATGACGGGAGGACGATCGCCGTAGCGGTCGCTGGCCTGCGCGGGAAGGGTGGACAAGACTGTTGCGGCGGCAAGGCCGACGAGAAGGATCGATCTCATGACACGCGGACTCTTCAAACAAACAAGGGACCGAGCCTGAAAGCCACGGCCCGGATGACGAAGAGCCTGCCCGCGCGATCGCTCCAAGTGGTAAACCGCAACGGCGAAACCTTGACCATGTTCGGAAACCATTCGGTACGGTTACCGCGTGGTTTCCGCTCGTGGTAAACCATGCGTGAATCGAGGTTCGGGCGCATGGATGAAGGACTGATCAGCGGCGAGGATGGACGCGTCCGCTGCTTCTGGCCCGGCAGCCATCCCGATTACGTCCGCTATCATGACAGCGAATGGGGTCGCCCAGTGACGGATGATCAGCGCCTTTTCGAGAAAATCTGCCTCGAAGGCTTTCAGTCGGGCCTGTCCTGGCTCACCATCCTGCGCAAGCGCGAGAATTTTCGCGCGGCCTTTGCCGGCTTCGACTTCGACATTCTGGCGGGCTGGGGAGAGACGGAGATCGAGCAACTGGTCAAAGACGCAGGCATCATCCGCCATCGCGGCAAGATCGCCTCCGTTCTCAACAATGCACGCCGTGCGGTGGATCTACGCGCTGAAGCCGGATCGCTCGCCGCCTTTTTCTGGAGCTTCGAGCCTCCTGCCGAGGAGCGTCCGGCGCGCATGGACCTCGCCACCCTGCGCGCCAACCCGACAAGCCCGGCGTCTCACCGGATGTCAAAGGAATTGAAGAAGCGCGGCTGGACCTTCGTCGGGCCGACTACGATCTACGCCTTCTGCCAGGCAATGGGCCTGGTCGATGACCATCTGGAAGGCTGCTTCTGTCGCGAGGAGGTCGAGGCGATCCGAAAGGCGCGGACGGCAGGTCAGCGCTCGTAGCGACCTCTTCCGCCGCTTTCGCCGATGTTCCAGATCAGCGCATCGCCGTCCACGTCCAGCGCGAGGCCGGTGAATGCGGTGCTGTCGAGCACGGAAACCTTCGAGACCTTGTCGGCGCCCGCCGGGATGAGGGAAAGCGACGTGCCCTCGCGGACCCAGCAGCCTTTCCCCTTCTGGTCGACGACCCCGTAGGACAGGCGATAGTCGAAGCTGCCGTCTTTGCGCAGCACGAGCTTGGAGCCGACATTCATCACGCCCTTGAGCTGATAGGTTCCCACCAGCGTCGGATCGCCGCCGGGGCAGGGCGACGCCGCTGCCACCGCACCGACGCTCGCGCTGCCCACGGCTCCAAGCAGAAGGCCGAGGCCGACAAGATGCTTCACAAGAACGCGCATGCGAAAAGTCCGTGGGCGTGGAGAAAAATCAGAAGGATCAGCCTGCCGCGAAGACGGGCATCAGGGCGGCTATTCCGAGGATGACCATCGCCATGGGAAGCATGGCCGCGGCGGCCGCGGCAAAAAGGCGGAACCCGCTCGCAGGTTCCGGACGATCAACGCAACGTGTACTCATCACCAGGCTCGCATTCGATTTCGCTCAGCGGCCGGAACTATCATCGTCATGGATAACAGTTTCTTGCCGCTCGCCCGGTGGCTCGCCGTTCCACGGCAGCCGGTTCCGGGTCTTGCCCCGGGCGCAAACCATCGGCTAGGGAGATGCCGCCGAAAGCCCGCCTGGGCTCGTGCCATCATTTCCAAGAAACAGGCGCTTCCATGACCGACAAGCCCGAAAAGATGAAGGCGCGTCTGCCGCGCGGCTTTGTCGATCGCGCGCCAGCCGACATCCGCGCCACGAACCGCATGGTGGAAACGATCCGCGAGGTTTACGAACGCTACGGCTTCGAGCCGGTGGAAACGCCGCTCGTCGAATACACCGATGCGCTGGGCAAGTTCCTGCCCGATCTCGACCGGCCCAATGAAGGCGTCTTCTCCTTCCAGGACGATGACGAGCAGTGGATGAGCCTGCGCTATGATCTGACCGCGCCGCTCGCCCGTTATGTGGCCGAGAATTGGGAGCGCCTCCCCAAGCCCTATCGCTCCTATCGCGCAGGCTGGGTGTTCCGCAACGAGAAGCCCGGCCCCGGCCGCTTCCGCCAGTTCATGCAGTTCGATGCCGACACGGTCGGCACGCCGGGCGTCGCCGCCGACGCCGAGATGGCCATGATGATGGCCGATGTGATGGAAGCGCTCGGGATCAAGCGCGGGGATTATGTCATCCGGGTCAACAACCGGAAGGTGCTGGACGGCGTGCTGGAGGCAATCGGACTCGGCGGTGATGAGAACGCGGCGCGCCGTCTGACGGTGCTGCGGGCGATCGACAAGCTGGACAAGTTCGGTCCGGAAGGTGTGCGTCTGCTTCTCGGGCCTGGGCGCTGGGATGGTGGCAAGGAAGGTGAGGGGGATTTCACCAAAGGCGCAGGTCTCAACGATGACCAGATCAATAAGCTGGCTGTATCGTTTATGTATCTGTTGCCGACAGGAAAGCCGGACGAAAGCTTTTGGAGTGAGTTCTTTGCGGATTTCTCCCGTTCTGTGCGAGGGACTTCGGTGGGCGAAGAGGGCGTTAAAGAGCTTGAACAAATATCCAGCCTTTGTCGCGCCTCTGGTTATGATGTTGACCGCATCCGCATCGATCCCTCGGTCGTCCGCGGCCTCGAATACTACACCGGCCCCGTCTACGAAGCCGAGCTGACCTTTCCCGTCACCAACGAGGATGGCGAGGCCGTGCGCTTCGGCTCGGTAGGGGGCGGCGGGCGCTATGACGGGCTGGTGTCGCGCTTCCGGGGCGAGCCGGTGCCGGCGACCGGCTTCTCCATCGGCGTGTCGCGCCTGATGACCGCGCTGAAGAATCTTGGCAAGCTCGAAGATACGGACGCCGCCGGCCCCGTGGTTGTGCTCGCCATGGACAAGGACACGGACAGCCTCGGCCGCTATCAGCGCATGGTGTCCGACCTGCGCGCCGCGGGCATCAAGGCCGAAATGTATCTGGGCGGCGCGGGCATGAAGGCGCAGATGAAATATGCCGACCGCCGCAACGCGCCCTGCGTGGTCATCCAAGGCGGCGACGAACGCGCGGCGAAAACCGTGCAGGTCAAGGATCTGGTCGCCGGCAAGCGTCTGTCGGAAAGCATCGCAGATAATGCCGAATGGCGCGCAAGCCGCCCCGCGCAGGAAACGGTTGCCGAAACCGAACTGCTCGCCGCCGTGCAGCGCATCCTGGCCGCGCAGTCGAGTGAGGGATGAAAAGCGTGCGCCTCGCTTGTTCCTCCGCGCTTCAACGCTTGGTCCGCGCATGTCGGGCACGGCTCGCATGACCCGGCACGACCGCTCTCTCCGCAAAAGGATCCTCGCCGTTGCTTCCGAGCGGGGCGCAGGCGAGATCGATGTGCCCATCCTTCAGCCCGCCGACCCGTTCCTCGACATGGCCGGCGAGGACTTGCGGCGCCGCATCTTCCTGACGGAAAGCGAGACGGGCGAGACGCTCTGCCTGCGTCCGGAATGGACGATCCCCGTCTGCCTCGATCATATCGCGCGCCGCGCGGGCACACCGCGCCGCTACTCCTATTGCGGCGAGGTCTTCCGACAGCGCCGCGAGGGCGCGGTCGAGTTCATGCAGGCCGGCATTGAGGATCTGGGTGACACGAATATCGCGCAGGCCGACGCCCGTTCGGTGGCCGACGCTCACGCCCTGCTGGCCGATGTTCTGCCCGGCCACGCGCTGGGGGTGACGCTCGGAGATCAGGCGGTATTCGCCGCCGTGCTGGCCGAGCTCGGCTTGCCGCGCGGCTGGCAGAAGCGGCTGCTCCGTGCCTTCGGCGCGCCCGATCTGCTTGCAAGCGCGCTGGACGATCTCAGCCATCCCGGCGAGCGCGGTCTGCTCGGCCAGGGCGTCGGCGCCCAGATCGCCCAGAGCGATGCGGCAACGGTGGCGACACTTCTGCGCGGCGAGATGGAGGCGGCGGGCTTCTCGCCCACCGCCGGCCGCACGCCGGAAGAGATCGCGCGCCGCCTGCTCGAAAAGGCCGAACTCGCCAGCCTGCATCTGCCGCCGGCCGAGTTGCGCGCCCTGAAGGTGTTCCTCGCCGTGCGTGTCACGCTTGAACGCGCCGTCGATGCGCTGCACGCCTTTGCGCGCGGCGCCGGCATCAGCCTCGACAATGCGCTGGAAGATTTCGCGGCTCGCGCCGATGCGCTTGCGGAACACGGGCTGCCCACAAACGGCATCCGCTACGACGCTGCCTTCGGGCGGCCGCTCGATTATTACACCGGCATGGTCTTCGAGATCACGGCGGCAGGCGGTGACCGGCCGCTGGTGGGCGGCGGGCGCTATGACCGGCTGCTGACGCTGCTGGGCGCTGCCGATCCGATCCCTGGCGTCGGCTTCTCCGTCTGGCTCGACCGCATCGAAGCGGTGGAAAGGACAGCACCGTGACCGTTCGCCTGGGCGTGCCCTCCAAGGGACGGATGCGCGAAGATGTTCTGGCGCGGCTGACGGCTGCCGGCATCACGATCGCCATGCCCGAGGACGAGCGCCGCTATCGTGCCCATGTCGAGGGCATGGAAGGAGTGGAGATCGCGTTCCTGTCCGCTTCCGAGATCGCGCGCGAGCTCGGCACCGGCGGTCTCGACCTCGGCGTCACGGGCGAAGACCTCTTGCGCGAGACGTGGACCGACTGGAACGAGCGCGCCGCGATCCTGGTGCGCCTGGGGTTCGGGCGTGCCGATGTGGTGGTGGCCGTGCCCGAAATCTGGCTCGACGTGGAATCGATGGCCGATCTCGACGATGTCGCCGCGGATTTCCGCGCCCGTCATGGGCGGCGCATGACCATCGCCACCAAGTACTGGCGGCTCACCCAGCAGTTCTTTTCGGGCAAGCACGGCATCCAGGTTTATCGTATCGTGGAAAGCCTGGGCGCGACCGAAGGCGCGCCGGCGGCCGGCTCTGCCGACCTCGTGGTGGACATCACCACGACAGGCGCCACCTTGCGCGCCAACCACCTCAAGATCCTGGCGGACGGCGTGATCCTGCGTTCGGAAGCCTGCCTCATTGCATCCGCAAAGCCGAGGAGCGACGAGGACAAGACGCTGATGACGGAGATTGCCGCGCGGCTGCACGCCGCGCCACGCCCGGAAAGCTGAGCCGTCAGCCCGGTCGGGTCATGTCGGCGGGCACGACCAGGCGGTCATAGTCCTCGCCGGAAACGAGCCCGCTCGCCAGCGCCTCCTGTCGAAGCGTCGTATTGTTCTTGTGCGCGGTCTTGGCGATCTTGGCGGCATTGTCGTAGCCGATGGTAGGCGCGAGCGCCGTCACCAGCATCAGCGAGTTGTCCAGCCCACGCTTGATATTGTCCTCGCGCGGCGTAATCCCCACCACGCAATTGTCGGTGAAAGACTGCGCCGCATCCGCCATCAGCCGCACGGACTGAAGGAAGTTGTAGGCCATCACCGGGTTGAAGACGTTGAGCTCGAAATGGCCAGATGCGCCTGCAAAGGTGATCGCCGCGTGGTTGCCGAACACCTGCACGCAGACCTGCGTCAGCGCCTCGCACTGGGTCGGGTTGACCTTGCCGGGCATGATCGAGGAACCCGGCTCGTTTTCGGGCAGCGCCAATTCGCCAAGGCCCGAGCGCGGGCCCGACCCGAGAAAGCGGATGTCGTTGGCGATCTTGAACAGCGAGGCGGCCACTGTGTTGATCGCGCCATGGCTGAACACCATCGCGTCATGCGCCGCGAGCGCCTCGAACTTGTTGGGCGCGGTGGTGAAGGGAAGCTGGGTGATGGCAGCTATGCGATCGGCCACGGCCTCCGCGAAACCCTCTGGCGCGTTGAGCCCGGTCCCGACCGCCGTTCCGCCCTGCGCGAGCTCCATCAGCTTGGGCAGCGTGGCCTGGATGCGCGCGATGCCGTTTTCCACCTGCGCGGCATAGCCGGAGAATTCCTGTCCGAGCGTCAGCGGGGTCGCGTCCTGCGTATGCGTGCGCCCGATCTTGATGATCGCCTTCCAGGCCTGCGCCTTGTCGTTGAGCGCGTTGCGCAGTGACTGCAGGGCGGGAAGCAGCCGGTGAACGATCTCCTCCGCGCAGGCGATGTGCATCGCTGTCGGATAGGTGTCGTTGGACGACTGGCTCATATTGACATGATCGTTGGGGTGCACGGGCTTCTTGGTGCCCATCTCGCCGCCCAGCATCTCGATGGCGCGATTGGAGATCACCTCATTGGCGTTCATGTTGGACTGGGTGCCTGAGCCGGTCTGCCAGACGACCAGCGGGAAATGCGCGTCGAGCTTACCCTCGATCACCTCCTGCGCCGCCTTGACGATCACCTCGCCAAGTTTCGCGTCGAGCCGGCCGAGCCCCATATTCGCCTCCGCCGCCGCCCGCTTGACGATGCCGAGCGCTCGCACGATGGGCAGCGGCTGCTTTTCCCAGCCGATCTTGAAATTGCCGAGCGAGCGCTGCGCCTGCGCCCCCCAGTAGCGATCGCTCTCGACCTCGATCGGCCCGAATGTATCTGTTTCGGTTCTCGTCCTGACGGCCATCACGCGCTCCTCTTTGTCGGAGCTGTGGCTAGCCTTTCAGCGATGCGGCATCAAGCATGAAGGGCCCAAAAGAAAAGCGGCCCCGAAGGGCCGCTTTTCTTTAATTCGAAATCGAAGGAGGTCAGATCTTGTCGATCGCGTCCTTCACGTTTTCCTTGGCATCGCCGTAGCCCTTCTGGACCTTGCCGGCTGCCTTATCCACCTTGCCCTCGGCTTGCAGGCTGGCATCATTGGTCGCGCCGCCTACGGCATCCTTGACCGCGCCCTTGATCTGCTTGCCGACGCCGTCGACCTGATCCTTGTTGATCATGATGCTTGCTCCTTGCTTCGCCTTGTTGCGATGCCTTTCAACGGGTTGTCCTTTGTTAGGTTCCTTTCTCCACCTGCGGAATGAGGGCGCGGCGGCTTCTGGTGTCGTGTGAACCGCTTTCGCCGAACAAAGAAAAAGGGCGGCATCGCTGCCGCCCTTTTCGCATCCATGGCTTGGAAGCCGGACCTTAGAAGTCCATTCCGCCCATTCCGCCCATTCCGCCGCCGCCCATGCCGCCGCCCATCGGAGCGCCAGAGTCCTTCTTGGGGGCCTCCGCAATCATGGCCTCGGTGGTGACGAGCAGGCCGGCAACCGATGCCGCATCCTGCAGCGCAGTGCGGACGACCTTCACGG
>CAUQXI010000017.1:0-74837 GCA_963522145.1 uncultured Mesorhizobium sp. | reverse complement strand
GGCTCAGGCCCGCCCGCCACAGCGCTTCCGACACATAGATATTGCCCAAGCCCGCAATCAGCGTCTGGTCGAGCAGAGCCGCCTTGAGGGGCGTTCGCTTGTTCCGGAACAGCGCGCCGATCATGACGCCGTCGAGCGCATTGCCCGTCGGCTCGACGCCGAGCCCGTCCAGCATGGGATGGATCGCCGGCTCACTTGTCGCGAACAGCATGAAGCCGAAGCGGCGCGGATCGTTGAACACCACCCGGCACGGCCCGCCTGCTTCGGGCAGAAGATGGAACACCACATGGTCGTGGGCTTCCGCCTTCGATCGCGGATGGTGGAAGATGCCGGGAGCGTCTGTTTCCGTTTCGCGCTCCACCCGGAACGAGCCTGACATGCCGAGATGGCAGATCAGCGCCGGCCCTTGGTCGAGATGAACAAGCAGGTATTTCGCCCGGCGGCCCAGGCCGGTGATGGTGCGGCCCTCGAGGCAGGCGGCGAAATCCTCGGGCAGGGGAAAGCGGAGATGAGTCCGCCGCGCGTCCACGGAATCAATGCGCGCGCCTTCCATGACGGGAGCAAGCCCGCGACGAACGGTTTCGACCTCGGGCAATTCAGGCATGGAACGGCGTTCCGTGGTTTCCGCGCGCGATCCCGAGATGGCGCGCGAGCGTTTCACCAATATCGCTGAAGGAAGAGCGGAGGCCGATTGCGCCGCTTTGTCTTCCCGGCACGAGCCCCAGAACGGGCACGCGCTCGCGCGTATGATCAGTGCCCTGCCAGGTCGGGTCGCAGCCATGATCGGCCGTCAGCACGAGCATGTCTCCACCGCGCAAGGCATCGAGCACCTCAGGCAGCCGCCGGTCGAACGCTTCGAGTGCCGCCGCATAGCCGCCCACGTCGCGACGATGGCCGTAGAGCATGTCGAAGTCCACGAAATTCGAGAAGACCAAGTCGCCGGACTGCGCTTCTTCCATCGCCGCGAGGCTGGCGTCGAACACGGCATCGTTGTTCGGCGCCTTGCGAGCGCATGTGATGCCCGAGCCTGCGAAGATGTCCGAAATCTTGCCGATCCCGAACACGCGTCTGCCGGCTGCCTCCACGCGGTTGAGCAGCGTGGGAGAGGGCGGCGGGACGGCATAATCGCGACGGTTCGCCGTGCGCCGGAAGCTTGCGGCGTCCGTGCCGGTGAAAGGCCGGGCGATCACGCGGCCGATATTGAGCGGATCGACATGGGTCCGCGCAATGGCGCAAAGCGCGTAAAGCCTCTCGAGACCGAAAACCTCCTCATGTGCTGCGATCTGAAGAACGGAGTCGGCGGAGGTATAGAAGATCGGCTTGCCCGTCGCGCAATGCTCCTCGCCATACCGGGCGATCACCTCCGTGCCGGAGGCGTGGATGTTGGCGAGCGTGCCATCGAGTCCTGCCTCGCGGGTGATTGCATCGAGGAGTTCGCGCGGAAAGGCGGGCACCGCTAAGGGGAAGTAGCCCCAGTCGAAGGGCACCGGCAGGCCGGCGATCTCCCAGTGGCCCGACGGCGTGTCCTTGCCGTTCGAGACTTCCTGCGCCGCGCCGAAAAAGGCGCCTTGGCGCAAGTCGCTTGATGGAGCCGCACTGCGTCCAGCAGCGATATCGGCTGCCTGGCGCAGGCCGAGCCTCTCGAGGTTCGGCAGGAGGAGGGGGCCGTGTCGGATCCCGGGTCGGTCCGCGTCTCCCCGGGCACAGGCTTCCGCGATGTGGCCAAGCGTGTTTGCGCCCTCATCGCCGAAGCGCGCCGCGTCGGAAGCGTGGCCGATGCCAAAGGAATCAAGAACAAAAAGAAAGGCGCGCGCCATGGCCGGGAGATAAGAGCCCGCCGATGTCTTGGCAATCAGGCAGGCTTCGCGCTCAGATGCTGGAGGCTCAGCAGCCCGAACACGCGATGATCTCGGTCTGGCGCGGCCGGAGATAATAGGTTTCGCCCATGGCGATCGCATCGAAGGACGACATGATTCCAAGCGCCTTCTTGTCGGCGGCGGACCAGAGAAGCACCGGCTTGTAGCCCATCGTGCTGTCTACCTTGATTAGGAAGCTATCGCGCAAGAGCAGCTTCGCTGGAACGGTGGTCTTTTCGCCCACGGTGAACGGCGTCGACATGGCCCCATTCGTCATCCGCCGCGACCATGCCACCGTGACCTTCGGCGTTGTGTCGTCGGAAATGCGGATCGCGGTGACGGTGATGGTGGGCTTGGAGCGATTATAAGGCTGCAGCAGGGCTTCGCCGATCTTCATGATCGCGTCCACCTCGGAACTGCTGATCGACGTCTGCTGCGTGATCAGATCCGCCACCATGGAACTGATGCGACCGTTTTTCTTGCTGGTTTCGACACCCTGCGACACTTCCATGGACACGAAGTACAGGCAGAAGAGGAGCGGCACGAGGATGGCGAACTCGATCGCCGCCACACCGCGCCGGTCATGAGCGAAAGCGCGAACGCGCCGCAACAAAGCTCGTCCGATCGAGCAGCGAAAGGGTTCAATCATCGAACGGCTCGTTCTGCCAGGTCACGGAGGCGAAGTGGAGCGTCGTGCCATCCTTCAGGTTCGACATCCACTTGCGCATAAAATCGGTGACCACCGGCCAGCGGTAGAACACGCGCAGCATGTTCTTGGTCTGGCTCTTGCCCGGCTTCACGTCGAAGCCGGTCTGGTCGATGTCGCCATTGGTGAGCTTGATCCGCTCCTTGGCGGCATCGGCAAAGGTGTCGTATTCGCGCAGATCGACGATGAGACCGGGGCATCCGGTGGAAACCATGATCTTGATGCGGTCGCAGATCATGGTCTTGAGTGATGTTTCGGTGATGGCCGCGGCCTTGACCTGACCTGTCCGTATCTGGCGCGCCACGTCCTCCGCTGCATTGGACAGCACCTGCTGGCCCGCAAACGAGATGCAACTCTCGAGGATCGCGAACACCAGGGCGGAAAAGGGAAGCGCCAGCATGGCGAACTCGATGGCCGTGCTGCCTCGGCGATCCTTGAGGAACGGCAAGAGCAGCCGACGCCTCCAGGGACCTCGATCGTTCTCCGCTGTCCCTTGAAACCCCATTGTCATGCCTGTCCTGCGGTGGCACCCGGCGGCTTCAGATGCCGTCCTCATCCCGCGTTCTTAGAGCAAAGGCCTTGCCCGGCGGTTCCGCGAGTGGCGCCAATTCCGGCTGACGGCGAAAGGCAGTGTTTACCACGGCGCCTCATCCGCCGGGAACACGGGCCTGGATCAAAGGCCGCCCAGCTCGGAGTCCGAACTGCGCTCGGCGTCGTTCTTGGTGGAGCTTTCGCAGTAGGGCGTGCAGGAGAGCGTTTGAACCGAGGCTCGGCGGTAAACACGCACGGAACTCTCGTCGGAGCGCGATACCACCACCTGTTCGTCCATGATGGGCACGCCGTCCGTATCGAGCACCACCACATTGGTGACGCCGAAGCCCTTGCCGGTCAGGACGATGGTATGCGCATCCTGAACGGAAGCATCCGCGATCGCCGGATTGCCGATCACGATCGTGTCGGCGGGTCGCGACAGCTTCAGGATCTTGGCCTGGTTCATCGCGACCGGGATCGCGCCTTCCGCCTGCGCGGGCAGCGACGCCGAACCGAGCAGCAGCGCCGGAAGCAATCGGATCAGAAAGAAGGCGCGCGCCATGCCGGTGCCTCGAAAGAGGAAGATCTATTCGCCAGCGATCATGGCCAGGAATGGTGAACACGCAGTTAAGCAGGCATGCTTGGCCGCCGAGCGTCCCCTGATCTCGAGCGGCTACTTCAGCGCCGGTTAACCTTGCAATCCGGTTGGTTCTTTCAAGGTTTCGGTAATGCTGTTCGTTAAGCCGATCGCAAGGGCTGCCTCCTATGTTGGGTCATCCGATCGATACACCAGAAATTTCGACGGAAGATGCTGCAACAACTGGGTTCAAGGAGCTCTCGAATGTCTAAGCTTGTTTCGCGTTTCGTGAAGGACGAGTCCGGCGCGACCGCCATCGAATACGGTCTCATCGCCGCCCTCATCGCGGTTGCCATCATGGTTGGCGCCGGTACGCTCGGCAACAACCTGAACAGCAAGTTCAACGCCATCGCCACGAAGGTCGGCACCGGTACCTGATGCGGCCGGATCCGATACTGGATCCGCAACGGTGAATTCGGCAAGGCCGCCCGCCTCACGGGCGGCCTTCTTGTTTCACAGCACCGACGAACAAGACTTCTGAAAGGAAAAAGATGATGCGTGATCTCTTGTCCCGCTTCGCGCGCGATGAATCGGGCGCGACCGCTATCGAATACGGCCTGATCGCTGCCCTCATCGCTGTCGCCATCATGGTCGGCGCAGGAAAGCTCGGCAACAATCTGAACAGCAAGTTCAACGCGATCGCCACAAAGGTCGGCACGGGCGCCTGAACAAAGGTCGTTCCCAAAGGCTTAAGGCGGCGCTGTCAGCCTGGCGCGCCTGAGCGATCGGAACATGCCGGATTTTGCACATGCTTGAAGCGTTGATCTTTGTGGTCTTTCCGTTCTCGATGGCATTCGCCGCCGTTTCGGATCTTCTTTCCATGACGATCCAGAACCGCGTCTCGATCGTTCTGATCGCGTCCTTCGCCCTGATCGCTCCGCTGACCGGCATGGAGTGGTCCGTTTATGCGATGCACTGGGCGGCATGCGTGGCGGTACTTCTTGTCACCTTTGCTCTTTTCGCCTTTGGGGGGATGGGCGGAGGCGACGCGAAGCTCATGGCGGCGACTGCGCTCTGGATGGGGTTCACGCCGGCCCTCCTGCAGTATCTGGTGATCGCTGCCTTCCTGGGCGGGCTTCTCACCTTGGCGATCCTCGCTTTTCGCGCATCATCCGTATCCGTGCTGACCGGCGCGAACCGGATCCTGCCTCACATCTCGGATTCCAAGACCGGTGTGCCCTACGGCATCGCTCTCGGCGCGGCTGGATTGATCGTATGCCCCGACTCCGCGCTGATGGGCTGGGCCCTGAGCCAGCTCGGCGGCTGATCAGTAAGCTTCGATTAAGCATGATCGTAAGCGTCTCGTTAACCGTAATTTGACGATTCCCGATCCACATTCGGGTTGATCGCTGGAGTGGCGCCGGAACGCACCACCTGTCTGCAGATCAACGACTGCGAAGGTGGACCTCATGCCTGCATCCCGCATCATTATTCTTGGAGTAGCCGCTGCCGCCGCCGGCGGCGCCGGCTATCTCGCCAAGAACATGTCGGACACGCCTCAGCAGGTGATGGTGGACTCTGTCCCTCAGGCGCCGCAGCTTGCGCTGTCCGAGGTTCTGACCTTGACTGCCGACGTGCCGATGGGCGCGCCGCTCGACAATCAGATTTCATGGTCGAACTGGCCGACAGAGAACGTCGTCGACGGTTTCATTACAAAGACTGACGATCCCGAGGCGCTCGACAAGCTGAAGATGTCGGTCGCCCGCGTCGCGCTCTACCGGGGCGAGCCGTTGCGCCGCAACAAGCTGATCGGCGAGGGCCAGAGCTTCATGTCGGCCATCCTGCCGCCCGGCAAGCGCGCCATCGCCACCCAGATCGCGGCCGATACCTCCGCTGGCGGGTTCATCCTGCCTAATGACTATGTGGACGTGATCATGACGCGCCGTGCAACGGCTGCGGCAGGCGCTTCCGGCGGCGACGGCTTCATCACCGAAACGGTGCTGAAGAACATCAAGGTTCTCGCCATCGACCAGGCGATCCAGGAAGACGAGGAAGGCAAGCGCACGAAGGTCGGCGAAACGGCGACGCTCGAACTGACGCCGCAGCAGGCCGAGATCATCACGGTCGCCCAGCAGATGGCCGATCGCCTGACGCTTGCCCTTCGCTCGGTCAGCGACACGCATGACCAGAACACGGACGAAGCCGACTACCTCGTTTCCGGCGAAGGCAAGAAGGGGACCATCCGCCTGATCAAGTCCGGCGAGATGAGCGAAGTGGGAGCCAGGAACTGATGCGGACGATATCGCTTTCCACGACGCTGCCGCGGCGAAGGGCGCCTCGCGCCTCCTGTGTCGGCCTTGCGGTTCTCGGCACGATCGCCGTTCTTCTCGCCCCCGGCGTGACCGGCGCGGCTGTTGCGGGCGGCGACTACACCGGTGGCTCGACGGCGCGCTTCGGCAACGGTTCGCCTGAGCGCACAAAGCTCGGCCTCAATAAGAGCCTCGTGCTCAACCTGCCGTCCGATGCCTATGACGTCCTGGTCGCCAACCCGGCCGTGGCGGATGCAGTCACCCGGACGGCGCGGCGCATCTATCTTTTCGGCAAGGCGGTCGGCCAGACCAACATTATCGTATTCGGCCCGAACGGCGAGCAGATCGCCTATTACGACATCGAGGTGGAGCGCGATGTCGCCGGCCTCGAAGATTACATCAAGCGCTTCCTGCCCAATTCGGACGTCAAGGTCGAACTGGTCAACGACAACGTCGTGCTGACGGGCACGGTCGATACGCCGATCGATGCTCAGCGCGCTGCCCGCCTCGCTCAGGCCTTTGTGCGCGGCGGTGAAGCAACCACGGGCCAATATTCCCAGACTGCCGCGGGCGGCTCCTCCGAGGGCGGCGTCGACATCGACAACCCCGACGCGGCCCGCCAGGTGTCCGACATCATCAACCTCATCCAGATTGTGGGCGAGGATCAGGTCACGCTGAAAGTGACGGTCGCAGAAGTCAGCCGCAATGTGATGAAGCAGCTCGGCGTCAATCTCGTCGCCTCGGGCAGCGGCGACGGCATCACCTGGGGAGCGCTCAACGAAAGCCTTTATGGCCTTGGAAAGCCGCTGGGCAGCTCTGGTTACTCTATCGGTTCCTCCGTGATCGACGCCTACATCAACGCGATGGAACAGTCCGGCGTGATGAAAACGCTGGCGGAGCCGACGCTGACTGCGGTGTCGGGCGAGAAGGCGACCTTTCGCGTCGGCGGCGAGTTCAACATCGTCACGCGACAGAACTCCACCGCCGCGAGCGAAGGGTCCGGCGGCAGCATCGAATATGAGGTGGAGAAGATCGATTACGGCATCGGTCTGGAATTCCAGCCGGTGGTGCTTTCCCCCGGCCGGATCAGCCTGAAGATCAGGACCAGTGTGTCGGAACCGACCAATGAAGGCACGGTGCAGATGTCCACCGGCTTCCGCCAGGTGCCGGGTGCCAACCTTATCTCCATCCGCAAGCGGTTGGCAGATACGACGGTGGAACTGCCCTCCGGCGGCTCCATGATGATCGCCGGGCTGGTTCGGGACGATGTGCGTCAGGTGGTCAACGGGCTGCCGGGCCTGTCCAAGATCCCGGTCCTCGGCGCGTTGTTCCGCTCACGCGACTTCGCGCGCAACGAATCCGAACTGGTGATCATCGTCACGCCCTACCTGGCGCGGCCCGTAGCGCGCAACGAGCTTGCCAAGCCGGACGACAACTTCAACGCCGCCTCCGAAGGCGCCGGCATGTTCCTCGGCCGCGTCAACCGCGTCTACGGCACCATGAAAACCGACAAGCCCAACGGCCGCTATCACGGCGTTGTCGGCTTCATCTACAAGTAAGCGGGGTTCCAGGACCATGTTCCCGAACACATTCGCCGGCCGGCGTGAAAACGCCTCCCGCTTCCCTTCCCGGAGCGGTCGACTTGGCCTCGTCGCGCTCCTTTCGCTTGCGGCCCTTGCCGGCTGCAAGACCAATCGTGACAGCATCACCGTGGGCGCGATCCCGGATGATTACCGCACCAATCATCCGATCACGATCGCGGAGCGCCAGCAGGTGCTCGATCTGCCAGTAGGCGCGTCAGAGCACGGGCTGACTCAGGTGCAGCAGGTCCGCTTCGATGGTTTCCTGTCCAACTACGATCTCGATGCGTCTCCCGTTCTTTCGATCATGGCGCCGGTAGGGGGTGTGAACGAGGTTGCGGCAGGCCAGGCCGCGCGCGAGCTCGCGCGCCGGGCAGGGCAGCTTGGCGTGCCCAAGGGCCGTGTTGCGGTCACCGCCTACCAGTCGGGATCGGCCGAGGATCAGCCGCCCGTTCGCATCGTGTTCTCCGCCATGCGTGCGGGAACGGACAAATGCGGACGCTGGCCGGCCGACCTCAACGACCACGTCGACAACAAGCATTACGCCAATTTCGGCTGCGCTTCGCAGAACAACCTCGCCGCCCAGATCGCCAATCCCGCGGATCTCCTCGGTCCGCGCCGTTCGACAGAGCCGGACGCCGAGAACCGCCAGCGCGCCATCACGGTCTACCAGCGGCGCGGCATCTCGGGAGAGTTCCTGGGCAACTCCGAAATCAACTACTGAGCCGAGCGCGGACCGGAAACCCCAATGAGCAATCTCGCTTTCGACCACGCGTTCGACACGGAAGATCCGGGATCAAACGATCTTGCGGCCATCCAGGCTGTGCGGCCGGTGCCGCGCATCTCGATCCAGGCTTTCTGCGAAACTGAAGGCGTGTCCGCCCCGATCGAGCGGGCCGGCGAGGATCGGCGGATGGCAAAGGCCCATCTCAAGATTCATATGGGCGGCATCCAGACGGCGCTCGATTTTTATTCCTCCGCACCGACGCCCAATCTGATCATCCTGGAATCGCGCGCCGAGCCGCGCGAGCTCATCGAGCAACTCGGCCGGCTGGCCGAGTTGTGCGATCCGACCTCCAAGGTCGTGGTCATCGGCCACTACAACGATGTCAGCCTTTATCGTGAGCTGATCCGCTCGGGCGTTTCCGAATATGTTGTGGCGCCGATCTCCATGGTCGACATCATCGGCGTGATCTCCACGATCTTCGTCGATCCCGAGGCTGAGCCGATCGGCCGCTCAATCGCGTTCATCGGCGCCAAGGGCGGCGTGGGCTCATCGACGATCGCCCACAATGTCGCCTGGTCGATCTCGACGCTCTTTGCGTCCGAGGTGATGGTGGCCGATCTCGACCTCGCCTTCGGAACGGCCAACATCAACTTCGACCAGGATCCCGCGCAAGGGATCGCAGAAGCGGTGTTCTCGCCCGAGCGCGTGGACGAGGTCTACCTTGACCGCCTGCTCGCCCAGTGCGCCGAGCGATTGTCGCTGCTCGCCGCACCCTCGACGCTCGACCGCACCTACGATTTCGACACGGACGCCTTCAAGAACATCATCGAGACGGCGCAGCGCAGCGCGCCCTTCCTCGTGCTTGACGTGCCCCATGCCTGGAACGGCTGGACCCGGAGCACACTTGCGGGCGCCGACGAGGTGGTGATCACGGTCACGCCCGAGCTCGCCAACCTGCGCAACGCGAAGAACCTCGTGGACATGCTGCGCAAGCTCCGCCCCAACGACGCGCCGCCTCGGCTCGTGGTCAACCAGGCCGGCGTTCCAAAGCGGCCCGAGATCACGCCGGCCGATTTCGTGGAGCCGCTCGGCCTGGAGGCGCTCGCCGTGATCCCGTTCGAGCCGCAGCTTTTCGGCAATGCCGCCAATAATGGCCGGATGCTGGGCGAGATGGACAACAAGAGTCCTATTACGGCCATGGTGAGCCAGATGGCCCACGTGCTGACCGGTCGCGCCGAAGTGAAGCCGCGCAAGCACAAGGGTCTGTCGAGCCTGCTCGGCAGGCTCAAGAAGAAGTAGACGGCACCGCGCGGCTTGTTCGCGTGAGGGGCAGAAGCGAGGCGCGAACGCGCCCGCCGGGCATTGGAAACTAGGACAGCATCATGTTCGGCAGAAGAGGCAGCGAGGAACCGAGGGGAAGCACACCCGACTTCCGGCCGGCAGCGGCTCCACCCGCCTCACGCGGCGGCGGTGATGCGCCTGCTGTCGCTCCTCCTCGTCCTGCCGAGGCCGCAACCCGACGCACGGTCGTGGAAGCGCCGCCTCCGCTGGCGCCTGCACCCCGCCCCGTGCGCGAGCGTTCGGAAGGCTACTACGACACCAAGAGCCAGGTCTTCTCCGCCCTCATCGACACGATCGATCTGAGCCAGCTTTCCAAGCTCGATCCCGAGGGCGCGCGCGAGGAAATCCGCGACATCGTCAACGACATCATCGCGATCAAGAATTTCGCGATGTCGATCTCCGAGCAGGAAGAACTGCTTGAGGACATCTGCAACGATGTTCTGGGCTATGGCCCGCTCGAGCCGCTTCTGGCGCGCGACGACATCTCCGACATCATGGTCAACGGCGCGGCCCGGATCTTCATCGAAGTGAACGGCCGCACGGAGATGACGCCGATCCGCTTCCGCGACAACCAGCAACTGCTCAATGTCTGCCAGCGCATCGTCAGCCAGGTGGGCCGGCGCGTCGATGAATCCTCGCCGATCTGCGACGCGCGCCTGCCCGACGGCTCCCGCGTCAACGTGATCGCGCCGCCGCTCGCCATCGACGGCACCGCGCTCACCATCCGCAAGTTCAAGAAGGACAAGCTGACGCTCGACCAGTTGGTCAAGTTCGGCGCAATCTCGCCGCCCGGCGCAGAAATTCTGAAGATCATCGGCCGCGTGCGCTGCAACGTCATCATTTCGGGCGGCACGGGCTCGGGTAAGACCACTCTGCTCAACTGCCTCACGAACTACGTCGACCGCGACGAGCGCATCATCACCTGCGAGGACTCTGCCGAGCTTCAGCTCCAGCAGCCCCATGTAGTGCGCCTCGAAACGCGCCCGCCCAATCTCGAGGGCGAGGGGCAGGTGACGATGCGCGATCTCGTCAAGAACTGCCTTCGCATGCGGCCTGAGCGCATCATCGTGGGCGAGGTACGCGGCCCCGAAGTGTTCGACCTGCTCTCGGCCATGAACACCGGCCACGACGGCTCGATGGGCACGATCCACTCCAACAGTCCGCGCGAATGCCTTAACCGCATGGAATCGATGATCGCGATGGGCGGCTTCTCCCTGCCGCAGAAGACGGTGCGCGAGATCATCGTGGGCTCGGTCGACGTGATCATCCAGGCGGCCCGCCTGCGCGACGGCTCCCGCCGCATCACCCACATCACGGAGGTGATCGGCATGGAAGGCGATGTGATCATCACGCAGGACCTGATCCTCTACAACATCAAGGGCGAGGACCAGAACGGCCGGCTTGTCGGCTCCCATGCCTCCACCGGCATCGGTCGCCCGCATTTCTGGGATCGCGCCCGCTATTTCGGCGAAGAGGCTCGGCTGGCCGCCGCACTCGAATCCATGGAGAAGCGGGACGACTAGCGGAAACCCGCGTTTCGCCCGGAAAGGCACATCATGCTTGGGTTCGACAACACAATCCTGTTCGTGATCCTCGCCGGCCTGAGCGCGGGCGGGGTGGCCTATGCCTTTCTATTCAACCGCATCCAGACGGAAAAGAATGTCGGCAAGCGCCTGGAGTCGGTGAAGCAGGTCGATACCGACCGCACCGCCCAGAAGGCGAGCCGCGACCGCGTGGCCGAGCAGACCAAGCGGCGCAAGTCGATCCAGGACTCGCTCAAGGAGCTCAACGACAAGCAGAAATCGCGCGATCGGGTCACGAAGAAGCCGCCGCTGCGCATCCAGATCAAGCAGGCCGGCATGAAGGTCTCGCTGGAGCGCTTCTATGTCTACTCCGTGATCTGCGGCCTCGTCATCACGGCGATTGCCTTTGTGGGCGGCGCACCGTTCTGGGCGCTGCCCGGCGCGCTTCTCGCCGGCACGCTCGGCCTGCCCCGCTGGTTCGTGGCGTTCCGCCGCGGGCGCCGCGTGAAGGCGTTCCTGAACGAGTTTCCGAACGCCCTCGATGTGATCGTGCGCGCGGTGAAATCCGGCCTGCCGCTCAACGACTCGATCCGCCTCATCGCGAGCGAATCGGCTGAGCCGGTCCGCACCGAGTTCCGCCGCATTGTGGAGTCCCAGCAGATCGGCCTTTCCATTCCCGAGGCCTGCATGCGGATGCCTGAAACCATGCCGTGCCCGGAAGCGGGCTTTTTCGGCATCGTGATCCAGATCCAGTCACAGGCAGGCGGAAACCTGTCGGAAGCGATCGGCAACCTGTCGCGCGTGCTGCGTGACCGCAAGAAGATGAAGGCCAAGGTGCAGGCGCTTTCCATGGAAGCCAAGGCGTCCGCCGCGATCATCGGCGCGCTGCCATTCATCGTGGCGTTTCTCGTTTACCTGACGAGCCCCAACTACATCATGCCGCTTTTCACCACGAGCACCGGCCATCTGGTTCTGGCCTGTGCCGGAGTGTGGATGTCGATCGGCATCTTCGTCATGAAGCAGATGATGAATTTCGAGGTCTGACCCCATGGTCGATACCGTCGCGCGCTCCGTCTTCGATCCGTCCTTCCTGATCGCCCTTCTCGTGGCGATCGCGGTCTTCGCCACGATCTTCACAGCACTTCCCGCCTTCACCGCCAATCCGCTCAAGCTGCGCATGAAATCGGTGGCCTTGGAGCGTGAGGAGCTTCGGGCGAAGCAGCGTGCGCGGCTCGCGGTGGAGTCCAGCAAGCGCAAGGGACTGCGCGAGCAGGAATCGCGCGGCATGGCCTCGATCGTGGAAAAGTTCGACCTGCGCAACGCGCTGGCCGACGAGAACACGATGGCCAAGCTGCGCATGGCGGGTTTCCGCGGCCAGAACCCGCTGACGCGCTTCCTCTTCCTGCGGCTCGTGCTTCCCTTTGTCGGGCTCGCGCTGGCCGCGATCTACGTGTTCGTGCTCGATCGGCTGCCCGACCAGCCCTTCTTCATCAAGATGTTCATCTGCATGGTGGCGGCCTATGCCGGCTTCTACCTGCCCGTGCTTTATGTTTCGAACCGCGCATCCAAGCGCAAGACGTCGATCCAGAAGGCTTGGCCGGACGCGCTTGACCTCATGCTGATCTGCGTGGAATCGGGCATGTCGGTAGAGGCCGCCTTCCGCAAGGTGGCTGAGGAAATCGGCGCGCAGTCCGTCGATCTTGCCGAGGAGTTCGTGCTGACCAATGCCGAACTCTCCTTCCTCCAGGAGCGCAAGCAGGCTTATGAGAACCTCGCCCTGCGCACGGGGCTCGAATCCGTCCGCAGCGTTGCTCAGGCGCTGATTCAGGCCGAGCGCTACGGTACGCCGGTCAGCCATGCGCTTCGCGTGCTTGCCGCCGAAAGCCGCGACATGCGCATGAATGCGGCCGAGAAGAAGGCTGCCGCACTCCCTCCCAAGCTCACCGTGCCGATGATCCTGTTCTTCCTGCCCGTGCTGTTCGCCGTGATTCTCGGCCCCGCCGGCATCCAGATCAGCGAGCAGGGCATTTTCGGCAAGCAGGCGGACGAGAACACCAAATAGCGGCGTGGGCGACGGCGGCCGTCGGGACGCGCCGCAGGCGTGTTTCCTGCCTCGCACAGATGCTCGCATTCTCATGAAAAAGGCCTGCCCGACAAAGTTCGAGGCAGGCCTGATCTAAGAGCAGGAAGCTGAGAGTTCGCGCCGTTCAGTTGGTGGCGTTGGCCTGCTTCTGCGGCTTGTCTTCCTTCTCGATGTCCTTCCAGGCATTCTGCTGGGCAAGCATCGAGCGGAGATAGGCGACGTTGGCCTCCGCCTGATCGGAGGAAAGTTCACCGCGCGCGATCTTCTCGGCCTCCTCGAAGCGGCCCTGGAGCCCGACCACCAGTGCCAGGTTCTGGCGCACCCGGCTGTCGGCGCCAGGCGCCTGAGCCGCCGGCCTGAGATATTGCTCCGCTGTGCGTAGATCGCCTTCAAGCACATAGGACATGCCGAGATTGGACATCACCGAAGGCTCGTTCGGCTTGATGTCGAGCGCCTTGCGGTAAAGGTCGCGCGCTTCCTTCGAGCGTCCGAGCTGGTCCAGAATGGCGCCCTCGGCCGAAAACAGCTTCCAGTCCGGATATTCCGGCGTCTGGGCGCGGCGGACGGCGTCCAGCGCCGGCTCGAGCTGGCCTGCGGCGGCAAGCGCCTTGCCATAGGCCGCGAGCACGTCGCGATCCTTGGGAAAGTCGATCGCCGCCTTGCGCATCACCGCGAGCGACTGGTCCGTCTTGCCTTCCATCTGGAGCATGCTGGCATAGCGCAGGGCAGTCGCGCGGTCTTTCGGGTTTTTCGAATAGGCCTGACCGAGCGATCCCGTTGCCGACGAGAGCTGGGCGGACGACATATGCGTCATCGCTCCGTCCTTCCCGATCGAACCGGTGGTGAATGGCTTGCTGGCGCAGCCTGAAAGCAGCATCAATGCAAGCAGGGCCGAGCCCGTGCGCCAGCGCATGATGCGCGTCGATGCGGAAGCGGCGAGGTTGCGGTCAGGGGAAGATGACATGGCGCTTCGAGCCCTCCGGCGCGTTGCGGGCTGCCCGACACCGGAGCGCCCATGAGCCGAGCAATATTCCGTTAACCCTAATGGAAAGTTAAGCTGGAACTCCTTCTCCGGCGGCGGGCGATGTCCACCGGCTGGCCGAAGGAGCGTGGCTCGGCTAAGCACCGCGGAAGCCGAAACAGGAGCCGTATCGATGCCCGTGCATCTCGTTGATGATCACGCCGATCAGGCGCTGCCGATCTGGTTCCTGTTCGAGGACGAACTTTCCGCTGCCGATCTGCCGCCTCATGCGAGGATCTGGGCGGCTGGCAACGCGTTCAACGGCGAGGCCGGCCGCCTGCTTGTTCTGCCCGACGCCGACGGCGCCATCTGCGGCGCGCTGTTCGGCTTGGGCGAGCAGGGCGAGGACTCGGCTCCGCTCGGCGCCGGGTCGCTCGGCCGCAGCCTGCCCGCCGGGCGCTGGCGGTTCGCCAACAACAAAGGCGATGCGGCGCTCGACATGCTCGCGGTCGCGCTCGGCGGCTATGCTTTCACGCGCTACAACAAGAAGCCCGGCCGCGACCTCACGTTTGAAGCGCCGGCCGGCGTCGACGTTTGCCGCGTCCAGCGCATCGCAAACGGAGTTTGCCTCGCCCGCGACCTCATCAACACGCCCACCGCCGACATGGGCCCGGATCATCTGGAAGAGGCGGTGCGCCGTCTCGGCGCGGCCCATGGCGCGGAAGTTTCCGCCATCGTTGGCGATGCACTTCTGGCCGAGAACTTGCCCATGATTCACGCGGTAGGCCGCGCCTCCACGACCGAGCCTCGCCTGATCGACCTGCGCTGGGGAAGGGAGGACGCTCCGAAGGTGACTCTTGTGGGCAAGGGCGTCTGCTTCGACACGGGCGGGCTCGACATCAAGCCATCGAGCAGCATGCTGCTGATGAAGAAGGACATGGGAGGAGCGGCCAATGTGCTGGGGCTTGCCTCCATGATCATGGCGGCACGGCTTCCCATCCGCCTGCGCGTGCTCATTCCTGCGGTTGAGAATGCCATCGCCGGCAACAGCTTCCGTCCCGGCGACGTGCTGCAAAGCCGAAAGGGCCTCACGATTGAGATCGGCAACACGGATGCGGAAGGCCGCCTCGTGCTGGCCGACGCGCTGGCGCTTGCCGACGAGGAAGCGCCGGAAATCCTGATCGACATGGCAACTCTGACCGGCGCAGCACGTGTGGCGCTCGGGCCTGATCTGGCGCCGCTCTTCACCCATGACGGCGGTTTGGCCGACGCGCTGCTGGAAGCGGGACGGGCGGTGCAAGACCCGATCTGGCGCATGCCACTCTGGAAGCCTTACGCGGCGAAGCTTTCCTCCAAGATCGCCGATCTCAACAACGTCACGACGGACGGCTTCGCCGGCTCGATCACGGCCGCCCTCTTTCTCGACCGCTTCGTGGAGCGGGCGCGATCCCATGCCCATTTCGATGTTTTCGGGTGGTGTCCTGCCGATAAGCCGTCATGTCCGACCGGGGGCGAGGCCCACGCGATCCGCGCGATCGAACAGGTTCTGGTGAACCGCTATAGGGCGAGCTAGGAAGCGGAAACACATCGCAGCATTCGCAGCAAAGGAGAACGCCATGTTCATCGCCATGAACCGCTTCAAGGTCGGCAAGGATACGACTGAGGCCTTCGAGGAAATCTGGCTCACCCGCGAGAGCCGCCTCGACCAGGTTCCCGGCTTCGTGGAATTCCACATGCTGCGCGGCCCCGTGAAGGAGGATCACGTGCTCTACGCCTCGCACACGGTCTGGCGCAGCAAGGAGGACTTCGAGGCCTGGACGCGCTCCGATGCGTTCCGCGCCTCGCATTCCCGGCCGAAGACCAGCGGCCGCGCGCCCACTTATATCGGCCATCCCGAATTTGAAGGCTTCGAGGTGATCCAGGAGATCAAGATGCAGGCCGCAGCGGCCTGAACTCCCCGCATCGGCGAGGCTACCCTCGCCGCGACAGCGCCTTGTGGAGATGCACCATCAGCGCTGCTGCGAAAAGCGGCGCAGTCAGATTGAGGATGGGTACCGCCAGCCAGGCGGCGATCGCGAGTCCCGCCAGGAACACGGTGCCAGCATGGCGCCGCCGCAGCGCCTTGGCATCCGCCTCCGAACGGAAGCGCATGGCTGCGAACTCGAAGAACTCGCGGCCGAGCAGATAGCCGTTCACGAGAATAAACGCCACGATGTTCACGCCCGGCACGAGCAGCAGAAGCAGCGCCAGTAGGTTGCCGAGGATCACCACGCCGAGGAACTTGATCGCGAGCACAAGCGAGGTGAGCGTCGGCAAGGCGCGGCCGGGCGGATCGGCGGGATAGTCGCTTTTTTCGATGACTTCAGCGATATCGTCTAAGAAAAGTCCTGCCACAAGCGCCGTCACCGGCGCGAGCAGCAGCGCCACCCCGATCGCCAGAACCAAGCCGACCAGCACTGCGGCAAGAGGCTCGAGAAAGCTCGCCCATTCCGGCAGGCTGTTCACACCGCGATCCACCCAGGGCATTGCGAGTGTGTCGAATAGTTCCTTGAGGCCGAACCAGCCGGCGATCAGGATCAGGATGGTCACCCCGAGCGTCTTGCCGAGGACGATCCGGGTTTCGGGACGCAGCAGGTCGCGAAGCGCGGCTGAAATGGCGGCAGGGATCATGGCCCAGCATCTGCGGGATGGAAGGGGTAAAGTCGAGCCCCGATCCCTTGGTCCGGCGCCTTTGCCGGAGTTCAACCGAACCGAAACGGTTTTGCTTCATCATCCGCGATCATGACGGTCGCCCTTCGCCCCGCCCAGGCTTTGCGCCTTTGGCAGCAGGTCGCGCTCACGGAAGTGCGCGCGGACATGCCTGATCTCAGCATGCGCCAGGCCGCGATCCTTCTTTCCGTTTATCTCGATCCGCCGCCGCATACTGTGCGTGGCCTTGCCGCGCGGCTCAACGTCACCAAGCCGGTGATCACGCGCGCGCTAGATCATATGGGGGGCCTCGGCCTGCTCACCCGCCGCCGGGACGAGGCCGATCGGCGCAATGTGCTCGTGCGGCGAACGGTGGACGGCGCGCTCTTTGTGGAGCGCTTCGGCGATGCTATCATCGCGCGCGCCGCTGAGCTGCCACGCTGGCATTCCGATGGGCAGTTCCCGTGATTGATCCGCCCATGACCCATCACGACCCACGCCTCCACGCCTTCCGCCCGGACCTCGCCGACCGGAGACTGGAAGGAGCGGTCTCCGCCGAGCGCTTCGTGGAAGGCGTGGAGGCGCGGATCGGCGTGAGCGTCGCCGACCTCAAACGCGCGCCTCATGCCGATGCCGGGCTGGACACCCAGCTTCTATGCGGCGCGGCTCTGCGCGTCTTCGATAGGAGCAATGGCTGGGCCTGGGTGCAGGCGGAAGAAGACAGCTATGTCGGCTACCTCGACGTCTCCGCGCTCGCGCCGGTCGCGCCTGCGCCGACCCATCGGGTTCACGCCCCGCGCACCTTTCTTTACCCCGCGCCCGACATGAAGAGCCCGCGCACCGGCGAGCATTCATTGGGCGCTGCGCTGACGATCGGCGAATGGACCGAGACGCCAGGGCTCCGCTACGGCCGCGTGGTCTGCGGCGGCTGGATCGTTGCAAACCACCTGCACCCGATTGATGAGGTCGTGCCCGACTTCGTGTCGATCGCGGAAGCACTCTCCCGCACGCCCTATCTGTGGGGCGGCGTAAGCGGGTTCGGCATCGACTGTTCGGGGCTGGTGCAGCTTTCGCTCCGGATGGCGGGTAAGCATGTGCCGCGCGACACCGACCTCCAGGCCACATTGATCGGCGCCGTGATCGATCCCGATCAAACGCCGCTGCGTCGGGGCGATCTGGTCTTCTGGCGCGGCCATGTCGGCATCATGGTGGATGAGGCAACGCTGATCCACGCCAACGGCCACACGATGGACGTGTCGCTCGAACCACTGGCGGATGCCGTGTCGCGCATCGGCTACCTCTACGGCGAACCCACCGCTTATCGCCGTCCCTGACAGCGGCGCTCAATAGCCGGCGGCGCGGTCCACCACATGCGGCGGCATCTCGCCTCGATCCATCATGTCCATGCCATCCAGCATTGGGCCGGCGAGGTGGCCGGGATCGGACGTCGCCGCCACATGCGGCGTGATGAACAGGCGCGGATGGTTCCAGAGCGGACTGTCCGTGGACAGGGGCTCTTCCTCGAACACGTCGAGGCTCGCCTCCTTCAGCGTGTTGTCTTCCAGCGCGCGCAGGATGTCTGCGTCGCGTTGAAGCTGGCCGCGCCCGGCATTGATCAGCACTGCGCCGCCCAGCGCATTGCGCCGCCGCAGCTCCTTCAGCAGACGGTAGTCGATCAGCCCCCGCGTGTCCTTGGTCAGCGGCAGAAGCACGACGAGGATATCCGTCGCATTGAGGAACGGCACCAGCCCCGCTTCGCCCGCATAGCAGGAAACGCCCGCAACATCGCGCGGCGACCGGCTCCAGCCATTCACTGAAAAGCCGAGCGTCCGCAGCGCGTCAGCCGCGGCGCGGCCGAGCTGACCCAGCCCCATGATGCCGACCGAAACGTCGGCGGCGGTGCGCTGCGACGGCTCGTGCCAGACTTTCCGCCCCTGCTGCGCACGGTAGAGCATGCCCTGACGATGATGGTCGAGCACCCGCCAGACCACATATTCCACCATATGCTGCGTGAGGTTCGGATCCACCACGCGCACAACAGGTACATTCGGCAGGTCGGGATCGGCCATGATGTGATCGACGCCCGCGCCGATCGAGAAGATGCCGCGCAGGTTGGGCAGGTCCTTGAGGATGCCATGCCGGTGGCGCCACACCACGGCATAAGTGACCGATGGATCGGCTGGGCCGTCCGGCTCCGTCACCACCTTGCGCCGGGCGCCGAGCAGTTCATGCCAGCGGCGCGGGCTGAAGCCCGAAACGGAAAGAAGAACGCGCGAGGCTTCCGTCATGGGGAGAACTCCTTATTCGGCCACCGCACCCACAGGCGCCGTTTCGATGCGGAAGGCCGCCGCCATCAAGGCCTTTGTGTAAGGGTCGCGCGGATGCTCGAAAATCTCGGCGGCAGGCCCTTCCTCCACGATGCGGCCATTGCGCATGACGATCACATGATTGGCGAGCGCGCGCACCACCTTGAGATCGTGTGAGATGAAAAGATAGGCCAGGTCGTGCTTGGCCTGAAGGCCGCGCAGGAGATCGACCACCTGCGCCTGCACGCTCATGTCGAGGGCCGAGGTCGGCTCGTCCAGCATGACGAAACGCGGGTTGAGCACCATCGCGCGCGCGATCGCGATGCGCTGGCGCTGGCCGCCGGAAAACTCGTGCGGATAACGATGGCGCGTTTCCGGATCGAGCCCGACCTCGCGCAGCACGTCCACCACGCGGTCATCGCGTCCGTTCGCGGAAAGTTTCGGCGCGTGGATCTTGAGGCCTTCCTCGATGATCTCGCCGACCGACATGCGTGGGCTGAGCGAGCCGAACGGGTCCTGGAACACGATTTGGAGATCGCTGCGGAACGGCCGCATCTCCTCGAAGGACAGCTTGTCGATGTTTCGGTCGTTGAAGCGTATCTCGCCCTTGGACGAGATCATGCGGCAGAGCGCCAGGCCCAGCGTCGTCTTGCCCGAGCCGGATTCGCCCACGACGCCCACGGTTTGGCCCGCGCGCAGCTCGATCGAGATGCCGTCCACCGCCTTCACATGGTCCACGGTCTTGCGGAAGAAGCCCTGCCGGATCGGGAACCACACCTTGATGTCGTGCCCGGCCATCACGGGGCTGGCGTCCGTGCGAACAGGCGGCGGTTTGCCTTTCGGCTCGGCTGCGAGCAGCCTGCGCGTGTAATCGTGCTGGGGCTCAGCGAAGATGCGCGCCGTCGGTCCTTCCTCGACGATCCTGCCGCCGGTCATGACGCAGACGCGGTCGCTGATGCGGCGCACGATACCCAGATCATGGGTGATGAACAGCATCGACATGCCTTTGCGCGCCTTAAGCTCCGCGAGGAGCTTGAGGATTTGCGCCTGCACGGTCACGTCGAGCGCGGTGGTCGGTTCATCGGCCACGAGCAGTTCCGGCTCGTTGGCGAGCGCCATGGCGATCATTACGCGCTGGCGCTGCCCGCCCGAAAGCTGATGGGGGTAAGCGCCGAGCCGCTTCTCCGGCTCGCGGATGCCGACTTCATTGAGCAGTTCCAGCGTGCGCTCGCGCGCTTGCCGGTCACCCATGCCCCGATGCAGCTTCAACACCTCGCTGACCTGCCGCTCGATTGTGTGGAGCGGGTTGAGCGAGGTCATCGGCTCCTGGAAGATCATGGCGATCTTGTTGCCGCGCACGCGCCGCAACTCCTTCTCGCCGAGCGTCAGCAGATCCCGCCCGCCGAACAGGATCTGCCCGGACGGATAGGTGGCAGGCGGCGTGGGCAGGAGTTTGAGGATGGAAAGCGCGGACACGGACTTTCCCGAACCGGACTCGCCCACCAGCGCCAGCGTTTCGCCCTTCGCGATGTTGAAGGACACGCGATCAACGGCCGGAGCGCGAGCGCCGAAGGCCACAGACAGGTCGCGAACGGAAAGCAGCGGCTCGCTCAAAGCGCCGGCTCGACATCGGTCTGGGAGAAGTCGTTCCCTTTGAAGAGAAGCGGCCCGCCACGTGCCTTGGACAATGCATAAGCGAAGCAGTCGCCCAGATTGAGCCTAGCGGGATGATTGCCCTTGCCGAACTTGCGATAGGCTTCGCGCGCTAGGCGCGCTTCCTCCGGTCCAAGCGAAGCGATGGTGACGTTGAGCTGCTCCAGCACACGGTCGACCTTTTCCGAGTGTGTCGCCATGTCAGGGCGATCCACCCGAAGCCCGACCTCGACATAGTTGACCGGAGAAATGGCCGTACGCCCTCTATGCTCCATGAGAAAGTCGCTGAAAACCTGCTCCTCGTCTTCACGCAACAAGATTGCCAGTACCGCAGAAGCATCCACGATCACTTCGGTAAGCCCCATTCATCATAGAGTTCGGAATGGTCGCTTGTGACACCCGGTGGCGCAGGCGGAAGCGCGTCGAGGATTTCTTTCAGACAGCGCTTTCGTTCCGCCACCTCTGCATCCCGCTTCAGCCGTGCAAGTCGCTCCTCCAAGGCTATCAAGACAGCTGAAGTCATGCTCTCGCCCGTATGAGACGAAACCTCGCGCGCCAGTCTCTCCACTCGGTCGTTCTTGATGTTCAATCCCATGCGAGCCTCCTGAGCAGACAGGGAGGCACCCCTTATCACAATGGCACCCTCATCGGAACGTCTTGCGCGGATCAAAGGCGTCTCGCGTCGCTTCGCCGATGAAGATCAGCAGCGAGAGCATCAACGAGATCACCGCGAAGCCCGAGAAGCCCAGCCAGGGCGCATTCAGGTTGCGCTGCCCCTGCTTGAGAAGCTCTCCAAGCGAGGCCGAGCCGGGAGGCAGGCCGAAGCCCAAGAAATCGAGCGAGGTCAGCGTGGTGATCGAGCCGTTGAGGATGAACGGCAGGAAGGTCAGCGTGGCCACCATCGCATTGGGCACGAGATGACGCAGCATGATGGTGCGGTTCGGCACGCCTAATGCTCGCGCGGCGTTTACATACTCGAAGTTGCGCGCGCGCAGGAACTCTGCGCGGACCACGCCGACAAAGGCCACCCAGGAGAACAGCATCAGGAGGAAGAGCAGGATGAAGAAGCCTGGCGGCAGAACCGCCGAGACGATCATCAGCAGATAAAGCGTGGGGATCGCCGACCAGATCTCGATGAAGCGCTGGAAGACGATGTCGATCCAGCCGCCATAATAGCCCTGCACGGCACCCGATGACACGCCGATCACGGCGGAAGCGAGCGTGAGCAGGAGGCCGAACAGGACCGAGATGCGGAAGCCGTAGATCACGCGTGCCAGCACGTCTCGCGCGCCGTCATCGGTGCCGAGCCAATTCCAGTTGCCGACCCGGCAGTTAGGATCCTCCGCGCCCAGAGGGTAGCGCGCGCAGCGCTCCTCCTTTGAATAAAGCCAGGAGGGCTTGGCGGGCGCCGCTTCGGGGATCTCATTATTGGCCGTGCGATAGGAATAGCGGATCGGCGGCCAAACGAGCCAGCCATTCGCCTCGATCTCATCTGAGATCACCGGATCGCGATAGTCGGTGACGGCATAGAAGCCTCCGAATTTTTCCTCCGGGTAATCGACCAGCACGGGCACGATCAATTCGCCCTTGTACATTCCGAGGATCGGCCGGTCATTGGCGATCAGCTCCGCGCAGGATGTCACCACGAAAAGCGCGGCGAAGATCCAGAGCGACCAGTAGCCTCGCCGATTGGCCTTGAAGGTCTGCCAGCGGCGCTTGTTGAGCGGCGAAACCCAGGGTCGCCCCGTTCGCTCGCGGACCCGTTCCACCTCGGCCTTCAGCTCGATCTCAGACATCGCGCTTCTCGAAATCGATGCGCGGATCGATCCAGGTGTAAGTCAGGTCAGACACAAGCGCCACGAAAAGTCCGGTCAGCGAGAAGATGTAGAGGGTGGCGAAGACTACCGGATAATCGCGGTCGAGCACCGAGCGGTAGCCGAGCAGGCCTAAGCCATCGAGCGAGAAGATGTTCTCGATCAAAAGCGAGCCGGTGAAGAAGGCCGAGATGAAAGCGCCGGGAAAGCCTGCGATCACGATCAGCATCGCGTTGCGGAAGACGTGTTTGTAAAGCACCTGATGCTCGCTCAACCCCTTGGCGCGCGCGGTCACCACATATTGCTTGCGGATTTCCTCCAGGAACGAATTCTTGGTGAGCAGCGTGGTCGTGGCGAACGCGGACAGCACCATGGCCGTCAGCGGCAGCGTCAGGTGCCAGAAGTAATCGACGATCTTCATCGGCCATGAAAGCTGGTCCCAGTTCTCCGAGGTGAGCCCGCGAAGCGGGAACCAGTCGAAGAAGGAGCCGCCGGCAAAGAGCACCATCAGCAGGATTGCAAACAGGAAGCCGGGAATCGCATAGCCCACGATCACGATCCCGCTTGTCCAGATGTCGAAGCTGGAGCCGTCATGCACCGCCTTGCGGATGCCGAGCGGAATGGAGATCAAATAGGAGATCAGCGTGATCCAGATGCCGAGTGAGATCGACACCGGCATTTTCTCAATGATCAGCTGGATAACGGGAATGTCGCGGAAATAGCTGTCGCCGAAATCGAAGCGGAGATAGTCCCACAGCATCTTGCCGAAGCGTTCCAGCGGTGGGCGGTCGAAGCCGAACTGCTTTTCGAGGCTGGCGATGAATTCGGGATCGAGCCCCTGCGCGCCGCGATAGCGCGCGCTTTCCCCGCCCACGTCCATCGATGCATTGCCGGCATCCGCGCCACCGCCGCCGAGCCCGTCCGATCCCCCGCCTGTCTGGCCCTGGAGGCGCGCGATTACCTGCTCCACAGGGCCGCCGGGCGCAAACTGCACCACAAGGAAGGAGATCGCCATGATGCCCAGGATGGTCGGGATCATGAGCAGAATGCGCCGAAGAAGATAGGCGCCCATCAGCGCTTGTTCCGCGTGGCGGAGTTACCGGATACCAATCGCTTCAGCCTTTGCCTCGTCCCACCACCACAGCGCTTCGACCGGAAACCCGTAATCCGGCTTGGGCTCCTTGAAGCCGAAGGTGTCCCAGAACGCCGCCCGGTGATTCGCGGCAAACCAATTGGGTATCCAGTCCATCCGCGCGCGCAAGACCCGATCCAGTGCGCGCATGGCCGTGGTGAGGTCGTCACGATTTTCGGCACGCCCGACGGCATCAACCAGCGCATCCACGCCTTTGTCCACCGTTCCAGGCAGGTTGCGCGATCCGCTGCGCGTCGCGGCATCTGAGTGGAACACGCCCAGAAGTTCGTCGCGCGTGGGGGAGGCGGTGAAGGACAAGGCGAAGCTGACCAGGTCGAAGTCGAAATCCGACTGCCGCGACTCGTATTGCGTGGAATCAACCATGCGGATGGTGGCATCGATGCCTACCGCCCGCAGGTTTTCCACGAACGGCGTGGCGATGCGCACCAGGCTGTCGTCCTCGACCAGGATTTCGAGCGCCAATGTCTGTCCGTCCTTGCGAACAAACGCGCCCTCACGCGTCCAGCCTGCCTCGGCGAGCAGCTTCGATGCGGCGCCGAGCAGTTTGCGGTCTCGGCCCATGCCGTTGGACGCGGGCTGGAGCAACGCTTCGCCGAATGCCTCCTCCGGGATCATGCCCCGCAGGGGCTCAAGCAATGCCAGCTCTGCGGGCGAGGGGAGCCCTTCGGCGCGATAAGGCGAGCACTCGAACATGGAGTGAGAGCGCTCGTAGGAGTCGTGGAACAGGTTGCGGTTGGCCCATTCGAAATCGAAGCAGAACGCAACCGCGCGGCGCACGCGTGGATCGCGGAAGCGTTCCCGCCGCTGGTTCAGCGCCCAGCCATACAGAAGCGGGCGCACATCGCCGGGGAATTCGCGCTTGATCACCCAGTTCTCGCGCGCAGCAGGAAAGTCGTAGCCGGTCGCCCAGATGCGGGCGGTGGCCTCCTGCCGGTAGCGGATGTCACCCTTCTTGAAGGCTTCGAAACCCGCCTGCCGATCACCGAAGAACTCGATCCGCAACCGGTTGAAGTGATAAAGGCCACGGTTCACGGGCAGATCGCGGCCCCAATAATCGGCGACCCGCTCATATTCGATCGACTGGCCAGCGTTCGCACGGCCGACCTTGTAGGGGCCTGAGCCCAGCAAGGGCGACATCGCTGCGCGCTCGAAGCCGTTCGCCTCTACATCCGCCTGCGAGAAGATGGGAAAGATCGCGAGCGTCAGGATCAGCCGCGTGCTCTGCTTGCCGTCTAGCACCAGGCGGAAGCGCTCGCCATCGGCTTCCGCCGCCCGCATGTTGACGAGCGGCAGAAGAAAGTCGGGATGTCCCTTCTCCTTCAGCAGGCGATAGGAGAAGGCCACATCGCCCGCAGTCAGCGGCGAGCCGTCATGAAAGCGCGCCTCGGGACGGATGCGAAACGTGAACGTGTTGCGGTCGGCCGACACGGTGACGCTTTCCGCCACCAGCCCGTAGATGGAATCCGGCTCGTCCAGCGCCGCGGTCATCAGGCTGTCGAAGCACATCTCCATGCGCGGCGGCGCCTCGCCCTTCAGCGCAAAGGAGTTCAGCGTGTTGAAGGTGAGCACCGACTGGTTGAAGGTCCAGTAGGGCGGCGAGAAGTTGAAGGTGCCGCCCTTGGGCGCGTCGGGCGAGGCATAGTCGAACTGGACGAAGTCCGGCTTGTATCTGAGGTCGCCGAACGCCGACAAACCGTGCAGCGGCACCTCGGTGGCGACCCCGGCATCCGCCGTGTCGGGCAGGAAGGGGGCGCCAAGCGCGGCTCCGCCCAGCGCCAGGAAGCGGCGGCGGTGGAGCGGAAAGGCTGCCCTCAATTCGCCCACCGATATTTCGCCGCAAGCGCCTTTTCCTTTTCCGAGTCGATCCACCAGGAATCCGTGTCAGGCCCGAGATAGTCCGGCTGGCGCGCGGGAATGCCGAACTTGTTCCAGTAGGCGAGCCATACCACCGGCCTTGTATATTGCGGCACAACGTAGAAATTCCACAGCAGCACGCGGTCGAGCGCATGGGTCGCGGCGAGCAGCTCGTCGCGATCGGTGGCGAAGATCACCTTGTCGATCAGCGCATCAACGACCGGGTTCTTGATGCCTGAAAGGTTGCGTGCTCCTGGCATGTCGGCCGCCGTGCTCGACCAGAAATCGCGCTGCTCGTTGCCGGGCGAATCCGATTGCTGGAGCACGGTGGTCAGCATGTCGAAATCGAAATTGTTGACCCGGTTCACATACTGGCTCGGATCGATGATCCGCAGCCGCGCCTCGATGCCCACCTTCCGCAGCATCGCGATGTAAGGGGCGGAGATCACCTCGTCCGTGTCGTTGTTGCCCAGGATCTCGATCTTGAAGACCTCGCCTGTTTTGACATTCGTCATCTTGCCGGCCTTGATGGTCCAGCCAGCCTCCCCGAAGAGGCGGATCACCTCGCGCAGATGCGTCCGCTCCGCCTGCGGCGTGTCGTAGACGGGCAGCTTGTATTCCTTCGTGAAAAGATCGGGAGGCAGCTTGTCCTTGTACTCCGACAGGATCTCGAGCTCGCGCCCCTGCGGCAGCCCGCTGGAGGCGAGCTCACCACCGACGAAATAGCTCGAGACGCGCGTGTTGAAGCCGAAGAAGATCGTCCGGTTCATCGTTTCGAAGTCGAAGGCGTAGGTGAGGCCCTGGCGCACGCGCGCGTCCTGGAACAGCGACCGCCGCATATTCATGGCAAAACCCTGCATGGTCGCCCGCGACGTCGCCTTGAACTCCTTGCGGATCACATCGCCCGCCTTGAAGGCAGGAAAATTGTAGAAGGTCGCCCAGCGGCGTGAGCTCATCTCCTGGTTGATGTCCTCATAGCCGCCCTTGGTGAAGGCCTGCCAGGACGCGTTCTGGTCCTGGATATAGACGTAGCGGCGCTTGTCGAAATTTTCTCGGCCGATCTTCACGGGAAGCGTCGCGCCCCAGTAGTCCGGCACGCGCGCCCAGACGATCTCGGAGCCGGGCTTGAAGCTCTCGATGCGGTAGGCGGCGGAACCCAGCGGCACTTCAAGCGTCGGCTGCGTCACGTCACGCTTACGGCCGCTCGCATCGGTGCCTTCCCACCAGTGCTTGGGCAGCACCGCGAGATCGCCGATGATCTTGGGCAATTCGCGATTGCCCTTCTGGTCGAAGCGGAACTCGACCTCGCGCTCGTTCAGCGCCACCGCTTCCGTGACATTCTCATAGTAGCGCCGGTACATCGGGCTGTTGGCCTTCAGCACCTGGAACGACCAGACCACATCCTCGACCGTGATCGGCTTGCCGTCATGCCACCGGGCACGCGGGTCGAGCCGGTAGGTGACCGAGGAATAATCAGGGGGATATTTGAAGGCATCCGCGATCAAAGGATGGCTGACGCTCGGCTCGTCGATCGACTGCTCCATGAGCGTGTCATAGAGCAGCCCCCCGCCGAAACTGACGAGCCCCGCTGCCGGAGAGCCGCGAACGATATACGGATTGAGGCTGTCGAACGTGCCCGGCGCGACCGCGTTCAGGGTGCCGCCCTTCGGCGCATCGGGGTTCACATAGTCATAATGGGCGAAGGTCTCGCCATATTTGCTTTCGCCCATCAGCGAGTTTGAGGTGCGCCATTGATCCTCGGCGCTAGCATGGCTCGGAGCGGCAAGCGCAAGCAGTGCCAGACACCATGCCGCGCGCTTCCCTGCCCATGACGCCATGCTTGATTCCTCCGCCTGGCTTGAACTTAGCCCCGACAAGAAAAAAGCCAGGCGAAAGCTGGCTTTTTCGTGGTTCCGGGCAATGACGATCGAGTGACGCGGGAAGCGCCGCCCGCCGTTATCAATTCTGTGCCGGCTGCGCCGGATCAGTCGCGGGCTCCGCCCCCGGCGTTGTTGTGGCGCCCTGAGACGCCGGAGCAGGCGAGGCGGTAGCCGGCGCGGCTTCGTTGCTCCCGGCAGGGGCAGCAGAATTTCCAGTCGCAGGCTCGGCAGCAGGCGCCATAGTGGCGCCTTGCGCTGACGGAGCGGGCGCGGCTGTTCCCGGTGCCGCCTCATTGTCTGAAGCAGGCGCAGCGGCATTCCCGTCGGCAGGCGCGGCGGCCGGAGCGGCGCCATCAGCCGCTGGGGCAGGGGCGTTGTTCCCGGCCGGTGCCGCAGCGTTCTCAGGGGCAGGCGCTGCACCGCCCGGTGCGGAAGCATTCTCTGCCGCAGGCGCCGCGTCGGCGGTGGGCAGCGGCGCCGGATCGTCCGAAAGCGTGCGCAGATAGGCGAGCAGATTCGCCCGCTCATTGTCCTTCTTGATGCCGGCGAAGCTCATCGCCGTGCCCTTCACATGTTCCTTGGGGGCATGGATGAAGCCGTTCAGCTCCTCGAACGCCCAGAGCTTCTTGCCGCCCTCGCTGAATTCCTTCATCGCGGCGGAATAGCTGAAGCCCTCATGGCTCGCGATCGGACGGTTGACGACGCCCCAGAGATCGGGGCCGACCTTGTTCGGGCCGCCCTTCTCGCCGGAATGGCAGGCCTGGCATTTCTTGAACACGGTGGCACCCGCATCCGCATCGGCGCTCGCCAGAAGTGTCGCGACCGACACAGGAGCCGCCGCTTCGGCGCCGGCGGCAGGCGCTTCCGCCTCGGATGCCTGGATGATGTAGCCGGGAGTGTGGGGCACAGGCGCCGCGAAGATCGCGTCGGAGATCAACGCCACGGAAAACACCAGGAAGATGGTGCCGAGCACCGCGCCCATCACCTTGTTGATCTCGAAGGAATCCATCCGCGCCTCTTTGTTCAGGGCGCCTCCCGCCGCAATCGCGAGCAGTGCGCGAAGCGCAAGCGGCAGCCTCCCTGGAAAACCGTGCGGAAACTAGGTCTTTTGCATGACCCGTGCAACACCTATAAGGGCGCGCTTCCGTGAGGCGTTTTGCCACTTTGGGGCACTCCGTTTCTGCTTTCTCCGCGTGATTGTCTTGACCGTTCTCGTTCTGATTCCCGCCCGCATGGGCTCGACCCGACTCCCCGGCAAGCCGCTGGCGGACATTGCCGGCGTTCCCATGATCGTGCATGTGGCGCGGCGGGCGGCCGAAAGCGGGCTGGGCCGCGTCGTCGTGGCGACCGACGCGGGCGAGGTGAAGGATGCCGTCGAGGCCCACGGCTTCGAGGCGGTGATGACCGCGCTCACGCACGAATCCGGTTCCGACCGCATCTTCGAGGCGCTGAGCCGCGCTGATCCCGCCGGTGAGGTCGAGCGGATCGTCAATGTGCAGGGCGACCTGCCGACACTCGATCCCAGTTTGATCATCCGCGCGTTGGAACTGCTCGACGATGCGGCCGTCGATATCGGCACGCTGGGCGTGGAGATCACCGACCCGGAGGAGCGCACCAATCCCAACGTGGTCAAGATCGTGGGCAGCCCGATCAATCCCAAGCGCCTGCGCGCGCTCTACTTCACCCGCGCGACCGCTCCTCACGGCGACGGTCCACTCTACCATCATGTCGGACTTTATGCCTATCGGCGCGCCGCACTCGCGCGCTTCGTCGGCCTTGCGCCATCGACGCTCGAACGGCGCGAGAAGCTGGAGCAGCTGCGCGCGCTCGAGGCAGGCATGCGGATCGACGCGGCGCTGGTGAGCGGCGTTCCGCTCGGGGTGGATACGCCCGACGATCTCGAACGCGCACGCCTGATCCTCCAGTCCTGATCCACCCGGAACACGCGAAAGCCTTTGCCTATGCCGAGCCACACCAACCGGATCGCGTTCCAGGGCGAGCCGGGCGCCAATTCCGATACGGCCTGCCGCAACGTTTATCCCGGAATGGAGCCGCTGCCGTGTCCCACTTTCGAGGACGCTTTCGTGGCGGTCGAGACGGGCAAGGCCGATCTCGCCATGATCCCGATCGAGAACACGATCGCGGGCCGCGTGGCCGACATCCATCACCTCCTGCCCGAGTCCCGCCTGCATATCGTGGGCGAATATTTTTTGCCCATCCACTTCCAGCTTATGGTGCTGCCGGGCGTCGAGCGCCGCGAGATCAAAAGCGTGCACAGCCACATTCATGCGCTTGGGCAGTGCCGCAAGTATATCCGCAAGAATGGCTGGAAGGCGGTGGTGGCCGGCGACACGGCGGGGGCGGCGAAGCTCGTCGGCGAGACCGCCGACCGGACAATGGCAGCCCTTTCGCCGCGCCTCGCCGCAAGCCTCTACGGGCTCGACATCCTGGAGGAGAATGTCGAGGACACGGACACGAACGTCACCCGCTTCGTGGTGCTCACGAAAAGCAAGCACTGGGTGGAGCGTCCCACGGCGGAAGCCGGGATGATGACCACCTTCATCTTCCGCGTGCGCAACGTGCCCGCCGCCCTTTACAAGGCGATGGGCGGCTTCGCGACCAACGGCGTCAACATGACGAAGCTCGAGAGCTATCAGCTCGGGGCGTTCACGGCGACGCTTTTTTATGCCGACATCGAGGGCCATCCGGATGACCCCAACGTGGCCCTTGCTCTGGACGAGCTGCGCTTCTTCTCGAAGGAAGTGCGCATCCTCGGCGTTTATCCGCGCAGCGACTCGCGCGAGGAATGGAAGGTAGCGGATTAGTTTCCGCTAAAAACCGCCGCCGTTCGCCCAGAAGCGGATCAGGTGGGAGGCGATGGCGCCGCCCGGCGGCGCGATCAGCCCGTCGGGATGGGTGCCGGCGAGCATGGATCGCACCTCCTCGCGCCCGAACCAGCGGCAGGCTTCCAGTTCCTCGCGATCGGGGTCGATCTCTTCCGTCAGCGCCTCGCCGAGGCAGCCGATCATCAGCGAATGGGGAAACGGCCAGGGCTGGCTCGCATGGTAGCGGACGCGCCCGAGCCAGATGCCCGATTCCTCAAAGGTCTCGCGGCGCACCGCGTTCTCGATCGTTTCTCCCGGCTCGATGAAGCCGGCAAGGCATGAGAACATGCCGGGCGCGAAGTGTCGCCCGCGCCCCATCAGGCAGCGTTCCTCTCGCACCGCGAGCATGATGGCGACCGGATCGGTGCGCGGGAAATGCTCTGCCGCGCAGGCGAGGCACACGCGCCTCACGCCGCCGCCCCGCATCTCGCTTGCTTGACCGCAGCGGGCACAAAAGCCGTGACTGTTGTGCCAGGCAAGCAGTGCCGCCCCCTGCGCCAGCGCGCCCATGGCGTCGGAAGCGAAAAGCGCCTGCGCATAGGCCGCGCGCAGAGGCACTGCATCCGCCCGCTCGGCCTGCTCGGGCAGGATCGCAGCGGCAAGAACAGGACCATGCGCATCCCAGCCGAGCAGAAGCGCCTCGGCCGGGTTTGCACCGAAGGCGACGGCTTCATCCGGCGGGAAGAAGGGGTTCTTCGCTCCGTCTTCAGACCGGGTGCAGACCGTGCCGTTGCTGAGGAGCAGCACACGTGCTCCGCTTTCGGCCCATGCCACGACTGCAGAATCGTCCGCGCGGTTTTCCGATCGTCGATCGAGCATGTTTCCGGCGAAGCCGACCGCAGCGCTCGGTTCGTCGGCGAAGCCGCCAAACAGCGGAAAAGAGGAGGGTTGCAAAGTCAAAGACCGGCGCGCACGCGCTCGACCAGCGTGTGCATGTCCTCGCGGCGGGTATAGGGCTCACGCGGGCCGAAACCCCACACAGGTCCGGGCCATGCCGCATCGCCCTCGGAACGCGCCACCACATGCACATGCAGCTGGCGCACGATGTTGCCAAGCGCGCCGGTATTGATCTTCTGGCACGTCGAGACGCGCTTGAGCGCCTGCGCCACCATATTGGTTTCAAAGGTGATCATCGCCTGATCGAGCGGGGTGAGGTCGTGGATCTCCTCCACGCCCGGCCTTTGCGGCACCAGCACCAGCCACGGCCAGCGGTGCTCGTTCATGACGCGGAGTTCGCACAGTCCGAGCCACATCACGGGCTCGCTGTCGTTTTCGAGCCGTCGGTCCAGCTCGAATCCGGCCTTGAGGCCCGGCAGCATCGGCATTTCCTTTGATATGACGCGGTGGTCTGAAGGCTAGAACGTGCCCTGATCGCTCGCAAGGGCGCACCGCAGCTTTTCCCGATTTCGCGTCTTCCATAAGCTTGCATTCGGTGCGCCGATTGCCGATATGTTTCTTCGGGAGGTTGGTGGTGGACGAGCCACTCGCCAACCGGGTCAGGTCCGGAAGGAAGCAGCCCCAACGAGCCTCGGCACGGGTCATCGTGCCAGCCTCCCACCTTTCCCGCCTGTTCGCCTGGCATGTCGTCGTCGTTGATTGACGGCTGGTCGGCGCATGGGCGAAACTTCGAAGCGCGTCGCGGGCGCGAGGAGCGAACGGACAGGCAATGGCGGACGCCGGCAGCACCGACAACACCAAGGCGGCCGGCCCTTATCGCGTCCTGGCCCGCAAATACCGCCCGGCCGACTTTTCCGCGCTGATCGGCCAGGAGCCGATGGTGCGCACGCTCACCAACGCTTTCGCCGCGAACCGCATCGCCCAGGCCTGGATGCTGACCGGCGTGCGCGGGGTGGGAAAGACCACCACCGCCCGCATCCTCGCCCGTGCGCTTAACTACAAGACAGCGGAGATCAACGCTCCCTCGATCGACCTTTCAATGCCCGGCGAGCATTGCCGCGCCATCATGGAAGGCCGTCATGTCGATGTGATCGAGATGGATGCCGCATCGCATACCGGCATCGACGACATCCGGGAGATCATCGAGCAGGTGCGCTATGCGCCGGTTTCCGCCCGCTACAAGGTCTACATCATCGACGAGGTTCACATGCTGTCCACGCAGGCCTTCAACGGCCTGCTGAAGACGCTGGAAGAACCGCCGCCCCATGTGAAATTCATCTTCGCGACCACCGAGATCCGCAAGGTTCCCATCACCGTCCTGTCGCGCTGCCAGCGCTTCGATCTTCGCCGCGTGGAGTCCGGCATGATGGCCGCCCATCTCGCGCGCATTGCGGCGCAGGAGGAGATTGCGGTCGAGGAGGAGGCGCTTGGTGCGATCGCGCGCGCGGCCGAGGGCTCGGTGCGCGATGCTCTGTCCATTCTCGATCAGGCGATCGCCCATGGCGGCGGCGCGGTTTCAGCCGAAGCCGTGCGCGCCATGCTGGGGCTGGCCGACCGCGCGCGCGTGGTCGATCTGTTCGAGCATCTGATGAAGGGGAATGTTGCGGAAGCGCTCGCCGAATTCAGCGCCCAGTATGATGCCGGCGCCGATCCTGCTGCCGTGTTGACCGATTTGGCCGAGTTCACGCATCTCGTGTCGCGCTTCCGCTTCGTTGACGCGTCCGCCGATGCGGCACTGTCGCCCGACGAGCGCACCCGCGGCGCGGCGTTCTCGCAATCGCTTTCGATGGGCGTGCTGTCACGCGTCTGGCAGATGCTGCTGAAGGGGCTGAGCGAGGTAACAACCGCGCCCCGACCAGCGAGCGCCGCGGAGATGGTCCTGATTCGCGTCGCCCATGCCGCGCATCTGCCGACGCTGGACGAGGCGCTGCGCTCCCTGAGCGAGGGCGCGGCATTGCCTGCGCCGGCCACGCCCGCACAGCAAGCCGGCGCCGCCACCGCGCGGTCCCTTCCTGCTTCGCCGCGTCCGGTCGAAGCGATTCAGGCTCCGCCTGTTCAAGCGGTTTCGTCACCGCCCCCGGCACAGCTCGTTTCCTCGCAAGGAGGGACGGCCTTGCGCAAGGCGCCCGAGCCGGAGCCTGAAGCCGAGCCTGGCTTGAAGGTCGCATCGCTCGCCGACATCGTGCTTCTGGCCGAGCAGAACCGCGATCTCGCCTTCAAGATCCAGATCAAGCGCCACATGCGTCCCGTCCGCATCGAGCCGGGCCGCGTCGAGGTGAGCTTCACGCCCGATGCTCCGCCGACGCTCGCCTCCGACCTTGCGGCCCGGCTCAAGAAGTGGACCGGCCGGCAATGGCTCGTGCCTGTGTCGAAGACGGAAGGCGGGCGCACGCTCGCCGAGGAGGAGGCGAGCCGCCGCGAGGACGCGCTGACGGACGCGCGCAACGACCCCACGGTGGCCGAAATCCTGTCGCGCTTTCCCGGCGCGAGGATCATCGACGTGCGGCTTGCCGGCGCGAGCGACGCAACCGACGAGCTGGAAGGCGCGATCGATGCTGCCCCGCCGCCGGAACCGATCGAAACCGACGACGACTGAACAAGGAGAGTGCGATGAAGGATTTGCTGGGCCTGATGGGCAAGGCCAAGGAGATGCAGGCCAAGTTCCAGACCATGCAGGAGGAAATCGCCAACCTCGAAGCCACCGGACAGTCCGGCGGCGGGCTTGTATCGGTCACGCTGTCGGGCAAGTTCGAGATGCGGTCGCTCCGCATCGACCCTTCTCTGGTGAAGCCGGACGAGGCCGAGATCCTGGAAGACCTCGTGCTCGCCGCCTTCAACGACGCACGCGCCAAGGTGGAGCAGGCCATGCAGGCGAAGACCGAGGCGCTGACAGCGGGCCTGCCCATTCCTCCAGGCATGAAGCTGCCTTTCTAGGCGTGTAGAAGCGCCAAGCGACAAGGCTCCCGCAGCGATGCGGAGATTGCCTTCGCTGCTCTGAAATCCCATATGAAGGGCAGCGCGCGCGGCTTTTGCCCCTTACGCAACCGCCTTTCCCGATCGGTTCTTCTTCATGTCCAAGCGCATTGCGGGCCCTGAGATCGAGAAGCTGATCCAGCTTCTCGCCAAGGTTCCCGGGCTGGGGCCGCGCTCGGCGCGGCGGGCGGCGCTGCATCTCATCAAGAAGAAGGACCAGCTTCTCGCGCCGCTTTCCGTCGCCATGGCGGATGCGGCCGAGAATGTGCGGGTCTGCTCGCGCTGCGGCAATGTGGATACGACTGACCCTTGTACCGTCTGCGCCGACCCTCGGCGCGATCAGTCCACCGTGATCGTGGTGGAGGATGTCGCCGATCTCTGGGCGCTGGAGCGTGCAGCGGCGCTGAATGCCGGTTATCACGTGCTCGGCGGAACGCTGAACCCGCTCGACGGCGTAGGCCCCGACCAGCTTTCGATCCGCCAGCTCGTGAGCCGAGTGGCGGAAGGGGAGATCAAGGAAGTGGTGCTGGCCGTGAACGCCACGGTGGAGGGGCAGACCACCGCCCACTATCTCACCGACCAGCTTGGCGGCCTCGACGTGCGCGTCACGCGTCTGGCCCATGGCGTGCCGGTCGGCGGCGAGCTGGACTATCTGGACGAGGGCACATTGTCGGCCGCCCTTCGCGCCCGCACCGTGTTCTGACTTCATCACCGCTCGACGCATTTTTGGCGCAAGCCCAGCCGATTAGGCTGGCCTCATGGCTTCTCACCTGATCCGCGCCCTCCTGCTTCTTCTGGCTCTCGCGAGCATCGCGCTGCCGGCGAGCGCGGCATCGATCGATGCCCAGTTCCGCACCTGGCTGACAAACGACCTCTGGCCGGAAGCCAGGCAGGCCGGCATCTCGCGCGAAACCTTCGACGCGGCCTTCAAGGGGGTGACGCCCAATCTCGACCTGCCCGACCTCGTTCTGCCGGGACAGAAGGCCAAGGTGCCCGACAAGCAGCATCAAGCCGAGTTCCGCTCGCCGGGTGCCTATTTCTCGGCGAAGACCGTGAACGCGGTCGTAAATGGCGGCCGCGCCAAGGCGAAAGCAAACGCCGCCGCGCTCAGCGCGATCGAGCGGAAATACGGGGTCCCGGGCGGCATCGCGCTCGCCATCTGGGGCCGTGAATCAGGATTCGGCGCGGCCAGGATGCCCTATGACGCCTTCGAGGTTCTCGGCACCAAGGCATTCCTGTCCACCCGCGAGGACATGTTCCGCAAGGAACTCATCGCCGCGCTGCGCATGGTGGAGAAGGGCCAGGTCGGACGTTCGGCTATGCGCTCGTCCTGGGCGGGCGCGCTCGGCCAGCCGCAATTCCTGCCGACTTCGTTTCTCACCCACGCGGCGGATGGCGATGGCGACGGTCGGGCTGACATCTGGAACTCCGCGCCGGACACGCTGGCATCCATCGCCAACTATCTTGCTTCCTTCGGATGGCAGAAGGGGCGCGACTGGGGCTTTGAGGTGTCGGTGCCCGAGAGCGTGTCCTGCGCGCTTGAGGGGCCGGATCGGGGCAAGACATTCAAGGATTGGGCCGCGCTCGGCGTCACGCGCGTCAACAACAAGCCGTTTCCGAGCGCCGAATTGAAGCGCGAGGGCTTTCTCCTGATGCCCGCAGGTCGCGCAGGCCCGGCCTTCATCGTCACGCCGAATTTCTACGTGCTCAAGGAATACAATGAGAGCGATCTTTATGCACTCTTCATCGGTCACGGCGCCGACCGCATCATTGGCAGCGACAAGGGATTTTCGGGCGCATGGCAGCCGGTTGAGGGCCTCACGCGATCCGATGTAGCGGGGCTCCAGCGCGCGCTGGAAAGCCAAGGTTATGATGTCGGCGGCGCGGACGGGCTGCCGGGCTTCCGCACCCGGCGCTCGATCGGCGAGTGGCAGGAGAAGCAAGGGCAAGCCGCCACCTGCTATCCCGACAAGCAGCTCGTCCAAACAGTGCGATAGGGGTGGTCAGGCCGCTTTCGCAGTTCTGCCCTGTGTTTCGGCAAGGATCGTGAAGGAGCGCTTTCTCGCCTCGTGATCGAAGATCTGCGCCGTCACCATCAATTCGTCCGCACCGGTGCGGGCGGCGAACTCTTCCACGCCGGCTTTCACCGTGTCCGGATCGCCAACCACGGTGCAGGACAATGAATGACGCAGCATGGCGCGGTCCTGCGGGTCAAGCTGCGCCTCGAAATTCTCCACCGGCGGCGGCAGCTTGCCCGGGCGTCCTGTTCGCAGGTTCACGAAAGCCTGCTGGAGCGAGGAAAACAGCAGCCGAGCCTCCGCATCCGTGGGCGCAGCAAAGACGTTGAGCGCCAGCATCAGATGAGGGCGATCGAGCTGATCAGAGGGTTCGAAGCGCTCGCGATAGATCCTGCTGGCGCTTTCCATCTCGGCAGGCGCGAAATGCGAGGCGAAGGCGTAGGGCAGGCCCAGCATCGCGGCAAGCTGCGCGCCGTAAAGGCTCGATCCCAAAATCCAGATCGGCACATCCTCGCCCTGTCCGGGGAAGGCGCGCACCCGCGCGTCGGGGCTGCCCTTGAAATAGTTGATGAGCTCGACCACCGATTGCGGGAAGTCGTCGCTGCCGCCGAGATTGTGCCGCAGCGCATAGGCGGTTCCGCCATCGGTTCCGGGAGCGCGGCCCAGGCCGAGATCCACGCGGCCGGGATGAAGGGCCGCGAGCGTGCCGAACTGCTCGGCGATCACCAGCGGCGCGTGGTTGGGCAGCATCACCCCGCCCGCGCCTATGCGGATCTTGTCTGTCGCAGCCGCCACGTGAGCCAGGGCAACCGCAGTAGCCGCGCTGGCGATACCCTCCATATTGTGGTGCTCGGCCATCCAGAAGCGCTTGAAGCCCAAGCCTTCCACATGTCGCGCGAGATCGGCCGAGTTCCGCAGGGCCTCTCCGGGAGAAGAGCCCTGCGGCACGGGCGCGAGGTCTAGAACGGAAAGCGGCACCATGAGAAAGCTCCGGAAGCGGGCCCGCTAAAGCATGCGGGCGGTCCGCCTCCATATGGTGCCGAGCCTAGCCTGCCGCCATCCCTTCGGGCATCGTCACGCTGCTCGCTGTTTCTTTCCGTACCAGGGGCGCCACCCTGGTGCCGAACAACTCGATCGCCTTCATGATCTGTGCGTGGGGCATGATGCCGATGGCCATCTGGATCAGGAAGCGGTCGTTTCGGAACAGCCTGTGATTGGCGACGATCTTTTCCGCCACCAGTTCCGGAGAGCCCACAAAGAGATTGCCGGCCGGTCCGCGTGCCTGATCGAAGTGGGCACGGTTCGTCGGCCCCCAGCCGCGTTCGCGGCCGATGCGGTCCATCACCTCGGCCTGCGGGCCATAGAAAAGATCAGCGGCCTGTTCGGTTGTCTCGCCCACGAAGCCATGCACGTTGATGCTGGTCTTGAGCGTCGCCGGATCGTGGCCCGCCTGTCGCGCCGCGCGGCGGTAAAGGTCGAAGAGGGGCGCAAAGCGGCGGGTTTCACCGCCGATGATGGCAAGCGCGAGCGGCAGGCCGAGCGTGCCTGCCCGCGACACGGATTGCGGCGTGCCGCCTACTGCGATCCAGACCGGCAACTTGTTTTGCAGAGGGCGTGGGTAAACGCCGCGATCGTGGATCGGCGGGCGCATCGTGCCTTCCCAGGTCACGCGCTCGCTGTCGCGCAATTTGAGGAGCAGGTCGAGCTTCTCGGAGAACAACTCGTCGTAGTCTTCCAGCGCGTAGCCGAACAGCGGAAACGATTCGATGAATGAGCCACGCCCGGCCATGATCTCGGCACGCCCGTTTGAAAGAAGGTCCAGCGTCGCGAATTGCTGGAAAACGCGGACCGGGTCGTCCGAGGACAGCACGGTCACGGCCGAACTCAAGCGGATGTTCTTTGTGCGCTCGGCGGCTGCCGCCAGCGCCACAACTGGCGCAGAGGCAGCATAGTCCGGCCGGTGATGCTCGCCCAGCCCGAACACGTCGAGCCCCACTTGGTCCGCAAGTTCGATCTCCTCGACGAGATTGCGCAGGCGCTGATGCGCATCGATCGCGTCCGGGCCGGGGCGGAGGCTCACATCGGCGAAAGTATAAAGGCCAAGCTCCATGGCTGCTGCTCCTCGCATTGGGCGTTTGCACTCACCTAAGAGGGCGGAAGAACCGGTGCCAGGAGTCGGAACGGTGAACGCTGCATCTTCGAGCCGGAACGATCATCAAGGCCGCTTTGGCGCCGAGTGTGGCAAGGAAGTCCTTGAACTTAAGCGCGGAATTCGTATGTAAGCGGCGCGTACACATTCCCCCAAAGGTTACAGACTTGGCGATCTACAAGGAACAGACATTTTCCGATCGGCGCGGCGCGGCGATCGATGCGAAGAAGGCGCTGCTGGAAAAGTTCAAGGCGAAGCCCGCAGCCGATGATCCAGCGGTGCTGGCGCGCCAGGCCGAGCGCAAGGCGATCCTCGAAGCACGCGAGATTCGCAACGCGGAAAAGGAACGGCTGAAGCAGGAGCGGCTTGCCCGCGAGGCGATCGAGAAGGCCGAGCGCGAGGCGCGCGAAGCCGAGGAGCGGCGCGTCGCTGCGGAGCTTGCAGCCGAGGAGGCAGCGCGCCGTGAGGCGGAAGAGCTTGAGCGGCTTGCCAGCGAGTTGGCGGAAGACGCGGCGAAGAAGGCCAAGCGCGACGCGCGCTATGCAGCTCGCAAGCAGCGCAGCGGCCGTATGCCTCCACCGCCGCGGCCAAGCTGACATTGCTGTCTGACCGGACAGGATAAAGAGCCCGCGCTTTACTCAAGCTCGGGCTCTTTCCATTATTTCTCAGGCTTCTTGACCCTGAGCGCCATCACGGGCGCTGCGGTGGTCTTCTCAGCCGCAGCCTTTTTGCTGTCCTTCTTGGGTTTGCGCGTTTCCTTGTTGGAGCGCATCTGGCCTTTGGCCATGTTCTAGGTTCTCCTTTGCGTGTGGGTGATTGAAGCGCAATCGTGGGACAGGGGCAAGCCGCGAAGCACAAGTTCTATTCTGTGTCTTCCACGATCCTGAGCCGCAACTGAGCCGCGCGTGTCTCGCCCGGCCGCGCCGCCAGCGGTTCAGCGGCCGAAACGTCTTCGGGCGTCGAAAGTTCAAGCGCCTCGATGCGCGCGCTTCGCTTGGAAACGCGCGCCGTGGCTGACAGGATCTCTTCCACATCACGTGCCGTTTGGCCGAAATGCGTGTTGAGCCGACGGGCGCGCTCGTCGAGCCTGGCGATGTCGTCGGCGAGCTTCGCCACCTCGGTCTGGATCAGATGCGCCTGCTCGCGCATTCGCGCATCCTTGAGGATGCCCTGGATAACCTGGATCGAGAGCATCAGCAGCGAGGGGGACACGATCACCACCCGCGCGCGGTGCGCCCGCTGCACGACAGCCTCGAAATTCTCGTGGATTTCGGAAAACACGCTTTCGGACGGCACGAACATGAAGGCCGTGTCCTGCGTTTCGCCGGGCAGAAGATACTTGCCGGCGATGTCGCGGATATGCGTCTCGATGTCCCGCCGAAAGCTCTGGGCAGCAGCGCGCTTGGCTTCCGGCGTGTCTGCCGCGCGGATCGCGTTCCAGGCTTCGAGCGGAAACTTCGCATCCACCGCAAGCGCGGGCTGGTTGTTCGGCATGCGGATCAGGCAGTCAGGACGGCTGCCGTTGGACAGCGAGGCCTGGAACTCGAAGCTGCCGGCGGGCAGCGCATCGGCCACGATCGCTTCCATGCGGCCTTGCCCGAAGGCGCCGCGCGCCTGCTTGTCGGACAGCACGGCCTGAAGTTTCACCACTTGGCCCGCGAGGTTCTGGATGTTGGCCTGCGCCGTGTCGATCGCGGCCAGACGCTCACCCAACCGCGCGAGATTGAGGTGAGTCGCGCGTGTCTGCTCCACCATGGTCTGGCCGATCCGGCCCGTCATCACGTCGAGGCGCTGGCCGATCGACCGGTTGAGTTCCGCCTGACGCGCACCCAGTGCCTCGGCCACCGCGCCAAGGCGTCCGCCGAGTTCGGCCTGCGCCCGTGCGAACGCCTCCATGCGCGCCTCCACCGCCCGAGCCGTTTGCGCGCGGCCCCTTGCGGCAAGCACGCAGGCACTCACGAGCAGGATCAAACCTAACGCCGCCCAGCCGAGCATTTCACCCGCTGTGATGGTGGAAGCACCGAGCCGCGCGGCAAGGAGGGAAGATGAGGCGTCCATGAGCGGAGCTTGGCCGGAACATGTTAAGAAGGGCGGAACAAACGGGGATCAACCACGTGAGGCCACGGTTTTGTTGACGGCCTGAAAACGAGGACTTACCTGAACGCCATGGCTATCCGACCGCTCGTCCTTCTTCCCGATCCGATCCTCCGGCAGGTTTCCGCGCCCGTGGCGCTGATCGACGCCGGCTTGCAGAAGCTCGCTTCCGACATGATCGAAACCATGCATGACGCGCCAGGCATCGGTCTTGCCGCGGTGCAGATCGGCGAGCCGATCCGGATGCTTGTGATCGACCTCGCCAAGGAAGGGGAAAAGCCCGAGCCGCAGGTCTTCATCAACCCGGAAGTGCTGGAAACGGGCGACGAGCGCTCGACCTATGAGGAAGGCTGCCTGTCCATCCCCGACTATTACGCCGAGGTGGAGCGCCCCGCGAGCCTGCGCGTCCGATTCCTCGACGGCAACGGCAAGGCCCAGGAGGTCGCCGCGGAGGGCCTGCTCGCGACCTGCCTCCAGCATGAGATGGACCATCTGAACGGGGTGCTGTTCATCGACCATATCTCCAAGCTGAAGCGCGACATGGTGGTGCGCCGGTTCAAGAAGCTCGCCCGGGATCGTCCCGCACCCTCGCGCCTCGCCGGCTAGCGCTATGCTGCGGTTGGTCTTTATGGGCACGCCGGAGTTTTCCGTGCCCACGCTTCGCGCGATCGCTGAGGCCGGGCATGAGATCGTCTGCGTATATTCCCAGCCGCCGCGTCCCGCCGGCCGGCGCGGGCTTGAGCTCGTTTCCTCGCCTGTGGCGCAGGAAGCCGAACGCCTCGGCCTTCCGGTCCGCACGCCGCTGTCCCTCAAGGGGGAAGCCGAGCACGAAGCCTTCCGCGTGCTCAAAGCCGATGTTCCCGTGGTGGTGGCCTACGGCCTGATCCTGCCTGCCGCCGTTCTCGACGCGCCGCGTCTTGGGTGCCTCAACGGCCACGCCTCCCTGCTTCCCCGCTGGCGCGGCGCCGCGCCCATCCAGCGCGCCGTGATGGCCGGAGACACCGAAACCGGCATGATGATCATGCGGATGGAGCGCGGACTGGACACCGGTCCGGTTGGCCTCGCCGAGCGACTGGCCATCGGCGCGGACGAGACGGCAGGCGAGTTGCACGACCGCCTGTCAGCACTCTGCGCGCGCCTGACCGTGGATGCTTTGCGCCGGTTCGAAGCAGGCGAGCTTTCCTTCACGCCGCAGGCGGAAGAGGGCATCACCTACGCCGCCAAGATCGACAAGAACGAGACACGGATCGACTGGGCGCTGTCCGCAGGCGAAGTCCATGATCGTATTCGCGGCCTGTCTCCCTTTCCCGGCGCATGGTGTGAGGTCGGCGCCGCGCGCGTGAAGCTGCTGCGCTCGACGCTCTCGAACGGCGCGGCGACGCCCGGTGAAATCCTCGACGAGCAGATGACGATCGCCTGCGGCAATGGCGCAATTCGCCTTCTTGAAGTGCAGAAAGCGGGCGCACGCCCTCAGCCGGCAGCGGAGTTCATGCGCGGCGCGCGCCTCAGGCCCGGCGATCGCTTGACCTGATGCCGCGCTTTCGCATCGACATCGAATATGACGGCCGCCCCTACGCGGGCTGGCAGCGGCAGGCGGACCTGCGCACCGTACAGGGCGCGATCGAGGCGGCGGTGCTGGCTTTCTCCGGCGAAGCCATCTCGCTGCGCGGCGCGGGCCGCACGGATGCGGGGGTGCATGCCACCGGCCAGGTGGCGCATCTCGACCTTGGGCGCGAGTGGAGCGAGAAAACGGTGCGCGACGCGATCAACGCGCATCTTCAACTGGCGGGCGAGGCGGTCTCGATCACGGCCGCCCATGCCGTTCCGCCGGAATGGGACGCGCGCTTCTCCGCCACGGCCCGGCACTATCGCTACCTCATCCTCAACCGCCGCGCCCCGCCGGCGCTGGAAAAAGGCCGCGTCTGGTGGGTGCCGAAAGCGCTCGATGCCGCGCGCATGGGTGAAGCAGCACACCTGCTGCTCGGCCGGCACGACTTCACCACCTTCCGTTCCGTCCAGTGCCAGGCGAACAGTCCGCTCCGCACCCTCGACAGGCTCGACGTGACGCGAGAAGGCGACCGCATCGCGATCACAGCCTCCGCGCGCTCCTTTCTGCACAATCAGGTGCGCTCCATGGTGGGCAGCCTGAAGCGGGTGGGCGAGGGCGGCTGGGAACCGGCCGATCTCCGCCGCGCGCTCGACGCCCGAAGCCGCGCCGCCTGCGCCGGCATCGCCCCGCCGGAAGGGCTTTATCTGGAGCGGGTGGATTACGGGGAGAGCTAGCGGCGAGGTTTTTACGCGAACCACTCTGCCAGGAAGCGCTCGTACACCTGCGTCAGCGTTTCGAGATCGCTGAGCGGCACGCGCTCGTCCACCATATGCATCGTCTTGCCGACGAGCCCGAACTCCACCACCGGGCAGTAATCCTTGATGAAGCGGGCATCCGATGTGCCGCCGCCGGTGGAGAGTTCGCCGGTGCGGCCGGTCACAGCCTGGATCGCGTTCGAGATCAGCCCCACCAGCCGCTCGTCACGGGTCAGGAATACGTCGCTCGGCCGGTCGCGCCACTCGATCGAAAACGAGATTTCGCTGTTTGCGCCGGGTCGATGGCGTAAATCTTCCGCTGCACGGTCGAGCCTTCCGTGCACCTCTGCTTGAAGCGTTTCGACGTTCCATCGGTCGTTGAAGCGGATGTTGAAGTCGAGGCTTGCTCGCGCCGGGATGACGTTGGTCGCTCGGTTGCCTGTATCGATCGAGGTGGGTTCCAGATTGGTGGCGGGAAACTCGGCCGTGCCACCATCGAACGGCTCCGCGAGAAGCGCGTCGAGCAGCGTGGCCATGCCGCGCAGGGGATTGTCCGCGAGATGCGGGTAGGCGACATGGCCCTGCCGGCCCTCCACCATCGCGCGGCCTGACAGCGACCCGCGCCGGCCGATCTTCACCGTGTCGCCGATCGCCTCGACACTGGTCGGCTCGCCCACGATCGCACCATCCCAGCTTTCGCCGCGAGCCGCCGCCCATTCGAGAAGCTTGGTCGTGCCGTTGATGGCAGGGCCTTCCTCGTCGCCCGTGATCAGCAGAGACACCGAGCCTTTCAGCGTCGGCTCGCGCTGAAAATGACGGGCAAGAGCGGCCACGAAACAGGCGATGCCACCTTTCATGTCCACCGCGCCGCGGCCCCACATCTCGTTGTTGGCGATCGCGGTCGAGAAGGGCGGATGCTTCCACGACGCCTCGTCTCCCGGCGGCACTACATCAGTGTGCCCCGCGAACATCAGATGCGGTCCGTTGCCGGACAGCCGGGCATAGAGGTTCTCGACATCCGGCGTGCCAGCTTCGGTGAAGACTGGCCGGTCGACCCGGAAGCCCATCGGCGCGAGCATGGCTTGCAGCGCAGATAGCGCGCCGCCATCGTCCGGCGTGACCGAGCGGCAGCGGATCAAGCTGGCGAGGTTTTCTGCCGGGTCGACCGGCAAGGAGGAGGGTGAGGGCATGGCGCGAGCCTTACCCTCCCACTCACCGTGCTGTCACGAGGGATTCAGCGCCGATGTGTTCTGCGCCGAGGCGGCCGCGGGCGATACGCGCCAGATGATGTTGCCGACATCGTCCGCCACCAGAAGCGCGCCGCGCGCATCCACCCGCACGCCGACCGGACGGCCCATCGCCTGCTCATTCCCGTTGACGAAGCCGGTCAGGATATCCTTCGGCTCGCCGCTTGGCTTGCCGCCGGAGAACGGCACGAAGACGACCTTGTAGCCCGAAAAGGGGCGGCGGTTCCATGAGCCATGTTGGCCGATAAATGCGCCGTTGCGATATTCGGCCGGCAACGCCTCGCCGGTGTAGAAGGTGAGGCCGAGCGAGGCGGTATGCGCGCCAAGGCCGTAATCGGGCTTGATCGCCTTGGCCACAAGGTCCGGCTTCTGCGGCTCGACCCGCGAGTCCACGTTCTGTCCCCAATAGCTGTAAGGCCAACCGTAGAAGCCGCCGTCCTTCACGGAGGTCATGTAGTCGGGCACAAGGTCTGAGCCGATCTCGTCGCGCTCGTTGACGACGACCCAGAGTCGGCCATCCTCCGGGTTCCACGACAGGCCATTCGGATTGCGGAGGCCGGAAGCGAAAAGACGCGTCTGTTTGGTGGCGAGGTCGATCTCCAATACGGCGGCGCGGTTTTCTTCCTCTTCCATCCCGTTCTCGGCGGCATTGGAGTTGGAGCCGACCGTCGCATAAAGCTTGGTGCCGTTCGCGCTTGCGATGACATCCTTGGTCCAGTGATGATTGCGGCCGGCAGGCAGATCGACGATCTTTTCAGGCGCCGCCGCGATCTTCGTGTCGCCGTCCTTGTAGGGAAAGGCCACGATCGCATCGGCATTCGCCACGTAGAGCCTGCCATTCAACAGGGTCATGCCGAAGGGCGAGAGCAGGCCTTCGATGAAGGACGTCTTCATTTCAGCCACACCGTCTCCGTCCGCATCGCGCAGCAGGGTAATGCGGTTGGCGGAGGGCACTTCCGCGCCAGCCTTGCCCATGAACAGACCCATGGCGAAGCCGCGCAGCGAAAAGCCTTCGTCCGGCGCGGGCGGGCGGTTCGATTCGGCGACCAGCACGTCGCCGTTGGGCAAAACGTGAAGCCAGCGCGGATGATCGAGTCCCTCGGCGAAGCGATTGACGAGGAGGCCTGTGGCGGCGGTTGGCGCTGCGCCCGCCGGCCAACTCGATGCCTCCGCCACCTTCACGGTGGGGATCAGCTGCTTCTTGGGCGCGGGCAGTGTCGGATTGGGGCCATAGCCCTCCGCGACGGGCAGGTTCGCGCTTTCGCCACGAACGACATACCACGCGCCAGCACCGATGATGACAAGCAGGACGAGAACAGCAATCAGCTTCTTCACGGAACAACGCTCCAAAGGATCGAAGCCCCATATGGCGCAGCCGGGTCTCGCCTCAAGGTAAGAAGCTATCGATCGCCCGCGTCGCTTTGTGCGCCCATCGATCGGCCGCACTGCTTTGCGGGCTTATCGATCAGCCGCGTCGCTTCGCGCGCTCATCGATCAAAGTGATCTTCTGCCAGATCTTGCGCGACAGGTTCGAGCCAAGCGTCTCGATGTCGTTGACGGCATCGATCACCACGGCGTCGTTCACCGATTGCGCGAAGAGGGCCGCGAGCTTGCCGGTGATGGACAGCATCTCCGAGCAGTAATCGAGATAGCGCGCGAGGTCGGCCGCATCCGTGATCCGTGCCGGCGAATGCGCGGTGGGGCGGAAGTCGGGTGACAGCGCTGCCGGGTCCTTTGTCAGCTGGTGCATGTCCACGACATGGATCAGCGAGCGAAGCCCGTGCAGCGCGCGGAAGACCCGCTTACGCTTCATGCGTTCTTCCGTGGTGATCAGGGTGAATAATCCGAGGCAGGCGAGGATCACCGTGTTCAGCGAGGCTTCCACGCCCTGCACGAAATCGAGCGCGGCGTCCGACGACAGCCGGTCGAAGTGGAACACCGTTCCCACGAGGCCGAACACGGTCGCGCCCGCCAGGATCGCCACCGCGATGCCGATGCGCACTGGCCAGATCGGACCTTTGAGGCTTTGCGCCGTTTGGGAGAGATCCCGCGCGAGCAACACAAAATCGCTTGCCACGCGCGATAGTCCGGAATCGGGAAAGCGCTCGAACACGCGCGCCGAAAGCGTTTCGGTGGTTTTGATGATCTTGCGCGGATCGAGCGTGCGGAAGCGTTCGCCGGCTGGCTTTTCCGCTGGAGATGCCTGCTCAGGCGGGAGCGTTGGTGCGTTCGCCATAGGTGTTGGGTCCGCGCGTTCCCGGAAAGAAGCAGAGCACCAGAAAGGCGATCAGCTGCACGATCGGGACAAAAAGGGAGATCGCCGCCAATCCGGGCTTGTCGATGTCGTGCAGCCGCTTTACGCCGAGCGCAACGTTCGACCAAAGGGTTGCAATGCCGACGAGGAAAAACACGGATGCCCAGGCCTGCGCCTGCGAACTGTCCTGCGGCACCAGCGAGAAGCGGTAGAGCGGAAAGGCCTGAAACACAGCGAGCAGAAGACCGCCCAGAAAAAAGGTCTGGCGGCTCACCCGCCCCTTGATGCGGAAGAAGAACCAGACCCAGTCCACGGTTGCGTCCTGTTTCGTATCAGCCAAGAGGGTCGGGTCCATACTGGTTGGCGCCGCGGGTGCCGGCAACCATGCCGAGCTCGACGAAGATCCAAAGCTGGCCGATCACCGGCGCAAGCAGAAGCAGGCTCCACCAGCCCGATTTGTCGCGGTCATGCCAGCGCTTTGCATAAACGGCGCAGAGGGGAACGAGCGGTAGCACCAGGAGCAATATTGCGAGCAGCACGACCGAAAGCGGCTCGGCGCCGGGCCGGTCGAGCATCTTGATCGCCACACCGAGAGCGGCCCACAGCGCGAAGACTGCTGCCACGCCCGCCCAGAACCGGGCACGGCCGATGCGACCCCGCGCGCTTGTGAACAGCTTTCTCCACTCCACGATCGATTCCACTGGCATGAGGTGCGTCGCGGAACCTGATGGCATCCGCCTTAAAGATCAATCGCGAAGAAGATCGTTGATCGAGGTCTTGGCGCGGGTGCCCGCATCCACGTGCTTGACGATCACGGCGCAGTAAAGGCTCGGCGAGGCTTCGCCATTCGCTAGCGGCTTGCCGGGCAGCGAGCCTGCCACCACCACCGAGCCCGCCGGTACCTCGCCGTAGCTGACCGCGCCGGTCGTCCGGTCCACGATCTTGGTGGACTGGCCGAGGAACACGCCCATGCCGAGCACGGAGCCTTCGCGCACGATCACGCCTTCCACCACTTCCGAGCGTGCGCCGATGAAGCAGTTGTCCTCGATGATTGTGGGATTGGCCTGCATGGGCTCAAGCACGCCGCCGATGCCGGCACCGCCCGACAGATGCACGTTGCGGCCGATCTGCGCGCAGGAGCCGACGGAAGCCCAGGTGTCCACCATCGTGCCTTCGCCCACATAGGCGCCGAGATTGACGAAGGACGGCATCAGGATCGCGCCCCTGGCCACAAAGGCCGAGCGCCGGACGATCGCGCCCGGCACCGCGCGGAAGCCCGCGCGCTCGAAATCCAGCCCGCTCCAGCCCGAAAACTTCGAGGGCACCTTGTCCCACCAGGACGCGCCGCCCGGCGCGCCTTCGATTGCTTCCATGGGGTTGAGGCGGAAGGACAGAAGCACCGCCTTCTTGAGCCATTGATTGACGCGCCAGGAGCCGTCAGCCTCTCGTTCGGCCACACGCGCCTCACCGCGGTCGAGCAGGTCGAGCGCGGTCTCCACCGCCTCGCGGACCTCGCCGCGCGTATCCGTCGATATCTCCTCGCGGGCGTCCCAAGCGGATTCGATCGCACGTTGCAGGCTTTGGAGGTCGGGCTTCGACATCGGATGCGGCTCCGTGATAGGGGACGGCGGAAAACACGGGAACGGGCGTGAAGCGCGTCTCGTTTGACGCGGCCTATCGCATGGACGCCGCAGAGGTCAATTCTCGGGCGAGCCGAACACGGCGCCGGCCCAGCGCAGGAAAGATCAGGCATTGGCAGCATTGGACAACGGCGCGGATGGCGGCTGGAATCCGCTTTCGCATTCTGACCAAGACTTGGCGCGCGCCAAGAGCGTGCCCGATACGCCGCAAACCCGCGCGGCGACCTACCGGCTCGCCTGGAACGACCCTGACTTCCTCACTCGACGCGAGCTTCGCGCCGTGCGGCTCCAGCTTGAGCTTCTCAAGCCGGAGATGGCGCTCGCGGAACGCGGCATCTGCTCGACGGTGGTGATGTTCGGCGGCGCGCGCATTCCCGAGCCGGGCGGAGAGGCCTGGGCGGCCAAGAACGAAACACAGAAGGCGAACCTGCTCGCCAATGCGAAATATTATGAGGAAGCACGCCGCTTCGCGCGGCTCTGCTCGGAGCATTCCGCGCAGTCGGACTTCCGGGAGTTCGTCGTGGTCACCGGCGGCGGGCCGGGCGTGATGGAAGCCGGCAACCGTGGCGCTGCCGATGTCGGCGCGCCTTCCATCGGGCTCAACATCGTGCTGCCCCATGAGCAGGCGCCCAACGCCTTTGTCACGCCCGAGCTCTGCTTCAACTTCCATTATTTCGCGATCCGCAAGATGCATTTCGTGATGCGAGCGAAGGCTGTCGCCGCTTTCCCCGGCGGCTTCGGCACCATGGACGAGCTGTTTGAAACGCTGACGCTGATCCAGACAGGCCGTATGGAGCGCGTGCCGGTGATCCTGTTCGGCCGCTCGTTCTGGCAACGCGCCATCGATCTCGACTACCTCGCGGAGCAGGGCACGATCTCGCCGGGTGACGCCGACATCCTTGACTTCGCTGAAACCGCCGACGAGGCGTGGGACATCGTCAGCCGCTTCTACGCGCTGTGAGCGGTCATGCCGCGCATCAGGCTGGCTGACAAAGGATAGCCTTCCGTTTATCGCTTGAGGCGATGAACGTGTGCGCGCATCCACAAAGCTGGTTCGCCTCCCTTCGCCGGGACGGCCGCGCCTTTGTTGCGCTGGCGGCCCTGATCCTTGTCTTCGCAGGCTTCCACGGCGGCTCGGTTGCGGCGGCTGCCCAAACGCATCTCATCTGCGCAGGCGACAGCGGGAAAACCGCGCCGCTCAAGCTGCCGGGAAGACAGGACTGTCTTCACTGCATCGGCAATGCCGCCTGCGGCTTCAAGATCTTCGCCAAGGCCCTGCCGGGTGGCGCAATCCTGTTCAGCCGGCCTTCTCACCGCGAGGTTGTTCTTTCCTTTGCACTTCGGCTTTTGGTGCTACCCCACGCGGCCGCTCAACCTCCGGGCAGCATACGCGGACCGCCGATCACCGCTTGAACGCTCTTCAACCTGCCTTGCGGCGCGTGCCGCGGGCTCTGGCCTTCAAACGGGATTTTCTTTCATGCAACGAAATTTTCTGCCGATCGCGGCAGCCGCCGCGCTGACTGCTTGTGGCTTCCTTTCTCTTTCCGCTCACGCCGAGCAAACACATAGCGGACATGGGGAGCACGCATCAGCATCCAATCAAGCCGAGATCGGTGATCTTGCGATCAGCGATGGCTGGGCCCGCGCCATGCTGCCGGGCCAGCCGGCGGGCGGCGGCTATCTCGTGATCTCCAACAAGGGCAACGCTCCCGACCACCTCGTCTCGGCAAGCTCACCTGCCGCCGCGAAGGTCGAGATCCACTCGATGTCGACCGAAAACGACGTGATGGTCATGCGACCGGTGGAAGGCGGGCTGGACGTCCCGGCCCAGGGCTCGGTCGAGCTTGCGCCGGGCGGCCTGCACCTGATGTTCACGGGCGTGGCCGAGCCCTTCAAGGATGGCGGCACGGTGCCGGTGACCCTCCGCTTCGAAAAGGCCGGCGCGGTCGAGGTCACGCTGCCCGTGCGCAAGGCCGCCGGCCACGATCACGGCGGCTGATGGGCGGGAACCGCTCGTGAAATGGGAACGTTCCCCGTGCTCAACCAGCATACGGAGCGTTCCCATGTCGCGCATCACGAACCCGGACGACGCCACAGACGCCATCATGGTTCACCAGCAGGAGCAGGATCTCGGTCATCCGCTGGATGAAGACGATCCCGTCGATGCCGGGACGGTGGACGAAATCAAGCGCCTGCCGGAAGGCGTGGACGCCGACGGGCTGATCCGCGGCGCGCAGCAGAGAGGGGAAGACCCGGAAAGCGAAGCCGAGCGCAGGGAAGCGGTTTCCAGGGTAAAGAAGCAGGGCGCTTCCGACCGGCGCTGAAGTGGGTCCTTCAGCTTAGGAGGCAGGCACACCTCCCGGAACAGGGCCTTCGCGCTCGGCCAGCGCGCGGGGGCGGTGCACCAGCGTCACGAGCACGAAGGACACGATCATCAGCAAATACCACGCGCCGAGCTTGCTGATCGAAACCGGCGCCCAGCCTGCGGCCTGCGCGGGATAGGTCCAGGCCCGCGCCCAGGTGCCGACATTCTCCGCCAGCCAGATGAACAGCGCCACGAGGCCGAAGCCGAGCAGGAGCGGCATTCGGTGTCTGAAGCGGAAGACGCGGTAATGCACGATTGTGCGCGCGAACAGGAGCGCAGTCGCTGCAAACAGAACGATCCGCATGTCGGCGATGAAGTGGTGGGCAAAGAAGTTCACGTAGATCGCGCCGGCGAGCAGCACGGTCAGCGCTAGTCTGGGATAGCCCGCATAGCGCATGTCGAAGATGCGCGAGATGCGGGCGAGATAGGAACCCACTGCCGCATACATGAAGCCCGAGAAAAGCGGCACGCCGGCGATCCGGAAAAAGGCGTCCTCCGGATAGATCCACGAGCCGGCACTTGTCTTGAAGAGCTCCATCGCCGTTCCGACCAGATGGAACAACAGGATGGCCTTGGCCTCTCCGCTCGTTTCCAATCTTGCTGCGAGCATCAGGAGCTGGATCGCAAGGCTGGCGAGAAACAGGAAGTCGTAGCGCGCGAGAAATGCGCCCTCGGGCCAGAACAGCTTGGTCCCCACCAGAAGCAGGAGCATCAGCCCGCCGAACAGGCAGGCCCAGGCCTGCTTGAGCCCGAACACGAGAAATTCAACCAGTGCGCCGGAGGCTCCGCGCGCGGACAGCCGGTCGAGAACCGCGTGCGCGGCGCGGTCGATCCGGGCTTCAACCGACGTAAAGCGGCTCAAGCCTGTTCCTCGACAACAAGAAAGGACAGAAAGGCGGCAAGGTCGTCGGTGACGAAATCCACCTCGTCCGTGAATTCCCGGTCACGCTCCCAGATTTCGGAGAATGTCGGCTCGAAGTTGCGAGGCACCACCAGCACCGTCTTCATGCCGAGCGCCTTGGGCACGACGAGGTTGCGCGCCAGATCCTCGAACATGGCGGAAGTCGGCCCGGCGATCCCGTGGAGCGCGGCGAACCGGTCATAGCTCTCGGGCGCGGGCTTGGGCGTCAGGCCGGCAGCCACGATATCGAAGATGTCGTCGAAATGATCGAGGATGCCGAGCTTCCGCGCCGTGCGCTCGGCGTGAGGGCGGTCGCCATTGGTGAAGATGAATTTTCGCCCCGGCAGCCGCCGGATCGCCTCGCCGAGAGCCGGGTTCGCTTCCACCGGCGAGTAATCGATGTCATGGACCTTCTGGAGGAAGTCGTCAGGATCGATGCTGTGCCGCGCCATCAGCCCGGCGAGCGTCGTGCCGTGCTCGCGGTAAAGCTCCTTCTGCAGCACACGCGCTTCCGCCGGGTCCATTGACAGAAGCTCGGCGACATAAGCCGTCATTCGCACGTCGATCTGCGCGAACAGGTTGGATTTGTGCGGGTAGAGCGTGTTGTCGAGATCGAACACCCATGTGTCGACATGGGAGAAGTCCTGCGGCGTGGCGAAATCACTCATGCCGGCTCTGTGCGCCTGCTATTCGGTCGAAATTGAGGAGTTGCGGGAAGCCGCAGTCTCGATCCTCTCGAGCCTCACCGCACGATCAGCGTGCCCGCGCCGTGCTCGGTGAACAGTTCGAGCAGCACCGAATGGGGCGTCTTGCCGTTGAGGATGACGACGCCTTCCACGCCGCGCTCGATGGCCTCGATGCACGTCTCGACCTTGGGGATCATGCCGCCCGAGATCGTGCCGTCGGCGATCAGGGCGCGCGCCTCGGCCACCGAAAGCTCGTTGATCAGCCGCTTGTTCTTGTCGAGCACGCCGGGCACGTCGGTGAGGAAAAGCAGGCGCGTGGCCTCTACGGCCCCTGCGATTGCGCCCGCGAATGTGTCCGCGTTGATGTTGTAGGTTTCGCCGTCGCGGCCCGGCGCGACGGGCGCGATGACCGGAATCATCTCCGAGCGCGCGAGAAGATCGAGAAGCGTCCGGTCAACTTCCACCGGCTCGCCCACGAAGCCTAGGTCGAGCACACGCTCGATGTTTGAGTCGGGATCGACCACCGTCTTCCGCGCTTTTTCAGCGAAGACCATGTTGCCATCCTTGCCGCAAAGCCCGATCGCCCACTCGCCCTCGGCGTTGATAAGCGCCACAATCTCCTTGTTGATGGAACCGGCGAGAACCATCTCGACAACCTCGACCGTGCGCTTGTCGGTCACACGCAGCCCCCCCTCGAAGCGCGACTCGATGCCGAGCTTGGCCAGCATGGCCGCGATCTGCGGTCCGCCGCCATGCACCACGATGGGGTTCACGCCCGACTGCTTGAGAAGCGCGATGTCGCGCGCGAATGCCTGCGCGAGGGCGGCGTCGCCCATGGCGTGCCCGCCATATTTCACCACCACGGTCTTGTTCTCGTAGCGCTGCATGAAGGGCAGGGCGGCCGACAGCAATTGCGCCTGCGCTGTGGCCGCCTGGAAGGGATCGTTGAGGTCGGTCGTGGAATCCATGACGGATGTGCCTTCGGCGTGAGGTAGCGGAGCGTGGCGTCCCTCTAGCGCAACACATGTGAAAGTTGAATGGCGAGCATCGGCCTGAACAGCGGGAAAGGCCTACCTTCCTTGCGCGTGAAGCGTTGAAACGGAAAGCAAAGCTGCTAGCTTGCCTCGCGATGCCTGCCACCGCTTCCGGTCCCGACATCTCCAAGCTGATCCTGCGCGTGTCATTGCGCGACAGGCAGGCCTTCGACACGCTTTACCGGCAAACATCCGCGAAACTTTTTGGCGTTTGCCTGCGTGTCTTGAATGATCGGGCCGAGGCCGAGGAAGCGCTGCAGGAGGTCTTCGTCAAAATATGGACGAAGGCCGACCGCTTCGCCGTTTCGGAGCTTTCCCCGATCTCCTGGATGGTCGCGGTTGCGCGCAATCATGCGATCGACCGGATCCGCTCACGAAAGGCGCCTGCAGCCGATATCGACACGGCGCTCGGCATCGCCGATGCCGCGCCGAGCCCGGAAGCCGTGGCAATCGGGTTGAATGAAGGAGAGCGGATCAACCGCTGCCTGGGCGAGCTCGAGGCGGCGCGCGCGGAAGCGGTGCGCGGCGCCTATCTGAGGGGTGACAGCTATGACGAGCTTGCGCGGCGCTTCGGCGTCCCGCTCAACACGATGCGAACCTGGCTGCGCCGCAGCCTTTTGAAACTGAGGGATTGCCTGGAGCGATGAGCCCCGACGAGCACATGGACGAGGAACACGGAGGCGACGACATGCTCGCCGCCGAATATGTTCTCGGCGTCCTGCCGCTTTCCGATCGGACGGCCGCCGCTGCCCGCGCGGAGGCCGAGCCCGACTTTGCCTTGGCGATAGCCCGCTGGGAAACGCGGCTCGCGCCACTTGACGCGGCTTATCCGGAAATCGCGCCGCCCGCTTCCGTGAAGGCCGCGCTTGATCGTCGCCTGTTTGCCGGCACGGCGGAGATTGCGCGAGCCGGCAAGACGGGGTTGTGGGGAAGCCTGGTGTTCTGGCGCGGGCTTTCGGCTGCAGCGCTGACGGCCCTGCTTCTGCTTTCTGCTGCTCCGTTCGTGTTCCGTCCAGTGGGCGAGGCGCCCCACCGCATGGTGGCAGCACTCGATGCTCAGGAAACGAGCGATGTCCGTTATCTCGCCGTTTATGATGCGGCGGCACGCGAAGTCTCCCTGTCGCATGTGTCGGGAAGCCGCGCGGGCGACCGCGATTTCGAGCTCTGGATGATCGAGGGCGGCAACGCGCCGGTTTCCGTGGGCTTGATCCCAGCGGGATCGACGATCCACATCCGTCTTTCGCCCGAAGCGCAGGCCAGGCTCGCCGCCGGCGCGGTCTTGGCCATCAGCCTTGAGCCGCAGGGCGGCTCGCCCACCGGACAGCCCACGGGTCCAGTCGTGGCGGCAGGCGGACTGCGCGACATCTGAACTGCATCGCGTGCACCGCGCGCCTCGCTTCGGAACAGTTCTTTCACGTTTGTTTCGTTTTCCTGAAACTTACCTCTCCCGTCTCCCGTGATTGCTGTTGCGTCGCCCGAAAGGCTCCGGTTCCGGTTCCTGCGAGGCACGAAATCCAAGAGCCCATCGGGCAAGATAACAGGGAGTTTCCATGCGCAAGTTTGGTTCGATGCTTTTCGCGGGCGTTGTCGCCCTTTCCGCAACCGCAGCCTTCGCCGCGGACAACCCGAAGGTGGGCGGCGCGGCGATGTTCGCCGACAAGAACATCGTCGAGAACGCCATGAACTCGAAGGACCACACGACGCTGGTCGCCGCCGTCAAGGCTGCCGGCCTGGTCAAGACCCTTCAGGGCAAGGGTCCGTTCACGGTCTTCGCGCCGACCAACGAGGCCTTCGAGGCGCTTCCGGCCGGCACGGTCGACACGCTGCTCAAGCCTGAAAACAAGGACCAGCTGACCAAGGTTCTGACCTGCCATGTGGTTGCCGCGGATGCCATGTCTTCGGTGATCGGCAAGATGATCAAGGACGACAACGGCACCCATGCCGTGAAGACGGTGGGCGGTTGCGTGCTTCAGGCCAAGATGGACGGCGACAAGATCACGTTGACCGACGAGACCGGCGGCGTGGCGACGGTCACCATTGCCGATGTGAAGCAGTCCAACGGCGTGATCCACGTGATTGACAAGGTGCTTCTGCCCAAGGCCTGATCGCTTCGATCGAAACAACGCTGGGCTGACCTCCGGCCTCTGCTCTCCCCGCGCAACAGTCGCGCGGGGAGATGCGTTTGGTGCCAACGCCATCAAGGCGAGTTGATTTTGCGCATCCGCGCTTCCGCTCCTAGAAAGCAATTGAGCGCGGAGCTTGTATTCGAGGAAGCCTCAACATGAATCGTCGTCAGTTTCTTCTCGGCTCCGCCCGCCTCGGGGTGGTGCTCGCTGGGAGCGGCGCGATCGTCGGGCTTGGACGTGTGCAGCCTGCTCGGGCCGAAAGCTTCCCCGTCACCAAGACCGAGGCGGAGTGGCGCAAGGTCTTGTCCGCCGAGCAATATGATGTCTTGCGGGAGGAAGGTACGGAATATGCCGGCACCAGCCCGCTCAACCACGAGAAGCGTAAGGGGCTGTTCGCCTGCGCCGGTTGTGACCAGCCCGCCTATTCCTCCGAAACAAAGTTCGATTCTGGTACCGGCTGGCCCAGCTTCTGGGAAGCGCTTCCGAACGCCGTCGGCATCAAGGAAGACAATTCGCTCTTCATGACGCGCACTGAAGTGCATTGCAGCCGCTGCGGCGGCCATCTTGGCCACATCTTCGACGATGGCCCGCAGCCTACGGGCAAGCGCCACTGCATCAACGGCGTCGCGCTCAAGTTCACACCTTCCGGCGCCGCCTGATCTTTTAAGCTCAAGCGGGTTACACAGCGGGCGGGCGGCAGCTCGAGAGCGCTGCATTCCTCTTTCGTTGTGAGGACGGGATGCCTACTCCACTGCCTTGGCGATCGCCGCGTGCAGGGCGTCCAGACCTTCACCCTTTTCCGACGACGTGGCCAGCACCTCCGGATAGGCGGCAGGACGACGCCTGAGCTTTTCGGCGGTCGCTATCAGCAGCTTCTCGATCTCGCCGTTCCTGAGCTTGTCCGCCTTGGTGAGCACGATCTGGTAGGAAACGGCCGCCTTGTCGAGCAGTCCCATCGCGTCCTCGTCGTTCTTCTTGATGCCATGGCGCGCGTCCACCAGAACGTAAACGCGTTTCAGCGTCGTGCGGCCTTTGAGATAGTCGAAAACCAGCGCGGTCCAGCGGTCCACCTGCTCCTTCGGCGCCTGCGCATAGCCGTAGCCCGGCATGTCGACGAGCGCGAAGGGCGGCAGGTCGTCGCCTTCGCCCGAATAGCCGTCCGGCACGAAATAGTTGAGCTCCTGCGTGCGCCCCGGCGTGTTCGAGGTGCGCGCGAGCGCCTTCTGGTTCACCAACGCGTTGATGAGCGAGGATTTCCCCACATTGGACCGACCGGCAAAGGCGATCTCGGGCGGGCCTTCCGGCGGCAGGAACGTCATCGCGGGCACGCCGCGCAGGAAGATCCAGGGTTGGGTGAACACGGAAGCGTCGATCATCCGCGTTCCCTTACAGCAAGGCCCCGCCGAATGGCAGGGCCGGAAGACGCGTTGCCTATTCGGCCGGCGTGGGTTTCTTGCGGAACAAGCCGACGAGATTGTCCCAAAGTTCGATCTTGGCGCCCTGCCGCTTCATGATGATGCCCTGCTGGATCACGGAAAGCGTGTTGTTCCACGCCCAGTAGATCACGAGCCCGGCCGGGAAGCCCGCCATCATGAAGGTGAAGATCACGGGCATCCAGGTGAAGATCGCGGCCTGGGTGGGATCGGGCGGCGTCGGGTTCATGCGCATCTGAAGGAACATGGTCACGCCCATGATCAGCGGCCAGACGCCGATCATCAGCATATGCGGCACCTCGAATGGCAGGAGGCCGAACAGGTTGAAGATCGAGGTCGGATCGGGAGCGGCGAGGTCGTGGATCCAGCCGAAGAACGGGGCATGCCGCATCTCGATCGTGATGTAGAGCACCTTGTAGAGGGCGAAGAAGACCGGGATCTGGATCATCACCGGCCAGCAGCCCGCAAGCGGATTGATCTTTTCCGTCTTGTAGAGCTCCATCATCGCCTGCTGCTGCTTCATCTTGTCGTCGGCATATTTCTCGCGCAGCTCCACCATCTTCGGCTGCACGGTCTTCATCTTCGCCATGGACGCATAGGACTTGTTGGCGAGCGGGAAGAAGATCGCCTTGACGATCACGGTGGTGGCGAGGATCGCCAAGCCGAAATTGCCGAAGAAGTGGTAGAGCGTATCGATCAGCCAGAACATCGGCTTGGTGATGAAGTAGAACCAGCCCCAGTCGATCAGAAGGTCGAACTGCCTGATCTGCCGGCTTTCCTCATAGGCGTTGACCTTCGCCACTTCCTTTGCGCCTGCGAAGACAAGCGTTTCCGTCGTGCTGGACTGACCGGGCGCGATCGTCGCGGCATCCGACATGTAGTCGCTCTGGTAGCTCGGATGCGCGCCTTCGAAGTAGGCGAAGCGCGGCTGGAAAGGCAGCCGGCCGGACGGCACGAGCGCGGCCGCCCAGTACTTGTCCGTGATGCCGAGCCAGCCATTCGTGGACTTGCCGGGAAGGAACTGCTTCTCCTTCTCCAAAGCCGCATATTTGTGTTCCTGGAGGCCTTCCTCGCCCGTGACGCCCACCAGTCCTTCGTGAAGCACATAGGCGCTGGCCGTGAGCGGCTTGTCGAAGCGCGCCACCCGTCCATAGGAAGAAAGGCTGACCGGGGCAGCCGCATTGTTAGTCACCGCATCGGAGATGGTGAACATGGTTTCGTTGTCCACCGCGATCGTGCGGCGGAAAACGAGGCCCTGGCCGTTGTCGAAAACAAGGGTCACCGGTGTCGCAGGCGTGAGCTGTGCCCCGGTGCCCTCCACCCGCCATTCGGTGTCGGACCCTGGAAGCGGTCCGACGGCCGCTCCTGCCTGTCCCGTATAGCCCAGCTCCACGAAATAACCGTTGGGCAGGCCCGCCGGGTTGAGAAGCTCGATCAGGGGAGAATTCGGCTCGACGGTAAGGCGATAGCCCTTGAGCTTGAGATCATCGATCCGCGCGCCGCGCAGGTTGATCGAACCGCTCAGGCTCGGCGTATCCACCGGCACGCGAGGCGTTGCGGCAAGCACCTGCTCGCGCGTCTGGGGCGTGGCGCCGTCTGTTCCGGGCACACCGGGATTGCCGCCGCCCGCGGGAGCGAGCGCCGCGCCGCCCACGCCGGGACCGGACTGGGGAATGTCACCCGCACTGCCGGGCGCCGCAGAGGTGCCGGGCTGTGCCGCCTCCGTGCGCTGCGCCTCGATCTGGGCGGCCTGCCGCTCCGTTTCGATGCGGGGGTTCATGTAGAACACCTGCCACAGGGTCAGGATCAGCACCGACAAAGCGATGGTGATGAAGAAGTTTCGGTTGGTTTCCATCACCGGACCCTGGATTCGCTGAAAGGCTTCAAATTTTGGGACTTGGCTGTGGCGGGTCTAGCGGGTGCCGACCGGCCTCAGCTTTTCGCCTTCACCCGGCGCTTGATCTCGGCGCAAAGCATCGGCCACCCGGCCTGCAGCACCTCACGCCGGCCGACCATCACATAGTCATGGCCCGGCCGCATGTCAGCGGCGGCATTTTGACGAACGGCTTCCTTGAGGCGGCGCCGCACCCGGTTCCGCACGGCGGCGTTGCCGACCTTCTTGGTCACGGTGAAGCCGATGCGAGGCAGCGCATCCGGCTTTTCCTTGTCGAGCACTTCGAGCAGGAACAGGCGTCCGCGCCGTTTCTCGCTGTTGCGCACGGCCAGAAACTCGGCCCGCTTTCGCAGGCGTCCGACGCTCGGCTGCCCTGTCAAAGCGGGAGGATCCGTCCGCGCGTCAGGATCAAGCCGAAAGGCGCTTGCGGCCCCGGTTGCGGCGGGCCGCGACGACGCCGCGGCCGCCCGCGGTCGCCATGCGGGCGCGGAAGCCGTGGCGGCGCTTGCGAACGAGCTTGGAGGGTTGATAGGTACGCTTCATTTATTTGAATACCGCGGCGTGCGGCCCTTCTTGGTTCTGCTTCAGCGAAAACAGGAGCGTGTCCGGTGCCTCCAAGCCTCAGGCGCAAGAAAAAATGCGCCGGACGGCGGTGGCCCCGAGCGTGGCGCGTCTATAGGAAAGCGGCCTGCCGAAGTCAATCAACCCCAACTCGTCCGGCGGTTCGGAAGCGTGAGGCTTTCAAAAGCCGGTGAGGCTGGAAGCGCAGTCTTGCGAAGCTGCCTGCAGCGGCGCATGTCACTGTTTCGGCTGCTTCAGCGATGGAAGAGGCGTCTGTTGGGGCACAAGGGAAGAATCATGACCGAAGGTGCGGCCGCCGGCACCGCGGCGGATGAGACCGCGCGGGCGGAACAGGCGGAACAGGCGGATCGACGCATCGGCTTTCGCCGCTATGCGCCGGTTCTGGCGATCGCAGCCGGCCTCCTGCTCGGCTATGCCTTCGGCCTCCATCACTACTTGTCCCTCGATTATCTCGCGCAGCAGCGCGACGGAATGAGAACGCTCGTGGCGGAAGCGCCGATTGCGGCACCCCTGATTTTCGCGGTCCTCTACGCCCTGGCCGTAGCCTTTTCTTTTCCTGCCGCGTCGATCCTGACGATCTTCTCGGGCTTCCTGTTCGGCTGGTGCCTCGGCGGCGTCGTGGCGATCTGCGCGGCAACAACCGGCGCCACCTTGCTTTTCCTCGCCGCTCGCACGGCATTCGGCGGCTTTCTGCGCCGCCGGGTCGGCTCATGGGGCGCGCGCCTCGCAGAAGGTTTCCGCGCCAACGCCTTTGGCTACCTCCTCGTTCTCCGCCTTGCGCCCTTTATCCCATTCGTCGCCGTCAACATCGCGCCTGCCTTGTTCGATGTGCGCCTCCGCACCTTCGTGGCCGCCACCCTTCTCGGCATCATGCCCGCCGCCTTTGCCTATGCCTGGCTGGGCGAGGGGGTGGACAGCGTGCTGGTGGCGGCAAAGGCCTCCGGCCGGAATGTCGGCCTGGCGGACCTCGTCACGCCCGAACTCACGATCGCCTTCGGCGCCCTCGCAGCAGTTGCGGCGGTCGCCGCGCTGGTGAAGCGCCGCTGGAGCGCGCCGGCTGCCGCCGCGTGACGACGCTTGCGCCCGACATCTGCGTGATCGGCGCGGGCTCGGGCGGGCTCTCGGTCGCGGCGGGCGCCGCGGCCTTCGGCGTTTCCGTCGTGCTGGTCGAGCGCAACCGCATGGGCGGCGACTGCCTCCACACCGGCTGCGTGCCTTCCAAGGCGCTGCTTGCCGCCGCGTTCCACGCCCAGGCTGCGCGCGACGCACACTCCTTCGGCGTTCTGCTCGATCCGCCACGCACCGACTGGCCGGGGGTAGAGGCCCATCTGCAAAACACGATCGCCGCGATCGCGCCGAACGATTCCGTTGAGCGCTTCACCGGATTGGGCGTCCAGGTTATGGAGGCGGAAGCCCGCTTCATCGACCGGCACACCCTTCAGGCCGGCAACCAGCTGGTCCGAGCGCGCCGCTTCGTGGTCGCCACCGGATCGACGCCCGCCATTCCCGACATACCGGGCCTCGGCAGTGTTCCCTATCTCACCAATGAAACGATCTTCGCGTGCCAGGCGGGCTTTGATCATCTCATCATTGTCGGCGCCGGACCGGTCGGCGTTGAACTGGCCCAAGCCTGCCGGCGTCTGGGTGCAGATGTGACCCTGATCGGCCGCGGCGCGATGCTCGGCCGCGATGATCCCGAACTGGTGCAGGTGGTGAGAACGCGCCTGCGCGCGGAAGGCGTGACGATCCTGGAGCGCACAAAGGTAATACGGGTGGAGCACGCCGACGACCGCATTCGTCTGTTTGCCGAGAGCGCCGAAGGCGAGAAACGCGTAATCGAAGGCAGTCATCTCCTGGTCGCGACGGGCCGGAAAGCGAGGACGGGCTCCCTGGGTCTCGAACAAGCCGGCGTTTCCTTTGGTGGCGACGGCATCGTGGTTTCTTCCGGCCTGCGCACAAGCAACCGGCGCATCTATGCCGTGGGAGACGTCGTGGCCGGCAGCCCGCGCCTCACTCACGCAGCCAGCTATCATGCCGGCCTCGTCATTCGCGCAACTCTCTTTCGCCTGCCCGTTTGTGCGAACCCCGCGCACATTCCCCATGTCACCTACACCTCGCCCGAACTCGCGCAGATCGGCCGAACCGAAGCCCGGGCTAGGGCTGAAGGGTTGCGCTTTTCCGTGCATCGATGCCCGTTCAACGAAAACGACCGCGCCCAGGCCGAGGGTGAAACGGCGGGCCTCGTGAAGGTGATTGCAGGGCGCGGCGGAAAGATCCTCGGCGTCGGCATCGCAGGCGCGCATGCCGGCGAAAGCATCCATCTCTGGTCGCTCGCGGTCGCGAAAAAGCTGACGCTTGGTGATGTGGCGCGCTATGTCGCGCCCTATCCGACCTTCGGGGAGGCTGGACGGCGGGCGGCGGTCGCCTATTTTGCCAGTGCGGCTCGGAACCCTTGGCTGCGCAAATTCTTACATTTCCTCCGGCTTTGGGGCTGAACGCAACGGCGCTTCACGCTTGAGACAGAGCCATTTGAGGCAGGGCGCGAAACGCGTGGAAGACGGGGCATGAGCGAGGCAGCCGCCACCGAAATCCCGATCTTGCGACCGGCGGTCGGTGTGCCCGCCAAGGTTCCCTTGTCGCACGGGCTTTCGCTCAAGCTGCTCTTGCTCACCATCATCTTCGTGCTGTTGGCCGAAGTGCTGATCTTCCTTCCTTCCATCGCGAATTTCCGCATCCGCTGGCTGGAAGAGCGATTGGGAACTGCGGCTGCGGTGGGCATCGCCCTCGTCGAGGGGGACGCGTCGGGCCTGTCGCGACCTGCGCAAAACAATGTTCTGCGCGTGATCGGGATCAAGGCCATCGCCGTGCGCAACAGCGCAACGTCGCGCCTCCTGGTCGCGACCGAGACGCCGCCGCGTGTTGACGATCAAATCGACCTGTCCGACGTCAATCCGGTGGAAGCTATGGGCGACGCGCTCGACACGCTGTTCCACGGCGGCGGACGCATGCTCCGCGTTTCCGGCTCCGTGGGCGACAGCTCGGAAGAATTCGAGCTGGTCGTGCCGGACTCCAAGCTCCGCGCCGCGATGCTGGTTTACTCGCGCAACATCGCGCTTCTGTCCGCTCTGATCTCGATCTTCTCGGCGCTCCTGGTTTATCTCGCGATAGACCGCGTGATGATCCGCCCGATCCGCAGCATGACGCGCTCCATGCTCGCTTTCGCCGACCTCCCCGATGACGCCTCACGCATCATCCCGCTTTCTCATCGTTCCGACGAGATCGGCGTGGCTGTGGGCGAGCTTTCCCTCATGCAGGAGCGCGTGCGGCGCATGCTGGGCGAGCAGAAGCATCTGGCCGATCTGGGCCTTGCCGTTTCCAAGATCAATCACGATCTGCGCAACATCCTCGCCTCCGCCCAACTCATCTCGGATCGCCTCCGCCTGGTGGAGGATCCCACCGTTCAGTCCTTCGCGCCCAAGCTCTTGCGCACGCTTGATCGCGCGGTTGGCTACACGGAACGCGTGATGGCCTATGGGCGCGCACCGGAAGCGCCGCCTGCGCGCCGAAGGGTTCGCCTCCACATGCTTGTGGATGAGGTGCTCGGCGTGTCTGCCCTCGACCCGGCGGCGGAGGGAATAGAATTGGTCAACGCGGTCCATCCGGGCTTCGAGGTGGATGCGGATTCCGAGCAGCTGTTCCGCATCCTCAGCAATCTGTGCCGCAACGCCGTGCAGGCGATGGCAGGCGACAACAGCGAGGCGGTTGTGCGCCGCCTGACGGTGGAAGCGGCGCGATCCGGCCGCGTCTCGCGTCTGGTGGTCACCGATACGGGCCCCGGCCTTCCTCAGGCGGCGCGCGAAAACCTGTTCTCTGCCTTCCGCGGTTCGGCGCGCGCCGGCGGGACCGGCCTCGGTCTCGTGATCGCGCGCGAGCTGGCACGCCTGCATGGCGGCGATGTGGAACTTGCGGAAAGTGCCGGCGGGCGCACCGTTTTCACCGTCACCATTCCCGATCAGACCGCCGGCCTGCAAAACGCCGAGGCGTTGCGCCTGGCCTCGTGATGGCGTTGAGCGTGTCTGATCAAACTCCGACCGGCCTGCGCTTCCGGCTTGCAATTCCCACCGCCGCCCGTTATGTCGCGTTCATCGGCGCGAGGTCTTCATCAGCCTCGCCGTCAGGCCGTAGCAATACGCCTCAAGCGCGCCCGTAGCTCAGCTGGATAGAGCACCAGACTACGAATCTGGGGGTCAGGAGTTCGAATCTCTTCGGGCGCGCCATCTCTAAATTTCCGCCGAAAATCTCCCCTAAAACCTTGAACGGCAGCGATAATCCGCCGGTTCGAAGTCCTGTTTTCCGGTCATAGCGCAACCGGTCGGCAAAGGTCAGCCGAAGCACCGCGCGGCGGTCTTCCAGGCGACCCAAACTCCATAGATTCCAAGGGTTTGACAGGAAGTCCAGTGCGGTTCGAAGTGTGTCGCCGAAGGTGCTGGCCGGACGCCCTGCCGAGGCAAGCTTTTCCTCGATCAACAGCTTCTCAGCTTCGAGCTTTCGGATGCGTGCTTCATAGGTGGCGATCACGCTCGGCACCGACACGTCAAGGATGCGGTCGAGCAGTTGCCCGACCTGCTTTTCCTTCGCGGCCAGTTCGTCCTTCAGCGTCGCCTTCTGCGCCTCGCTCTGAGCGAGACGCCGGTTCCACAGATCTTCGAACATCGAGGCCGCGACGCGGAACAGGTTTTCGCTCGGCTGCACGGTTTGCAGAAGGGTCTCAAACTCCCCTTCGATCACATCGCGGCGGATCGACTTGCCGCAGCTCGCGCAGCCGCGCTTCTGGCAGAGGTAGTAGGGATGATGCTTGGTCCTCCCCTTCGACCAGCAAGCCGTCAAAGGCGTCTCGCAGTCGTTGCAGAGAACGAAGCCGCGCAACGCAAAATCCTCGTTGACGTTCTTGCGCCGGGGCGCGGCAAACCCGCCCGCCAACCGGCTGCGAATACGCTGCCACGTCTCCAAGCTGATCAGCGGCTTGTGCTGTCCCTTGCGCAGCGACACGTCCCAACTCGGCACCTCGATATAACCCGCATAGGCAGGCTGTCTCAGCAGCTGCGACACACGCTCGTTGCGGACGATGCCCGTGCCATCCTTCGGAAACAGCGGGTTGTCCTGAAGGAAACGCATCACGTCCGCCTGAAGCTCGAAGCGGCCTGAGGCATAGCCTTCCAACGCTTCCTGAACGATCGACGCGACCGGCTCGTGGCGCTTCAGCATCTGACCGCGACCCGTGACGCGCTCGTATTTGTACCCGTGCGGAGCCTGAAACACCCAATAACCATTCATGACGCGGGCGCGCATGCGGTTCTTGGTCTGCTCGGCATTCTTCTGCCGCTGATGCTGCGCGGAACTCGCCAGCACGTTTTCGATGAAGGTGGAGTCGGCATCTTCGCCGAACTTGACGGACGGCGACTCCAGCGTGCCGCCCGCCTTGGTAATCGCGAGGCGCAGCTCCCAGTGTGCGCCCAGGTCGCGCGCCAAGCGTGATATGTCGTCGATAATCACGACAGGAGCCTCGACCCGGCGGCCGCGCAGAAAGGCCAGCATGGCTTTCATGGCGGGCCGGTTGGCCTGCGCGCCGGTGAAGTCGTCCTTGAACACCTCGACCACGTCGTAGCCGCGTCCGCGCGCAAATTCGCGGCAGCGCGTCTCCTGCGAGCTCAGGCCGTCGCCGACACGCGACTGCTTGGGGTCCGAGACACGGCAGTATATGATGGCGTGTCGTTTTTCATGTTCGCTCATATCGGCCCCCGATCCGTGCGGCTGTTCTCCCGAAAGACTTTGCCCAATGAATCTACAGGGCCGGACACTTCATCCTCAATAGTTTCCTGACCTTCAAAGATCATCGCGCAGACATCCGTGCGGAAGCCGAATTCGACGAAGTTATACCTGATGCTCCAGAGTGTCGCCAAAAGCTCACGCTCCTGTTCGTCCGTCAGCTTAAGGTCCGCGAGTTCGGCCCGGTACTTGCCCGGGTCAAAGGCGGGCAAGGACGGGATGCTGGCGGCCTCGCCGCCTATGGCGGGGGTTACACCGTCCGTCTCAAGTCCGTCGGCGGAAAATTCGTTCACGGTCGTGCTCCTTTTCTCTTCCTGCGATCTTTCTGAAGTCTAATTCCATAATACAAGAGCATTTGAGCAAACATCACGCTAATTACTCTGCATTTACTGGAATGGCATACCATCGTGTGGTTTGACGACTTGCCTTCCCAAATAATCACACTTTCAAGCGGTTCGTTTTTCTAAACGAGGGCCGCAACTGCGGCCGCTCCTTCTGTTCCGATTCCATCGGCTTTTGGTCCGGCGCGCTTCGGACGATGGCGTTCGACATCCGCGCCTTGGCCGTGTTCAGGGCCGTCATCCGCCGCGTGACGCGGGCGCGCACATTTCGTTGCGCCACTAGCGTCAGGCTTTTGGCCGCCTCAGCACCGGTAATCTTGACCGGCGCGTTGGCAGGCGGCGCGGCACGCGTCCGGAGCAGTGTCCCGGCCTCGTTGGCGATCCACAGCTTCTCGTTTCGCGCCACATGCGCGCGCAGCCGCTCCTTGATCGCGGCGGCGCGAGTTTCGACCGCCGCCAGCCGTCGTACCGTGTCTATGTTGCCATCGGCACGGCCGAACTGGTCCGGATTGACCTCCCGGAAATCCATCCTTGGCCTTTTTGCGTCTCGAAAGACGACTTCGGGCCAAGTCTTGATCCTGTCATCCATGACGCGCCTCCTTCGCCTTTAGCAGGCGGAACAGGCGGCATGCGCCGTCGACGGAGATCGTCTGGCTGCTCAGGCCCCAATAGTTACAGGTGCTCGCAACAGGCCACTCGCGCGGTCCGTAGTAGCTGTAGGTCGTCAGCAGGTGCGGAGTGCCGTAGACCTTCGAGGCGATGAAACCCGCCACCAGCACGACGACCCACAGCATGTGGCGAACGCGGACCAGCGGCACGCGGGTCCGCTGCGGACCAGGCCGCTTGTGGCCGCGCCCGGCCACTTCGCAGCCGCCCACGCCGGGCCTGCGCAACAGATCGCCAAGCCCGCCCTTGGGCTTTGCGGGGAAGCTTACACGAATGGAGTCCGCCATCGTCGTCACTCCGGATAGTGAAGGGTGAAGAGGGGATCGGCACGGAGCGCCTTGCCCTCCAAGGGATTGGCATCGACCCAGTCGCGCCACGGCGCGATCTGCCCGTAATGGGCCATGGTCAACTGCATGGGGTTCATGCCGCGCACGAACACCCATGCCTTGTCGCGCGGCATGGTCAGGATTTCGTTGGCCGTCATCAGCCGCCGCCCGAGTTCGCGGCTCGATATGCCAACGCTCTTGGCGACCGCCTCGTAGGAATAGTCCTGCTTGCGGATTGTCGCCTCCGACAGCATGTCGGAGACGTGCTGCGCGCGATCGAGTGCGTTCAGCCCCGCATAGATTTTGACATCGGTGTAGGATTCGATCGCCAGCGCCGCGTCGCGGCCGTAGCGCTGAACCAGCCCGTGAAACGACTGGATATAGAAATCGGCCGACACACCGAGGCCGCGCATCGTCTCCACGTCGGACACGAGGTTGTTGAACTGGTAGTTCAGCGCCTCCTCGCCGACGATATGCACCGGATGGCCGTTTGGCCGCGCCTTGCAGGCGGCGATGATGTTGTGGTTCAGCAGCGAGATAAACGGCGAGAACTCGCGCATATGGCTTAGCGGAGCCATGATGAACAAGATCACTTGCCGTTCGCGCAGCTCCGCAAGATTGCAAACCGGCGCGCGCCCGTAACCCCCGAGCCACCCCGCCTCGTTGAACGGCGTCAGCCGCTGTGTCGCGCCTTCCAGAAACGCCCCGAAATTCTCTTCATTCACCTCCGAACGGTGCAGCAGACCAGCGGCCTCCCCGCGCAGATAACCGAGCAGCGGATCATCGCGCCGGATCGTCTCCAGCGTGTCGCGGGCAGCCTTCAGCGCGCCGAGAAACCGGCCCGGATCGGCAAGCAGCTGGTATACATCCGTCGGCGTGCAGTGCGCGGGATCGACCAACGCCTGGTACAGCGCCGCCGCCACGATCGTCCGCCGGGAACCGAACGTGAAGAACGGGTTCTTCTCGTCCTTTGCGGTCGGATAGTGCAGCTCCGCGTAGTCTGCCGCAAACTTCGGCGCGTCCTTGCGGCCGTCATGATCCGCGTAGGCAGCATCGACCAGCGCCTGATACGGATTGACCTCGACATCGCCGCAACCTTCGGCAAAGGCGCGTGTCGGATTGACGACCCACACCTCATAGCCCTGCGCCGCCAACTGCCGTCCTGCCATGACGGCGAGTTCAAGCTTCGGGTCGGGCACGATCACGGACGCGCCGAGCCGCGCGCGATGCAGGATGCTGCCAAGCACGTAGTTGACGGTCTTGCCCGCGCCGGGCGGCATCTCGATCAGCGAGAACGGCGTCTTGGCTGGCGCAAAGACCGGACGCTCGCCCTCAAACATCCCGAGGAAGTTGCCGTTGGCCGGATAATCCATCCCGGCCGCGACAACCTCGCCCCAGTCGGCCTCGCAGGCCGAGCCGTGATCTTCGGTCACGAATTCGGAGATCATCACGTTGCGGCGCAGCCGGTAATCCTCGATCAACAGCTTGATCGCGCGGGTGAAGCCAGCGGCAGCAATCGCGCCGCCCATCAGCGCCACCGCCAAGCCGAACGGGCTGGCGTCGGGCTGTGTCGGCCACAGCCAGGCGCTAAATGCCGCCGCCGAGCAGGACAGCAGGAACAGCCGGTTGATTGGCTGGGAGGCGGTTCGGATGATGACAGGCATGTTGGTCTCCCAGTGGGCAAAGCGCGGCCTGCGGAGCGGCGGGCGCTCCGGGGCAAGGCTTGGTTTCGCGGTGTTCTGGGGAAGAGATGCGCGTGGTGCAGGCGCTTGAAAAGGTCGCCCTCAAGCGATCTAATCAGTTGTGGAAGCAAAATTTGGCGTGGCCGCATTAACCCACTGAATTTCCAATATTATTGTCCAAGGGAAATTTGGCTTCAGGCGATCGAGGTGGCTGGGAAGCATGAAAGCGTTAGGGAAGCCCGAAGCGAAGCCGGATAGGAAGACGCTACCCAACCAGCCGATCGCCGATAAGCTTCCAGCCAATCAATTCCGCCGCGCCGCCAAGTTTGATGAAGTCACACTCATCCGGCTGGCCTACTGCTTCTGCAACGGCATTCCGGTCCGGGCCGCAGCAGCGTCGGTCAATTTGTCGGCCAAGACCGTCCGTACCGTCTATCTGGACTTCCGGCAGCGTCTGACGCACCCGAAGTTCAACCACTGGCACGGCGCATATCGGCGGCTGGTCAAAATGCCGTCTATCGAAACAGAAATGCTCGTCCGGGTGGCGTTCATCGACACGCTAGCCGAGTGCGGTCTGAACGAGACCTGCTACCGAAACTTCAAGCTCGGCAACCGCAAGACACGTTTATGCCGTGCATGCCCACTGCCCAAGCGGTTTACCAGTGCTAAGCGAGTCGAGGAAGCGCTTGAAGTGATCGACGAGGTTCATAGCATTCTATCAAATGCTTGGGATCAGGGGTGAGAAGGACATCGACGCGCTCGTCTTATTAGACTTCGACTCGTCCACGCTACCACGATTGCTACCGCACAGCCAAATATACGAATAGACATAGAAAATTTCCGAGATGTTACAACGGCATTGACTAGGTTGATTGGGCGATTACTTGATGATATCTCTAACTTTTAAAAGTCACTTTCCTTGACTTCTGCCTAGATATGCTGCGCAACTGCAATCCTATCCGCACCATTGCCGGCTCATTGCAGTGTTTACATAACAACAATACTTATAAGATAGTTATTGCCACCTCGCAAGGTCTCGTTCATTGTTAATTGTAATAGACAACAAAATATGAACATAGGTTATGGGGACACATAAACGGAACGCAAGTTCCAACAGCTTAGCACACCGTTTCGAGTGCGCTTCGAACATAAGCCTTTATTCAACCGCCGCATTTTCTACGATTGGTATAGCAATGCTCATTATCGGATCGCCATCAATCTCTGTGAGTATGATGGCCGCAGCTGTCGTCAATACCGCAATTGGCTGGGGTTGCTGGGAGGTGAGCACCGCCCTCACAAATTCTAAAATGCAACGAGCCGATCAGTATCAAGGCCTATCCGAGCCACACATTTGATCAGAGTGGTTGTCGTTCTGGCGTCGTTGCATCATAAAGGTGGATGTCCGAAACGCAGCAGTCTCAAGCGGAAGAAGCGAAATTGGCTGCCTTGGCCGCCGCGCAGGAAGTGGCCATAAAAAATGCCGAAGACGCCAAGCAATCGGCTGTCGCGGCAGCAGCATCATTTAAACAGACAAAGCGCATAATCCAGCAGCCAACCCGTATTGCTTGGTTGAACCTTTGCATTAGTACCGTGACCATGCTGGCAGTGGCTTGGCAGAGCCTGCTAACTCGATCTTATGTCGACTATACGCGCGATCAGATACGGTTTGGCATCCTGCAACAGCAACAGGTCGACCAAGAGCGTATTGATGCACAGCTAACCTCTGGGGCTTTTCTAGACTTGGCAGCGCTCGATCCAGAATGCAAAAGCGCGCCAAACCTACCTCCCTCCAAGCAGATAGCTGTAAACACGGTGACCCAAGGCGCAACCCGGTACTACCAGCATTACTTTTTTGTGATGTACACATTGAGCCTCGATTCTGAGTGGAGCGCCATGTGCAATGAAGCAAAAAGGCAGATTGACCAATACTGCCACCTTGCAGAAAATCTAAAGCCACTTCTGGCAAAATCTCCCGAAGAATTCAAAGATGGATTTGAAAAATGCGAACTTCCAAGACGATCTCTAGAACAGTGGTTGCGGCCCTGACGGCGATCATTTCCTTATCGATAAGTTCCTGGGTTGTCATTCCGGTCAGCTTCGCCCAAGAAGATAATAACAAGATATGCAGCGTGAAATCAGTCTATACGGAAGGATATCTGGTTTTTGCTGGCGGGATACAAGATTGTGATATTGTGCATAAAATTCAAAGTGCGGTGGATGAATTTTTTGACGCACAGTGCAATTTGGCGAAAGCTCGAACGTTCGCGGCTGATCCTCGCACATACGATGCCGCGAATAGCTTGGTCAAAACAGCGTCAGCGGAGATAAGGCATGCCGGGGCGTCATTCCAAGAGGCAGCTAAAGAAGTAGATACTGGCATCAAGCTTCCCGCAGGTAAAGAGACTGCTGCGGCGGGAGATATACTTAAAGTGTATGGTTATTCGATACCAGAAACCTATTCAGAAGCATTCCAAAGCCTAAGCGACGCGATGATTAGGTCGGCTGATGGCCTGTCGATGGTCCGCTTTAGCCAGGATGCGGACGACTCGCTTTTACACGATAATATGTTTAGCCTCACGGGCGCTATGATGAGGCCTGGGGGAGTTTATCTAGCGGTCTCCGCTCTTTTCAGGCAAGCAGTTTCTTAGCAGCGGTCGTCGGGGCTGCTATTGCATTGAACAGAGCGCCATCCTGCAAGCCCGAGAGATAGCGAGAGCAGCTCTTCTGCGCAGACAGCCAAGGCACTGTCCTGTCGACCGGTGATTAACGAGCCGCGCGTCGCAATCGCTGTCCTTGACGCAGTGACTGTTTTTGGCCGAGCGTTCCATTGATCATTGCGTGGTATGTGCCGAAGTCAGGTTCACCTCTCGGTATCCAGCATCTTCCAAACGTCAGCGCACGATAGGGCGGAGGGGTCTCGTGGTTTTCCCAGCCGTCGGTCCGACTTCCCCAACTGTCGTCACCCTTGCGGCTTCATTCACGGGCACTTACCGCAAGCGCCACGACGATCAACGCGGCTCGCTTCCGCGCGTGACCGCTTGTGCAGCTCCACCCCTGCGGCGCGCCCAAGGGCGCGGCGTTTGACCGATCGCTTCTTCGCTTGCGGCTGATCAGTCCCCATGAAGCCGGACGCGGTGTCCGGCACCAAGACAAAATGGAGACTGCAATGAATGAGAATCCGAACGAAAAATCCCGCCCAACTCACACCATCTACAAGGTCATGGGCGATGGCCCCGCCGCCAAATGGATCAAGGTGGGAGCCGCCTTCCCGCACAAAGACCGCAAAGGCCTCGCCCTCGTCTTCGACGGCATCCCCGTCGAAGGCCGCATCGCCCTCCGCGTCAATCGAGAGCGCGAAACGGGCACCGGCGCGGAAGCGCCGGCTGCAAGAGCGAAGCGCAATCACGCATCTGCCTAACGGCTCCTCGCGCATTGGATCCCGCCTGCATAGGGCAGGGTCCAATCCCTTTCTTCGATGCCACGTTCGGGATAGAGCCCGTCTACAGCACCGGATTTAAAACGGGAGAGCGTGAGCAAACGACGACCCGCTTTGATCCGCGACTCATAGCGACATACAGATTCCGCGCGTTCATCTCGTCGGCGTTCAGGATAACCGCCACCTCGGCTTCAAGTCCTTTCAGCAACAACGTGCTGCCGACAGCGCGGCGCGGCAAAGGACGGCCCAGGAGGCGCGTCTGTTCACGCATGTGCACTGCCGCCTCGTGAAACGTTCGTCCGCCAGCGCACATATCAAGCGCGCGCAAACAGGCGTGCAGCACCGCCGGTCGAAAGACACGAACGCCTGCTTCTCCGTTTATTTCCCCCAAAAGCGCTGCAACCCTTTTGTGTGTTCGTTCTCTTAGAAAGGCAATTGCTGCCGTTTCCGTCGCAGAAGCTTCCCGCCTCTCCGTTCCCCGCAGGATGACCCCGGTCCGCCGAATAAGATCTGCCGCGCCAACATTTGTCATCATCTCTTCGGCAAACGACGCGACCTTCTGCAGGGCATCACCCGCATTGAGATCAAGTCCAGCCGCGAAGTTGACGAGGTCGCGCAGGTCGACCGCTTCTACGGTAACAGCGCCCGGCGTCTGGCTAGCAAATCGGCGCTGGCTTCCGGGGTTGGTGCTGTCGCCGATGATCAGGACAGACCCTGTGCCGCCAGGCACCGTCGTCCTGCATGCTTCGAGCAGCTTCGGATGGTCAGCCGCCGTGCCATCAAGCTGTACCCAGGTGATATGATCCGGAAGCGTCCTTAGATCGACAGGCGTGCGCGCAAGAAGCTTCGCGCGCGCATCAAGCAGCCACGCCCCGAGCGCTTCGGCCCCGGCATTGATCCAGCGCCAGGGCCGGTCAAGCGACCCTGCCAAGGGAAAATGACCACAAACATGATCGCTCCAGCTGGCGAGTGCGTCATCACCAAAGTCAAAGATTGCCTGCATGTCATCGCCCACGACGCACACTGGCAAGATGGCCGAGGCATAGTAGACGATGGCATGTTGCCTGATCGAACAGTCTTGATATTCGTCGACCAGAAGGCGTGCATAGCTGGCGGCAATCACATCATCGATATGTTTGTTTTTCAGCAGATTGGCGGCTGCATTGCGGATAGCGGGATAGCTTGGCCGCACGCCCGTTAAAATGGCCGGATCATGCGCGGCCCGCTCGGGGAACGTCGAAATCAGCCGGATCGCCCAGCCATCAATGGTTGAGAGACGATAGGAAGATGCTTTGACCCCGGCCTTATCGAGCCGGGCGCGAAGCGCGACCACGCCTGCATTGGTATGGGTCAGGATCAAGACTGGTTTCGGTCCGGCGTGGCGCGCCAGTGCGTCGGCAATAAGCTGCGTCTTTCCGCATCCAGCCGGTGCCACAACCAACCCGCGCGTGATGCTCAGCAGGTCGAGATCAGCGGGCGCCATCCGCAATCCACTTAAATATGCCGTCGAGAAACTCCCCTATTGCAGGGTCGCTATTTGGCAATTCGGGAGCGATGATATCGCGGGTTGCATCCTCCATCAGGCCCACCGATTTGTACCACCCCTTTGCGCCTTTGAATCGGGCAGCTCTGCCCAGAGTAGCGCGGCTTATGACCGACAGTCCCGCTGCGACGCACTCGGCCCTGATCGTCGCAAGATTGCTGGCATTCTGCGAGGCGGATTTGATGTGATCGTTGATGAGAGTTTCTTCCTTCGAGGCAACCGCCGCCTCTAGAAGTCTGGATACGGCGACCGGTCCCAAGGACAGAAAAAGCTCGTCTTCGAGCGCGCGGCCGGTCCGCCACCGGAACGTCGCGCCGCCAGCGGCAGCGAATTTGGTTTCGAGGTCCGGCGTCGGATGCACATCGCTGTCGCGCAGTGTCGCGACGCGATAGCCAAGTGCCTGGAAGGCAAGCGCCCGAGCGAAGAGTTCAGTGCCGCCTCCATCGACCAGCGCGCAGCCGCAGGCGGCGATTGATACTTGTCCTTGCGCGGTACGAAATTGGTCGAGGCCTCGCATCAGGCCGACCTCGCTTGCGCCTTCGCACACGAAGACGGTCGTGGCCAGCAGGGCTTCGGGATACCTCCTGATTGTACCCTGGACATCGCCAACGCTGCCGACCGGTAGCGCATGATGCTGATCTCCATTCCGCCGCAGCACGTAAAGCTGACTTGCCGCCAACTCGCGGACGACGACAGGCGAGTGCGTGGTCATGAAAATCTGCAGCGGTGCCGGTTTGTCCTTCGCACCGAGGGCACCGAGCAGCATCATGATCCGATGCGGTTCCAGCCCATGTTCGAGTTCGTCGATCAGGATAATCGAGGCCTGTGCAGCGGCTTGGCGCTGAAGCCCCGCAATGAGGAGGCGGGTCGACCCGAGCCCCAGTCCGCGCAGCGGGATGCCAGTTTCATCATGAAGTGAAATCGTGCCGCCTGTGAACGAAACAGAGGCCGCATCAAGCAATGCCTTCACGCCCGCGCCCACGGGAATGCCCAGGCTCTTTGCCGCCTTCGTGACCGTGGCGAGTGCTTCTGAGAGTTGTGCGTTGCCTTGCGCGCCGAAGGCCGCGCGCACGTCCCGGCCAGCCTTCGCAAGTTCCTTCGACGCATCGGCGCGTTCTTCCGACAAGCGGTTCAGGATAGAGCCGCGCCGCCACGTCAGATTATTGTCATTGATCGCGCCAAGACGCGTTGGCGACAGCTTCACGCGGTCAGCCCAGTTCAGGGATCGCGATTGACCTTGCGCGGCCGCGCGCTGCGAGACGAGTGACCATTGCGGCTCAAGATCGCTCTCGACGAGCAATTGCACCGTCAGGACCGTTTCAAGTCCAGCTCCAGGCTCCGCCGCAATGTCGCCGGTTGCCGCATCGAAACCCCGGAGGTACAGCCCGTAACCTTCGATGATTCTCAGTGCGTCTGGCAGTGCGCCGAGCGTAACGCGAATGCACACCGGCTTCTCAATATTCACGGCTGAAAAATCTGCATCCGTGAGCTGCAAGGCCCGGCGCGCGCCAATGCAAAAGTCTATGGCATCGAGAACCGTCGATTTGCCACTATCACCAGGCCCGATAAGACAGTTGACCCCTTCGTGCGGTTGCCATTTCAGGCTTTCCACACCGCGAAAATGCTCAATCTCAATGGCTCTTACAAGCGTCATGAATCGACCATAGCATACGCCGCTCAGTTGTATTCACGAGGACGTGCTATCCCAACTCTATTCTTCAGCGATTGCCCCACGGCATTGTCTCTCTGGTCCGTCCGTGCCGTATTTTTTCCCACATCATTTCACCCTCGCTTTGCCCTCCCTCCTAACCAACCCGCCGCGTGGACTTCCTGTCACTGGCCGTATCTCCTCTATTCCATCGTCCTTCTCGGTCCGGCCTCCTGCCTCTGCTGTTTAGTTTCTTGCGGCCTCCTAGCTTTTCTGCTCAATTTTCCTTTGTTCGTCGTTTCCCTGCCGGTCTCTGCGTTCCGCAAGATGTGTGCTGTAATACAG
>CAUQXI010000016.1:0-78153 GCA_963522145.1 uncultured Mesorhizobium sp. | reverse complement strand
CGTCGCTACCGATCGATGTTGCATCGTCCATGGTTCTGCTTCCTCGACGCTCTCGCACCCGCGCGCGAATTAGCGGCGCGCACGGAGACATGGATAGATCGTAGTCGCGGCCTGCCGGCTCAACGGTGTCTCAGCGCCAAGCCCTGTCGCAAAATCGACAAGGCTTGGCCGCTGATGAAGCTGGCGTCGCGGTCGCTTTCCTCGCTGGCCGGGTCGCAAATCGGCTATGGATTTCCTTTCCCTGCAAGTTAGGTATGAGCCGTCATTTCCGCGTGGGCAATAGGTGCGATGCCTTGCCCGCCTTCATGGAGCCGACCGCATGGCCGACGACGAGATCATCCTTTCCGAACTGTCCGACGATGAACTCGTGCAGCAGATGCACGATGATCTTTATGACGGGCTGAAGGAGGAAATCGAGGAAGGCACGAATATCCTGCTGGAGCGCGGCTGGGTGCCCTACGACGTGCTGACCCAAGCGCTGGTCGAGGGCATGCGCATCGTGGGCGAGGATTTTCGCGACGGCATCCTCTTCGTGCCCGAGGTGCTGCTTTCCGCCAATGCCATGAAGGCCGGCATGTTCATTCTTCGCCCGCTGCTTGCCGCCACTGGCGCGCCCAAGCAGGGCAAGCTGGTGATCGGCACGGTGAAGGGCGACATCCACGACATCGGCAAGAACCTCGTCGGCATGATGATGGAGGGTGCCGGCTTCGACGTGGTCGACCTCGGCATCAACAACCCGGTCGAGAAATATCTCGCGGCGATCGAAGAGCATCAGCCGGACATCATCGGCATGTCGGCTCTGCTCACCACCACCATGCCCTACATGAAGGTCGTGATCGACACGATGAAGGAAAAGGGCATCCGTGACGATTATGTCGTGCTGGTCGGCGGCGCGCCGCTGAACGAGGAGTTCGGCAAAGCTGTCGGTGCCGACGCTTATTGCCGGGATGCCGCCGTGGCGGTGGAAACCGCCAAGGATTACATGAAGCGCAGGCACAACACGCGTACTTCGGCCTGAGCTGCTCTACAAAAAGGAAACGGGCCGCTTTCGCGACCCGCCTTCGTCCGGAACAGGATGGTCCCGCTCAGTTTGCAGCAGCGTTGGCGGTGCCCTGCACATCCCGCTTCACACCCCTGACGGTGTTGGCGCAGCCGGTGGTCAGAACCGCCACTGCAATGAGCGTGACGGTCGCGATACGTGAAAACTTCATGATGGCATCCCTCTCTCGACATAATGACGTTGCAGATAAGTCTTTTTACCAGCGTTGGTTCCTCTAAGAGGAGGACGACACAACGTGGCATCGATGTCCGACACTCATTCATCGATTCCTGACGATCGTATCCGCCCGACCTCGTCGCGAAAAGCCCCGACGCGCGTGAGGGTGATTGCCTGCGGCGCGATCGCGCGCGAGGTGCTGACCGTCTGCAAGTTGAACGGGCTCGACCATGTCGACCTCGTCTGCCTGCCGGCGATCTGGCATGTTTATCCCGAGAAGATCGCACCCGCCATGCGCGAGGCGATCTGCGACGCACGTGTTCAAGGCTTCTCCCGCATCTTCATCGGCTATGCCGAATGCGGCACGCAGGGCGAACTGGACAAGATCTGCGCCGAGGAGGGCGTTACGCGGATCGGCGGGCCGCATTGCTACTCCTTCTTCAGCGGCAACGAAGCCTTTTCCGCTTTGACGGACACCGAGTTCACCGCCTTCTACCTCACCGACCTTCTCGCGCGTCAGTTCGAAAGCTTCGTTATCGAGCCGCTGAAGCTCGATCAGCATCCCGAGCTCCGCGACATGGTGTTTGGCAACTACACCAAGGTCGTTTATCTGGCGCAGACGCAAGACGCCGAGTTGCAGCGGAAGGCCCAATGGGCTGCGGACTATCTCGGCCTTGAATACGAATACCGCTTCACCGGCTATGGCGACCTGACGGAGGCGATCCTCTCGGCATCCGGGATGGGCGCGCCGACGCTCGGCTGACGCCGCCGGAAGCACGATCAGGCGTCAATGCGCCTCGCACTCATCACATTCATGTTTGATGATGGCTGTCACAAGCGCTTAACGCCTTTCCGTCACGGTGTTGCCTGGAAGGCGCGCAATGCGCATATGGCGACTGGCGTGCTTTCCGCGACCGGGCACCGACGCTTCAAGGGGTTTGATGCAGGGAATGAACACAGGCCCGTCAGGAGGCGAGATCGGCACGGCACCGCTACGCCGCCGTCCACGCCGTCTGTCGCAGCTTTTTTCCCGCATTGCGGAAAACGCGCGCGGCGATATTTCCGTGGGCACAATCCGCGACGAGCTTGGCGACCGCTCTTATGCGGCGCTGCTCGTGTTCTTCGCGGCGGTCAATCTCCTGCCCCTGCCCCCCGGCGCATCGGCCATTCTGGGGCTGCCGCTGGTGATCGTGTCCGCTCAGCTTGCCTATGGCAGCAAGCGTGCCTGGCTTCCCGACTTCCTCAAGAACCGCTCTCTTTCCGCCGACCAGTTCCGATCCGTGATGAATACGGTCGTGCCGCGCCTTGTGCAACTCGAGCACTTCATCCGCCCGCGCTACTGGCCGTTCTGGCGCCGCCGCGGTGATCGGGTTATCGGCCTGGTGACCTTGCTGATGGCCATCGTTGTCACCCTGCCAATCCCGCTGGGCAACTGGCTCCCCGCATTCTCGACGGCACTGCTTGGCCTCGCGCTTTCGGAACGTGACGGGATCCTGCTTGCCCTTGGCGGGCTTGTCGGCGTGATCGCGATGATCGTCATCGCAGGCGTGATCGGGACCGCAGGGTTCGTGTCCCACTTCGTGTTCGCCTGGATGGGCTGGTTCGGCTGAGAGCTTCCGGTTTGCGACGTTGCGCGGGTCGCATTTGAAGCTCCGCGCGTCGTCGCGCAACAAGCGGCCAGCAGGCCCCCCTGCGATGCTTCCACTCATGTAAAAGGAAGAACGGATGGCCGATCTCATCCTCGTCTACTGGCGCGACATCCCGGCTCAGGTGATCGTCAAGAAAGGTCGGCAGAGCGCCAAGCGCGAGTTGCCGCTTCGCTTTACCGAGGCCATAGACATGGCCGCGATGCGAACCGGCGCGGGCGACACCGACGCTTATCTTGCGGAGTGGCGTAAAGGCGATCCGGCGCCGGTCGGCGACGATCTCGATGCGGAGGCGGACAAGGCGCTGGCCGAGTGTGACAGGGCCTACCCGCATGACCGCCTCGTGGCGCTCGTCAAGCAGGGCGGGCGGGAGGATGGCTGAGCCGCAGACCCGCGCCACCACCGCCGCCGGCCCTGCGGATGCGGCGCAAACTGTTCCGCCGGCAGCCCCGCAGGGCGTAACTCAGGCAGCGGTGGTTCGCGCCACCGCGCCTAAGTCCGACTACAAGCCCGCCGACGTGTCGCCGCAACGCCGCGTGCAGCGCTCCTATGCGATCCGCCTCTGGTCGATCCGGCATTCGCGCGCACTCGAATGGTTCTACGCGCGTTTCGCCGACACCTTTCTCTTGCTGCACCCGCTTTGGAAAAGCATGGGCTACAGCCGCGTCGAAGCGCCGGTGAAGTTCATCGAGAAGCGCGTGAAAGGCTTCATGTTCGACTGCCGCATGTGCGGCCAGTGTGTTCTGTCGTCCACCGGCATGTCCTGCCCGATGAACTGCCCCAAGCAGCTTCGCAACGGGCCCTGCGGCGGCGTCCGGGCCAACGGCAATTGCGAGGTGGAGCCGGATATGCCCTGCGTCTGGGTCAAGGCCTGGGAGGGCTCGCGCAACATGGTCAAGGGCGACGCGATCCTCGTCGTGCAGAAGCCGGTCGATCAGTCGCTGCGTGAAACCTCGGCCTGGCTGCGAGTCACCGCCCTTGCCGCCGCTGCGCGCGAAAAGCTCAAACTTGGAGCACCGGCTTGATCGAGGCCTCTCCTTCCCGCCGGCATGGGGACGAGAACCCGGCCGGCATCCACCTTCCGCTCGATCCCCTGCCCGGCCACGTCTCGCGCGGGCGTCTCGAGCGCGTGCTGCGGCGTGGCGAGTTCGCCGTCACCACCGAACTCAATCCGCCGGACAGCGCCAACCCTGAGGACGTCTACAACCGTGCGAAAATCTTCGACGGCTGGGTGGACGGCATCAACGCCGTGGATGCGTCGGGCGCCAACTGCCACATGTCCTCGGTCGGGATCTGCGCGCTTCTTACGCGCATGGGTTATGCGCCGATCATGCAGATTTCCTGCCGCGACCGGAACCGCATCGCCATTCAGGGCGACGTTCTGGGCGCCGCCGCGATGGGCGTGGCGAACATCCTCTGCCTGACGGGCGACGGGGTTCAGGCGGGCGATCAGCCGGGCGCAAAGCCCGTCTTCGACCTCGATTCCATGTCTCTGCTCGAAACCATCCGCATCATGCGCGATAATGGAAAATTCCTGTCAGGCCGCAAGTTGACCACCCCGCCGGAGGTCTTCCTCGGCGCAGCGGTCAATCCTTTCGCCCCCCCGCATGATTTCCGCGCCCTTCAGTTCGGCAAGAAGATCGCCGCCGGGGCGCAGTTCGTTCAGACGCAATACTGCTTCGATGTGCCGATGTTTCGCGCCTTCATGGATCGCGCGCAGAGCGAGGGCTTCACCGAAAACTGCTTCGTGCTGTGCGGCGTCGGCCCGCTCGCCTCGGCCAAGACGGCGAAGTGGATCCGCACCAACGTTCCGGGGATTCACATTCCCGATGCCGTCATCAAGCGCCTGGAGGGCGCAACCGACCAGAAGAAGGAAGGCAAACAACTCTGCATCGACATCATCGACGAGGTGAAGGAGATCGCGGGCGTGGCCGGCGTCCACGTCATGGCCTACCGGCAGGAGGAGTATGTCGCCGAGATCGTCGCCGATTCGGGAGTGCTCAAGGGACGGCGTCCTTGGACGCGCGAGGCGCGGGCGGACGACTCCATCGTCGCGGAGCGGCTCGACCACATTCTGCGCGATGCCGACCAGAACCAGCAGCCGTCCGAGATGGTAGAGCAAGCAGCACACTGATCTTCGTCTTGCGACGAGAACGATAACGATATAAGCAAATCTTTATATCTCGGGAGACAGGAATGACGCGCACCATCGTCGCATCCGCGACAAGGGAAATCATCATCGGCTTCGATCAGCCCTTTTGCGTGATTGGCGAACGCATCAATCCGACCGGGCGCAAGAAGCTCGCGGCCGAAATGGTGGCGGGCAATTTCGAGACTGTCATCAAGGACGCGCTCGAACAGGCAGCGGCAGGCGCCACGATGCTCGACGTGAATGCGGGCGTCACCGCCGTCGATCCGAACGCCACCGAACCCGCTTTGCTCGTGCAGACGGTGGAAATCGTGCAAGGCCTGGTGGACCTGCCGCTCTCGATCGACTCCTCCGTCACGGCCGCGATTGAAGCCGCGCTGAAGATTGCCAAGGGCCGACCGCTGGTGAACTCGGTCACCGGCGAGGAAGAAAAGCTCGAGGCGATCCTGCCGCTCATCAAGAAATATGACGTGCCCGTGGTCGCAATCTCCAACGACGCGACGGGCATCTCCATGGACCCGGACGTCCGCTTCGCCGTCGCCAAGAAGATCGTGGAGCGCTGCGCCGACCACGGCATCCCCGCCCATGACGTGGTGGTCGATCCGCTGGTGATGCCGATCGGCGCGCTGGGCGATGCGGGCCGGCAGGTGTTCCAGCTTCTTTACCGGCTTCGCAACGAGTTGAAGGTCAACACCACCTGCGGACTGTCCAACATCTCCTTCGGCCTGCCCCACCGCCACGGCATCAACGCCGCCTTCATCCCGATGGTGATCGGCGCCGGCATGACCTCGGCCATCATGAACCCTTGCCGCCCGCAGGAGATGGAAGCCGTGCGCGGCGCCAACGTGCTCGCGGGAACGGACGAGAACTGCACGACCTGGATCAAGACCTACAAGGACTACAAGCCCGGCGAGCACGCCGCGCCGGCACCTGTCCAGGTCAACACGCCAGGTGCCGAAGGCGGAGCATCGGCCGGTCGCCGTCGCGGCGGACGCGAGGCGCGGATGGGACGGGGATAGATATCTCAAGGAAGCTGCGACGTGGCGAGCGAGCGTATTTTTAGGGTCGCTGACCTTGTCGAATTATTTCGGCAAGCCCTCGTCGCCGTTCGGCCATTGGCTGAAGAGGCGGGAGTTGGCTGGCTCGCGGAGCCCCCCTACGACGACGCCGACGTGGCCATGGAAGGGCTCTACCGCAGCTTTGTAATATCCGCCTTGGAGAATTCGGACGTAGCGGAGCGTGCCTCCACTGTGCCGAACTACGGATTTGATCCCGTTGAAAAGGGAGCGTGTATCGGCGTAAGGCTGGAGGATCGTGACGTCGCCTTCGTCCGGTTTGCTGGCAACGATCCGCACTTCATGACCGCGCTATGCTGCGACCCGGCTTCCGGGCAGCAGTTTCCTGTGCCTTGGCAGCCTGGAAACTGTTTTCTTCGCCTTGCTGACGGCGCAGCCGTCGAAGACATTGTAGTCGCCAGTTGACCATACATCCGGATCCCCTCGTCCTGTTCATGCCCTCGGGCAAGCGCGGGCGCTTTCCGCTCGGCACGCCGATCCTCGATGCCGCGCGCCAGCTAGGCGTCTATGTGGAAAGTGTCTGCGGCGGGCGCGCCACCTGCGGGCGGTGCCAGATCGAGGTGCAGGAAGGGCAGTTCGCCAAGCACGGCATCACCTCCTCGTTCGACCACATCTCGCCGAAAGGCCCCAAGGAGGAACGCTACGAGCGCGTGCGCGGCCTGCCCGAAGGGCGGCGGCTGTCCTGCTCCGCCACGGTCCAGGGCGACCTCGTGGTGGACGTGCCGCAGGACACGGTGGTCAACGCGCAGGTCGTGCGCAAGGCGGCGACTAACCGGGTGATCGAGCGCAATGCCGCTGTTCAGCTCTGCTATGTCGAGGTGGACGAGCCCGACATGCACAAGCCCCTGGGCGACCTCGACCGGCTGAAGGCCGTGCTTGAAAAGGACTGGAATTGGAAGAACCTGCTCGTCGCTCCTCATCTGCTGCCGCAAGTGCAGGCCATTCTGCGCAAGGGTGAGTGGGCCGTCACGGCCGCGATCCACCGCGACACTGAGTCCGCGCAGCCCGTGATCATCGCGCTCTATCCCGGCCTCAAGAACGAAGCCTACGGCATCGCCTGCGACATCGGCTCCACCACCATCGCGATGCACCTCGTCTCGCTCCTGTCGGGACGGGTCGTCGCCTCATCGGGCACGTCGAACCCGCAGATCCGCTTCGGCGAGGATCTGATGAGCCGCGTTTCCTATGTGATGATGAACCCCGACGGACGCGAGGCTATGACGTTGGCCGTCCGCGAGGCGGTCAACGGATTGATCGGCAAGGTTTGCGCGGAAGGCGGCGTGAACCGGGATGACATCTTCGACTGCGTCTTCGTCGGCAACCCGATCATGCACCACCTGTTTCTCGGCATCGATCCCACCGAATTGGGCCAGGCGCCCTTCGCGCTCGCGGTCTCCGGCGCCGTGCAATTCTGGGCGCACGAGATCGGCATCGAGGTTTCGCGCGGCGGGCGGCTCTACATGCTGCCTTGCATCGCAGGCCATGTGGGTGCGGATGCCGCGGGCGCGACACTTGCCGAAGGCCCGTACCGGCAGGATCGCATGATGCTGATGGTGGATGTCGGCACCAATGCGGAGATCGTGCTGGGCAACGCGGCGCGCGTGGTGGCCGCCTCCTCACCCACCGGCCCCGCCTTCGAGGGTGCCGAGATCTCCTCCGGCCAGCGCGCGGCACCCGGCGCGATCGAGCGAGTGCGCATCGATCCGCAGACGCTGGAGCCGCGCTTCCGCGTGATCGGCGTGGACAAATGGTCGGATGAGGAAGGCTTCGCCGAAGATGCGGCGGCGGTCGGGGTGACTGGCATCTGCGGCTCGGCGATCATCGAGGTGGTGGCGGAGATGTATCTCGCGGGCATCATCTCGGAAGATGGGGTGGTGGACGGCGCGCTGGCCGCGCGGTCGCTCCGCATCATCCCCAACGGCCGCACCTTCTCCTATCTGCTCCGTGACGGAAGCCCTCGGATCACCGTCACGCAGAATGACGTGCGTGCGATCCAGCTCGCCAAGGCAGCGCTTTATGCCGGCGTGAAGCTCCTGATGGAGAAGCTCGGCATCACGGAAGTGGACACGATCCGCTTCGCCGGCGCATTCGGCTCTTTCATCGATCCGAAATATGCAATGGTGCTGGGGCTCATCCCCGACTGCGACCTGTCGGAGGTGAAGGCGGTCGGCAACGCGGCGGGCACAGGCGCGCTGATGGCGCTGCTCAACCGGGATTATCGTCGCGAGATCGAGCGTGAGGTCGGCCGGATCGAGAAGATCGAGACGGCGCTCGAGCCGCACTTCCAGCAGCTTTTCATCGACGCCATGGCGTTGCCCAACAAAGTCGATCCGTTTCCCAAGCTCTCCGAAGCCGTTGCCCTGCCCCCGCGCAAGCTTTCGGCGGAAGCAGGCGAGGAAGCGGCACCGGGTCGCGGGCGCGGACGCGGGAGACGGCGCGGCAGGGAGTAATGCGCGCTCACGCTTGATCGGCGGCGCTCGCGCTGCCGGTCAGAAGCGACCTGTTTCAGCGAATGCGGCAAAGGCAGCGCGGATATGGTCTGCAGCGGCTTTCACCGGCGGTGATGCATTCGGCGCCACCAGCATGGCAAGGGAGTAGCTGCCGATCTCCGGCATGCCGTCCTTGACGCCCAGCTCGACCAGATCGTCGGCGATGAAAGATTTCGGCAGCGGGGCCACGGCGAGGTCGGACAGGATCGCGGCGCGCTGACCCGACGCATGTGCGCTCATATAGGCGACGCGGAAGCTGCGTCCTCCACGGCCGAGCGCCTCCAGCGCACCGGCGCGCCATGCGCAGCCCTCCTCCCACAGCGACACGGGTAGCGGTTCGCGCAGATGTGCCGAGCCGCCACGGGCGCCGCCCCAAACGATCGGCTCCGTAAGCAGGATTTCGGCACCGGCGGCCACGCTGCGGGCACCGGCGGTGATCAGAGTGAGATCGAGCGCGCGGTCCTCCATGCGCCGAAAGAGATTGCTGCTCTGGTCGATCACCACATCCACTGCGATCGACGGATGCGACTGCGCAAAACGCTTGAGCACGTGCGGCAGCACCCGCTCGCCGAAATCATCGGGCGATCCCAATCGTACAATCCCTGAAATATCCGGCAGGACGAACTTGGCAACCGCTTCGCGGCTGATGGCAAGAAGCCGCCTTGCGTAACCAAGCAGCAGATCTCCGTCCGACGTCAGCCGCACGGATCGCGCGTCGCGCACGAACACCGGACGTCCAAGCAGCTCCTCGAGCTTCTTGATCTGCATGGAAACGGCCGAGGGCGTGCGGAAAACCGCGCTTGCAGCACTCGTGAAGCTGCCGGTCTCCGCGATTGCGACAAAGGTCCGCAGCACGTCGAGCTCTAACAGCGGCAAGGGGTGATTAAGCGGAGCATTCATGACTATACATCAATTATCTTGAGCATTAAGGTGATTTCATTTTGTTTGATTGAACATTGGGCCAACCCTAATGTCAACTCCGTCGCAGACATGCTGCAACGAAGCACAGCCAAGAAGGAGGAAGTGCCATGTCGATCTTCACCACCATTCATCGCCTTGCCTTGGAATGGGTCGCCGGACGAAGGGCCGCCCGCGCCGAACGCTTCATCAGCGATCTTCCGGCAGAGGTCCGGAAGGACATCGGCTGGCCTTCGCCATCGCGTTTATCCCGCCGCGCTCGCGTGGCCCCTTGGACATATATCCAGTGAGCGTGATCGTCTGCGTTTAAGCCGGTCCGCGGAAAGGTCGCCACATCTTCCTAGGGAGGCCATTGTCGCTTTTTTGACCTGCGGCTTCGCATTTGCAGCGGAAATTGAGGCGGCCACGGCTTAGATGACGTGTCATCCGAACGAGACGCCCCACTCCACCGCGCGAAGGCTCCCGTCCCTCAATCGCCTGGAGATTTCATCATGAACCTGTTCAGCCGCTTTTTCGATCGCTCCCGTAAGGCGAACCTGACCACGCGCCTCGAGCGTCAGCGTTTTTCCCGCACCATGCCGGGGCAGACGGCTGCAATTGCCGCCGCAAAGCTCGGCTGCCTCGTAATGTAAGCAATCGGCGCATCTGCGCTTCGACGCCGCGCGGCAGCGATGCCGGGCGGCGTTTTGCTTGAGGGAGCAAGCCGCTGCTTCAAGGCAGAAGCCGTTGACTTGATGTCGCTCTCATGATGACGATCGGCCTGTTGGCGACATCCCGTTGGCCAAGCTGCCGGCAAGTCGGCACATGAACAGGCGTCCGGTGAACGGCAAACAGTCGGTCAAGCGTTCGATCGTTTTCTTTCTTGTTCCCGACTTCACGCTGGTCGCCTTCGCGACGGCGGTGGACCCGTTGCGACTCGCCAATCGGATGTTGGGCTATGAGGCCTACAAGTGGCGGCTGGCCAGCAAAGATGGCCTTTCCGTACGCGCCTCCAACGGCGTCGCCTGCGCGGTGGATGGCTCGCTGGACGATGAGCGCCGCAAGATGGGCGGGGCTGACCGCCCCTCCATGGTGATCGTCTGCTCAGGCGTGAATGTGGAATCCTACAACAGCAAGTCGGCATTCGCCTGGCTGCGAGAGGAGTATAATCGCGGCGTGGCGATCGGCGGCCTGTGCACGGGTTCCTATGTGCTGGCTTCCGCCGGTCTCCTGTCAAACAAGCGCTGCGCGATCCACTGGGAGAACCTGCCAGGCTTCGCCGAAGCCTTCCCCAAGGCGAATGTCTTTGCCGATCTCTTCGAGGTCGACAGCAACATCTACACCTGCGCCGGCGGCACGGCCGCGCTCGACATGATGCTGAAGCTGATCGGAGACGACTTCGACGAAGCGCTGGTCAACCGGATCTGCGAGCAGGTGCTGACCGATCGTGTCCGGAGCCCGACCGACCGCCAGCGGCTGCCTCTGCGCGCGCGCCTCGGCGTCCAGAATGCCAAGGTTCTGAACATCATCGAACTGATGGAAGCCAATCTGGCAGAACCGCTGTCGCTGATCGAGATCGCGGATCGCGTTGACCTGTCCCGCAGGCAGATCGAGCGCCTTTTCCGCCACGAGATGGGCCGCTCGCCCGCGCGCTATTATCTCGAAATTCGCCTCGACCGCGCCCGCCACCTTCTCATCCAGTCGGCGATGCCGGTGGTGGAAGTGGCGGTGGCCTGCGGATTCGTATCCGCCTCGCATTTTTCCAAATGCTATCGCGAGCTCTACGAGCGTTCACCCCAGCAGGAACGCGTCGACCGGAAGCAACTTCTCGCGGCGTGACGCGAGCGTCTCAGCGCGCGTCCCACTGCCACGATCGATTGCGCCACATCTTCTCGCCCACCAGGCAATCGGAAGTTGGGACCGCCGCTGCAAGCAGGATCGGCTGTTTGCCCTCTTTCTCCGGCACCACGCCCGCCAGTTCCATCACCAGCTTGCGCCGGATCGCCTCCGGAAACTGCGACCAGTCATTGACCGGCATTATGAACGCGCCCGGCCCGCCGATCACGCAATCAGCATAATAGCGATCGAGATTTTGCACGTCGTAGGGTGACGCATAGCCGCCGGTTGTCATCAGCGGCAGGCCGTTGATGGTGACGCCCTGCGCGATCAGGGCCGCGCGTGCGGCCTCCACCGGCGCGCCCTGATTGTTCGGCCCGTCGCCGGACACATCCACCACGTGCTTGACGCCTTCGAAGCCGCTTTCGGCGAACAGGTCCGCTGCGAAATCCAGCGCTGCCGAGATCGACGTGCGGCGCGCGCTGTTGGGAGGCGATGCGGAAAGCCGCGCCGCGATCCGCGCGGCATCGTCACGCGTTGCCAGCACCGTCCACGGTACGACCACATGATGGGAACTCGCTCCGGCCCACTCGAAATAGGTCACGGCGATCCTGCCGTGATAGCCGCTCGCGACCGCGCCAAGAACCTGAGCGTCGGTCAGTGCCGCGGCATAGCCCCGGCGCTGGATATCCAGTTCCTGCGGCGACATCGAAAGAGATACGTCGACCGCGAGTACCAGCTCCACGTCGACCTTCTCCGCCGCTCGCACCGGGCCGACGGCAGACAAGAAAGCGCAACAGGCAAGAAGCAGCTTTCGCATGCGTGGAAGAGTGAGCCGCATACCCTCCCTTGCAAAGGCCCTGACATTCACCTTTCCGTCAACAATGCCCGCACACGCGAGCGGGCGCACTACGCTTGGCGTCAGGCCCTCAGCGCGTTGTTCTCCCCGTCGAACGGGCTCTCGCCGATCACGGTCGCCTTGTAGCTGTCGCGGAGGATTTTGATCTCGACCTCCGTTCCCTCCGCAGCGGAGTCAGGCTGCACCATCGCAAGCGCCAAGCTCTTGCCCGTTCGCCACCCGAAGCCGCCATGCGTGACGCGGCCGATCAGCCTGCCATCCTTGTGGATCGCCTCCGACCCGCGCGCATCCACATCCTTGATGCCGTGAACCTCGGTCGTGACGAAGCTCCAGCGCGGCCCCTCCTTGCGCAGTTGCACCAACGCATCCCGGCCGATGAACTCGCCTTTGTTAGGATGAACGAAGCGGTCGAGCCCGCTTTCCCATGCGGAATATTCAATGGAAAGCTCGCGCGGGATCAGGCGATAGCTCTTCTCGATCGCCATCGCCGTCATCGCCCGGATGCCGAACGGCTTGATGCCGAACTCGGCGCCAGCTTCCATCAGCTGATCGAAGATATAATTCTGCTGCTCTATCGGGTGGTGCAGCTCCCAGCCGAGCTCACCGACAAAGTTGACGCGCAGCGCATGCGCGGTTGCCGTGCCGACGCTGATCGGTTTGCCCGAAAGCCAGGGGAAATCGGCGTTTTCCAGGCTCGTGCGCGTAAGCTTCGACAAAACCTTGCGGCTGTTGGGTCCCGCCAGCACGAGCACGCCCCACTGCGTGGTGATCGGCGTCATCCGCACGCTGCCGTCAGCGGGCAGCAGCTTGCGCAGGCAGTCGTGATCGTGGGCCTCATAGGCACCGGCCGAGACGAGGTAGTAGCTTTGTGGTCCGGTCTTGTAGACGGTGAATTCCGCCCGCACGCCACCGTGCCGCGTAAGCAGATGGGTGAGCGCTATGCGGCCGATCTTCTTCGGAATGCGGTTGGCCAGAATGCTGTCGAGCCAGGCTTCGGCGCCAACCCCGGTGACGGTGCATTTGGCGAAAGCCGACATGTCCTGAAGGCCGACATTCTCGGTGACGTTCCGAACCTCATTGCCGATATGCTCGAAATAGTTTGAGCGGCGGAAGCTCCACTTCTCGACGATCCGACCATCCTCAAGCGCGGGCGCGTGGTTCTCTGCCGTCAGCACATCAGCGCCGACGCCGAGTTCTTCCTGCGGAACGGAATAGCCTTGCGGCGCGAACCAGTTCGGACGCTCCCAGCCGTAAACCGAACCGAACACGGCTCCGAGCTTCTTCATCCGGTCGTAGCAAGGCGTGGTCTTGAGCGGCCGGGCGGCTGAACGCTCTTCATCCGGATAGTGCATGGTGAAGACGTTGGCGTAAGCCTCCTCGTTCTTGGCGATGAGGTAGCCTTCGGTCGCGTAGGGTCCGAAGCGGCGGGGATCGACACCCATCATGTCGATGGTGGGCTCGCCGTCCACGATCCACTCGGCCAGCTGCCAGCCCGCGCCGCCCGCCGCCGTCACGCCGAAAGAGTGCCCTTCGTTCAGCCAGAAGTTTTTCAGGCCCGGCGCAGGCCCGATGATGGGCGAGCCGTCCGGCGTATAGGCGATGGCGCCGTTATAGACCTTCTTGATCCCGACCTCGCCGAAGGCAGGCACCCGCGCGATGGCTGCCTCGATATGCGGTTCGAGCCGCTCGAGTTCCTCCTGGAACAGCTCATACTCGCTGTCGTCCGATGGGGCGTCCACGTAGCAGACCGGCGCACCCTTCTCATAAGGGCCGAGCAGCAGGCCGCCATTCTCTTCGCGCATGTACCAGGACGAGTCGCTCTCACGCAGAACGCCCATTTCGGGCAGGCCCTGCTTCCTGCGCTCCAGAATGGCCGGATGCGGCTCTGTGACGATATACTGATGCTCGACGGGGATCACCGGCACGTCGAGGCCGACCATGGCGCCGGTCTTGCGCGCGAAATTGCCGCTGCAGGAAATGACGTGCTCGGCGAGAATGTCGCCCTTGTCCGTCTTCACCAGCCACTTGCCGTCCGCCTGCGCCTCGATCGCCGTGACGGTGGTATTCCGGTGGATCGTCGCGCCTCGATCGCGTGCGCCCTTCGCAAGCGCCTGGGTGAGATCGGCGGGCTGAATATAGCCGTCCTCGGAATGCTGGAGCGCGCCGAGAATGCCGGTCGTGTCGCAGAGCGGCCAGATCTCCTTCACCTGCTCGGGCGTCAGGATATTGACCGGAACGCCGATCGTCTCAGCGACGCCAGCATAATACATGTACTCGTCCCAGCGGTCCTTCGTGCGCGCCAAGCGAATATTGGTGACGTTGGAAAAGCCGGGATTGAGCCCTGTTTCCGCTTCAAGCTCGCGATAGAGCCTGACGGAATATTTATGGATCTGGCCGACCGAGTAGCTCATGTTGAAGAGCGGAAGCAGGCCGGCCGCGTGCCACGTCGAGCCCGATGTCAGCTCCTTGCGCTCGATCAGCACGCTGTCGGACCAACCCTTCTTGGCGAGATGGTAGAGTGTCGAGACACCCACCACGCCGCCGCCGATCACCACCGCGCGCGCCTGATCCTTCATTGAGCCGGTACTTCCCTCGACGCGAAGAAGGGCGGCAGCCCGCCGCCCTCGAACTGAAATCATCGCAACAAGATTATTCCGGCCGCATCCCACAGATGATGCCTGTTTGCGACATGGCGGGAATGCGCCGCGACGTTCTTACTTGATGCGGCCGGCGCCGCCGGAGATCTCGATCGTCTCGCCGCCGGTCAGCGCCTCGCGGTCGCCGTTCGGCAGGGTGACGAAACAGCCACCGGAGCAGAATTCAACGCTTTCACCGGCGCCAAGCGTCAGCTCGGTCTGGGCACCGCCCTCGGTCACCACAAGGGTGCGCGTTTCGCTGTCCAGATTCACCGCGCTCGCGGCCAGTCCCGGCAGGACGGAAACCGTCATTGAGCCAAGCACAACTATCATCCGCAGCATCATCGTCCGGTAAAAGCACCGCTCCTCATTGAAGGGCCGAGTTTCCATGCTCAACCTCAGGAGAGAGGCTATAGCGCGATGCGGCTGAACGCCATCTGAATAGGCCGTTGTCCCCGCTTCAAGTGCCTCGGCCGTGCGGCGCCATCTCGCTTCCCTCGTTTTTCTCCGGGGGGTTCGTCACCGCTTCCACGGATCGATGCAGCTCCACCACGGCGCGCGGCGCGGACGCCATCTCAAGACCCAGACGGTTGAAGGTTTCAAGGATCGCAAAGCGCAGATCGTTCTGAACCGTGTTCTGGGTGAGGATGTCCGCCAGGAAGACGCGCAGCTCCATCTCCAGCGCTGCAGGCCCGAAGTTCAGGAAGATAGCCTGCGGCTCGGGGTTCTTCAGCACCAGCGGGTGACCACGGGCCACGTCCAGCATCGCGTCATGCGCTGCCCGCGCATCCATGCCGTAGGCCAGGTTCACCTTCACGTCGACACGGCCGAGCTTGTTGCGGTGCGTCCAGTTGCCGACAGCGCTGTTGATGAGCTCCGAATTGGGCAGGATCATCGTTTGCCGCTGGAAGGTCTCGATCTCGGTCGCCCGCACGCTGATCTTCTTGACCGTGCCCGTCACCGCACCCGCCACGATCCAGTCGCCCACCTTGAAAGGCCGCTCGACAAGGAGGATCAGGCCAGACACGAAATTGCTGACGATGTTCTGCAGGCCGAAGCCGATGCCGAGAGACAGCGCGCCGGCGACGAGGGCGAGGCTCGACAGGTTGATGCCCGCAGCCGAAATCCCGATCAAGCCGGCGATCGCATAGCCGGCATAACCCACCACGAGCCGGATGGAGTTGCGGACGCCTGCATCGACGCGTCCGCGCGCCAGCACCGAGCCGTCGAGCCACCGCTGAAACCAGCGGGTCAGCGCATAGCCGACAGCAAAGAGCAGGACCCCGGAGAGAACGCCGACGGGCGAGAAGTGGAACGTCCCGATCGTGAAGCCGGACAGCGCATTGCCCGCCCAGACGCGCAGATCGCCAGGCTGAAAGCCCCATTGCAACAGGATCGTGGGCACGCCGATCAAGAGAACGAGCAGGTTGATGGTGACGCTGAAGACGAGCGCCAACTGGTCGAGTGCGGCTTCGGACAGTTTCAGCCGCCGCTTAAGCCCGCGGCCGATGCGCGTCGCCGCAAGCGCGCCCTCCTCCGCCACGGCGCGCGCGGACAGGAAGCCGATGCCCATGGTGACCAGTGCAGCGCCGGTGACCACCACCTGCCGCGAGTTGAAGCGCGCGAAACCGACATAGCCCATCAGCGCCGGAACAACCGTCAGCACGCCGAGCGCATAGAGTAAGCCACGGAACCAGGCTGGCCAGGGCTGAGCCCCGCCGTCGGGGCCGGCAAACGGCTTCACCCGCGCGACCAGGATCACCAAGATGCCGGTGAGGACCGAGGCCACCAGGCTCTCGCCTACGGTCAGCAGAACCGGCGCCCCGCGCAGCGAAAAGATTGCGCTCAAAAAGTAGTCGAGGCCGGTCACCAGCGCCATGACCGAAACGAGCACGACCAGCAAAGTGGCCGCGTGGCTTTCAACCGCGATCAGCCGCCATTGCGGCAGGCGCGGCGAAAGCGCCATGCTGCCCAGACGATGCACAAAGTAGACGATCGCCAGAACCTGGAAGAGCGCGCGCAGAAGCGCGCCCATGTCACCCCGCAAGACCTGGAAGTAATCGAACAGGAACCAGGTCGCGCCCAGAAACACGTTGAATGCCATCGAGGGCAGGATGGTCGCCCAGAATGCGACAGACAGCCGGCTCAGCGCCGAAGGCTCGAACAGTGTCTCGTCGGGTCTGTACAAACGCCCCAGCACCCGCCGTCCGCCGAACAGCAGGATCGCGGCCGCGCCCAGCGCGAAGAAGCAGGCTGCCAGAACCGACCGGAGCTTGAACTGAACGACAAAGCTCATCCACGATGACACGGAGCGCCAGGTTCCCGCCATCTCGCCACTGAAGCCCGATGCGAACTCGCCCAGCAGCGCATAATCGATCGTGTAGCGTCGCGTCAGAAGGTGAGCGAACAGGTCGCGTCGAAGCATGACGATGCTGTCGCCCGCTGCGCCGATGCGAATGGAAAGCTGCTCCGCCTGGCCGATCACCGCATTGATCGCGGCCTTCTCGGCGCCGAGCGACCGGCGTTCCTGCGCGACAATCTCGGGCTCGGCGGGCTGGCCCTCGGCTGGCGCCGGTCCAAGCTGCGTCAGGCGATCATTGATCTCGTTGAGCCGTGGACGGAACGCAACGCCGCTCTCGATCGCCGCGCGGCTCAGATCGTCCAGTTCAAGCCGGATATCCACGAGCCGTGCGTCGTCATTGCGCGCCTCGTCCACCGCCTTGGCAAGCCCATCGGCGCGGGCGGCAAGTTCCTCGATCGCGACCTGCTGGGTATCGACAAGGCTCGGCTGCGCCGCCGCAGGATCCTGCGCCTGCACGGAAGTGGCAGCAAAAAGCAGCAGAAACGCCGCCGAAAGCAGAAGGTGAAAAAAGCGAAGCATGACGGATTCCGGGATGCGCCGTGATAGAGTCGCGACGACCTCGCCGCAAGACTGGCTCGGATGAGCGTCGGACACAGGCGGAACCGCCATTCTGCTGAAGGGTTTACCGAGCTTCGATCTTCAGGAGCCGATTCATGCCCATGATCCAGTCCGCCGGAAACGTCGACCTCTTTTACCAGGACTGGGGCTCGGGAAAGCCGGTGGTTCTGATCCACGGCTGGCCGCTCGATGCCGACATGTGGGAGCACCAGGCGCTCTTTCTGGCGCGCAACGGATGCCGCGTAATCGCCTATGACCGGCGCGGCTTCGGTCGCTCCTCGCAACCGTGGAACGGCTATGACTACGACACCTTTGCCGCCGACCTGAAGGCGGTGCTCGATGGGCTCGACATCCACGACGCCACGCTGGTGGGCTTCTCCATGGGTGGCGGTGAGGTCGCGCGCTACTTCAGCCGTTTCGGCGGAGAACGCGTGTCGAAGGCGGTGCTGGTTTCGGCCGTCACGCCCTTCCTCCTCAAGACCGACGACAACCCCGACGGCGTCGACCGATCGACCTTCGACGGCATCGTCGAGGGCTTGGAAAACGACCGACCCGGCTTTCTTGCCTCCTTCAACAAAGCCTTCTTCGGTGCGGGCCTGCTCAACTTCTCGGTCAGCAACGAAATTCTGGAATGGGCGCGAAGCGCTGGTATGCTGGCTTCGCCCAAGGCTACGATCGACTGCGTCCGCGCCTTTTCAGAAACGGACTTCCGCGCGGACCTGCCCACGATCAACGTGCCGACGCTGATCATCCACGGCGATTCAGACCAGACCGTTCCGCTGGAGAAATCTGGCCAGAAGGCCGCGAAGCTCGTGCCCGATGCGGAGTTGAAAATCTACAAGGGCGAGCCGCACGGCCTCTTCCATACCGCGCGTGACAGGCTCAACGCCGACCTGCTGGCTTTCGTCGGCTGAACGACGGCTGATCGTAGACATGACGCGGCTTATTTCAGGAAGGTCGTCCACGCGTCGAGCGACGCGCGCTCCGTTTTGAACTGATTTTCCGGCTTCGTGGCATCCTCGAAGCCCAGCGCCATGCCGCATACGACAAGTTCCTCCTCGCTCAGGCCGAGCACGGGCCTGATCTGGCGGTGGTACGGCGCGAACGCAGCCTGGGGACAAGTGTGCAACCCCCTCGCTCGCGCGGCGATCATGATGTTCTCGAGGAACATGCCATAGTCGATCCAAGAGCCCTGGTTCAGCCTGCGGTCGATCGTGAAGATGAAGCCCACGGGCGCATCGAAGAACACGAAGTTGCGGTCGTGCTGTGCGCGCATCCGCTCCACCTCCCGGCGCCCGATGCCGAGCGCCGAGTAGAGACCGAAGCCAACGTTACGGCGGCGAGTGAGATAGGGCTCGAAGAACTGGTCGGGATAATATTTATACTCGTCCCACTCGGCCTTCTCGGCGCGAATACCGGAGTTCAGGATCGCCCGGCCCACCGCTTCCTTGGTCGCGCCTGTAAGAACATAAACGCGCCAGGGCTGCATATTCGTGCCCGACGGCGCGCGCGCCGCAACATCGAGGATGTCTCGGATCATATCCTCATCGACCGGATCCGGCAGAAAGGCACGAACAGAGCGCCGCGAAACGATCGCCTCGTCCACGATGGATGTTTCGGTGTTTAAATCACTCAAGCGTTTGGGTGCCAGCATCGTCTGGAGCCTTGGACGCCTACCGAGGAAGCAGGCGAGTCTGACAACCAGCCATGCACCCGCCGGTTGAAGAGGGCAAGGAAAACCTCGCATCCCGTTGATCAGACAACTAGTTCGGGCTTGCTCCGCCTTCGACGCGCCTCTACCCTTACAGTGTCGAGACCACGGCTGTCTTGCGATAGTCGCCACCGCCGTTCGCGCGAATGATGCTGATCGGCTTCAAAGGTGGGATCGGCGATGTCGGACGCGAGCAGGGGCACTCAGGCGGGAATGAACGAGACCCGGAAATCATGGTGGGGCGACCATCCCGCCACCGCCTTTGCTGACCTCGACCCAAACCAGGTTATCGCCGTGCTGCCGGTCGCCGCAATCGAGCAGCACGGCCCGCATCTCCCGGTCTCCACCGACACGACGATCATGGCCGGGATGCTGGACACGGTGATCGAACAGCTTCCGGAAGCGCTTGACCTCCGCATTCTTCCGATCCAGTCGATCGGCAAGTCAAACGAGCACATGCGCGTTCCCGGCACGCTGACCCTGGCGGCCTCCACCCTGATCGACGCATGGACCGAGCTTGGCGCATCGGTGGCGCGCACGGGACTGCGCAAGCTTGTGATCGTGACGAGCCATGGCGGCAATGAGGAAATCCTCGGCATCGTCGCGCGTGAGCTGCGCGAGCGCTTCGACATGCTGGCCGTGAAGACGAGCTGGAACCGCTTCAGCCGGCCGGACGGGCTGTTCAGCGACGAGGAAGCCCGCCATGGGATCCATGGCGGCGACTATGAGACATCCCTGATGCTCCACTTCCGGCCCGATCTCGTGAATATGGAGCGCGCGGAGGATTTTCGTTCGCGCGTGTCAGAGGCGGAAAGCGAGTTTGCGCTCCTGCGCCATACCGGCACCCACGCATTCGCCTGGCTTGCAGGCGATCTGAACCCGCATGGCGTCGTGGGCGAAGCATTGAAGGCGACGGCCGAAAAGGGGCGACTGACCGCGCTGCATCAGGCGCGCGGCTTTGTCCGCCTGCTGGAAGATGTCCGGGCGTTGAAGCTGAATGACTACCTTCGGTAACGCCGCGCGCACGCCTTCCTCACGACCCGCAGCTTAGGTCGTCTGATCCTTCTTCGGCAGGAACTTGGCCAGAAGCCCTTTCGCGGCATTGCCGATGACGCTTTTCGCCTCCGGCTCGCCTTCAACCAGCGCCGAGGCGAAATGCCTGGCCTGCGCCAGCGTAATGTGCGGCGGCAAGGGCGGCACATTCGGGTCCGTCACCATGTCAAGGACGTAGGGCCGCTCGGCGGAAAGCGCCTCGTCCCACGCCGCGCCGACATCTTCCGGCCGCTCCACCCGCAGGCCGCCGAGGCCAAGCAGCTTGGCGAATTCGGCATAAGGCACGTCAGGAAGCTGCTGGCTCGCCTCCCATTTCGGATCGCCCGCCTGGATCCGCTCCTCCCAGCTCACATAAGCGAGGTCGCGATTGTTCAGCACCATCACCACCAGGCGCGGGTCACGCCATCGCTTCCAGTATTTCGCGACGGTGATCAGCTCGTTCAATCCGTTCATCTGCATGGCGCCATCGCCCACCAGCGCAATGGCTGGCCGTTCGGGATAAGCGAATTTGGCGGCGATGGCGTAGGGCATCGCGCAGCCCATTGTCGCCAGCGTGCCGGACACCGAACCAAGATTGCCGGCCTGGAAGCGGAGGTTGCGCGCATACCAGACGGAGGTCGTGCCGCTATCGGCGGCAACGACCGCGTTCGCAGGCAGGCGCGCGGAAAGCTCATAGGCGACGCGTTGCGGATTGATCGGATCGGCATCTTCCATGGCGAGGCTCTTCGCCTGTTCCCAGTTCGCCTGGACGTTCTCACGCACCCGGCGGCGCCAATCCGTGGCGGGCTTTTCACCGAGCAAAGGCAGCAAGGCACGCAGTGTTGCGGCCGCGTCGCCGAGCAAGTTGACCTCCATCGGGTAGCGCAGGCCAAGCATGCCCGCATCGATATCGATCTGGACGCCGCGCACCTGGCCGGTCTTCGGAAGGAACTCCGTGTAGGGAAAGCCCGAGCCCACCATCAGCAGCGTGTCGCACTCCTGCATGAGCTTCCAGCTTGCTTCCGTGCCCAGCAGGCCGATCGAGCCGGTGCAGAAGGCGTGGCTGTCTGAAAGCGCCGCCTTGCCGAGCAGCGCCTTGGCGACACCCGCGCCGAGACGCTCCGCGACCGCGACGATCTCTTCTGTCGCACCGATCGCGCCGGCGCCGACGAGCATCGCCAGTCTCTCGCCCGCGTTCAGCGCATCTGCCGCGCGGCGCAGCGCATCCTCGTCAGGCACGCGCGGTGCGGCGTCGAGCCCGACGCCCGAATGCGTCATGCCATGCACCCGGCCCGGCTGCTCCATGCTTTCGGTCTGCAGGTCGTTGGGCAGGATCACGCAGGTGACGCGCCGCTCCGCCTTGGCGATGCGATAAGCGCGGTCGATCAGGTGGGGCACCTGCGCCGCGGTCGAAGCCGTCTGCACATAGGCGCCGGCCACGTCCTTAAAGAGCGATTGCAGGTCGTTGTCCTGCTGGTAATGCGAGCCGATCGCGGTGCGCGCCTGCTGCCCGACTAGCGCGAGCACCGGCTGATGATCACCCTTGGCGTCGTAAAGGCCGTTGAGCAGGTGGATCGCGCCCGGCCCGGATGTGGCGATGCAAACGCCCACTTCGCCTGTAAACTTCGCGGTCGCCGTCGCCATCAGTCCGGCCATTTCCTCGTGACGCACCTGCACGAAGTCGATCGCGCCTTCCATGCGGGCGAGCGCGCCGATCAAACCGCCGATTCCGTCGCCGGGATAGCCGAACACGCGCTTGACGCCCCACTCGCCCAGGCGATTCCAAATGAAGTCGGCGACCGTCTGGGTCATGGATCGTTCCTCTTGCGTCTGCTGGCGCGAGCGAAACGATGCGCGGCCGGTGCCGTTCCGCAAAACGCCCGACGCACCACGGAACCCGTTCCCAGCACCTGCGTCTCATGACGCGAGAGCCACGATCCCTGCCCACCTTTGGAGCCAAAGCCATGCCGTCCGCTTCCTTCCAGCCGGTTCGTTACTCTCCGTCGCTCGAAAAGCCGGAGGCTGACGAGGCCGAAACGGCGGCGGAACTGAACAAGACCCTGCTGGAGATCAGCGAAACGACCTGGAAGGACGAGCATCACGGGCTTCGCAGCGTTCACGCGAAAAGCCATGGGCTGCTGACCGGCCGAATGACCGTGCTGCCGAACCTTCCGCCGGAACTTGCGCAGGGTGTGTTCGCGCGCACCGGCAGCTTTCCCGTGCTGATGCGGCTTTCCACCAATCCGGGCGACCTTCTGGACGACAGCGTCTCCGTGCCGCGCGGGCTCGCGCTCAAGATCGTCGGCGTCGAAGGCGAGCGTCTGCCGGGCTCGGAGGGCCACACCACGCAGGACTTCGTGATGGTCAACGGTCCGGCGTTCTCCGTCGGAACAGGCAAGGCATTCCTTGCCAACCTGAAGATGCTCGCAGCCACCACCGACAAGCCGCAAATCCTGAAGAAGGCGGCGTCTCTCGCGCTTCGCGGGCTTGAAGCGGTTGTGGAGGCAGCGGGCAGTGAAAGCGCCACGCTGAAGCAGCTCGGCGGCCATCCCGCCACCCATCCACTGGGCGAGACTTTCTTCACGCAGGTGCCGATCCGCTACGGCGACTATGTGGCGAAGCTGTCCGTCGCGCCCGTCTCGCCCGAACTGACGGCATTGACCGACAAGCCCATCGCACTCAGCGGCCGTCCGAATGCGTTGCGCGAGGAGATCAACGGCTTCTTCGCCGAGCACGGCGGCGAATGGGAAGTTTGCGTGCAGCTCTGCACCGATCTCGAAACCATGCCGATCGAGGATGCATCGGTGGTTTGGCCGGAAGATCAAAGCCCGTTTCGCCCGGTCGCCCGTATCGTGGTTGAGCCGCAGCCGGCCTGGAACGAGGACCGCGCTCGCAAGGTGGATGACGGCCGCGCCTTCAGCCCCTGGCACGGCATCACGGCGCACCAGCCGCTCGGCTCGATCATGCGGCTGCGCAAGTCGGCCTATGAGATGTCGGCCGCCTTTCGCGCCAGCCACAATCATTGCCCGATCCACGAGCCGCGCAGCGCTGACGATCTTCCCTGACAGTGTTGCGGCATCAACGCCGCCGGGTTGATGGAGGCCGTGACGGGAGCGCTGCCCCCACCTGATCTGCGTCACGCGGGCTTCGTTCTCGAACGTGGAAGCCTGACCGATCCTCCCTCCCCTCAATGAGGGCCGGCGCGACCGCTGAGCGCGATTTATTCAAGAAACGAGCCTCGGCATGGATCTTCCCACCGCCCACAGACACGGAGCGGCATTATGAGCCGTTCGAACTTGCCTCCACCGGCCGCTTCCCACCGATCGAGGTCAGCATCATTATTCAGTTGCAAATGATTTGCATTTGCGACTAGGTGTGATCATGAAGCTCTTCGAGGATCGGACCGAAAGCGGCTGGCGGCACGAACGCGGCGACGCCTCGCTTGCCGATGTGCATCGCACGATCAGGGTCGGCTCCCACGCATCCGTCTGGAAACGCGCGGCGGCATTCTTCGGACCGGGCTATCTCGTTGCCGTCGGCTACATGGATCCGGGCAACTGGGCGACCTCGCTCGCAGGCGGCTCGCGTTTCGGCTACACGCTTCTGGTCGTCGCCCTCGTGTCGAACATCATGGCGATCGTGCTGCAGTCGCTCTGCGCCCGGCTTGCAATCTCCAGCGGCCGCGACCTGGCGCAGGCCTGCCGCGATGCCTATCCCCGCGCCGTTTCCTTCGTGCTCTGGCTGCTCGCCGAAACGGCGATCATCGCGACCGACATCGCTGAGGTCATTGGAACAGCGATCGGCCTCAACCTGATCTTCGGCCTGCCGCTCGAGATTGGCGTGGTCGTGACGGCGCTGGACGTGTTCCTGATCCTTTATCTCCAGCGCCTCGGCTTCCGCTGGGTGGAAGCTCTCGTGATCGCGCTGCTCGCGGTGATCGCGCTGTGCTTCGTGGTCCAGATCGCATTGGCCGACCCCGACTGGGGCGATGTAATCCGCGGCTTCGCGCCCACAACCGAGATCGTGACCAATCCGGAGATGCTCTACCTCGCACTGGGCATTCTCGGTGCCACGGTCATGCCCCACAACCTCTACCTTCACTCGGGGCTCGTGCAGACGCGCGACTACGGCCATTCCTTGCCCGAGCGCCGCGAGGCGCTGCGCTTTGCGACGATTGATTCCACCGTGGCGCTGACCTTCGCGCTCCTCGTGAACGCCTCGATCCTCATCCTCGCCGCAGCCGCCTTCCATGCGACCGGGCAGACGGAGGTCGCCGAGCTCGGCGAGGCTCACACGCTGCTCGCGCCGATCCTCGGTCTTGCGATCGCACCCACTCTATTTGGCATTGCGCTGCTGTGCTGCGGCCTCAACTCCACGGTCACGGCCACGCTGGCGGGCCAGATCGTCATGGAAGGCTTCCTCCACATCCGGCTGGCGCCCTGGCTGCGCCGCCTGATCACTCGCGTCATCGCCATTGTGCCCGCCGCCGGCGTCACGATCTGGTACGGCGAGGCAGGAACCTCCGAGCTCTTGATCCTCACGCAGGTGGTGCTGAGCCTCCAGCTTTCCTTCGCCGTATTCCCGCTCGTGATGTTCACGGCCGACAAAGCCAAGATGGGCGAACTCGTCGCTCCGCGCTGGCTGGTCGTCTTCGCCTATGCCATCGCGATCCTGATCGCCGCCCTCAACGTGAAGCTGCTCGTCGATTTCCTCTCGGGGATCTGAATGCCGAAGTGAGAGCCCCGGCGAGGAGTCTCAGAACTCGCCAAAGGTCAGTTGCGGCGGCTCCTTGCGTGGACGCGCGCGGGGCCGCGTGGGCGTCGCTTTTGCCGCGTCGTCAGGCGCCTGGCGGATGCGTTTCACTGCCTTGTCGCGCGTCACTGCTTCCGGCGCTACGGGATCGTCCGTCAGCCACTTGCCGCGCTTGATTACCTCGTTGACCCGCCCCTGATTGACGCCGAGCTTGAAGGCGATCTCCTGCTGCGTCATCTTCGTGGTTTCATGCAGTTCCAGGATGTGGCGGGCCACATCGGGCGTCATCTTGCGTCCGGTGACCCGGCGCGCGGGCGCAACCTTTCGCGTCGCGCGGTCGCGTTCGCGGAGACGCTCCAGGATGGCGAGCGCGTGACGCATGCCCTGCTCGCGAAGAGCTTCTTCGAATTCCTTCAAGGTCGCCATCGTTCAAGCTCCCTTCAATGTAAACATTCAGGGAACAGAATGTGGACGACAGTTGCTGCGAAGCAAGTGGGACCAGCCGATTTGCACCGGTCCCACCGCAAGAAAGCGCTGGATAACGCCTGAAACCCTGCTGCTTCTAGAGGATCGGCGTTCCGCCGGTCACCGCGTAGCGTCCGCCACTCATATAGCTGCCCTCGCCCGACGCGAGCAGCACATAGATGCCGGCGAGCTCTGCCGGCTGGCCGGGACGGCCGAGCGGCGCGTTGTCGCCGAAGGACGCCACCTCCTCCGCCGGCATGGTGGAAGGGATCAGCGGCGTCCAGATCGGACCGGGCGCGACAGAGTTCACGCGGATGCCGCGCTCGCCGAGCATCTGCGCGAGGCCGGCCGAAAAGTTCGCGATCGCACCCTTCGTCGTCGCATAGGCCAGCAGCGTAGGCCGCGGCTTGTCGGAGTTCACCGAGCTCGTATTGATGATCGAGCCGCCCTTCTTCATATGCGGCACTGCCGCCTTGCAGATGTGGAACATCGCGGAAATGTTGACCGCGAAAGTGTAGTCCCACTCTTCGTCGGGAATATCCTCGATCTGCTCGTGGCTCATCTGATAGGCCGCATTATTGACAAGCACATCGATCCGCCCGAACTCGTCCACTGCACGCCTGACAATGGCGCGGCAATGCTCAGGGTCGGAAAGCTCGCCGGGCATCAGCACGCATCGCCGGCCGGCCTCTTCCACGAGCTTCGCCGTATCCTGCGCGTCTTCGTGTTCTTCGAGATAGCTGATCAGGAGGTCCGCACCCTCGCGGGCAAACGCAATCGCAACGGCGCGTCCGATGCCGCTGTCTCCGCCGGTGATCACCGCCACCTTGCCTTCGAGCTTGTTCGAGCCCTTGTAGCTCGTCTCGCCGTGATCCGGCTTGGGCCTCATCTCGCTCGTGGTGCCGGGCGGGTTCTGCTGCTGCTCGGGCTGGGACATGATGCTGCTCCGTCGGTAAAATCCTGCGGGCAAAACTCAAGATGCGGGAGGATCGTTCCGAGACGAGGTGCGCTTCTGTGACGGAGCGTAAACGGCAAGCATACGGACTGGAAGGAACATCACGTCAGGTCTGCGCACCGCTGACGTCCGATCGCGCCTTCACAGATGCGCGGACACCATCCCAAGCTCAACGCCAGCCGCCGCTCCCGTCGAACGCCTGGCATCCATAGGGAGGAACCGCGCCTGGAAACGTTTCATGCAGCCGATCACAGCCCCATTTGTTGAGCGGCCCCGGCAGACGGGAATTCACCTCGATACCGACCTCGTCATACGGCGACTCCGTGTTCGTGACATAGGCGTACCACTTCCAGCCAAACGTGACGACGATTGCGACAACGATCGTGACGAGTATCGGGAGGAGACGTTTCAAGAGGCAGCCCTTCAGCGAGTTACATGGCGTTGACGCAAGCGGCGGTAGCCGATCCGGCATTCGCCAGCAACCCGTCCTGAGCCCTTCGAAGAAGAAGGAAAATACCGAAGCGCGATACGCCGTCGAGACGATGCAGAAGATAAGCAGGGGAAGCCGATGGTGGGTGTGCACAGGATCGAACTGTGGACCCGCTGATTAAGAGTCAGCTGCTCTACCAACTGAGCTACACACCCACGGACATTGCCCGAAGGCAGCGTCGGGCGCGGATATAGCCACACGCCCGCGGGCTGTCCAGCCCCGCGCCAACTCAAGGCAGCACTAATCGCGCTGCGACCCTTCCGGTGTCGCGAAGTGCCACGCGATCAATGGCGGCATGTGGGGCATCAAGCCCTCCGGCCGGTCGCCTCTGTTCCGGATCAGGACGGGCGCGGCGATCTCCGGCTCCGGGTCTGAGGCCACGAACGCTTCCACGCGTCCTTCGATGATGTCCGCCGTTTCGGGCAGATAGCAGCGGCGAAAGATCGCCGTGCCGTTTTCGTCGCTGTAGCAGTGATAGGTCGGATCGACGGCGAGGCCGCTGATGTCGAGCCCGGTCTCCTCGCGCAACTCGCGCGCCATGTTGAATGGCGCATCGACAACCCGATCACGGAAGTCGATCGGCTCGAAGGATCCCGCCGCGAAGTAGACGCGGCCCGCATTCACCGTATGCGCTGCCATGCGGATCGCGAGCAGCGCGCCATCGCTCGTCACCGGCATGGCGTGTGCAAAGCAATGCTCGGCATCGGGGGTCGGGCGCATGCGCCGCCAAAGCAGGAACGTCGAATAGCGCACCATGTGGCAACGGCCCGAGAGCAGCCCGTCGCGGTAGTCGAGTGTGGACAGGAGAACCAGTTGGCCGTCAAACAGCGCGGGCTTCTCCTTCTTCTCGCGCGTCCAGTTTGCGGCGATGGCGTCAGCGCGACCGCGCTCGAACGGATGCGGGCCGTCCTCCAGCCGGACATCGATCCGCTCCACCGGCAGAACCCGCCGGCGGGGAATAGTGAAGCTCATACGCCCTCTCCCGGCAGATCCAGCGTGATGGCAACCGGACAATGATCGGATGCTTTTGGCCGGTCCCAGCCGGTGCGGGGAAACCGCTCCACTGCCTGACCTGGCGGGAACACGGTACGCCAAGGCTGCCCGCGACGAATGACGTCTGGCACGGAATGCGGGTTCGCCGCCGCCAGAGCCGGAGAAAGCAGCAGATAGTCGAGTTGGCAGAGATGCCGATCCCGTGGCCCCCGTGTATGGAAGAGCGTCCATCGGTCGAGCGCCGGCCGCTGCTCCATCGGGTCGACCGCGAAGGCATCGGCAAGGAGAATGTCGAGCGCCGAGCGCTCCTCGCCGACCGGGGTGAAGGTCCAGCCGCGATCCTCGTCGCCGCCGACCATGACGCGCTCGCGGTAATCGTTGAAGTCTCCGCAGATCGCCCAGGCAGCCCGGCGAACATCGTCACCGAACCGATCCTGCACGATCCGCCGCACCGCGCGGGCTTCCGCCTCCCGAAGCGGCATGGACGCTTCCCGTCCTGGAGTCGGGCCACGTCCGCCGGTCATCGATTTCAGATGCACGATGAAGAGAGTGAGCGGCCTGCCGCCGATCCGCAGTTCGACCTCGAGGCAGTCACGCCGGAAGATCCGCTCGTCAGCTTCGTGCCCGCGGTCAAGCAGCTCCTGAGTCACGAGGCCAAGATCGCCAAAAGTCAGATGGGCGTGGCTCTTGATGCCGGAGACTTCCATAGTCTCCCCGCCAGCGGTCTGGTCGCGCAGCATGAGCCCGACATCGATGCCGCGGATGTCATTGCCCTGGCTCACGAACTTGTGTCGGTAGCCCTCCCCTATCATCTTGAACAGGTAACCGCGTTCAAAGGCGTTCAGCCCGTCAAGGTCATCGACTTCCTGAAGGCAGATGATGTCGGCGCGTGTGGCAGCGATCGCGAGCGCGGTGAGCTGCCTCGTATCGTCGGTTTCCGCAATCGCGCGTGCCTGTTCAAGGGCTTGATACTGCGTCTCATTTTCAACGGCATAGAGCGAAAGGACGCGATCGGCGTTGAGGCGATTGCGATAGCCCGAGAAGTCGAAGCGCCGCAGAAGGTTTTCGACGTTGAAGGTGGCAAGGCGGAAGGACATCGCCGCAAGCTTTGCCTTGGCAGGCAAGGCTTTGGCAAGGACAATGGCACCGCTGCGGGCAGGTCTCGGGCGGGAACGAATCCGTTCACGCCCCGTTCATGGCCGAAGGGTCACGAATGCATCATCCGAACCCGCCCGCTGCCGGAGCGGGTTTCGCCTTTACGGAGATCAAGACATGAAACCGAGTATTTTCGCCTCTGCCCGACGTGCCGCGCTGGCCCTCGGGCTTTCCGTCGCAACGGCGGTACCGGCTCTGGTTACGCCCGCGGCCGCTGCTCCTATCGCTCCGATCGCGCAGCCAAGTGTTCCCGCCGCCTCCGAGAGCATCGTGAATATTGATTACAAGGGCTGGAAGCATCGCGGCAATTACTATGGTCGCCACAACTATGGCCGTCATTATCGTCGCCATCACTATCGTGATCGTGCGGGTGCCGCGCTGGGGCTGGGCGTCGGCATCGGAGTCCTTGGTGCCCTCGCTGCACGGCCGTACTACGAGCCGGACTATCGATACGCGCGACCGCGGCCGGTCTATCGCGACTACGGCCTGAGCCGCGGCCATGTCGAGTGGTGCTACAACCGCTACCGGTCTTACCGCGCCTACGACAACTCGTTCCAGCCTTATGGCGGCCCGCGTCAGCAGTGCTACTCGCCCTATAGCTGAGCCGCTTAGTCAGGCACCAACGAAAAGGCCCGGGAGAAATTCCCGGGCCTTTTCTGTTTCTGGCTCAGGCGCGATTTTAGTTCTTCGCCTTGTCGACCAGCTTGTTCTTGGAGATCCAGGGCATCATGCCGCGCAGCTTTTCGCCCACCTGCTCGATCTGATGACTGTCGTTCATGCGGCGAATGCCTTTGAAACGCGACATGCCGGAGCGGTATTCCTGCATCCATTCCGAGGTGAAGCGGCCGGTCTGGATGTCGTTCAGAACACGCTTCATCTCGGCCTTGGTGTCGGCGGTGATGATCCGCGGGCCTGACACATACTCGCCCCACTCGGCGGTGTTGGAGATCGAGTAGTTCATGTTGGCGATGCCGCCTTCATAGATCAGGTCAACGATCAGCTTTACCTCATGAAGGCACTCGAAATACGCCATCTCCGGAGCGTAGCCCGCTTCCACCAGCGTCTCGAAGCCGGCGCGGATGAGTTCGACCAACCCGCCGCACAGCACCACCTGCTCGCCGAACAGGTCCGTCTCGCATTCTTCCTTGAAGTTGGTCTCGATGATGCCCGAGCGTCCGCCGCCCACGCCGCAGGCATAAGACAGAGCGAGGTCGAGCGCGTTGCCGCTGGCGTCCTGGTGAACGGCCACGAGGCAGGGAACGCCGCCGCCTTTCTGATATTCGCCGCGCACGGTGTGGCCGGGGCCCTTCGGCGCGATCATCAGCACGTCGACGGAGGATTTCGGCTCGATCAGGCCGAAATGCACATTGAGGCCGTGGGCGAAGGCGATCGCCGCTCCGTCGCGGATGTTCGGCGCGATCTCGTTCTTATAGATGTCGGCCTGCAGCTCGTCGGGCGTTGCCATCATCATGAGGTCAGCCCACTTCGCGGCTTCCGCCACGCTCATGACCTTCAGCCCGTCCGCCTCGACCTTGCTCGCGGTTTGCGAGCCGGCCTTGAGGCCGATCGCTATCTCGGCCGCGCCGGAATCCTTCAGGTTGAGTGCGTGCGCCCTGCCCTGGCTGCCATAGCCGATGATGGCGACCTTCTTGTTCTTGATCAGATTGAGATCGGCATCCCGGTCATAATAAACGCGCATGGGTTCATCCCTCCTGTAGTGCGTTTCGTTCTGGGGTTTCTTCCGGCGCGCGATAAAGCGCGAGGAACTGGGTGGTGGCGCGCGCCGCGTCGGCGGCAATCCGCTGCTCGTCCAGCAAAAGCCGGTCGCCGAGCAGGAGCCTGATCTGAACGTCGCGGGCGACGAGGCCGAAAAAGGTGCGGAACGTCTCCTCCGCGTCGTCGAATTCGATCAACCCGGCGGAGCGCGCGGCCTTCAGCACGGGCTTGAGCCGGGCAGCAAGCGCGAATCGTCCGTTGGACAGCACGATCCCGCCGAGCGTCTCGCCTTTTCCAGCAGCCCGGGAAATCGCGAGCCGATTGAGCACCAGCGATGTTTCGCTCGAAACGACGCCCAGCCAGTCCGCCGCGAAACGCTGAAGGCTTGCTGTCAAAGCCGCAAGGTCGATCTCCGACCCGCCCCAGCTTTCCACCCGCACCTTCGAGGCCTGCCAGCGCACGATGGCGTCCAACAGGCCGGCGCGCGTGCCGAACCACTTGTAGAGCGTTTCCTTGGAACAGTTCGCCGCCTGCGCCACCGCCGCCATGGTGAGCCGATCCCCGGCATCCACCATCAGGCGCAGAGCAGCTTCCAGAACCTCTTCCTGGCGGGGACTGAAACTCTCGTCGAGAGGTGAGTGCGCGAGCAATGGAGGCCGTACCGTACGTTACGGTTCGACCCTCTGCCACGATTGGGTGCCTGTTGCAAGCGGATGTTCCCGGCTTTGCCAAGCCTTCCAGTCCGGTTCGAGCACGCGGATTGCAGCAAGGGGATCAAGAAGGATGCCCGTCACCGTGGCAGCAAGCAGCCGCTGGACCGGTGGGAGCCGCGCCAGGGTGGCGACGAGACCGTCGCGCAGGAATGGCAGCACCCGGCTGTCCGACTGGTAGAAGGGTGTGAAGAGCCGTGACATCGCTTGGAACAGCGCCACGTGCCTCCGGCGCCGCTTTGCGTAAAGGTCAAGCGCTGTCGTGACACTCGGCGCATCGCGCAATGCGCTTGCCAGGGCGGCGGCGTCGAGCAATGCCATGTTCGCACCCTGGCCAAGCTGCGGGCTCGTCGAATGTGCGGCGTCGCCGATAAAGGCGATCCGCTCTCCCGTTGGCGGCGCGAGTGTGTGATGTCCATAGCGTGCAAGTGTCAGCTGATCAAAGTCGTGGATGGCATCGAGATAAGGCACGGTTTCAGGCCACAGCGCCAAGAGGCGCGCCTTCCAGGCAGGGAGACCCTGCGCTCGCACGATGTGTGCTTCCTCCGGTTTCAGGCTCCAGAAAAACGCCGCCATGGGAGACGCGTCGAGCGTCGGGCGTCCGATCGGCAGCACGCCGATCATCACGCTGGCACCTTGGTAGCGCTGAAGAAGGGCGTGCGGGTTGAAGCCATGTCCATGCCAGGGCAAGGTTGCCCAGAACGCGCCATAAGGCAGAGAACGCGGCTCCGCCGGACGATGGCAGAAAGCGCGCAGCCGCGAACCGCGCCCGCTCGCATCCACCACGAGATCATAACGCCCTTTAATCGCGCCCGGTTCGGAAACAACGGAGGCCTGCGCGACGGATACGTCCACCCCCGTCACGGTGATGCCCGTGCGCAGAGCGATCCCGGCCGCCTGCACAGCATGGAAGAGCGTGTTGAACAGCGCGGCGCGGTGGACGGCGAGCCCGAAACGATCGTGTCCGCCGGCAGCATAGGACACGTCGAGCACCGTCCTGCCGCTTAGAGCATCGACACCGCAGAGGCGATTGATCCGCGCGCCGAGGTTCAGGATGTCGTCCAGAAGACCCAGGCTGTGCAGCACGGCCAGACCTGTCGGCTGAAGGATCAAGCCTGAGCCGACCGGTGCCGGCCGCTCGAAGCGCTCGATCACCTCCACATGATGTCCGTCGCGCGCAAGCGCAAGCGCTGCGGCAAGGCCCGCCGGCCCCGCACCGATCACCGCAACGGAATACGAGTTCCCGCTCACTCTGCCGTCCTCATGCCGACAGCCTCGCGCAGGTGGCACGGCAGGAACAAGGCGGCAAAGCGTAGCGTGTGAGGAGGAAAAGCCGGATAGCTCCGGTCAGATCGCGACCTGCGTCCCGATCTCCACCACCCGGCCGGTCGGGATCTGGAAATATTCCGTCGCATCGGCTGCCGTCCGCGCCAGACCGATGAAGAGGCGATCCTGCCAGATCGGCATGCCCGAACTGGCAGAAGCCTTGAACGAGCGGCGCGACAGGAAGAACGATGTCGTCATGATGTCGAACTTCCAGCCCTGCTTGCGGCAGATGGCGAGCGCGCGCGGGATGTGCGGCTGTTCCATATAGCCGAAGCGGAGCGTCACGCGCATGAAGAGGCTGTTGACCATCTCCATCTTCACCCGCTCGCTGTCGGGCACCGTCGGTTCCTGCGCGGTGATGACCGACAGGATCACGTTCTGCTCGTGCAGGACCTTGTAATGCTTCAGGCTGTGCATCAACGCCGTTGGCGCACTGGCCGGATCGCTGGTCAAAAAGACGGCCGTCCCCTGAACCAGATGCGGCGGCTTGCGCGACAAGCTTTCCACCAGCACGTCGAAAGGGATTTCGCTCTTGCGCGTCTTGTCGAACAGGTAGCGGGTGCCGCGCACCCAGGTCCACATGATCACGCCCATACCGGCGGCAACAAGGATCGACACCCAGCCGCCATCCGCGATCTTCACGGCATTGGCCAGGAAGAAGCCGGTGTCGAGAATGCCGAACATGATCGCGAGCGCGGCCGCTGCGAGCAGGCTCCACTTCCAGCCATGGCGCATCACCACGAAGAGCAGGATCGTGGTCATGAGCATCTCGCCGGTGACCGAGATGCCGTAGGCGGCGGCAAGCGAGCTGGATTCGCCGAAGCCCACCACAAGCAGCATCACGCCGAGCGCAAGCAGCAGGTTGACGCGCGGCATGTAGATCTGGCCGGACTGCGTTTCGGATGTGTGCTGGATCACGAAGCGCGGCAGCAGAGTGAGCTGCACTGCCTGCCGGGTCAGCGAATAAGCGCCGGTGATCACGGCCTGGCTGGCGATCACCGTGGCGGCCGTGGCGAGAAGCACAACAGGTAGAAGCCCCCACTCGGGAATCATCTCGAAGAAGGGGTTGCGCGGCGTTCCGCCATGGGCAAGCACGAAGGCGCCCTGGCCGAAATAGTTGAGGAGAAGGCAGGGAAACACGATCGCGATCCATGCCAGCACGATCGGCCGACGCCCGAAATGGCCGAGATCCACGTAAAGCGCCTCGGCTCCGGTAACCGCCAGGAACACAGCACCGATCGTAATGAAGGCGATGTCGGACTGACTGGCCAGAAAGCCCACCGCATGCGCCGGATTGATCGCAAGGAGCACGCTGGGATCGTCCGTGATGTGATAAAGCCCCGCGCCCCCGAGAACGAGGAACCAAACGGCCATCACGGGTCCGAAGATACGTGCGACGCTTGCGGTGCCGAAGCGCTGCACGGCGAAAAGAAGGGCCAGAATCACAATCGTGATCGGCTCCACGAACGGGTCAAAGGCCGGCGTGATCTCCTTCAATCCCTCCACTGCGGAAAGCACGGAGATCGCGGGCGTGATCACAGCGTCGCCAAAGAAAAGCGCGGCACCGCATAGGCCAATGGCGAGGATCGCGCCGGCCCGCTTGGGATAGCTCGCCCGCGCCAGCGCCATCAGCGACAGCGTGCCGCCCTCGCCCTGGTTGTCGGCACGCAGCACGAAGACGACATATTTGATTGTGACGATGATGGTCAGCGCCCAGACGATCAGGGACAGCACGCCGAGCACGTCTTCGCGCGCGGCCACTCCGCCGTCCGCTGCTGCATGAAGCGCCTCGCGAAACGCATAGATCGGGCTTGTGCCAATGTCTCCGAAGACGACCCCGAGTGCGCCGAGCAGCAGGGTTGAGGTCGAATGGGAAGCGGCGTGGGAATGCGCAGGCTTCGCCGCGCTGCCGGGTTCGGCAATTGCCATGGAGACAAGGTTTCCTTGAAACACGCGTGGAAGCGCGGGACCACTAGGCTCGTTTCAACGCAATGGCAAACGCCGCGTTGCATCGGTGCTGCTTGGCTTCCGGCTCGTGGTGAATCCTGTGGAAGAAGTGGGTGACGGGGCCTGCGTCTTCAACAGCCCTGCGCGCGGAGGAGACTCAACGAACGATGGTGAGCCGCTGCGCCGCGCGGGTGATGGCCGTATAAAGCCAGCGCGCGCGGGTGTCCTTGAAGGCCCAGCTTTCGTCGAACAGCATGACCTCGTTCCATTGCGACCCCTGCGCCTTGTGCACCGTCAGCGCGTAGCCGAAGTCGAAATCGTCGTAGCGCTTTCGCGCCGCCCAGCCGATCTCCGTGTCCGGGTTCTCGAACGTGTCCTTGAGCAGCTTGATCTTCGCCACGCCGCGATCGGGATCATCCTCCTCGGGCGAGACGAGAAGGTTGATGCCCGGCTTGGTGGTTTCGCGTGACGCGGTCATCACCTTCCACAGCGAGCCGTTGAGAAGCCCCTTTGCCGGATCGTTGCGCAGGCAGACGAGCTTGTCGCCCGCCTGCGGTACGGCCATGGTGAAGCCCTTCAGCTCACGCAGGCGGCTGTTGTAGCGCCGCCGCGTGCGGTTGGTCCCCACCAGCACCTGATCGGCGCCGAGCACGAGGTCCCGCTCGACCTCCTCCTTGCCGATCACGCGCGCTTCGCCGTGATCCCCGCGCATGAATTCGCGGCCCTCGCGGACGTCGAGCGCGAGCCGGATGATGGCGTTGTCGCGCGCCTGGCGGTGAATCTCGGTCAAAAGGAAGTCGGGCTCGGCTTCCGTGAAGAAGCCGCCGCCCGAGATCGGCGGGAGCTGGCCGGGATCACCCAGCACAAGCACGGGCGTGCCGAACGACAGAAGGTCACGGCCGAGCTGCTCGTCCACCATCGAGCATTCGTCGATGACCACGAGCTTGGCGCGCGCGATCGGGCTTTGGCGGTTGAGCGTGAAAGTGGGCGAGACCGACGTCTTTCCCGTTGTTTCCTCCGTCACGCTTTCCTCGCCGCGCGGGCGATAGATCAGGGAATGAATGGTGCGCGCGTTGGTGGCGCCCTTCGAACGCAGCACCTGCGCGGCCTTCCCCGTGAACGCGGCGAATTGCACACCGCCATCGACGCCTTCTGCGAAATGGCGCGCAAGCGTGGTCTTTCCCGTGCCGGCATAGCCGAACAGCCGGAACAGCTGCGGCCGCCCTTCCTTCAGCCAGCGGCTGACGGCCTTCAGCGCCTCGTCCTGCTGTGGTGAGAATTCCATCAGCGGGATGGACAGGATTCTCGGCCCCGCGGCAAGCGGCCAGGCGTTGAAAACTCCTCGCGCAAAAGCCCGGCCGATTTCAGCGCAGCATCGGCCACAGCGTGGCGGCGAGCGTGAGCCCCATCACAATGTTGAACCATTTAAGGCGCGTGGGATCTGACAGGAAACCCCGAAGGCCCGTGCCGAAACCTGCCCAGCAGGAAACGCTGGGAAAGTTCACCAGCGCGAAAGCGCTTCCCACAATGAGCACGGAGCGATAGGGCGCGGCCGGACTGGTATAAACGGCCATAGCCGACAGCGCCATGACCCAGGCCTTCGGGTTGACCCACTGAAACGCCGCCGCCTCGATGAAACGCATGGGGCGCGCGCCTTCTTCGCGGCCGGATCCGAGCTTGCGCGACGTTGCGATCTTCCAGGCGAGGAAGAGCAGATAGGCCCCGCCCGCGACCTTGAGCGCGATGTGCATCGCGGGAAAGGCGGCGAGCAGGGTACCCAGCCCGAAGCCGACGCCGAGCAGAAGTAAAAAGAAGCCAATGCCGATTCCCAGCATATGCGGGATCGTGCGCACGAAGCCGAAATTCACGCTCGATGCGAGCAGCATGAAGTTGTTCGGTCCCGGTGTGATAGAACTCACAAAGGCATAAACGAGAAGCGCCAGAAAGGCGTCGCTGGACATGGTCGACCCGCTTTGCCGGGATAGCCGGCCGATTAGAGGGTGTAGAAAGTTGGCGTTCAGGCCAGGGGATCATCCATCCCCTGTCGGCCACGGTTCATGGCGGCAACCCCGGTACGGCAGACTTCCACCAGGCCCAGTGGCGCCATGATGGCGATGAATTGCTCGATCTTCGATACCGCGCCCGTGATCTCGAAGATGAAGTGCTCCGTGTTGGCGTCGATCACCTTGGCCCGGAAGGCTTCCGCGAGCCGCAGTGCCTCAAGCCGAGGCTCGCCGGTCCCCGCCACCTTTACGAGAGCGAGCTCACGCGCCAGCGGCTTGTCATGGCCGAGTTCCCCGGCGCGCACGGACAGGTCGGTCACGTGATGCACCGGCACGATGCGCTCGAGCTGATGCTTGATCTGTTCGAGCACATGCGGCGTTCCCCGCGTCACGATCGTGATGCGCGACAGGTGCTTGGCGCGCTCGGTCTCCGAAACCGTCAGGCTTTCGATATTGTAGCCACGACCGGAGAACAGGCCGATCACGCGCGCGAGCACGCCTGGCTCATTATCCACCAGCACCGACAGCGTGCGGGGCTCCGGCTTTTCCGTTTCCTTTGCGATGAAATAGGCCGAGCCGGTCGGCTGAAGCTGCGCGTTCATGATGCGGTTCTCGATTCAGGCTGACGTTTGAAGGGCGATGGATGTGCCGAGCGCTAGACCAGCGCCCTGCCCTTCGCATCGATCGCCGTTGCCACCGCCTCGTCCGTCGCCTCGTCGGGCAGGAGCATCTCGTTATGCGCCTTGCCGGATGGAATCATCGGGAAGCAGTTGGCGAGGTTCGCCACGCGGCAGTCGAACAGCACGGGCTTACGGACGTCGATCATCTCCCGGATCGCCTCGTCCAGATCGCCGGGCTTCTCGCAGCGGATGCCATGCCCGCCATAGGCCTCGGCGAGCTTCACGAAATCGGGCATCGCTTCGGTATAGGAATGCGACAGGCGATTGCCGTGCAGCAGTTGCTGCCACTGGCGCACCATGCCCATATACTGGTTGTTCAGGATGAAGATCTTGATCGGCGCCTCATACTGCACCGCGGTGGACATCTCCTGCATTGTCATCTGCACCGAAGCGTCGCCGGCAATGTCGATGACGAGTGAATCCGGATGCGCGATCTGCACACCGAGTGCCGCCGGCAGGCCGTAGCCCATCGTGCCGAGCCCGCCCGAGGTCATCCAGCGGTTCGGCTTCTCGAAGCCATAATACTGCGCGGCCCACATCTGGTGCTGGCCGACCTCCGTGGTGATGAAGGTATCGCGATCCTTGGTCAGCTCGAACAACCGCTGAACGGCATATTGCGGCATGATCAAGTCACTGTTCGGCCGGAAGGCGAGCGAATCGCGGCCGCGCCAACGATCGATCTGCTCGTGCCACGCCTTGAGCGCGTGACCGTCAAACGGGCCGGAGGCGCGGACGAGCCGCACCATCTCTTCCAGGACGAGGCCGACATCGCCCCGGATCGGGACGTCGACATGCACATTCTTGTTGATGGAAGACGGGTCGATGTCGACGTGGATCTTGCGGGAGTTCGGCGAGAACGCGCTGATCCGCCCGGTGATGCGATCGTCGAAGCGCGCGCCCAGGCACACCATCACGTCGCAATCGTGCATGGTCATGTTGGCTTCATAGGTGCCGTGCATGCCGAGCATGCCGAGCCAGTTCGTGCCTGATGCCGGGTAGGCACCCAAGCCCATCAGCGTGGAAGTGATCGGGAAATTCGTCAGCTCGACGAGCTCGCGCAGAAGCCGGCTCGCATGCGGGCCTGCATTGATGATGCCGCCGCCGGTATAAAGAACCGGACGCTTGGCCGAGAGCATCAACGCGACCGCCTCGCGGATGCGGGAAGGGTCGGCCACGACGCGCGGCTGGTAGGAGGTGCGAGGCGCCGTCTGCGGTGGCGTATAGATGCCCGTGGCGAACATCACGTCCTTGGGAACATCGACCACGACCGGCCCCGGCCGCCCGGTTGTCGCGACATGAAAGGCCTCGTGCAGCACGGCCGACAGCTCGTTCACATCCCGCACCAGCCAGTTGTGCTTGGTGCAGGGACGCGTGATGCCGACGGTGTCGCATTCCTGAAAAGCGTCCGAACCGATCAGCGAGGTCGGGACCTGACCCGTGATGCAGACGAGCGGGATGGAATCCATCAGCGCGTCCTGCAGCGGCGTCACGGCGTTGGTTGCGCCGGGACCGGACGTGACGAGCATGACGCCCGGCTTGCCCGTGGAGCGCGCATAGCCTTCCGCCGCATGGCCCGCGCCCTGCTCGTGCCGCACCAAAATGTGCTTGATGTCGTCCTGCTGGAACAGTTCGTCATAGATGGGCAGGACCGCGCCTCCGGGATAGCCGAAGAGGTGAAGCACGTCATTGTCCTTGAGCGCCTGCACGACCATCGCCGCGCCTGTCATCTCGCGCTGGGTCTGGTCTTCGGCTCGTGTTGCGCCGTGCTGTTCGGCCTGAATATTCATCGCCTGAATTCCGCTCTGCATTGTCGTGATGCCGTTATTTCGCCGGCGCGAGAAACAAAAAAGGCTCCCTCGGGGGAGCCTTCGACCGTCGCGCATGGGAGGCTATCGCCAGGCGGTTACACCGCCTTGCCCACGCGCGCTCCTACTACGAGAATAATGCTCGACATCATCCTTCCACGCATATTCCCGGGCTGCCCTTCTGTCAACAACGGTTTCGGAACGGCGCAGCTTCGTTACGAGCGCTTCTTCATGCCCCGTCAACCATGACGCATCATTCGCCCTTAAGGCAGCTGATCTTAAGAAGATGATCGGGAACAGCGTGAGGAAGCCGGGGCCGGCCATGTTCGCAGATCGTGAAATGATAGCAGGAGAAGCGACCTCGCAGGAGCGGCGCGACGAAAGGCAGAACGACCGCCGCGTGCTCGGCCACATCATCCAGTGCGACGGCGCACGTGCGGTTGCGAGCGCGATCGCCGACACAAGGCCCGACAGCGGCGTGGATCACTGGACGGTAGGCCGCATGATCTCGATCAGCCTCGGCTCGATCCGCACCGTCGGTCTCGTTTATGAGATATCCCGCTCGGGCACCGGCTGGAACGCGGACGAGGAGAACCCGATCGAGGTCAAGCTCGAACTGATCGGCGAGGTCCGGGACGGCGCTCCCGGCGAGCCGCCGGTCTTCGACCGGGGCATCACCGTTTACCCCCATATCGGCGCGATCGCTCACCGGATTCGTGCGGGAGACCTTCAGGCAGTCTATGACCTCGCCGGACGGCGCACGATCACGCTCGGGTCGCTTTCCCAGGACAGCGCCATCGCGGCCAATATCGCCATTGATGACACCCTGGCGCGCCACTTCGCAGTTGTCGGCACCACTGGCGTGGGCAAGTCGACGGCGGTCGCCCTGTTCCTGCGCAAGGCGCTTGAAGCGCGACCCGACCTGCGGGTGCTGATCCTCGACCCCCACAACGAGTTCGCGGCCACGCTGCCGGAACATGCCGTGTCGATCAACAGCAGCAATCTCGACCTTCCCTTCTGGCTCTTCCACCTGGAAGAGTTCTGCGAGGTGCTGTTCCGCGGCCGCGAGGCGGTGCCGGAAGAAGTGGACGCCCTGCGCGATCTTCTGCCGCTCGCCAAGAGCATGTATCGCGGCGGGCAGGCCGGCGCACCGCTGCGACGGGGCGGCGAGGCCTTCACGGCAGACACGCCCGTTCCCTATCGCATGGCCGACCTGTTGAAGCTGCTCGATGAACGCATGGGCGCTCTCGACGGCAAGACAGACCGGCCGCATTTGCGCGCATTGCGCGTCCGTCTGGCGTCTGCGCTCGGTGACCCGAACTACCGCTTCATGTTCAACGCGCAGGTGATCGAGGATTCGATCCACGAGACCATCGGCAGGATCTTCCGCGTGCCGGGCGACGGTCGCCTGGTGACATGCTTCGAGATGGCCGGGCTGCCGTCAGAGGTGGTGAACGCGGTGTGCTCGGTGCTGGCCCGGCTGGGTTTCGAGCTCGCACAATGGAGCGAAGGCCGGCTCAAGCTTCTCGTGCTTTGCGAGGAAGCCCACCGCTATATGCCAGCCGACCCACGACTCGGCTTCGCGCCTACGCGCCATGCCCTGTCGCGCATCGCCAAGGAAGGGCGGAAATACGGCTGCTTCCTCGGCGTGGTGACACAGCGACCGGGCGAACTCGACCCAACCGTCCTTTCCCAGTGCTCGACCGTGTTCGCCATGCGGCTTGCCAACGAGGCCGATCAGGCCATCATCCGCTCGGCCATCGCCGACTCTTCCGCGTCCAGCCTGTCGTTTCTGTCCTCCATGGGCCAGCGTGAGGCGATCGCCTTCGGCGAGGGCGTGGCGGCGACCATGAGATTGAAGTTCGAGCATGTCGCCAAGACGCGCATTCCGGGCGTCGCGCGTGCCGATTCGGGCGCGGCCATCGCGCGTGAGGGCGAGATCGACCTGCGTGGAATCGTCGAGCGCCTGCGCCAAGTGGCACGCCCGCTGTCTGGAGGCGATCCGATGAACACGGCGCCTCAGCCTGGCGATCTCTCCCCAAGAGGATCGCCTGTGGCCGTTTCCGAGCAACGGCCCTCGATCCCAGTTCCTGCACCGATGCAGGCACCAGCCCCGCTAAGAACGCGAACGGACGACGAACAGGCTTTCAGCCGCGGCTCGAGCGCCTTCGGGATGCGCAGCCGGAGCTGATTCGGAGCGTTGTTGCAGCGCGACGAGCACGCCCGAACAATCCTCAGGCGCAGACCCGATTGCGGCCCTGCCGCTTCGCTTCATAAAGCTGCTGGTCGGCGCGGCGGAAGAACTCGTCCTCGCTTTCCACCCCGTCCCACACCGCAAGCCCGACACTGGTCGTTACGCGCAGGCGCACATTGCCGGAGGTCAGGACCAGTCCGGCGATTGCCCGGCGAATACGTTCCGCCAGCTTGGCGAGCAGTTCGGCATCCATGTTCGGGCCGACCACGGCGAACTCCTCGCCGCCCAGCCGCGCCACCACATCATGGTAGCGCGTCATGTCCTTGAGCGTCTTCGCAACGGCGCGCAGCACCTCGTCGCCGACATCATGGCCATGCGAGTCGTTGATCTGCTTGAAATGATCGAGATCGAGCAGCATCAGGCCGACCGGCTTTTCGATCCGGCCGAACTCGCGAAGATATTCCTTGAGGGCGTCATCGAAATAGCGCCGGTTCTGAACGCCGGTCAGCGCATCGGTCAGTGCCGCCTGCTCCAGCGATTCCGATCGTGCCGACAGGGACGCCGTCATGGCACGCAGCTTGTGTTCTTCATGGGCCTGGATGCGGATCAGCGGGTAGATGAAGAACACGCCGAACAGAACCGCCGTGCCGACGAGCACGCCGGTGAAGAAAAGCAGCCGTGCCAGATAGGCGACGGTTTCCGCGCGATCTGCCCTCGCCATGTCAGGAACTGTCTGCGCTACGCCATAGGCGTGCAGGGTCATCACGCCCGCGCCCATGATGATCGACATGAATACGAAGAAGGCAAGCTCGGACTTGTGAAAACGCATGCCTCACCCAACCAACACGGACGGCGACACCTTATGGAGTCAAGCCTCTTACGGAGCGTAAACAGCTTCCGGTTGCATTCAGAGAGGATCAACCTCGCCTTGTTGATTCCACCATGCAGCCTTGGCCTAAAGGATCAGACGGAGCAGTTCCTTCAAATCTGGAACGCGCGTCCATTCTGGCCCGAACTGGTGACGAAACCACGTCGACTGGCGCTTGGCATATTGCCGTGTCGCCGCCTTGGCCCTTAGAACCGCCTCGGGCCTGTCCAGTTCCCCCCGCTCGGCGGCGAGCAGTTCGCGAAGGCCGATGGCTTTGGTGGCAGGCAGGCTTGCATCAAGTGCCATGGCGTCGACCGCCAGTGCCTCATCGCGAGCACCATGATCCATCATGGCGTCGAAGCGGGCGTCGATCCGCTCGTGAAGCGTTCTCCGATCCGGCTCCAGCACGAAACAACGCGCCGACTGCATGTCCACGAGCGGTGTGCCCGGCCCAGCCTGCCACTCCCGCAGCGGACGCCCTGTGGCTTCCAGCACCTCAAGTGCGCGCACGATCCTTTGGCTGTCACCCGGCGATAGTTGAACAGCGCCAAGGGGATCGCGCGCTGCGAGCATGCGATGAAGGGCTGTCGGGCCTTCCTCGGCCATCCGGGCGCGCCATCGCTCACGGGTCTCTGCGGGTATCGTGGGCAGCGCGGCCAAACCTTGAGTCAGAGCGCGGAAGTAAAGCCCTGTGCCGCCCACGAAGATCGGCGGCGCCGCGCGAAACGCTTTCGCCTCATGGAGCGCCTGCACATCATCGAGCCAGGCTCCCACAGAATAGGCCGTCGCTGGCGAGACATGGCCGTAAAGGAGATGCGGCGCGCGGCTGAGCTCATCGTCCCCGGGCCGCGCCGTCAGGATGCGGAGCACGTCATAGACCTGCATCGAATCGGCGTTGACGACCGAGCGGCGCCCGCTCGATGCGAGGATCAGCGCTGCGGCCGACTTGCCGCTCGCGGTCGGCCCCGCTATCAGCACGGCGTTCTCGATCAATCTCCCGATCCGCCTTCTATGCCCCTCGTCGCCACGCTCATCTCCCATCCGGCCACGCGTGCTTGCTCGCCTGCGCTCGCCCGTAGCGCGAGCCGTGCGCTCGGTGCAAGCGATCCCGATTGGCTGGCAGCAGAGGTCGCCTGCGACATCCTTCTCCCGCCGGACCTGAACCTTCCAGAGGCCCGCGCTCTATTGCGCGACGTGCTCGAGGATGCTCCGATCGATCACGCTGTGTTGGAAGCCGGCACGCGCCGCAAGAAGCTGCTGATCGCAGACATGGATTCCACCATCATCGAGCAGGAATGCATCGATGAGTTGGCCGACGAGATCGGCATGAAGCCGCATGTTGCCGCGATCACGGAACGCTCCATGCGCGGCGAGATCGCATTCGAGCCGGCCCTTCGCGAGCGCGTCGCCTTGCTTGCAGGACTCGAAGAGGCGGTGATCGGCCGCGTTCTCCAAAACCGCATCCGGCTGGCCTCGGGTGCGCGAACGCTGGTGGCGACCATGCGGGCGCAAGGCGCGTGGACCGCGCTGGTTTCGGGCGGGTTCGAAGCCTTCACCGGTCCAATCGGCGCGCAGGTCGGGTTTGACGAGCATCGCGCCAATCGCCTGCTTGCCGAGAACGGGCGGCTGCTCGGCCGCGTGGCCGAGCCGATCCTCGGCCGTGCCGCGAAGGCCGAGGCATTGCAGGCGATCACCGCCCGGCGTGGCATCACTCCGGCCGATGCGCTCGCCGTTGGCGACGGCGCCAACGATCTCGACATGATCGGCATGGCCGGGATGGGGGTCGCGCTCCACGCCAAGCCGGCAGTCGCCGCAGCCGCGCCCGTGCGCATTGATCACGGCGACCTGACGGCGCTGCTGTTCCTGCAGGGATACCACATCGAAGACTTCGCTGGGTGATCGCGACCAAGCCTGAGGCGCGATAGCCCCGCGCGACGAGCGTTGTTGATGCCCTTCGGTCGAGCATTGAACCGGCCGTCAGACAGTTGCTCGACCTCATAGCCGACCGGGCAGCTACAGATTGCTTAACTGCGCGTGATTTATCATCGGCTGTGTGACGCAGATCGCTTCAGGTTGATGAAGCTTGTCGCGAGGTAATCGCAAGAACCAACTTCGGTCGCTGCCGACGCTGATCGTGCGAGAAGGCTCCGCCCGGCAGTTCTCCGCGGAGGAAAACTGCAAAGGATGACGGGACGCCGGCAGGGAACGATGGCTCGGGAACAGGCACAACTCCATTCGCTGCAACAGGCGCGGGGCCTCGCGGCGATGGCCGTCGTGGGTTTTCACCTGTCGCTGATGTTGTCGGCGCCCCGCTATCTCGGGCAGGAACTGTTTCTCGACATCACGCGGCGTGGCAATCTCGGCGTCGACTTCTTTTTCGTGCTGTCGGGCTTCATCATCGTCTTCGCCCACCATCGCGATATCGGCCGCCCGGAGCGCCTCCGAAACTACCTGACGCGCCGCTTCGTGCGGCTCTTCTCGATCTACTGGGTCTATGCCGGCATCTTCTGCGCTCTCGTGGCAACAGGCCTCGGAACGGCCGCCACTTTGCCGGACACGGTCCCGCACTGGGTCTCAGCCGTCTTCCTGGTCCGCTTCGACAATTTCGAATTCCCGATCGCTCCCGCCTGGACGCTGGTGCACGAACTGGCCTTCTATCTCGTTTTCGCGATCTTCATCATCAGCCGCCGCATCGGCGTGGTCGTCTTCGGGCTTTGGATGCTGGGCTGCCTGCTAGTGTTCCAATATCCCGATTATGACAGCTTTTCGGCCTGGACGACCTATTTCTCGCCGCTCAATCTCAACTTCCTCACCGGCATGCTGGCCTTTTATGCCTGGGCTCATGGCAGACCAGCCATCGTCAAGACCGCCTTCCCGGTCGGACTGGCGCTCCTTGCTGCCGTCTATGTGCTTGAAAGCCAAGGCATGCCCTACAGCCAACTGCAGATCGCCTATGCACTGGCCTTTGGCTTGATCATCGCTGGCGCCGCGACGCTGGAAAGGGCCGCGCAGTGGCCATCGAGACTGAGGCTTCTCGATCTGATCGGCGACGCATCCTACTCGATCTACCTGACGCATCTCGCCCTTCTGGGGCTGATTGCGAAGATCATGATCAGGCTGTCAGCCAATGTGCCGCTGCCACCGCATCTGATCTACATCGCCATTTTCGCAGGCGCGATCATTGGCGGATCCCTGCTTCACCTGCTGGTTGAGCGCCCCCTGATCGACGCATGCCGCAAGCGGCTGGGGAGCCGACCCAGGCCCACCCTTGCAGCACAGGAAGCGGCCTGAGTTCTTCCGTCAGTCCGTTCGGAGCGTCACGAAACGAAGTTCGCCGGTCTTCGAGGCCAGCATCAGAAGGGCGTTCTTGCGGCCCTGCTTCTTGAGCGCCGCGATGCGCTCCTCCACCTCGGACGGCGCGGTGACAGACTCCTGCGCGATCTCGGTGATCACCTCGCCCGCCGTGATGCCGCGCTCGGCAGCGGGCGTATTGGGCGCCACCTCGGTCACGATCACGCCCGCCACATCCTCGGCGATGCCGAACTTCGTGCGCGCGGCGTCATCCAGCTCGCCGAGCTTCATGCCGAGCACCGAAACGACGGCCGGCGCAGCCTTCTGGCTCTTGTCCTTGTCGGCGCCGTCACCCGTGCCGTCCTCGTTCTCGGCCAGCTTCTCACTGTCTTCGAGCCGCCCGAGCTTGACCTTGATCGTCTGCTCCTTGCCCTTGCGCACCACCACCACGTCCACCGCCTTGCCAACCGCGGTTTCAGCCACCACGCGCGGCAGGTCACGGACGCCGTCCACATCCTTGCCGTCGAACTTGATGATCACGTCACCCGGCTGGATTGAGCCGTCATCGACCGGTCCGCCCTCGATGACGCCGGCCACCAGCGCGCCCTTGGCAGTCGCCATGCTCAGGCTTTCAGCGATGTCCTCCGTGACGGGCTGGATGCGCACGCCGAGCCAGCCGCGCCGCGTCTCGCCATATTGGCGCAGCTGATCGACAACGTTCGAGGCGAGCTTGGAGGGGATCGAGAAGCCGATGCCGATCGAACCGCCCGAGGGCGAGATGATCGCTGTGTTGATGCCGACCACCTCGCCGAACATGTTGAACAGCGGGCCGCCGGAATTGCCCCGATTGATCGCAGCGTCCGTCTGGAGGAAGTCGTCGTAGCGGCCGGAATTGATGTCGCGATTGCGCGCAGACACGATGCCGACCGTCACCGTCCCGCCGAGGCCGAACGGATTGCCGATTGCCATCACCCAATCGCCGATCCGCATCTTGTCGGAATCGCCGAACTTGACCGCCTTCAGCACCTTGAGCTTGGGATCGACCTTGAGAACCGCGATGTCGGTTTCCGTGTCGGTGCCGACGAGTTCGGCCTTCAGCGTCGCGCCGTCGGAAAAGTTGATCTCGATTTCATCGGCATCTGCGATCACGTGGTTGTTCGTGACGACGATGCCCTGATTGGCATCCACCACGAAGCCCGAGCCGAGCGACTGCACCTTCTGACCGCCCTGGCCTCCGCCGCCCTGCCCGCGATCCTTGAAGAAATCGTCGAAGAAATCCTGAAACGGGGAGCCGTCCGGCAGCTGAGGCGGCGGCACTGCGCCCGGCCCGTCCGTGCCCTTGATGGTCTGCGACGTCGAAATGTTGACCACCGCTCCGAGCAGGCTTTCCGCGAGGTCGGCGACGGATTCTGGCCCATGCTGCGTCGGTGCCGACGTGCTCGGTGCGGGCTGAACGGGAGCCGCGAGCGCAGGCGGAACCGGTGCCTGAAGTTGTGCCTGTGCCGGCGATAGGGAGCCGGTGCCTGCAAGGAGCGCCGCGGCGAGAGCAGAAAGCGCGAAACGTCGACCCGACGAGACAGAGAAGAACATCCGGTTGTCCTCCGAAGGATGTGCGGCCTGCCTGGAGAGTGCGTCGAGGCCGAGCGTCGAGCAGGGATAAAGCGCGAGACGCGCTTTGCCTATGGCCAGGCGGATAAATCCTCCGTCATCCGCCCCCGCTCGAAGGCGGGCGGATGGGCGAAAGCCAACGGCTATGGTGTCGGGCTTTCGGCGCCTGTGTTCGGAACAGCAGGGGTCGTTGACGCCGGCGCCTGCTCCGTCGCTGCAGGCGGCGCGGACGCTCCTTGCGCGGCTGGCGCAGCACCCTCCGGGGTCGGGGCCGGGGTCGGGCCTGACGCGCCGGGGTTACCCGACCCCTCGCCCATGAAGTAGCGGAAGAACTCGCTGTCCGGCGACAGCAACATGGTCGTGTTCGATTCCTTCAACGCCTGCGCATAGGCCAGCATGGAGCGATAGAAAGCGAAGAAGTCCGGATCGCGCTGGAAGGCGTCAGCGAAGGTCTTGTTGCGCTCGGCCTCGCCTTCACCGCGCAGGATCTCGGAGTCGCGCTGCGCGGACGCCACCGTTTCCACCACCTCGCGATCGGCACGGGCGCGGATGCGCTGTGCCGCTTCCCGGCCGCGCGCGCGCAACCGCTCGGCTTCCGCGAGACGCTCGGCCTTCATGCGGTCATAGGTTTGCTGGGAAACCTCCGCCGTCAGGTCGGTACGACGGATGCGGACATCCTGGATCTCGAGCCCGAGCGAGGTAGCGTCAGGACGAATCTGGTCGCGCACCTCGCGCATCATCGTCGCGCGCTCTTCGGAAAGTGCGGCCTCGAAGCCGCGCAAACCATAAACGCGGCGGAGCGCTGCATCGAGACGCGTGCGCAGCCGCTGCTCGGCCAGCTGGATCGAGCCAGACACGGACTGGCGGAACCGGCGCGCATCGCTGATGCGATAAGCAAGGAAGGCATCGACCTCGTAGAAGCGTCCGCCCGAAACCTGGACGCGGATATTGTCGAGATCGAAGCGCAGCACGCGATCCTCGATCATCTGCACGTTGTCAGCCTCGAAGAACGGGAACGGCGCCTTGAAATAGATGCCGGGCTCGCTCTTCACATCCACGATCTCGCCGAACCGCAGAACGATCGCCTGCTCACGCTCGTTCACCACGAAGATCGCGGACCACAAAAGAAACAGGATGATCGCTGCGCCGATGCCGATCAGGGGAAGACGGTTGGCGAGCATCAGTTGGCTCCCTGCGTGGCCTGGCCGGTACGATTCTGCTGTAGTGCCGGCAGCGGCAGGTAGGGCACGACGCCCTGCCCGGAGGCACCCTGCTCTACGATCACCTTGTTGGAGTTGCCCAGCACCTGCTCCATGGTTTCAAGGAACAGGCGCTTGCGCGTGACATCAGGCGCCTTGGCATATTCGTCATAGACCGACACGAAGCGCTGAGCTTCGCCCTGCGCTTCCTGCACCACGCGGGTCTTGTAGGCGGCCGCGCCTTCGCGGATCTGCGCCGCGTCGCCGCGCGCCTGGCCGAGCTTCTGGTTGGAATACTGGTTGGATTCCTCCACGAAGCGATCCTCGTCCTGCTCGGCGCGCTGCACCTCCTCGAAGGCGCTCGCCACTTCGCGCGGCGGCGCTGCGTCCTCGATGGAGATGGCATTGACCTGCAGGCCGGCGCCGTAATCGTTGAGCGAGCCCTGGATGATGTCGCGCACATTCTGCGCGATGCCCTGCCGATCGTCGCGGAAGATGTCCTGCGCCGGCCGCCGCCCGACCGACTCGCGCATGGCGCTCTCGGCCACCTGCCGCAGCATGTCGTCGGGGTCCGAAACGTTGAAGAGATAAGCGACCGGATCGCTCACCTGATAGGCCACGGAAAACTGGACATTGACGATGTTCTGGTCGCCCGAAAGCATAAGGCCGGACGCGTCGCCCGCGCGGGTTCCCGCGCCGATCGCGATCAGCTTTTCGGCCGAGCTCGCTTTTTCCACCGTCTCGACCGGCCACCAATGGAAGTGAAGGCCGGGGCCTGCGAGTTCCGGCTTCGGCCGGCCGAAGCGCAGTTCCACCGCCTGTTCGTCCGGCTGCACGGTGTAGATCGATTGGAACACCCAGAAGGCGACAAGCAGCAGCGCGATGAAGCCCCAGAGCGCCGGGTTGGCGGCACCGCCTGCCCCTGGCCCGCCCGGTATCGCCCGCCTCAGCCGGTCCTGACCGCGACGGATCAGCGCCTCGAGGTCAGGCGGAGAACCCTGCGGCCCGCTGGGGCCTTTAGGACCCTGCCCCCATGGGCCACCATTATTGCCGCCGCCATTGTTTCCGCCGCCCCCCCATGGGCCGCCGCTTTGGTTGTTCCAGGGCATGAATGTCCTTCTTGAAAGCCGGCGCGAATAGAATGCGAAGGGATAAGCCTCCGCTGCTTCCTTCTATAGGGATGCCGTGCCGGCCTTTCAACGCGAAGGTCGGGATGTCGCGCCTTTAACCGCTCCGTGGGGTGCCAGCCTGGTCGCGTCGCCGTTCGTAGATGACGTGGCGTGTCGCAAAGCTATCCTTTTCGCCTGCGGGAACATCTTCCGTCGCAATCGGCTGCCACGTGGAGGGATCGATCGAGGGAAAGCGCGTGTCGCCCTCTAGATCGGCCAGCACATGGGTCACGTGGAGCTGGCCGGCTTGAGGCATGGCTTGATCGTAGATCTGTCCGCCGCCGATCACCGCGATGTCGCCCTCTGTCCGCCTCCGCGCCAAAGAAAGCGCTTCTTCCAGGCCATTCACGGCCTCTGCGCCTTCAGGATGAAAGCCCGGATCGCGCGTGACAACGATATTCAGCCGGCCCGGCAGCGGCTTGCCGATGCTTTCAAAGGTCTTGCGCCCCATGATCACCGGCTTGCCCATTGTCGCCGCCTTGAAGCGCTTGAGGTCGGTGGACAGCGTCCACGGCATGCCGCCGTCGCGGCCTATGACCCCGTTAGCGGCCACGGCAACATGGATCACGATCAGGCTCATCGCCGTCCCCCTACCCGGTTCGCCCCCCGATTTCTGAATCAGACCGCGATCGATGCGCGGATGGTGGCATCAGCGACATAGTTCTCGAGGCTGAAGTCCTCGAAGCGGAAGGCGAAGAGGTCGGTCACAGCCGGGTTGAGCCGCATCGTCGGCAGGGTCTTCGGGGTACGCGAAAGCTGCTCGTGCGCCTGGTCGAAGTGGTTGGAGTAAAGATGCGCGTCGCCCAGCGTATGCACGAAGTCTCCGGGCATTAGATCGCTCACCTGCGCGATCATCATGGTGAGCAGCGCATAGGAGGCGATGTTGAAAGGCACGCCCAGGAAGATGTCGGCTGAGCGCTGGTAGAGCTGGCACGAGAGCCGGCCGTCCGCGACATAGAACTGGAACAGGCAGTGACAGGGCGGCAGGGCCATGGCCTCCACGTCAGCCGGGTTCCAGGCCGACACGATCAGGCGGCGGGATTGCGGGTTCCTGCGCAGATCGGAAAGCAGGTTCGCCATCTGATCGATCACCCGGCCGTCCGGCGCAGCCCAGGAGCGCCACTGCTTTCCATAGACGGGGCCGAGATCGCCGTTCTCGTCGGCCCACTCGTCCCAGATCGTCACGCCGTTGCGGCGAAGATAATCGACATTCGTGTCGCCCGCGAGAAACCACAGCAGCTCATGAATGATCGAGCGCAGATGCAGCTTCTTGGTGGTCGTCAGAGGAAAGCCGCGGCCGAGATCGAAGCGCATCTGATAGCCGAAGACGGAGCGCGTTCCCGTGCCAGTGCGGTCCGGGCGATCGGTGCCGTAATCGAGCACGTGGCTCAGGAGGTCGAGATACTGGCGCATGGATGTGTTCCGGCTGGTCCGCAACGTGAAGCGATGGCGCGAGAAACGTTCCCGTCGCATTAACGCAGGCACGGAAGCTCTTGTCGCGACTCGTAATCGGCAAGGATGCGCCATCAAATCGGCGCGGGGAAGCGCCGGCATGACAGCACGCGCCGGCTTTCCACGATTCTCATTCCTCGCCCTTCACGGCGCGCGGAGGATCGCCTATATTCCTCTCGTCAGCTTCGGCTGACTATGGCGATAAACTGCCGATGAAATAAGCCATTCGGACCCGGGGGCGGTACCCGGCGCCTCCACCATGAGATGCTCGTTCGCGAGCCTTTCCTGATGGGGGCGAAATAGGATCGACGAGGGTGTAAAGATCGGACTTTTGCCCGGCATGGTACCACCGTTATCGGGCTAAACTTGTAGTTGCAAACGACAACTATGCGGAAGCACGTCTCGCCGCTTAATGCGGTGCGATAGCTTCAATCCAAGCCCTAGGGGTTCGCACTTCTAGGCGGGGTTCGGAGGTACCTGGCAACAGAAACCTCCACTTCCTTCATCCACCATCATCATGAGGCGCAGCCATGACAGGCTCGGCGCAACGTTTCCACGTGGTCACAGGGGGCCCAGGGTCGGGCAAGACCACGCTGCTGCTTCATCTCCGTGAACGGGGCATTGCAATATCCGATGAGGCCGGGCGCGGCGTGATACAGGAAGAGGCAGCCGCGGGAGGCCAGGCGCTTCCCTGGCTCGACAAGGCCGCATTTGCGCGTCGCATGTTCGACTGGGAACTGCGTTCCCGTGCGAAGGCTGAAGAGCGCGAAAATGCGACAGTGTTCGACGGCGCCCTGCCCGACATCGTCGGCTATCTTCGCCTTGAGGGCCTCGATGTTCCGGCCGACATCCTCAAGGCGGCACGAAGCATCCGTTACAGCGAGCGCGCCTTCATCGCCCCACCTTGGCCCGAAATCTACCGCCGCGACGTCGAGCGCAGGCAGAGCCTGGATGAAGCGGAGCGCACATTCGAGGCGATGGTCACAACCTATGAGGAACTCGGCTATCGCCTCCTGCATCTGCCCCGCGCGGGCGTCGCGGCGCGTGCGCAATTCCTTCTCGCTCAGGCCGGGCTCGGCCTGACGCGGCGCTGACGCGGAACAAGCGTTTCGGGTTGTCGCTCGCCGGAAGCTCCATTACAGAAGAAGGGCTTGCAACCCGGAGCCCGGCTCGCCTCATGGCCGACGATCATATCCGCTATGACATTCTCGCGCAGGATGCGCTGCGCGGCGTCATGCGCAAGGTTCTCTCCGAGGTGGCGCGCGCCGGACTGCCCGGCAACCATCACTTCTTCATCACCTTCCTGACCAACGCGCCCGGCGTGCGCATTTCGACCCGCCTCCGGGAGCGCTACCCCGAACAGATGACGATCGTGGTGCAGTTCCAGTACTGGGATCTGAAAGTGTCGGACACCGGCTTCGAGATCGGCCTGTCCTTCTCGGATGTGCCCGAGCGGCTGGAAGTCCCATTCGCCGCCGTGCGCGGCTTTTACGACCCTTCGGTCAATTTCGAGCTCGAGTTCGACACCAAGATCGAGGCAGCGGAAGCGGCTGCCGAGGCGCCGGTCGCCCTGTCCGTCGTTCCGACCGACACGCTGCCCCTTCCTGGTCCGAAGCCGGCCAAGGAAGAAAAGAGCGCGGATACCGACCCAAGCGACACAGGAAAGGCGGGCGCGGCAGTCGTGTCGCTCGATGCCTTCCGCAAGAAGTAAGCAGCGGGAATCTTTTCGTGACCGGCGAGATCGTCAACCTGCGCCTTAAACGCAAGCAGCGCGATCGAAGCGAGCGAGAACAAGCGGCCGAGGCCAGCCGCCTGCATCACGGCCGCACGAAGGCGGAGCGTGAAGCGGCGCGGATGAGCGCAGATCAAACACGCCGTCATCTCGACGGGCACAAGCGGGTCGAGCAATCAAAACTCCCCGATGAAGCGGATCGGGGTTGAGCACCGTCCGCAAGCGCTCCGTTTCCATTCGCGGGCATCGCACGAGCTTCTCGCTGGAAGAACCCTTCTTCGCCGAACTTCAGGCGATCGCCACGGATCGCGCCATGCCCCTCGCCACATTGATCGCGGAAGTCGACGAAGCACGGCCGCGCAACGCGAACCTGTCCTCCGCCCTGCGCATCTTCGTTCTGCGCCAGCTAAAGGGAAAAACGGCGGAAGGCTGACTCCCCATCAGAACGGAGTGACCAATCCTACCCGCGGGACATCGTTCACAGCGCCGGGTCGAACTGCTCCAGATCGAGGCTGGTTGGCGGCGCAGCCTGTTCCCCGGCGGCTGATGGACGCTCCTGCGCCGCGCGACGCGCCTGACCAGCCTCCTCGGCCTGCGCCGCCTGGGCTTTGCGACGGCCCTCTTCAGTGCGCACGCGTTCGGCCTCCTCCGCCCGCTGCCTTTCCTGTTCTTCGGCCCGGCGCCTGGCCTCTTCCGCCTCCGCTGCCGCACGCTCCTCCGCCCTGATGCGCGCGGCTTCTTCCTGACGGATCAGCTCGGCCGCGATCGCAGCGCGTTCGCTTGCCAGGGTGGAATAAAGACGCGCCTCGCGGCGAAGGCGCTGCTTTTCGAGCAGCTCGGCCTGCATGGCTTCCACCCGCGCTTGCTCCCGCTCCAGCGCCCGCTGCGTCAGGAACTGGCCCAGCGGCGCAGTGTCGAAGCGGAGACCAGCGGTCGCCAGCGGTCCTCCGCGAGAAAAATTCACCGTGGGCTCGGAGCCTACCAGAGCGTCTTCACCCGGATCGAGCAGAAGCGCGCCGTTCACGCCGACATCGCCTGTGTTGAGGTCGATCCTCAGATCAGCCGACATTTTCGCCTCGCTTCCGTCCAGCGTGACCGTGGGTGAGCGCAGAACGCCGCCGGCGACTGTGAAGGCCATTTCGGCGCGAGGCGCGGTGAAGTTGCCGGCAGCCAGGATCGGCGGCGCGAAGCGAGCGGCATCATCCGCATCGACATCGCGCCCGATCGTGTCGGCCTGCGCGATCAAATGGGGAAAGGCGCCTTCATTGATGTTCTGCAGCTTGAGATCGCGCAGGCTCGCAGTTCCCGATCCCGCAAGGTTCGTCACCAGTCCGCCGACGGTCTTGCCGTTCGCGCTCAGGCTCGCCGCAGCGTCGGCCTGCCCGCTGATCCCGCTCTGCTGGAGAAGCATTGCGGCTTCCGCGCCAGCGATGCTGAACTGCGAGGTGAACAGGCCGGTGCCGGCGCTGTTCTTCAACTCGGCGCTTGCCTTGACCGCGCCGCCGTGCAGCGTTCCGGTCAGCCCGTCTAGCGCGATCCGGGTGCCGTCCAGCTTGAGCGAAAAGTTGGCCGATTGAAGCGCGCCCAGATCACCGGCCGACAGCGTCCCGACCGCAAGATCGAAGGCCAGCGTGAAGGGAGATGCCGGCGTCTGGCGGAAAGGGATCGAAGGCCACATGCCCTCCTCAGCGTCGAACGCCTCGGCACCGACGACCACCGAAGCGGCGCGGTCGAGCTCCAATGCGTCGAGCGACAGAGCACCGGAAAGGTCCGGAACACCGTCTTTCCAGGCGATGTTCACGTCGCCCTCGACCTTGCCCTCATCAACGCTTCCGTCGAGCGCCGAAAGCACCAGCAGGCCGTCGGAATAGTCGGCATCGGCCGCCAGTTCGACCGGCGTGCCGAGACCGAAGCCCGGCAGACCGGCGCCGATGGTCTGCATCCAGGGTTCGATGTCTCTCGTGTCGAGGCGAAGGGCGCCGCTGGCTGCGTTTCCGCGCGAGCCGGACGATACCGTGCCATCAAAGCCGAGCGTGAAGTTGTCGCCGCTCAAGCTCGCCTTTGTCGCAAGCCCGCCTTCCGCGGTGCCTGTTGCGGAAAGCGACAGTTCCGCCGAGCCGACCAGATCGAGCGGCAGGACCGGCAGCCCCGATAGCGCGAGCAGGCGCGTGCCGTCCTCATTGCGTGCCGAGGCGCTCAGCGCGGCTTTAGCAGTTGCCGGATGAGCGGGGTCGCCCGTGCCCGTCAGTTGAGCCTTGACGATCGTTCCGCCGGTTTCACCTTCAACGAACAGCGACATCGCACGCTGCAAAGGATCGTCGCCGTCAACGCGCAGGGACAGCGCCAGATGTGAGGCGTTCAGGAGGCCCGGAATAGCGGCAGCCTGTGCGGGCAGCCGATCCAGCACGGGCGTTGCCGGAAAGCGGGTGGAAGCCAGCGTGATCAGCGGGGTGAGGTCATCGGCTTCCACCGTCCCGTCGATCCGGATGGAAGGCACACGGCCGAGATCCGAAATCTGCCCGGTCGCATCGACGGTCGCGCCGGCAAAGCCACGCAGAACCAAGCGGCGGATTTCCAGCCGCTCGTCACGCAAGCGCAGCGCGGCATCGACCTCATCGGCCGCGACGCCGGCCCCGGCAACCGGACCAGCCTTGACCTCAAGATCGAGGTCGCGCCCTGCAAAATGGTTCTCGCCCTTTTCGCTGACGAAGAGCGAAGCAAAGGCAGCCGCCTGATCAAGATCCAGCGTGCCGCCGTCGAGCCGGATCGTCGCGGAAGGGCGACCGCGCAGAGGCAGCAGGCTGTCGATGGAGCCGCGAAGCGTGGCGCCGCCGAGCACGAGTTCGAGGTCGTCGAATTTCTGCTCGGCGCGGCTCAACGAGACCTTGGCATTGAACCCGGCGGCGGGCAGGCGCCGCACGGCCTCGTCCACATCGCGCGCAAGCCAGGCGGCGAAGCCGGACGGCTGCGCCACCGCCAGCAGCAGCGTTCCATCGAATCCGATCCCTTCGCCCGTATGGAGGATGCCGCTTGCTTCCAGCGTCGCGCGTCCCGGCAGGGTCGCCGCAAGCTTTCCGACCTGCCAGCGGCCCTTTTCCGGCTGAACGGAAAGCGTCACATCGCGCACCGTGGTGTCGCCGGCAACGATAGCCGGCAGGGTGACATCGATTGTGCCCGGAATGGAAATCTGCGGCAGGTTCTGCACGGCCTCCTCGAAGCGCAGCAGCCGCTCCTCGAAGGTCAGGGGCGGTGCGGCCGGGTCTCCTTCTGTCCCCTCCGGTCGGTCGAGCCGCACTTGCGCGCCCTGTGCCTCGATCGCGAAGCGGGGCGCGCTGCCCAGTTCCACCCGCGCCTTTCCGTCTGCCGTATAGGGATCGTCGAGTGGCCCCGTTTCGAAGCGGAAGGTATCCACCGCAAGCTGCCGGTGATCAAACGTGAAGCTGCCGCTGAGCCGGTAGGCCGGAGCAGCCTGATCCTTCGCGTCGCGCACTGCTTTGCCCGCAGCGGGCGGAGCCACGATCTCCGCTGCCCGGAACGTTCCCGCATAATCCGCAACCCCGTTACGGATGCGGACATCCCCTTCTGCCGTGAGGCTCATGCCGAGCGGCTCCGGCGCAGCCGTCAGCTTCAGCCGCATCGCGCCGTTCTCGGCAGTGCTTGTCGATGCCGAAAGCTTCGTCCGCATGCCGTCGACGCGCAACGAGCCGTCCGCGCGCCAGGGTCCCGCGAGCGAGCGGGCAGACAGGTCGGCGTTGATCTCGGTGAGGCGATGAACGCGTCCGCTCAACGCGTGGTGGATGGTGACCTCGCCTTCAAGCAAGGTGAGCTTTTCCAGCGAGGTGTGGCGTGGATCGAACGGCGTGGACGGCCGAACTGCCCAGTCCACCGTTCCGTCCGCCGCCAGGTCGACGCGCATCTTCGGCCGCACGAGCCGCATGTCGAAGATGCGGAACTCGCCGCTCATGAACGGAGCGAGCTCCGCGTCCATGGAGAAGGTTTCGACCGTCAGGGCCGGTGCATCCGGCTCGCCGACCACGACATCCGAGAAAGAAAGCGACGGAAACGGCAGCAGCCTCGCCTCGGCGTCGCCGCGCACGGTCACGCGGCGTCCGAGCACAGCGCTCGCCTCGCGCTCGAAATCGCCGCGATACGAACTCCAGTCGATAAAAAGCGGTGCAAGAAGCGCTGTGAACAGCGCCACCACAAGCAATCCGCCGAAAAAGATGAACAAGCGCGCGAGCATCGACCGCCTAGCTACCGAACGGCTCCGACCTTCACCATAGGAGCGTCAGCATGTCGAGAAAATGGCGCGGCGAACGCCGCCTAAGTTCCTGCCGCGAACAGGATTTTTCCGGGATTCATGATGTTGAGCGGATCGAGTGCCCGCTTGATGACCCGCATCACCTCGACCCCACGCCCGAGTTCAGCCTGGAGAAAGCCCATCTTGCCCTGACCGATGCCATGCTCGCCCGTGCAGGTTCCTTCCATGCGGAGCGCGCGGTCGTTGAGGCGCGACACAAAGGCTTCGGCAGACGTGATCTCGGCAGGATTGCCCGTGTCGATCAGGACCATCACATGGAAGTTGCCGTCACCGACATGTCCCACGATGGGCGCGATCAGCCCGGCCTCGGCGATGTCCGCTTCCGTTTCCGTGATACATTCCGCCAGACGCGAGATCGGCACGCAGACATCGGTGGACAGACCCTTTGCGCCGGGCCGCAGGGTGAGCGACGCCCAGTAGGCGTCATGGCGCGCCTTCCACAGCTTGGCACGCTCCTCCGCCACCGCCGTCCACAGGAACGGCCCGCCGCCCCACTCCTCGGCGATTCCGCCGAAGCGCTCGGCCTGCTCGGCCACGCTCGACGGCGAGCCGTGGAATTCGAGAAACAGGCACGGGCTTTCCGGATAAGGCAGAGCCGAGTAGTTCTTGAGCGCACGCATGTGGAGAGCATTGACCAGTTCGATGCGCGCCACGGGAATGCCGCTCTGGATCGTCGCGATCACCGCATCGCAGGCGCCCTCCACGCTCGGGAAGGGGCAGACACCGCCGGAGATCGCTTCCGGGATCCCCTGCAACTTCAACGTCAGGCCGGTGATCACGCCGAGCGTGCCTTCGGAGCCAACGAGAAGGCGGGTGAGATCATAGCCGGCGGACGTCTTCCGGGCGCGCCGGGCGGTCTGCACCACCGTCCCGTCGGCCATCACTGCTTCGAGCGCGATCACATTCTCGCGCATAGTGCCGTAGCGCACCGCATTGGTGCCGGAAGCCCGCGTTGCCGCCATGCCTCCGAGGCTCGCATTCGCGCCGGGGTCGATCGGGAAGAACAGCCCCGTGTCACGTAGATGCGTGTTCAGCGCCTCCCGGGTGACGCCGGGCTCGACGGTGCAATCGAGGTCTTCGGGGTGAACGGCCAGGATGCGGTTCATGCCGGAGGTGTCGATCGAGATGCCGCCCGCCGGCGCGTTCACATGCCCCTCCAGCGAGGAGCCGGTGCCGAAAGGGATGACCGGCACCCGATGCTCGGCGCAGATCTTTACGGCATCCGACACCTCGGCGGTCGATCCTGCGAAGAACACGCCATCCGGCATCTCGGTCGGAATATAGGTGGTCGTATGCGCGTGAGTGGACCGCATCGCCTCGCTCGTATGGAAGCGCTCACCGAACCGCTGCCTGAGGATAGGCAGAGCGGCGCCGATCCCCGCATCGTTTCGCTGTGGCCTGCCGATATCCTTGAGCGCCATATTTGTTGTCCTCCTCCGAAAGCTAGAGATGCGAGGGCGGCCTGGTGCGCGCGCTCTTCGATCGCCGACGACTTCGCTTAGCAGAATTTTGATTGCCCGGCGCAAGGGCTCGCCGAGCCTTCTGCGGGTCTCGGCGGAAAGGCGGCGGAGATCAGAAAGAACTACACTGCTGGGGGCGGCGCGGTCGGTTGAAGAGGCCGGCTTGGCTTCATCCAAGACGAGAACCATCACCTCCAAGTGATTCCGCCGACTCGAGAAACAGCGGCGCTGTCTTGTTCATCCATCATCCGAGGCGCGGAGCGCATCAGGTTCAAAGCAGGCACGGCCTGCCGCGTGTTCTGCTGGTGTTCTCATCCCGAATCACTACATTGCGCGGCTATGTCAGCCTTTTTCGATGATCCGCACGGTTCGTCCGTGAGCCGCGTCGGCGTGAAACCGGGCGGCATTGCCGCGCGCGCCATGGGCCAGCGCGCGGATGCGCCACCTCCGTCGAGCTACCTCGACGGGCTGAATCCCGAGCAAAGGTTGGCAGTCGAAACCACGGAAGGCCCAGTGCTGGTGCTGGCCGGCGCGGGCACGGGCAAAACCCGGGTGCTGACCACGCGGATCGCCCATATCCTGGCGACCGGCCGCGCCTACCCGTCGCAGATCCTGGCGGTGACCTTCACCAACAAGGCCGCGCGCGAGATGAAGACGCGCATCGGCAAGCTCGTGGGCGAAGCGGTGGAGGGCATGCCATGGCTCGGCACCTTCCACTCCATCGGAGTCAAGCTCCTGCGCCGCCATGCCGAGATGGCAGGCCTGCGCTCCGACTTCACCATCCTCGACACGGACGATGTGAACCGACTGATCAAGCAACTCATCCAGGCCGAGAATCTGGACGAGAAGCGCTGGCCCGCGCGGCAGTTCGCGGGCATGATCGATAGCTGGAAGAATAAGGGGCTCGCGCCCAAGGACATCTCCGAAGGCGATGCCCGCGCATTCGGCAACGGCAAAGGACGCCATCTCTACGCGGCCTATCAGGAGCGGTTGAAGACGCTCAACGCCTGCGACTTCGGCGACCTGCTTCTTCACCCGATCCGCATTTTCCGCGATCACCCCGACGTGCTCAAGGAATATCACCGCCGCTTCAAGTACATCCTGGTGGACGAGTATCAGGACACCAACACCGCCCAGTATATGTGGCTGCGCCTGCTCGCTCAGCGCCCGGATGCAGCACGTCGTGCAGCCGCAACCCCACCGGCGGTCACGGCCGAAGGCCGCAAGCCCGACCGAGCGTCCGAGCCCATGCGAGGCCCCCGCGGAGGGCCCGCGCCGGAAGGCGCGGATCAGCCCGCAAGCGAAAACAACACCGTCAACATCTGCTGCGTGGGCGACGACGATCAGTCGATTTATGGCTGGCGTGGCGCGGAGGTGGACAACATCCTGCGCTTTGAAAAGGATTTTCCGGGCGCGACCGTGATCCGGCTGGAGCGCAACTACCGCTCGACCGCTCATATCCTCGGCGCTGCCTCGCATCTCATCGCGCACAATGCGGATCGCTTGGGCAAGACGCTCTTCACTGATGCGCCCGATCCCGACGACCCCAAGGTCAATGTTCGCGCCGCCTGGGACTCGGAAGAGGAAGCCCGCGCGGTCGGCGAGGAGATCGAGCAGCTTCAGCGCCGAGGCGCTAGGCTCAACGACATCGCGATCCTCATGCGCGCCTCGTTTCAGATGCGCGAATTCGAGGATCGTTTCGTCACGCTCGGCCTGAATTATCGCGTGATCGGCGGCCCGCGCTTCTACGAACGTCTCGAAATCCGTGATGCGATGGCGTTTTTTCGCCTTACGGTCTCGACCTCGGACGATCTTGCCTTCGAGCGCATCGTCAACGTGCCCAAACGCGGCCTTGGCGACATCGCCATCAGGCAGATCCACGACACGGCACGGCGGCTCCGAGTTCCCCTACTGGAAGCAGCTGGCGAACTAGCCGAGTCGGACGAGCTCAAGGCCAAGCCCCGCGCCGCCCTGCGCGAGGTGGTCGCCAACTTCTCGCGCTGGCAGAAGGCGCTGGAAAACACGCCGCATACCGAATTGGCCGAGCTGATCCTGGACGAAAGCGGCTACACGGCAATGTGGAAGAACGACCGTTCGGCGGAAGCGCCCGGGCGGCTGGAGAACCTCAAGGAACTCGTGCGCTCCATGGAGGATTACGAGTCGCTCCGCTCGTTCCTCGAGCATGTCGCGTTGGTGATGGATACCGAGCGCAACGAGGAGCTCGACGCCGTCAGCCTCATGACGCTGCATTCCGCCAAGGGGCTGGAATTCGAGACTGTGTTCCTTCCCGGCTGGGAGGAAGGCCTGTTCCCCCATCAGCGCGCGCTGGATGAAGGGGGCCGCGCGGGGCTCGAGGAAGAGCGGCGTCTGGCCTATGTCGGCCTGACGCGCGCCAAGAAGAACCTTTTCCTCTGGTTCGTATCCAACCGGCGCATCCATGGGTTGTGGCAGACCACGATCCCGTCCCGCTTTCTGGACGAGCTTCCCGAGGCCCATGTCGAAGTAACCGAAAGCGGCAACAGCCATGGCGGCTACGGCGGCGGCAGCTTCGGCGGGCGGCGCAACCCTTACGGCGCCTCACGCTTCGACAAGGCGCAGTCCGAGCCTTTTGCCAACACCTACCGCACGCCGGGCTGGCAGCGCGCCCAGGCGAACCAGACCGAAGCCACACGCGGTAATTGGGGCATGCGTTCAGGCGTCGGCATCGAGCGGATCGGCTATGGCGAGACCGACTCCGGTTTCGGCGCCGGCCGAGGCTCGATCAAGGGCCGCACCATCGATGGCGAGCTGGTGGCGAAGTCCGTTTCGAATGAGCCCGCAGCCTTCAAGATCGGCGACCGTGTGTTCCACCAGAAGTTCGGCGGTGGACAGGTTGCGTCCGTGGAGGGCAACAAGCTCACGATCGATTTCGATCGCGCCGGGCAGAAGCGCGTTCTGGATGGCTTCGTGACTGCGGCTTGAGGTTCGGGGAACCCGACCGTGTCGAGTTGCAAGAGTGCGGCAGCAGTGGAAGCTCTCTCGGGCTCTCCTCAAGAGCGGGAACCCTCGCTTGAGGGAAGCGTTCTCTTTTCAGGTGGTGGGGTAACAACACACCAGTGAAGGGAGACTTTCATGGACGGCAATCGCAACGATCGCGACTATGGTCGCGACAACTTCCGAAATGAAGACAGTAATCGCGGTTCGGAGCGCGGCTTCGGTGACAGCAACCGCAGCGGTCGTGAGACCGGGAACTTCCGGGACAACAATAATGACCGCGGCTACGAGGATCGCGGCTATGGCGATCGCAACCACGGCCAGCGCGGCGGTTTCGGCGGCGGCAATCGCGAGGAGTACGGCTTTCGCGGTGCGGGCGGCTTCAGTGGTGATCGCCAGGGTGGCGGCGGTTACGATGAATGGTCGCGAGGCAGCCGGCCTTTCGGTGAGCGCGCCCACGGCTTCGGTGGTGATCGCGACAACTATTCCAGCCGCGGCGCTGCCGGAGACTACGGATCGCGTAATTTCGGCGGCAACCTGGGCAATCGCGGCTATGGCGAAAGCTACGGCTCGACCTTCGGCGCAGGCGAAGGCAATCGCGGCGACTACGGCTACGGCAATCAGGCCGGCGGGTCACGCTGGTCGGGCGGCGGGCAGTCCTATGGCGGCAGCGAGCGCGGCTACAGCGAGGAAGGCCGACGCGGCTTCTGGGACAAGGCGAGCGACGAAGTGTCGTCGTGGTTCGGCGATCGTGATGCCGAGCGCCGTCGTGAGGCGGACCAGCATCGCGGGCGCGGTCCGAAGAACTACTCCCGCTCCGACGATCGCATTCGCGATGACATCAATGACAAGCTGACCGATGACGGCTGGCTCGACGCTTCTGATGTCGATGTGACCGTGAAGGATCGCGAAGTGACGTTGAGCGGTACGGTAAGCGACCGCAATGCCAAGCGGCGCGCCGAGGACGTTGCCGAAGGCGTTTCCGGAGTCAGCCATGTGCAGAACAATCTGCGCGTGAAGAGCCAGTCCGGCACGGGCAACACATTCTCGGGCGGTTTGAACACGAGCGATGTTAGCGTGGATCGTTCCACGATTTCCACCGCCTCGACCGGACTGGGCTCAGATACGGGTGCCACGGTGGCGAAGTCGGGCGCCGGCGGCCAGCGCTGACAACCTCTAAGCCGCACAGGCTTGACTGCAGGAGGCCCTCTCTTTCTCGGAGGGCCTCTTCATTTCAGCGATGCGAGAAGCGCTCGGCAGCGTCGTCCGGGATCGTAGGGCGAATACTTCGGCGCTTGTCTTCGGGGTAGCGGAAGACACTCAGCCTGCCATTTGGCTCGAAGAACGCGCACTCGACTTCGCCCGTGTCGCGCACATCGCTCAAGCGAAGCAGGGCCATCAACTCACGCTCCGTGAGTGTCCCCGATCCCAGCCGTTCCTCCTGGATCTTGCCTTCACACACGACAAGCAGCGGACTTCCCTCGATCGCATCTTCGAGATTGCGAAAGCGCGACACGATGAATCCCGTGAAGCGGTGCAGAAGGATCACGACGGTGATGACGAGGATGCCCTGCGCCAGACCGACCTCGGGATAGAACATCGGATCGCCTGCGGCCGATCCCACCGCGATCACCAGCACGAACTCGAACGGTCCGATCTGCCCGATGCCGCCCTGTCCCACCATTCGGGTGAGAAACAAGGTGTAGCCGTACATCACGCCGGTGCGCAGAACGATTTCGAAGTAGAAGAGAAAGGCCTGCGTTTCCTCTTCGCCGAACAGGATCCGCAACAGTTCGGACTTCCACTCCATCCGTTTCAACTCCGCCTAGACGAGAATCACCACTCCATTCGCATAACGCTGCGGCATTAAGTTTCCGCGACGCGTCCCTCCCATCGATCGAGAAATGCCTCGATCGGCAGGTTCTGCATGTCTGGAATGGCTTCGGCGAGGTGGTCGAGCGGCCAGTCCCACCAGCGGGAGCGCTCGATGCGCGCAACGATCTCCGGCGGAAAGCGCATGCGGATCACGCGCGCTGGTGCGCCCACAACGATGGCGAAGGGCTCAACATCGCGCGTTACCACCGCATTCGCGCCGATCACCGCCCCGATGCCGACCGACACGCCCGGCAGGATTACCGCGCCATGCCCGATCCAGACGTCGTGGCCGATGGTCACGCGCTTTGCTTGCCGCCGCGTGCGGAATGCGCTGGCCACGCCCAGAAAACGGAAATATTCGTTGGGACGATAGCTGATCTTGTGGCTGGTGACGCGCTCAATCGGATGCTCGAGCGCGTTGATCCGCGAGTGGCGGGCGATCGAGCAGAAGCGGCCGATCGTCGTGTAGATCGCCTCCGCATCCGGCTCGAAATAAGAAAAGTCGCCGACCACGACATCGCGCAGGATGGCGCGGGCGCCCACCGCAGCATAACGGCCGAGCTTGCAGGATTTCAGCTCGGCCGTGGGGTGGATGCGCGGCTCGCCATCTCGAAATTGTAGGTCGTCGGGCTGCACGGACGCGTTCATGTCCCGGCTTTATGCGCGGCACCCAAGCCGCGCAATGGCGCCTGTCTTACTTCGGTTTTCCTTCCGTCCAGGTCACCTGCTGGTTGAACAGTGGCACGGTGGAAATCGACATCTTGGCCGAACCATCCTTCACTTGGCGCGTGTGCGAAAGATAAACCAGCGTGTCGTTCTTGCGGTCGTAGATCCGGTTCACGACACGCTGCTTCCAAATCAGGCTGATGCCTTCGTTGAAGACCTCCTCGCCATCCTTGGACAGGTCGATGTCGCCGACCGTGATCGGCCCGGTCTGCCGGCAGGCAATGGACGAGTCGGATGGGTCCTCGAACCAGCCTCCCTTGCGCAGCCGGTCGATCACCCCGCGCTCGAAGTAGGAAACGTGACAGGTGACGCCCTGCACGTCTGGGTCGGTCAGGGCTTCCACGATGAAGTCGTTGCCCGTCCAGTCCACGCCCACCTCGCCGACTTCCTCGGCAACTGCGGGCATGATGGTTGCACCCAGCAGAACACAAGCGGCAGCGGCGAAACGAAGCAACATGGCAGCACCTTCAAGCATGAACAGCGCGTGAGAACGCATGAACGCCGAAATGGGATGCAGGAGACACGTGAACAAGAGCCGCACCCCTACCCCATTGCGTCGCGCGCCTCCGCCTTTGCACCGCCCGGAGAAAGCCGCTATCTCATGCATCATGCATGCCGCGCCGACCCCCTTGATTGTCCTGGCTGCCGGGCTTGCCGCAGCAGCGGCGATGGCAGGCGCGGGTTTCGCGCTCTGGATCACGCACGGCGCGGCGATGCTTCAGGCGCTGAGCGGGTCCGCTCTCGCTTGGTGCCTGTGATTTTCCATTCCACCTTCTTTTGCGGTTCATCGTCATGATCATGCGCATCATCCTGATCGGCATCGCTGTTTTGATGGGCGCCGCCATCGGCGTCATTGGTGTGCAGCGTTGGCAGGGATCGGGCAGCCAGCCTTTCGGCGCGCCGTTCACGCTGGTGGACGGCAAGAACCAGCCGATCACCGAAGCCGCGTTCCGCGGGCACCCCTCCGCGGTCTTCTTCGGCTTCACTCACTGCCCCGAAGTCTGCCCGACAACACTGGCCGAGATGGATGGCTGGCTGAAAGAGCTCGGCGATGAGGGCAAGGCCGTCCGCGCCTATTTCGTGTCCGTCGATCCGGAACGCGACACGCCGGAGATCATGGACGCCTATGTGAGCAACGTGTCGGATCGCATCACGCCGATCACCGGCCAGCCGAACGAGATCGCATCGGTGGTCAAGAGCTTCGGCATCTATGCGCGGAAGGTGCCACTCGAAGGCGGCGACTACACCATGGACCACACCGCCTCCGTGCTGCTGCTCGGAGCCGACGGTGATTTCGAGGGCACCATCGCCTATGGGGAAAATGGCGCCTCGGCGGTCGCCAAGCTCAAGCGCCTCGCCACCGAAGGCTGACGGGCGATGAGCGCGACGCGCCTGTTCCTCACCGTTCCCCGGCAGCAGGCCCGGGCCGCTTTCGCCGCGCTTGATCTTGCGCTGGAGGAGGGAGGCCTGCCGCTTGCCATCCGCGAGCCGGAAGAGGAGCCGCTCGCGGAACTCGCAGTCTATGTCGAGGAGGAGCCGGAGCGGATCGACGCCTTGATGCAGGCGGCGCTCGCCAGCGTAGGCATCACCTCGACGATCGAGCGGGAGGTGCTGCCGGACATCGACTGGGTGTCACGCTCGCTGGAAGGCCTGAAGCCCGTGCGCGCAGGCCGCTTCCTCGTTCACGGAGCGCACGACCGCCCCCACCGCCGTCCGTCCGATCTCGGGATCGAGATTGAGGCCGGACAGGCGTTCGGCACTGGCCATCACGGCACCACCGCCGGCTGCCTCGAGACCATCGCTCGCGTCGCTCGCGTCGAGCGCCCGCGCCACGCGCTCGACCTCGGCACGGGAAGCGCCGTTCTCGCGATCGGCATCGCCAAGCTCTGCCACGTCCCCGTGCTGGCAACGGATATCGATCCGGTCGCCGTGCGGGTCGCAGCCGAGAATGTTGTGCTGAACGGCGCGGGGGCGGCGGTTCGCACGGTTGTCGCCACCGGCTTCGCGCACCGCGAGGTCGCGGCACGCGCGCCGTTCGACCTCATTGTCGCAAACATCCTGGCGCGCCCGCTGATGAGACTGGCGCCGGATTTCGCACGTCATCTCAGCCCCGGCGGCTCGGTCATCCTGTCGGGCATTCTCGACCGCCAGCGCATGGCCGTGATCGCAGCCTTTGTCGGACAGCGCTTCCGGCATGTCCGCACCATCTCGCGCGAAGGCTGGGTGACGATCCATCTGAAACGCTGAGCGCGTTTGTTGCGCGAACGCGGCCGCGCGGCTAGCGTTTGAACTTGAGTTGCGAGGAGCCGTTTATGTTCCAGTCCTTCGATGCCGAGAGCGACCCTAGCCTGGGTGCCGGCCGCGTGGCGCGCCTGCGCGACTGGATGGCGAGGGAGAAGCTCGACGGCTTCCTGGTGCCGCGCGCCGACGAGCATCAGGGGGAGTATGTCGCCGCCGCTTCCGAGCGCCTCCATTGGCTGACGGGCTTTTCCGGCTCGGCGGGCGCGGCGCTGGTGCTGGCCGATCGCGCTGTGGTGTTTGTCGACGGCCGCTACACGCTTCAGGCGCGGCATCAGGTGGACACCGGCATCTTCACGATCGAGAGCTTGATCGACAATCCGCCTCCGTCCTGGATCGCCGAGAACCTGCGCGGGCATGCACGCATCGGCTTCGACCCCTGGCTGCACACGATCTCGGAGGTGAGGAAGCTGCGCGCTGCGGGCGAAAAGCGAGGCGTCGAGCTCGTGGCCGTTGCTGAGAACCCGATCTCGCTCCTTTGGGACGAACGCCCTTCCCCCCCATCCGAGCCGGTCACCATCCAGCCGAATGCACTAGCGGGCGCGATGGCGCAGGATAAGCTCGCCGGCCTCTCCGAAGCGCTCGAGGCAGAGGACGCGACCCATTTCGTGCTGACCGACCCATCCTCCGTCGCCTGGGCCTTCAACATCCGTGGCGGCGACGTGCCCCACACGCCGCTGGCGCTCTGCTTCGCGCTTCTCGCGCGCGAAGGGCTGCCGACGCTCTTTATCGACGAGCGCAAGCTGGCGATCGAGCCCCGCGCCTATCTCACGCAACTGGCCGACCTTTCTCCGGCGGAAGCGCTGGAAGAAAAGCTCGCCGGCCTTGCACGAGGGGGGGCGCGGATCGGCCTCGATCCTGTTCTCGCACCTGACCGTCTGCGCGCCTTGATCGAGGATGAAGGCGGCACGGTCGTCCTCATGCCCGACCCCGCCCGCATCCCGCGCGCGACCAAGAACGCCGGCGAGATCGCGGGCACGCGTGCCGCTCACCGGCGGGACGGCACCGCGCTCGTCCGCTTTCTCTGCTGGCTCGACAGTCAGAAGGCCGGATCGCTGGACGAGATCGCAGCCGTCTCGTCACTTGAGGAGTTCCGCCGCGTCGCGGGCGAGCAGGCGCAGATGCCGCTGCGTGACGTATCCTTCGCCACCATCGCAGGCGCCGGGCCGAACGGCGCCATCATGCATTATCGCGTGTCGCGCGGAACGAACCGGCGGCTGAGCGATGGCGAACTGTTTCTGCTCGATTCGGGCGCGCAGTATCAGGACGGAACCACTGACGTAACCCGCACGGTGGCGATCGGCCGGCCGACCGACGAGATGCGAGAGCGCTTCACCCTTGTCCTCAAGGGCATGATCAACATTTCGATCCTGCGCTTCCCAGCCGGCACGCGCGGCTCGGACATCGATGCCATAGCGCGGCTGGCGCTTTGGAAGCGCGGGCTCGATTATGCGCATGGCACCGGTCACGGCGTCGGCTCGTTCCTGGCCGTCCATGAAGGCCCGCAGCGTATCGCACGAACCGGAACGGAGCGACTGCGCACCGGCATGATCCTGTCCAACGAGCCGGGCTATTACAAGGAAGGCGAATACGGCATCCGCATCGAGAATCTGATCCTCGTCGAGGAGCCGGCGGCGGTCGAGGGCGGCGACATTCCCATGCACGGCTTCGAAACGCTAACCCTTGCGCCCATCGACGGTCGCTTGGTCGTGCCTGAGCTTCTCACGGCGGAAGAACGCAACTGGCTGAACGCCTATCACGCCCGCGTGCTGGCGGAGATCGGCCCGACGGTTGACGGCGAAGTTCTGAAATGGCTGGAGAAGGCGACCGCCGAGCTTTGATCGGAAACGCTCCGGCCGGCGCGTCGGCGCAGCCGAGCTGATCCCTCAGCCGACCAACTGGCGAAAAGCGATCAGCACCGCGACGCCTGCCAGGAACATCGCCATCGGTCCCCATCGGAGCGAGACAAGCGCGGCAACCGCAAGTGCGGCCAGTTCGGCCGGGCTGGCACTGAGGGTCGCGGGCGCCACGAGCGTCGTGAGCACCGCCGCCGGCACCGAGTCCAGCGCACGTTCCACACGCGGAGAGACATGATCGAAGCGTGACAGAACGAGGTGCCCGCCGACGCGCGTGAGATAGGTGACAACCGCGCCGCCGACGATGATGAGCAATGTGCCGCTCATGTCGATTGTCCGCTTTCCGCCGTCGAGAGAACGGCGACTGCCACACCTGCAATCGCGCCCAGCGAGACGTGCCATGGGGAGCCGACGATGCGATAGGCCGCCATGGATGCCGCTGCACTGGCGATGACCACCGGCAGCCATAAAGGGCGTTTCCTGAAACCCATCACCAGGCCGAGGAAGTAGATCGGCAGGAGGAAATCGAGGCCGCTCGCATGGGCATCTGGCAGCAACTTCCCGAACAGGGCACCGATCACCGTCTCGATGATCCAGGTCGACCACATGATCAGGCCGAGCCCCATATACCAGGCAAAGCTCAGAGGATGCCCGCTGTCATTCTCCCGCTCGGTCTGAGCGAACTGCGGATCGGTGAGAAAGAAGAGGCCGATCGCCTTCTGCATCCCGGACCAATGCCGCACGAGCCTGCCCGTCGCGGCCGAGTAGAGCACGTGACGGAAGTTCACGGCGAAAATCGAAAACACCACGAGCGCTGGCGAAATCCGCTGGTTGAACAGTTCAAGCCCGACCAGCTGGCTCGCTCCGGCATAGAGCGTGCCGCTCATGAGCGCGGCTTCGAAAACGCTCAGGCCGTTCTGCACCGCCACCGCCCCGAACAGAAGCCCGAACGGGAAGATCGCCACGATGATCGGCAGGCTCGTCCGCACGCCGCGCAGGAACTCCCGGGCCGAACCCGGCTCCGTCATCGTGGAAAAACGAACCGTCATGGAAGGTTGAGTGACTACCCGGAGCGCGACCGCCGCGACAGCGGCACGTCCTCATAGATCAACGCGGACCCATCGTCAGGTTAATTCGCTTGAGCGATGCTTCAAGCGGATGTCACGTGGCGCCTTCACCGACGCGCACGAACCACCCATCCTCATCGATCACCTCGATCCCAAGCTCGGTCGCCTGGGCAAGCTTCAAGCCGGCGCCTGGTCCGGCCACCACGAGGTCCGTTTTCTTCGACACGGAGCCCGCGACCTTGGCGCCAAGGCGCTCGGCCATCGCCTTGGCCTCGTCGCGCGACATCTTTTCAAGCGATCCGGTGAATACCACCGTCTTGCCGGCGACCGGAGAGGACGAAGGCGCCTTGACGCGCGTATTCGTGGTCGAAACGCCGGCGTCAAGCAGCGCCTGCACCGCGTCTCGATTATGCTGTTCGGCAAGGAAGTGGATCAGCGACAAGGTGGCAACCGTGCCGATGTCGCGGTCGCGCGTCAGCGCCAAGAAGGCCGGGCCGGGCTGCCCTGCCCTTGCCTCGGCCACCGCGCTTGCAACGCCCTCTTCGTCGCCGAAGCGGTTCTTCAGCGCGACGCGCTGGTTTGCCTTGAGACCCTTGAGCGGCGCGTCTCCTGATTCTAGCAGCTGCTCGAAAGACTTTTCGCCGATGCCTTCGAGCGCGCTGAGCTCCGCCCAGACTTCCGATGGCTGCTCCTTCGCCGCGGCGTCGATCCCCTTGATAAAGCCGCTCACGTCGTCGAAGTGGCGAGCAAGGGCCTTGGCCGTCGCTTCACCGATCTCGGGGATACCGAGCGCAAAAATGAATCGGTCAAGCGGAATGGTGCGCCGCTCGTCGATGGCAGCGAGAAGGTTCTCGATCTGCCTGGTCGTTTCGGCTTTCTTCGCCGGCTTGGCCGGTGCCTCGTCACCCTGCGCCCTCCGGCGCTCCTCGGCCAGCATCTGCCGACGCGCTTCGATCGCCCCGCGCAACGATTCGAAGCTGAGGCGGAAGATGTCGGCCGGCTGGCGCACCAGTCCTGCATCGAACAGCGCCTCGATATAGGTTTCGCCGAAGCCGACGATGTCGAAGGCGTGGCGCGACACGAAATGCTTCAGCGCCTCCCGTCCCTGCGCTGCGCAGGTCAGGCCCGCCGTGCAATGCCGCACCGAATCGAGCCGCCCGGTGCGCGGATTGATCTCACGCACCGCCTTCGATCCGCAGACCGGGCAGTGGTCGGGAAAAGGATAGGGTGCCGCGTTTCCCGGACGCTGATCCAGGATCACGTCGAGCACCTGAGGGATGACGTCTCCCGCGCGCTGGATGAGCACCGTATCGCCGATGCGAATGTCCTTTCCGTCGCGAATCGGATGGCCGTCCGCGTCACGCCCGGCAATGTAGTCTTCATTGTGCAGCGTCACATTCGACACCACCACGCCGCCCACCGTCACCGGCGTCAGCCGGGCGAGCGGCGCGAGCTTGCCTGTGCGCCCGACATTGATGTCGATGCCTTCTACCACGGTCGTCGCCTTCTCGGCGGAGAATTTATGCGCGATGGCCCAGCGCGGCGAGCGCGACACGAAGCCAAGCTCGTCCTGCTGCCTGAGATCATCGACCTTGTAGACGACGCCATCGATGTCGTAGCCGAGCCGAGAGCGCATGCTTTCGATGGCATGATAGTGCTGGACCAGTTCCGCGACCGACAGAAAGCGCCGCATCAATGGTCCGACCTCGCCGTCGAATGACTGGAGGTTCGTGACGAAACCCATTCGCCCCAGCGCCTCGACCACCTCGGTCTGCGTCGTTCCGGGAAGTTCGGTGGCCCTGCCCCAGGCATAGGCGAAGAAGCGCAGAGGGCGCGATCGGGTGACCTCCGGGTTCTTCTGCCGAAGCGATCCCGCGGCGGCATTGCGCGGATTGGCGAATTGGCGCACCGCCGATGCTCCGCCTCTCCCGCCCTCTTCATCCGCCGCGTCCTCGGAGGCCGCACCTCCAGCCAGGCGCGCATTCAGCGCGGCGAAATCCGCATGGGTCATGTAGACCTCGCCGCGTACCTCGAAGACAGACATCCGCTTGCCGTGCAGCCTGTGGGGGATGTCTGCGATCGTCAGGGCGTTGGCCGTCACATCCTCGCCAACGGAACCGTCGCCGCGCGTCGCAGCCGAAACCAGCCGGTTGTCCTCATAACGAAGAGACAAAGAGAGGCCATCGATCTTGGGCTCGGCCGTGATGGCAAGAGGTGCATCCTCGGCAAGCTCCAGGAAGCGCCGGACGCGCCGGGCGAAATCCTCCACGTCCTCGTCAGTGAACGCGTTGTCGAGCGACAGCATCGGCAAGGCATGACGGATCTTGGCGAACCTGACCGAGGGCGCGGCTCCGACCTTGCGCGACGGCGAGTCATCTCGAACAAGGTGAGGAAACAGCCGCTCGATAGCGCCGTTGCGGCGTCGGAGGCGGTCATACTCGGCATCCGAGACGCTCGGGGCATCATCGGCATAATAGCGCCGGTCGTGCTCGGCCATCTCCAGCGCAAGCCGCTCAAGCTCACCGGAGGCTTCCGCCTGATCCAGATCCTCAACGGACTTTTCGACGTGTGTGGCCATGCTCAAGACGCTAGCCTCGGCGCGTAAACATCCGCTTAGCCTGCTGGCGCGGCATGTTCCGAGATCAGGCGGTCAGCCGCCGCGCGCGCTTCGTCGGTGATGCGCTCGCCGGCCAGCATCCGGGCGATCTCCTCACGCCGTTCCGGCTTCTCGATCGACGCGACTCGCGTGGAGGTCGCCCCGTTCTTGGACGACTTCGAGATCAGGAGATGCGTATCCGCGCGCGCGGCGACCTGCGGCGCGTGAGTGACGGACAAAACCTGCACCCGTCGCGACAGGCGCGACAGGCGCTTGCCGATCGCATCCGCCACCGCGCCGCCGACGCCCGTGTCGATCTCGTCGAAAACCAGCGTGGGGGCCGATCCGCGGTCGGCTAGCGCCACCTTGAGCGCCAGCAGGAAACGCGACAATTCCCCGCCGGACGCCACCTTCATGATCGGTCCCGCGCGCGTGCCGGGATTGGTCCGCACCCAGAACTCGACCTGATCGATGCCTGACTCCTGCCGGTTCTCGGGCTCGCTCGTCATCTCCACGATGAACTCGGCGCGCTCCAGCTTGAGCGCTGGCAGTTCGGCCATCACCGCTTTTTCCAACGCACCAGCTGCCGCCTTGCGCCTGTCGGAAAGCTGACCAGCCGCCTGATCGAAGACCACTCGCGCCTGCACGGCTTTTTCCGAGAGCACGCTAAGCCGCTCCTCGCCCGCGTCGAGATCGGCCAAATCATTGACCATCGCATCGCGCAGGGTAGCGAGGTCGTCCACGGGCGTCGAATATTTGCGCGAGGCGGCGCGAAGCGCAAACAATCGCTCCTCGACCTTCTCCAGCATGCGCGGGTCGAACTCGGTCGCGCGCAGTGCGGCTTCCACACCGGACTGCGCGGCATCGAGCGCGACCAGCGCCTCGTCCAGCGACTTCACGACGTCTTCCAGGAAGCCCGGCGCTTCGGCCACCTTGCGCTCCAGCCGGCGCATCAGGCTCGCGAGCTGCGGCAGCGGCGAGTCGTTCCCCGACAGCACGTCGCGCGCATCACTGATCTCGCTCGCGACCTTTTCCGCCCGCATCATGCCCGCGCGCATATCTGCCAGTTCGGTTTCCTCGCCGGGCTGTGGGTCGAGCTTGGAAAGCTCATGAGCGGATGCGCGAAGGTAATCGGCTTCGCGTGCGGCCGCTTCTACCTTCGCGCGATGACGGGCGAGCTCGCTTTCGCTGTCGCGCCAGCCGCGCCACGCCGCCGCGCAGAGCCGCGCCTCGCCGCTATGCCCACCGAAGGCGTCGAGCAGCATCCGGTGCGAGTCGGCATCCACCAGCGCGCGCTCGTCATGCTGGCCGTGGATTTCCACCAGCGCATGGCCAAGCTCGCGCATGAGCTGGACGCTCGCGGGACGGTCATTCACGAAAACGCGCGTGCGGCCATCCGCGTTCTGGACCCGCCGCAGGATGAGATCCCCATCGTCATCGATGTCGTTCTCGGCGAACAGCGCCCTTACCGGATGATCGGGCGCCACGTCGAACACCGCGGTGACCTGGCCCTGCGCCGCGCCGGCACGCACCAGCGACGCATCGCCCCTTCCCCCGAGCGCCAAAGAGAGCGCATCCAGCAGGATGGACTTGCCCGCACCCGTCTCACCCGTCAGCACGGACAGGCCGGACTCGAAGTCGATCTCGAGCCGTTCAATCAGAACAATGTCGCGGATCGTCAGATGCGCCAGCATGACGCTGATCTAGGACAGCTCAAGCCGATTTGGAATGACCGCCGAGGCGCACACCGCATCTCTGCGCGGCTTGCCGTCAGGCGCGCAGACTCAGGTCCCTTTCAGGCCCTTGGCAGGCGAATAGGCGCCCGTGTCCGAACTGCCCAGGCCCGTCACCTTGCCCAGCCATCCAAGGCCGCCTTCGCGCGGCTCAAGCCCGCCGGTCTGCAGGAGCTTGTAGGAGTCCTTGTACCACTGGCTGTCGGGGTAGTTCTGGCCGAGCACGGCGGCTGCGGCCTGCGCTTCCTGGGTCAGGCCCAGCGCGTAATAGGCCTCGGTCAGGCGGGCGAGCGCTTCCTCGACATGTCGGGTGTTGGAGTAGTTCTCGACCACGTAGCGGAAGCGCTTCACGGAAGCGAGATACTCGCGCCGCTCGAGATAATAGCGGCCGACCTGCATCTCCTTGCCGGCGAGCTGGTCGCGCGCATAACGGATCTTCTCCTGCGCATCGTCGACATATTCAGAGTCGGGCCAGCGCGTGATCACTTCCTGCATGGCCTCGATCGCGCGGCGAGATTCCTTCTGATCCTGCGTCACGTCGCGGATTTGGCGGAAATAACTCAGGCCCACGATATACTGGGCATAGGCGGCATCCTCGGAGGATGGATAAAGCTGGACATAGCGCTTGGCGCCGTTGACCGCCTCGTCGTAATTGCCCTGGCGGTAATTGGTGAAGGCGCCCATCACCATCGATTTGCGCGCCCATTCCGAATAAGGATGCTGGCGATCCACCGCGTCGAATTTCGCAGCGGCTTCCTTGAGCCGGCCGGAGTTCAGGTTGGCGAGACCCTGATTGTAGAGCACATCGCCCGGCTCGGTCTGCTCGACATAGGTGGAAACATCGAGATCGGCTTCGGTGGTGGAGCAGGCGGAAAGCGCAAGCGGCGTGATCGCCGCGGCAAGTGAAGCAAAAACCTTCAGGCGGCCCCGCGCGGAAGCGGAGGTGGAGAACAGCGGCATAAGAAGATTCCACCCCTTCGGCATCGTTCTTGTCGGATATCCACGACCCTGTTCCCCCGAACAGGCCGGGACGTCAACCCGAGGCCGCTGCGATCGCCCAACTTTGTGGCAAGGCGAAGGCGGAATTCCGTTCGGCCGTTGCTTGCCGGTTCAAAGAACCCAGGGCGCGTAAACGGGCGCGTTGACCGCCACCATCTCGGCCGAACGGCCACGCGACGGACGGCTGGTTTCCACGATCTCGAAAGCCGATGCGTCGGACAGAAGCTGGCGCAGCGCCATGGCGTTCAGGCGGTGACCACCGCGATGCGAGCGGAAGCAGCCGAGGAACCGGGCGCCGCCGAGCGCGAGATCGCCCATCGCATCCAGCGTCTTGTGGCGCACGAACTCGTCGGCGAAGCGCAGGCCTTCCATGTTGATGACGCGGTCGTTCTCGCCGATCACTACGGAATTCTCCAGGGAGGAGCCGAGCGCGTAGCCGGCGGACCAGAGACGCTCCACATCCTTCATGAAGCCGAAGGTGCGAGCGCGTGCGATCTCGCGGCGGAAGGTCTCGGCATCCATGTCGGCAGCAAAGGTCTGGCGGCCGATCACAGGCGTGGCGAAGTCGATGCTGACCTCGAAGCGCGTGCCGCCATAGGGACGAAACTCGGCCCAGGATGCACCACTTTCGACGCGAACCGGCTTCAGCACGCGGATATAGCGGCGCTTGACCGCGAGCTTCTCGATCCCGGCAGCCTCGATCGCTTCCACGAAGCCGCCAGCGCTGCCGTCAAGAATCGGCACTTCGTCGGCATCGATCTCGATCAGGAGGTTGTCGATGCCCAGGCCGAACAACGCCGCCATCAGGTGCTCGACCGTCGCGACATGCCCGTGCACCGGATCACCCAGCGCGGTGCACAGATCGGTCGCGCCGACCTCGGAGGCGAGTGCGCGAACCTCTGAACCGTTGGAAAGCTGGAAAACGATGCCCGTATCCGCATCCGCGGGCTCGAAATGAATGGTGACGGGCTTGCCGCTATGGACGCCGATGCCCGAAAGGCTGGCGCGCGACCTTATTGTTGTCTGGAAGTGATGCAAAAGAAGCCCCGTCGATCAATCCGGCGGCTTGAAGCCCTTCATAGGCTCGCTGCTGCACCGGCAGTTTCCAACGTCCACCCCGTCCCCGGGCGGCGCCGGTTGTTATGACGGTGAAGATAAAGCTCGTTCCTTCCCCAGCCAAATCACGCTTGGTTACTCTGTGTTACCGTGGCGCGCGTGTCACACCCGTGTGTAACACATTGTTTCTAAACTATTTTTAGGAACGCAAAACGGGCGCCGATGGCGCCCGCTTCACTGTTTGTAACACGGAGCCTGAGGGCTCAGCTTGATTGCCGGCGAAGGAAAGCTGGAATCTCCAGCTGCTCGTCTTCATGCGCCTGGCGACCCTGCGCCGGCTGGCGGCCGTGCTCATCGAGCTGCCCACGGCGCGGAGCATAGAGCTGCGGGTCCTGGCTGCCCATCCGGCGAGCTTCCGGAGCGGGCTGACGCAGGCGCGGCTCACGCGGGGCGGAGGGCTGCAAACGCGCGGGCTCTTCTTCGCGACGACCGCCGAGGCCGGTGGTCAGGCGCTTCAGGAGCCGCATCGGCCCACCCTCATCTGCTGCCTCTGGCGCGGCGACCGCACGCTGCTTGTGAGCGAACTCGGCCTGCACGACCGGCGGGAAGTCTTCCACGCGCGGCATGCGCGGCTGCGCGGGAAGCGGCTGATGGTGTTCACGCACCTGCTGTTCGCGCGGCACAGGCTGCATCGACTGCGGAGCCGGCATGGGCTGAGGCGCCGCAAAAAGCTTGTTCGCGGGCGCACGGGTATCTTCCTGCGGCTCGGGCTGGAAGCTCGCCTGCTCGGCAGCGTTCATTTCGGCCTGGCGGATCGCTTCCGTCACCGGGTCGATGCGCACCGGATCGAGAGCGGGAGCGGCAGGCTTAGAAGGTGCAACGGCCTTCGGTGCCGTACGGATCGCGATCGGGGCGGCGGCGATCTCGGCCGCCGTCTTGTCGATGCCGGTGGCGACCACCGACACGCGGATCACGCCTTCCAGATCCTCGTCGAAGGTCGCGCCGAGGATGATGTTCGCATCCATGTCGACCTCCTCGCGGATGCGGGTCGCCGCCTCGTCAACCTCGAAGAGCGTCAGATCGCGACCACCGGTGATGGAGATCAGCAGGCCCTTGGCCCCCTTCATCGAGCTCTCGTCCAAGAGCGGATTGGCGATCGCGGCTTCGGCGGCCGCCATCGCACGGCCTTCTCCGCTCGCTTCTCCGGTGCCCATCATCGCCTTGCCCATCTCGCGCATCACCGAGCGCACGTCGGCGAAGTCGAGATTGATCAGGCCTTCCTTCACCATCAGGTCGGTGATGCAGGCCACGCCCGAGTAAAGCACCTGGTCGGCCATGGCGAAGGCGTCGGCGAAGGTGGTCTTGTCGTTGGCCAGCCGGAACAGGTTCTGGTTAGGAATGACGATCAGCGTGTCGACGCAGCGCTGCAGCTCCTCGATGCCCTGATCGGCCGTGCGCATGCGGCGCTGGCCCTCGAAGTGGAACGGCTTGGTGACGACGCCCACCGTGAGGATGCCCTTTTCGCGGGCGGCGCGCGCCACCACCGGCGCGGCACCGGTGCCCGTGCCGCCGCCCATGCCGGCCGTCACGAAGCACATATGGGTGTGCGACAGGTGATCCATGATTTCGTCGATGCATTCCTCGGCGGCCGCGCGGCCGACCTCAGGCTGCGAGCCCGCACCCAGACCCTCGGTCACATGAGCGCCGAGCTGGATCAGCCGCTCGGATTTCGACATGGCCAAAGCCTGCGCATCCGTATTGGCGCAAACGAACTCGACCCCGCGAAGACCTGCCGTGATCATGTTGTTGACCGCGTTGCCGCCGCCGCCGCCCACACCGAACACGGTGATGCGGGGCTTCAACTCGTTGATTTCCGGCTTCTTGAGATTGATGGTCATTGGGTTCGTCCTTTGCCTTTCATGCCGCCTTGCCGCCAGCGGCAAACCATTGAAGAAGTTAGAAGCTTTCTTTCAGCCACTGTCCGACGCGATCGAAGCGCCCGCCGGTGCCGGTTGCTCGCATTTGCGTCATCCTGCCACGCGAGCGGTTCTCGAAGCTTGCCGCCTGCGGATAAACCATCAGCCCGACCGCCGCCGAGAAGGCCGGCCCCTTTGCCGCCTCGGGCAATCCCGCCACGCCGAGCGGGCGCCCGATGCGGGCGGTGCGCCCCAGGATGCGCCGCGCCGCTTCCGGCAGGCCCGCAAGCTGGCTCGCGC
>CAUQXI010000015.1:0-84695 GCA_963522145.1 uncultured Mesorhizobium sp. | reverse complement strand
CACGGAAAGCAGCGCGGGAAGCGATCTCGAATGCGAGCACCGACGAGTCCACGTCATGGTAGGCGCCGTCGATCAGCGTCGCCTTGACGCCGAGCATAGGGAACCCCGCAAGCGGACCGGACGAAAGCACGCTCTGGATGCCCTTCTGCACACCCGGAATATACTCCTTGGGCACAGAACCACCGACGATCTTCGACTCGAACACGAACTCGTCGCTCTCGGGATTGGGCTCGAAAACGAGCTTGACGCGAGCGAACTGACCCGTGCCGCCGGTCTGCTTCTTGTGCGTGTAGTCCACCTCGGCCTGACGCGTGATCGTTTCGCGATAAGCGACCTGCGGTGCGCCGACATTGGCTTCCACCTTGAACTCGCGGCGCATGCGATCGACGATGATGTCGAGGTGAAGCTCACCCATCCCGGCGATGATGGTCTGACCGGACTCCTCGTCAGTCTTGACGCGGAAGGATGGGTCCTCGGCTGCCAGGCGATGAAGCGCGAGGCCCATCTTTTCCTGGTCGCCCTTCGTCTTCGGCTCGATCGCGATCTGGATGACCGGCTCGGGGAACTCCATCCGCTCCAGGATCACGGCCTTTGCGGGATCACAAAGCGTGTCCCCGGTGGTGGTTTCCTTGAGACCCGCCAGAGCCACGATGTCGCCGGCAAAGGCCTCCTCGATGTCCGCGCGGCTGTTCGCATGCATCTGCAGCATGCGGCCGATGCGCTCCTTCTTGTTCTTCACCGTATTGTCGAGCGATACGCCCTTGGCGAGCTTGCCCGAATAGATGCGGCAGAAGGTGAGCGAACCCACAAACGGGTCGTTCATGATCTTGAAGGCGAGCATCGAGAGAGGCTCATTGTCGTCCGCGTGACGCTCGATCTCGGCATCCGTCTTCGCGTCCACGCCCTTGATGGCCGGAACGTCGATCGGCGACGGAAGGTACTCCACGACCGCGTCGAGCAGCGGCTGAACGCCTTTGTTCTTGAAAGCCGAGCCGCAGAACATCGGGAAGAACTTGACCGCGATCGTGCCCTTTCGGATCAGCGCGCGAATTTCGTCATTGGAGGGGAGCTTGCCTTCGAGATAATTCTCGAGAGCCGTCTCGTCCATCTCGACGGCAGCCTCGATCATCTTCTCGCGGAACTCTTCCGCACGGGCCTGCAGATCTGCCGGGATTTCGACCACGTCCCAGGCAGCGCCGAGCGACTCGTCGCGCCATACCAGCGCGTTCATCTCGACGAGATCAACCACGCCCTTGAACTCGTTCTCGGCACCGATCGGAAGCTGCATGACGACAGCCTGAGCGCCGAGGCGCGAGCCGATCATCTCCACCGAGCGGTAGAAGTCGGCGCCGATCTTGTCCATCTTGTTGCAGAAGATCATGCGCGGCACATGATACTTGTCGGCCTGGCGCCACACTGTCTCGGTCTGCGGCTCAACACCGGCGTTGGCGTCGAGCAGCGCAATGGCGCCGTCCAGCACGCGAAGCGAACGCTCGACCTCAATCGTGAAGTCGACGTGGCCGGGGGTGTCGATGATATTAAAGCGGCGCAGCTTTCCGTCGCGACCCTTCCAGAAGGTCGTGGTGGCAGCGGACGTGATCGTGATGCCGCGCTCCTGCTCCTGCTCCATCCAGTCCATGGTCGCGGCGCCGTCATGGACTTCGCCGATCTTGTGCGACTTGCCGGTATAATAAAGCACGCGCTCGGTGGTCGTGGTCTTGCCGGCATCGATGTGGGCCATGATGCCGAAGTTGCGGTAGTCTTCGATCTTATATTCGCGGGCCATGATGGTGCCTCTCGTCTCTCTTCGCGCTTACCAGCGGTAATGGGCGAAGGCGCGGTTGGCCTCTGCCATCTTGTGCGTGTCTTCACGCTTCTTGACCGCAGTGCCGCGATTGTTGGCAGCATCCATCAGCTCGCCGGAAAGGCGGTCCACCATCGTCGACTCGTTGCGATTGCGCGCAGCGGTGATCAGCCAGCGGATCGCGAGGGCCTGGCGGCGCTCGGGACGAACGTCGACGGGAACCTGATAGGTCGCGCCGCCCACGCGGCGGGAGCGCACCTCGACATGCGGAGCGACATTGTCGAGCGCCTGGTGAAACACGGCGACCGGCTCCTGCTTGGTGCGGGACTGAACCTGGTCGAGCGCGCCGTAAACGATCGTCTCGGCGATCGACTTCTTGCCGTCATACATCACGGCATTCATGAACTTGGTCACGACGAGGTCGCCGAACTTCGGGTCCGGATTGATCTCGCGCTTGTCTGCACTGTGGCGTCGGGACATATTTCTCGTCTCTCAGCTTTGATCCGGAACTTACTTCGGACGCTTGGCGCCGTACTTCGAGCGGCGCTGCTTGCGGTTCTTTACGCCCTGCGTGTCGAGCACGCCGCGAATGATGTGGTAGCGGACACCCGGAAGATCCTTCACGCGGCCGCCGCGGATCATCACCACCGAGTGTTCCTGAAGGTTGTGCCCCTCGCCGGGAATATAGCCGATCACTTCGAAGCCGTTGGTCAGGCGAATCTTGGCGACCTTGCGCAGAGCCGAATTCGGCTTCTTTGGCGTAGTCGTATAAACGCGCGTGCAGACGCCCCGCTTCTGCGGGTTCTGCTGCATGGCCGGCACCTTGTTGCGCTTCACCGGCGCAATGCGCGGCTTGCGGATCAGCTGATTGACGGTAGGCATTCAACCTTCCTTGTTCTTATTTCCATGTCGCACCCGCGGAACGCCCGGCAGATGCGACAAACGACGATCCGGGCCCTAAAACCACTGAAAGCGGTCTCGCCCGGACAAATGGCAGAGGAAGCGGTCAACCGCCTCATGCACGCCAGAAATGACTTCACATTCGCAGAACGAACCGTGTCTGAGGCTGCCTCAGGAACGAGTCGTTCCCGACGAAAGAGCCTCACATCGGCTCAGACAAGGCGGCACATACGGCCTGTCGAGCGGTTCGTCAACCCTCAGAGGTGTTGAAACGGGCTGCGTTTCCATCGCTGGGCGCGAAGCTGGCGCCGCAATGCACTCGCTGGCGTTTCGGTGGATGCTTGGCCATAGATGCAACACGCTGACAGAGGTTGAACGCCCATGTTGAACGAGCCCGTGAACGACAACGATTCTCCTCCTGTCACCTTGATTACGGGGCGCGCCAAGCGCGACACCAATGCGGAAGCCGTCGAGATCCACGTCCTCCTGCTCGCCCCTGACGACGACAGCGCCGTCCGGCGCACCCTGGACGCGCTGAAGGAACGAGGCTTCGCGGAAGCGGAGCTGGATCAGATCGGTCAGCTGGACGGAGAGCCGGACGAGGAGCCGCATCTATCGGCGTATCAGGGCGCGATGGAGGGCGAGGTTTCGATCGTCGTCATGACAAAGAGGGGCTGACCTTTCTGGAAGAAGCGGGGATAGCCGTCCCTCATCTCCGCCGGCTCATTGCGGGCCGGCTCATCGCGGCGCTATAGCTCCGCACAATGACCGAGCCCTCCCCCTTCGCGCTTTATCCGCACCGGCATCTGCTGGGCATTCGCGACCTCTCTCCCGCCGATATCGAACTTCTGCTCGACCGGGCCGATGCCGCCGTTTCATTCTCGCGCCAGCCGGAAAAGAAAAGCAGCACGCTGCGGGGCCGCACTCAGATCAACCTATTCTACGAAGCATCGACCCGCACGCAGGCGTCGTTCGAGCTCGCGGGAAAGCGGCTCGGGGCGGACGTGATGAATATGAGCGTCGCCTCGTCTTCGGTGAAGAAGGGTGAAACGCTGATCGACACGGCCATCACCCTGAACGCCATGCGGCCCGACATCCTCATCATTCGTCACGCGGCGGCGGGCGCCGCAGCACTTCTGTCTCAGAAAGTGGGCTGCTCGGTTGTGAATGCAGGCGACGGCGCGCACGAACACCCGACTCAGGCGTTGCTCGATGCGCTCACCATCAGGCGGGCGAAGGGCCGGCTCGCGAGATTGACGGTCGCCATCTGCGGTGACGTCCTTCACTCCCGCGTGGCGCGCTCCAACCTCATCCTGCTCGGTGCGATGGGCGCGCGCCTGCGCATCGTCGCGCCCTCGACCCTGCTTCCTGCCGGGATCGAGCAGATGGGTGTGGAAGTGACGACCTCCATGGCTGAGGGCCTGAAGGACGCCGATGTCGTGATGATGCTGCGGCTTCAGCGCGAGCGCATGGCCGGCAGCTTCGTCCCCTCCACTCGCGAATATTTTCGCTATTTCGGGCTCGACCGCGTGAAACTCAAAGCCGCCAAAGAGGATGTTCTGGTCATGCATCCCGGCCCCATGAACCGCGGCGTCGAGATATCCTCCTCCGTTGCCGATGGTCCGAACAGCGTGATCCAGGAACAGGTCGAGATGGGCGTGGCTGTTCGCATGGCCGTCATGGAAGCTCTGCTTGATCCACGTCGCGACGACGGAAACGCATCATGAGCGCGGTGGCCTTCGAGCGCGCGCGCATTGTCGATCCGTCACGCGGACTGGATGAGGTCGGCACGCTTCTGGTGAGCGACGGACGCATCCTTGCCGCCGGCGCTGCGGTCATGAACCAGGGGGTTCCCGACGGCGCGCAGCGCATCGACTGTGCTGGTCGCGCGATCCTTCCCGGGCTGGTCGACACCTGCGTCTCTATCGGCGAGCCCGGCGGCGAACATCGCGAAACGATCGCTTCCGCCGGTCTGGCTGCGGCGGCTGGCGGGGTCACCTCTCTGGTGATGATGCCCGAAACGGAGCCGGCGATCGACGATGTCGCGCTCGTGGAATTCGTCTTCCGCGCGGCGCGCGACAATGCGGCCGTTCGGATTTTTCCGGCGGCAGCCATCACCAAGAAACTGGCCGGCGCGGAACTCACGGAGTTCGGGCTGCTGCGCCAGGCAGGAGCTGTCGCCTTCAGCGATGGCCGGCACACCATCGCCAGCCCGCTCGTCATGCGCCGCGCAATGACCTATGCGCGCGATTTCGATGCGGTCATCGCCCATGCGACATCCGATCACGAGCTTGCCGCGAACGGCGTCATGAATGAAGGGCTTTTCGGCACGTGGCTCGGCCTTCCCGGTATCGCGCGCGAGGCTGAACTCATCCCGTTAGAGCGAGACCTCGCGCTCGCGCGGCTGACCGGCGCGAAGTACCACGCGGCAAAGATTTCAACCGCGCTCTCGGTGGAAGCGGTGGCTCGCGCAAAGGATCAGAACTCCAAGGTGACGTCGGGAGCCGCAATCGCAAGCCTCACGCTCAACGAGCACGATGTCGGCGAATATCGGACATTCTTCAAGCTGGAACCGCCGCTGCGCGCCGAGGAAGACCGCCTCGCGATGGTCGAGGCGCTCAAGGACGGCACGCTCGACATGCTTGTGTCATGCCATGACCCGCAGGACGTCGACACCAAGCGCCTTCCGTTTGCCGATGCGGCGCCTGGCGCGATCGGCCTCGAAACATTGCTCGCGGCCGCGCTGCGCCTCTACCATTCGGGCGATGTGCCTCTGCTTCGCGTGATCGACGCCTTGACCCATGCTCCGGCCAAACGATTCGGCCTAGAGGGCGGAACCCTGAAGGCTGGCGCGCCAGCAGACCTCGTTCTGGTCGATCTGGACGAGCCTTGGATCGTCCGGGAAAATGATATCCGGTCGCGCTCCAAGAACACCTGCTATGAAGGCGCGCGGATGCAAGGCCGCGTTCTCCGCACGCTGGTGGCGGGCAACACGGTGTTCGAGGCCTGAGAAGGAAAACAGATGGCTGATCTCAGCTGGCCCTTTCTGATCGCGGCACTGCTCTTCGGCTATCTGCTCGGCTCGATCCCTTTCGGCCTCCTTGTCACAAGCGCAGCCGGGCTGGGCGATGTGCGCCGCCTCGGCTCCGGCAATATCGGCGCAACCAATGTGCTGCGCACCGGACACAAGGGGCTTGCGGCGCTCACTCTCCTGCTCGACGCGCTGAAAGGCACCTTGGCGGTGTGGGCCGCGTCTTCCTATGGCCCCGAACTCGGCCTTGCTGCGGGCTTCGGGGCATTCCTTGGCCACCTATTTCCGGTGTGGCTCGGCTTCCGCGGTGGAAAGGGCGTCGCGACCTATCTGGGTGTGGCGATCGCTCTGTGCTGGCAAGGCGCGCTCGCCTTCGCAGTGGCATGGATGATCGTGGCAGTAGCATCGCGCTATTCGTCGCTCGCGGCCCTCGTCGGCGTGATCGCCGCACCGATCGTCGCCTTATACTTCGCACCACCAGCCGTAGCGCTGGCCCTCGCCCTGATGAGCGTCATCGTGATCGCAAAGCACCGCGCGAACATCGCGCGGCTTGTGGCCGGAACCGAGTCGCGGATCGGCGCGAAAGCGTGACGAGCGCAACTTTCCCGGCAACCCTGTCGGATCGCGAGCGGCTCGACTGGCTGCGGTTGATTCGAACGCCGCGCGTCGGTCCGGCGACGTTCCATGGACTCCTGCAGCGATTCGGCACGGCGGAACAGGCTCTGGATGCCTTGCCGGACCTCCTGCGGTCGGCACGCACCACAGTCCGCATTCCGAGTCCTTCGGATGTCGAGCGTGAGCTGGCGACGGCAGCGGCCTTCGGCGCACTTATCGTTGCCCACATGGAGCCGGATTACCCGCAATTCCTCCGAAAGGTCGACTGCCCGCCGCCTTTGATCTCGGTTTGGGGGGATGCTGCGATCTTTGCGAAACCGCCGGTGGCCATCGTAGGTGCCCGCAACGCTTCGGCGGCGGGCACGCGCATGGCGCGCCTGCTTGCCGCAGAACTCGGCAGCGGCGGATTGAGCGTTGTTTCCGGGCTGGCGCGCGGCATCGACGCGGCAGCGCACACCGGCGCCCTCCAAACCGGCACGGTGGCCGTGCTCGCCGGCGGTATCGATCGTCCCTACCCCAATGAAAATATCCCGCTCTACCGCCGCATCGCAAATGAAGGCGGCGCGGTGATTTCCGAGATGCCTTGGGGCTGGGAGCCCCGCGCGCAGGATTTCCCGCGTCGCAACCGCATCATCGCCGGCATGTCGCTCGGGCTGGTGGTGGTTGAAGCCGCGATGCGGTCGGGCTCGCTCATCAGTGCGCGGCTGGCCGGCGAGATGGGGCGGCTCGTCTTCGCCGTTCCCGGCTCGCCGCTGGACCCGCGCGCAGCCGGCGCCAACAGGCTCTTGAAGGACGGGGCGACCATTGTCACCGAAGCGTCGGACGTGATCGAAGGCTTGACGCCGCTCCTCGGCGGCCGCGACATCATTCAACCGGTCTCAGCTTTTGCCGAGACATCCGAAGCACCCGCTGCGTCGCCGATGACGGACACCGATCGAAGCCGGGTGGTCGAGGCGTTGGGACCGACACCCGTTTCAACAGACGAGATCGCTGCCCATACAGGCCTGGGGCTATCGGAGATAATGCTCGTCCTTCTCGAACTCGACCTTGCCGGACGTCTCGAGCGCCATTCAGGCGGCGCTGTTTCCCTTGTCGCGCTCGACATGTGACGACCGCTCGCCGCGGATGATGTCACTGCTTTCCACGTAGGCCATCTCGATGAGGTAGGCGAGCATGTCGTGCCGCTCGGCCTTTGCCATGATGCGTAGCTGGCCCAGCATCGATTGTATATAGTCGAGTGCTTCCGTCCGCTGTTTCAGATAAGGTCGGCTCATCCTCGATCACGCCCCCCGCGTCCGTCTGGCTGCTGCCTGTCTCCTAACGTTCGCAACTTCCGTGCGATCGCATAGGTAGAGGCTTCCACTTAGATACAACTTATTATTGCAGTTTCCGCAAGCGGGACTCACGTAAATTCCTGGCCGGGAGCAGCAGCTGCAGCATGCGCCCTCGGCGAGCACCCTTGACCGCGCTGCCTCCCACGGCCATTTGACGGTTCCGACCGGCGCGGCCTGCCCTCGCGCAAACATCTTCATCCCGAAAGCACAGGCACTCATGGACGTCGTCGTCGTCGAATCGCCGGCCAAGGCGAAAACGATCAACAAATATCTCGGCCGCGATTATCGTGTTCTCGCCTCCTTCGGCCACGTGCGCGATCTTCCTGCGAAGGACGGCTCGGTTCGCCCTGACGAGGATTTCGCCATGTCGTGGGAGGTCGATTCGCCTTCGGCCAAGCGGCTGTCGGATATCGCGAATGCGATGAAGGAAGCCGACGGGCTGATCCTTGCCACCGACCCGGATCGTGAGGGCGAAGCGATCTCGTGGCATGTGCTGGAAGTTCTGCGCCAGAAGCGCGTGTTGAAGGACAAGCCGGTGCGGCGCGTGGTGTTCAACGCCATCACGAAACAGTCCGTGCTGGATGCAATGGCCAATCCCCGTGAGATCGATGCGCCGCTGGTAGACGCCTATCTCGCGCGCCGGGCGCTTGATTATCTCGTCGGCTTCACGCTCTCGCCCGTTCTTTGGCGCAAGCTGCCCGGAACCCGCTCGGCTGGCCGGGTGCAGTCGGTGGCGCTCCGCCTCGTCTGCGATCGCGAGGCTGAGATCGAGCGCTTCGTTCGCGAGGAATACTGGCAGGTTGCCGCTCAGCTTCAAACCCCGCGCAAGGACGGGTTCCTTGCGCGCCTGACCGCCTTTGAAGGCCGCAAGCTCCAGAAACTCGACATCAAGAACGAGGCGCAGGCCTCCGACATCAAGACGATGCTGGAAGGTGCGAGCTTTTCCGCGAGCTCGGTTGAAGCCAGGCCGACCAAGCGCAACCCCGCTCCTCCGTTCACCACCTCAACGCTGCAGCAGGCCGCCTCCTCGCGGCTCGGCTTCTCCGCGAGCCGCACCATGCAGGTGGCGCAGCGGCTTTACGAAGGCGTCGATATCGGCGGAGAAACGGCGGGCCTGATCACCTATATGCGAACGGACGGCGTGCAGATGGCGCCGGAAGCGCTGACGGCGGCGCGCCAAGTGATCGGCAAGGAGTTCGGCACGAACTACCTGCCGGAAAAACCGCGCTACTACTCCGCAAAGGCGAAGAACGCGCAGGAAGCGCATGAGGCGATCCGGCCTACCGAGTTCGCCCGCACGCCCGCTTCTGTGCGCAAGTTCCTGGAGAGCGATCAGGCCCGGCTCTACGAATTGATCTGGAAGCGTGCGATCGCAAGCCAGATGCAGCCCGCGGAAATCGAGCGCACCACGGTGGAGGTCGACGCGCGAAACGGATCCCGGACCGCCACGCTTCGCGCAGTGGGCTCGGTGATCCGCTTCGACGGGTTCATCGCCGCCTACACCGATCAGCGCGACGAGGACTCCGAGGACGAGGAGAATCGCCGTCTGCCCGAGATCAGGCCGAACGAGCAGCTTGCACGGGAGAAGATCGAGGCGACACAGCACACGACAGAGCCGCCCCCGCGTTATTCGGAGGCTTCGCTCATCAAGAAGATGGAGGAGCTCGGCATAGGTCGTCCCTCCACCTATGCGGCCACGCTGAAAACGCTCGAAGACCGCGACTATGTGACGATCGACAAGCGCAGGCTGCTGCCCCAGTCCAAGGGCCGCCTGGTGACCGCTTTCCTTGAAAGCTTCTTCGAGCGCTACGTCGAATACGACTTCACGGCGGCGCTGGAGGAAAAGCTCGACGAGATTTCCGACGGCAAGCTGTCCTGGAAGGAAGTTCTGCGAGATTTCTGGCGCGACTTCTCCGCGGCCGTCGGTGACATCAAGGAGCTTCGCGTCACCGACGTGCTCGATGCGTTGAACGAGGAACTGGCGCCGCTGGCCTTCCCTCCGCGGGAGGACGGCTCGAACCCGCGCACCTGCCCAAAATGCGGCAATGGCGCGTTGTCGCTCAAGCTCGGAAAATACGGCGCATTCGTCGGATGCTCGAACTATCCCGATTGCAGCTTCACCCGCCAGCTTGGCGAAGGTGCCGATGGCAGCGGTGAAAGTGGCGCCGAGGGTGACGGGACCAAGGTGCTGGGCAATGATCCCTACACGAGTGAAGAGATCACGCTGCGCAGCGGACGTTTCGGCCCTTATGTCCAGCGCGGCGACGGCAAGGAAGCGAAGCGCTCAAGCCTTCCGCGTGGATGGACGCCCGCTTCGATCGACCACGAAAAGGCGCTGGCCCTCCTGAACCTGCCGCGTGACATCGGCGCCCATCCCGAAACCGGCAAGATGATCTCTGCCGGCATCGGCCGCTACGGTCCCTTCCTGCTGCATGACGGCTCCTACGCGAATCTCGAAACCGTGGAGGATGTTTTCACGGTCGGCGCAAACCGCGCCGTGTCCCTGCTCGCAGAAAAGAAAGCCAAGGGAGGCGCCGGTCGCGGAGCGGCAGCAGCCGCTCTCGCGCAACTCGGTGACCATCCGAGCGGTGGTCCCGTCACCGTGCGCGAAGGCCGCTATGGCGCCTATGTGAACCACGGCAAGGTCAATGCCACTCTTCCCAAGGGCAAGGATCCCGGCTCGGTGACAATGGAGGAGGCGCTGGCACTCCTGGCCGAGCGCAGCGGCAAGCCCGCAAAGGCGGCAAAGCGAGCTCCTGCGAAGAAGGCTGCCGCGAAGCCGGCCGCGCGCAAGAAGGCGTCAACCGCTTCCGCCGCTGCAAAGCCGGCACGCAAGACGGCAAAGAAAAAGGAAACTGCCTGACGTGGCGAAACGGATGGCAAATAGTGGGCGCTCGCGCGCTTCCGGCAAGGCCGGAGGTGCTGGCGAGAGCTTTCTGCCGTCCCAGGAGGAAATCCTCCGCTTCATCACCGAGAATCCGGACCAGGTCGGAAAGCGCGAGATTGCCCGCGCCTTTGGGCTGAAAGGCTCGGATCGCATCTGGCTGAAGGAACAGCTCCAAGCCATGGAAGAGGCGGGAGCCATAGCCGGGCGACGCAAGCGTTTGTCACGGCCAGGCGATCTGCCTCCTCTCGCGACTCTGGTGATCTTCGGCCGTGACAACAGCGGCCGGCTTCTTGCTCGACCGGAGGGCGGAGAAGCCGATGATGCGGTGGTCGCTCTCGGCGTGCCACGGGACGGGCGTGGCCCGGCGCCCGGCGTCGGCGATCGCGTGCTGGCAAAGATTTTCCGCAACCGCTCGGAAGATAACGGTCCGGCCTGGACAGCCCGCGCCGTAAAGCTCCTGAACAAGCGCGAGGAGGCCCTGCTCGGCGTCGTGCGCGCGGCCGCTGACGGCAGCTACCGACTCGAACCGACGCAACGCCGCCAAAGCGAGATGCTGATCGAGGCCGATCAGCTTAACGGCGCGATTCCCGGCGACCTCGTCGAGGCCGAAGCGCAGCGGTCATCGCGCCTCGGGCTGCCTTTTGCCCGCGTTCTGTCGGTGGTCGGCTCAGTCGAAAGCGAAAAGGCCGTTTCGCTGATCGCGCTTCACGAGCATGGCATTCCCTACCGCTTCCCGTCGGCCGTGATCGATGAGGCTGAGGCCGTGCAACCCGCGGGGCTTGGCGGCCGCGAAGAATGGCGTGCCCTGCCGCTGGTCACCATCGACCCTGCCGATGCAAAGGACCATGACGACGCGGTTCATGCAGAGCCCGACGCCGACGAGAAGAACCCCGGCGGCATGGTGGTCACGGTCGCGATCGCCGATGTCGCGGCCTATGTGCGGCCCGGTTCGGCTCTCGACAGCGAGGCGTTGAAGCGCGGAAACTCCGTTTATTTCCCGGACCGCGTCGTTCCCATGCTGCCCGAGCGCATCTCCAACGATCTTTGCTCGTTGCGGCAAGGCGTGGACCGCCCTGCCCTCGCCGTGCGCATGGTGTTCTCCGCCGATGGGCGCAAGCGCCGGCACAGCTTCCATCGCATCACCATGCGCTCCGCGGCGCGTCTTTCCTACCCTCAGGCTCAGGCGGCGATCGACGGCCAGCCAGACGAGGCGACTGCGCCTATCCTCGACACGATCCTCCGCCCGTTGTGGGAAGCCTACCGCATCCTCGCGCGCGGCCGCGATGCGCGACAGCCCCTCGATCTCGACCTGCCGGAGCGTAAGATCCTTCTCAAGCCGGACGGATCGGTCGATCGCGTGGTGGTGCCCGAACGGCTGGAGGCCCATCGCCTGATCGAGGAGATGATGATCCAGGCGAATGTCGCAGCGGCGGAGACCCTGGAAGCGAAGAGGCAGGCGCTGGTGTATCGCGTGCATGACGCGCCCTCGCTCGCGAAGCAGGAATCGCTGCGGGAGTATCTGCAAACGATCGGCATGTCGCTGGCGCGCGGGCCATCGCTCCGCCCGGCGCAGTTCAACGGGATTCTGGAGCGTGTCCGGGGCAGCGCGACCGAGCAGTTGACCAACGAGGTTGTGCTGCGCTCGCAAAGCCAGGCTGCCTATTCGCCCGCGAATATCGGCCATTTCGGCCTCAACCTTCAGCACTACGCGCATTTCACCTCGCCCATCCGCCGTTATTCGGACCTGCTGGTTCACCGGGCGCTGATCTCCGCCTTAAGCTTCGGCAGCGATGGCCTGCGGCGGGAAGATGAAGCGCGGCTGGAGGAAATCTCCACCCTGATCTCTGCAGCCGAGCGCCGCGCCATGGCCGCCGAGCGCGATACCGTGGACCGGCTGGTGGCGAGCCATCTTTCCAGCCGTCTCGGTGAAACCTTCGCGGGGCGGATCTCAGGCGTCACCAAGTCGGGGCTGTTCGTGCAGCTTCCGCAATATGGCGCGGACGGCTTCGTGCCTGTCTCCTCGCTGGGAGATGAGTATTACCTGTTCGATGAAGCGTCGCGCGCTCTGGTGGGCCAGCGCACGGGAAGCGCATTCCAGCTTGCCGATCCCGTCGAGGTCCGCCTTGTGGAGGTCGCCCCCATCGCCGGCGCCATGCGCTTCGAGGTATTGAGCGAGCCGAAGGGAACAGCCCGCAACCAACGCAGTTTCCACAAGGCGGTACGAGGCAAGGCCCGGCAGCGGGCCTCGGTCGGCAACTCCCGAGGCAGGAGATTCGGTCAGTGACAAACGTGATCATCGATGGCGGGGCGGAGGCCGGACCGGCACCTCGCAGCCTCCCGGAAGCTATGTGGCGCGGCGCGCGCTGCCGCTGCCCCAATTGTGGCGAAGGCAAGCTCTTCCGCTCCTTTCTCAAGACAGTGAACCGTTGCGAACACTGCGCCGAGGTGATCGAGCATCACCGCGCGGATGACCTTCCGGCCTATCTCGTCGTGTTCGTCGTCGGCCATATAGTGGTCGGGGCCTTCATGGGGGTGGAGGCTTCCACCAACCTTCCTACCTGGGTGCATCTTGCCATCTGGGTGCCGTTGACCATCCTCATGTGCCTGGCGCTGCTTCGTCCGATAAAGGGCGCCATCGTCGGCCTGCAGTGGGCGCTGAGGATGCATGGCTTTGGCGAGGAGTCCGAAAAGCTCGAGGGGCATCCTGAGCTTTGACGATCGACACGATTTTCGCAGACACGCCGGCCCTGATCGATCCTGACTTCGCAACGCAGCGGGAAAGCGCGCTCCGTCCGCGGGATTCCGCCACAGTGCTCCTTCTCGATCGCCGGCTTGGCGATGTCAGGGTGCTGATGGGCCGCCGCCACCCATCACATGTTTTCATGGCCGGGAAATTCGTCTTTCCCGGCGGGCGCACCGATCCCGCCGACGGGCGCCTGGCGCTCTCCAACACTCTTCATCCGGTTGAAGAGGCGCGAATTTCGGCCGGAGTTGTTCGTGGCGGGTCAGCACGGGCGAGAGCCATCGGGATATCGGCCATTCGTGAGACCTTGGAGGAAACGGGCGTCCTGATCGGTCAGCCCGGAACCATCCGCACCTCCGCGACCGTATGGCGGGCGTTCACAGAGAATGGGCTCGAGCCCTCGCTCAACCGTCTGAGGCTGGTCGCTCGCGCCATCACCCCGCCGCGCAACATCCGCCGCTTTGATACCCGCTTCTTCGCGGTCTGGCACGAGCCGCATTTCGGCGAAGTGGAACAAGGCCACTCCTCGAACGAGCTTCAGGAGCTTTGCTGGCCGACCCTGAGCGAGGCGCTGGCGCTTGACATCCCGACGATCACGCGGAGCATCCTGGAGGATGTCATCGCGCGTCTTCAGATCGACCCCGAACTGTCACCGGGCGGTCCTGCCTCTTTCTACCGGATGGTTGGCAAGCGCCACATTCGTGAGCCGGTCTGAGCCGGCGCGAACTTGACTTCCCGTGCCCTGCCTGTATGTGTCGCCGCCAACGGCCGTGCCATGGGCAAGCTTCCGGGCGGCGGCATCCACCCTCCAGTTGATGGACCGCGACCATGGCCAAGGCAGCCAATATCAAGATCAAGCTTCTTTCGACCGCCGATACCGGCTTCTTCTACGTGACCAGCAAGAACAGCCGTACGAAGACGGACAAGCTGTCCTTCCGCAAATACGATCCGGTCGCCAAGAAGCATGTCGAATTCAAGGAAACCAAGATCAAGTAACGGGTGCTGAGCACCGCATGATGCGCCGCCTCCGGGCGGCGTTTTCGTTTGCGGCGTAGTTCTGTCAGCCTGCGAGCACTGCTAAACAGTCTGAACTGCGAGTCAGCAATAGCTCAAGCGTCGCCGAGATAGGATTTGATCGTCTCGATGAAGCGCGGCACCGAGATGGGTTTGGAGATATAGGCCTCGCAGCCGCCCTGACGGATACGCTCCTCATCGCCTTTCATGGCGAAAGCCGTGACGGCGATGACCGGGATCGTGTGCAGATCGTCGTCCTGCTTCAGCCACTTGGTGACCTCGAGCCCGGAGACTTCCGGAAGCTGGATGTCCATCAGGATCAAATCCGGCCGGTGCAGGCGCGCGAGATCGAGTGCTTCGAGCCCGTTGCGCGTGCGCACCGTTTCATAGCCGCTCGCTTCTATCAGATCGCGAAAGAGCTTCATGTTGAGCTCGTTGTCTTCGACGATCATCACCTTCTTCGACATCCGAGCCCCGATTCGCTGCCTCCTTGTTTCGTAGCACGCGTGAGACTCGGCGTGACTCCCCAAAAAAGCTTCGGGGTGAATGGAATGCGAACGCATTGCGCCGGTGCCGTCCGGGCTGCTAGCGCAAGGCTGAATGGAGCGCGGTCGAATGAGGATCAAAGACGGAGAACAAGCGCAGGCTCTTGCGATCGAAGCGCTCGCCTTCATCGCAGGCGACGCAGAGCTGCTCCCGCGCTTTCTTGCTCTTTCGGGCATCGAGGCCGACGGCATCCGCCTTGCTGCGCGCGAGCCTGGTTTCCTTGCGGGCGTACTAGAGTTCATAGCGAACCACGAGCCGACACTGTTGCGCTTTGCGGAACACGCCGGGATGCCCCCTGCATCCGTCGCGGATGCGCTACGCGCGCTGCCCTTCGGTGGCGATCAGTCAGAACGATCGATCTGAATACGAACAGGAAGAAGACGACATGAGCGACGATCCCGAAACGCTGCGCCAGATCGAGGAACTCGCGCTTGATGCGCGGCCCCTTCTCGTCGTTGATGTCGACGAGGTGGTGCTGGAATTCGTGACGCCCTTTTCCTCGTTCCTCGCAAGCCGCGACCTTGATCTCGGCATGGGCGTTTTCAAGCTGCACGGCAACATCTTCTCCAAGGGGACGAAAGATGCCATCGGCGACGATCAGGTCACGGTGCTGATCGATGAGTTTTGGGGCGTTCAGGCCGATTGGCAGCAGATCGCGAGCGGCGCCGATGCGGCCCTTGCGTCCCTCGCATCGTCGGCTCAGATCGTCCTGCTGACGGCCATGCCTCACCGCTTCCGGGAGCATAGACAGCGCCACCTTGAGGCACTCGGCCTGCCCTACCCGCTACTGACGACGGAAGCGCCGAAAGGCCCGGCGGTTGCCCGCATACGCGGCGAAGGAGGCCGGCGGGCCGCTTTCGTGGACGACATCCTCCACAACCATCTTTCGGTTCAGAAGGCGGCGCCCGACATCGCCCTGTTCCATCTGATGGCGCATGACGAGTTGCGCGCCCTTCAGCGACCGATGCCGGAAGGCGTGACGGCGGTGGAAGGCTGGGTCGAGGCCGAGCCGCTGATCGCTCAGGCTCTCGGTTTGTCCCGCGATTGATCCTGTTGCCAGTGGAAAGCCGCTGCCCATCGATTGTCGACGGCTCAAGCCTGATCTAGCCTTTGCCTCACCATGTTGGCCACGTCCAACGATCCCGCCGCCGGCTTTTGCCGCGATTGCCTGCGCCCGAGCAAAGGCGGAGAGCGTCGCTGCTCGGCCTGCGGCTCGCCCAGGCTGCTGATCCATCCGGAACTCGACAGCCTGCGCATCGCCCATGTCGACTGCGACGCGTTCTACGCAGCCGTGGAGAAACGCGATCGGCCGGAGCTTCGTGACAGGCCGGTGATCGTGGGAGGCGGCAAGCGCGGCGTGGTGTCCACCACCTGCTACCTCGCGCGCATCAAGGGCGTCCGCTCGGCCATGCCGATGTTCAAGGCGCTGGAGGCCTGCCCGGACGCAGTCGTGGTGAAGCCGGACATGGACAAATATGTCGCCGTGGGCCGCCAGGTCCGGGCAATGATGCAGGCGCTCACGCCGCTGGTCGAGCCAGTCTCGATCGATGAGGCCTTTCTCGACCTGTCCGGCACCGAGCGGCTGCACGGCGCATCCCCTGCTTTTGTGCTGGCGCGCTTCGCGCGAGATGTCGAACGTGAAGTCGGCATCTCCGTGTCCGTCGGACTGTCCTACTGCAAATTCCTCGCCAAGATCGCGTCCGACCTCAACAAGCCGCGTGGCTTTGCCGTGATCGGCGACGCCGAGGCCGCCGCATTCCTGGCGCAACAGCCGGTAACAACCATCTGGGGCGTCGGCCGCTCATTGGCCGAAACATTGCACCGTGACGGCCTGCGCACCATCGGCCAGTTGCAGGCCATGGAGCAGGGCGAACTCATGCGGCGCTACGGCTCGATGGGCAGCCGGCTGTTCCATCTTTCGCGCGGAAACGACACGCGCGCGGTGAAGCCGGAACACGAGCGCAAGAGCGTGTCGGCCGAAACGACCTTCGATGCCGACCTCGCCAGCGCGGCCGACCTCGTTCCGGTGCTGCGTGCGCTGAGCGAGAAGGTGTCCGCACGGCTGAAGAAGGCCAACACCGCGGGACGCACAATCACGCTGAAGCTCAAGACGCAGGATTTTCGCATCCGCACGCGAAACCAGAAGCTCCCCGACCCCACACGCCTTGCCGACCGCATCTTCGAAGCCGGAATGGCGCTGCTCGGCAAGGAAACCGATGGCACGCGGTTCCGGCTCCTCGGCATCGGCGTGTCCGATCTTTCCGATGCCGCGCGAGCGGACCAGCCGAACCTGATCGACATCCGCGGCGCCAAGCGGGCCCTGGCGGAAGGCGCGGTGGATGCGTTGCGCGAGAAGTTCGGCCCGCGCTCGATCGAAACGGGCTACACCTTCAACAAAGGCTCAAAGGGCCGCCCTCGCCGCGCGGGCGAGGAGCACGTCTCAGCACCGGCGCGCGGTCCGGTGGAGTTCTGGGACGATGCGAGTGAACCCAACGACCTTCTGCCCTGACCACAGATGCAGACGGTCGGAAACGTCACACCAGTTCCACCTCCACCACACCGGGCACCGAACGAAGTGCTGAGGCAAGCTGAGGGGACAGCCGATAGCGGTTGGGCAAAGCGACCTCGATTTCACCCGCCGCCTCCCCCTTCAGCACGATCAGGCTCACCTCGCCGTCACCTTTCTCGCCGAGGCGCGAGGCGACGCTCGCGAGCGGGGCGACGTCGCGCAGGAAGACACGCAGCGCCTTTTGCACGCGCACGGCCTCGTCCTCCAGCGACTGGACCGTTTGAACCCGCAGGCTGATGCCCTCGGGACGATCCTCCGCGCCGACGGTGATCACCAGCGACCTGCCGGCTTCCAGCATGTCGCGGTAAAGCGCCAGCGTTTCCGAAAACATCACCACTTCATACTGTCCGGACGTGTCGGAAAGCTGCACGATGCCCATGCGGTTGCCCGTGCGCGTCCTGCGCTCGACCTTCGACGTCACTGTGCCAGCCAGTCGTCCGGCCGTCGCGCCACGCTTCACCGCCGCCGAAAACTCGGCCCAGCTCTGCACCCGCATCTTTTCAAGCGCGTTCTTGTAATCGTCCAGCGGATGGGCGGAGAGATAGAACCCGACCGCCTGGAACTCGCGATGCAGCCTTTCCGCGGGCAGCCAGGGATCAACCGCAGGAAGGTGCAGCGTCGGCGCCGTGCCGCTCAGCGCCATGCCGAAAATATCCGATTGCCCTGAGGCTTCGTCCTCGCGCGCACGGGAGGCGAGGCCGAGAATGCGTTCCACGCCGGCGAATGTCGCCGCGCGCTCATGGCCGAAGCAGTCCAGCGCGCCCGCCGCGATCAGGCTTTCCAGCACGCGCTTGCCGACGATGCGCGGATCGATGCGGCTGGCGAAATCCGCGATGTCGCGGAACGGACGCTCCCGGCGCAGCGCCACGATATGCTCAACCGCCGCCTCGCCCACGCCCTTGATCGCGGCGAGCGCGTAGAAAATCTTGTTCTCGCCGACTTCGAAGAGCGCATCCGAGGTTTGCACCGAGGGCGGGATCACGGCGATCCCGAGCCGCAAGGCATCCTGCCGGAAGTCGCTCAGCTTGTCGGTGTTGCCGATGTCGAGCGTCATGGACGCTGCCAGAAACTCCACCGGATAGTGCGCCTTGAGATAGGCCGTCTGGTAGGACACCACCGCATAGGCCGCGGCGTGGGACTTGTTGAATCCGTAATCTGCGAACTTCGCCAACAGGTCGAAGATCATGTTCGCCTGGGCTTTTTCGAGCCCGCGTTCCACCGCGCCCGACACGAAGCGTGCGCGCTGTGCGTCCATCTCCGCGCGGATCTTCTTGCCCATCGCGCGGCGCAGCAGGTCGGCCTCGCCGAGCGTGTAGCCCGACAGGTCCTGCGCGATCTGCATCACCTGTTCCTGATAAACGATGACGCCCTGTGTTTCGGCAACCAGATGATCGATCTTGGGGTGGATCGACGCCAGTTCCTCCGCCCCGTGCTTGCGCGCATTATAGGTCGGGATGTTCTCCATCGGGCCGGGCCGGTAGAGCGCCACCAGCGCGATGATGTCCTCGATGCGGTCAGGCTTCATGCCGATCAGCGCCTTGCGCATGCCGGCCGATTCCACCTGGAACACGCCGACGACCTCGCCGCGCGACAGCATCTCGTAGGTTTTCACGTCATCGAGCGGGATCGTCGCGAGATCGATGTCCACCCCTCGCCTGCGGATGAGCTTCACGGCGCGGTCGAGCGTGGTCAGCGTCTTCAAGCCGAGGAAGTCGAACTTCACCAGCCCGGCCTGCTCGACATATTTCATGTTGAACTGGGTGACAGGCATGTCCGATCGCGGATCGCGATACATCGGAACAAGCTGCTCGAGCGGCCGGTCGCCGATCACGATGCCGGCGGCATGGGTAGAGGCGTGACGGTATAGCCCCTCGAGCTTGAGCGACATGTCGAGCAAGGTCCGGACGATCGGCTCCTTTTCCGCCTCCTCGTCGAAGCGCGGATCATCCTCGATCGCCTTTGTCAGAGAGACCGGGTTCGACGGCACCTGCGGCACCATCTTGCACAGCCGGTCCACCTGTCCGTACGGCATCTGCAGCACACGGCCGACATCGCGCAGAACGGCGCGGGGCTGGAGCGAGCCGAATGTGATGATCTGCCCCACCTGCTCGCGGCCATATCGCTTCTGAACGTAGCGGATCACTTCTTCTCGGCGGTCCTGGCAGAAGTCGATGTCGAAGTCGGGCATCGACACGCGGTCGGGATTGAGGAAGCGCTCGAACAGAAGCGAGAAGCGCAGCGGATCGATGTCCGTGATGGTCAGCGCATAGGCAACCAGCGATCCCGCGCCGGAGCCTCGGCCCGGCCCCACGGGGATGTCCTGCGCCTTCGCCCATTTGATGAAGTCGGCCACGATCAGGAAGTAGCCGGGAAACTTCATCCGCTCGATGATGCCGAGCTCGAACTCCAGCCGCTCCGAATACTGACCGCGCGTATATCCCTCGGTTGGACCATGGGCGAGAAGGCGGGCCTCAAGGCCCTCGATCGCCTGCCGCCGAAGCTCCAGCGCTTCCGCCTGCTCGGCTTCCTCCGGCGTCGAAGCATTGCCGGTGGTGAAGCGCGGCAGGATCGGCGCGCGGCTTTTGGGGTAATACGAACAGCGGCGCGCGATCTCGACCGTGTTCTCGATCGCCTCAGGAAGGTCCGCGAACAATTCGGCCATCTCGGCCTGCCCGCGCAGATGGTTGTCCGGCGAGAGCCGACGGCGATTGTCTTCCCCGACAACCGTGCCTTCGGCAATGGCGAGCAGCGCGTCATGCGCGTCGAAGTCGTCGCGCTTGAGGAAGAAGGCTTCGTTGGTGGCGACGATCGGGATCTCGTGGCGATAGGCAAGGTCGACGCTCGCCGCCTCGATGCGACGGTCCCAATTGCCGACGCGCTCCAGCTCCACATAAAGCCGGTCGCCGAAATAGCGCTTCAACTCAAGCAGGCGCGCTTCCGCTTCGTCTGCGTGCCCGCTCGCAATGGCCGCGCCGAGAGGGCCGCGCGGTCCGCCCGTCAGGCAGATTAATCCATCCGAAAAGGCGGCCAACGCCGAATGCACGATGTGGATCGGATCGCCGGGCGCATTCTCCAAATGGAGCTTGCTCACCAGCCGCACAAGGTTCTTGTAGCCGTCTTCGTTCGCCGCGATCAGCACAAGCGGGCGGCAGTCGGGGCGCTCACGGCGGAAGCCGGTTTTCTGCCCGTCCTCCTCGCGGCTTGGGAAGCAGACATCGATCTGCAAGCCGATCAGCGGTTGCACGCCATCCTTGGAGGCCTTCTGCGCGAATTCCAGCGCACCGAACATGTTGCCGGTGTCAGTGACGGCAATCGCCGGCATCTGGTCGGCCACGGCGTGGCTGACGACCTTGCCGACCTGCAGCGCGCCTTCCAGCAGCGAATAAGCGGAATGCACGCGCAGATGCACAAAGGCCCAGGCGACCGGCGCAGGCCCGCGCCGAGGCTCCCGCGCGGCGTTCGCAGCACGGATGATCGGATCGCGTGATTGCCGTTCACCGGCCATGTCTTCTCCTGAAGGGAATCGCCGCCGAAGCTTTCCGGGACGAGGGAGATTGTCCCGAAACGGGTGAACAGAGTCCATCGCGTTCCGGCACGCTTCCCCCGATTCCCGGAATATGGTCGAGCACGATCTCGTGCTCGACCATATTCCGAAACCATCCGAAAGGCTTGAACCGGCAGGCGAAAGCTGAAACCAATGCCCGCCGATTCAGGAGGACTATGTCATGAAGACCCGTGCCGCCGTGGCCGTCGCCGCTGGAAAGCCGCTGGAGATCATGGAGGTGGACCTCGAAGGTCCCCGCGCGGGCGAGGTGCTGGTCGAGATCAAGGCGACGGGCATCTGCCACACGGACGAGTTCACCCTGTCCGGCGCCGATCCCGAGGGCCTCTTTCCCGCGATCCTCGGTCATGAGGGCGCGGGCATCGTGGTGGATGTCGGCGCTGGCGTGACGAGCGTGAAAAAGGGCGATCACGTCATCCCGCTCTACACGCCTGAATGCCGCCAGTGTCCCTCCTGCCTGAGCCGTAAGACCAATCTGTGCACCGCGATCCGCTCCACGCAGGGCCAAGGACTGATGCCGGACGGCACCTCGCGCTTCTCCCTCGGCAAGGACAAGATCCACCACTATATGGGCTGCTCGACCTTCTCGAATTTCACCGTATTGCCCGAGATCGCGGTGGCCAAGGTCGATCCCGAAGCGCCCTTCGACAAGATCTGCTATATCGGCTGCGGCGTCACCACCGGGGTGGGCGCGGTCATCAACACGGCCAAGGTCGAGGCCGGCGCGACGGCCGCCGTGTTCGGCCTGGGCGGCATCGGCCTCAACGTCATCCAGGGTCTGAGGCTTGCCGGCGCCGACATGATCATCGGCGTCGATCTGAACGACTCGAAGGAGGAGTGGGGACGCCGCTTTGGCATGACGCACTTCGTCAATCCCACCAAGGTCGGAGACGTGGTGGGCGAGATCGTCAACATGACAAAACGGGGCGCCGATCAAATCGGCGGTGCCGACTATACCTTCGACTGCACGGGCAATGTGCGCGTCATGCGCCAGGCGCTCGAATGCTCCCATCGAGGCTGGGGTCAGTCGATCGTGATCGGCGTGGCGGGCGCCGGCCAGGAGATCGCCACCCGCCCCTTCCAGCTCGTCACCGGCCGCGTGTGGAAGGGCACGGCGTTCGGCGGCGCGCGCGGGCGCACGGACGTGCCGAAGATCGTCGACTGGTACATGGGCGGCAAGATCGAGATCGATCCCATGATCACCCACACCATGCCGTTGGACGACATCAACAAGGCCTTCGACCTCATGCATGCCGGTGAAAGCATCCGCAGCGTGGTGATCTACTGACAGGAAGAGCGATCGCAGAGGAAGGCATGGCTTCTGCCGTCACGATCTTCGTGGATGCGGACGCCTGCCCGGTGAAGGACGAAATCCTGAAGGTCGCCGGGCGGCTCGAGGTTGCGGTCGTGCTTGTGTCGAATGGTGGCTTGCGGCCCTCACGCGACCCGATGGTGCGGCACGTCGTCGTGTCCAAGGGCGCCGACGCCGCGGATGACTGGATCGCCGAGCACGCCAAAGCCAATGATGTGGTGATCACAGCCGACATCCCGCTCGCGGCCCGCGTAGTGCCCAACGGCGTCCACACGCTCGGACCGACCGGCCGGCCGTTCACGCCCGAAACCATCGGGATGGCCGTTGCCATGCGCGATTTGAAACAGCATCTGCGCGAGACCGGCGAGTCGCGCGGCTTCAACCCCTCCTTCTCGGCCAAAGACCGCTCGGCCTTTCTCCAGGCCCTTGATCGAACCCTGCGCCGCGCAATGGCTGCGGCGGCTGATCCAAGGTGAGAACTTGATGCATGGTCGCGGGCGGAACCCAGGCGCGGGTCGCAGCGCTGGTAACGGGTGATCATGCAGCCGCGTCGGAACTTTCATTGGGAATTCAGCCTGTCGGCGCTTCTCGGGATCGCTGTCGGCCTCCTCGCGGCAGCCTCTCAGCCCGACTTCGGCTTTGTGGCCGGCGCCGCCGTCTTCTTCGTGGTGTTCCTCGCCTGCGAACTACGGCAGCTCAGCCGCCTGACGCCTGCCTACCTCGGCCGCAATGCGCGCAAGGCGGATGAACCGGTCTTCGTGATCTTTGCCGTGACGCTCGTGGTCGCCGCGAGCGCCCTCGCCTCGCTGTTCCTGCTTATCCACCAGAAGGGCGCCCCCGACCCTCTTGAGCTCTGCACTGCCCTTCTGGCGGTGGCGCTCGGCTGGCTCACCATCCAGGTGCTCTTCGCCGTGCACTACGCGCATCTCTGCTGGCTGGACGAGGAAGCGACGCGGCGCACCGGCGTCGAGGTTTCCCGCGTCCGCGCCGAAGGGCTAGACTTTCCAGGCAACGAGCAACCCGGCGGCTGGGACTTCCTGTATTTCTCGGCAACAGTGGGCATGACCGCCCAGACCGCCGACACGGACATCACGTCGTCGCGGGTCCGTCGCCTCGTGCTGGTGCACGGGCTGATCTCCTATTTCTTCAACGCCGTGATCCTTGCGGCGGTCGTGAATGTCGCCATAAGCCTCGGCGGGTAACGCGTTCGCGAAAATGTCATCGCTCGGCTTGTCCTGCCCGATGGCATGGCAGCGTATCTACTGATGCTGGGCAACGGCAGCCCTGTTGAGGGAGATGGCGATGAGCCTTGAACAAGCGCAAGGCGCGGGCGAGCCTGATCTTCGATCGGCCAGGCGTCTGATCTATCGCCAGTCTGCATGGACGCGTTTGACGCACTGGCTGTGGGCTGTCGCCTTGTTCTTCCTGCTTCTCAGCGGACTCAACATCTTCAATGCCCATCCGAATCTGTACCTCGGAGAGCAGTCGGGCTTCGGCTTCGATAACGCCATTCTGCGCATCCGTGCAGAAGACAGCCCGACCGGTGCAGTCGGCGTGACGGAGGTATTCGGCAAGCGCATCGAGACCACCGGCCTGCTTGGGGTTTCCGAGCATGATGGCGATCGGCAATTCCGTGCCTTTCCCGCCTGGGCGACGATCCCGTCCTTTTATGATCTCGGCACCGCACGCGTCGTGCACTTCTTCTTCGCCTGGATCTTCGCCGGCACGCTCATCGTCTGGTTCGGCGCGAGCCTCCTTAACGGCCATCTTCGCCGCGATCTCGCGCCGCGAGGTAAAGACTTCCGGCGCCTTCCGCGCGACATCATCGATCACCTCCGCCTGCGCTTTCATCACGGCCGTAAATACAACACCCTCCAGAAGCTGAGCTATGCGGGCGTGCTCTTCGTGCTGATGCCGCTGATCATCCTCACGGGGCTTGCCATGTCGCCGTCCTTCAACGCCGCCGTTCCATTCCTGAACGATCTGTTGGGCGGGCGGCAGACGGCGCGCACGATCCATTTCACCTGCATGATGCTGCTCGTGCTGTTCTTCATCGTTCACGTGGCGATGGTGCTCGCGGCGGGACCGTTCAACGAGCTTCGTTCCATGATTACCGGTTGGTACCGCGTCGACCCGCCTGCCTCCACGAACAGGGAGGCTTGACCATGGCCGCTTTTCAGATCAGCCGCCGCCGCTTCCTTTCGGCATCGGCGCTTGGCGCGTCGTCTCTGGCGCTTTCCGGCTGCGACGTTCTGGACAGCCTCGGCGAACGTGACGGCGCGCTCCGCAATTTCATGGAAGGCGCCAACAACCTGACATATCGCGCTCAGCGCCTGCTCGCGGGACGCGACCGCCTCGCGCCAGAGTTCAGCGAAAGCGAGATCCGTCAGCCTCAGCGCCCGAACGGCATCACCAAGCCGTCCGACGAAGACTATCAGGCGCTGCTCGCCGACGACTTCCGCAACTGGCGCCTGGAGGTCACGGGGCTGGTGGAACAGCCGCTTTCGCTCTCGCGCGCGCAGATCATGGCCATGCCGGCCCGCACGCAGATCACGCGCCACGACTGCGTGGAAGGCTGGAGCTGCATCGCGAAATGGACCGGCGCGCCGCTCGCGCTCGTGCTGGACCAGGCAAAGGTCAAGCCGGCAGCGCGCTACGTCATGTTCTGGTGCATGGATACGATCGAGCAGGGTCTGTCGGGCACCGTGCAATATTTCGGCTCGATCGATCTGATCGACGCCCGCCATCCGCAAACCATCCTGGCTTACGCCATGAATGGTGCGCGGCTGCCCGTTGCCAACGGCGCACCGCTGCGCGTTCGGGTCGAGCGGCAGCTTGGCTACAAGATGCCGAAATACCTCCGGCGGATCGAGCTGATCGACAGCTTCGCAGCGATCGGCCTCGGTCAGGGCGGCTACTGGGAAGATCGCGGCTATGATTGGTTTGGCGGCATCTGAGACGTGACAGGAGAGAACGGTTGCGCTATGCACCGTATGCTGGGGTTCTTGGCGGAACCCGGCTTTTCGCGGGAGAGAGTGAGCCGTAAGGCGCACCGCCGAAGGGGAAATCGCCCGAAATCTCTCAGGCATAAAGAACCGCGAAGAGCTTGAAAGCGCTCTGGAAAGTCGACGCCCACATGGGTTTCGCGCCGAAGGTGTAAGTGTCACCGGTAGAGCCCGGCGATGCAAGTCTCTCAGGCTTCAGACAGAGGGGCACGTGGAGCCGGCGGCATGGCGTCGCCGGACGCGTGTTGCTTTGGAGAAGCGCTTGAGCCCCGGCGACCTGAAGACCCTTCCCCTCCAAGACCTGCATCGTGCAGCCGGTGCGCGCCTCGGCGCCTTCGCCGGCTGGAACATGCCCGTGACCTATCCGCTCGGCGTGCTCAAGGAGCATCTATGGACGCGGGCGCATGCAGGCCTGTTCGATATCTCTCACATGAAGCTCTTCTCCGTCGAAGGCGAAGACGCCGCCGATCTGCTGAGTCGCGTCTGCCCGATCGATGCGGGCGCGCTTTTGCTGAACCACGGCAAGCTCACCTTCTTTCTCAATGAGAATGCAGGGATTCTGGACGACCTGATCATCACCCGCATGGCGACGGACCGCTTCATCGTCGTCGCCAACGCCGGCAATGCGGCCGCGGACGAGACGCATCTCCGCGATGTCGCGTCCGGCTTGAACGTTCAGGTCGAAGCGCTGGACCGCATCTTCCTCGCACTGCAAGGGCCGGACGCCGAGGATGTTCTTCACCGCGCCGAGGTGAAGGGGCTGCCCGAACGCTTCATGACGGCTGCCGAGACGGGGGAAGGCTGGTTCGTGAGCCGGTCGGGCTACACGGGCGAGGACGGCTTCGAGATCGCCCTGCCCGAAGCCGATGCCCGAAGCCTGGTAACCCGAATCCTTGATGACGATCGCGCACAGTGGATCGGTTTGGCCGCGCGGGACAGCTTGCGTCTGGAAGCCGGGCTGTGCCTCCACGGACAGGACATTTCGCCGGAAACCGATCCCGTGACGGCCGCCCTGATCTGGGCGATCCCGAAACCACTACGTGAGGATGGCGGGTTTATCGGCGCGGAATCGTTGAGCAAAATCATCTTAGCGGGCGCAACCAAGAAACGCTGCGGACTGAAGCCAGACGGTCGGCAGCCGGTTCGCGCCGGTGCAAGCCTGCTGGATGAAGAGGGATCGCCGGTTGGCTCCGTCACATCCGGCGGCTTCGGCCCGAGCGTCGATCATCCGATCGCGATGGGCCTCGTCGCGGCTCCTCTTGCCAAGGCAGGGACCCGATTGTTCGCCGAGGTTCGCGGCGGACGCGTTCCGGTTACTGTCCACTCTCTTCCCTTCGCTCCTCACCGCCACCGTAAAGGATGATCCCGATGGCCGATCTTTATTACACCCAGGACCATGAATGGCTGCGCGTCGAGGATGGCGTGGCGACTGTCGGCATCACCGATTACGCGCAGGAGCAGCTTGGCGACCTCGTCTTTGTCGAGCTGCCGGAAGTGGGCCGCACCTTGGCGAAGGGTGACACCGCCATCGTGGTGGAGTCCGTGAAGGCCGCTTCGGACGTTTATGCGCCTGCGGATGGCGAGATCACGGAAGTGAACGAGGCGCTATCGACGGAGCCCGCACTGGTCAATTCGGCTCCGACCGAGGGCGGCTGGCTCTGGAAGATGCGCCTGTCCAACCCGGATCAGCTCGCCGGCCTCATGGATGAGGCGGGCTACAAGGCGATGATTGGTTGAGGACCGCAGGCATGGATCAGCAACAGGCTTCCTTCGCGTCGCGCCACATCGGTCCGCGGCAGACTGACATCCGCGCGATGCTCGCCACGATCGGCGTGCCCTCGGTCGAGACACTGATCTCGCAGACGGTTCCTCAGTCGATCCGCCTCGATCGCCCGCTCGACCTTCCCGAGGCGCTCTCGGAAGCCGCTGCCTTGCAGGAACTCGGCGCGAAGATGTCACAGAACCGCGTGCTGAAAAGCTTCATCGGCGCGGGCTACCACGGTTGTTTCACGCCCCCGGTCATCCAGCGGAATTTGTTTGAGAATCCCGCTTGGTACACCGCCTACACGCCCTATCAGGCGGAGATCAGTCAGGGCAGGCTGGAGATGCTGTTCCACTTCCAGACGCTTGTGGCCGAACTCACCGGCCTGCCGGTTGCCTCGGCATCGCTGCTGGATGAGGCGACTGCCGCAGCCGAAGCGGTGGGCATCGCCTATCGCCACGGGCGGGAAAAGCGGACGAAAATCGCGCTCGCCGGAACGCCGCACGCCCAGACCCTGGACGTGGTGCGCACGCGCGGCGAGGCGCTCGGGATCACCGTGGACGGCCACGCCGAGATCGGGGCTGACACCGCCGCGCTGCTGGTTTCATGGCCGGACACCTTAGGAGTTTTCGGAGATCATGCCGAACGCATTTCAGCAGCGCGGACCGCTGGTGCGCTGGTGGTCTTCATCGCCGATCCGCTGGCGCTGGTGATCGGAGAAACGCCCGCCAGCCTCGGCGCGGACATCGCAGTCGGCTCGATGCAGCGCTTCGGCGTTCCCATGGGCTTCGGCGGTCCGCATGCGGCCTATTGCGCGGTATCAGACAAGCTGACCCGCCTGATGCCGGGGCGCCTCGTCGGTCAGTCGATCGACGCGCATGGGCGTCCCGGCTACCGCCTCGCGCTCCAGACGCGCGAGCAGCACATCCGACGCGACAAGGCGACCTCCAATATCTGCACGGCGCAGGCATTGCTCGCCAACATGGCAGCAGCCTACGCGATCTGGCACGGCCCGGAGGGTCTTGAAAGGATCGCAAGCTGGATCAACGGCTTGGCATCTTCTCTTGCCGATTCCGTTGAGGCATCTGGCAAGAAGGTGAAAGGCCAGCGCCGCTTCGATACGGTATGCATTGAGGTCGGAAAAGGCGCACATGAGATTGCGCGACGCGCCGAAGATGGCGAACGGCTGCTTCGCGTCATCGATGACAGCGCGGTCTCGGTCACCTTCGACGAGACATCGACCATTGAGGACCTTGAAGCCTTGGTCGCCCTTCTTGGTGGTGCACCGATCAGCCAGCCGGTCGAGAGTGTCGGTTCCGCGCGCGCCAACTTCCTATCCCAGCCCGTCTTCCACGAGCATCGCTCGGAAACCGAGATGATGCGGTTTCTGCGCCGCTTGGCCGACAAGGATCTGGCGCTCGATCGCGCGATGATCCCTCTGGGTTCATGCACCATGAAGCTCAATGCCGCGGCCGAGATGATGCCGGTGAGCTGGGACAGCGTCGCCAACCTTCATCCCTTCGCGCCGAATGACCACTCGGCGGGCTACCGCGCCATGACCGAAGATCTGGAAGCATGGCTGGGTGAGATCACGGGCTTCGATGCCGTGTCGCTTCAGCCCAACGCAGGCAGCCAGGGTGAGTTCGCAGGCCTGCTCGCTATCCGCCGCTTTCATGAGGCGCAAGGGAACACGCAGCGCGACATCTGCCTGATCCCCTCTTCCGCCCATGGCACCAACCCGGCGAGCGCATCCATGGCGGGCATGCGCGTGGCGGTGGTGCGTTGCACGGACGAAGGCGACATCGACATCGACGACCTCCGCGCCAAAGCGACGGAGCACGCCGACCATCTGGCCGCTTTGATGGTCACCTACCCGTCGACGCATGGGGTGTTCGAGGAAGGCATTCGCGAGATCTGCGCAATCGCTCACGAGCACGGCGCACAGGTCTATCTGGACGGGGCGAACCTCAACGCTCTGGTCGGCCTGGCTCGGCCGGGCGACATCGGCGCCGATGTCTGCCACATGAACCTGCACAAGACCTTCTGCATCCCGCATGGCGGGGGTGGTCCCGGCATCGGCCCGATCGGCGTCAAGCGCCATTTGGCGTCGTTCCTGCCCGGTCACACCGCCTCCGGAAACGACGGGGCTGTAGCAGCCGCGCCCTTCGGCAGCGCTTCCATCCTGCCCATCACTTGGATGTATATCAGGATGATGGGAGCCGGCGGCCTCAGGCAGGCGACGGAAACCGCAATCCTGTCGGCTAACTACATTGCAAAGCGCGTCGGAAACTACTTCCCAGTCCTCTTCACCAACCACAAGGGCCGCGTGGCGCATGAATGCATCCTCGACACGCGCGGGCTGAAGGCGAGCGCAGGCATCGGTGTAGAGGACGTGGCCAAGCGCTTGATCGACTACGGCTTCCATGCTCCCACCATGTCCTGGCCGGTGCCGGGCACGCTGATGGTGGAGCCCACGGAGTCCGAGCCGAAAGGAGAGATCGACCGCTTCTGCGACGCGATGATCGCGATCGCGGGCGAGGCGGAGAAGGTAGCCAGCGGAGAGTGGCCCCGAGACGACAACCCTCTCGTCAATGCGCCGCATACAGCGGCGGAAACCCATGCCGAAGAGTGGACACACCCCTACCCCCGGCTCGTCGCGGCTTTCCCGGCCGGCCACGCGGACGCTCCCAAATACTGGCCTCCGGTATCCCGCATCGATAATGTCGCGGGCGATCGCAATCTGGTCTGCACCTGCCCGCCGGTGGAAGCGCTGGCAAGCTGAACGGGCCTGCTTCGGTGCGCGAGTCCCGCCCCCGGCGGCTCGCGCACCGGACGTGGTTATCGCTTTCTTGACGCGAAGTTTCTATCCTGGTGGATAACAATACGAACGAAACAAGAACGAAATTTGCCGGGGTGCGTAATCTATGGCAGGGTCGAACGGCGAATCGAATGATGTTCCCCGAAGCGCCATGAAGAACTATGCAGCCCAGCTCGACCTTCTCGGAGGTGGCCTTGCCGCCGCCGCGCGTCAGCCGCGCGTGGTCGAAGCGCGGAAGCCGTTGCCGGCGCGTGACGCGAGCGAAAGCTATAGCGCGGCCGATATCGAGGTCCTGGAAGGGCTGGAGCCCGTCCGCCGCCGCCCTGGAATGTATATCGGCGGCACCGATGAGAAGGCGCTGCACCACCTCTTCGCCGAGGTAATCGACAATTCGATGGATGAAGCCGTGGCCGGCCATGCGACCTTCATCGACGTGGAGCTTGGCGCGGACGGCTTTCTGACCGTGACGGATAACGGGCGCGGCATCCCCGTCGATCCTCATCCGAAGTTCAAGAACAAGTCGGCGCTCGAAGTCATCATGACCACGCTTCACGCGGGCGGCAAGTTCGACTCGAAAGTGTACGAAACCTCTGGCGGCCTCCACGGCGTCGGTGTTTCGGTAGTCAACGCACTTTCCGACAGCCTTGAGGTGGAGGTTGCGCGCGGTCGGCAGCTTTACCGTCAGCGATTTGTGCGGGGCATCGCACAGGGCGGGCTAGAGCAGTTGGGCGAGGTTCATAATCGCCGCGGCACGAGAACCCGCTTCCATCCCGATCCGGATATCTTCGGCAAGGAAGCCCGCTTCGAGCCGGCCCGGCTCTACCGCATGGCACGGTCGAAGGCCTATCTGTTCGGCGGTGTCGAGATCCGCTGGACCTGCGATCCGGCTTTGATCACCGGCAAGGATACGACCCCGGAAAAGGCGGTCTTCCGCTTTCCGGGCGGCTTGAAGGATTATCTCGCCGCCTCGCTCGGCAACGAGCATCAGGTCACCCGCGAGATTTTCGCCGGTAGGAGCGAGCGCCAGGGCGGGCACGGGTCGCTGGAATGGGCGGTGACCTGGTATGGCGGCGATGGCTTCCTGCACTCCTACTGCAACACGATCCCAACCGGCGAAGGCGGCACGCACGAGACGGGCCTGCGCAACGTGCTCACGCGCGGGCTGAAGGCCTATGCCGAGTTGACGGGTAACAAGCGCGCTTCGGCCGTCACCAGCGACGATGTGATGATCTCGGCGGCGGGCATGCTGTCGGTCTTCATTCGCGAGCCAGAATTCGTCGGCCAGACCAAGGATCGTCTGGCGACGATCGAAGCCATCAGGCTGGTCGAAACTGCTATGCGCGATCCCTTCGATCACTGGCTCGCCGACAATCCGCAGGAAGCCACCAAGCTGCTCGACTGGGTGATTGCGCGCGCGGACGAGCGCGTGCGTCGCCGGCAGGAGAAAGAGATCAGCCGCAAGACCGCGGTGCGCAAGCTGCGCCTGCCGGGCAAGCTCGCGGACTGCACGCAGAACGCGGCGGCCGGCGCGGAAATCTTCATCGTGGAGGGCGACTCGGCGGGCGGCTCGGCCAAGCAGGCGCGCGACCGCGCCATGCAGGCGGTGCTCCCCTTGCGGGGCAAGATCCTCAACGTGGCGAGTGCCGGAAATGACAAGCTCGGCGCCAACCAGCAGATCGCCGACCTGATCCTGGCGCTTGGTTGCGGCACGCGTTCAAGATATCGCGACGAAGACCTGCGCTATGACCGCGTGATCATCATGACGGACGCCGATGTGGACGGCGCTCACATCGCCTCGCTGCTCATCACCTTCTTCTTTCAGGAAATGCCGCAGCTGATCCGTGGCGGACACCTGTTTCTCGCGGTGCCGCCGCTCTACAAGCTGACCCAAGGCGGCAAGACGATGTATGCGCGCAACGACGCGCACAAGGACGAGCTAATGAAGAAGGAGTTCACCGGCCGTGCCAAGATCGAGATCGGGCGCTTCAAGGGCCTGGGCGAGATGATGGCCGCACAGCTGAAGGAAACCACGATGGATCCGAAGAAGCGCACATTGCTGCGCGTCGAGGTTCTCGAGGAGGAAAGCGCCACCAAGCTCGCCGTCGATTCCCTGATGGGGACCAAGCCGGAAGCGCGCTTCCGCTTCCTTCAGGACCGCGCCGAGTTCGCGCGGGAGCTGGATATCTGATCGCTCACGGCGCGCCTCAAGAGCGTTGAATACAGCGAAGAGAAAGCCTGCCTAGGCGGCTGCGAGCAGTTGGGCATGCTGGCGGGCATTGCTCCGAAGCGCGTCCAGATGGATCGACTTGAGCAGCGTGGCGAGTTCGCCGCCGGCCGATGCGCCACCGAGCTCCTGAAGCATCAGGAAGCTCACCTCTTGAGTTCCTGTCGTGCGCCGGCCCGCGGCCACTTCGCGCCAAAGGTGGAGAGCACGCAGGAGAATGGCGTGAAGCCCTTTCGCCAGCCCGGCTTCGCTGAATAGTGCCGAAAGTGCCGCATCCTGCCCGGTCGCAAGAAGCTTGCGGACACGGTCTGCCGTTCGCGCCGCAAGGCTCACCAGCGCAGAGCCGAAGAAGTCGATGCGTCCGCAGGCAACCAGCCGGACAAGGAAGCTCGGCGTGAGTTCTTCCCGCAGGCGCAAATGTTCGACGAGCGCTGCGTGTTCTGCGACGGGCGTCGCCTCCACGAGGGTAAGGGCCGACTTCACGCAGGCATCGCGGAGGATGCGCTCGGCACGGTCGCCACCCATGAGAGCGCTCACCAGCGGCGATCGACGAAATGTTTCTCCAAGCTTAACCAGAAGCACGTGACGGCAATCGGTCGGAAGCCGCCTGTCGCCCGACAGCGCCTCGCGCATGGCCGGCACATCGCCGAAACGCTCGCACAGGCGGCGGAAGCTTAAGGGCGCGATCTCGGCATCCTCATTGCCCAGCAGCGTGAGGCAGGCTTCAAGATGCCCAACCTCGGCCAAGGCCGCCGCCATCGCCATGGACAGCCCTGCCCGTTCCGCGACCAGACACTGCGTGGCGGCGAGGCCCGACGCCACGCGCTCGATCAGATCGGCTTCCGAAAGCAGCGGCGAACGCGCGATCACCACCGAAGCAACATCGGGTTGGTCGGCTGCCAATGCCGCGACGACCTGCGGCGGCGCATGGCGGCTCATGGAAAGCGCATCGGCCATGGCCGCGCGCACCCGTGGCGAGGGATCATCCAGCAGAAAAGTCAGCGCGGCCTCGGCGGCGCAGCGATCCTCGAAGGCCAGGGTGCCCTCGCAGAAGGCTCTGGCAAGTGCCGCGGCTGCGGCAGCGCGCTCGGTCACGCGCGCCGTTTGAGCCCACTTCAAAAAGAATTCGACGATCATGCGCGCGCTCGCCCTGCCGCCGGACGCGTTCCGCCCGTCATAGGGACACTAGCGGCGCAAAGGTTTAGGAAGCGTTCACCATATCTCTTAACCAAGAGCGGATGTGCCCTGTCACGGCGCGGTTGGCCCGGCCCAATCGGTCATGACGCTCTCGGGCTCGGGTCGAGGACGATCAACAACATTCTCGGCATGGCTCCCGATATGGATGAATCCGACAACCCGTTCCGAGGGTTGGAGGCCGAGGATCGCGCGGCCTTCGGGCAGGTCCGAGTACCAGTTGCTGATCCAGTTCGCGCCGAACCCGAGCGCGTGCGCGGCATGAAGCAGGTTCATGGCAGCCGCCCCGCCGGACAAAAACATTTCCCATTCGGGGATCTTGGGGTGAGGCTGAGGACTGGACACCACACCCACCACCAGCGGCGCGCGTGCGAACCGGGTGAGCTCCTGCTTGCGGCGGCCCTCGCTCAACGGACCTTCACGCGTCTCCGCTAGGTCTGCCAGAAGCTTGCCGACGCGCTCGCGCGCTTCTCCGCGATAGATGATGAAGCGCCACGGGTTGAGCCTTCCGTGATCCGGCACGCGCGAGGCCACGGCGATCATCTGTTGAAGCTCGGCCTTGTCAGGACCAGGCTCGGAGAGCTCCGGGATTGGCGGAGAAACGCGGGAAAGCAGGAACTCGATGGGGCTCTGTGTCATGGCGTCCTGATAGGAGAAGGCAGACAATGCGGCAAGTTCGTCGGCCCACACCAAGGATAGCAACAGCCTTGAAATCGACATGGCTGCAGGCTTGGAGAAGGAGAATGAGCACTTCGCCTACCCGCTTGGCCGGGATCATCTTACTCTTGGCCGCCATGTCGGGCCCCGTCCCTCTTGTCGCGCAGGAACGCGGAGGAGGAGGAGGAGGCGCGGGCAGAGGCTCACCAGCGGATCACGGGCCAGGTGGTGCAGAAAGAGCCGGGCGGGGCGAATCTCGCAGCGGTCGTGGTTCGGGATCAGGTTCTCAGTTCATCGACGAGGCGCCGCCACCCGCCGCATCCGAGCGCGAGCAATTGCCCGACTTCGGAGCCAAGGACGATCCTGCCGGCGACCTTCAGCTTCCCAGCATCTCCGGCTATGCACCGGCCGTCGGGGACAAGCCCTTGGCACAACAGGGATCTGCCGTCGTGAAGCTTTCCGCGCAGATGGTGGAAGACGGACCCGACATTCCGCGCGGGCTGGTTTGGCGGATATTCAAGGTCGATGGAGACGCCGAAGGCAAGCTGCCGCTCGTCGCCTCATCACGCGGCGGCACGAGCACCTTCCAGCTCGAACCCGGAGCCTATCTCGTTCATGCTGCCTTTGGCCGCGCGGGAGCCACAAAACGCATCACCGTGACGCGCGAGGGCACCAGCGAAACGCTGATGCTCGACGCCGGGGGCCTCAAGCTCCACGCAGTCGCGCCAGGCGGGCTCCCGGTGAAATCCGACCAGCTCAAATTCTCGATTTATGAAGGATCGTCGGATGCTCCGGGCGAACGTCCGTTGATTGCTCCCGATGTCAGCCCGGATGCCATCGTGCGGCTGAACGCCGGCGTCTACCATGTCGTTTCGACCTACGGCGGAGTGAATGCCGTGGTGCGCACCGACATCCGCGTCGAGGCAGGCAAGCTCACCGATGCGACAGTCGAGCACCGGGCGGCACAGCTCACCTTGAAGCTCGTTCGCGAGGCCGGCGGAGAAGCCATGGCCGACACATCCTGGTCGGTCTTGAACGAGGGGGGCGACGCCGTCCGCGAAGCCGTGGGGCCTTATGCCTCCATGGTCCTGGCCGAGGGCAACTACACGATCGTCGCGAAGAACCGCGACCGCATCTATCAGCGCGACCTTTCCGTCACGCCCGGGGACGACGAAGAAGTCGAGGTGCTTGCCAGCGAAACCTTGCCGGCAGAGGAAGGCGCGGATTAAGCCTGCGAGACCGCGCATCCTTGAACGGTCCTTTGCTCGGCGCGAGAAGCGACATTTCCAGGACGCGCTCACGCAGTACCGCTGTCAGCATCTTGCGGTCGCGGATGGCCGCGATCTCGTTCCAGGGGATGATCCGGCCGGCATAAGCTTCGATGGTGCGGCCCGAAAGCTTGCAGAACTCGCGGATCAACAGCGAAAGCCGCAAGGTGGAAGAGAATCGGCTCGCGGCGTGGAAGCTCAAGCCGTTCTGCCCGGCGAAGTAGATTGGCAGCACATCGGCTTCGGCATCCTGCACGAGCTTTGCCGTGAACTGCTTCCATGGCAGGTCTTCCGCCTGGCCGAATACCTTGGGTGCGGTCGCCACGGCACCGGCGGGAAACACCACGACTATTGTGCCGAGCCTCAGCAGGGCCAGCGCTTCACGGCGCATCTGCATGTTGCGCCGCTGAGCTTCCTTGGTTTCACTGAAATCCACTGGCAGCGCGAAGGACTTCATCTCCTCGACGCGCAGCAGGTCGGAATGGATCAGCACACGGAACGGCCGGCCAAGGCTTTCGGCCAGCGACAAAACGGCGATCCCGTCACCGATCCCGAACGGGTGATTGGCGACGATCACCAGCGGGCGCGCGGGATCGTGCGACTGCGGCCAGCACCCGTTCACCCGAAGCGAGATATTTGCCAGGGAGAGCAGCCGCGCGAACAGCTTCTCGCGTCCGGGAACCACCACGTCCCGCCAGGTCTGATAGCCGCGCGCAAGCCTGTTGCGCCCCGACAGTCCTTCAACGGTGCGGATCATCGCGCGCTTGAGAAATGGATGCTGCGGGCTCGCATAGGACAGTTCGGCAAAGCGCATGGCGGACCACGATCCGTTCTCTGATCGGGGTCACCTTTGCCGTTTTGCCATGACGACTATGTGAAATCGTCAAACGCTGCGAGCGGCCTTGCGGCGGAGGTCAGGTGGGACCGCTTCCGTCTGGAGCGCGGCCACCGCCTCTTCGAGAGACAGCGACTGTCCGTCGCGCGATCCGAGCCGGCGCATATTGACCGTGCCCTCCTCCGCCTCGCGCTTTCCGCAAACAAGAATGACCGGCACCTTTGCCAGGCTGTGCTCCCGCACCTTGTAGTTGATCTTCTCGTTGCGGAGATCGGTTTCGACGGACAGCCCGGCATCCTTCAGGCGGGCCGCCACGCGGCTCGCATAATCATCGGCATCCGACGTGATGGTCGCCACCACCACCTGAAGCGGCGAGAACCAAAGCGGAAAATGGCCCGCGAAGTCCTCGATCAGGATGCCCAGAAAACGCTCCATGGAGCCGCAGATGGCGCGATGCACCATCACCGGCTGCTTCTTCTCCGAATCTTTGTCGATATAGAACGCGCCGAACCGCTCGGGCAGGTTGAAGTCGACCTGCGTCGTGCCGCACTGCCAGTCGCGGCCGATTGCGTCGCGCAGCACATATTCGAATTTCGGCCCGTAGAACGCGCCCTCGCCCGGATTGACCGCCGTCTTGATCCGGCCTTCCGACTGCTCCTCGATCTGGCGCAGCACCCGGCTCATGATGCCCTCGGCAAGGTCCCACGCGGCATCCGAACCGACCCGCTTCTCCGGCCGCGTGGAAAGCTTCACGCGAATCTCCTTGAAGCCGAAATCCGCATAGGTCGAGAGAATGAGGTCGTTGATGCGGAGGCATTCGGCGGCAAGCTGCTCCTCGGTGCAGAAGATGTGTGCGTCATCCTGCGTGAAGCCGCGCACGCGCATCAGGCCGTGCAGTGCACCGGATGGCTCGTAGCGGTGCACATTGCCGAATTCCGCCAGCTTCACCGGCAGGTCGCGGTATGACTTCAGCCCGTGCTTAAAGATCTGCACGTGGCCCGGGCAGTTCATCGGCTTGAGTGCGAAGACGCGCTCGTCCTCCACCTCGTCGCCTGCAACCGTGACCTTGAACATGGCGTCACGGTACCAGCCCCAATGGCCGGAGGTTTCCCAAAGCGATTTGTCGAGCACCTGGGGCGCGTTGACCTCCTGGTAGCCCTGCTCGTCCAGGCGGCGGCGCATATAGGAGACAAGCGTCTGGAACATCTTCCAGCCCTTGGCGTGCCAGAACACGACGCCAGGCCCTTCTTCCTGGAAGTGGAACAGGTCCATCTCGCGGCCGAGCTTGCGATGGTCGCGTTTCTCGGCTTCCTCCAGCATGGTGAGGTAGGCGTCGAGCTGTTCCTGCGTCGCCCAGGCGGTGCCGTAGATGCGGGTCAGCATCGGGTTGTTGGAATCGCCGCGCCAATAGGCACCGGCCACCTTCATCAGCTTGAATGCATTGCCGATCTGTCCGGTGGAGGCCATGTGCGGGCCGCGGCAAAGATCGAACCACTCGCCCTGCGCGTAGATGCGGAGATCCTGGCCTTCCGGGATCGCGTCGATCAGCTCGACCTTGTAGCCTTCGCCTTTGTCGGTGAAGACTTGCCGGGCCTGGGCGCGGTCCCACACCTCCATCGTGAACGGCCTGTTGCGCGCGATGATCTCGCGCATCTTCTTTTCGATGGTCGGAAAGTCCTCGGGCGTGAACGGGGTGGCGCGCGCGAAGTCGTAATAGAAGCCGTTTTCGATCACCGGCCCGATCGTCACCTGCGTGTCCGGCCAAAGCTCCTGCACGGCCTCGGCGAGCACATGCGCCGTGTCGTGGCGGATCAGCTCGATCGCGCGAGCGTCGTCGCGCGTGATGATCTCGATGCGGCCGGAAGACAGCAGCGGCTGCGAGAGGTCGTGGAGCTTGCCGTCGAGGGAGATCGCCACCGCCTTCTTGGCGAGCGACCGGGAAATGCCTTCAGCCACAGCAGCGCCGGTCGTTCCGGCGGGATAGTCGCGGACGGAGCCGTCGGGAAATTCGAGCGAGCGGGATGAAGGGGCGTCGAGCGCCATGGCCATTCTCCTTTATCCAGTCCTGCCAACGAGCGCAGGTGGTTGTGGCTTGAAATGAGGGCCTGCCGTCTAGCGTCTTGAACCTGCCGCGTAAAGCTCTTCCCCGATCCTCTCAGGCAACAGGCCTTCGGCCGAAGCGGAACAGCCGCCACGGCGCCAGGATCGTGTTGCGTCCGGCCAGATCGGCGGGGACCAGATCGACCCCGTGCGTGCCCCACGGCCCACAACGCACCACACGGAACAGCGAAAGCCAGCCGCCGCGCCAGAGCCCGTGACGCGCGATCGCCTCATAGGCGTATTCGGAACAGGTTGGGTAATGCCGGCAGCCATTCCCGACGAAGCCGGACAGGGTGAGCTGGTACAGTCGCACCACGCCCACCCCAATCAGCCGCCCCGGAGTCGCCCGCCACGAGCCGTTCCAGTTACGTGAGCGGATGCCCTCGTGCCGGCCTGTCACGCTGCGTGTTCCGCTTCGCGCCTTTCGATCTGGTTGATGGCGTCGACCACCGCATCGAAGGTCAGCATGGTCGAGGCATGACGCGCCTTGTAGTCACGCACCGGTTCCAAATACCGGAGATCGGAGAAGCGTCCTTCGGGAGGCGCCCCGTTCTCCCTGAGCATCTTGAGCATGGCTTCGCGCACCGCAAGAAGTTCCTCGGCGCTCGCGCCCAACACCTGCTCGGCCATGATCGCGGACGAGGCCTGCCCGAGCGCGCAGGCTTTCACCTCATGGGCGAAGTCGGTGACGACGCCGTTCTCCATGGCGAGATCCACCGTCACGGTCGAGCCGCATAGCTTGGAATGCGCCGTCGCCGTCGCATGCGGCGCCGCCAGTCGACCGGTCCTCCCGATATTCCCGGCGAAGCCGATGATCTTTGCATTGTAGACGTCGTCGATCATGGTGACTGCCTCAGCAAGGCGCGTTCAACGAACGGCGTGTCGTCAGTCGACGACTTTCATTGCGCATGCCGCATCAATATATAGACGGTGAATATAGGAACGAGCCAGACTGCCCGACAAGACAGGGGTCTCGCGGGTCGGCAGGCGATGTGAGTGCACGATCATGGATGCCGCAGTGAAGAACGCCCGGCCGCTCGCCTTCAATGATGATCGCGCGCAACAAAGGAAGCCGACGCAGGCGGAGGCGGAGGCTGCGGTTCGAACGCTGATCATGTGGGTCGGCGAGGATCCTGAACGCGAGGGTCTTCGCGATACCCCAAGGCGCGTGGCGAAAGCCTACCAGGAAATGTTCAGCGGCTACGGTCAGGATCCAGCCGCCGAACTCGTCCGCACCTTCGAGCAGGTTGCCGGTTATGACGACCTGGTGCTGGTCAAGGACATCAACTTCCATTCCCATTGCGAGCACCACATGGTGCCGATCGTCGGCCGCGCCCATATTGGCTATCTCCCGGCAGGAAGGGTAGTCGGCCTGTCCAAGATTGCACGGGTGGTCGATATCTTCGCTCGCCGTCTCCAGACGCAGGAAGCCATGACCGCGCAGATCGCAGCGGTCATCCAGGACGTGCTGAACCCGCGCGGCGTTGCCGTCATGCTGGAAGCCGAGCACATGTGCATGGCGATGCGTGGTGTTCGCAAGGCCGGTTCCACCACGCTGACTTCGACCTTCACGGGCGCCTTTCGCACGTCCCCCGAGGAGCAACTGCGCTTCGTGTCGATGGTGCGCGGCGGCACCGCGACGTGAAGTGGGCAGAGCCGACCGGCGACAAGCACGAGGTCGAGGAAAGCAAGACCTTCACGCCACGCTTTGACGCGAGCGGCCTGATCACTGCAGTCGTCACGAACGCTGCGGACCACAGCCTCCTGATGGTCGCGCATATGGACCGGCAGGCGCTCGCGCTGACGCTGGAAACGGGCATTGCGCATTACTGGTCGCGGTCCCGACAGGCGCTGTGGAAGAAGGGTGAAACATCCGGGAACTTCCAGCAGGTCACCGAAATCCGCACCGACTGCGATCAGGACGCGATCTGGCTCAAGGTCCACGTCGCCGGCAATGGCATGACATGCCATACGGGTCGCCGCTCATGTTTCTACCGCATCGTGGAAGCAGAAGAAGGCACGGCGCGGCTGCGTTTTGTGAAAGATGCCAGTTAGGGCGCGCTCGTTCGATCCGTCGGCTGTTCACGCGTCCGGCGGTCAGAGTATCGTGATTTCGGCAGCCACAAACGCTTCGCCTATATCGCGGGCGCAGCATCCACGATGCGGAATTGGGCGCTGCGCGTGCCGTTCCAGTGGTTGACCGTCAGCGAACCGGCCACATGGATCGGCCGGCCCGCTTGCTGTTCGAGAAAGCGTCCGAGATCACTGCCGGCCGCACGGAAAGCCATAGCGCGGATGCTTCCGCCCCCGGGCGAGGCAAGCCGCACCTGAAGATGGTTGGCGCCCACAGGCCGGATTTCCGCCGCGCGATGACGCGGAAGAACGAAGACCGGCGCGGCATGGCCCGGACCGTACGGCCCGGCTCGCTCGATCTCGTCGAGCAGACCGAGCGTGGCGCCTTCCGCTGAAAGCGCCGCGTCGACCATCAGCGCCTCATCTCCACGCAGGCGCGTCACCGCGTCGGCCGCCTCCGCCTCGAAAAAAGCGCGCAGAGCGCCGAGTTTCTCTCGTCTCACGGTGATCCCGGCGGCCATCGCGTGTCCGCCTCCCTTTTCCAGGAGCCCACCCTCCAGCGCTCTTTGCACCAAGCGGCCGAGGTCGAAGCCCGAGATCGAGCGTCCGGAGCCCGTGCCCAGCCCGTCCGGGCGGAAGGCGATCGCGAAAGCGGGGCGCCGCGCATGATCCTTCAGGCGCGAGGCAAGCAGGCCGACCACGCCGGGATGCCAGCGCTCGCTGCCTGTCACGAGCACGGCGGGGCCGTCGCCGCCTCGCATTTCCGCATCTGCCTCTGCGCGCGCTTCCTCCAGCATCGCGGCTTCGAGTTCCTGACGCTCCCGGTTGAGCTCTTCCAGCTTCGCCGAGATGCGCTCGGCCTCGCCTTCATCTTCCGTCGCCAGCAGGCGGCTTCCGAGCGCCGCATCGCCGATCCGCCCGCCGGCATTGATCCGCGGTCCGAGCAGGAATCCGAGATGATGGGCGCTGGCCGCCTCTGTCAGCCGGCTTACACGCGACAGCGCGGCCAAGCCCTTGTTTCCCCCCCGCGCCAGCACTTCGAGGCCACGCCGCACAAAGGCGCGGTTCACACCTGCCAGCGGAACGACGTCGCACACTGTGGCGAGCGCCACGAGATCAAGAAGGATCAGGAGGTCGAGTGGCGGAAGATCAGGCGCCCGTCCGTGGAGGATGCGGCGCGTGCGCACGAGGGTGAGGAAGACCACGCCGGCCGCACAAAGATGACCCTGTCCCGACAGGTCGTCATCACGGTTCGGATTGACGATCGCAACTGCGGGAGGAAGTGCGCCGCTGACCTGATGGTGATCGAGCACCACCACCTCTGCCCCTCCGTCGACAGCCGCACGGATCGCCTCGCTGCTGTTCGTGCCGCAGTCGACGGTTACGATCAGCCGCGCGCGCGAAGCGAGCTGAGTCATGGCGGCTGGGTTCGGCCCATAGCCTTCGAAGATGCGGTCGGGAATATAGATCTCGCTCGACACGCCATAGTGCCGGAGGAAGCGCTGCAGAAGCGTGGAGGATGCGGCGCCGTCCACATCATAATCGCCGAAGATCGCAACCGTTTCGCAGGCGAGCACGGCATCCGCCAGCCGCGATGCCGCCTTGTCCATGTCGGTCAGCGAGGCAGGGTCCGGCAGAAGGTCCCGCAACGTCGGATGAAGAAAGCCGGCGCAGGCTTCCAATGTCACGCCCCTCCCCGCCAGCACGCGCGCGATCGCCTCGGAGATGCCAAGCGATTGCGCAGCCGCGAGCGCCGTCCGCTCCCCGCGCTCGTCGAGCCGAGGGAACCATGAAAGGCCGTTCGCGGATTGCCGCACACCGAGAAAGAAGCGGCGCTCGGGCATGGCGCGTGTCGGCGCGTTCACCCCACCCGCTCGATGCGGATCACCTGCGGCTTTGCGGTCAGGTGCCCGTCCGCCTCGACTTCCTCGACAGCCTTGCGCACCGCTGCCTCGGTGGTTTCGTGCGTGACGAGGATGACGGTCTTCTGATCCGCATCGTCGGCATGTTGCACGATCGATTCGAGCGAGATGCTGTTTTCCGCCATGCGCCGTGCAATGGCCGCGAACACGCCGATCCGGTCATGAACGGTCAGGCGGATAAAGTAGCCGCCGGCATGAGTGCGCATCTCGGCTCGCTGGTAGTCCGCAAGCTCGCCCACCGGGCGCCCGAAGACCGGACCATGCTGGAAGCCCGGCCGGCTCTTCGCGATGTCGGCGATGTCACCGATCACCGCCGACGCCGTTGCATTGCCGCCAGCTCCCGGGCCGGAAAGCAGAAGCTCGCCCAGAATGTCCGTTTCGATTGCCACCGCATTGGTGGCGCCGTGGACCTGGGCGATCACCGAGGCGGTCGGCACCATGGTCGGATGCACGCGCTGCTCGATGCCCGACTCGGTGCGCAGCGCGACACCCAGCAGCTTGATGCGGTAGCCTAGTTCGCCCGCGGCGCGGATGTCTGCCTGCGTGATGTTCGAGATGCCTTCCAGATAGATCTCGTCGGCTGAAATCTTCGTTCCGAAAGCGAGGCTGGTGAGGATCGACAGCTTGTGCGCGGTGTCATTGCCTTCGATGTCGAAGGTCGGGTCGGCTTCGGCATAGCCCAGGCGCTGCGCATCGGCGAGGCACTCCTCAAACGACAGGCCTTCTGCCTCCATGCGGGTCAGGATGTAATTGCAGGTGCCGTTGAGGATGCCGAAAACCCGGCTCACCGAGTTGCCGGCAAGCGCCTCGCGCAAGGTCTTGATGATTGGAATCCCGCCGGCCACCGCTGCTTCGTAGTTAAGCAGGAGCCCTCGGCTCTCGGCGAGCGCGGCGAGCGCGGTGCCGTGGCTGGCAAGCAATGCTTTATTAGCGGTGACCACATGGCGGTCAGCTTCGAGCGCGGCCGTAACGGAGTCGCGCGCCGGTCCTTGCGACCCGCCGACGAGCTCAACGAACACGTCGATGTCCCCTTCTCGCGCCAACGCGACGGGATCATCGAACCACTCCACACCAGTGAGATCGACACCGCGATCCCGTGCGCGATCCCGGGCGGAAACGCCGGCAACATGGATCGAGCGACCGCACTGCCGTGCAAGCTCGGCGGACTTTGCCGCTAAACCACGCATCACCGAGGCGCCGACCGTGCCGAGCCCGGCGATCCCAATCCGCAATGCGTCGTCCATCCTTGAGGCTATTCCCTGTGTTGAATACCGGCTGGCCGATCAGCGCCGCGCGGCCATCGGCACGACATTGTCAGCCTGCGCCTCGCTCGCCGAGGCGAGGAAGCGCTTGATGGAGCGAGCGGCCTGCCGGATGCGATGCTCGTTCTCGACCAGCGCGATGCGGACATGTTCGTCGCCCTGCTCTCCGAAGCCTATGCCCGGCGCGACCGCCACATCAGCTTTCTCCACCAGCAGCTTGGAAAATTCGAGCGATCCAAGTGCCTTAAACTGTGGCGGCACAGGCGCCCAAGCGAACATGGTGGCCGCCGGTGCGGGAACAGACCAGCCGGCGCGGCCGAACGCATCAACCATTACGTCGCGGCGGCGATGGTAGATGTCGCGTACCTCGGCGATGTCGGAGCCGTCGCCATTGAGCGCCGCCGCCGCCGCCACCTGGATCGGCGTAAACGCACCGTAATCGAGATAGGACTTCACGCGGGTCAGCGCCGCGATCAACCGTTCATTGCCAACAGCAAAGCCCATGCGCCAGCCCGGCATAGAGAATGTCTTCGACATGGAGGTGAACTCGACGGCCACATCGATCGCCCCTGGCACCTGAAGAATCGACGGAGGCGGCGCGCCATCGAAATAGATTTCGGCATAAGCGAGGTCGGACAGCACGATGATGTCGTGCTTCTTCGCGAACGCCACCACGTCCTTGTAGAAGTCGAGGTCAGCAACCAGCGCCGTGGGATTGGATGGGTAGTTGAGGATCAGGGCGAGCGGCTTGGGGATCGAGTGCCGCACAGCGCGCTCCAGCGCGGGGATGAAATTCGTATCCGGCTCGGCCGGGATCGAGCGCAGCACGCCGCCCGACATGATGAAGCCGAAGGCGTGGATCGGATAAGTGGGGTTAGGACAGAGGATCACGTCGCCGGGCGCGGTGATCGCCTGCGCCATGTTGGCGAAACCTTCCTTCGAGCCCAGCGTGGCAACGACCTGGCGGTCGGGATCGAGCTTCACACCGAAGCGGCGCGCATAATAATTGGCCTGCGCACGCCGCAGTCCCGGAATGCCTCGCGAAGAGGAGTAACGATGGGTGCGAGGGTCACGCACCACTTCGCATAGCTTGTCGACGACGCTCTTGGGTGTCGGCAGGTCCGGGTTGCCCATGCCAAGATCGATGATGTCGGCGCCCCGCGCCCGTGCGCCGGCCTTGAGGCGATTAACCTGCTCAAAAACATAGGGCGGAAGCCGCCGGACCTTGTGAAACTCTTCCATTGAAGCGCTCCCGAAAAAATTCGCAGACGACCTGTCGATCCTGCGCTTTGCAGCAAACTTGTTCCTGAAGCCTAGGCGGATGCCAGCTCATGACCCCGGCCCGGCCTACTCGCCGGAAATGGCGTTCAGCGTATCCTGCCCATGACTGCGCGCGATCCGCCGAAGTTCCTCGGGCGATCGCGTCCTGGTTGCACCCCGCGGCGCGGCTTGCCGGCCCTTGGCCCCGTTCAGCGAGGCAAGCCGCGTTGCCTTTTCTTCTTCTGTCAACTGCCTGGCCGCCACCGGCGGAGCAATGTTGAGGTTGGGGTAGGTGCCGGTGTTGGTCGCGCCCATCGGATCAGCGGCCGCAAGATCGTCGGCGGCGATCGAGGAGCAGCCGGCGGCGGCAGCGAGCATGGCCAAGCACACGCCCCCCAGGAATGCACGAACCGTTTGCATCGCCGACCTCAAAAAGAACCACTATTGAACCCTATCCTTCCTCACACGATACTGTGTCAACATCGGGTTCGGGAGGAATTGTTCGATGGCCGAGACTTGCCGATCCGAGCCGGCGGCGGAGGAAGCCGTTTCAGGGGTCGAGCAGTATCTTGTGAAGGATCCCGATCGCTTCGCCCTGAACATGGCGCAGGCGCTTGAACAGATCGGCAAGGCCGCGGCGGCATGGGCCGAGCCCCGCCGGAATGGCAAGGCTCCGCCTGGGGGAGGCGAGCCCGCCAGCGACATGGTCAAGACCTTCTCGAAGCTGACCGAATACTGGCTTGGCGACCCTGCCCGCGCCTTCGAAGCGCAGACCCGACTATTTTCGGGCTTTATGACGATCTGGGCCGGCACGGCGCAGAAGCTCGGCGGAGGAGATGGTGCGCTCGCCGATCCCGTCTCCGCGGCGCCCGGCGACAAGCGCTTTCAGGATCCGGAATGGGCACGAAACGCGCTGTTCGATTTCCTCAAGCAGGCTTATCTCGTCACCTCGCGCTGGGCGGCCGGGCTCGTCGAGCATGCCGACGGGCTTGATCCGGACACGCGTCAAAAGGCCGACTTCTATGTCCGCCAGGTTACCGCCGCGATCTCGCCATCCAACTTCATCCTGACCAATCCCGAGCTTTTCCGCGAAACCATGGAAAGCAACGGCGAGAATCTCGTGCGCGGCATGAAGATGCTGGCCGAGGACATCGCTTCGGGAAAAGGCGAGCTGCGCCTGCGCCAGGCCGATCAATCCAGCTTCGAGGTCGGCCGCGACCTCGCGATCACGCCCGGCAAGGTTGTGGCCCGCAACGATCTGGCCGAGATCATCCAGTACGACCCTGCAACGCCCACGGTGCTGAAGCGCCCGCTGCTGATCTGCCCGCCCTGGATCAACAAGTTCTACATCCTCGACCTCAACCCGAAGAAGTCGTTCATCCGCTGGGCCGTGGAGCAGGGCCATACGGTGTTCGTGATCTCCTGGGTCAATCCCGACGAGCGTCACGCGGCGATGGCCTGGGAAGCCTATATCGAGCACGGGCTTCGCTTTGCGCTGGACACGATCGAGGCGGCGACAGGTGAGCGCAAGGTGAACGCTGTGGGCTACTGCGTCGGCGGAACGCTGCTTGCCGCGGCTCTGGCCTTGATGGCGCAGGACAAGGACAGGCGCATCCGCTCGGCCACCTTCCTGACGACCCAGGTGGATTTCACCCATGCGGGCGACCTGAAGGTCTTCGCCGATGAGGAACAGATCGCCGCGCTTGAAAAAACAATGAGCGCGACTGGCTATCTGGAAGGCAGCCGCATGGCGAGCGCCTTCAACATGCTGCGCGCGGGCGACCTGATTTGGCCCTACATGGTCAACAATTATCTGCGCGGCCGCGATCCGCTTCCCTTCGACCTCTTGTTCTGGAACTCGGATGCCACGCGGATGGCAGCCGCCAACCACTCCTTCTATCTCCGCAACTGTTATCTCGATAACCGCCTGTCCAAGGGAGAGATGCGCCTCGGCGGACGCGTCGTGTCGTTGAAGGACATCAAGATTCCAGTCTTCAATCTCGCAACGCGGGAGGACCATATCGCGCCGGCGCGCTCGGTGTTCGGCGGCTGCCGGTATTTCGGAGGCAAGGTCGAGTATGTGGTCGCCGGCTCTGGCCACATCGCCGGTGTGGTCAACCCGCCTGCTGCAAGCAAGTATCAGTTCTGGACCGGGCATAAGCCAAAGGGCGGGTTCGAGGATTGGATCGCTCAAGCGGATGAGCATCCCGGCTCGTGGTGGCCCCACTGGCAGACCTGGATCGAGAAGCACTCGGTTAAGAAGGTCGATGCACGCCAGCCCGGCGAGAATACCCCGGTGCTTGCCGATGCGCCCGGGGAGTATGTTCGCGTCCGCGCCTGAGGCGTAGCGTGACGGAAAACAATCCTGGCGGAATAGTGACGGAACCAACACGAAGTCGCCTTAATCGCCTTCTAGCTCACCTATCATCGGCCAAGTGTCGAGAGGGGTGATTCCCGGCCTGAGCGGTGGGAATCTGATGCGAAACGAAGGCCCGTGGTCGATGCTTCATGCATGGCTGGCGGGAACAGACGCGCAGAGGGGTTCCGCTTGAAACCAGGGTGCTTCGCCATTCAAGCCGGCCTTTCGCGAACCGTTTTGGCGTCGCTGCTTGCAACGCTCCTCGCCTCCTGCACCTCGGCCACTGATCCGCAGGTCGAGCTGAACTCCTCCCACTACTCTGGCGCCGCATCGCTGAGCGCGGTGGATGCCGAAGCCGGAACGGTTCAGGAGGCCAGCGGTACCGAACAGGCTGAAGCATATGCAGAGCCGAATAAGAGCCTGGCTGCGGCAGTTGCGTCCAAGCCCGATGAAAAGTCTCCCGCTCAGAAGGTGGCAACAAACACCGCGACTCAGTTGGAGATCGCGGCGGAGCCCTTGAACAAGGCAGGTGCTGCGGAGAACGCACCGCCGGTCGAGGCGTCCGTGCAGTCGGCGGAGTTGGTGGACCGGAAGAAGCAGGCCTTTCTTTCCGGCTTCTTCAATAATGGCAGCGCGGCTGCACCTGTCGTGGTCGGATCGGTGAAACGTCTCGCCGACGCGCAAAGTTCGGCCGGCGACACACTGCCGAAAGAGGCAGCAGCAAAGAGCAAGCCGATCATTGATCTTGATGCCGCCGAAAAGCCGATCCTCGCCAAGGCAAGCACCTCCATGGAATGGGGCAACGGAACCGCCCTGCCCGGCGTGCGCCAGTCGGCCCTTTTCGAGATCAAGCGGAAGTCGGGTCTCGACGATAACAGCGACATCGATCTCAATGAGGATGAGGTCGGCGGTGTGCAGCTTGCATCGGCCGGCGGAATGGCGCGGCTCGCGCCCAACGGCCTCCTGAAACAGCGGGAAACCGTCGATACGGCCTGCCTCAAGCCCGGCTTGGTCAACGTGCTGCGCAACGCGGAAAGCCACTTCGGCCGCAAGATCATGGTCACATCCGGCTATCGCAGCCCGAGCTACAACAAGAAGGTCAACGGCGCGAAGAAGTCGATGCACATGTTCTGCGCGGCGGCGGACGTGCAGATCGCCGGTGTCAGCAAATGGGAGCTGGCGCGCTACTTCCGTTCCTTGCAGGGACGCGGTGGTGTCGGTACCTACTGCCATACGGCTTCGGTCCACGTCGATCTCGGCCCGGAGCGTGACTGGAACTGGCGCTGCAGCCGGCGCGGCTAAGCTTCGCAGAAACCTGCGCCGCGCGACCGAATGGCGGTTGCCCCGCGCAAACATCCTCTCTATAAACCGCGCCGCTGGCTAAGCGCCCATCGTCTATCGGTCAGGACGCCACCCTTTCACGGTGGAGAGAGGGGTTCGATTCCCCTTGGGCGTACCAGCATTTTTCACTCGGCACTGATGTAGCCATACCCGTTCATTCTGCGGCAAACCCGGAGAGCGAGCAGCCGCGCTATTTGCGCGGTGGCGTCCATGAACCGTCACGGACATGTGACCCAGATGATTGAAATCGTTTAGCGATCTGGCTGCGCGAAGAGGAACCTTCGTTTTCCACCCCGGTTCAAGGGCTCCATTCAACAGGAGTTTCCTATGACCACCATCTCAAGGCGGGCCTGTCTCGCGCTAGCGGTTCTGCTATCCACCGCCTCCATCCCCGCCTTCGCCGAGACTGCAAAGCCGGCACCTGAGATGCAGCAGGTCTTGGACAAGCTGAAGAGCCTGGAAGCAAAGCCCATCCACACCCTGTCGGTACCCGAGGCACGTATGCAGGCCAGCCCTGCCGACGCTGCTAAGGGCGTCCAGCGCGACAAGAAGATTTCGTCAAAGCCGGAAGCGGATGTGAAGACGAAAGACTTCTCGATCCCGACCGCGAACGGCAACCTCCCCGCTCGCGCCTATATCCCCAGCGGTGAAGGCCCCTTCCCCGTGATCGTGTATTACCACGGCGGCGGCTGGGTGATCGCCGACATCAACGTTTATGACTCCACGCCGCGCGCGCTTTCCCTTGGCGCTAAGGCGCTCGTGATCTCCGTGGACTACCGCCACGCGCCGGAAAGCAAGTTCCCGGCGCAGCACGAGGATGCCTGGAACGCTTATAGCTGGGTCGTGGAGAACATCCACACGATGAATGGCGACGCCTCGCGTATCGCAGTGGCCGGCGAAAGCGCGGGTGGCAATCTGGCTGCCAATGTCGCGCTGATGGCCAAGGAGATGAAGGCGACTATGCCAGTTCATCAGCTCATCGTCTATCCGATCGCCAGCAACGACATGAACACGCCCTCCAAGAAGGAGAATGCCGACGCGATGCCGCTCAGCACGCCGGATCTCGACTGGTTCGTGGGTCATGTCTTCAAGTCGAAGGATGAGACAGCGGACCCCCGCATCAACCTCGTCGGTCGCAGCGATCTAGCCGGGCTCCCGCCTGCAACGGTGATCGCCGCGGAGATCGATCCGCTGCACTCGGAAACGGAAATGTTCGCGGAGAAGCTCAAGGCCGCCGGCGTAACCGTCAACACCAAGACGGTACCGGGCGTGACGCACGAGTTCTTCGGTATGGGCAAGGTCGTTCCGCAGGCCAAGGAAGCGACTGACATGGCGGTGGCCGATCTGAAAAAGGCCTTCACGAAGGCAAAGTGACCGCACCCCACAAGTCCGATCAAGGAAAACGACAATGAAGAAATTGACTTTGACGCTCGCGGCGGTGCTAGTCGCGGGTACTGCCTTCGCAGCTGAAAAATCGGCCGCGCCGGCGGATGCGGCCAAGCCGATCTATGCAGTGGCCACGCCCGACTTTGCAAAAACGGTGATGAGCTCGAACGAGTTCGAGATTCAGTCGAGCAAGATGGCGGAGCAGAAGGCGCCCAGCGCCGATGTAAAGACCTTTGCAGGCCAGATGATCGCCGACCATACCAAGGCTGGCGATGAGCTGAAGGCGGCGCTCGACAAGGGCGGCAAGACGGCCGAGGCATCCAAGCTCGCGCCCAAGCACGCCGCGATGCTGAAGCAGCTCGATGCCGCGCAGGGCGACGACTTCCAAATGCTTTACATCGACATGCAGGCGGCAGCCCACATGGAAGCGGTGGCGCTGTTCCGTACCTATGCGGGGTCAGGCGACGACGAGAGCGTGGTGGCTTTCGCCAAGAAGACGCTGCCCACGCTCGAAGGGCACGAGATGCACGTGAAGGAGCTGGTCGCAGCACATTGAACGCGTCGGTCGCAACGAGCATGCAGGGGCCTCCTCCGGGAGGCCCTTGTCGTTTCTGCAGCATCTCATGGCGCGGCAGTGTCGCAGCACTCCTTGAAGACGCCGCCTCGCGATGCCACAACGGGGCGGAAGCGGCGCTGCCGCCAAAGGACGATTTTTCGATGGTCAGCTATGTCGACGCAGCGGTGGCGCCGCTGAAGAACACCGGTCAGATCCGTCTCTATGACGAGGAGGGCTTTGAGGGCATGCGCCGCGCGAGCCGGCTGACCGCTTCATGCCTCGATGAGTTAGCCTCGATCGTCGCGCCCGGCGTCACGACGAACACGATCGACCGTTTCGTGTTTGAATATGGCATGGACCACAACGCTCCGCCCGCGACCCTGAACTACCGCGGCTTCACCAAATCCACCTGCACATCGATCAATCATGTCGTGTGCCACGGCATTCCGGACGACAAGCCGTTGAAGGAGGGCGATATCGTCAACATCGATGTGACCTTTCTTCTCGACGGATGGCACGGCGATGCAAGCCGCATGTACCCCGTCGGCCCCGTCAAGCGCGCAGCCGAACGGCTGCTTGAGGTCACCTATGAATGCCTCATGCGCGGCGTGGCAGCGGTGCGCCCCGGTACGCGAACAGGCGCCATCGGCGCCGCGATCCAGTCTTATGCCGAGAGCGAGCGCTGCTCCGTCGTGCGGGATTTCTGCGGCCATGGTGTGGGCCAGGTCTTCCACGACGCGCCGAACATCCTTCATTACGGCAGCGCCCATGAAGGCGTCGAAATGCGCCCGGGCATGATCTTCACCATCGAGCCGATGATCAATCTCGGCCGTCCGCATGTGAAGGTTCTGGCAGATGGCTGGACCGCGGTCACCCGCGACCGCTCCCTTTCGGCGCAATATGAGCATTCGGTAGGCGTGACGGATAACGGCTGCGAAGTGTTCACGCTGTCTGCCGCCGGCCTCGACGCACCCGGCCTGCCAAGCAGCAAGGCGTAACAACCAGTCGGACGAACGCGCGTGAAACAGAAGAACAAGCGCGGATACGGCTTCCTTGCCGAGCGTCCTCTGAACATGGACGAACTCGCGCCCGGCCTCGATCTGCCCTCCGTCCCCTCGCCTCTACCTGCTGCGGCGGAGGAGAAGCCGCATTATCTCGGTCACCGGGATCGGCTGCGGGACCGGTTCCGCAGTGCCGGGCCCGACGCTCTCGCCGACTACGAACTTCTCGAGCTACTGCTGTTCCGCTCGATCCCGCGCAGTGACACGAAGGGCCATGCCAAGGCGATGCTTGCGCGTTTCGGTTCGCTGGGCGAGGTGCTCGGCGCGCCCGAAGCGCTGCTTCGCGAGGTGAAAGGCATCGGCGAGGCAACCGCGTTCGACCTGAAAGTCACGGCGGCAATGGGTCAGCGCATGGCACGTGGCCAGGTGCTCAAGCGCGAGGTGCTTTCGAGCTGGAACGCCGTGCTGGATTACTGCCGCGCGGCAATGGCCTTTGAATCCAAGGAGCAGTTCCGCGTCCTGTTTCTCGACAAGAAGAACGCCCTGATCGCCGACGAGGTGCAGCAAAAGGGCACGGTCGACCATACGCCGGTCTATCCCCGTGAGGTGGTGAAGCGCGCTTTGGAGCTTTCAGCCTCGGCCATCATCCTCGTGCATAATCATCCCTCGGGCGACCCCACGCCGTCACGGGCTGACATCGACATGACGAAGACGATCGTCGCCAGCGGCAAACCCCTCGGGATCGCCGTTCACGACCACATCATCATCGGCAAGAACGGCCATGCCAGCTTCAAGGGGCTGATGCTGATCTGAGCGAGCCGCGACGCGGCGTATCACGGAAATCCTGCAGCGAGGACGATCAGCGGTGCTGCACCTTTAAACGATGAGAGACCGCCCGGAGGCGGCCTCTCATCGTTCTAACGCTACGCGAAACGCGCCTTACTGGGCGCCGGATTCCTCAGCGGTATCCGCCTCGTCCGTTGCAGCAGCCTTCTTCTTGCGCGGCGCAGCCTTCTTCTTCGGCTTCTCCTCAGTCTCGGCCGCTGAAGCCTGCGCCTCCTCCGAACCGCCACCGGCGGAGGAGGCGGGCGCATCATCGTCTGCCATCAGCTCTTCGCGGCTGACCTTCTTGTCGGCCACGTCGATCTTGGTCAGCAGGTGGTCGATCACCTTCTCCTCGAAGAGCGGAGCGCGGATGGCGGTGAGAGCGCTCGGATTGTTCCGGTAGTATTCGAAGACCTGCTGCTGCTGGTCGCCCGGAAAGCGGCGCACGGTTTCAAACAAAGCGCGCTGCATTTCCTCGTCGGACACCTGCACGTTGGCCTGCTCGCCGATCTCGGCCAGCACGAGGCCAAGGCGAACCCGGCGCTCCGCAAGCGCAAGATATTCCTCGCGCGCCTTGTCCTCCGTCGTCTCCTCGTCCTCGAAGGAACGACCGGCAGACTCGAGATCGCGTGTTACCTGGTTCCAGATATTGTCGAATTCCGCCTGCACCAGCTTGGACGGCGTTTCGAACTTGTACTCGGTGTCCAACTGGTCGAGCAGCTGGCGCTTGACCTTCTGGCGCGTCATGCCGCCGAAATTGCTTTCGATCTGCCCGCGCACCACCTCGCGCAGCCGCTCGAGCGACTCGATGCCGAGCTTCTTCGCCGCTTCGTCGTTGAGCTCGAACTCGCCGGGCGCGGCGATCTCCTTTACGGTCACATCGAACACGGCTTCCTTGCCGGCAAGGTTCTCCGCGGTGTAATCCGCCGGAAAGGTGACCGTGACCTGACGCTCGTCACCGGCGGAAGCGCCTACGAGCTGGTCCTCGAAGCCGGGGATAAATTGGTTGGAGCCGAGCACCAGCGGCTGATCGCTCCCCTGCCCGCCGGCGAACGCCTCGCCATCGATGCGGCCGAGATAATCGATCGTGACGCGGTCGCCGGTCTCAGCAGCACCTTCCTTGGGCTCGAAGGACCGAGCGGATTCCGCCACGCGCTGCACCTGCTCGTCGATGTCTGCCTCCGGCACGTCGTAAACCGGTCGCGTGACCTTGATGCCGGAGAAATCCTTCACCTCGATCGGCGGGATCACCTCATAGGCGATGTTGAACTCGAAATCGGCGTCTCCGGACAGAACCTTTTCGGCTTCCTTCTCGTCCTCGGTCATGCTGATGTCGGGCTGCATCGCAGCCTTCTCGCCACGGCCGGACAGGATGGTGCGCGCCGAATCCGACAAGATCTCGTTGACGACCTCGGCCATGAAGGACTTGCCGTACATCTTCTTGAGATGCTGAAGCGGCACCTTGCCGGGGCGGAACCCATTGAGACGCACCTTGCCGCGCGCATCCGTCAGGCGCTTGGCCAAGCGCTCCTGAAGGTCGCCGGCCGGAACCGTGACCTTGATCTCACGCTTCAAGCCGGAATTCAGCGTTTCGGTGACTTGCATCGTTCAGCCTTCTTTACCCTGTGCCGCCTGCGGCGCGACGGCCTCGCTTGCGGAGATCAATTCTGCCCGAGAATGGGACTTGGATGGGACCTGGTGCGGGTGGAGGGACTTGAACCCCCACGGCTTTCGCCACAGGAACCTAAATCCTGCGTGTCTACCAGTTCCACCACACCCGCTTCGGATCGGGCCGATCCCACAAACCGGCCCCGAAAGCGCGTGGTTCTATAACACCCGCCCAAGGTGGCGCAAAGGAAATTTGAGCCTCGTCGCGCCCGCCGCGATGGTGGTCCGGCAAAGGATCGCCGAACCCTCTCACAAGCTCAGAACAGCGGCTCCTCGAAGAGCGGCTGGCCATTGTCGAGCAGCGCCTTGATCTGCGGCGTGCCGTCTTCTGCCACCGCCACGAGGATCCCGAAACTGCGCACGCGAAGATCCCGCTCGATCGCCTGCCCCCGGCCCTCGGGCACATAATAGCGGTCGATGCCATAGCTCACGCTGAGCGTCGCATCCGGTGCGAGGCTCCAGCCGGCCGGTAGTTCACCCCGGAGATCGACCTGACCCGCCGGCGGCGACGACGTAGGCGTGCGAAGAAACGCGGATGCGACATGCCAGAAGCCGTCCGCGCCCTTGGCAAGCCGGACCGTGACTTGGCCCCCAGGTGATTCCGTCATCTCCGGAGTGAGATCGGCCACGAGGCTGACCGGGATCGTTCCGATCTCATAGCCCAACCACACGTAGTCGCCGCGCAGCAGATCGCGCGGATCGACCGGCTCCACCTTGAGCACCACTTCGGTTCCATTGCGAAGGATGGAGGCGCGCGCGCCGATCATCCACGACAGGAAGCCGATCTGCAGCAGCGCAGCCGCGAGCGCGGCCATCAGAACCCGGTTCATACGGCACCTGTCTGGATCGGCTGGATGCCGGTCATTCGGCGTTCGACACGAAGGATGATGACGGCGAAGAGCCCCAGAAGAAGCGCGGCGCTGAGAAAGAAGCCGGCCGTGCCGAGCATACTGCCCACCGTCACCGTGTAAACGAGAGCCGTTTCCAGCGCGAAGCCGAGATAGGCGATCCGCCGAAGTTTGCGGCTCTGCCGTCCTGCCATCACCAGCGCCGCCGCGGACACCGCTAGGCCCAGCGCGGCAGGCAGCACGAAGCTCCCCTTATCAAGTGTGTCCACCTGCACGATTCCAAGCCCGATGAGGCAGGCAGTCAGGCAGTGCGCAGGAAGATTGTCGCCGACCTTCATCATACGCACGGAGGCTTCCGGCCAGCGCCATACCACGACGAAAAGCGCGGCTCCGACCAGCGCCATCAGCGTGCCCACGAGCGCCGGCTCCCAGCGGGAAGCAAGAAGCGTGAAGTACAGGATCACCGAAAGCAGAAGGATGTCGCGGGAGGTGCGGCTGCCTGTCAGCAGGGACACACCCCAAAGTGCGGCGGCGAGCGGCAGAAATCCGGGCGGCACGGGTGCCGCGCCGCCGATGCCAGCGCTGCCGCTGAACAGCCACGCCAAGGCCAGCACCACCGCGCCGATCGTCAGGGGGCGCGACAGCAGCAGTGCGGCTGCCAGCCCTGTTCCAAGACACCAGACCAGGATCGCCCCGGCCTCGTCCCCCGAGAGGTGATACATCTGTCCGGTCAGGGCGATCGATGCCCCGAACGCGCCCGCCGCCGCGACCCAGGCGGCTTCCGCGAATTCGTGGCGACCACTGGTCTTCAGGAAGGCTCCGCCGACATAGCCCGCGAAGATGATGAGGAACAATCCGGCGACCCGGGCTAGGCGAGGGATGGCATCCCAGTTCGCGGCAACAAAGATAAGGATCGCTGCGGCGAGCATCAGGCCAGCCAGGACGGCAAGGATCATGCCGAAGCTGATCGACCGGCGCTCGGCGCTCGCGACATCGTCGCGGAGCACGCCGGCAGTAGCCGCGTCAATCAGTCCCCGCGCTGCCCAGCCATCGATATCCTGCTTCACTCGTGTCGCGTAGCTTGCCAATTCGACTTCCCTGAACGACGCCCACGCTCATGCGGTGAGCGTTTTTACAATCGATTAATGCTGCAATGCACACTTGCATCGCTGCCATGCAACATCGTCGCTTCAATCGCGATCCCCCTCCCCCTATCTTCCGCCTGTCACCGAAGAGCAAGACAAAGCTAAAGACGATCGAAAGAGGCTTAAGACCATGAACCTGATCCAGAACTACCGCAACTGGCGCCGTTATCGTGACACTGTCACCGAGCTGAGCCGCCTGTCGAACCGCGAGCTGAACGACCTCGGCATCGCCCGTGGCGACATCCGCTTCGTCGCCCGCAAGTCGCTCTGATCCGAGCGAAATCAAGAATTTCGTTGAAGCCGTCCTCCTCCCTGGCTTCGACGAATAGGCTGGTTTTCATCCTCCTCCCGATTACTGGCCGACCATAGCGACACCCGCCGGACCTCCTCCCCTGGCGGGTGTCGTGCTATCTGGAGGTACCCCCGCGCTTCTTGCAATCGGAGGCTCCGAGGCATAAACGCCGCGCCATGACGATGCGCGAAATCCATGTCATCGGGGGCGGCCTCGCCGGGTCGGAAGCTGCGTGGCAGGCGGCTCAGGCCGGGGTGCCTGTCGTGCTCCACGAGATGCGCCCGCTACGCGGCACGGAAGCGCATAAGACGGAAGGCCTCGCCGAACTCGTTTGCTCGAACTCCTTCCGCTCCGACGATGCTGAAGCAAATGCGGTCGGCGTCCTTCACGCCGAGATGCGTCTGGCCGGCTCGCTGATCATGGCCGCGGCCGATGCGCATCAAATCCCCGCAGGCTCGGCTCTTGCGGTGGATCGTGACGGTTTCTCCCGCGCGGTGACCGAACGGCTCGAAGCGCATCCGCTGATCACCATCCGTCGCGAGGAAATTGACGGCCTGCCGCCTACCGACTGGGGCGCCACGATCATCGCGACGGGCCCGCTGACCGCTCCTTCCCTTGCCGCAGCGATCGGCTCCGAAACGGGCGCGGATGCGCTCGCCTTTTTCGATGCCATCGCACCGATCGTTCACTTCGAGACGATCGACATGGATATCTGCTGGTTCCAATCGCGCTATGACAAGGTCGGGCCCGGCGGCAACGGCAAGGACTACATCAACTGTCCGCTGGATCGCGCGCAATACGACGCCTTCGTGGATGCGCTGATCGCAGGTGAAAAGACCACCTTCAAGCAGTGGGAGGGCACGCCCTATTTCGACGGCTGCTTGCCGATCGAAGTCATGGCAGAGCGCGGGCGCGAGACCCTGCGCCATGGTCCGATGAAGCCGATGGGCCTCACCAACGCGCACGATTCGGCGACAAAGGCCTATGCCGTGGTCCAGCTCCGGCAGGACAACGCGCTGGGCAGCTTGTTCAACATGGTCGGTTTCCAGACCAAGCTGAAGCACGCCGAGCAGGTCCGAATTTTCCGCACGATCCCGGGGCTGGCCGGCGCGGAGTTCGCGCGCCTCGGCGGACTGCACCGCAACACCTATCTGAACTCGCCTGCGCTGCTGGATCATTCGCTGAGATTGAAATCGCGGCCCGCTATCCGCTTCGCGGGGCAGATCACCGGGTGCGAGGGCTATGTCGAATCAGCGGCCGTGGGATTGATGGCAGGCCGCTTTGCAGCCGAGGAAGCCTGTGGGCAGCAGGCGGCTCTCCCGCCGGCGACCACGGCCATGGGCGCGCTGCTCGCGCATATCACGGGCGGCCACATCGTCTCGGATGACGAGCCCGGCAAGCGTTCCTTTCAGCCGATGAACATCAATTTCGGCCTGTTCCCGCCCTCTGACGCCCCCCGCACTGAAGGGAAGCGGCTGCGCGGCAAGGACAAGACCACCGCCAAGCGACGCGAGCTTTGCCGGCGCGCGCTGTTTGACTGCCGAACCTGGCTTGGGGTGGCGCAGCCGATCGCTGAAGCCGCTGAATAGATTCGTCTCGTTTACCAGCCGCGCGCGGCGCGGCGGAATATCAGCCAATGCCGCCGCCAGGCCGGCAATCCGCTAAGCCTGCCCCCCGAGAGCTGATCGGCAGCGGCCATCCGCGCAAGCATGGCAGGAACGGGCGCAAGCGGCAGAAATGCCGGCCGCAGGGAGGCGGGAAGCGCTGCGGCGCGGCTTCTGAACTCTTCCAGGTGCTCGCGGGCGAGCGCCTGCATCGCTTCGATAACTCGCTGCTCCGCGGGCCGGCTGTTTCCCACCACAAAGGCTTCCGGCGTGATGCCAGCCGCTGCCAGCAGATCCACCGGAACGAAGCACTGCCCGCGGGCACGATCGGCCGGCAGGCGATGAAGGATGCGCGTGATTTCCAGCGCACAGCCTCCATGCCCCGACAAGGCACCCGCGTCGCTCGCAGCTTCCGGTTCCAGGATCAGCGCTGCGAGTTGCATCATCGCGCCGCTTGTCTCGCCGCAATAGCCTTCGAGGTCGTTGCGGCTCGGCATGGGGTCGGCATAGAGGTCGAAGATGCGGGCATCGAGATAGTTCTCGAACGCCTGGACGGGAAGAGAATGGTTGCGGATCGTGTCGAGGAGCGCGTCGGCGAGCGGATGTCCGCCGGCCTCACCGCCCGCCGCAATGACGTCGCGCCACCATTGGATGCGGATTTCTCCCGGCAGCGGCTCGCGCACGCGATGGCGGATTTCGGCGATCTCAAGATCGAAGGCGTACAGCGCCCACAAGGCCTCTCGCCTGTCAGCGGGAGCGTAAAGGATTGCAAGGTAGCGGTCGGGATCGCCCTTCTGCACCGCTTCTGAAAAGGCGTGCGCCTCCACCTCAGTCGACGGCAATCATGGCCGCAGCGACCGCGCGGTCTTCCGCCAGCAGAACGTTGAAGGTGCGGACGGCCGCGCCGGTGGACATGGCGTCCGCCGAGATGTTCCTGGAGCGGAACACCTCTCTCAGGCCAGAGGGTATGCGCCGGATCTCCCGGCCCATACCGATCAGCAGCACCTCGACCGCATCGTGTTCCACCAGCATCCTGGCGAAATCCTCGGCGACCAGTGCAAGCGGATCACCTGGCTCCCAGCCGTAGATGCCCGAAGGAAGGCACAGTATAGAGCCGCGATGGGACATGCCGGCGAACCGGAAGCCGCCATTGCCGTAGGCCTCGATTGGCGAGCGTCCGGGATAATGCGCATCCCGAAGCACGATCGGTTGCGACATCCTTCAGAACGCCTCTTCAGGCATTCGACGGCGCGGCAGCCGGAGGAAGCGGGCGGCCCGCATCCTCCTTGGCGTCAGCCGCCGGCGCACGCAACCGGAACAGGATCAGCAAAGGCCCCGCCACGAAGATCGACGAATAGGTGCCGACCAGAATGCCGAAGATCATCGCAAATGTGAAGGAGCGGATAACCTCCCCGCCGAACAGGTAGAGCGAGACCAGCGCGAGCAGCGTCGTCACACCCGTCAGAACGGTGCGGGACAAGGTCTGGTTCATCGAGAGATCGAGCAACTCCTCGATGGGCATCTTCTTGTATTTACGAAGATTCTCGCGGACACGGTCATAGACCACAACCGTATCATTGATCGAGTAACCGACAATCGTCAGGATCGCCGCGATGCTTGTCAGGTTGAACTCAAGTCCCGACACCACGTAAAGGCCGATCATCAGGGTCACGTCGTGAACGGTCGCGATCACCGCGCCCACGCCGAACTGCCATTCGAAGCGGAACCAAATATAGACCAGCATCGCCGCAAGAGACGCGAGCACGCCCATGGTGCCGTACCAGGCGAGTTCGGACGACACAGTAGGCCCGACCGATTCTACGCGACGGAACTCGTAGTCGTCCTGCAGCGACAGCCGCACCTTCTCGACCACGCTCTGCTCGGCATTGTCTCCGGCATTCTGGCCTTCGATGCGGATAAGAAGATCGCGCGGCGATCCAAACTCCTGCACCTGCACATCGCCGATGTTGAGGTCGCTAAGCTGCTCGCGCACAACGCCTGAATCCGCCGCCTCGCTCTTCGCCTGAATCTCGATGCTCGTGCCGCCACGGAAGTCGATGCCGAAATTCATGTCTATGGCAAGGAAGAGCACGCAGGCTGCGATCGACAGAGCGGCTGAAAGCGTGAATGCATATCGGCGCCACGACATGAAAGAAAACTTGGTGTCCGCCGGAACGAGGTTGAGGATGCCTCGAGGGAGCTCACGCGGCTTGGCCCGGCGCAGCCAAATGGAAACGAGCCACCGCGTCAGCGTGAAGGCGGTAAACACAGTCGTCACAATGCCGATCGCGAGCGTCACCGCGAACCCGCGTACTGGCCCGGAGCCGAGATAGAACAGGATCACCGCCGCGATGAAGGTGGTGAAATTGGCATCCACGATCGTCGCCAGCGCTCGCGCAAAGCCGGAGTCAAGGGATTGCACCAGCGAGCGACCCCATCGCCGCTCCTCACGCACGCGCTCATAGATGATGACGTTGGAATCCACCGCCATGCCGACGGTAAGAACGATACCCGCGATGCCGGGCATCGTCAGGGTGGCGCCCAGCAAGGTCAAAAGGGCGAGGATCAACGCCACATTCGCTGCAAGCGCGATATTGGCAATGATGCCGAGCGTTCCGTAGGCGAGCACCATGAACCCTACCACCAGAATGCCCGCGATCAGCGAAGCGAACTGGCCGGCAGAAATGGAGTCGGCACCGAGGCTGGGACCAACCGTGCGCTCTTCCACGATGGTCAGGTCCGCCGGCAGCGCGCCAGCGCGCAGCAGCACTGCGAGATCATTGGCCGATTGTGCGGTGAAGTTGCCGGAGATTTGTCCGGTGCCCCCGGGGATCGCAGAACGGATGACCGGCGCGGAAATCACCTGGTTGTCGAGCACGATGGCGAACGGCCTACCGATGTTTTGCGCCGTCGCCTGCCCGAAGCGGGCTGCACCCTTGCCGTCGAAGCGGAAGGACACGATCGCTTCACTGGTTTGCTGGTCGAAGCTCGCCTGCGCATCGACGAGGTTCTCGCCTGAGACGATCACGCGGTTTTCGATGAGATAGGGGATCGGCGGATCATCCGTCGAGTACATCACGGTCGAGCCTGCCGGCGGGCGGCCGTTGATGGCCTCCTGCACGGGAACCGACTGGTCCACCATTTGGAAGGTCAGCTTTGCCGTCTGGCCGAGGATTTCCTTCAGCCGCTGCGGATCTTGCAAACCGGGAACCTGCACGAGGATGCGGTCCACGCCTTGGCGCTGGATGACCGGCTCGGTCGTGCCGAGTTCGTTGACACGGCGGCTCACCACCTCGATCGATTGGGACACAGCCGTGCCGACCCGATATTCGATACCCGGATCCGTCAAGGTGAAGCGCAGCAGGCCGGGCTCCGGCTCATCCAGCTCAGCTTCCGTGACGTTGCCCGAACCGAACAGTCCCGCGGAAACAGGCTGGGTCAGGGAGGCGAGCGCCGTCTTGGCCGCTTCCACCTGGGCGGCGTCGCGGATGCGCACCTGCACCGAACGGCCGGTGCCCGACAGGCCGGTATAGCCGATCTTCGCGTCGCGCAGCAGCGTGCGGATGTCGTCGCGCGTGGTCTGCAGGCGCTCGTTGATCAAATCCTGCCGGTCCAGAGCCAGCAGGATGTGCGAGCCGCCCTGGAGGTCGAGGCCCAACACCATCTGCTTCTTCGGCATCCAGCTCGGCAATGCGGCAAGCGTACGCTCGGAGAACAGGTTCGGAAGGGAAAGCAGGATGCCGAGCCCGACGACCGCCCAGATGCCGATCGTCTTCCAGCGCGAAAAATACAGCATGTGGTGTGGTTCCGTGGCCCGGACATCCGGACGCGTCGGCCCGAACAGTGTTAAGGCGGGCAGTTGGCCCGGAATGCGATTATTTTTGGGCGTTCTGGTTCGCCACCGGCTCACCCTTCACTCGCACCTCGGCGATCGTCGAGCGCAGCGCGGTGACTTTCATGCCTCCAAGATCGATCTCAAGTTCGGCATCGTTGATGACTTTCGTCACCTTGCCGATCAGGCCGCCTCCGGTCACCACCGTGTCCCCGCGACGGACGGAAGCAAGCATCTCGCCGCGCTTCTTGAGCTGCGTGCGCTGCGGGCGGATGATCAGGAAATACATGACCACGAAAATCAGCACGAACGGCAGCACGGAGATCAGGACGTCCGGGGTTGCGCCCGTGGTTTGTGCAAAGGCGGGCGTCACGAACATGCGGCAAGCTCCTGAAGGATGGGAAGGTCGCACGGGCCTGCCCATCCGGCACGCCCCGCGAAAGTGGCGGACTATAGTCGGTCATGCTTCCATTGCAACCTTGGGAAGCCAGCCTTTCCACCGCACGGCACTCTTGCTAGGGGAACCTCATGCTTGATGCCCAGCACCCTCAGCCGACCGATCTGATCCTCGAACGCCTCGAGCGCATCGCAGCAGCACTCGAACGCGCGTCGCCTACCATGCCCGTGCCGCCGGACTTCGCTGCGGCCGACTGCTTCGTCTGGGATGCCGAAACCAGCCGGCTCATGCCCATCCGGCGCGTGAACCGCGTCGACCTCGATCTGATCCGCGGCGTGTCACACGTGCGCGACATCCTGCTCGACAACACAAGGCGTTTCGCGAGCGGCCTGCCTGCCAATAATGTGCTGCTTTGGGGCGCCCGCGGCATGGGCAAGTCTTCGCTCGTCAAAGCCGTGCACAAGGCTGCGCGCGACGAACTGTCGGACGGTCCTGTCATCAAGCTGATCGAGATCCACCGCGAGGACATCGACACGCTCCCGCGCCTCATGGGACTGATCCGCGAGGCGGCCCACCGCTTCATCCTGTTCTGCGACGACCTGTCGTTTGACCATGACGACACCTCCTACAAGTCGCTCAAGGCAGCACTGGAGGGTGGCGTGGAAGGACGGCCTGAGAACGTTGTCTTCTATGCCACGTCCAATCGCCGCCACCTGCTTCCGCGCGACATGATCGACAATGAGCGCTCGACCGCGATCAACCCCGGTGAGGCAGTGGAAGAGAAGGTGTCGCTGTCCGACCGCTTCGGGCTGTGGCTCGGCTTCCACAAGTGCAGCCAGGACGACTATCTGGAAATGGTGGATGCCTATGCGGCCTACCACGGCCTCGCAGTCGGCCCGGATGAACTTAGGCGCGACGCCCTGGAATGGGCGACGACGCGGGGAGCACGCTCCGGCCGCGTCGCATGGCAGTTCATCCAGGATCTCGCAGGGCGGCTCGGCAAGCCGCTCCGCGATTGATCACTCAAGGAAGGTCGACGGGTTCACCGGCGCGGAGTTCTTGCGCACCTCGAAGTGAAGCTTCGGCGAGTCGGTCGTCCCGCTCATGCCGGACACCGCGATCTCCTGACCCCGCGTCACCTTCTGGCCGCGCGCCACTTTCAGCGCGCTGGCATGGCCGTAGACCGTGACCAACCCGTTTTCGTGGCGCACCAGCACGGTGTTGCCGAACTCCTTGAGCCCGTCACCGGCATAGATCACGACGCCATTCTCGGCAGCCTTGACCGGCGTGCCTTCCGGCACCGCGATGTCGATGCCGTCGCTCGCCTTGCCGCCGGACGAGCCGTAGTTCTGGACCACGCGTCCACGCACCGGCCAGCGCATCTTGCCGATGCCCGATCCGCTGGGGGCGGCAGCATCATCCTTGTCCACGTCCTGAACAGACGCGGTAGGCTTCTGCGGCGGCGTGTATGACGCAACCTGAGGCTTCTCGGCGGCAACAGCCTTGGGAGCTTCGGCAGTCTGCTTCGCAGCGGGTGCAGGCGGCGTAGAAACGCCGGCGGCGGTCTTCCCGGCCTTGGGCAGAACGAGCACCTGCCCTACCCTGATTGGCTTGTCGCCGAGATTGTTGGCAGCCTTGAGGTCGGCCGCGCTGACGCCGTTGCGCTGGGCCACCTTGTTGAGCGTGTCGCCGCTTTCCACGGTATAAACGCCTTTGACCGACTTGCTTCCGTCACGCATCTTTGTCGCGGAGGGCAGCATCGCTACCTGTTCGTTGGCGGTCTTTGCCGGCTGCTTCGTGGCAAGCGCGTCGCGCTTCGGCTCGCCCAACGGCTTGACGCCCATGGCTGATTTATCCGCCGAGATTTCAGTGCGTCTGGCCGGCCTCTCGGACGATTGGCCCGAAGCGGCGTCGAGAGATGTGCTGCGAACCGGAGCGGCAGAGACGGGAGACAGGCTGCCGCGGGTCACAGGCGAGCTGCTCACCGGCTCCATGGCGGAGCGCGAAACCGCGCCCGACGGAGCAGCCGGTAGCGACGAGACCGACTGGTTGTTTGAGGCCGCGGTTGAGGTTGCGGAAGGCGTCGAGGCCGTGAACATGCCGTCGACGCCAAATCGCTCCGCGCTGGTGCTGCATCCGGCAGCCGCGCTGCATATCAGCAGAAGCGCCGCACCCCGCGCCAAGGCATGCCCGTTTTTCTGCAACACACTGAACGTCATGACGCCAACCCACCACACCGATGATGGGCTGGATTAAAGCTCGTTAATCTTACTTCGCAGTTAAGCCAATGCGGATCAGGCGAGGATTTTTTATAAGGGCAGAAGCCCCCTAGAGAACGGCTGCGACTCCCTTCAGGATCGGCTGTAGCCGAACGCTGCAGAGATCCACCCTGTCAAAGCGGCTTCCCACCTTGGACAGCCGTGTAAGCATCTGCGGTCCGTCAGAAGGGCCGATCGGCAGCACCATCACGCCATGCGTCGCAAGTTGATCCACAAAGGCGCGCGGCATCGTTTCGAACGCGCTCCACACCACGATACGGTCGAACGGTCCCTCCCCGAACGCCGCGCCGACCGAGCCGTCGGAATGCTGTACGTGAACGTTGGATATCTCAAATGTCTCAAGCCGCCGCCGCGCCGCTTCGGCGAGACGCCTCCAGCGTTCGACGGAAAGCACGCGCCCTGCCAGCCTCGAAATGACGGCAGCCGTGTAACCGGTGCCTGTCCCGATCTCCAGCACGCGGTGGCCCGGCTCTATCGCAAGCTGTGCGATGGCCATGGCCTGAAGATCCACGCCTTCGATCGCTTCTCCGCAATCGATCGGCAGCATGCGCTCCGTCCACGCCACAGGTGCATATTGCGTGGCAAGAAAGGCGCGACGCGGCAGGGACTCGAAAGCCGCAATCAGGTTCTTCGGCGTGATGCCGGAGGCACGCAGCCGCAGTAGGAAGGCGGCAAAGCCCTCCCTGTCGGCGGAGGCATCGATCACGCCAAGGCCTTTGCGAGCCGATCGCGCACGGCGTGCGCGGTCATGTCGAGATGAAGCGGCGTCACGGAAACATAGTTGTGGCGAAGGGCGTGAAGATCGCTTCCCTCCAAGGTTTCCTGCTGGCCGCGATTGAAGCGCAACCAGTAATACGGGAAGTTGCGCCCGTCGCGGCGCTCCTCCACCTCGAGATTATAGGCAAGCTTGCCCTGAGCCGTAACCGACGTGCCCCGGACATCATCAGGCGCACAGTTGGGAAAGTTCACGTTGAGAAGAATTCCCGCATCCCACGTCGCATCGAGCAGGCGCCGAAGCAAAGGCGGTCCAAGCCTTTCGCACGTCTCATAAGGAACGACGCGCTGATCGTCCTCGAACCGGTATGCTTGGCTGAACGCGATCGAGCGGATGCCGAGCATTGTCCCCTCGATGGCACCGGCCACCGTGCCGGAATAGCTCACATCGTCCGCCACGTTGGAACCGGAATTCACCCCGGACAGGATCAGCGTCGGCGGCTCGTCCATCAGGTGGCGAACGCCCATGATCACGCAGTCCGTAGGCGTTCCGCGCACGGCGAAGTGCTTGTCGCCGACCTTGCGCAGACGCAGCGGCTCCGAGATGGACAGCGAATGCGAGAATCCTGACTGATCGGTCTCTGGTGCAACGACCCATACGTCGTCGGAAACCGTGCGTGCAATGCGTTCGAGCGATTTCAGGCCTTCGGCATGGATGCCGTCGTCATTGGTCAGCAGAATGCGCAACGTCGCGTCGCCTCTCGATCTGTTCGAGCCCGCCCATGTAAGGCCGCAGGACTTCAGGAATGGTTATGCCGCCGCTGGCATCCTGATAGTTTTCCATCACGGCGATCAGCGCGCGTCCGACCGCCACGCCCGAGCCGTTGAGCGTATGAACGAAGCGCGTCGACTTCTCGCCTTCCGGTCGATAGCGCGCATCCATCCGCCGTGCCTGGAAATCGCCGCAGACCGAGCAGGACGAGATTTCTCGATAGGCCTGCTGGCCCGGCAGCCAGACCTCGATGTCATAGGTCTTGCGGGCGCCAAAGCCCATGTCGCCCGTGCACAGCATCACGGTGCGGAACGGCAATCGCAGACGCTTCAACACCTCTTCCGCGCAAGCCGTCATCCGTTCATGCTCGGCGATCGAGCCTTCCGCATCGGTGATCGAAACCAGCTCCACCTTGTTGAACTGATGCTGCCGCAGCATCCCGCGCGTGTCGCGCCCCGCCGAGCCCGCTTCAGAGCGGAAGCATGGCGTCAGCGCGGTCATGCGCAGGGGAAGAGAGCTTAAGGGAACGATCTCTTCGCGCACAAGGTTCGTGAGCGGCACTTCCGCCGTGGGAATGAGGCCGAGCCGGCTGCCTGCATGAGGCACGAAGAACAGGTCTTCCTCGAATTTCGGAAGGTTGCCCGTCCCGAACAGCGCCTCGTCGCGCACCAGAAGCGGCGGCTGCACTTCCGTATAGTCGTGCTCGGTCGTGTGAAGGTCGAGCATGAATTGCCCGAGCGCACGCTCCAGGCGCGCTAGCAGCCCCATCAGAACTGTGAAGCGCGCACCGGAAAGCTTTGCGGCGCGCTCGAACTCCATCAGGCCAAGCCCCTCCCCCAGCTCCCAATGCTCTTGCGGCTTGAAGGGGTGCGAGGGCCGATCTCCCCACTGCCGCACCTCGACATTGCCGCTCTCATCGGAGCCGACCGGCACATCGTCGTGCGGAAGATTGGGCAGCACCGCGAGCGCGTCCCGGAAATCGGTGTCGAGACGGCGTTCTTCCGCCTCACCGTTCTGGATGAAGGACTTGATCTCGCCGACTTCGCTCTTCAGCGCTTCGGCACGCGAACTGTCTCCGGCGCGCATCGCATTGCCGATCTCGCGCGAAGCGGCGTTGCGCCGCTCCTGTGCCTCCTGCAGCCGATGGAGGTGAGTGCGCCGCGCTTCATCGCGGGCAACAAGTTCATCAAGCGTCGAGCGGGCCGATGCGTCCGACGCCCCGCGCCGGATCAGCGCGTCGACCAGCGCTTCGGGGTTTTCGCGGATCCACTTGATGTCGAGCATGAGGGAAATGCAACCGGGTCGGATGGGATCGTCAGAGGCGAACCGGCCAAACAGGTCCGATGCGCTAGCCGAGAGTGCTGTCGTTGGCACCATGGGCGGCGGCAGCAGCGCGTAGCGCGGCCTCCTCGGCCTGATCTTCCCGCTCTCGCGCCAGCCGCTCTTCCTCGCGCTTGCGCTCGATCATCCGGGCGGTCCAGATCGAGACCTCGTAAAGAATGATGGTCGGCACGGCAAGGCCGATCTGGCTAACGGGATCCGGCGGCGTCAGCACAGCCGCCGCGATGAAGGCGAACACGATCGCATATTTGCGCTTTGACTTGAGCCCGTCGGCCGAAAGTAGCCCCACCCGAGCCATCAGCGTGGTGACCACCGGGAGCTGGAAGACAAGTCCAAACGAAAAGATCAGCGTCATGATGAGGCTGAGATATTCGGACACCTTCGGCAGCAGCGAAATCTGGATGTCGTTGCCCGGCTCAACCTGCTGCATGGACAGGAAGAACCACATCACCATCGGCGTGAAGAAAAAATAGACCAGCGCCGCGCCCATCAGGAACAGCAGCGGTGAGGCAATGAGGAAAGGCAGAAACGCGCTGCGTTCGTTCTTGTAGAGGCCCGGAGCGACGAATTTGTAGATCTGCGAAGCGATCAAGGGAAAAGCGATCACCAGTCCGCCGAACATCCCGAGCTTGATCTGCGTGAAAAAGAATTCCTGCGGCGCGGTGTAGATCAACTCGACCTTGTGATCGGCGAGCCCCGCCCAGCCCACGGCCCATTTGAAAGGAAGGACGAGAAGGTTGAAAAGATGCTTCGCGAAAAAGAAGCACACGAGGAACGCGACGAAAAAGCCGCCGATCGACCAGATCAGCCGTCGCCTGAGTTCGATCAGGTGCTCGATCAAGGGTGCCGAGGATTTCTCGATCTGCTCCTCTTCCTCCTTGCGCTTTGTCACGGCGTTCACGCGGGCGACCCCGTATTCTTCTGCGAGGCCAAGGCAGGATCCTCGACCGGGACGACCGGCAGTGGCTGAACCTCCGCGGCAGGTTCGACGTCAGGCTGTTGAGCGGCTGAGGCAATAGGCGTTTCCACCGCAGGACGTTCCACCGTGCCCTCTTTGAGCGGCGGCGCCGTGTGCACTTCCGTGGATGCCGGCAGGTTGGCCGTGGATGGCTTCATCGCCTTGTCGATGCCGGAACGAACATCCTGTGCAGCCTGCTCGAACGGGTTCAACTGCTTGCGCACCTGAGTGGCCGGATTGAAGCCGCGGATCGTGTCGATCGACTGCTTCACATCGTCCAGCTCGGCATCCTTCAAAGCGTCGTCGAACTGCTTGCGGAAGTCGCCGGCCATCGCTCGAAGCTTGGACGTGGTTCGACCGAACTGCCGAAGCATCTGCGGGAGATCCTTCGGCCCCACGACCACGATCATCACGACCGCGATCACGAGCATCTCCGTCCAGCCGATCTCAAACATCGCCGTGCTTCCGCTTCAGTAAAGGATGCAGGGAGTGCTGGTCAGATCTTGGTCACGGTGTCCTTGGGGCGCACCACCGGCTCGTCCATGCGGTGCTCGACCGTACGACCATCGTCAGCGGCATCATCGTCGGCCATGCCCCGCTTGAAGCTCTTGATGCCCTTGGCCATGTCGCCCATCAGCTCGGGGATCTTGCCGCGGCCGAACAGCAGCAGCACCACCACGAGAACGATCATCCAGTGCCAGATCGAAAAAGAGCCCATCCGGCTTCCTCCAAATGTTTCAGTCGGGCTTCATCTATTCGTTTTCAGCCCGGGTTTCAAACACTACTACGTCAGTTTCCCGCAGCCTGAGCCAGATGTCACGCGCATCGGGCGGCAATGCGCCGCAGCGCAACCTCACGCGCACCGGCAGTTCCGAACCGGCAACGGCGAGATCAAACAGTTCCACCACGCCCAGATACCGCCGCGACAGGATGCGGGCCTGAACATCGCCGCTTGCCTGGTGAAGGTCGAAGCCGGACACCCTCACGGCGACTGTGACGCGTGCACCGTCCGCATGTCCGGGTGCGGGCACCCGGCCGACCGGCACATCCGCCATCCCACCCGTGACCCTTCCCCGGAAGGTGTTCATTTCCGAAAAGAAGCCGGCAGTGAAGAGATCACAGGGTCGAAGGTAAAGCTCCTGCGCAGTTCCGGTCTGCACCAGCCTCCCGTCACGCAGCAGTGCGATCTTGTCGGCCATCCGCATCGCCTCCTCCGCGTCATGCGTGACCACGATAGCCGTTGCGCGGCTGTGACGAAGGATATCGAGGGTTTCGGCCCTCACACTATCCTTCAAGCGTGAGTCGAGGCCTGAAAACGGCTCATCCATCAGGATGACTGCGGGGCGCGGCGCCAGCGCGCGGGCAAGTGCGACCCGCTGCTGCTCGCCCCCGGACAGGACATGCGGATACACGTCTGCGTAACGCTCCAGTCCGACGCGGGACAGCGCGACCCCGGCCTCCTTCCGCCCTTCCTCACGCGACAATGCCGTGAGACCGAAGCGGACATTCTCCAGAACGGAAAGATGGGGGAATAGCGCGAAGTCCTGGAAAACAAACCCGATCGACCGCTTCTCAGGCGGAAGAAACACCGTCGGCCCTGCGACCTGGCGGTTGTTCAGCATCACGCGGCCCGCAGTCTGCGCCTCGATGCCTGCGGCGATCCGCAGCAGCGTGGTCTTGCCCGAGCCGGAGGGACCGAGCAGGCAAAGCACCTGCCCCGGCTCGGCAACGACGGAGACCCCGCGAAGGGTCACGGCGGCAGGGATGAACTGGTGATGGATATCCTCGAAGGCGAGCTTCGCTGCGAAGCTGACGCCGGCGGTGGTGCGTGTCGAGGACGGCGCGACAGAAGACTGCTGACTCATCGGAGCACGCCTTATCCCTCGCCGCCGTCATGTGGAAGGCGGTCGATCGCTGCGAGCGCTTCCTTATCTGCGCTGGGCGCGTGGGCGGTAGAGGGCGGAATCGGAACAATGAACGCCGCTGGAAGGTGCTGCAAAAACAGTTCGGCGCCTTCAACTCTCAAGCACCCGGCAGGTCGCGCAGTTCCTGCAGAACGAAGGACGCTTTCTCCACCCAACAGAAGCATCGTAATGTGTAGCGAGGTGCTGGAAAAACTTTTCGCCTACAAGCAGTCAGGCGACCGCGTCGAAGTGCTGGGAGAACTCTGCCCGCGCGTCAGTTTCGGCGACATCGTCGCGACGTCCCGCGAGTTCCAGCACGCGTGCTGCCCGGTCGAGGGATCGTCCGGCGAGCAGTGTCGTCTTCGAGGCGATGCCCATCATCTCCTCCATCACGCCGTTGCAGTGAAGCACGATGTCGCAACCCGCATCGAGGATGGACGCTGCCTTTTCCGGGAAGGTTCCCGACAGCGCCTTCATCGACGTGTCGTCGCTGATCAGGAGCCCGTCGAAACCGATCGCGCCGCGCACGACGTCGGAGATAACCTTCTGCGAAATCGTCGCGGGTTTCGCCGGGTCGATCGCCGAATAGATCACATGCGCCGTCATCGCCATGGGCAGATCGGCCAGCGCTGCGAAAGGCGCCCAGTCATGCGCCGCCAGTTCCTCGCGCGACGTATTGACCGTCGGCAAGGCGAGATGCGTATCGGCACAGGCGCGCCCATGCCCCGGAACATGCTTCATGACAGGCAGAACGCCGCCCGACATCAGCCCTTGGGCGGTCGCGCGTCCAAGTTGGATCACCATGTCGGGATCCTTGCCATAGGCGCGCGAGCCGATCACATCGTTGGCGCCTTCCACGGGCACATCCAGAACCGGCAGGCAGTCCGCCGTGATGCCGAGCCGCGCCAGGTCGAAGGCGTGCAGTCGGGCAAGCAGCCAAGCGGCCCGCAAACCAGCCTCGCGGTCGTCGCGGTAGAGCGCACCAAGCGCACTCGCCGACGGATAGTTGGGCGCAAGCGGCGGGCGCAGGCGCTGCACCTTGCCGCCTTCCTGATCGATGAAGACGGGCGCATCGGCGCGTCCGACGCTGTCGCGCATGGCACCGACAAGATCGCGAATCTGCGAGGTATCGTCGATATTGCGCGCGAACAGGATAAATCCCCACGGGCGCTCGTCGCGATAGAACGCCGCCTCGTCAGGCGTGAGCGACTTGCCCGACGCCCCAAGGATCATGGCTTTCGATTCGCTCATCATATTTCCCCGAAACGCTCACCTACCGGGCCGCTAAAACCGGATGGGCGGAACCCTCGCGCCGCGACCAAGAAAGCCGGCGGCATGAGGGATGATCTGCCAGGAAGCACGTCACTTCGAAACGAAGCACGTCCCGCCAGCGGCCTTCAGATTGGTGCACAGGCGCGCGGCATCATCGCGGCTGCCGGCCGGAACACGGACACGCCAGAACGTCCCCTTGCCGGCAATCTCCGCCTTCACGATGTTCACGCCGCGACCGTCGAGAACGCCGGAGTATTTGCGAACCAGATTATCGTAGCTCGCCTTGGCAGCCGCCTCGTTCGGCTGGGATGCGACCTGGATGGACCACTCGCCGGGCGAGATCGACGCCGTTTGCACCGTCGCATCCGCCGGCTCCGCGGGCATGTCGTCAGCCGATGCGGGTGCGATCGAAGCGGTCTGGTCGGCAGCAGCAGCCGATCGGGCCATCGATCCTTCCTGGGTCTTCTTGAGCGCATCCCGCGCCGCGTTCACGGCCGGAGCAACGGCTGCGACCGGCTCCTCGGGCTCGACCGCAGCATCCTCGCGCGGAACGAGCGTGCCGTCCGCCTTGACGATCATGGTCCGCACCTTGCGCGGCGCGACCGCGATCCCCTCTTCCGTGCCGGCCTCCTCATCGGGGGCCTGGGCTGCGACCCGGTCCTCGCTCTTGCCTTCGCCTTCCGCGACCTCATCGACGTCAGGATCGCCGCCGACGAAATCGAGGCCTTCCGTCACCGGGTCGTCCTCCGTCGCAGCAGCCAGATCAACCGGCTCTTCCGTGTTGGCGAGGAGCTTGGGCTGCTCGGCTTCGTTCAAAGAGCCGCCCGCGACGCGATCATAAACCGTGCTGTCCTGATTGGGCACAACGACTCCGCCCGGATTGGTCGGGCGCACCTTGAGCGGGCTCGCATCCGCTTTCACCAGCGCGGGAGTTCCGTCACCCATCGAGCCGCCGCCCATCGCATAAAGGCCGGCGCCGCCCGCGAGAGTGACCGTACCGATCAGTACAGCAAGCCAGGTTCCCGGCTTGCGGAGCACGGAGCGGCGCTTTTCCGGCGCCTGATCATCCGACATCTCGTCATCGAAGCGTTCGTCATAGTTCCCGGCTTCGTCGTAACCGGCATGCTGACCGGAGGCGTCGACGTTCCAGTTATCCTCGATCTCGTCGTCCGCGCCCGTGTACGCCTGATATTGCGGTCCCGCGGCATCGTTCCGCACAGGCCTCTGCGGCGCGAAGCGCGGCTCGTCCCATTCGCTCCGACGAGCCGTCGCGGCAGCAGCTGACGCTCCCCTCCGGCCGTCGCTCATCTCGTTGAGAAGATCGGCGAATTCAGTGTCCAGATCATCGAACCCGGCCTCTCCCGCCCGACGTTCCTCGAAAGGCATGTCGGGAATGTTGAGGTCGTCGGGCATGGCCCGTGCATAGTCGGGCACATGAACTGTTTCGATCTCGGGCGCGGCTGCCCGCGGCGTCATGGTGTTTCTCATGGCTGGTTCCGGACCTTTGTTCTCGTTTGTTTCGGGCGCTCTGGGCGATTCGTGGATGTTGGATGGTGCAGCCGCCGGCGCGGCGGGGGTCACCGAAGACCGCCCCGCCCGGTAGCGCGCAGCCATCGCGGCCAGCGCCGCGAAGGGGTCGTCGTCCTCAGGCGGCGCAGCAGCAGCCTTCGAGGGGGCTGGCGCTTCCGCCCTTCGCGTCGGCTCTGCGGGAGCAAGATGTGCCGGCGGAACGGTTCTCTCGGCCGAGGCTTCGCTGCTCGCACCTGTCACCGCCGGATGATCGACGCGCGCGACCTGCTCTTCGATCTCCTCGAATGAGGCGTCGGCGATCTGGTGCGTTGTCTCATGGTTTCCGGCGGCAGGATAATCAGGAGCGGCGACCGGGTGGGGGCTAACGCCGACACCTCCCGTTTCCTCGTCGCCAAGAAGAGCGGCGAGCTCATCCTCGAAGGCGCGAGAGGCCGGCAGCGCAGCGGCAGGCCGCAGTGACCAATCGGCGGCAGCCTGCGCGCCATCCTCGCTAGCGACGGCCTCATCGCGAGCGCTGGCTTCGCGACCGCCGCGCTCCACCGCGGATGGAGCAAGCTCCTCATCGTCCCACGCATCCACAAGCTCCTGCTCGATGGATTGCGCCAGCAGGTCGTCGAGCTCGAATTCATCGTCCTCGAGCGAGCCGAGCCCATCGCCTTCCTGATCTTCAGGGGCTGCGTCCGATGTCCTTGCCTCAACAGGCTGGGACGGCACAAAAACCTGATCGTTCCGAGCCTCCACCGGCTCACGAGCGCCTTCACGATCCTCATCGTCGAACGCCCACGCATCCAGACCGAGCGACAAGGCGTCGTCGAGCGCATCATCCTCATGCGAAGAGGGAGACAGTTTGGGGCTCGAAGCTTCGCCCTCTACATCGAGCTCGTTCTGCCATTCGCCGGAATGGGCACCTTGCACCGCAACACCGGCAGGCTCGTCGGGGATGCCGGCCTCCCGTGCGAAGGCAGAGCCGGAACTCAGCTCTTCAACGGCATCGGTGGCGAGAGGCTGATCCTCGTCCTCGAGATCCCACGCCTCCAGTTCCAGCGACAGCGGCTCATCAAGGAACTGATCTGCGGAGGATTGTTCATCGCGCAGGCCCGCGATCGGCGTATTAAACGCAGCCGTCGGTTCCTCATCAACCGAATTGGGCTCAGCATCCAGCGCCGTCAGGCTGGCGTAGAGCGCGAGGTCGTCAGACGAAACGTCGGAAAGATCATGAGCGACAGGTGCCGAGTGCTGCTCTTCCTCCCCCAAGGAGGCGGTGATCGCATCTTCCCAGGCATCGTCGTCGAAGGTCAGCTCATCATCGCCGGAAGCGGCCGTCGAAGTCGGAACCGCCGGGAGCGCATCGGGCGCGTCTTCCACCGAGCGCATGCTTTCATTGAGAACGAAGTCGAGGTCGGAAAGCTCGGTCTCCCAGTCGTTCTCCGTCCGCTGCTGCTGCGCGCCGACCAGAGATGACGAGAAATCCTCGTCCTGCTCCGGAGCCGGCGACTGCTCGACGCGAGGCGCATTCGCAAGCGCCGCGGCGCCGTCATCCGCCTTTTCACCGAGATCGAAGCCGATGATGCGCGCGAGATCGGCAAAGGGATCCGCCTCGTCACTGACGGGGCGCCGGTCGATCCGCTCGCGAAATCCTGATGCCATGCCTTAGGGTCCACACCTGCTCTCGGTTCGGCAACCCGGCATTCCGAGCAGGTGGAAGATGACCCGCTTGGAACGCCAAGGGTGGCGCCGCGCCTACCAGCGCAATGTGGGCAAAAGGTGACAGGTCAAGCCTTAAGCGCTAACGCATCTCGGAAGGCGCATCCGCTCCGATCAGCGTCAGACCGGACGTGAGAACGTCCCCGACTGCCTGCACCAGCCCAAGTCTGGCAAGCGTCAGTTGTGGATGGGTAACCTTAACAAACCGTAAGTCGGGATCGTCGGTTCCGCGGTTCCAATGCGTGTGGAACGTGGCGGCGAGGTCGTAAAGGTAGAAGGCGAGACGATGCGGCTCGCGCGCGCCGGCGGCCTGTTCGATCAAGCGAGGATATTCGCCCAGCTTGCGGATCAGCGCCAGTTCGCCCGCGTCGGTCAGTTGCAGCGAGGCGTCCGACATCTCGGCCCGTGTCGGCTCAAGCCCGGCGATCTGCTCGCGCGCCTGCCGGAAAACGGAATGCGTTCGCGCGCAGGCATACTGCACGTAGAACACCGGATTGTCTTTCGACTGCTCCGTCACCTTGGCAAAGTCGAAGTCCAGCGGCGCATCGCTCTTGCGGTAGAGCATCATGAAGCGGACCGGATCGCGGCCCACCTCTTCCACCACGTCGCGCAGGGTCACGAACTCGCCGGCCCGCTTCGACATGCGCACCGGCTCGCCGTTGCGGAACAGCTTGACGAGCTGGCAGAGCAGCACGGTCAGTTCCACCCTGCCCCCGGTCACCGCGCAGGCAAGCGCCTCCATGCGCTTCACATAGCCGCCATGATCGGCGCCGAGCACGAAGATCAGCTGATCGAAGCCGCGAGCCACCTTGTCGGCGAGATAGGCGACATCCGCGGCAAAATAGGTGAACGAGCCGTCGGACTTCACGAGGGGCCGGTCCACATCGTCGCCAACCTCGGTGGAGCGGAACAAGGTCTGCTCACGGTCTTCCCAGTCCTCCGGCACCTGTCCCTTGGGCGGCGGCAAGGTTCCCTTGTAGACGTGCCCTTCAAGGGCCAGGCGCGCGATCCCGGAGCGGATCGGCGAAGCATCGTCGGCGTGCAGGGTGCGCTCGGAAAAAAACACCTCGTGCCGGATATTGAGCAGAGCAAGGTCGCTCCTGATCATCTCCATCATCGCCGCGACCGTGCGGTCCTTCACGATCGCGAGCGCCTTGCTCTCTTCCATCTCCAGCAAGGCACGACCGAACTCTGCGGCAAGCGCTTGTCCGACCGGCTGAAGATAATCGCCCGGGTAAAGCCCCGCCGGAATCTCTCCGATCTCCTCGCCCAGAGCCTCGCGATAGCGCAGGAGCGCGGAGCGCCCGAGCACATCGATCTGCGCGCCGGCGTCGTTGATGTAGTACTCCTTGGTCACCGCAAAGCCAGCGAAGGCCAGCAGGTTGGCAAGCGTGTCGCCTACGACCGCGCCCCGGCAATGGCCCACATGCATCGGGCCCGTCGGGTTAGCGGAGACATACTCCACATTGACGGCCCGGCCCTCGCCCATGCGCGAGCGCCCGAACTCCTGTCCCGCCGCAAGCACGCCGCGCAGATGCGCCTGCCAGAACGCCGGCGAAAGCCGCAGATTGACGAAGCCGGGCCCAGCAACCTCGGCCGTAGAGACATCCGGATCCGCCACGAGCGCGCTTACGATCTGCTCCGCCAGCACGCGCGGCGGCATGCCGGCCGGCTTGGCCAGCACCATCGCCGCGTTCGTCGCCAGATCTCCATGGGCCGGGTCGCGCGGCGGCTCAACCGTGATTCTTGCAAGATCAAGCGCCCCGCCATCCTTGCCTTTCAGATCAAGCGCTTGAACGGCACGGATGATGCGCTCGTTGAAATCGGCGAACAGGTTCATGCAGGATCTCCGCACCTTCATGCAGTCGAGGCGGCCGGGTGGAAAGGCGCGGGCCTAAACGAGTTCCGGAGTGTGGTCAAACAAGCGGCGGTGTTCCCGGACGGCGTAGGTGTCCGTCATCCCGGCCAGAAAGTCCGCCACCCGCCGGGCTCTGACGCCAGGCGGCACATCCTCCACGCCGCTGCGCCACTCCTCCGGCATCGCGCCTGGATCGTGAAGGTAGCGGCCGAACAGGTCGCGCAGGATTCCATCTGCGCGGTGGCGGATGCCCATGACATGTGAATGGCGGTAAAGGTTGGCGTAAAGAAACGCCTTCAGCTCGTTTTCGCGCGCCGCCATGCCTGACGAGAATGCAACAAGCGAACGCCCGGCTTGTCTTACCGCATCGGCGCTTTGCGGCCCGTGCTCCCGTAACCGCTCACTGGAAGCCGTTATCACGTCCTCCACCATGGCGGTAATCTGCCGCCGCATCAGTTCGTGCCCGGTGCGGACCGGATCGAGGCCGGGATAGAGCCGGCGTACCTCCGCGAGGATCTCGGCGGTCAACCGAACCTCTTCCAGCATGGAAAGGGTCAAAAGTCCGGCACGAAGGCCATCATCGATGTCATGCGTGTTGTAGGCAATGTCATCCGCGATCGCCGCGCATTGCGCTTCAAGGCTCGCAAAAGAGTCGAGCTGAAGATCATGCCCCTCGCTGTAGTCAAGGATGGCCTTGGGCACATCGCCGGGCTTGGCATATTTTCCCGTCAGCGGCCCGTTGTGCTTCACCAGGCCTTCCAGCGTCTCCCAGCTGAGATTCAATCCGTCGAATGTCGCGTAGCGCCGCTCAAGCCGCGTCACGATGCGAAGCGACTGCGCATTGTGGTCGAAGCCGCCCCACATCCGCATCATCTCGTCCAGCGCATCCTCGCCGGTGTGGCCGAATGGCGTGTGGCCGAAATCGTGGACCAGCGCGATCGCCTCGGCCAGATCCTCGTCGCCGCGCAAGGCACGCGCCAGCGCCCGCGCAATCTGCGCCACCTCGATCGTATGGGTCAGCCGCGTGCGGAAATGATCGCTTTCATGCGCGATGAACACCTGTGTCTTGTGCTTCAGACGGCGAAAGGCGGTGGAATGGATGATGCGGTCCCGGTCGCGCTGAAATGGTGTGCGCGTGGGGCTTTCCGGTTCGGGAACCAGCCGTCCGCGAGACTGCGCCGGGTCACAGGCATAGGGCGCGCGGGGGCGATAGCCGAAGCCGATCCCGTCCAACCCTTCCGCCATTCCCCTGTCACTCCGACGCTCATCGGCAGCGGCATTCATTGACACCTGCCCGGCTGCTCCATAGCTATGGATCAGCCTGCCGGAGACAAGTCAAAGCCCGGCAGCCGGAAAGGGCCGGAATCATGGGCGCCGATGCAGCAACAGCGATGAAAAGCGTTTCCGTCACCGATGCCGCCGCGCGGCGCATCGCGCGCATCGTCGCGCGCGAGGATGGCAAGTCCGCGCTGCGCGTTTCGGTGGAAGGTGGCGGATGCTCGGGCTTCTCCTACAAGTTCGATCTCGTATCGGACCGCAACGAGGATGATGTGGCGATCGAGCGCGACGGCGCGACGGTGCTGATCGATGAGCTTTCGCTGATCTATATGGGCGGATCGACCATCGACTTCGTGGACGATCTGATGGGCCAGTCGTTTCAGATCAGGAACCCGAACGCCGTCGCCTCCTGCGGCTGCGGCACCAGCTTCTCCGTTTGACGCCATGAAGATCGCAACCTGGAACATCAACGGTGTCCGGGCGCGCATCGAAAATCTGCTCCAGTGGCTGCGCGAAAGCCGGCCGGACATCGTCTGCCTCCAGGAGGTCAAGGCGGTGGACGAGCAATTCCCGCGCGAGGGGATCGAGGCGCTCGGCTACCATGTGGAGACGCACGGCCAGAAGGGCTTCAACGGCGTCGCGATCCTGTCCCGCCTGCCCTTCGACGAGGTGCGTCGAGGCCTGGAGGGCGACGAGGCCGACGAGCAGGCGCGCTTCATCGAAGGCGTGTTCTCGACCGATCGAGGTACATTGCGGGTCGTCTCGCTCTACCTGCCCAACGGCAATCCGATCAACACGCCGAAGTTCGACTACAAGCTCAGCTGGATGGAGCGCCTCGAGCGGTGGTCCGAGGCCCGGCTCCATCTCGAAGAGCCGCTTGTGCTTGCCGGCGACTTCAACATCATCGCCGGGCCGATCGACGCCCGGTATCCTGAGGCATGGACGGGCGACGCGCTGTTCCAGCCGCAGTCGCGCGAATCTTTCCGGCGGCTATCGGCGCTTGGTTTCACCGACGCGATCCGCGCTGTCGAAGACGCGCCGAACACCTTCACCTTCTGGGACTATACGGGCGGTGCGTGGCCCAAGAACAACGGCATCCGCATCGACCATCTGATGCTCTCGCCGGAAGCCGCGCGGCTTCTCTCCTCAGCCGCGATCGAGAAGCATGTGCGCGGCTGGGAAAAGCCCTCCGACCATGTGCCGGTGGCGGTCGAATTGAGCGTCGCCGCGGCCTGATCCGGAACTTTCAGCCGGCTAGAACATTCAGCGAACAACCGCAATGGAGTTGTTCTCATGGCCGATGCCAATCCGAAGGTCGAACCCGAATTGAACGCCGAAAAGGACCCGTCGGACTGGGTGACAGGCGATGAGCCCATGACGGGCGCACAGGCCTCTTATCTCAAGACGCTGTGCGAGGAGACCGGGCACGAGTTCGATGAGAGCCTGTCGAAGGCCGATGCATCGAAGCTGATCGATGAATTGAAGAACGAGTCGCCGCGCCTCAAGAACGCCTGACGTCGTTCAAGCACACGGTGTATCCAAAGCCTCCGCGTATCAGACGCGGAGGCTTTTTATTGCTGGATGCCTTTTGCGAGAAAGTCCTGCGCCAGCGAGATCGCCTCGCGCCGATCACCCTCATCGGCCAGCGAAAAGGCGTCTTCCTGCATGTTCCGTATCCACGGCTTGTCCGGCGGAGCGGCACGCTCAAGCGCCGCCGTCATCAGGGCCAGGCCGCGCACGACCTTGCCGCTCTCGAACAGCAGATTGCCCAAGGTCGCCTGAGCGCCCGCATGGCCTTTTTCCGCCGCGAGTTGGAGCCATCGCCCTGCCTGCCGGACGCTCGTCTTCACGCCGCCGGCGCCGGACAGGAACATCTTGCCCATCTGAAACTGGGCATCCGGATTGCGGTAGTTGGCAGCCGCACGCATGTAATATTCCTGCGCCGCCACCGGGTCGCTCTGGATGGTGGAGCCCGGGATGCCGCGCATGAGATAGTCGCCGAGCGCGACGAGCGCGTCCGACACATAGCTTTCCTCGCGGCTGCCGGGTTCCACGTCCTGGTCGACGATCTCGCTGAAGAACTTGAAGGCTTCCAGATCGTCCTCATGCACGCCGTCGCCCTCGGCATACATGCGCGCGAGCTTCCAGGTGGCGCCGATCTGGCCGTTCTCGGCCGCATAGCGGTAGGCTTCCACCGCCTGGTCCTTGTGCCCGCTCTTGTAGGCCGAGAAGCCCAGGCGGAACACGTCCCAGGGGCTCGACTTCTCCGCCTTGGCTTCCGCGGCGGGGATGTCGTCGAACACCTTCTCGTCGAAGGCAAAGGCCCCACCCGCCGAGGCGAGCATGGTGCAGGCAGCAAGCGAGAAGGGCAGGAAGCGGCGCAAGGGCTTAGAAACCGGCGACAGGTTGAACATGCGGCACCCGCCTTCCGGCGCGGGCAACATCCGGCCCAGCCGTGCTCCGGCACGTTCGACCAGAAAGCTGTTCTTCAAGGCTGATGCGAGCGTCCATGCCTGTCCCTGACCGCGTTCATCGCGGGCCCGTCCGGCGCTGTGAGGGGAGCCCCCAAGCAGCAGACGGCCTTCGGGGTGCGCTGGGTTTATGGCGGGATATAGGCGGGAAGACCCTGCGAGACCCTCGGCTGTTTTGCCGAAAGAATGTGTTGCCCGATTGACACAAATCCGCCCGGCACTCGGCGGAAACGGGGTATCTTCATCCACAAAAAAAGCCGGGCAAGCCCGGCCTTTTCCCCGTATCCTTTTGGATCAGAACTTGACCTTGATGCTCGCGCTTCCAGCGGAGACGACATCCGCATCATACTCGTATGAAACCGCGTTCGCGTCGTCGCCTTCTCCGACGCGGAAATCTGAGCGCCCTCCAGTCAAGACGCCGATCGAGCCGCCAAGCCGGAATTCAACATTGTTGTTAAACGCGTAGGAGCCGCCGACAGCGAGGCTGTAAGTGTCAGACTGCACACCCTGATCGGTGGACGTCCCCTTGTCCCAGGTCAGCGAGGCGAGCGCCGAGAACTTGTCGGAAAACTTACGGCCCACACCGGCGGTGACCGTCCAGCCATCTTCGTAGAAGGGATCGAAGCTGACCTCCGAGTCAGGAAATGCAGGATTGCCGCCAGTGACCGGGCTCCGGACGCCAAAAATGGGAATGGATTGCAGCTTGCTCCACTCCTGCCAGCGTACCGAACCAAACGCGATGGTGTCAGGCGCAATGCCACTCTGCAAACGAACTTCGACGGCCTGCGGGATCTCGGTAGAAGCATTGACGTCGTAAACGCCCGTTGAGTTAGGGAATAAATCCGCTGGAGGAGCGCCTGCTAAGCCGGTCGTATCGACAGTTCCCGAAAGGTCATCATAGTCGTACTTACCACTATAAAGAACGCTCGCTCGGAACGCGATGTCGGGGATTTCGTAAGCCGCACCGACACGGTAGCTCCAGGCGCTGTCCGAAAGGTTGAACTCACCCTCGCCCTCATTGCCGAAATCAAGCAACGTCTGGCGGGAGAGAGAGGCTTCGATCTCTTGGTAGCTCACGCCACCAATAATGCGGAAGTCGCCCCTTCCCGCGTCGAATTTGTAAGAGCAAGTCAGTGCGAATTCGTCAGAATCGACTTCAAAGCGAGTCGCGGTGATAGAGTAGGCATTACCTTTACCGTAGTCCGCATCGGCACCGTAAGGCTGCGTGTACGTGGCCAAACAATCAACTGGTTCAAACAGGTTGAACTTGGCCCCGAGGCGAGGGACAGCATAGTCGCCTCCTACGTCAACTGAATCGCTCTGCCGAGGGCTAAGAGGCGATAAGCTAACCGCCCGCCGCACATTCTTCAACTCGCGCTGCGGCGAGACATAGATGACGCCCGCTTCCGTCGCCACGGCGGCCGGGTCGAACAAAAGCTCGATGTTACCGGCGCCGCGATCAAAGCCGCCTGCCGATGCGAACTGGCACGCGGCGAGTGAAGTGCCGGCCAAGAGAGCGAGGCGCAGTGGGTGCCGTTGCATGGAAGAGTTCTCCCCCGAGAATTTCATGAGGAGCAACATACGCCGATGACGAAAAGAATATGCAACATCCATCTTCGCCGGCGGCTCGGCCGACACAGCGGGATGACGCGCTACGCGCAGAAAAATACAACCATCGGATGTATGACAAGCGCTTCAACCACAAGGTAAGTGGCGGCAGCGCGTTCTAACGTATTGAATTAACTTGGAAGATGAACAGAGAAAAAGCAACGTTGCATCGCGGCAACATTGCGGCGGTAAAGTAGCACCCGACGGAGCGCCGCAGCTCATACTGAGAACCTGAGGTCGGAAATCCTACTCGCCCGGAGCGCGTAGACGCTGCAAAGCGAGGTCTAGCTTGTTCTGTGTCGCGCGAAATGCGTCGAGTTTCTCCCGATCCTCTTCCACAAGCTCGGCAGGTGCATTCGCCACGTATCTTTCATTCGCAAGCTTCTTGTGAAGCCGCGCGATCTCCTCGGTCACCTTGCCGAGTTCCTTGCGCAGACGCGCGCCTTCCGCCTCAAGGTCGATCAGCGCGCCAAGCGGAAGGCAGATCGTAGCCTCGCCAATGATGATCTGCGCGGAAGCCGGCGGTGCGACAGAAGCCTGGGTAATCTCGCCCACGCGCGCGAGGCGACGGATCGCGGTGTCATGGCGCGCCAGCCGCTCATGCGTCGCCGCATTCGCGCCGATCACGACCAGCGGCGCGATCGCGCCGGCCGGCACGTTCATCTCCGACCGCACCGAGCGGATGCCGGAGACGAGTTCGATCAGCCAGTTGATCTCCCCGGCCGCCTCGTCATCCGCGAAATCAGGCGCGGGCCAGGAAGCATGGCAGAGCAGCGTGCTGCGCTCTGTCACCCCGCTGGTGCGCGCCCAAAGCTCCTCCGTCATGAACGGCATGAAGGGATGGAGGAGCTTGAAGCATTGCTCCAGCACATAGGCGGCACAGGCTCGGGACTCGGCCTGGAGCGAGGCATCGGCACCCGTGAAGACGGGCTTCAGCAGCTCGAGATACCAGTCGCAAACGACGTTCCACACGAAGCGGTAGGCGGCGCCCGCCGCGTCGTTGAAGCGGAAGGATACCACGCCCTCGGTGATCTCGTTTGTGGCGCGGCGTAGCTCGGTCAGGATCCACCGGTTCAGCGTCGAACGGACCTCGTCCGGAACAAAGGACGACTCGCGCTCCACGCCGTTCATCTCGGCGAAGCGAGTGGCGTTCCAGAGCTTGGTGCCGAAATTGCGATAGCCGGCCACCCGAGCCGGATCGAGCTTCACGTCACGCCCTTGCGCCGCCATGATCGCCAACGTGAAGCGAAGCGCGTCCGCGCCATATTCGTCGATCAGTTCCAGCGGATCGATGACGTTGCCCTTGGACTTCGACATCTTGGCGCCGGTCTTGTCGCGGACGAGCGCATGAACATAGACGGTGTCGAAGGGCTCGCGCTCCATGAAGTGCAGACCCATCATCATCATCCGGGCGACCCAGAAGAAGATGATGTCGAAGCCCGTCACCAGCACGTTCGTCGGGTAATAGGTGCGAAGCTCGCGTGTGTCGTCCGGCCAGCCAAGCGTCGAGAATGGCCAGAGCGCGGACGAGAACCAGGTATCGAGCACATCTTCGTCGCGCGAAAGAATCTCGCCCGGCCGGAAGTTCTCCAGCAGGTCCTCGACCAGTGCCTTCATCGGTCCTTCATGGGAAAGGTAGTGCTGGATCGCCGCGTGAAGCGCCTCTTCCTCCGTGCGCTCGACGAAGACCGCGCCATCAGGCCCGTACCAGGCCGGGATGCGATGCCCCCACCAGAGCTGGCGTGAAACGCACCAGGGCTGGATGTTCTCCATCCAGTCGAAATAGGTCTTTTCCCAGTTCCGCGGCACGAAGCTGGTGCGACCTTCGCGCACCGCCTCGATCGCCGGCCGCGCAAGCTCGGCCGCATTCACATACCACTGGTCGGTCAGAAACGGCTCGATCGGCACGCCGCCCCGGTCGCCATGCGGCACCGTGTGGCGGTGCGGCTCGACCTTCTCGAGAAAGCCGCCCTCCTCCATGATCCGAACCACGAGCGCGCGCGCCTCAAACCGGTCGAGCCCCTGCAGCTGGTTCCACACACCGTCCCGCAGCGGATCGCGCGCCAGCCCTTCGAGGAAGGCTTCATTGTCGGTCAGCGTCAGCTTCGCGTCAGCCGTGAACACGTTGATCGCCACGAGCCCGTGGCGCTTGCCGACCTCGAAGTCGTTGAAGTCATGCGCGGGCGTGATCTTGACCGCGCCGGTGCCCTTCTCCGGGTCGGAATATTCGTCGGCCACGACCGGGATGCGGCGGCCGACAAGCGGCACCACGACACGCTGGCCGACAAGCGCGCGGAAGCGCTCATCCTCTGGATGAACCGCAACGCCGGTGTCGCCGAGCATGGTCTCCGGCCGCGTGGTGGCGACCGTGATAAAGGTGCGAACGTCTTCAGGATCGTAAGCTACGCCCTCGACCGGATAGCGGAAGTGCCAGAGGTGACCATCCGTTTCGAGATTCTCGACCTCGAGGTCGGAGATCGCGGTGAGAAGCTTCGGGTCCCAGTTGACCAGCCGCTTGTCCTTGTAGAGCAGCCCCTGCTTGTAGAGCGTGACGAAGACCTCGATCACCGCCTGCGAGAGGCCTTCGTCCATGGTGAAGCGCTCGCGCGACCAGTCGCAGGAAGCGCCCAGCCGCTTAAGCTGGTTGATGATGGTTCCGCCGGACTCGCTCTTCCACTGCCACACCCTCTCCACGAACTCCTCGCGGGAAAGATCGCGGCGCTGGACGCCTCCCTGCGCGAGTTGACGCTCCACCACCATCTGGGTTGCAATGCCGGCATGATCCATGCCGGGCTGCCACAGAACATTGCGGCCGCGCATACGCTCGAAGCGCGCCAAAACGTCCTGGAGCGTGTTGTTCAGCGCATGGCCGATATGAAGCGAGCCGGTGACATTGGGTGGCGGGATGACGATCGTGAAAGGTTCCGCATCGGCCGCCGCCCCAGCACCGGCTCGGAAGGCGTCGGCAGCGTCCCACCTTGCAGCAATGCGCGGTTCGACGGCTTTCGCGTCATAGGTCTTGTCGAGCATGGGAACGGTCCGCGCGGTCAGGAGG